>NZ_JBIBKD010000006.1:0-376637 GCF_042959065.1 Streptomyces sp. NPDC007929 | reverse complement strand
GGCGTCGCCCTGCCGGAGATGGGCGCCTCCAGCGGCTCGATCGGCACCTCGTCCTCCTCGTCCAGCACCTGCTCGGCCTGCTGAACCAGCGTCAGCGCACAAGCACCACCGCGTGAACGCTTCAAGGATGCGCCTGTCCGGCCTCGGCCGGTCGGGCACATCCTTGCGTTCAGCGCTGGTCGGGGAGTGTCAGCCGCGCAGGGCCAGGTGGTACGACGAGGCCCACAGCACCACCGCGCTGCCCAGGCCCACCACGATCCGCACGGTCTCGCTCGCGACGCCGGCCGCGACGAGCACGAACCCGGCGACCGCGACGACCGTCAGCAGCGACGCCGTCCACCGGTACTGCCACTGGTCGTACAGCCGGGCGAGCGGGAAGAAGTGCAGGCCCACGACGAGGGCGATGCCGGCGGGGATGAACTCGGGCCGGCCCGCGGCGTTGGAGGCGGCGATGACGGCGAAGATGGCCGCCAGCTCCACGGTGTTGACGATGCCCACGCCACGCGCCCAGTTGGCCGGAAGGGCCACCATCCGGGGCGAGGGCGCGGCGCCCTTGCGGTACCCCAGGTAGATCGCCGTGGCGGTGATCAGCAGCGCCGCCACCTCGATGGCGAGCGGCGCGGCATCCGTCGCCGAGCCGGTCCCGGAGGCCGCCGCCACGGCCCACATGAGGCCGAACACGGAGAGCACGGCCACGCCTCGGCGGCGCAGGTTGCGGGTGAGGGCGAGGCACTCGGCGTCCGTCGCGGACGGGGTGGGGGGTGTTGTGGGGGACGTAGATGTCACTCGCGGAGAGTACACCTGCCGACCTGCCTTCTTGGCGGTTTCCGGCCAGTTCACCGGCAGCCCCGAACGGGTCGACCGCCGCCCTCGAAGCGGAATACGGCATTCCGTCATCTTGATCAGTGGCCGGGCGTCACGGAAACGATGACGTATGTAAGCGCAGGACCTTTTTCCCTTCCGGCTCGAATTCCCGGCGCCAATCATGGGATTCAGGTTCACGAATTCATTGTGGCTCTTCTCGGAAGGTGAAAGGACATGGGGGTTCACGCTCCGGAGCGCATTGCCGTGAGGCCGGATTCCGCCGGCCTGACGGGGGTGCGACTCCATACCCGGATGCCGGTCACTCCGGCCTGGCTGGCCCGGCACGTCGTCCCGGTCGCCCGCGCACTGGGCGAGCTGGGCGTGCCCGGCGTGCAGGTGCGGCGCGGCTGGCTGCACGGACCGCACGTCGACATACTCGCCCCGGCCGGCGCCCTGCCGCCCGGCGGCGCCGTCGACTGGGCGGCGATCGAGGCCGCGCTGGACGCCGGCCCCCTCGACCCGGCCCGGGCCCTGACCGAGGAGGTGTACCTGGACCAGGCCCGCGAGTTCGGCCGCCTCGAAGCGGTGGAGCCGCCGTATCTGCCGCTGCGCGAGCACGGCGCGGTGCTGCGCGTCACCCCCGGCGACCCCTCGCTGCGCTCCCGGGAGCCGCGCCTCGACGCCCTGCGCACGGTCGTCCACGGCGCCCTCGCGACGCCGGTGCTGACGATGATCGAGGGGATGGCCGAGGAGCCGGGCAGCGGCACGGTCCGCCTGGCGGAGGCGTTCGCCGCCCTCGTCGACACCCATGCCCTCGGGGCCGCCTACGGGGTGTTCTCGCCCCGCTCCCACGTGGAGGCCTTCCTGGCCTGGGCCGCCCCGCGCAAGGACATGCGCCCGGTCTTCCGGGAGCGCCTCGCCAAGGAGGGCCCGCGCATCCGGGAGGTCGTCGAACAGCGCCTGAACGGCGCGGTGTCCCCGGCGGCGGCCCAGTGGCGCACGGCGTTCGCCTACGGCGCCGGGGTCCTGGACCACGCGGTCGCCACCGGCGCCCTCACCCCGGATCTGCTCGACTCCGTCACCGACGGCGTCGACCGCAGCCGGATGGGCCCGCCCGGAGCGGAGACGGTGGTGCCGCGCGGCGAGCAGCCCGACACCGACTTCCACCGGACCGTGCACGGCTCGGGAGCGATCAGCACCCCGTCCCCGTTCTTCGCCGCCTACCGCCTGCTGACGAACCTCTTCTACCAGCAGCTGCCCCTGCTCACGGTCTCGCCGATGCAGCGCTACTACATGTGCTTCGCGCTCGCCGAGACCGTCGACGAGGTGCTCGGCAGCAGTTGGCGGGAGCGCCTCACCGCCACGGAACCGACGGGAGCCCCGCGATGACCAGCCCCGAACCCCAGTGGTTCCTGCGCGTCAACCCGCTGCGCAGGGCCCGCCTCGCCGACCCCGAGCAGCGCCGTCTGCTCGATGAACTGGCCACGGCGGAAGCCGAGTTGGCCGAGGCCGCCGAGGTGTGCTCGCAGGAGCTGTACGAGCGGATCGGCGCGGCCGGCTCGGACACCGAGCGGCGCGAGCTGATCGCACTGCGCCGTGCCATCCACAACGGCCGCGCCCCCAAGAAGACGCCCGAGAGCCTCGAAGCGACCCCGTCGGTGGCCCGCTGGCTGGCCGCCTGGAACGGCCGGGAGCGGCTGCGCACCACGATCACCGAGGGCTATCCGGCCGCCGCCGACCGCGAACGGGCCGTGCTGGCCGCCCTGCTGGGCGACGGCGACCTGCTGCGCTCGCTCGCGCTCATCGCCCCCGAGGTGCACCAGGAGGCCGAGCGCTACCGGGCCGCGGTCGAGGGCCCGGGCAAGGTGTCCGCCCGCACCCGCAAGTCCGAGCGCGGCCTGATCCAGTACGTCACCCGGGCGATGGTGCGCACCAGCCCGCTCTCCCGGTTCACCGCGGTGGGCATCGCCGAACCGGCCCCGGCCGGCGACCCGGAGGCCGTCCGTCCCGGTGACGTGCCCTTCACCGGCGCCCGGGCCGTGCCGGGCCTGGACCGGGTCATGCTCCACTACGTCCTCGGCGGACTGCCCGCCGACGGCACCGACCTCACCACCCTGTGGGTGGGGATGCCGCCCACCTCGGCCCCCGACCCGGAGTCGGGCAAGCTGTTCTTCCTGAAGTTCTCCGAGCAGGGCATGCACCGCCTCGCCGTCCCGCTCGACGGGCCGGTGGGCGATCTGCTCGACGCCCTGTCGATGGGGCCGCGCAGGTTCCCGGCGGTCGTCGCCCACGTCGCCGCCCGGGCCGGCTGCCCCGCCGAGGAGGCCGAACGGCGCGTGCGGCAGGCCCTGCAGCAGGGCGTGCTGTGCACGTTCAGCAGGCCCGAGGAGGAGTCCGCCGCGGGCGACTACGACGACCTGCTGACCCTGCCCGACGGTGAACAGCCGCCCGGTGTCCGGGAGTTGGCGAGCCGGGTACGCGCCGGGCTGCCCCGGGTGACCGAGGCCCCGGCCGCCGAGCGCGGCTCGCTGCTGGCCGGACTGCGTGGCGACCTCGGCCGGTTCAGCCAGGCCGTGGGCCGCCCGGCGCACATCACGGTCGAGGAGGACTACGTCATGCCGCCGCTGAAGGTGGCGGCCTCCGACTGGCACGCCCCGCTGGCCGACCTCGGCCCCGCGGTGGAGCTGCTGACCGTCTTCGACTGGCTGCACGACGTACGGGTGCTGATGACCGCGGCGTTCGTGGAGCGGTTCGGGCCGGGGGCGAACGTGCCGCTCGCCGAGCACGCGGCGTTCGTCGTCGGGGAGGTCTCCCGGCGGGCCGCGGCGATGGCCGCCGTGTACGGGCCCGAGGGCAGCGGCCAGGCCGCCGCGCTGTCCGGGATCGGACCGGCGGACGGCTCCCTGGAGCGCATGTACCTGCTGCGCCGCGAGCTGTCCGAGGAGGTGCACGCCCTGCTCACCAAGACGGCCCAGGCCGGTGCGGACACCCTGCGGCTCACCGCGGCGGACGTCGCCGAGCTGACCCGGGCGCTGCCCGACCGCTTCCGCGGTGACCCGCTGATCTACGGCGTGCTGCTCCAGCAGGCCGGCGACCAGCTCGTCCTCAACGACGGACTGCCGGGCCACGGCATGCTGTACGCGCGCTTCCTGGAGGCCGACCGCCGCCAGGGCGGCCAGGCCCTGCCCCGGCTGGCCGAGCACCTGAAACGCTTCTACGGCCACGACGGCACCCGCATCACCGAGGACCTGGGCCTGCACCGCCTCAACGTCAACGCGCACACACCGGTGCTGCCGGGCGGCCTCACGGCCGAGGACTGGTTCACGCTGCGCCTCGCGCACGACCCGGAGACCGACACGCTGCGCGTCGAGGACGCCGACGGCGCCCCGCTGCGGGTGCTGCCGCTGGGCACCGGCCACCCGGGCCTGTTCCCGCCGCCGCTGTCGGTCGCCTCCGGCCTGGTGATCAGCGGCCGGCTCTTCAACAGCCTGCCCAACTCCTGGCACGCGGCGACCCCCTGGGACGGCAAGCACACCCGCGTCGCGCCGCGCATGGCCGTCGGCGACGTCCTCATCGGCCGCCGCCGCTGGTACGGCGGTGCCGAACTGGACACGGCCGTCGCCGCCGGGCCCGACGAACACGAACGGCTCCTCGGACTGACCGCCTGGCGCTCCCGCCACGGCGTCCCCGAGGAGGTCGTCATCAAGTCGGTGCCGGACGACGAGGGCCCGCTCTCGGTGGGCGCCCCCGACGTGCAGTCCAAGCGCCTGGCGCAGAAACCGCAGTACGTCGACCTGTCCAGCGCGCTGGCGGTGCGGGTGCTGCCGCGGATGCTGGAGCGCCGCGGCGCCGGCACGAGCTATCTGGAGGAGGCCCTGCCCGGCGTCACCGACGGCACCCACGCCACGGAGTGGGTGCTGGAGGTGGGGCGGCGGGCCGGTGGCCGCTTCGTGTACGACCCGGCGAACAACGGGGCAGCGGAAGGAGTCAGGCCATGACCGTGACCGAGGTGGAGAGGAACGCGGCCGTCTCGCCCCCGGCCACCACGCCGCTCAGGGCCCGGCCCGGGCTGCACTACGCGCCCGTGCCGGGGGGCGTCTACTTCAGCGGGACACGCGGGCAGTTCGTGCTGCGCGGCTCGGAGCTGCTGTACGCGGTGGCGGACGGCTGCGTGCCGCTGCTGCGGGCGGGGACGACGGAGGACGCGCTGGTCGCCGAGTTCGGCACCGAGCGGGCCCGGCCCGCCGTACGGCACCTGCTGGGCAAGCTCCGGGAGAACGGCCTGCTGCTCGACGCCGCCGCGCTCACCGAGCCGGAGCCGCCGGCCGAACTGGCCGCCCGGCACGCCGAGACGCTGGCCCGCCTCACCGCCCGCCTCGACGACCCGTACGCGGCGTTCGCCCGTCTGCGCCGGGCCCGGGTACGGCTGCACGGCCCGGCCACGGCGACGGCTCCCGCCCTGCGCGGACTGCGCCGGGCGGGCGTGACCGACGTGACGGCGACGGACGCCCCGGTGACGCCGCAGGGGCCCCTGGTCCCGGTCTGCGATCCCGCGATGTACGCGGACCCCGCCCTGCTGTCCGGCAGCAGCGGCTCGGCAGGCGGCTCCCGCGCCCTGATCCCCGCCGGCGCCCCGGCGGTGCGCACACCTTCGACTCCCGCCGGCGACCCGGCGGTGCGGCACCCCCTGACTCCCGCCGGCGACCCGGCGGTGGATGGACCCGGCACGCGAACGCCCGTCGGCGACCCGGCGGTGCAGCATCCCCTGACTCCCGTCGGCGACCCGGCGGTGCACGGGACCGGTACCCGAACCCCCGCCGGCGACCCGGCGGTGGATGGACCCGGTACGCGAACGCCCGTCGGCGACCCGGCGGTGCAGCATCCCCTGACTCCCGTCGGCGACCCGGCGGTGCACGGGACCGGTACCCGAACCCCCGTCGGCGACCCGGCGGTGCACGGACACGGTGCCACAACTCCCGTCGGCGGCCCGGCGGTGACGACATCTGTGACGGACGAGGGCGTGCCCAGGGTCGTCGTCGAGTTCCTCGACGGTGACCGGACGTGGACCGAGGAGGACGGCACGCTGCACGTGCCCGTGCTGCTCGGGCCCGGGCCGGTGCTGGTCGGGCCGGTCGGCGTCGCACCCGGCGCCTGGGAGGTCCTCCGGGACCGGGCCAGGGCCTGGGCGGACGCCGAGGGCGTCGAACCGGCGACCGGGCCGATCGCCCACTCCCTCGCGGGAGCCCTCGCCGCACAGCTCCTGACCGACACCCTCACGGGTGTCGCGGAGCCCGGGGAGGCACATGTCGTGCACGGCCCCGATCTGACGGCCGACCGCGTCACCGTCACGGGCGTCCCCGTGAGCGAAGCGGTCGCCGTCCGTCTCGCCGACACCCCCGCCGAACCCCACCCCGCCCCCGAGGACGCGCTGGACGCCGCCGGTGTGCTCACCGCCCGCTGGACCGGCCTCTTCGCCTCCGCGCGGGGCGAGGACCTGCCGCAGATGCCCCTCGCCCTGCGCGCGGCGGAGCACCGGGCGGACCGCGCGGGCACGGTCACCGCCTGGGCCGCCCACCAGGAGACGGCGACCCTCGCCGCCGCCCTGGCCGCCCTGCGCGACCGCGTCGAGGACACCTCCGGCACCCCGGCGGCGGGCCTGACCCGCGAGCACTGGCTGCTGGACGGCGCCCTGCGCCGACTCGCCCGGACGGCCGGGGACGTCCTCGACGAGGACGCCCCGCTGCACGCCGAAGGCCACCGCATCGCCGCCGAGTTGCGGGCGCTGCTCGGCGGGACCGCACCGGTCCTCGCCGTCTCCCGGTACGCCGGGGTCGGCTGGCCGCTGGCCGAGGTCACCGTCGACGGGCGTCCGCGCGGCGCCGGCTGGGGCCCGACCGCCACGGAGGCGACGTACGCCGCGCTGTGCACGGCCCTGGCCGTCACGCAGACCGGCGGCACGGCCGACCGGCTCTCCACCGACGCCCTGCTGACCGCGGACGACGCGACCCGGGCGGCGCTGCGCGCGCAGCTCACGGCCCGCGCCGGCCACCAGGGGCACCCCCTGCGCACCGACCCGGTGCTGGGTGAACTCCCCTTCTGGTACGGCCCGGTGACCGATCACCCCGTCCGCACGAGCGCCGAGGAGGCCACCGATGCCGACCACTGAGCCGTTGGCCACCGAACCACCGGCCACCGAACCGTCGACCGCCGTGCAGGCCGGTCCCGCCCTGCCGGTGTCGGCGTACGGCGACTGGCTGCCCGCCCTCGCGCCCCTGGCCCGCGCCACCGGGGCCACCGTCTCCGTCAACCTCGGCTGGGACCTGGACTGGGAGCGCGAGCGCGTCACCCGGGCGACGGGCCCGCACCTGTCCGTGCGGGTCCACGACGACGAGGTCATGGTGGGCCCCCTGTGGGTGCCCGGCACCACTTCCGGCTGTGCCGTCTGCGCCGAGGTCCGCGAACGCACCGTCCTCGACCACCCGCTGGTGGGCGACCTCACCCAGGCCACCCGCGTCCCGGCGGCGCCCGCGCCCCTGCTGCCCGAACTCCTGCGCACCGGCCTGGACCACCTCGCCGCCCACCCCCTCGCGCCGGGCGAGGCCTACTCGGTGACCGTCCGCGGCACCCGACGGCACGGCATCGCCCGCAGCTTCCACTGCCCGGCCTGCGGCCCTGCCCCCGAGGACCTGGTGGCGACCGGGACCCCGGCGCCCCGCTCCCTGCGCTCCCGGCCCGCCGTGCCCGGGGACGCCACCCGCACCGCGGCGAGCCGTCTCGTCGAGCCCGGTTTCCTGCGGGACCGGCTCGTCGACGACCGCTTCGGGCCGGTCCGCGCGATCCTGCGCGAGTCGCACGCCCCGTTCGCGATGAGCATGGCCGTCGTCGCCGACGCCCCGGCCATGGGGCACGGCAGGGCCCGTACGTTCGCCGAGACCGAACCGGTCGCCGTCCTGGAGGCCTACGAGCGGCTCGGCGGCTACCCCTACGACATCCCCCTGCTGACCGGCCGCTCGTACCGCGAGGTCGCCGAACGGGCCGTCGACCCGGGCAGCCTCGGCCGCTACACCGCCGAGCAGCTCGCCCACCCGACCAGCAGGGCCACGCCGTTCACCGACGACACCCCGATGGACTGGGCCTGGGGCCACGACCTGGCCGACGGCACTCCGCTGCTGGTCCCGGCCGACCACGCCTTCTACCAGTACGAGTACGCCTTCCGCCGGGACCGGCGCGCGGCGCGCGTGGCCGGGGCCGCCAACCGCCGGCACTACTTCTTCGACTGCTCCAGCGGCTGCGCGGTCGGCGCCAACTACGAAGAGGCGGCCCTGCACTCCCTCTTCGAACTGGCCGAGCGCGACGCCTTCCTGACCTCCTGGTACCGCGCCGAGCCGCTCCCCCACATCCCGGTCGGCACCCTCACCGACCCCACCAGCCGGGCCATGGTCGAGCTGATCAGGGCACGTGGCTACGACGTGCATCTCCTGGTCGCCACCCGGGACATCGGACTGCCGGTGGTGTGGGTGATCGCCGTGAACGAGAAGGACCCCTTCCCGGCGACCTTCTCCTCCGCGGGTTCGGGCGCCGAACCCGAGTCGGCGATCCGCGGCGCCCTGCGCGAGGTCGCCCAGCTCGTCACCAACCCGGTCGACTGGACGCGCGAGCAGGTGGAGCGGATGGTCGAGGACCCGTGGCTGGTGGAGGAACTGGAGGACCACGTCCGCTTCTCCTCCATCCCCGAGACCCGCGACCGCGCCCTGGCGGGACTCGGCGGCCCGGCCGTCACCCTGGAGGAGGCGTTCCCGGACTGGCCGGGACGGCTGGAGCGCGCGTCCGGCGGCGACGTACGCGGCACCCTGAAGTACGTCGCCTCGCTCTTCGCCGACGCGGGCCTGGACCGGATCGTCATCGTCGACCAGACCAGCCGGGAGCACGCCGACGCCGGTATCGCGGTGGCCCGCGCCGTCGTCCCCGGCATCGTGCCGATGTGCTTCGGCCACGCCCAGCAGCGCCTGGACGGACTGCCCCGGCTGCGCGCCGCCCTGCGCGGCACGGGCCAGGAGCACCGGGCGATCCCCTACGACCCGCACCCGTTCCCGTGACGGCCCCCGCCGAGCCCTGGACGCGGCGCGCCCCGGTCGACCTGCCGGGCCCCGAGGGCGACAACAGCATCGCCCGCGAGCCCCTCTGGTACGCCTACGGCACCGGCGTGGACGCCCCGGAACCGCCGCCGTGGACCTGGGAGGCCACACCGCCGCCCGACGCCCATGTGCCGCCCCCGCCCCCACGCCCGGCGGGACCGGCGACCCTGCTGCCGCCGGGCACGACGGACCACCTGTCGGCCCTGCCGTACCCGCACGTCCCGGCCCCGGGTGGCCCGGCCGCACCGGACGCCCTGGCCCACGCCCTGACCGCCACGTTCGCGCCGCTGCGCCGCGAGCCGGAGAACCCGTACAACGAACACCGCCCCTACGCCTCGCCGCGCTGCCTGTTCCCGGTGCACGCCTTCGTGGGGGACGGCCGCGACTGGCGCCTGCTGGAACCCACCCGCCACACCCTCACGGGCCCCGGCACCGGCACCCCCACCCGCATCGCCCTGACCGGCCGCTACACCGCGATCCCCCGGGCGTACCAGTGGTTCCGTGGCTCCCTGGTGGCCATCGAAACGGGCATGGTGCTGCGCGCACTGAGCCTGGGCCTGGAGCTGTTCGGCACCCCGGCAACCCTGACCCCACCGACACCGGACGGCCCGAACCTCCTGCGCGACCTGGGCATGGACCAGACCTGGGAGTGGTCGCTGCCGTGGCTGGTCGAGCTGGATGAGGCACCTGGCGCAGGTCGCGAAGCGAACGGCTTCATGGAGACTCCGGTGCCCGAGGGCGACCCTTCCCTCACGGACGTGGTCCGTGTCAACCGGGCTCAGGGGCACGTCCCCAGGGGCGCGGGGAACTGCGCGACAAGCCACAACGCACCCGCACCCCTGACCACCGCCGTACCCCCCACCGTCCCCCACTCCCCCCACACCCCCACCTGGTCGGACCTCCTCTGGCACCGCCACTCCGGCCGCATGCCCAGATCCCTCCACGGCATGGACTCCGCCAAGTGCCTCACCCCCCTCCCCACCAGCACCCTCACCACCGCCCTGGCCTGGCTCGGCGTCCCCCCACCGCACCCCACCCTCGCCGCCGCCTTCGATGCGGTCACCGTCACCGCCGTCGTCCAGCACATCGACGGCCACACCCCTGGCGTGCACCGCACCCACAACGGCACCGCCCACCTGCTCCGCCGGGACCCCACCGCCCCCGCCGGCCTGGAGGCCAACTACGGCTACGGCCTGACCCCGGTCAACGGCTGCGGCATCGCCAACGCCCCGCTGACCGTCTTCTTCTCGGTCCGCCCCCGCGAACTGTTCGCCCGCTTCGGCCCGGCCGGCTGGAGCGCCGCCCAGCACGCCTGCGGCTGGGCGGTGCACGGACTGTGCCTGGCCGCCGCCGCGGAGGGCCTGTTCGCCCGGCCGGTCCGGGCGTTCAAGGAGATCCAGACCAAGGAGGTCATCGGCCTGGGCGAGGACGAGACGATCGTGCTGTCGGCGGTGGTCGGCGTACCGCGCGAGACCGGGGGCGCCGTGCTGGACCTGCGCACGTAAGGCTCTCGAAACCCCACGGACGACGACGACAAGGAACCCGCATGCCCACCACACCGCACCGCTGGAGCGCCTGGCACCTGCACCTCGGCACCACGGCCCGCAGCGCCCACGACCGCGTCCTCACGGACGTCATCGGCCCCACGGTCGCCGAACTCCCGCCCGGCACCCCCTGGTTCTTCATCCGCTACTGGCAGTCCGGGCCCCATCTGCGGCTGCGCGTCGCGGACCTGCCCGAGGGCACGGCCGCGCACGCGCGCGTGGAGCGGGCCCTGCGGGACCGGCTCGCCGAGGCGGGCCGGCTCGCACCCGGCGAGGAACCCCTCGCGGAGGAGGCGTACCGGCAGGGCGCGTCCCGGCTCGCCGCCGCCGGGGAGACCGGCGTCAACGCCTCCGTCCACGCGCTGCTGCCGCCCGGTGTGCACCGCGCCGACTACGACCCCGAGTTCGAGCGCTACGGCGGCCCGGCCCTCATGCCGGCCGCCGAGTCCCTCTTCCACCGCTCCAGCGAACTCGTCCTGCGCCTGGCCCCGCTCGTCACCTCCGAGGCCCGTCGCGCCCGGCTCGCCCTGCGCGGCACGCTGTCCGCCGCCGTCGCCCTCGGCGGCCCGCAGGAGCGGGCCCACTACTTCGCGCGCGGCCGGGACGCCTGGCGGGCCTGGGCGCGGGACGCCGGGCACCCCGACGAGCTGCTGGACCGGATCACCACCGTCGGCCAGGACCCCGCCTCGGCCGGTGTCTCCCCGGACGCCCACGGCCCGTTCACCGACTGGTACGAGGCCCTGACCGCGCACGCCGCGGACATCCGGCGCCACTCACCGGTCCACCCGGGCATGATCCTCTTCTCGCACGCGCACATGCTCCACAACCGGCTCGGCCTGAGCCTGCTGGAGGAACTGCGCACCTACGCCTGGCTGTCCCACGTCTTCCCCGCGCCGGCACCGACGCCCACACCCGACCTGGCGCCCGCGGGGTGATCCCCCGCGCCCGTGGGCGCCCACGCGGAGGCCCGGCCGGATTCCCCTTCACCGGCCGGGCCTCTTGACGTGTGTGCGCAGCGCGGCTCGGCTCATCCCTCCCGGGCGAACACGGCCCGCACCCGCACGAGCAGTTCCGCTCCGACCAGCCCGCGCATGCCGCCGACCCCGCAGCTGTGCCGGTCGACCCGGGCGGTGGCCCGTACGACGACCCGTTCGCCCTGCTCGGTGAGTTCGTCGACGGTGAAGGTGACCGGGGTGGCACGGCCCTTGACCTCCAGCCGCGCGCTGAGGCTCAGGTCGTCCGCCAAGGCCTCCCCGGTCAGGCGCAGTTCGGGGTGGTGCTCGGCGTCCAGGAAGCGCGGGCCTCGCACGGCCGTGTCCCGTCCCGGGTTGCCGGTCTCGAAGCCCGCGGCGGCGACGGCGGCGTCGAGGCGGACCAGGCGGCCGCCCGGGGCGATCTCGACACGGCCCGAGCGCACCGGGAGCGAGCCGTGCACGGGCAGGAGGAAGAAGTGCCGGCCGGTGAACTCCACGGTGGAGCCGTCCGGTTCAAGGCGCCAGGTGCCGGCCGGTGCGGTGGGAGGGCGCGTGGTGGGGTCGAGGGACATGGTGGGGGTTCCTTCCGGGAGTGGGGGGGTGGGACATGCGCCGAGGGGGCCTGCGGGAGGCCCCCTCGATGGTCGGGACGGGTCGCGCTACTCGGGGCGCGGGTCCCAGCGGAAGCTGCGCACCGCGATCAGGGCGCCGACGACGCCCCAGGCCGCCAGCACGGCCAGTTCCTTCCACTGGAAGCCGCCCTGGTGCGCGAACGGCGCGAGCATGGCGTCGTTGAACGGCTTCACCGGCAGCACCCCGGCGATGGTGTTCATGACGTCGGAGTGGATCGGGAAGTAGCTGCCGGAGATGAACACCAGCGGGAACTGGATGAACTGCACGACCGCGGGCGCCGCCTCGGAGTTGCGGATCAGCGAGGCCACACCGACGCCGAGGGCGCAGAAGCTGGCCGCGCCGAGCACCAGGGTGAGCGCGAGGGCCAACCAGTCGGCGGGCCACGGCACCCCGTACAGGCGCCCGATGCCGATGACCAGCGCCACGTCGACGACGCTGACGACGACGCAGTGCACGAGCAGGCCCGCGAAGTAGACCCAGGCGGGCAGCGGGGTGGCGTGCAGCCGCTTGAGGACACCGGTCTGACGGCGCATGGCGAGGACGATCGCCAGCTGGCCGTAGCAGGCGCCCAGCACGGAGACGGCCGCGATGGTCGGCGTGTAGTACTGCAGGCCGCTCAGGCCGAAGAAGAAGTCCTCGCCCTCGCTGCCGGAGAACACGGCGCCGAAGACCGAGATGATCACGATGGGCAGCACGAAGGTGAACACCATCGACTGCGGGTTGCGCCAGAACGACAGCTGCTCGTAGCGGATCTGGTGGGCGAGCAGGGCGAGCGAGCCCCGTTCGTCGGGCCGTTCGCGACCGGCGCGGCCGGCCCGACGGGTGGTCTCGGTGGTGGTGGGGGGCAGGGTGCTGGTCATCGTCGGCTCCGTCCGGGTCGGCGCCCTCGGCGCGCACGCGCCGCCGAGGACGGTGTGCTGCCCCGCTCGGTGGACGGGGAGGAGGCGTCCTGATCTGCGTACGAACTGGTCAGCCCCAGGTAGACGTCCTCCAGGGTGGGCTGCTCGACGGTCAGCCGCTCCAGCGGCGTGCCCCGGTCCAGCGCCCAGGAGGTGAGCCGGTGCAGGGCGGCGGTCGGCTCCTCGGCCTCGGCGGTGACGAGGCCGTCCTCGGCGTCGCTGACCCGGATCGGCACGTCGTCGATGGCGGCGCCGGGCGGCAGGGCGAACCGGATCCGGGCGAGGGCGCTGTCGCGTCCGCCGATGGTGTCGGGCGTGCCCGCGGCGACGATCCGTCCGGCGGCGATGACGGCGACGGAGTCGGCCAGGGCCTGCGCCTCGTCCATGTAGTGGGTGGTGAGCAGGATGGTCGTGCCGGCGTCGCGCAGGCTCCGTACGACCTCCCAGGCGCCGCGCCGGGCGCCCGGGTCGAAGCCGGTGGTCGGCTCGTCGAGGAAGAGCAGCTTCGGGTCGCCGATCACGCCGAGGGCGAGGTCGAGCCGCCGCTTCTGCCCGCCGGACAGGTCCTTGACCTTCGCGTCCCGCTTCTCGTCCAGGCCGACCAGGTCGATGACCTCGTCGACGTCGCGCGGGGCCGGGTAGTAGCCGGCGTTGCGGGCGATGGTCTCGCGCACCGACAGGTACGGCTCGACGGCGATGTCCTGGAGCACGAGCCCGATCTGCCCGCGCAGCCAGCGCCCGTCGGCCTTGTCGCCTGGGTCACGGCCGAGGACCCGGACGTCGCCGCCGTCGCGCTGCCGGAAGCCCTCCAGGATCTCCATGGTGGTGGTCTTGCCGGCGCCGTTCGGTCCGAGCAGGGCGAAGATCTCGCCCTCCGCGACGGCGAAGTCGACGCCGCGCACGGCCTCGTGGTCCCCGTACTTCTTGAGCAGGCCTTCCACGGCCACCGCGGTCACCGCGGTCGCTCCACTTCTCGTTCGCGTGTCACCGCGTGCCTCCAGGTGTCGTAACCGGTCTTCTCCTTCCGGAAGTTAGGGCCGGGCGGGGGTGCGGCAGCAGGCGTGAGGGGGGTTTCGATGACGTCCGTCACGCAAGCGGCGACAGTTGTCAGCAGGCCGGGGCGTGACGTTGCCGCCCGTCCGGCGGGCGCCACATGCTCGGGTTCACGACCGATGACAGTGCGTCCACGGCGCCCGCCCCGCGGCGGAGCGCGGACGGGGCGCGAAAACCCGGAAGGCGGTCCCTGAGGTGCTGTTGGGCGAAGACACAGGAGGACGGCGGCTGCCCGGGAACACCGCGGAGCCGGCCGGTGGGGAGCGGCCGACGGTCGCCATCGTCGGCGCGGGCATCGGCGGACTGACCCTGGCCGGCGCGCTCAGCGCGAGCGGCACGCCGTACGTGATCCACGAGCAGACCCGTGAACTGGCCGAGGTGGGCGCCGGTGTCCAGCTCTCCCCCAACGCGATCCGCCCGCTGCTGCGTCTCGGCCTCGGCCCGGCGCTGGAGGAGCACGCGGTGCGGATCGACGCGATGGAGGTACGCGGCTGGAACGGGCGGCCCATCGCGCGCACGCCGCTCGGCGCCGACTGCGAGCGCATGTTCGCCGCGCCGTATCTGACGATCCACCGCGCGCATCTGCACGACGCGCTGCTGTCCCTGGTCGACCGGGACCGGCTGGGCCTCGGCCAGAGGCTGAGCGCGGCGCGCGAACTCCCCGGCGGGGCGGGCGTGCGGCTGTCCTTCGAGGACGGCTCGGTGCGCGAGGCGGCCGTGGTGGTCGGAGCGGACGGCATCCACTCCACGGTCCGCGAGACGCTGCGCCGCGACGAGCCGGTCTACTCGGGCCTGGGCATCTACCGGGGCCTGGTGCCCGTGGAGGCGCTGCCCGCCGGGGCCCGTGAGCGCCTGGTGCGGCTGTGGCTCGGGCCGGGCGGGCACTTCGTCGCCTACCCGGTCGCGTCCGGCGCGTACCTCAGCTACGCGGCGACCGTGCCGCTGCCCTCCGACGCGCCGCCCCGCGAGTCCTGGTCGCGGCCCGGGGACCCCGACGAGCTGCGGGCGGTCTTCGGCTCCTGGACGGGTCTGGTCGCCGACATCGTCGCGGCCGTGGAGACGACCCACCAGTGGGCGCTGCACGACCGGCCGCCGCTGCGGACCTGGTCGACCGACCACATCACGCTGCTCGGCGACGCGGCCCACCCGATGCTGCCGTTCATGGCGCAGGGCGCCAACCAGGCGATCGAGGACGCGATGGACCTGGCCGCCTGCCTGGCCGACGCGCCGGCCGGGGCGATCCCCGAGCGCCTGGCCCACTACGAGGCGCTGCGCATTCCGCGCACCGCCGAGGTCCAGCGCGGGTCCCGCGGCAACGCGGGCATCCTGCACCTCCCGGACGGCCCCGCCCAGCGCCGCCGGGACGCCCAGATGGCGGTGCACGCGGCGCTGCACGACCGGGCGGCGCTCTACGCCCACGAGACGGGCCGCAGCGTGGTGCCGGCTTGATCCACCGGCGTCGCGCCGCCGCGTGCGGGGGCGTACTTGAGTACGCGTGCTCATGACGCCCCCGGGCCGCCCGCCGATCCTGATCGTATGACGAATCGGGGAAGCATGGCGGCGGCCGGGGCCGCGCTCGTCGGCGGGGTGCCGGTGGCCGCCTGGGGGCTGATGGGGCAGCAGAACCACGCCGGGCTGCCGGCGAGCGAGCTGGACTACGCGTTCCAGCCGTGGGACATCGGGGACGGCGTGGCCGCGGTCGCCGGGGGGCTCGGGCTGGTGCTGGCGGTCGCCGGTGCGGTGGTGCTCGTGCGGCGGTCCCTGCGCGGGGCGATGGACCAGCGGTGGTGGGGCGTGCTCGGACCGCTGGTGGCGCTCGGTCTCCTGGCTGGTGTGGGGTGGCGGATCCTGACCGCGGGAGGCATCGGGGCCAACATCGGAGCCGGGCTGCTGATCCTCTTCGGTACGCCGATCGCGGCGGGGCTGCTGCTGTGGTCCGTGGCGTGGGCGTTCTGGCTGGCCACACAGGGGCGTGGGCACCACGGGGGCGGCGGCGAGCTGGGGGGTTTCGCCTCGCGCGGGGTGTAGCTCCCGCACGGGGCGTGGCTGAAATGCCACGGTGGGGTGCGGCCGGCAGGGACAACACCGGTGCCCCAGGGGGAAGTTCGCCTAGGTTGGTGAGCCGGTCCCCCTTCCCCGCCCCCCAGGAGGCCCCGCCATGCCCGACGACAGCCTGCGCGACCGCATCGACACGTCCAAGCCGCACTCGGCGCGCTTCTGGAACTACTTCGTCGGCGGCAAGGACAACTACGAGGTCGACCGTGAGATCGGCGACCAGATCAAGTCGATCTTCCCGGGTCTGGTCGACGTGGCGGTGACCAGCCGCCGGTTCCTGGGGCGGGCCGTGGAGTACCTCGCCGGTGAGGTGGGGGTGCGGCAGTTCCTGGACGTCGGCACCGGGCTGCCCACCGCCGACAACACGCACGAGGTCGCCCAGCGGGTCGCGCCCGACGCGCGGATCGTGTACGTCGACAACGACCCGATCGTGCTGGCGCACGCCAACGCGTTGCTGACCAGCACGCGGGAGGGCAGGACGGCGTATCTGGACGCCGACCTGTACGACCCGGAGGCGGTGCTGGAGGCTGCCGCGGGCACGCTCGATCTGTCGCGGCCGGTGGGGCTGATGATCCTCAACACGCTCGGGCACGTGGCCGAGTACGAGCGGGCGCGTGAGCTGGTGCGGCGGCTCATGGCCGGGTTGCCCTCCGGCAGTCATCTGGTGATCAGCGACAGCACGGCGACGAGTCAGGGCATGATCGCGGCGTCCGAGGCGTACAACGCGAGCGGGGCGGTGCCGTACTACGTCCGGCCGGTCGCCGAGATCGCGGGGTTCTTCGACGGTCTTGAGCTGGTGGAGCCGGGGGTGGTGCGGGTTCCTGAGTGGCGACCGGTGACCTCCGGTGACGCCGGTGACGCCGGGGCCGTGGACGCGTTCTGCGGGGTGGGGCGGAAGGTGTAGGCGCGTTGTCGGGCGCGGGTGGGTTGGGGGTCTTCGCGCAGTTCCCCGCGCCCCTGAAGAGGTGCGTCGTCGGGTGCCGCTGAGTGGGGGGCCTTCGCGCAGTTCCCCGCGCCCCTGAAGACGTGCGTCGTCGGGTGCGGGTGAGTGGGGGGTCTTTGCGCAGTTCCCCGCGCCTCCAAGAGCGACACCACGCGATAATCAGGGCATGTCCGAGTCCCTGTCCCTTTCCGAGCCCGTTGGTCGGCTTCTCGGGGATCTGCTCGGCGTGGGAGAGGGCTGCTCCCTCGTCCTCGCCGGGGGGTACGCGATGCTGGCGCACGGGCTGGTGGAGCGGACCGGGCCGGACGTGGATGTGGCCACCGGGCATCCGGCCGCGCTGGAGGACGTCGCGGACACCGTGCGGAGCGGTCTGGTGGGGCGCGGGTGGCTCGTGCAGACGCTGGAGGCGGGGCCGCTGTCCGCGCAGTTCCTGGTGACGGACGCGCCGAGCGGCGTGGAGTGCCAGGTCGCCCTCCACAAGGAGGTGCTGTGGCGTCCGGCCGTGGAGACGGAGCTCGGTCCGGCGCTCTCCCTCGACGACCTCGTCGGCACCCGGGTGCGGGACCTTGCCGACCGCGGTCTCGCGCGCGACCTGGTCGACGTCCGGGCCGCCTCAGCCCGCTGGAGCCGTCCCGAACTTGAGGAGCTCGGCCGCCGTCACGCCCCCGACACCTTCGACCTCACCGACCTCCAGGCCCGGCTGACCGGCACCGACTGGCTCGACGACAGGGCGTTCACCGCGCAGGGCCTGGACGGTCCGTCCGTCGCCGGGCTGCGCCGCTGGGCCCAGGAGTGGGCCGACGACATCGCCGAGCGCCTCATCGAGGGCGAGGCCCCGCAGGAGGAGTGACCCGCACGGGCCGCGGACGGGCCGGTGGTGGGCAGAGCTAGGGTCTGTTCATGACCATTACCAACGGTTCCTCTCCCCTTGACGTCGAGATCGGTGCGCTGCAGGGCGGTCCGGCCGACCTGGCCCAGTACGCGGGCAAGGCCGTGCTCGTCGTGAACGTCGCCTCCAAGTGCGGTCTGACCCCGCAGTACACGGGCCTCGAGAAGCTCCACGAGCAGTACGCGGACCGCGGCTTCAGCGTCCTCGGTGTGCCGTGCAACCAGTTCCTCGGGCAGGAGCCCGGCAGCGCCGACGAGATCGCCGAGTTCTGCTCGGCCACGTACGGCGTGTCGTTCCCGATGACGGAGAAGGTCGAGGTGAACGGCGACGGCCGGCACCCGCTGTACGACCGCCTGACCGGCTTCGCCGACGCCGAGGGGCACAGCGGGGACATCCGCTGGAACTTCGAGAAGTTCCTCATCGGCCGCGACGGGCAGGTCGTGGCCCGCTTCTCGCCGCAGACCGAGCCGGACGCGGCGGAGGTCGTGGCGGCGATCGAGGCCCAGCTGGCCTGACGGCCGCCGCTTGACCTTGCCCCTGGGTCAGGCCCGAGCGTCCTCGTCATCGGGCGGAAGAGCCGCCCGATGACGGAGGATGCGGTGGTGGACGAACCGGACACGGGCCCGGGCGAGGACCGGGAGCTGCTCACCATCGGGGCGTTCGCCGCGCGTGCACGCCTGTCGCCGAAGGCCCTGCGCCTGTACGACCGGCTGGGCCTGCTCGCACCGGCGCATGTCGACGAGGCGACCGGCTACCGCTACTACCGCGCCGGCCAGGCCGAACGGGCCCGGCTCGTGGCGATGCTGCGGCAGCTGGACATGCCGCTCGCCCGGATCGCCGAGGTGGTCGAGGCGGGCGACGGGCCCGGGGCGGCCGAGCTGCTCGGCGCGTACTGGGCGGATGTCGAGGCGCGGGTGGCGGGGCAACGGACGCTCGCCGCGTACCTCCGTGGACGACTGTCGGGGAGGAGCTCCGCGATGTACGGGACGTTCACGGTCGAGACGGTTGAGACCGCCGCGCAGGTGGTGATCTGCGAGAAGCGGCACACGCTGGTGGACGAGCTGCCGGCGTGGATCGGGGCGGCGCTGGACCGGCTGATGCGGGCGGCCGAGGAGTGCGGGGGCGTGGCCGGGGTGCCGTACGTGGCCTATCACTCCGAGGTGTCGACGGAGAGCGACGGCCCGGCCGAGGCGTGTGTGCCGGTGGCCGACGAGGCGGCGGCCCGGGCCTGGGTGGAGCGGCGGGGCAGGGCGTGGGAGACGACGGTCCGGGTGGAGCCGCCCCGGCGGCTGGCGTACACCAGGATCACCAAGGCGCAGGTGGCGCACCCGCAGATCCTGGCCGCGTTCGAGGCGGTGGAGGAGTGGATGGCGGCCCGGGGGCTGACGGCGACGGGTCCCTGCCGGGAGCTCTACTTCGCGGACTGGGCGGCGACAGGGCCCGAGGACCCGGCGTGTGACGTGGCGTTCCCGGTGAGCTGATCCCCTCAGCGGACCGCGGGCACAAGCGGAGCCCTCTCGGCAAGGACGGCGATGCTGGTCGAGAGGGCTCTGTCGGTGGTGCTTGTGGTGCGGTCGATCGCGGGGGTCAGGCCTTGACCGAGGCCACGAAGGCGTTCCACGCGTCGGCGGGAAACGCCAGCTTGGGACCCTCGGGGACCTTGGTGTCCCCGAGTTCCAGGGCCTCGGTCACGGTCGACCTGACCATCACGCACGCGCCGTTGTTGTTGGTGTAGGAGGACGTCGTCCACGTTTCCGTGGCGCCCAGACGAATTGCCATGTTCGCTCCGTTGCCAGTTGCGTTTACGCCAACCCGTGCTGGTGGTTGGCGTGATCGACGCTACTCGCCAACATCCTCGTTCGGAGCAGTCATTCACTCGACTGGATGGCATATTCCAGAGGAGACTTCCAGTCAGGCGTGTCAGGGGTGTAGCATCCCGCGCTTTGCCCGACGGAAGGTCATCCCCGGCGGCGGATGGCCCTCCCGCGGCGGCTCAGCGCGCGTATTCCTTCGCCACGTTCTCGATGAGCTGCCGGGACTGGTCCACGTTCAGCGACTGGGCGCGCAGGTGCTCGTACATCACCGTGTACTTCTGCACGTCGAGCGGCTTCTCCAGGTACAGGTCGCTGGTGACGCCCTCGATGTAGACCACGCTCGAGTCGGCCGCGTCGGCGAACTCCAGGATCGAGTACTGGCCGTTGATGCCCGCGTGCGCGCCCACCTCGAACGGCAGGACCTGCACGGTGATGTGGGGCAGCTGCGACATCTCGATGAGGTGCTCCAGCTGCTCGCGCATCACCGGGCGGCTGCCGACGATCCGGTGCAGTGACGCCTCGTCCAGGACCACCCACAGCCGCAGCGGGTCGGTCTCGGCGGTGATCCGGCCCTGCCTGCGCAGCCGGACCTCCACGCGCTTGTCGTTGTCGGCGTCCGACGCCTCGGGCGAGCCGCCGCGGATGATGGCCTCGGCGTACGCCCGGGTCTGCAACAGGCCGGTGATGATCTGCGGTTCGTAGACCCGCAGCGACTCGGCGTCCGTCTCCAGGCCGATGTAGACGCTGTAGGGGATGTCCCCGAACGCGTGCCACCAGCCCTGCTGCCGGGAGTCCTTGGCCATCTGCATCAGCGAGTCGACGATGCGCTGGTCCTCGACCTCGTAGACCCCGCACAGGTCGCGGACGTCGCGCTGGCTGATGCTGCGCCGTCCGTTCTCCAGACGGCTGATCTTCGACTGCGACACCAGCAGCCGCTCGGCCACTTCTTCGGCCGTCATGCCCTTGAGCTCACGGAGCCTGCGGAGCTCCTGGCCCAGCCGGCGCCGCCTGACGGTGGGATTGACATTGGACGCCACGGGACGTGCACCTCCGGCTGCGTGCCTCTACTTTGCGTATCTGCTGTTGAGCAGACTGCCACCAAGGTGCTCACTACCGCTGGGAAACGGTGGATATGCGACGGGTACACGCCAGTTCGGGCACGGCACGCCGAGCGGGGCGGAGAGAGTGTGTGCTCTCTCCGCCCCGCTCGGACAGCGGCTCCCGTGACCGGGTTCGTGGGTCCCGTGGTGCGTGCACCGGTCGTGGGCGGGCGCGGCGCGGCTCAGTGGGCCGCGACGCGCGCCATGCTTCCGTGGCGTGGCTGCATCGGAACCCCCCGGGCGGGCTCCGCTGCGGGCCGGGTGCCGCCGGTGGCCTGGCGGCCGGACGGTGCGGCGTTGCGGCGCGGCTGGGCCGCGACGCCGTTCTGGACGTCCATCACCGCGTGCGCGACGAGACCGCCCATGGGGTCGTGCCTGATCAGGTCCCTGAGCCGGGAGCGAGAGGAGCGTCCCTCGTTGCCCGGGTACAGGTGCTTGCCGAGGCCGACCGCGTGAGCGAGGGCGGCGAGTGCCGCGGTCCGCGGGTCCGGCGGTACGCCGGTGCGGATCGCGGAGTCCAGCCGGGCCCTGATCTCCCGGCTGATCTCGGTGTCCGTCGCCTGGTAGCGAGTCGTCGGCAGCACCCCGCACATCTGGCCCGCCACGGCATGCACCATGCCGCACCGCTCCAGATGCGAGAGGTAGGTCTGGCGCAGCCCGAGACGCGGCCCGCCAATCCAGTGGACGGCTCGCACGGGAGCGCCACGCCTTCGCAGCAACTCCAGTGCGCAGTCCAGTGTCGGATCTCCAGTCGGCCGTGGCGCCACCACGGCGATACGATCCCCGTCTGGGGCTATCCGTCCGGCCAGCGCCAGCTCTACTAGCTGTGCTCCGGCCAGACCGAGGTCGAGCGACTGCGGCTGTGCGGTGGTGCCCGTGGTCGGGTCCAACGCCAGCAGCAGAAGCTCCTCCGGAAGTGTTCTGCGGCTCCTGCCCATCCATGCCTCCCCGCGTGGATGAAAGACAGGGTGACCCCTCTCACATTGGTCTGTCGAGGGTGCGTGACCGGTTCGTAGTGGAACCAGTAGGTATGTCGTTCTCGTCTACCGGATGGGTTTGGCCCGCACACAGGACACTGGTACATGGTTCGGACAGCGCCGGAGCGGTGTCACGGGCGGCGGTTCACGGTTCGGTACGCGCACGCGGGGAGCAGCGGCGCGAGGAGGAGGCATCGGTGGCGGGCGAGTCCCCCGACAGGTCGAAGCAGCGCGAGTCGTCGGCACGAGAGACGTCGGGGAGCGCGAGTCCGGTTCCGGAGGCCAGGAGCGAATCCGCGGCCGACCCGCGTCTCGCGGTGGCCCGGGACACGGAGAGGTCATTGGCACGGGGTGGCGCCGACACGGCGACGCGCGTGCTGTCCACGCGCACGGGCGAGTCCCCGAAGAACACCGGGCACGAGACGGGCACCCCGGACACGGAGAGCACCGCGGCTGACGCGGAGCGCGCCGAGAACGCCTCGGGTGACGCGGAGCGCGCCCAGAGCGCCTCGGGTGACGCAGAGCTCTCCGAGAACGCCTCGGACGCGGAGTGCGCCAAGGGCGACCCGGACGCCGAGAGCCCTGCGGACAGCTCCGCCGGTGACGCCGGGCGGGCCGAGGGCAGCTCGGACGCCGAGGGCGCCGGGAACGGCTCCGGCGGCAAGGGCGCGGACGAGTCCGCCGAGCGCGGTACGGACACCGAGAACGACTCGGGCGCCGAGAGCGCGGCGGAGGGCTCCGCCGGTGACGCCCGGCGGGCCCGGAGCGGTTCGGACGCCAAGGACCCGGCGGACGCCGCCGGTGACGCCGGGCGGGCCGAGGACAGCTCGGACGCCGAGGGCGCGGACGAGTCCGCCGAGCACGGTACGGACACCGAGAACGACTCGGGCGCCGAGAGCGCGGCGGAGGGCTCCGCCGGTGACGCCGGGCCAGCCCGGAGCGGTACGGACGCCGAGGACCCGGTGGACGCCGCGGCCGGTGACGGCGGGCGGGCTGAGGGCGGCTCGGGCGCTGAGGGTAGTGACGGGCGGTTGCGGGATGCCGTAGCCGCGTGGGTCGCCTCGGCGGACGGGGAGAAGGAGTCCGCCGCCGAAGGTGACGCCGAGGGCCAGGACTCCGCCGACGAGGGCGACGAGCCCGAGGCGGACCGTTCCGCCACCGGTGGGAGTGCCTCCGGGGCCAAGGCCGGCGACGAGCCCGCGGACCCGCGGGTGTCCGGCAAGGCCGAGGCCTCCGCCAAGACCGCGCCCGAGGACGCCACCCCCAAGAAACCCGACGCCAAGACACCCGACGCCAAGGGCACCGACGCCAAGCGCACCGACTCCGTCGACCACCCCACCGCCGTCTTCAAGGCCGCCCCCAAGGCCTCCGACGACGCCGACGACGACGCCCCCGCCGCACCCCCCGTCGACCAGCCCACCGCCGTCTTCAAGACCCTGCGGCCCCCGGTCGATCAGCCCACCACCATGCTGAAGCTCGGGGGCGCGGCCAAGGACCTTCCGAAGTCGGACCTGCCGAAGACGGACGCTCCGAAGAAGGACGTCCCGGAGAAGGACGCCGAGCGGACCAGCAAGTTCGTCGCGCTCAAGCCCCTGGACGACCCGGCGGCGAAGAGGCCCGCCCCGGCGGAGGCCACCGCGCCCGTCCCCACCGTCGGACCCGAGCGGACCACGCAGCAGCCGCTGCCGCCCAAGCCGCCCCTGGATCTGCTGGCCGAGCTGACGAACACCCCGCCGCCCCCGGAGACCCCGCTGCGGACGGCGGCCCGGCGGGTGAAGATCTGGACGCCGCTCGTGCTGCTCCTGATCGTCGTCTTCGCGGTCGTGCAGACCGTGCGCCCGCTCCCCTCGCCCACCCTCGAACTGACCGCGAAGGACAGCTACACCTTCGAGGGCGGCAAGGTCGACATCCCCTGGCCCACCGACGGCCAGGCCGCGCTGGACGTCCAGGGCATCGGCACGTTCGGGTCCTCCGGCGAGCAGAAGCCCGTCCCGATCGCGAGCGTCGCCAAGGTCATGACCGCCTACGTCATCCTGCGCGACCACCCGCTCAAGAGCGGCGAGGACGGCCCGAAGATCCTGATCGACCAGGCCGCCGAGGACCAGTCCGACGCCGGACAGGAGTCCACCGTCGACGTCACCAAGGACGACAAGATCACCGAGCGGGAGGCCCTGGAGAGCATCCTGATCGCGTCCGCGAACAACGTGGCGCGGCTGCTCGCCCGCTGGGACGCGGGGTCCGAGAAGGCGTTCGTGCGGAAGATGAACCAGGCCGCGACGGACCTCGGCATGAAGAACACGACGTACACCGACCCGTCGGGCCTGAACAACACGACCGTCTCCACGGCCGTGGACCAGGTCAAGCTCGCCAAGGCCGCCATGCTCCAGCCGGCGTTCCGCGAGGTCGCGGCGATGATGTCGTACGTCGACTACAAGCAGAAGAAGCACGACAACTGGAACCGCCTGGTCGGCTACAACGACGTCACCGGCATCAAGACCGGCACCACCACCTCGGCGCTCGGCAACCTCGTCTTCGCGGCCAAGAAGGACGTGAACGGCGAGACGCACCGGATCATCGGCGCGGTCGTGCGCCAGCCCGCCGGCGGCCCGGACAACACGATCCTGGGTGCCGCGCTCCACGAGGGCGACAAGCTGATCAAGGCCGCGCAGGGCGCGCTGGAGTCGGCGACGATCCTGAAGAAGGGCGATGTCGTCGGGTACGCCGACGACGGTCTCGGCGGCCGCACCCCGGTCGCCGTCACCGAGGACGTCACTGCCGTCGGCTGGGCGGGTCTGTCCGTCAAGCTGACGTTCGCCGGTGACGACCTGCCGCACACGGCCAAGGCCGGCACGAAGGTGGGCACGCTCACCGTCGGCGACGGCAGCAGCAGCGCCGTGAAGGTCCCGGTCGCCCTCCAGAAGGACCTGACGGAGCCGGGCTTCGGGGCCAAGCTCACGCGCCTCGGCTGAGCCGGGGCGGCCGCGGCACCGCACTCCGCCGGCGACGGGCCCGTCCGGGCGCTGCCCGGCGGGGTGCGTGCTAGCGTCCCGAACCGGGACAGGTCGCCGCTCGCGGCGGCGCGGCAGCGGAAGCCGAGAACAGAAGACGGGACACGGGGAGTGCCTTCGAGTGGCCACTGCGGAGCCGACACGCGCAGACGACACCGGACCGGGCTCGGTATCCAGCCCGCGAATAGGCCTGCCCGAAACACCGGAAGACGGCACGGACAACCCGCCTGAGACCGGCACACCCGAGACCGGCGCACCTGAGACCGGCGCACCCGAGACCGGCACACCTGAGGACAGCACCGGCAAGCCCGAGGACCGCGGCTCCGGGTTCGAGTGGCCCGCCCCCGTGCTCGCACTGCGCGAACGCATGCTGCGCCACCCGGTCCTGTCCATCACGGGCCTGGCCGCGGCACTGCACATCCTCTGGTTCTTCACGTTCGCGAACAGCGGCGGCGATCTGGCCGCTCAGGACGCGTGGGCCGAGTTCGTCGGCCGGCACCCGGACTCGGCGTACAACCTCGCCTGGTACGGCGGGATGCACCCGGTGTCGTACAGCGTGGTGTCGCCGTATCTGATGTCGGTGCTCGGCGTGCGGACCACGATGATGATCGCCGGGACGGTCTCCGCCGGGCTGCTCACCCTGCTCCTGCTGCGCAGCCGCTCCGTGCTGAACCCCCTGTGGGCGTCACTGGCGGGCGTGTTCGGACTGTTCTGCAACGCGGTGTCCGGGCGGGTGACCTTCGGTCTCGGCATGATGTTCGCGCTCGGCGCGGTCGCCGTCGTGTTCTGCTGGCCCTACCGGTGGCGGTACAAGCGCTGGGCGAAGGCCCTGAGCGCGGCGCCGCTGGCCGCGCTGGCCACCATGGCGTCGCCGGTCGCGGGCCTGTTCGTGGGCCTGGTGGCGGTGGCGCTGTTCCTGCAGAAGCGACGGCCGGGCGCGTGGGCGCTGGGTCTGGCGCCGAGCGCGGTGGTGGCGTTGTCGGCGTGGCTGTTCCCGTTCTCGGGCACGCAGCCGATGATCATCGGCTCGGTCCTGCTGCCGCTGGCGTTCTCCGTGCTGGCCTATGTGCTGGTGCCGCGGGAGTGGAAGACGGTCCGGCTCACGGCCGCGGTGTACGGGCTGGGGGTCGTGCTGGTCTGGCTGATCAGCTCCCAGATCGGCTCGAACATCACGCGGCTGGCGATGCTGTTCGCCGGGGTGACGCTGGTGGCGGCGCTGCCGTTCACGGTGCCGCGCAGCCGCCGCTGGTACACGGCGGTCGTGGCGCTGTGCGGTTTCGGTGTGTGGATCGGCTTCAAGACGGTCGACGACATCGTGCACACGGCACCCGCGGCGTCCTGGTCGCGCGAGCTCGCGCCGCTGGTCAACGAGTTGCAGGAGGTCGGTGCCGAGAAGGGCCGGGTCGAGGTCGTTCCGGCCCGCTCGCACCGCGAGGCCTCCGCGCTCGCGCCGTACGTCAATCTGGCCCGCGGCTGGAACCGCCAGGCCGACATGGAGCGCAACCCCCTCTTCTACGACGACACGCTCAACTCGGCGAACTACCACGAGTGGCTGAAGCGCTGGGCCGTGCACTACGTCGTGCTGCCGAAGGGCGAGCCGGACGGGGACGGGGGTCAGCGGGAGCGGGCGCTGGTGCAGCGCGGGCTGCCGTATCTGACCCAGATCTGGGGCAATGACACCTGGCAGCTGTTCCGGGTGACCGCCCCGACCCCGCTGGCCGAGCCGAACGCGGTGGTGGACCGGGCCGAGCAGGGCGAGATGGTCCTCCAGGTGAAGAAGGCGGGCCGGATCCTGGTCCGCATCCCCTACTCGCCGTGGCTGAGCATCGTCGACGCGGAGGGCAAGAGCCTGAAGCCGCCGCAGGAGACGGACGAGTCCAAGGAGCGTCCCGAGGGCGAGCCGAAGACGTACGTGAACGTCAACGGCTGTCTGTCGGAGACGGAGGAGGACGCGCAGGGCGACAAGTGGACGGAGCTGCTCGCCCCGAAGGCCGGGACGTACCGGCTCGCGGCGCCGTACCAGTTCCCGCGGGGCACGCCGTGCCCGGAGGAGCTGCGCTGAGCCGGTCCTTCGCACCCCTCTGAACCCGTCCTTCCCGTTCGATTACAGTGCTGAGCTGTCGTACGTATGGACGGTGCCCCGGGGAGGTCTAGGTGGGTGCGACTGCCGGCGCCGTCTGGGGCCGTACAGAGCAGCAGGACTTCCGCAGCCGGGTGCGCGGGACGCTGCTCGGCGTGGCCGTGGGGGACGCGCTGGGCACGCCGGTCGACGGGCTGGGCATGGACGCCGTTCGGGAGGCGCACGGGGCGGAGGGCCTGGTGGACCTGGCCCCCGCCTACGGCAGACGCGGCGCGGTCACGCACCTCACGCAGCTCACCCTGTTCTCCGTCGACGGGCTGATCCGGGCCCAGGTCAGACGGGACACCGGCGCCTGGCATCCGCCGACGGATCTGCACCGGGCGTATCTGCGCTGGGCCGCCACGCAGCGCGACTGGGGGCCGGACGAGCGGCGCAAGGAAGACGGGTGGCTGGCGCGGGAGGAGTGGCTGTACGCGCGGCGCCACCCCGCTCGCTGCCTGCTGCTGGGTCTCGGCGACGAGACCATGGGGACCCCGGAGGCGCCCAAGAACCCCGGGGAGGCCGGAGCCGAGGCGGCGGCCCGGTCCGCGCCGTTCGGGCTGCTGGTGGGGTGGGAGCCGCAGCTGGTCGTGCAGCTCGCGGTGGAGTGCGCCGCGCAGACCCACGGCCATCCCACGGCCTCGCTCGCGGCGGGCGCGTACGCCGTGATCGTGCACGCGCTGGCGCTGGGCGAGAGCCTGGACGGCGCCGTGCAGCGTGCCTTCGGGCTGCTGGCCGCCCGGCCGGGCCACCAGCCGGTGTCGGACGCGCTCCAGCATGCGCTGGGTGCCGTGCGGCAGGGCATGCCGGGCCCGGAGCGGGTGGCCGAGCTGAGCGGGGCGGGTACGGCTGAGGGTCTGGTGGCCGCCGCGGTGTACTGCGCGCTGGTCGCGGCGGACGTACGGCACGGGCTGTGTCTGGCGGTGAACCACGACGGCCCCTCAGCCACCGTCGGCGCGCTGACCGGCGGCCTGCTCGGCGCTCTGCACGGCGAGACCGCCCTGCCGCCGGGCTGGCTGGCCGAGCTGGAGGGCCGCCCCACCATCCTGGAACTGGCCGACGACTTCGCCATGGAGATGACCCAGGGCCCAGCCCTGCACGGCCCCGCCGGATCCTCCCCAGCCTGGCTGACCCGCTACCCGAGAGCCTGAACCGGCCCCACGGTGCGGCCGGGTGACCACCCCGGCGAAGGGGGGGTCACCCGGGGCTGAGTCAGTCCTTGGCGGTGCGGACGACCTCGTCCGTCGGGCCCGTCGGGGCCGGGACCGGGGCCGCCGCCGTGCCGTCGTCGTCCGTGTTGATGCGCTCGATGATCGCCAGCCGCTCCGGGGTGTCCTCGGGCCGGATGTAGCCGACGAGGATGTACAGGACCAGTGAGACCGCCAGGGGGATCGACACCTGGTACTGGAGGGGGACGCCGCCCTCGACGTTCCAGTTGACCGGGTAGTTCACCAGCCAGAAGGCGAGCAGGCCCATGGACCAGCTGACCAGGGCCGCCGTGGGGCCGGAGCGGCGGAAGGCGCGGAGCAGGCCCAGCATCATCGGGATCGCCATCGGGCCCATCAGACCGGCCACCCACTTGATGACGACCGTGATGATGTCCTTGAACGCGGGGGAATTGACCTGGGTCGCCGCCGCCATGGACAGACCGAGGAAGACGACCGTGGCGACCCGGGCGACCCGCAGCCCCTGGCTCTGGTTCCAGGTCCGGGCCCGTGCCCAGATCACCGGCGCGCAGTCCCGGGTGAAGACGGCCGCGATGGCGTTGGCGTCGGAGGAGCACATGGCCATGGTGTGGGAGAAGAAGCCGACGATGACCAGGCCCAGCAGGCCGTGCGGCAGGAGCTGTTCGGTCATCAGGGCGTACGAATCGGAGCCGTCCGGCTTCTGCGACTCCACCAGCAGCGGCGACATCCACATGGGGAAGAACAGCACCAGCGGCCAGACCAGCCAGAGGATCGCCGACAGGCGGGCGGAGCGCTCGGCCTCCTTGGCGTTGGGGGTGGCCATGTAGCGCTGGGCCTGGTTGAGCATGCCGCCGTTGTACTCGAAGAGCTTGATGAAGAGGAACGCGAGCAGGAACACCGTGCCGTAGGGGCCGACCAGCGGTTTGCCGTGGCCCTGGAGTTCGGGCGAGTCCCAGACGCCGAAGAAGCCGCCGTGGTCGTCGAGGCGTACGAACACCGCCACGAACATCGCGACGCCGGCCAGCAACTGGATGATGAACTGGCCCAGTTCGGTCAGCGCGTCCGCCCAGAGGCCGCCGATCGTGCAGTAGATCGCCGTGATGCCGCCGGTGATGAGGATGCCCTGGTTGAGGGAGATCCCCGTGAAGACGGACAGCAGGGTGGCGATGGCGGCCCACTTGGCGCCCACGTCCACGATCTTCAGCAGCATCCCGGACCAGGCCAGCGCCTGCTGCGTCTTCAGGTCGTAGCGGTTCTTCAGGTACTCCAGCGGGGAGGCCACGTGGAGCCGGGAGCGCAGCCGGTTGATGCGCGGCGCGAACAGCTTCGACCCGATGGCGATACCGAGGGCGATGGGGAAGGACCAGGTGACGAAGGACGTGACGCCGTAGGTGTAGGCGATGCCCGCGTACCCGGTGAACATCACCGCGCTGTAGCCCGACATGTGGTGCGAGATGCCGGACAGCCACCAGGGCATCTTGCCGCCGGCGGTGAAGAAGTCGCTGACGTTGTCGACGCGTTTGTGGGACCAGACGCCGATCGCGACCATCACGGCGAAGTATCCGATGAGCACGGCCCAGTCGAGACCGTTCATGTGCGCCCTCCCAGGGATCAGCCCGGCGCTCATCGTGGGCGCTGCCGCGTGAACACGACAAGTGAGCGGAGGGTCAAAGGGAGGTAAAAATGTTCGACTTGATGGCCTCGGTTCATCTACATGAACTCACCGCATCAGCTCCCCCGCGTTGACCAGCAACGACTGTCCGGTGATCGACCGCGCCCGGTCCGACGCCAGGAACACCGCCGCGTCGGCCACGTCGCCGTCCGTGGCCAGCTCCGGCAGCGCCATCCGCCCGGTCAGCCGCTTCAGGACGGCCGCCTCCTCGACCCCCTCCGACTGTGCGGCGAACTGCACGTAGGCCTGCACCTGCGGCCCCCACATCCAGCCCGGCAGCACGGTGTTGACGCGGATCCGGTACGGCCCGAGCTCTCGCGCGAGCGAGTACATCGCACTCGTCAGCGCCCCCTTCGACGCCGCGTACGCCGCCTGCCGCACCTGCGAGGGAGCCGCCACCGCCGACTGCGTCCCGATGAACACGACGGACCCGCCGCCCTCCTTGAGCGACGGCAGACAGGCCCGGGTCATCCGCAGCGTGCCCAGCAGGTTCACGTCGAGGACCGACCGCCAGGACTCGAAGTCGGCGTCCTCCAGACCGCCGAAGTAGCCGTCCAGCGCGGCCACCTGGACGACGGCGTCGATCCCGCCGAACCGCTCCCGCGCCACCCCGGCCAGCGCCTCGCACTGCGCCTCGTCGCAGATGTCCGTGGCGCGGTACGCCGTACACGCCCCGCCGGGATCGATCTCGGCGGCCGTCTTCGCCAGGCTCGCCTCCATGCGGGCCCCGAGCACGACCCGCCCGCCGTCCCGTACGACGGCCGCCGCGACCTGCCGTCCGAGCCCGGCCCCCACCCCCGACACCACGACCGTCTTCCCCGCGAGCAGTGACATGGCAGGACCTCCCCGGACCGGACCCTGGCGTTCTATCTGACGGAGCGTCAGAGTATGGGTCAGCCACCGACGAAGGGGAAGGGCATGAGCGAGGACACCCGCAGCGAGCAGTACGCCGAACTGGCCGCCGTCGGCCCCTACGGCACCCACCCCGGCCACGCCCTCATCACCATGGTCGAGCCGCACCCCGGCCACGAGTACGCCTACAACCGCTGGTACGAGGACGACCACTACTACGCCGGAGCGATGGCCATGCCCTGGATGCAGGCCGGCCGCCGCTGGGTGGCGACCCGGGACCTGCAACTCCTGCGCTCCCCCGAGAAGTCGGCGATCGCCCAGCCGGTCACCGCGGGCTGCTACCTCTCCACGTACTGGATCACCGACGGCCGCTACGACGACCACATGCGCTGGACGGTCGCCATCAACAAGCGCCTCAACCGGGACGCCCGCGTCTACCACGACCGCACCCACGTCCTCACGGCGTTCCAGAACCACGAGGCGACGGTGTACCGCGACGGCGCGGCCGGACCCCGGGACGTCCACGCCCTGGACCACCCCTACGCGGGCCTGGTCCTCCAGGTCGTCGAGGCCGACAGCCCCGAACAGCGCGCCCCGCTCCTTCAGTGGCTGCGCACCCGCCACCTGCCCAAACGCCTGGCGGGTTCCCCGGCCGCGCTGGTGACGCTCTTCCGCCCGACGCCCCTGCCCGGCGACCGCATGACCTACGTGAAGCAGGTCGAGGGCGTCGACACCCGGCTGACGCTGCTGTGGTTCCTCCAGACGGACCCGAGGGAGTGCTGGGAGCCCTACTTCACCGGCCTCGACACGGCGGTGACGGAGTCGGGCCTGGGCAGGGTGGAACTGGTGGCCCCGTTCATCCCGACGGTGCCGGGCACGGACACGTACGTGGACCTGCTGCGCTGAAGAGCGCCGCACGGCACGGCGACTATCCTTCGCCTCCATGAAGCGCGCCTGGACCCTGCCGATCCTGCTGGTGTTCAGCGGTGCCGCGGGCCTGGTCCTCACCGGGAGCACCGCCGCGGCCGTCGTCCTGCTCCTGTTCTTCCTGCTCCTCGCGGGCGTGCACTCGCCGCTGGTCTTCCCCCGGTCCGTCGGGGCGCGGGAGGCGGAGCGGCGCAGTGCGGCCGACGGCCAGCCGGTCGTCTACTGGCGGCCGGGCTGCCAGTACTGCCTGCGGCTGCGCCTCCGCCTGGGCCGGGACGCCCGCCGGGTGCACTGGGTCGACATCTGGCGGGACCCGGCCGGGGCCGCGGTGGTGCGGGCGGCCAACCAGGGCGACGAGACCGTGCCGACGGTCGTCGTGGCGGGCCGGGCGCACACCAATCCCGACCCGGCGTGGGTGCGCGAGCAGATCACCGGTTGAAGAGCGCCGCCGCGTTGTCGTGGCAGACGGCCCGGAGCCACTCCTCGCCGAGGCCCAGCCGCTCCAGGGCCTGGAGCTGGTGCAGGTACGGGTAGGGGATGTTGGGGAAGTCGGAGCCGAACAGGATGCGGTCGCCGAGCGCGGCGAACCGGGGCAGGGCCTCGCGCGGGTACGGCATGAAGCCCTCGGTGAAGTCCGTGAACGCCATCGTCGTGTCCAGCCGCACCTCGCCGTACCGCTCGGCGAGGTCGAGGAACTCCCCGTACTCGGGCATGCCCATGTGCGCGACGATCAGCCGCAGCCCCGGGTGCCGCGCCAGGACCCGCGCGACGGGCTCGGGGCCGGTGTGCTTGCCGGGCGCGGGCCCGGAGCCGCAGTGCATCACCACGGGTATCCCGGCCTCGGCCAGCAGCCCCCACGCCGGGTCGAGCCGCTCGTCGGCCGGATCGTACGCACCCACCTGCACATGTGACTTGAACACCCGCGCCCCCGCCTCCACGGCCTCGCGGACGTACTCCTCCACCCCCGGCTCGGGGTACAGGGTGGCGGTGTGCAGGCAGTCGGGCGTGCGACGGGCGAAGTCGGCGGCCCAGCCGTTCAGCCACTCGGCCATGCCGGGCTTGTGCGGGTAGAGCATCGAGGTGAAGGCCCGCACACCGAAGTCCCGCAGCAGCGCCGCCCGCTCCTCCTCGACCCTCCGGTACGTGATCGGCCACTCCAGCCCGCCGACCAGCGGCCCGTTGCTGTCGAAGTACTCCCACACCTTGCGCAGCACGCGCTCCGGCATGAAGTGGGTGTGGACGTCGATCAGCCCGGGAAGCCCGAGCCGCTCCCAGAACCGGCGGACCTCACCGGCCTCCTCGGACACTGTGCGCTGCTCACTCATCGAATCACCGTAGTACGTCGGTCCCGGACGAGTTCCCCTGGCTCGAACCCAGTTCAGCCCACACCGTCTTGCCGTGAGCCGCCGTCTCCACCACCCCCCAGCGGTCCGCGCACGCCGTGACGATGCGCAGCCCCCGCCCACCCTCCGCGTCGTCCGCGACCGGCCCCGGGGCACGCGGGATCCGGTCGCCCCGGGCGTCGGTGACCTCGATACGGAGCGTGCCGCCGGGGTGCAGCCTCAGGGCGAGCCGGAAGTCCCTGCCCGGGACGCGCCCGTGCAGCACCGCGTTGGACGCCAACTCGGCCACGACCTGCGCGGCGGCCTCGTACGCCTCGCCCCATTCGTCGAGTTGACGTTCGGCGAGCAGGCGCGCCAGTCGAGCACCTCTTCGAGTGGCGGACAGCTGGATCGCGAAGTGGCGTACGGGGACGGTGGTTTCGGCGAGGAATTTCTGGCTCATGTCACCCAGCGTGGTCGTCCGTCCCTACTCTGAACAGCGACGACCACGGTACGGAGCGTGACTGTCCGGGCGCGCGGCGGGGTCGTACGGCTCGTACGTCAGGAGGGGAAGGCATGGAGGACGAGGAAGCGGCAGCCGTACTCAGGACGGTCGGGCGGCAGATCCGGCTGTGGCGCGAGGCGGCGGGGCTGAAGCAGGCGGAACTCGGTGCGGCGATCGGGTACGGGGAGGAGATGGTGTCGTCCGTCGAACGGGCGCGGCGCATCCCCAAGCCGGACTTTCTCGACAAGGCGGATGACGTCCTGGGCGCGGGCGGCAAGCTCTCCGCGATGAGGGAGGACGTGGAGAAGGCGCGGTATCCGAAGACGGTGCGGGATCTGACCAAGCTGGAGGACCAGGCCGTCGAACTCGGGGCGTACTCGGCCCTGCACATCCACGGGCTGCTGCAGACGCCCGAGTACGCCCAGGCGCTGTACGCGATGCGACGGCCGTCCTACAGCGAGGACGAGATCGAGCGCCACGTGGCCGCGCGCATGGCACGAAAGGCCGTCTTCGATCGGACTCCCCGCCCCCTGGTCACGTTTGTCCAGGAAGAGATGACTCTGCGGCGGCCTCTCGGGGGCAAAATGGTACTGCGCCGCCAACTCGAACACCTGTTGGAGATCGCGGAGTTGAGGCACGTCGAGATCCAGGTGATGCCCATGGGCAGGGAGGACCACGCGGCCGTGATGGGTTCGTTCCGGCTGCTGAAGCTCCAGGACGGCAAGGCAGTCGGACACACGGAAAGCCAGCTGTACGACCGGGTGATCAGCGATCCGAGGGACGTCCAGGTCCTCGACATGCGCTATGGCATGATCCGGGCACAGGCCCTCTCGCCCCGCGATTCACTGACCTTCATCGAGAAAGTGCTGGGAGAAGAGACATGACGCCCACCTCGCTGACGTGGTTCAAGAGCAGCTACAGCGGCAACGACGGCCCCGACTGCGTGGAGGTCGCCATATCCGCCCCCACCGTTCACATCCGCGACTCCAAGGCCAAGGACGCCCGCCTGGCGTTCCCCGCTGAAGTCTGGGCCGATTTCCTGGAGTTCGCGGCCGGGAGCTGATCGGCGGGGTACACCGGAGGGCCGGGCACGGGGAGAATGATCGCCATGGCCACCTCCTCCACATCACGCGGCACACTGTCACTCGCCGCCACCGTGCTCACCGCGATCATCGCCTTCTACATGGCGCTCGTCGCGTTCGGGAACATCACCGACTTCGGGACCAACCAGCAGTTCGTCCGGCATGTGCTGGCCATGGACACCACGTTCAAGGACGAGGACCTGATGTGGCGGGCCGTCACGAGCCAGGGGCTCCAGGACGCCGCCTACGTCGGGATCATCGTCTGGGAGACCGTCGCCGCGCTGGTCCTCATATACGGGAGCTGGCTGTGGGCCAGACGTGATGACCTGCGCGCCCGGCGGATGTCCACGTACGGGCTGCTGATGGTGATGCTGCTGTTCGGGGCCGGGTTCATCGCGATCGGCGGTGAGTGGTTCTCGATGTGGCAGTCGAAGAGCTGGAACGGACTGGACGCCGCGACCCGGATCTTCCTGTTCAGCGGGGTCGTGCTGATCGTCAACCAGTTGTCGGCCCCGCGTACGGAGACCTCCGCTACTTGACCACGGTCACGGTCGTGCCGACCGTGCCGAACGCCCACAGTGCCGTGCCGTCCGCCTTCCGCATCCTGACGCCGCCCGTCTTGGTGCCGGAGGCGGCGGGCGGCGGGGAGGCGCCGTCGACCGCGTTGGAGAAGGCGACGGAGACCCCGTCCTTTGCGGCGAAGTACACGATGTGCTCGATCTGCATGCCGTCCGAGCCGGTCGTGGCCGCGTTGCGCGACGACACCGTGTAGCTGCCCGGGTCGGGGCTGACCGAGCCCGGCCAGACGGTGAACGTCCGGCGGGTCGCCTCGCTCGCGTCCACCAGCCAGACGCGCTTCTCGCCGAGGGAGTAGACGACGCGTCGCCCGGTGCCGGAGCCGTCGGGCACCCGCGCCGGGGCCGACGGTGTGGGGGTGGGCTGCGCCGAGGCCGTGCTGCTCGGCTTGGCCGAGGTGGCGGTGGGATGCGAGCCCCGGTCCGCCTGCACGCCCAGGACCGTCACCGCGGCTATCGCTCCCACGGTCAGGCCGGTCACCCAGGCCCACGAAGGAAGTCGGGCAGGCACCGGCACGCATCTCCTCAGTCACGGGACCCCACACCGAAGGGGGTTCCGATCATCGTACTGCGCACCCCATGCCCCTCAGTGCCCTCAGGGGCCGTCGGCCGCCTTGCGGACCGGGACCGGGCCCGTGCCGGCGCCGCGGGCGGTGTAGCGCGGGGTGCGCACCGGGGCCGGGTAGGACAGGTGCACCAGCCGGGTCTGCTCCTGGCGCATGTGCGTGAGCGACTCCAGGATGTAGCCCACGAGCAGCACGAGCGCCGCGATGGTCATGATCGCGGCGGCGAGGATCGCGGTGGGGACCCGGGGGACGGTGCCGGTCTCGACGAAGTCGGCGATGACGGGGATGCCGAGGATGACGGATACCAGGGCGAGGACGCCCGCGATCACGGTGTGGACCAGCGAGGGGCGCTCGCGCCGTGCCAGATCGAGGATGACCCGCAGGATGCGCCAGCCGTCCCGGTAGGTGCGCAGCTTGCTCTCGCCGCCCGCGGCCCGGACCCGGTAGTCCGTGAGGATCTCCGCGGTGGGCAGCCGCAGGTGCAGCGCGTGGATCGTCATCTCCGTCTCGGTCTCGAACTCGCGGGCCAGCGCCGGGAAGGACTTCACGAAGCGCCGCGAGAAGACCCGGTAGCCGCTGAGCATGTCGGTCACGTCGTTGCCGAACAGGGCTCTGACGGCCCCGGTGAGCACCTTGTTGCCGACCGCGTGCCCGGCCCGGTAGGCCCCGTCGTCGGTCACCCGGCGGGCGCCGACGACCTGGTCGTACGGTCCTTCGAAGAGCAGGTCGACCAGGTCGCGGGCGCGGGAGGCGTCGTAGGTGTCGTCGCCGTCGATGATGAGCAGCGCGTCGGCGTCGACGTCGGCGAAGGCGCGGCGGATGACGTTGCCCTTGCCCTTGCGGGTCTCCTCGCGGACGAGCGCGCCCGCGGCCCGGGCGACCTCCACGGTCCGGTCGGTGGAGGCGTTGTCGTACACGTAGACGACGGCCTCGGGCAGGGCCGCGCGCAGGTCGCGGACCACCTTGCCGACGGCCGCCTCCTCGTTGTGGCAGGGCACGACACACGCGATCGTCGGTTCCACGCCCACTCCTCGCTCGACTCACCCGGCCGGTCCGTCACCCGGTCGGCACCTCATACAGTCAGCACCTCACACAGTCCGACATAGTGCGATATGAGCGCGCCTGACCGGATGGCGGATGAGCTGTCGTTAGGCTCGCCGTGTGCCGGTCCTCGACTCTGTGACGCTGCGTGCGCGTGACGCCATCAAGGGCATCTGGCGCGAGGCCGCCAAGTTCGGCGTCGTCGGGGCCCTGGCCTTCGTCGTCGACAACGGCGGCTACAACCTGCTGGTCTTCGGGCTGCCCGGCGGTGCGGAGGGCGGGGTGATGGGGACCGCTCCCGTGCAGGCGTCGGTCATCGCGACGACCGCGGCGGCGCTGTTCAGCTGGGTCGGGAACCGCTACTGGACCTACCGCGGGCGGCACCGCGAGAAGGTGACCCGCGAACTGCTGCTGTTCCTCGTCGCGAACGGGGTCGGGCTCGCCATCACCGCGGGCACGGTCTACGCCTCGCGGCATCTGCTCGGCCTTGACTCGCCGCTCAGCGACAACACCGCCCGCGTCTTCGGCTGGGTCCTCGCGACGCTGTTCCGCTTCTACGCCTACCGGCGCTACGTCTTCGTCGCACAGTGAGCCGTTAACATCCGGCATATGGGACAAAAGCCTTCGGTGGCGCGTGCGCAGCGCTGGGTCTGGGTTCTGGCCGCCATCGCGGCGTTGTGCTGCCTGGCCACGGTCCTCGTCTTCGCCCCCGGGTTCCTGAGCCCCGACAGCCTCGACCAGCTCCGGCAGGCTGAGGGCGAGGCCCCCCTGACCGACTGGCATCCACCGGTGCTGAGCCTGGTGTGGCGGGCCCTCATCGCCGTGACCGGGGCGATCACGTCGATGCTCGTCCTCCAGGCCGCCGTCCTGTGGGGCGCGCTGTGGGTGCTGGCCGGGTGCGTGTGGGAGCTGACCCGCAGCCGTGGCGGGTCGCTCGCCGTGCTCGGCGTCGGGCTCGCGCCCTTCGTGCTGAACTTCGCCGGGGTGGTGTGGAAGGACGTGCACGCGGCGTTCGCGCTGCTCGCCGCCTGCGCGGTCGCCTTCACCGGGCTGCGGCTGCGCGACCGGGACCCGCGTCCGGCCGTGCGGTGGGCGCTGCTCGTGCTGGGGGCGCTGTTCCTGGCCTACGCCATGCTGGTGCGCAAGAACGCCTTCGTCGCCGCGATCCCGGTGTTCGTCATGCTCGTCCTCGCCCTGTGGCGCGCTCCGGGCCGCCGTACGTGGGTGACGTGCACGGCCGCGCTCGTCGCGGCCCTGGTGGTGCCCGCCGCCGCGATCTCCCTGTTCGCCCAGCCCCTCCAGACGAAACAGGGCGCGCAGATCATGCTCGACGACCTGGTGCACGTGCTGAGCGTGGACGAGCTCCGGTCGGCGGATGTGTCACCCGCCCTGCGGGACCGCCTCGTGGCCTCCGCGCGGGAGTGCGACCGGGTCGGGGCCCTGTCGGACGCCTACTGGGCCTGCTACCAGCGCCCGGCGGACGGGCTGCGCGGGGACTCCGGCGAGATCACCTCGCTGTGGCTGCGTGAGATGAGCGGGCATGTGCCGGGCTATCTCCAGTACCGGCTGCGGCTCTTCGCGACGCTGCTGTTCGAGACCGACTACGTGTACAAGGCGGGCATCACCCGCAACGACCTCGGCGTCAAGGTGGCGCACCCTCAGCTGGCGGCCACGCTCGGCACGTACGTCGAGGGCATGGCCGCGGATCTGCGGTGGCTGTTCCGCGGCTGGTTCTGGCTCACGGTCGCGCTGGTGCTGGCCGTCCGCCCCGGCCGGGGCCTGTTCGCCATGCCCGTGCGGGCCCTGGGCATCAGCTCGGCCGCCTACATCCTCGGTTATCTGCCGATCATGCCCGCGACGGACTTCCGCTACGTGTACTGGCCCGCGCTCGCCTGCACCCTCGGCCTGCTGCTGCTCCTCCTGGGCCGCCGCCCGCTGCCGCCGCCCCCCGCGGACCCCGGCGCCGCGACCGGCCGCACCCTTACGGTGCACCAGCCGGCGGACGCCGGGGGCCAGTAGCGCGTCAGTCCAGCACCGGCAGCAGCTCGGGCAGATGCCCGTCCGAGGCCGCCGCCGCCCGCTGCCGCTCCTCGGGGACGTCCCCGTACAGGGTGGTGCGGGGCCGGGCGGGACGCCCTGCCGCGTCCGCCACCGCGATGAGGTCCTTCACCGACTTGTACGAGCCGTACGACGAGCCCGCCATACGGGAGATGGTCTCCTCCATGAGCGTCCCGCCCAGGTCGTTCGCGCCGGAGCGGAGCATCTCGGCGGCGCCCTCGGTGCCCAGTTTCACCCAGCTGGTCTGGATGTTGGGGATGTGCGGGTGCAGCAGCAGCCGGGCCATGGCGGTGACCGCGCGGTTGTCCCGCATGGTCGGGCCCGGGCGGGCGATCCCCGCGAGGTAGACCGGCGCGTTGGTGTGCACGAACGGCAGCGTCACGAACTCGGTGAAGCCGCCCGTGCGCTGCTGGATGCCGGCGAGGGTGCGCAGGTGCCCGAGCCAGTGCCGGGGCTGGTCGACATGGCCGTACATCATCGTCGAGGACGAGCGGATGCCCAGCTCGTGGGCGGTGCTGACGACCTCGATCCAGTCGGCGGCGGGCAGCTTGCCCTTGGTGAGGATCCAGCGGACCTCGTCGTCGAGGATCTCGGCGGCCGTGCCCGGGATGGTGTCCAGGCCCGCATCCTTGGCGGCTGTCAGCCACTCGCGGATCGACATGCCGGTGCGGGTCGCGCCGTTGACGACCTCCATCGGGGAGAAGGCGTGCACATGCATGCCCGGGACGCGTTCCTTCACGGCCCGCGCGATGTCGAAGTACGCCGTGCCGGGCAGGTCCGGGTGGATGCCGCCCTGCATGCACACCTCCACCGCGCCCACCTCCCAGGCCTGCTGGGCCCGGTCGGCGACCTGGTCCAGGGAGAGGGTGTAGGCGTCGGCGTCGGTGCGGCGCTGGGCGAAGGCGCAGAAGCGGCAGCCGGTGTAGCAGACGTTGGTGAAGTTGATGTTGCGGGTGACGATGTAGGTGACGTCGTCCCCTACGGCCGACTTGCGTACGTCGTCGGCGACCCGGGCCAGCGCGTCCAGCGCCGGGCCGTCCGCGTGCAGCAGGGCGAGGGCCTCGTCGTCGGTGAGCCGCGTGGGGTCGTCGGCCGCCGTGCGCAGGGCCTCGCGCACGTCGGTGTCGATGCGCTCGGGGGCCATGCCCGGGGCGGCGGCCTCGCGCAGGGCGCCCCAGTCGCCGTACACCTCGTCGAAGTCGTCCCGGCGGTCGGAGGTGCGGCCCTCGGTGTCGATGGAGCTGTGCAGGTCGGTGCGGCCGGACGCCGTGAAGACCTCCTCCGGCTCCTGCCACGGCAGGCCCCGCGGCAGCGCCTCGGAGCGCGCGAGGCCGGTCTCCGGGTCGGCCAGCGCGGCCACGTGCGGACGCAGCCTCGGGTCCAGCCAGGGCTCGCCGCGCCGCACGAACTCCGGGTAGACGCAGAGCCGTTCACGCAGTTCGAACCCCGCCGCCCGGGACTTCTCGGCGAGCTGCTCGATCTGCGGCCAGGGGCGCTCGGGGTTGACGTGGTCGATGGTCAGCGGGGAGACCCCGCCCCAGTCGTCGATCCCGGCGCGGATCAGCCGCTCGTACTCGTCGTCGACGAGGTTGGGCGGGGCCTGGATGTTGCCGCCCGGGCCCATGAGGAGCCGGGCGACGGCCACGGTGGCGACCAGTTCGTCGAGTTCCGCGTCGGGCATGCCGCGCATGGCGGTGTCCGGCTTGGCACGGAAGTTCTGGATGATCAGTTCCTGGACGCCGTGGTAGGCCCGCGACACCTTCCGCAGCGCGAACAGCGACTCGGCGCGCTCCTCGTAGGTCTCGCCGATGCCTATCAGGACGCCCGAGGTGAAGGGCACCGAGGACCGCCCGGCGTCCTCCAGCACCCGCAGCCGCACCGCCGGTTCCTTGTCCGGGGAGCCGTGGTGGGGGCCGCCCGGCTCCGACCAGAGGCGCCTCGCGGTGGTCTCCAGCATCATGCCCATGCTGGGCGCGACGGGCTTGAGGCGCTGGAAGTCCGACCAGCTCATGACGCCGGGGTTCAGGTGCGGCAGCAGCCCGGTCTCCTCCAGGATCCGGATGGAGATCGCCCGCACATAGGCGAGGGTGTCGTCGTAGCCGTGCGCGTCGAGCCACTCGCGCGCCTCCGGCCAGCGGTCCTCGGGCTTGTCGCCGAGGGTGATGAGGGCTTCCTTGCAGCCGAGGGCCGCGCCCTTGCGGGCGATGTCCAGCACCTCGTCCGGCGACATGAACATCCCGTGGCCCTCCCGGCGCAGCTTGCCCGGGACGGTGACGAAGGTGCAGTAGTGGCACTTGTCCCGGCACAGCCGGGTCAGCGGGATGAAGACGGACTTGGAGTACGTGATGACACCGGGCCGCCCGGCCGCCTCCAGCCCGGCGTCCCGCACCCGGGCGGCCGAGCCCGACAGGTCCTCCAGCTGCTCCCCCCGGGCCTGGAGCAGCACCGCCACCTCGGCGACGTCGAGCGAGACACCGTCCCTGGCCCGTTTCAGGGCGCGACGCATGGAGTTCTCGGTGGGTCCGGTTCCGGAGCTCGCGGAGGTCGTCATCCTTCGAGCATACGAGTGCGCTGATCAGGACCGGGGCAGCGGCTGCTGCGTCGGCGGCTGCGGGTGGTACGTGGTTGCGCGCGCAGTTCCCCGCGCCCCTGAAGGAAGGCCTTGCGGCCCTTCAGGGGCGCGGGGAACTGCGCGACCAGCCGCGACGAACCCGCACACGGCCACGCACCCCTCCCGGCAGACGAGAGGCCGGCTACACCACGAACGCCCCGTACTGGTCCAGCACCTTCAGAACTTCCGCCTCCCCCGCCGGAGGCAGCTGCACCACGACCTCCTCGATGCCGAGGTCGGCGTAGTGGGCGAGTTTGCCGGGGGACGGGTGGACGGCGTACGGGACCACCTGGAGGGCCTTCGGGTCACGGCCCGCGTCCGCCCAGGCCGTGCGCAGCAGCGGCAGCGCCTCGCCCAGACCACGCCCGCCGATCGGCAGCCAGCCGTCGGCGTACTCGCTGATGTGCGCGAACAGCTTGGGCCCCGCGGCCCCGCCGACGAGCGTGCGCGGGCCGACGACCGGGCCGCGCGGTGGCTGCACGGGCTTGGGGTGGGCGTGGCTGGCCCGGACGCCGCCGAACTCCCCCTCGTACGCGGTCGGTTCCCGCGACCACAGGGCCCGCATCAGGCCCATCCGGTCCCGGACCAGCTCGCGCCGGGCGCCCCACCGCACGCCGTGGTCGGCGGCCTCCTCGACGTTCCAGCCGAAGCCGAGCCCGAGCGTGAACCGGCCGCCGGAGAGGTGGTCGAGCGTGGCGATCTGCTTGGCCAGGGCGATCGGGTCGTGCTGGGCGACGAGCGTGATGCCCGTGCCGAGCCCGAGCCGCTCGGTGACGGCGGCGGCCTGACCGAGGGCCACGAACGGGTCGAGGGTGCGCCCGTACTCGGGCGGCAGATCGCCCCCGGCCGGGTACGGGGTGGTCCGCTCCACCGGGATGTGCGTGTGCTCGGGCAGATACAGCCCGGCGAATCCGCGGTCCTCCAGCTCCCGGGCGAGCCGGGTCGGGGTGATCGTCTCGTCGGTGAGGAAGATCGTCACGGCGATGCGCATGGCTCCTCTGTACCCGAGAGCGCTCCACGTGTCCATACCGACCGGTCGGACGATCGTCCGTTCGCCGTCCGGTTCCCCTCCCTTGCGCGCGACTTCACCACTCAATACAAGGGTTGCGGGGCACCACCCCCGCACCACCCCGCTCCACCCCCGCACCACCCACGCCACGTCACCGACGACACCCGGGGAGCAGCAGCATGTGCGAGGACAGCCACGGTGGGCTCGGCCGGCGCGCTCTGTTCATGACGGGAGCGGCGGCCGCGCTTACCTTGGGAAGCGTGAGCTTCGCTTCAGCGGCCGACGGGGACCGGGAGAGCAGGACGGTGAGGGGCACCCTGCCGCCGGGCTCCCCCGACTTCGTGTACGTGCCCGTCGAGGTCCCGGCCGGTGTCCGGGAGCTCAAGGTCGCCTACCGCTACGACCGGCCCTCCGTCCCGGCCGGGACGCTGGGCAACGCCCTCGACATCGGCGTCTTCGACGAGCGCGGCACCGAGCTCGGCGGCCGGGGCTTCCGGGGCTGGTCCGGCGGGGCGCGCACCGAGTTCTTCCTGCGCGCGGACGACGCGACGCCCGGCTACCTCCCGGGCCCGGTGCGCGAGGGCACCTGGCACATCACGCTCGGCCCGTACACCGTCGCCCCGCAGGGCCTGTCGTACGAGATCACGATCACGCTGACCTACGGGGCGCCGGGCGAGGCCGCCCGGCCGGTGTATCCGCCGGAGCGTGCGAAGGGGCGGGGCCGGGCCTGGTACCGGGGCGACTGCCACCTGCACTCCTGGCACTCCGACGGCCGCCGCACCCCCGCCGAGATCGGGGAACTCGCCCGGGCCGCGGGGCTGGACTTCATCAACTCCTCCGAGCACAACACGCACTCCGCGCACCCCCACTGGGCCGACGTGGCCGGGGACGACCTGCTCGTCCTGCTCGGTGAGGAGATCACGACCAGGAACGGGCACGTGGTCGCGCTCGGCACCGACCCCGGCACCTTCGTCGACTGGCGCTACCGGGCCCGCGACAACCGCTTCGGCCGGTTCGCCCGGCAGATCCGCCGCGCCGGGGGCCTGGTCGTCCCGGCCCACCCGCACGCCACCTGCATCGGCTGCAACTGGAAGTTCGGCTTCGGCGAGGCGGACGCGGTGGAGGTGTGGAACGGCCCCTACACGCCCGACGACGAGGTCGCGCTGGCCGACTGGGACAGCATGCTGGTGGCGTCCGTGCGGGACGGGCGCGGCTGGCTCCCCGCGATGGGCGGCAGCGACGCCCACCGTTCCCCGGACGCGGTGGGCAGCCCGCAGACGGTCGTCCTCGCCGACGACCTGACCCGGGAGGCGATCCAGGAGGGCATCCGGGCCGGGCGGTCCTACGTCGCCGAGTCCGCGCGGGTCGCGCTGTCCTTCCGGGCGTCCGGCGGGCGCGGTGAGCACGCGGGCATCGGCGAGCGGCTCCCGGTCGGCCGCGACACCCCGGTCACCGTGCGCCTGGAGGTCACCGGCGCCCCGCGCTGCACGGTCCGCCTCGTCACCGACCAGGGCGTCGTCCACACCGGCCCCCCGCTGCCGGTGTCCGGCTCGGGTGCGGTCGAGTGGCGCACGACCCCGTCGTACGCGGCGTACGTACGGGCCGAGTTGCGCCACGAGGCGGCCGCGGGACCGCTGCCCGGCGCACTGGCGGCGTTCACCAACCCGATCTTCCTCGGACGCCCGGCCGTCTGACCCCGACGCGCCCCCGAGAGCCACGAAGGAGCCCAAACCCCCATGCCCCGCCTCACCGACCTGCGGTTCCGCGCCACCACGTCCGTACAGCGCCGCATCAACCCGCTGCTGCGCCGCCTCCCCCTCCAGACGCTCCTGGAGACCACGGGCCGCGTCTCCGGGCTGCCCCGCCGGACGCCGGTGGGCGGGCGCCGGGTCGGCGACGACTTCTGGCTGGTGTCGGAGTTCGGCGAACGGTCGCAGTACGTGCGCAACATCACGGCCGATCCGCGGGTGCGCGTACGGATCCGGGGGCGCTGGCACACGGGGACGGCCCATCTGATGCCCGGCGACGACCCCGTGGCCCGGCTGCGCCGACTGCCCCGGCTCAACAGCCTGGGAGTACGGGCGTTGGGCACGGACCTGCTCACCGTACGGGTGGATCTACGGCCCGGCAGCGGCTCTTGACACTGCGTCACCTGCTTACTGGAATGGTCACCCGTACCTCGGGACGCCCCGTCGCGGCCGAGGCCGGCCGGGCAGGGAGGGGAGCACGTGTCCATACGGATCGACGTAGCGGGAGACGACACCGCGCTACCGGACCTGCGGGAGTGGCTGGGCAACGAGCGTGACCTGCGCGGCCGACTCCAGCTGCGCAGCGCACCGCCCCGGCCCGGCACGATGGGGTCCGGCACGGAACTCGTCATCCAGCTGTCCGACCTCGGTCTCGCCGGTGTGAACACCCTGATCGCAGCGGTCACCGCTTGGCTGACGCTCCGTGAGAGGCGACCCCGCGCGACCCGCCAGGCCGTCACCGTCACCGTCACCGGACCCGACGGCACCCCGTACGCCATCAACGGCTCGGACCCGGCCCAGCTGGCGCAGACGGCCATGGCCATCGCCGAAGGGCTCCGGGGGGACGATGACCCGGCTGCCTGATCCGGAACGCTCCCGTGCGTTCCTGTTCGGCGCCGCGACCTACCGGTACGACTACTTCCCCGACCTCCCGGCCGTCGCCAACAACCTCAGGGACCTGCGGACCGCGCTGACTCCCCCGCTGGGCGGGTTCGCCGCCCGGCACAGCACGGTGCTCCTCGATCCGCAGGCGCCGCTGAAGGTGTACGAGAGCCTCGCCCACCACGCGGGCCAGGCCACGGACACCCTGCTGGTCTACTTCGCGGGCCACGGCTTCCGGAAGGTGAACGGCGACCTCCAACTCGCCGTGACGGACACCCAGTACGACAGTTCACGGTTCAGCGCCTTCGACTACGAAACCCTGCGCGAGATCGTCGACGAGTCCGGCGCGGCCAACAAGATCGTCATCCTGGACTGCTGCTTCAGCGGCCGGGCGATCCGCGGGATGAGCGCGACGGCCACCGCGCTGGAGCAGCGAACCGAGATCGACGGCGCCTGTGTCCTGGTGTCCACCACCGACAACGCCGAGGCACTGGCACCGCCCGGAGCGACGCACACGCTCTACACGCGCGAACTGCTGCACCTGCTGCGCGACGGCGTGCCGCAGGCCGGCGACCTGCTGTCGCTGGGCACCCTCGCCGAGCACCTGCGCCGCAGCCCCCGGCTGCGCGGGCTCCAGACACCGGGGCACCGGTTCGACAACAGCACCCGCGACCTGGCACTCGCCCGCAACGCCGCCGCGCCCGGCGCCACGGCGGCCCGGCGGGCGAAACCGGCACCGCCCCCGCCCCGGATCACCGCCGAAGAGGCCTACGTGGCCCGCCCGCTCGTCTTCGCGGGTGCCCGGCACGCGACGAAGAAGGAACTCGCGGCCACGATCCGCACCCACTGGAGGACGGCCGCCGACCGGTTCTTCCGGAACATGGGACCCGAGGCGCACCCCTCCGAGGGGTGGAGTGAACTGCGTTCCTGGTTAAGGCAGTTCGACAACACTCGCTGCGACGACGTCGAGGGCCGGATCGTCCTCGTCGACCGCCACCTGACCCAGCGGAACCTCCCCGCTGACCACAAGCTCCTGCACCTGCTGCGCTGGCTGGATCCCGACGGCCCGGTGGTGTACCGGGGCAGCCCGGTCACCTACGAGTCCCTCGTCCACATCTGCTTGGACCAGTGCCTCGGCAGCGGCGGCGACAAGCGCTTCTTCGAGGAGCTGTACGAGGGGCCGCTGCTGGACATCCTGGCCCGGTTCGGCGCGCTCCGCGGGCTGCGCGGGGTGCGGAAGAAGTGGATCGCGGCCGTCAAGGAGTGGAAGGGGCAGGCCGGGGCGGCACACGTGCCCACCGAGGTGTACGTCTGGGCGGTCAGCGCCGGCCCGGGGGCGCTGCTGGTCGCCCTGCTCCCGCCGAAGCACCTGGCCAGGGTCCGGCACCGGCTCCCGGCCGCGGCCCGGCCACCGGATCCGGCGGCCAACTGGTACACCCGTCTGCTCCCGGCCACCGGCGGCGGACAGACCCCGCTCGGCCGGCTCTTCGAGGCCCAGTGGTCCGAACGGGCCCAGCGCGACGGGGAGATGGAGGCCCGGGAACGTGAGGCCAGGCGGCGGGTGGCGGACGCGACCGCGGAACAACGCCGCGTGGCCGCACGCGAGCGCGAGGAGCAACGGCAGCGGGCCGCGCGGGAGCAACGCGATCGTCAGCTCACGGAGCGGCAGGAGGCGGAGCGGCAGCGGCTTCGGGAGAGAGAACGGCGGACCGTACGGGAGGCCCGGGGCCCCGGCGCGGTCGCGCTCGGCGTGTTCCGCGCGTGCTTGCTCACCGGGGTCTGGTTCCTCGTCCCGGCCCTCGCCGTCTGGCTCACCTGGTGGTACGGGAGCTACGAGTTCGACGGCGCCCGCGTCCTGACCCTGATGGCGGCCGTGGTGAGCTGCTCGGCCCTGTTCCGGCTGGCCCCGTGCGCCTACCGGCTCGGCGGCGCCTTCCGGCCGAGGCTGCGCGAGCCCTGGTCCTGGCTGCCGCCCGGCCGGGCCTCGTTCACCACCGGCGCGCTGCTGCTCGGCTACGGCCTGATCGGCGGCGACACGTCCCTGCGGTCGGGCGACATCGCGGCCGACTCCGACCTCCTGCGCACCGTCGGCCTGGGTCGCTTCCTGGACCACGTGGGCCGCAACGGCTACGCGACCTCCGGCTGGGCCACCCTGCTCTCCCTGCTCCTGCTGCCGCTCTGCGCGGGCTGCGTCCTCGCCGGGCTGCACGCGGGCCGCGCCATGGCCCGGCGCTGGGAGGAACACCCGGGCCGGGCGCCGGGCGGACGGGCGCGCCTCCGCTGAGGGCCGCCGCTCGCTTTCAGCCCGGCCAGACGATCGCCTGCACCTCGCTGTAGGCGTGCAGCGCGTAGCTGCCGACGTCCCGGCCGACGCCGCTCTTCTTGAAGCCGCCGAAAGGGGCCTCCATGTTGCGGCCGACGGTGTTGATCCCGACGCCCCCGGCCCGCAGCCGCCGTGCCACCCGGAAGGCCCGGGCGACGTCGGCCGACCAGACGTAGTCGATGAGGCCGTAGTCGGTGTCGTCGGCGAGGGCGATGCCCTCCTCCTCGTCGTCGAAGGGGATGACGGCCACCACCGGCCCGAAGATCTCCTCGCGGGCCACGCGCATGTCGTTCGTGCAGTCGGCGAGGAGCGTCGGGGCGACGTAGAAGCCGCTTGGCAGGTCCGGGCGTTCGCCGCCGGTCACCACCACCGCGCCCTCCTTGCGGCCCAGTTCGACGTACGACTCCACCCGGTCCCGGTGCGCCGACGAGATCACCGGCCCGACCACGGTGTCCCGCTCGGCCGGGTCCCCGACTTTCAAACGGCGTGCGTAGGCCGCCAGTTGCTCCACCAGCCGGTCGTAGATCCCGCGCTGGGCGAGCACCCTCGTCGGGGCCGTGCAGATCTGGCCGCTGTAGAAGGAGAAGGTCGTGCCGATCCCGGCGACGGCCGAGTCCAGGTCGGCGTCGTCGAGGACGACCGCCGCGCCCTTCCCGCCCAGCTCCATCAACTGCCGTTTCATGTCCCGCCCGCACACCTCACCGATGCGCCGCCCGACCGCCGTGGAGCCGGTGAAGCTCACCATGTCGACGTCCGGCGACGCCACGGCCGCCTCGCCGACCTCCGTACGGGAGCCGCTGACCACGTTCACGACACCCGGCGGCACGCCCGCCTCCTCCAGGGCCTCCGCCATCCGGTACACCGACAGCGGGTCCTGCGGGGCGGGCTTCACCACCACGGTGTTGCCCATCGCCAGGGCGGGCGCGATCTTTCCGGCGGGGTTGGCCCAGGGGTTGTTGTACGAGGTGACGCAGGTGACGACCCCGACGGGCTGGCGGACGGCCAGGGCGCCCATCACAGCGGCCTTCCCCATCGGCCCGGCCTCGTTGATCTGCGGCGGGATCGCCCACTCGGCGGGCTCCACGCGCGCGTAGCGCCGGAAGCGGGCGGCGGCGACACCGACCTGCATGCCGCGTGCGATGGCGGTGGTCGCGCCGGTCTCGGCCCGGGCCAGTTCCGCGTACTCCGCCAGCCGGCCGGCGATGACGCCCGCCGCCCGGCCGAGGACCGCCGCCCGCTCCTCCGGCGCCGTACGCGACCACGGCCCGAAGGCCTCGCGGGCCGCGGCACAGGCCGCGAGCACCTGATCCCGCGAGGCCTCCGGCGCCCACCCGACGGCCCTTTCGGTCGCCGGGTCGATCACCTCGTAGTGCCCGCCGTCCGGCTCCATCCAGGAGCCACCGACGAACAGTTGCTGCCGTGCCGTCACCGTGTGCTCACCGTCTCCGTGTCCCGCCCGGAGCGCAGCACCCGGCCCGGTACGGCCCCGGTCACCACGTCGTCCCGGATCGCCTCGACCCCGTTGACCCACACCGCCCGGACGCCCAGCGCCCGGGAGTCCAGCCGGGGGCTGTCGCCCGGCAGGTCGTGCACCAGGGTGGCCGGGCCCGCGTCGATTTGCTCCGGGTCGAGCAGGACCAGGTCGGCGTGCCAGCCCTCCCGGATCCGCCCCCGCTCGCGCAGCCCGAAGAGCCGGGCCGGGGCGTCGGTCAGCATCCGCACGGCCTGCTCCAGACCGACCAGCTTGCGCCCCCGCAGACAGTCCCCGAGGAACCGGGTGGTGTACGGCGCCCCGCACATCCGGTCCAGATGGGCGCCCGCGTCGGACCCGCCCAGCAGCACGTCCTCGTGGCTCCAGGTCCGGGCCCGCAGCGCCCAGGACGCCGGGTCGTTGTCGGTCGGCATCGGCCACAGCACCGTACGCAGCTCGTCGTTGGCGCAGATCTCCACCAGGCACGCGAAGGGTTCCTGGCCGCGTTCGGCGGCGATGTCGTTCACCACGCGCCCGGTGAGCCCGGCGTTCGCCTCGCTGTAGGTGTCGCCGATGACGTACCGCCCGAAGTTCGACAGCCGCCGGAAGACGCCCGCCTCCTTGGACCGGGCCCGCCGCAGCAGCTCGGCCCGCACGTCCGGGTCGCGCAGTCTCTCGATGCGCTCGGGCACGGGCAGCCCGAGCACCGGCCCCCACCCGGGGATGAGGTTCAGCGCGCAGAACGTCCCCAGCGACATGTTCATGGGCGTGAGGATCGGCATGGTCAGCGCCACGACCCTGCCGCCCGCCTTCCGCGCCTGCTCGCTCGCGAGCAACTGCCGGGGCACGCGCTCGGGAACGGCCGCGTCGATCGTCAGCACGTTCCAGTTGAGCGGCCGCCCCGCCGCCGCGCTCATCTCCACGAAGAGATCGATCTCCGCGTCGCTGAACTGGTCCAGACAGCCCGCGACGATCGCCTCGATCTGCGTGCCCTCGCACTCCCCCACCGCGCGCGACAGCGCCAGCAGCTCGGCCGGCCGGGCGTGCCGTGAGGCGACGGGCTGTCCGTCGCCGTCGGAGTGGCTGCTCGACTGGGTCGTGGACAGGCCCCACGCCCCGGCGTCCATGGCCTCCCGCAGCAGCCCCACCATCGCGTCGAGCTGCTCCGGGCTCGGCTGCCCGCCCACCGCCTGCGGCCCCATCACATACCGCCGCAGCGCACAGTGCCCCACCATGAAACCGGCGTTGACCGCGATCCGCCCCTCCAGGGCGTCCAGGTACTCCCCGAAGGAATGCCAGTTCCACGGCGCCCCCTCCTCCAGCGCCACCAGCGCCATCCCCTCGACCCGGGACATCATGCGCCGCGTGTAGTCGGCGTCCTCGGGACGGGCGGGGTTCAGCGGCGCGAGCGTGAATCCGCAGTTCCCGCCCGCGACGGTGGTGACCCCGTGGTTGAGCGAGGGCGTGGCGTACGGGTCCCAGAAGAGCTGGGCGTCGTAGTGGGTGTGGGGATCGACGAAGCCGGGGGTGAGGACGAGACCGGTGGCGTCCTCGACCGACCGTGCCTCCTCGGTGACCGTCCCCACGACGGCGATACGGCCGTCTCGGATGCCGACGTCGGCGGTGAAGCCGGGCGTCCCGGACCCGTCGACGACGGTCGCCCCTTTGATGACGTGATCGAGCATGACCACTCAACTCCTTGAGCTGCGTGTCCCTTCAGGGGCGCGGGGCTGTGTCGATGTGCGGCTCCGCCGCGTGGGCGCGACCAGCCACAGCGCACCCGCACCCGCCAACGGCGATCAAGCGGCACTCCGGAACCGCGAAGTCCGATGCACCGGATCCGTATCGATCTTGGGAATCACATGCTCCCCGACCAGCCGGATCGTCTGGAGTGTCTCCTCCTTCGGCACCCCCACCGGCAACCCGAAGCTCAACTGATCCGCCCCGGCCCGCTCCCACCGCTCGCACTGCCGCAGCACGTCGTCCGGATCCCCGCAGATCAGCAGCTCCTCCTCGATGAGTACCTCCACGAACTCCTCGGTGTACTCCGGCAAGGTCTCCGGCCACACCGGGAACCCCTCGGGCCGAGGGAACGTGTCGTGGTACCGGAACACCAGCGAGGGCAGATAGTGCAGCCCCCCGCTCGCCGCGATCCGCACGGCCTCCGCACGGGTCGGCGCGCAGATCGCCGTCGTCGTCACCATCACGTTGTCGTTGACGAACGCCCCGACCGGCTCGGCGTCCACGATCGCCGTCTTGTACTGCTCCAGCACCCACTCCATGTCGGAGACCTTCTGCACGCTGAAGCCGAGCACGCCGAGCCCCTTCTTCGCGGCCATGGCGTACGACGGCGGCGACCCGGCCGCGTACCACATGGCCGGGTGTGCCGGACCGTACGGCTTGGGCAGGACCTTGCGCGGCGGCAGCGACCAGTGCTTGCCCTGGAAGCCCTGGTACTCGTCCTGGAGCCACATCCTGGGGAACTCGGCGATGGTCTCCTCCCAGAGTTCCTTGGTGTGGTTCATATCGGTCACCCCCGGCATGAACCCGAGGATCTCGTGCGATCCGGCGCCCCGGCCGCTGCCGAACTCGAAGCGGCCCTCGCTGAGGTGGTCGAGCATGGCGACCTTCTCGGCGACCTTCACCGGGTGGTTGACCGGGGCCAGCGGGTTGAAGATGCCGGAGCCGAGGTGGATCCGGTCGGTCGCGTGGGCCAGGTAGCCGAGGAAGACGTCGTTGGCGGACAGGTGCGAGTACTCGTCCAGGAAGTGGTGCTCGGAGGCCCAGGCGTACTTGAACCCGGACCTGTCGGCCTGGATGACGTACTCGGTCTCCTCCATCAGCGCCTTGTGCTCGGCGAGCGGGTCGGTCTCGCCCCGTTTGCCGACGTATCCCTGAACGAAGATGCCGAACTCCAAGGAGGTTCACCGCCCCACGATCGGTTCACTGTTTCTGACTGACCGTCAGATTTATGGTCCGACTGTTCCACCGGCCTGCCGGGAGCGTCAATAGCTGATGACCCGTCAGATGACGCTGACGCCGGCCAGCCACCCGCCGTCGATCACGAACGGCTGCCCCGTGATGTACGACGAGTCCGCCGAGGTCAGGAACAGGGCGAGCCGGGCCACCTCCTCCGGTCGCCCGACCCTGCCCAGCGGCACCAGCTTGCGGTACAGCCGGTCGAGGCCCCGCGCCGTCTCCTCCGGGTCGGCGTCCGGATCCAGCCGGGCCGGGTTGGACATCGCCGTGTCGATCGCCCCGGGGCAGACGGCGTTGACGCGTATCCCGCGCCCGGCCAGCTCCAGGGCGGCGACCCGGGTCAGCCCGAGCACGGCGTGCTTGGTCGCCGCGTAGGCACCCACCGCGGCCATCCCGGTCAGGCCCGTGCAGGAGGCGGTGTTGACGATCGTGCCGCCGTCGGACAACTCCGGGGCGACTGTCTTGACGCCGAGGAAGCAGCCCACCTGGTTGACCTGGACGACCTGCATGAACTCGTCGAGGGGGGTGTCCAGGAGGGAGTTGAAGCGCAGGATGCCGGCGTTGTTGACGAGCCCGTCGACCTGGCCGTACGCGTCCTTGGCCGCCGAGACGGCCGCCCGCCAGTCGTCCTCCCGCCCGACGTCGAGATGGACGTACCGCGCGCCGATCTCCTTCGCGAGAGCCTCGCCCCGGTCGTCGAGGACGTCCGCGACGACCACCCGGGCCCCCTCCGCCGCGAACAGCCGGGCCTCCTGCTCGCCCTGGCCGCGTGCGGCGCCGGTGACGATGACGACCCGTCCGTCGAGCTTGCCCATTGCGGCCCCCTTGACACGGCGACTGGATGGACGGCTCAGCGTACTCGCATATCTGATGGGACGTCAGATGGAGTGTCAGGCGGGGTCTCGCCCCGTTCCCCCCATTGCTGAGGCGAATGTCACACGACTGGCGAGTAGGGATGTTTGACCCTGTCGCCGCACCTCAAGGGATCCCAAAATCCTGGCCATGGCCAAGAGAAGACTGAAGAACAGGAAGACCAGGATCGTGGCGGTCGGAGCGGCCCTCGTGACCGGCGGGGTCCTGGCCGCCGTACTCCTGCCGTCGGCGAGCGCCGCGGAGGAGAAGACGCCCGATCAGATCATGGATTTGTGCAATCGAGCCGAGGTGCTCAACGGCAAAGAGCAGGACATCTTCGATTTCGGCGGGCACCCGATCGCCGGGCCGAGTTTCGGGTCCGACAACTGCGATTTCGTCGAGACCAAGTTCGAGACATTCGACGGTCCGACCGAAAAGGCCTCCATCGACTTCCCGAACTGCGAGCCGAACGCGACCGAGCCGGCGACGGTGTCGGTCACCTGGTCGGCGACGGCCGCCCAGGGCCAGGGCAAGTACACCGTCACCCAGCAGGGCGGCGGCGGAGGGATCTTCGGGGCCCTGAGCGGATCCTGGCTCAAGCACAAGGGCACCCTCGACATGACCATCAACTCGGCCACCGCCGGTGAGACGGAAGAGCGCAAGGTGCCGGTCGGCAAGGTCCTCCACATGGAGTTCACGCCGAAGATGCAGCGCATGACCGGTGAGTGGCGGGTGCGGATCGACGCCGACCCGGGCGGCTTCGCCAGGAACCCCTCCCCCGAGCAGAACTTCGCCGCGCCGGAGGTCGTCGAGGGCCCGGTCATCCTGCCGGGCGCTGCGGGCGCTCCCGGTGTCGTGGACGGCACCTCCAAGGCCGTACTGACCGACTGCTGAGCCCCGGACACCGTCACCCTGCCCCCCACACCCCCCTGGGAGAACTCTCATGACACGCACCGGCCGCGCGAGAAGCCACCGGAGCAAGAAGAAGCGCATCACCCTGGCCCTGTCCCCGCTGGTGGCCGTCGCGGTGGCCGTACCGCTGATGAACACGGCGGGCGCCGCCACCCCGTCCGAAGTGAGCGCCGACTGTGCGGCGGACTCCGACAAGCTGGAGAACTGCGAGTTCGTCGACGTCCAGTTCAAGCGGGACAACCTCGGGCCCAACCAGCGGGTCTCCGCGACAAGCAAAAACTGCGGCTCCACGGACACCGCCTTGAAGACCTTCAACGTGAGCGCGTCCGTGACCAGGATCGTCCAGCTGGAGGACGGGTTCGTCGCGGACGCAGGCACGAAACTCGGCAATTCCTTCTTCGAGATCGGCGTGAAGTTCAACACGTCGGAGATCAACATCACGCGTGACGACAAGACGACCACCCTGGCGTTCAGCAGGACGGACACCGTACAGCCGGACAGCATCGGATTCTTCATGTGGTCCGCCAAGCGCACCGATGTGAGCGGATTCCTGCGGGCCACGTACAAAGAGCCGCAGGACGGCCAGAAGGTCTTCTTCTCGCCCAGTGAGGGCGCCACGAGCGTGCATGTCTTCTATCCGCAGATCCTGAAGAACGGCACTCCCGACGGACGCCTCTGGCTGCGCAATGTGAAATGCGGAACTCCCGAGGCCTCGGGGCTGGTGAATTCCACCCGCGCCCTGAGGTCGGAGCCCGGATTCGGCGAGGGCGGGGAGAACGTCACCGACGTCGAGATACCGCTGTCGGAGGTCCAGGCTCCGTAACCGGGTTCTCAGATGCGAAGCACGGGCGCGGCTCCCAGCCACCGCAGGACCGCGTCCGTGCTGCCGCGTGCGTCCAGCTTGGCGTAGATGTTGCTGAGGTTGTTGCGGACGGTCTTCTCGCTCAGCCGTAAGCGCAGCCCGATCTCCTGGGCGCCGAGACCGGTCGACAGCAGTTCCATGATCTCCCGCTCGCGGCGCGAGAGCAGACCGCGCAGCCGCTCCGTCGCCGCGTCCTCGGCGGACGCCCGCAGGGTCCCCTCGCGCAGGGTCGTGCAGGCCGCCGGGGAGAGGTGGGTGTGACCGACGGTGGCCCCGACGACGGCCGCGGAGAGCATGCGGGTGCAGTAGTCGCCCTCGACGAGGTACCCGGCGCCCCCGCGGAGCACCTCCATGACGGTCTCGTCGTCCCGGAGCGGCCCGACCACGATCACCGGGACGCCGTCGGCCCGCAGTTCCCGCAGCCGGTCGACGGGGTCGGCGCTGTGCAGGACGACGACGTCCACACCGTCCGGGACATGGAAGGGCGAGGGGGGACGCAGACGCACCACCCGCCCCACGTACGGGTCGTCCGACGCCGGCCAGTCGGGATGCGGCCAGGGGCCCTCCGGACAGGCGAGGGCGACGGAGAGTTTCCGGGAAGCGCGCACGTCGTTGTGTCCTTCCGCCGAAGCCGTACGTGTCCGTACGTGTCCGTACGTCCGTGCATACGGAGACCGGCGTGGACTTGTTCAAGTTTTCAATGAATGCGCTTACGTCAGCAGCGGAGCGACCTCCTGCCCGAACTGCCGTATCTGGTCGGTGAGTTCGCCGCGGCTTCGGCTCCGGAAGCGCACCTGGACCTGGTGCACGCCCATCGCCCGGTACGCCCGCAGCGACTCGGCGAGCTCCTGCGGCCCTCCGGTGAGGGTCCGGCGGCCCACCTCCCACCGGGGCGTGCCGACGTACAGCGGCTCGGTGATGGCGCCCACGGTGAACGGGCCGCGCACCCCGGCCTGTTCGCGCAGCTCCCGGATCCGGGCGATCTGTCCGGGCAGCCGGTCCCTCGGATCGCCCTGCGGCAGCCAGCCGTCGCCCCTGAGCGCGGCTCGCCGTACGGCGGGGGGCGAGGAGCCGCCGACCCAGACGGGGATCCGGTCCTGCGCCGGCCGGGGCCGCTGGCCGAGTCCCTCGAAGTCGTAGAGCTTGCCGTGGTGCTCGGGGAACTCCTCGGGCCCGAGGGCGGCGCGCAGGGCGTCGAGACACTCGTCGAGCACGGTCCCACGCTGCCGGAAGTCCACACCGAGGGCCTCGAACTCCTCCCGGACGTGCCCGGCACCGACCCCGAGGATCAGCCGGCCTCCGCTGAGGTGGTCGAGGGTGGCGTACTGCTTGGCGGTGAGCAGGGGGTGCCGCAGCCCGACGACCGCGACATGGCTGAGCAGCCGGACGCGTCGGGTGGCGGCGGCGAGGAAGGCGAGGGTGGCGACGGGGTCGTACCAGACGGTGCTCATCGCGGCGGCCAGACGGCGCGGGACGGCTACGTGGTCGCAACCGGCCAGGTAGTCGAACCCGGCCCGGTCGGCGGCGCGGGCGATCTCCAGCAGGTCCTGCGGCCCGGCCTCCGCCTCCCACCCCTCGGCGTAAAGGGTGCTCTGCGACTGGACGGGAAGCTGCATCCCGTACCGCAGGCTCACCGCGCGCCCCCGGCGCCGCCCGGCCACAGGCCCTGGTCCGTCAGCCCGAGCAGCTCGATGGCGTTGCCCCGCACTATCCGCTCGACCACGTCGGGCTCCAGGTGGCCCATCTGGGCCTCGCCGACCTCGCGGGACTTGGGCCAGGTGGAGTCGGAGTGGGGGTAGTCGGTCTCGTAGAGGACGTTGCCGACGCCGATGGAGTCGAGGTTGCGCAGCCCGAAGGCGTCGTCGAAGAAGCAGCCGTACACGTGCTCGGCGAAGAGCTCCGACGGCGGCCGGTGCACCTTGTCGGCGACGCCGCCCCAGCCGCGGTTCTCCTCCCACACCACGTCGGCCCGCTCCAGGATGTAGGGGATCCAGCCGATCTGGCCCTCGGCGTACATCACCTTGAGGTTCGGGAACCGCTCGAACTTGCCGCTCATCAGCCAGTCGACCATGGAGAAGCAGCAGTTGGCGTAGGTGATGGTCGAGCCCACGGCGGGCGGGGCGTCGGCGGAGGTGGAGGGCATGCGGCTGGAGGAGCCGATGTGCATGGCGACGACGGTGCCGGTCTCGTCGCAGGCCTGGAGGAACGGGTCCCAGTCGTCGGTGTGGATGGACGGCAGTCCGAGGAACGGCGGTATCTCGGAGAAGGCGACGGCCCGGACGCCTCGGGCGGCGTTGCGCCGGACCTCGGCCGCCGCCAGCTCGGCGTCCCAGAGGGGGATGAGGGGCAGGGGTATGAGCCGCCCGTGCGCGTCGGGGCCGCACCACTCCTCCACCATCCAGTCGTTGTAGGCCCGCACGCAGAGCAAACCCAGTTCGTGGTCCTTGGCCTCGGTGAAGGTCTGGCCGCAGAAGCGGGGGAAGGTCGGGAAGCACAGGGCGGACTGGACGTGGTTGACGTCCATGTCGGCGAGGCGCGCGGTGACGTCGTAGGAGCCGGGCCGCATCTGCTCGTAGGTGATGACCTCCAGCCTGATCTCGTCCCTGTCGTACCCGACGGCGGTGTCGAGCCGGGTGAGGGGCCGCCGCAGCTCCTCGTAGACCCACCAGTCCCCGACCGGTCCGTCGTCCCCGGCCTGCCCCATCACCGGCCTGAACCGGCCCCCGAGGAACGTCATCTCCTTCACGGGCGCCCGGACGACACGCGGCCCGGCCTCCCGGTACTTCCCCGGAAGCCGGTCCTGCCAGACGCTCGCGGGCTCCACGGTGTGGTCGTCCACGGAGATGATCAGCGGAAAGGTGCTCTCGTGGCTGTCCATGCCGCCCACGGTAGCGCCGATCTGACGGGGCGTCAGCTATGCGGGCCGGGGTCGGTTCCGGCCGTGAGGGCCGGGGAACCACCCGCTCCGGACGGACGGGTGCGGAGAGAGTGTGCAGACCTGGTGGACTCTGGCGTGCCGCCCTGTGATCGGTGTCTCCCACGGCTGACGTATCCGCCCCCAACAAGGCAAACTGGCGTGGTTGCTCAGGATGTCTAGGGGGACTGCATGGACGGTGTACCGGACGGTGTGCCGCGCGTACCGCAGCAGCGGCGTCCCGGCCCGCCGTCGCCGTCGGACCCGTCGGCGACGCCCGAGCGCCCGGGGGTGTCCGAGCGCCCGGGGGCGCCCGTGGCTCTGCGCTTCAGTGTGCTCGGGCCCGTGCGCGCCTGGCGCGGTGACGAGCCGGTCACCACCGGCTCCCCCCAGCAACGCGCCCTGCTCGCCGCCCTGCTGCTGCGCGAGGGCCGCACCGCCACCGCGGCCGAACTCATCGACGCCCTCTGGGGCGAGGAACCGCCCTCGCAGGCGCTCGCGGCGGTCCGCACCTACGCCTCCCGCCTGCGCAAGGTGCTGGACCCGGACGGCGAGGCCCGCCGGTCCGGTGCCACCCCGGCCACCGCGGCCCTGGTCAGCGAGTCCGGCGGCTACGCGGTCCGTGACCTGGCCGAGGACGCCCTGGACCTCACCGTCGCCCAGGACCTGGCGAACGAGGCGGAGAAGGCCCGCTCCGCCGGCGACCTCGGCCAGGCCCGCGAGACCCTGCGCCGCGCCCTCGCCCTCTGGGACGGGGAGACCCTCGCCGGAGTGCCCGGCCCCTACGCGGAGGCCCAGCGCGTCCGGCTGGAGGAGTGGCGGCTCCAACTCGTCGAATCGCGCCTGGACATGGACCTGGAGCAGGGCTGCCACGCCGAGGCCGTCTCGGAACTCACGGCCCTCACCGCGGCCCATCCGCTCCGGGAGCGGCTGCGGGAGCTGCTGATGCTGGCGCTCTACCGCAGCGGCCGCCAGGCCGAGGCCCTGGCCGTCTACGCCGACACCCGCCGTCTGCTCGCCGACGAACTCGGCGTGGACCCGCGCCCCGGCCTGAGCGAGCTGCAACAGCGGATCCTGCGGGCGGATCCCGCCCTCGCGGAGCCCTCCTCGGCGCCCGAACCGGCCGCCGCGCCGGTGCGCCCCGCCCAACTGCCGGCGACCGTGCCGGACTTCACCGGGCGCTCCGGTTTCGTCCGGGAACTGGGCGACATCCTGGCCTCCGCAGAGGGCCGCGTCATGGCGGTCTCGGCCCTCGCGGGCATCGGCGGCGTGGGCAAGACGACCCTCGCGGTGCACGTGGCGCACCAGGCCCGCGCGGCCTTCCCGGACGGGCAGCTGTACGTCGACCTCCAGGGGGCGGGCGCCCGGGCGGCGGAGCCGGAGACGGTCCTCGGCTCCTTCCTGCGCGCCCTCGGCACGGCCGACTCGGCGATCCCCGACTCCCTGGAGGAGCGCGCGGCCCTCTACCGCTCGGTCATGGCCGGACGCCGGGTGCTGGTCCTGCTGGACAACGCCCGCGACGCCGCCCAGGTGCGGCCCCTGCTGCCCGGCACGGACGGCTGCGCCGCGCTGGTCACCTCCCGGGTGCGGATGCTGGACCTGGCGGGTGCCCATCTGATCGACCTCGACGTGATGTCCCCGGACGAGGCGCTGGCGCTGTTCACGAAGATCGTCGGCGAGGAGCGGGTGGCGTCGGAGCGGACGGCCGCGCTCGACGTGGTCGCGGCCTGCGGGTTCCTGCCGCTGGCGATCCGCATCGCGGCGTCCCGCCTGGCGGCCCGCCGCACCTGGACCGTGTCGGTCCTCGCCGCGAAGCTCGCCGACGAGCGCCGCCGCCTGGACGAGCTCCAGGCCGGCGACCTGGCCGTCAAGGCGACCTTCGAGCTCGGCTACGGCCAGCTGGAACCCGTCCAGGCCCGGGCGTTCCGCCTGCTCGGCCTCGCGGACGGCCCCGACATCTCCCTGGCCGCCGCGGCGGCGGTCCTGGACCTGCCGGTGGACGACACGGAGGACCTGCTGGAGTCCCTCGTCGACACCTCCCTCCTCGAATCGGCGGCCCCCGGCCGCTACCGCTTCCACGACCTGGTCCGGCTCTACGCGCGTGCCTGCGCGGAACGGGACGAACTCCCCCCGACGGAACGGAGCGCGGCCCTCTCCCGCCTGCTGGACTTCTACCTGGCCTCCGCGGCCGGGGTGTACGCGATCGAACGGCCGGGGGACCGGCTGGTGGATCACCTGGAGCCCACGTCGTACCCCGGGCTGCGGTTCGGCAACCGGCACGCGGCGCAGGACTGGCTGTACGCGGAGGCCATGTGCCTCCTCGCCTGCGTACGGCAGGCCGCGGGGCGGCCGGAGACCCTCCCGCGGGCGATCGACATGCTGTGGGCGGCGCACGACCTCTCCGAGTCGGGGGCCAACTCCAAGGAGTACGAGGCGACCGCCCAGGCGCTCGTCGGCGCGGCCCGCGCGCAGGGGCTCGGGCGGGCGGAGGCCCGGGCGCTGATGACGCTGGTCAACGTCCACCACGTGGGCGGCCGTTTCGAGCGGGCCGAGGAGGAGGCGGAACGGGCCATCGTCCTCGCGCAGGAGTCCGACGACCTGCTGCCCGTCTGCTGGGCCCGCAACGCGCGCGGCATCATCGCGCTCTACCAGAACCGCCACGACGACGGCGAGGAGCACCTCTCCCGGGCCATCGAGCACTTCCGGGCCCTGGGCGACCGGCCCGGTGTGGCCTCCGCGCTGTGCAACCTGTCCCGGATCCATCTCGCGACCGGGCGGATCCAGAGCGCGGTCGCCCTGGCCCAGGAGGGCATCGACATCTACGACGCCATGGGCAACGCCCTGCGCGGCGCCAACGCCCGGTACGCCCTCGGGCTCGCCCTCACCCAGAGCGGGGAGCTGTGTGGCGCCGCCGACCGGCTCCAGGAGGCGCTGGAGGTGTTCCGGGACAGCAGGCAGCGCCTCTGGGAGGGCATGAGCCTGTTCCGGCTGGCCGAGGTGGACCTCGCCGCCCGGCGCGCGGCGCGGGCCGCCGCCAACGCCGAGATGGCGCTCACGGTCCTGCGCGGCATCGGCGGGGAGTGGCGGCGGGGCAACGTCCTCACGGTCCTCGGCCGCGCCCTGAGCGGCATCGGCCAGACCGGCCGCGCCCAGGTCTGCTGGCAGGAAGCGGCCGGCATCTACGAGGAACTGGGCTCCCCGGAGGCCACCGAGGTCCGTGCGCTGCTGACGCCGGTGCGGGCGGCCTGAGGCGAGGAAGCGGGGGGTGTGAGGCGCCGGGCCGACGACCCAGGCACTCGGGCGGGCGGCGTGAGGCACCCGGGCGGGCGGTGTGAGGCGAGGGAGCGGGGGGGTGTGAGGCGCCGGGCCGGCGGCCCAGGCACTCGGGCGGGCGGCCTGAGGCACCCGGGCGGGCGGCGTGAGGCGAGGGAGCGGGGGGTGCGAGGCGCCGGGCCGACGGCCCAGGCACCCGGGCGGGCGGCCTGAGGCACCCGGACGGGCGGCGTGAGGCGAGGGAGCGGGGGGTGCGAGGCGCCGGGCCGGCGACCCAGGCACCCGGGCGGGCGGCCTGAGGCACCCGGACGGGCGATGTGAGACGGCGGACCGGGCGGTCCGAGGCGGCGGGCCGGGCGGTCCGAGGGGGCGGGTCGGGGGCGTTCATCATTCGTTTATCCCGCCGCGCCATGATGGACGCAGTCGATCCGTCGCGTCGGGGGGCAGACGGGTCGCACGCGGGCCTCGCTCCGGTCGTTCGGGGTGAGGGGCCCGGGCGGGTCCGCCCGACCACCCACGGGGGAGTGACCGGGCGGGCCCGCCGACCTCACTGCTTGATCCATGCCAAGGGGAGTTGACGATCATGGGCGACGAGCTCAAGCCGCAGGACCTGCACGCCACGACCGAGCCGCTGGGGACCGAGGACCTGCACGCCACGGACAAGAACACCGTGAAGAAGCAGGACCTGCACGCCACGGACGAGCCGCTGGAGACGAAGGACCTGCACGCCACGTCGGAGCCGTTCAAGCCGACGAAGTAAGCCACCGCCACACGGGGTTCGGCCGCGGCGGCGCGGAGGGGGAGCCGTCGCGGCCGAGGTGTGTCCGCGGGCGGGTGCGTGCCGTCAGGTCACAGCGCAACGACCCGCACGCCCGGCCCGCACAGCTTTCCCATGTCGCCCTCGTCGGACGTGAAGAGCACCACGCCCCCGGGCTGCCGGCCCGCGATCACGGCCAGCGCCGCGTCGATCGCGTACTTGTGGCCGTGCAGACCCGTGTCCTGGAGCAGGGTGACAGCGGCGTCGGCGACCTCGCGGGTCACGGGCTCCACCACGACACGCGACATCGCCCAGGCCCAGGCCGCACGCCTCACCCGGCCGTGGTAGGCCTCGATCAGGGTCATCGAGCTGGTCACGACGCGGATTCCGGAACGGTGCGCGTCCTTGAGCCGCGCGAGCATCACGCGGTCGCCCAGAACGGCCCGGGACAGCGCCTCGCAGTCCAGCACGTAGCAGGACGGCACCACTAGCTCGCCCTCCGGTCCCGCTCGCCGCTCCCCGCGCCCTGCTCGGTGAAGTGACGCTCGAACTCCCTGCGCTCGGCCTCGGCCGACGCGAGCTCGGCCTCGGTGACGGGCCCGTGCTCGTGCTCCAGCCAGGTCACCAGTTCTCCCAGCCGGTCCTGCTCCCGCTGGCGCTCTATGGCCCGCGTCACATACGCGCTGAAGCCGCCGGACCCGACCTCCTGCCGGATCTCCTCGGCGAGCTCCTCCGGCAGCGTCACGGTGTACTTCTTCGTTGCCATACCACTTACCATACCGCCGCGGGTCGCCGTCGGCCCGGCGTGGTGCGCCACCGGCCGGGGCGCGCGATAGTGGGTTCGCGCGGATCACCCGTCGGCCCACTCCCGAAGGCGGCCCCCATGCCCGGTGAGCAGCCCCATCTCTACGAGACCCTCGACGAACGGTTCCGGACCGGGCGGTGTCAGGCCGGGGACTCGCGGCTGGAGGTCCTCCACGACGGGTGCCGGTGGGCCGAGGGGCCGGTGTACGTGCCCGCCGGGCGGTATCTCGTGTGGAGCGACATCCCCAACGACCGGCTGCTGCGGTGGGACGAGACGACCGGGGCCGTCGGGGTGTTCCGCTCCCCCGCCGGGTATCCGAACGGCAGCACCCTGGACGGCCAGGGGCGGCTCGTCACCTGTGAGCAGGGCAACCGGCGGGTGACCAGGACCGAGCACGACGGCTCGGTCACGGTGATCGCCGAGCGGTACCGGGGGAAGCGGCTCAACAGCCCGAACGACGCCGTGGTGAGGTCGGACGGGTCGGTGTGGTTCTCCGACCCCGAGTTCGGGATCGCCACGGACTACGAGGGGCAGCGCGCCGAGAGCGAGATCGACGCCCGCAACGTCTACCGCGTCGACCCGGCGAGCGGCGAGGTGCGGCTGGTCGCCGACGGGTTCCAGGGGCCCAACGGGCTGGTCTTCTCCCCGGACGAGCGGCGGCTGTTCGTGTCCGACAGCCTCGCCAACCACATCCGCGTCTTCGACGTCCACGAAGACGGCGCCTCGCTCTCTGGCGGCGAGGTGTTCACCGGGTGCGCTCGGGGCACCTTCGACAACATCCGCTTCGACGACCAGGGGCGGCTGTGGGCCGCGGCGATGGACGGGGGCGTGCACTGCTACGACCCCGACGGCACCCTGCTCGGCCGCGTCCTGGTCCCCGGCACCGTCGCCAACGTCCGCTTCGGCGGTGCCCGGCGCAACCGGCTGTTCATCGCCGCCGACACCACCCTGTACTCCCTGATGATGTCGGTCACCGGCACTCCGGCCCTGCCGCTCGGCCGGTGACCGGCTCCCGCAGGGCGCCCTTGACGACCTTCCCGCTCGCGTTGCGCGGCAGTTCGGCGACGAACTCCACGGTGCGCGGGACCTTGTAGTTGGCCATCTCCCTGCGGGACCAGGCGATGAGGTCGTCGGCGGTCAGCAGGGCGCCGGGGCGGCGTACGACGTAGGCCCGGCCGACCTCGCCGAGCCGGGCGTCCGGTACGCCGATCACCGCCACGTCGGCCACGTCCGGGTGCAGGCCCAGGAGCTGCTCTATCTCGGCGGGGTAGGCGTTGAAGCCGCCGACGATGAACATGTCCTTGAGGCGGTCGGTGATGCGCAGGTTGCCCGCCCGGTCCAGGACGCCGATGTCGCCGGTGCGCAGCCAGCCGTCGGGGGTGAGCACCTCGGCGGTGGCCCGCTCGTCCTCGTAGTAGCCGGACATGACGTTGAAGCCGCGTACCAGGACCTCGCCGGGCAGGCCGGGGGGCAGGGGCCGGTTCTCCGCGTCCACGACCCGGATCCGGGTGCCGGGGACGGCGCGGCCCGAGGTGGACGCGATGACCGTCGGGTCGTCGCCGCGTCGGCACATGGTGACGAGGCCGCTCGCCTCGGAGAGGCCGTAGGCGGTGAGGACGGTGCCGACGCCGAGTTCGGTGCGCAGGCGCTCGACCAGGCGCAGCGGCACGACCGCCGCTCCCGTCACGACCAGGCGCAGCGCCGACAGGTCGTGGGCGTCGCGTGCGGGGTGGTCCAGGAGGGACTGCAGGAGGGTCGGGGGGCCGGGGAGCACGGAGATCCGCTCGGCGGCGATGTTGGCCAGGACCGTGGACACGTTGAACACCGGCTGGGGGATCATCGTGGCGCCCCGCATCAGGCAGGCGATCACGCCGGCCTTGTAGCCGAAGGTGTGGAAGAAGGGGTTGACGATCAGATAGCGGTCGCCCCGGGTGAGGCCCGCGAGACCGGCCCAGATGTCGTAGGCGCGCAGCGTCTGGTCGTGGGTGATGACCGCGCCCTTGGGGCGGCCCGTCGTGCCCGAGGTGAAGACGATGTCCGAAGGCCAATTCCCCTGTACGGCCGCGGACCTGTCGCCCACGTCCGCCGTTCCGACCCCCTCCCCGCCGGCCAGGAAGTCCTTCCAGGTCAGGAAGGAGGCCGGGGCGTCCTCCGAGAGGACGACCGCGTGCTTCAGGGCGGGCAGGCCGGGCAGCGGGCCGGGGCCCGGGCCGTCCGTGGCGGCCCGGCGCAGGGACGCCACGTACGACGTGCCGAGGAACGTGCCCGTCACGAACAGCAGCCGGGCGCCGCTGCGGCGCAGTACGTCGGCGGCTTCGGCGCCCTTGAAGCGGGTGTTCAGCGGCACGAGCACGGCGCCCGCCGACACCGCGCCCAGGGCCGCGACGATCCAGTCGAGGGAGTTGGGGGCCCAGATGGCCACGCGGTCGCCGGGTTCGATGCCGGTGGCCAGGCAGGCCGCCGCCGAGCGCTCCACGCGGGCGCCGAGTTCCGCGTAGGTGACGCGGGTGCGGCCCTCGACGACCGCCTCGACGTCCGCGTAGCGCTCGGCCGCCGTCCTGACCAGGTCCGGAACGCTTCCCCATGCCGTATCCGTTCGCACCGCACGCCTCCCCACGGCCTAGGAGCTGACTACCCGTCAGATTATCGGTAATCTGACGGACTGTCAGCGACCGTTCGGCCCCGGAGGTGCCAAGCGCATGGCAGCAGGATCGGGAGGCCTCAAGGACGCCACCGCCATCGTCGGCACAGGCCGGACACCCTTCGCCAAGCGGCTGCCGGAGGACGAACGCACCCTGGCCTGCCGCGCCGTCCTGGCCGCGCTCGACGACGCCGGGATCGCGCCCGGCGAGGTCGACGCCCTCGCCTCCTACACCATGGAGGAGACCGACGAGGTGGAGCTGGCGAAGGCCTGCGGCTTCGGTGACCTGACCTTCTTCAGCAAGGTCGGCTTCGGCGGCGGGGGTTCGTGCGCCACCGTCGCCCACCTCGCCGCGGCCGTCACGGCCGGGCAGGCGAACGTGGGGGTGGCCTGGCGCTCCCGCAAGCGGGGCAGCGGGCCACGCCCCTGGACCAACACCGCCGTCCAGCTCCCCACCCCGGCCCAGTGGACCCGCCCCTACGGGCTGCTCCGCCCGGCCGACGAGATCGCCATGCTCACCCGCCGCTACCTGCACGAGTACGGCGCCACCCGCGACCACCTGTTCAACGTCGCCCTCGCCTGCCGCAACCGGGCCAACCAGAACCCCGCCGCGATCATGTACGACCGCCCCCTGACCCGGGAGATGTACATGACCTCCCGCTGGATCAGCGAGCCGCTCTGCCTGTTCGACAACTGCCTGGAGACGGACGGGGCGCTGGCCTGTGTGGTCGTCTCCGCCGAGCGCGCCCGGGACTGCCGACACAAACCCGTCTACATCCATTCCGCCGCCCAGTCGCTCCCCGCCCAGCACCACGGCATGGTCAACTACTGGAACGACGACCCCCTGACCGGCCCCGCCTGGAGCGCCGCACGGCACCTGTGGAAGCACTCCGACCTGACCCCCGAGGACGTGGACGTCGCCCAGATCTACGACGCCTTCACGCCCCTGGTGCTGCTCTCCCTGGAGGGCTACGGCTTCTGCGGGCGCGGCGAGGGCGGGCCGTTCACCGAGGGCGGGGCGCTGGAGACAGGCGGGCTGCTGCCGGTGAACACCGGCGGGGGCGGGCTGTCCGAGGCCTATGTGCACGGCTTCAACCTGATCGACGAGGGGGTCAGACAGTTGCGCGGGACCAGTACCGCGCAGGTGCCGGGCGCCACCACCTGCCTGGTCACGGCCGGGGAAGGGGTCCCGACCTCCGCCCTGCTGCTGAGGAGTTGAGGAGCCGCTCATGCTGCGTCCCGTCCCCGACACCGACGGTGCCCCCTTCTGGGAGTACGCCGCCCGGGGCGAACTGCGCGTCCAGGCCTGCGCCGCGTGCGGGGAGCCGCGCTTCCCGCCCCGGCCCTGCTGCCCGCAGTGCCAGTCCTTCGAGAGCGAGTGGCGTCCGGTGTCCGGCCGGGGCCGGGTCTGGTCCTACGTCGTCGCCCATCCCCCGCTGCTGCCCGACTACGCGGCGCTCGCGCCGTACAACGTGGCCGTCGTCGAGCTGGACGAGGCGCCGCGCGTCCGGCTGGTGGGCAACCTGGTCGCGGGGGCCGGGCAGCCGCTCGGCTCCCTGCCGCGGGAGCGGTTGCGCATCGGCGCCCGGGTGCGGGCCGTCTTCCACGACGGCCTGGTCCAGTGGGTTCCGGAGCGGCCGTGAGCAGCGTCCTCGTAGGGGCCGACCGGGACAGCGGGGTCGCCGTGGTGACGCTGAACCGTCCCGAGCGGCTCAACGCCGTCGATCTCGCCATGGCCGACGAACTGGCCTCCACCTGGCACGAGTTGCGGTTCGACGACGCCGTGCGGGCGATCGTCCTCACCGGGTCCGGGGAGCGGGCGTTCTGCACCGGCATCGACCGGGACGCCGTCGTGCCGCAGCCGAACTCGCCGTACGCGCAGGACGATCCGCTGCTCGGCATCGGGCCGAAGGCGAACGACCTGTGGAAACCGGTGGTCGCCGCCGTGCGCGGCATGGCCTGCGGGGGCGCCTTCTATCTGCTGGGTGAGGCGGAGTTCCTGGTCGCGGACACCACCGCCACCTTCTTCGACCCGCACACCACCTACGGCATGGTCAGCGCCTACGAGTCGGTGCTGATGGCGCAGCGCATGCCGTACGGGGAGGTCGCGCGGATGGCGCTGATGGGCACGGCGGAACGGATCTCGGCCCGGCGGGCGTACGAGGTCGGGCTGGTGTCGGAACTCGTGCCGGAGGGCGGGGCCTTGGAGGCGGCGACCTCGTGCGCCGCCGCTCTCGCCGGGTACCCGACCGAGGCCGTGCAGGGGACCGTGCGGGCGCTGTGGGCCGCGAGCGAGGCGGGGCGGGCGCAGGGCGTCGCGCAGGCGCCGCACCTCATCGCACTCGGGAACGCGGCGGGCGAGCGGCAGGCCCGGTTGTTCGGCGAGCGGTCACGGGAGTACCGGTTGCGCGAGTGAAGGCCGATTCTCATACATGCGTATGCTCGGGGGGTGGTTGAGCATCGGATGATCGACGTCAATGGCATACAGCTGCACATCGCCGAGCAGGGCGAGGGCCCGCTCGTGGTGCTGCTGCACGGGTTCCCGGAGTCCTGGCACTCCTGGCGGCACCAGTTCGCCCCGCTGGCCGAGGCCGGATTCCGGGTGGTCGCGCCCGACCAGCGCGGGTACGGCGGCAGCGACCGCCCCGAGGAGGTGTCCGCCTACAGCATCCTGCACCTGGTGGGGGACGTGGTCGGGCTGATCCACGCGCTGGGCGAGGAGCGGGCGTTCGTCGTCGGGCACGACTGGGGCGCGCCGGTGGCCTGGCACACCGCGCTGCTGCGGCCGGACGTGGTGCGCGGGGTGGCCGGGCTGAGCGTGCCGCCGCCGTTCCGCGGCAGCCGGCCCCCGCTCCAGACCATGCAGGAGCGGTTCGGGGGGCGCTTCTACTGGAACTACTTCAGCCGTCCCGGTGTCGCGGACGCCGAGTTCGCCGCCGACACCCGCACGACCCTGCGCAAGCTGCTGTACTCCGCCTCCGGTGACGCCCCGGACGCCGGGCGCCCCGAGCAGGCCCTGGTCGACCTGGAGCGCGGCTGGCTCACGGACGCGCCGAACCCCGAGGTGCTGCCCGGGTGGCTCACCGAGGACGACCTCGACGTGCTCACCGAGAGCTTCGAGCCCGGCTTCACCGGCGCCCTCAACTGGTACCGCAACCTGGACCGCAACTGGGAGCTGACCGCCCCCTGGCAGGACGCGGTCGTCTCCCCGCCCGCGCTGTACGTGTACGGCGACCGGGACCTGGTCCCGGCCTTCCCCGGCACGCCCGAACTGATCGAGCGGCTGCCGGAGTTGATGCCGAACCTGCGCCGTGAGCCGCTCGTGCTGCCGGGCTGCGGCCACTGGACGCAGCAGGAGCGGCCCGCCGAGGTGAACGAGGCGCTGATCGGCTTCCTGACGGAGCTGCGGGACTAAGGGGTCCTTTCACTATGAGCGTCCGATCAGGTCGCGTGGCCTGGTGCCGTGCATCGCAAGGCGCCGGAAGGTCCTCGTAGCGGAGCTACTAGGGCCTTTCGGCAACGCGGCGAGGTGCGGTGCCAGGCCGCGCGACCCGGACGGGCATAGTGAAAGGACCCCTAACCCGCCGCCGTCAGTCGTCGACGAGGGCCTGACGGTCGACCTCGCAGTGGTCGACCGAGTCCACCAGACCCGAGCCGCCCACCCGGACGTCGACGGTGGCCGTGCCGTTCGCGGGGACCGTGACGTCCCCGTACCGGCTGACGACGGTGATGCCCCGGTCGTCCTCGAAGGTGACCGAGACGGAGAAGTCCGCCTTGCGGCCGTTGGGGTTACGGACCTCGACGGTCGCGTAGGGGGCGGTGGGGGTGGCGCAGGTGACCAGCCGTGCCGTGCCGTCCTTCAGGGCCTTGCCGCTGCCGGAGCCGGAGGACGACGTGGGCGTGGAACCGTAGCCCGGCCTGCGGGCGGAGGAGCTGCCGCCACCGCTGCCGCCGCTGCTCGCGTAGTCATCGTCGTCGGAGCCGTAGGACCCGCCGCCGGAGCCGTAGGACCCGCGGCTGGAGCCGCTGGAGCCGTACGAGCCGCCGCTCGACGAGGACGACCGCGAACTGTCGTGGTCCTGGCTGGAACTGCTGCACCCCCCGCCGCCCGAGCCGCTGCCGTGGCTGCTGCCGCGACCCCGGCCGGAGGAGAACCCGGTCAGTGCCAGCATCACCAGGACCAGTACCGCTGTGAATCTGAGCCTGCGCCCCCGAATCCGCATGGCGGAGAGCCTAGCGATCTTCTGTCACGCTCATGTCACCGCATGGCGACCGGTTCGTGCCCGGCGTAGCGTCGGGGGTGGTGGAAGCGGCGCACGGGCCGCTCCCCGACAAGCGGCGGCCGCCGTCCGGATCCCCTTCCGTACGCCGGTACGACGGCCGTCCCGGGCGGGTCAGGCGGTGCGCGCCGTGCCCGTGCCCTTCTCCGCGTCCAGTGCGTACACACAGCGGTCCTTGCTGCACGCGTACACCACCCCGTCCCGGACGACCGGGGAGCCGGTGATCTCGCCGCCGGTGGCGAGTTTCCAGCGCAGCCGGCCGTCGTCGGCCTTCAGGGTGTAGAGCAGGTGGTCGGTGGAGCCGAAGTGGATCCGGCCCTCGGCCACCGAGGGGGCGCCGACGATGTCGCCGCCCGCCTGGAAGCGCCACTTGGGCGTGCCGGTGACCGCGTCGAGGGTGTAGAGGCCCTTGCCGCTGCCCACGTGGACATGGCCGGCGGCGACCAGGACGGGGTCGACGGAGGCCCGGGACTCGGTGGCGATGCGCCAGCGGTCGCGGCCGTCGGTGGCGTCGAGGGCGTAGACCGTGCCGAGGTAGTCGGCGAGGTAGATGCCGCCGCCGGTGACGGCCGGGCCGGGCACGAAGGTGGGCGGGCAGAGGAACACGGCCGGGGCCTCGAAGTGCCACTTCACGTGCCCGGCGGCCACGTCCAGGGCGAGGACGCGGGTACCGGCGCAGACGTAGACGTAGCCGTCGGTGGCCTGGGTGAGCCGGATCGGCACGCCGCCGCAGGAGGCCGCGTCGCCGATCGGGTACGACCAGCGCTCCTCGCCGGTGCGGGCGTCCAGGGCGCGCAGCCGGGCGTCCTGCCACACGTAGACCGTGCCGTCGTGCAGGGCGGGTCCGGCCTCGGGGGACTCGAAGTCGGTCTGGCAGCCGGTGATCTCCCAGAGCTTCTGGCCGCCGGAGGCCTCCCAGCCCTGGACGCCGCCGCCCCGGGTGCCGGTGACGACGGTGCCGCGGCCGGCCTGGAGCGAGTAGACCCAGGCGTCCGTCTGGAGCCGCCACAGGTCGGCGCCCTCCCGGGCGTCCAGGGCGAACAGCGTGGGCCCGTCGGAGGCGTGGATACGGCCGTCCGCGACCGCCATGGACCAGGCGACGTCCCGGGTCTTGAAGCGGCGGCGGCCGGTGGCGACGTCCAGGGCGTGCACCTCGAAGGAGGTGACGTAGACCAGGTCGCCGGCGACCGAGGGCGTGCCCCAGACGTCGTTGGACATGCGGAAGCGCCAGGGCCGCCAGCCCCCGGCCTGCTCCGGCGGCGCGGCCGGGGCCGGCGGGGCGGTGACGGCGGGGCCCACGGCGGGGTCGGTGCCGTTGACGCCGGGGCGGGGCTTGGACCAGGAGGCGGCGAGGGCGGCCTCCGGCCGGGGCGCCGCGACGGCGGCGGCGCGTACGTCGGCGACGCGCGGGCCCGGGCCGATGGGCACCGGGGCACCGGCGAGGCGGACCGGGCCGGTGTCGGGGCCACCGGAGGGCGCGGGCACCGGGACGACGGGGTCGTGCGGGGGCGGGGGCGGGATGGGCGCGGGGCCGGGTGCGGGGCGTCCGCCGCCGCGGGCCGCGCCGGGGGCGGGCTTGCCGGCCGGGCGGCCGTTGCGGCGGGACTCGATCAGGCTCACGGCCCGCTCGGGAAGCCAGGCGGAGGCCGTGCCGCTGTCGTCGGAGCCGGAGCCGAAGAGGTGCGGGGCCAGCTGCGACTGGAGGTCGGCCGGGTTGGGGCGGGCCGTGGGGTCCATCTGCATACAGGACTCGATGAGCGGACGCAGCTCGTCCGGGAGGCCCTCCAGGTCCGGGCCCTCGCGCAGCAGCATGAAGACCGTCTCGACCGGGTTGGCGCCGTGGAAGGGCGGGTGCCCGGTGGCGGCGAAGACCAGCATCGAGCCCAGGGAGAACACGTCGCTGGCGCCGGTGACGCTGCGGGAGTCCTTGGCCTGCTCGGGCGACATGTAGGCGGGGGTGCCGACGGCGACATTGGTCATCGTCAAACGCGTGTTCGAAACGCCCGACGCGATACCGAAGTCGATCACCCGGGGGCCGTCCTCGACGACCAGCACGTTCGACGGCTTGAGGTCGCGGTGCACCAGGCCCGCGCCGTGGATGGACTGGAGCGCCTCGGCCACGCCCGCCGCCAGCCAGCGCACCGCCTGGGCCGGCATCGGGCCGCAGTCGTTCACTATCTCCTCGAGGGAGGGCGCGGGGACGTACGCGGTGGCCAGCCACGGCACGGCGGCGCGCGGGTCGGCGTCCACGACCGCGGCCGTGTAGAAGCCCGAGACGGCACGGGCCGCCTCCACCTCACGCGTGAAGCGGACCCGGAACAGCTGGTCCTCGGCCAGCTCCGTCCGGACGGTCTTGATCGCCACGCGTCGGCCGGACGCCGAACGCGCGAGATAGACCAGCCCCATGCCGCCGGCACCCAGCCGTCCCAGCACCTCGAACGGCCCGATCCGCCGCGGATCGTGCTGCGTCAGCTGATCCACCACTCTGCCTGCCACCTCCCCGTACGAGCCGCGCCAAGCCACATGTTCCACGCGACCCCGTGCAGCGTCTCACCACCGCACCGCCCTGGCGGCACGCACCCTGATTCTTCCTGGCCCGAGCCCCGGTTGCGAACCCGGTGACAATTGGGATGTCTCGACACAGAAGGGATCAAACGCTGACCAAATCCTGCCTGGTCAGCGGTGCAGCAGCGCGAAGGACGCCCCCTGATTGTCGGTGACGACGGCGACCTCGCCGTACGACGTCCCGAAAGGTGGTACCTGGACCCGGCCGCCGAGCCGCGTCACGTCCTCCACCGCGGCCGCCACGTCCTCGACGGCGAAGTGCACGAGAAAGTGGGGCGGCATCTCGGCCGGGTAGACGTCGGCGACCGGGGCGCGGCCGAAGTCGGGCTCGGCGTCCGGCCCGAACAGGGCCTCCTGGAAGAGGTCGCCGTAGAAGGCGTTGGCCGCCTCGGTGTCCCGGGCGTACAGCTCGGCCCAGGCGAAGGTGCCCGGCTCGTGCCGCTTGCCGAAGCCGGGGTGCTCCTCCGGCTGCCACAGGGCGAAGACGGCGCCCTCGGGGTCGGTGACGAGCGCGGTGACGCCCAGGTCCCCGGCCGGCACCGGCGCCGAGACGATCTGCCCGCCCGCGTCCCGGATGCGCCGGGCCAGGGCCGGGGCGTCCGGGGTCGCGAAGTACACCGTCCAGACGGTGGGCAGCCGCCCGTCCACCTTGCGGACCAGGGCCGCCACCGGCTCCCCATCCTTCAGTGCCTCGGTGAACGAGCCGAACCACGCGTCCTCGAAGGTCCACCCGAAAAGTTCACCGTAGAACCGCTTGCCCGCCTCGACGTCGCGAAGCTGCGCGTCCACCCAGCAGGGGACGCCCTCTCCGTACACCGATGCCCTGTTTTCGGCCATGCCGACAACGTAACCGCGACTGCCGCACCCCGCAGACCAGGCACACCAGTCCCGCTACTCCCTCGCACCCCATTTGCAGTCGGCCGAATCGCGCCCCGATCACGCCTCGGTAAGCTGACGGCATGACAGGACAAGTGCGTACCGTCGACGGCCGCGTGGCCGGCCGGCGTGGGCAGGCGACCCGGCAGAAGCTGCTCGACTGCCTCAGCGAGATGCTCAGCTCCTCCCCGTACCGCGACGTCAAAGTCATCGATGTCGCCCGGAAAGCGGGCACTTCGCCCGCGACCTTCTATCAGTACTTCCCGGACGTCGAGGGCGCCGTCCTGGAGATCGCCGAGCAAATGGCCACCGAGGGCGCCGCGTTGACGGAGCTCCTGGAGGGCCGTTCCTGGGCAGGCAAGGCCGGCTGGCAGACGGCGCAGGAACTCGTCGACGGCTTTCTGGAGTTCTGGCGCAAGAACGACGCCATCCTCCGGGTCGTCGACCTCGGTGCCGCCGAGGGCGACAAGCGCTTCTACAAACTCCGGATGAAGATCCTCAACTCGGTGAACAACTCCCTCGCGGACGCCGTCGCCGAGCTCCAGGCCAAGGGCAGGGTCGACAAGGACGTGAACCCGGCGGCCGTCGCCGGTTCGCTGGTCGCGATGCTCGCGGCCGTCGCCTCCCACCAGAAGGGCTTCTCCTCCTGGGGCGTGAAGCAGGCCGAACTGAAACCGAACCTCGCCCTGTTGGTGCACCTGGGCGTCACCGGCCGGAAGCCGACGCGATAGCGCGGCGCGCCCGCCTCTTCCCCCACCCGTCCTGTCTGGCAGGCGGTGGTCCACCCGGGTGGACCACCGCCTGTCGTGCTCTTCGGCTCCCGCCGCCCCCGCCGCCGCTTGCGCCGCCTCCGCCGCTATCGCCGCACGAGCCGGAACACCCGGATCTCCCGTTCCACCCGCGCCTGGTACGCCGCGTACGGCGGCCAGAACCGCAGCAGCGCCCGCCAGGCCGCCGCCCGCTCCTCCCCCGCCAGCGGCAGGGCCGTCACCGGGACGTCCCGGCCCCGCCAGCTGATCTCCGCGTCGGGATGCGCGAGCAGGTTGTGACTCCAGGCGGGGTGCCCGGGCCGCCCGAAGTTGGACCCGACGACGATCCAGGAGCGCCCGCCGTCCTCGGGCATGCAGGCCAGCGGGGTACGGCGGGGCAGGCCGCTGCGCGCCCCGGTCGAGGTCAGCACCACCCCGGGCAGCAGTTGCGCGCTGAGCAGCACCTTTCCCCTGGTGAGCCGGTGGACAGCTCGGTCGAGGGCGGGCACCACGTGCGGTGCCACACGAGCGAAGCCCCTGGTCGACGACACCTTCTGCACCACACGCGCACCCCTCATGGGCCGGCCTCCTCGAAGACGTGTGCCGCGTCGGCCGCGTGTGCCCGCAGCCGGTGCACCGGCCCGAACAGCAGCTCGTCGCCCGCGGCACGCTTGAAGTACAGATGGGCCTCGTGCTCCCAGGTGAAGCCGATGCCGCCGTGCAGCTGGATGCCCTCGGCGGCGGCCCGGCGCAGCGCTTCGAGCGCCTGGGCGAGGGCGAGCGCGCCGGGCGTCTCCTCGGCGGCGGGGGTGGTTCCGCTCGCGGTGACGCCCGTGGCGGCGGTGGCTTCCGCGGCGGCCGACCAGGCCGCGTAGTACGCCGCCGAGCGAGCCGCCTGGACCTGGACGTAGGCGTCGGCCAGCCGGTGCTTGACCGCCTGGAAGGAGCCGACCGGCCGCCCGAACTGCTCGCGCTGCCCGACGTACTCGACGGTCCGCTCCAGCACCCGGCCGGCCGCCCCCACGGCCTCGGCGGCGAGGCAGGCGGCGGCGGTGTCCCCGAGCCGGGCGAGGACGGGGAGCGGGTCGGCGATCTCGTTGCCCAGCAACTCGGCTGATGTGTCGCGCAGTTGGATCCGTCCCTGCGGGCGGGTGGCGTCCAGCGCGGTCCGGCGTACGCGGGTGAGGCCGGGGGCGTCACCACGCACCAGGAAGAGCAGCACGCGGGAGCGGACGAAGCCCCCGGTGTGCGCCGCGACCAGGAGCAGCCGGGCGCTGTGCCCGTCGAGGACCTGGTCGACCTGCCCGTACAGCCGCCAGTCGCCCGCCACCCGGCGGGCCTGGACGCCCCCGGCCCGTCCCCCGCCGGCCCACGTCCCGCGCCGGTCGTGTCCGGTGAGCGCGAGGGCGGTGGCGAGGGCGGGCCCCGGTACGGCGAGGGCGGCGGTGAGTTCACCGGAGGCGACGCGGGGCAGGAGCTCGGCGCGCTGGGCGTCGGTGCCGAGGGCCAGCAGCAGGGGGGCGGCGAGGACGGCGGTGGCGAGCAGCGGGGTGGGGGCGAGGGCGCGACCCGTCTCCTCGCAGGCCAGGGCCAGTTCGGTCGCGGTGCAGCCGACACCGCCGTAGGCCTCGGGGAGGGCGAGGCCGGGCAGGCCGAGTTGCTCGGCGAGGGTGGTCCACAGGGCGGGGTCGTGTCCGGCCGGGGTGTCGACGGCGGCCCGCAGCTCCTGTGGACCGCACCGCTTGCCCAGCAGTTCGCGCAGGGTGCGGCGGATCTCGTCCTGTTCGTCGGTGAAGCGGGCGTCCATGGGGCACCTCTCTCCGCATCTGACGGTGCGTCATATTAGGGCGGCGCAACGGGGAAGCCCAGAGCCCTGCACTGCCGCACCCGCCGCGATCTGATGTACCGTCAGATTCATGGTGGCGCGGAGGAAAGTGGCCGTCGTCGGCGTGGCCCTCTCGGACTGCGGCCGGGTGGACGACGCGACCCCGTACGCACTGCACGCCCAGGCGGCCCGACGCGCCCTGGCGGACGCGGGCCTGGACCGGTCGCTGGTCGACGGCTTCGCCTCGGCGGGCCTCGGCACCCTGGCGCCCGTCGAGGTCGCCGAGTACCTGGGCCTGCGGCCCACCTGGGTCGACTCCACCTCCGTGGGCGGTTCCACCTGGGAGGTGATGGCGGCCCACGCGGCGGACGCGATCGCGGCCGGGCACGCCCGCGCGGTGCTGCTCGTCTACGGCTCGACGGCCCGGGCGGACGTCCGCGCCGGCCGCCGCACCGGAACGCTGTCCTTCGGCACCCGGGGCCCGATGCAGTTCGAGGTCCCCTACGGCCACACCCTGATCGCCAAATACGCCATGGCGGCCCGCCGCCACATGATCGAGTACGGCACGACGATCGAGCAGCTGGCGGAGGTCGCGGTGCAGGCCCGGGCCAACGCGGCCCTCAACCCGGAGGCGATGTTCCGCACCCCGGTCACGGTCGACGAGGTGCTGTCCGGGCCCATGATCGCGGACCCCTTCACCAAGCTGCACTGCTGCGTCCGTTCCGACGGCGGGGCGGCGGTGCTGCTGGTGGCCGAGGAGTACCTGCGGGACTGCCGTACCGCGCCGGTGTGGGTGCTGGGCAGCGGGGAGTGCGTGTCGCACGCGGCGATGTCGGAGTGGCCGGACTTCACGGTATCGCCCGCGGCGGTCAGCGGGCGGCTGGCGTTCGAGCGGGCGGGGGTGCGGCCGGCGGAGATCGAGGTCGCCGAGATCTACGACGCCTTCACCTACATGACCCTGGTGACGCTGGAGGACCTCGGCTTCTGCGGCAAGGGCGAGGGCGGGGCGTTCGTGGAGAAGGGGCGACTGCGGGTCGAGGGCGGCGCGCTGCCGGTGAACACCGACGGGGGCGGGCTGTCGGCCCAGCATCCCGGGATGCGGGGGCTGTTCCTGCTGGTGGAGGCGGTGCGGCAGCTACGCGGGGAGTGCGGGGAGCGGCAGGTACGGCGGGGCGACGGCTCACCCCCGCGACTGGCGGTGGCGTCGGGGACGGGGGGCTGGTTCTGCTCGTCGGGGACGGTGGTGCTGGGGGCGGGGTGAAGGGGCGAGCGCTACCGGGGGGGCAGGGGATGCCTCGCGAGGACGCAGATGGCGGCGGGCCGGGAATGGCCGCGCTCCCTGTCACCCGGCGGGAGCGGACACAATCGAGGCATGGCAACCGATCTTCACGAGCTGCTGAGGTCACTGCGGGTCTGGGACCCGAAGGTCACGGACCTGCCCCCCTTCGACCCGGACACCGCCCCGGCCGCTCCCCTGCCGCTGTTCGCCGAGTGGTTCGCGGCGGCGGTGGCGGCCGGCCAGACCGAGCCGCACACCATGTCGCTGGCGACCTCCGACGAGTCGGGCCTGCCCGACGTGCGGATCGTGATGCTGCACGGCGCGGACGCCGACGGCTGGTCCTTCGCCTCCCACGCCGGCAGCCGCAAGGGGCGGCACCTCACCGGGCGTCCGTACGCCGCGCTCGGCTTCTACTGGCCGGTGCTGGGCCGCCAGGTCCGGGTGCGCGGCCCGGTGACGGCGGCGCCGTCCGAGGACGCCCAGGGCGATCTGCACGCCCGCTCGACGGGCGCGCTGGCGGCAGCACTGACCGGGAGGCAGAGCGAGATCCTGCCGTCCCTGGACGACCTGGCCCGGGCCTCGCAGTCGGCGTGGGAACGGGCGTCGCGGGAGCCGGACGCACCGGTGCCGTCCTGGACGCTGTACCGGCTGCGGGCCGACGAGGTCGAGTTCTTCCAGGGCGACGAGCGACGCCGGCACGTACGACTGCGCTACCGGCGGGACGGGGAGCAGGGCGGCGAGGAGTGGTCGCGGGAACTGCTGTGGCCGTGAGGGGCCGGGCTAGGGGGTGCCTGACAAATGAGCGCGGGAGAAGGAGCGGCGTCCGGTGCGTGCGATCGCAAGGCGCCGGAGCGTCCTCGTGGCGGAGCCACGTGGACGGTTCGGCAACGCGGCGAGCGTGCGTGCCGGGCGTCGCGACGCCGCGGGCATGTGTCAGACACCCCCTAGGGCGAGGCCTGCCTCTATGTGAAGTCGTGCACGTCGAAGTCCGCCACCGGCCGGTAGCCGATGCGCTGGTAAAGGCCGTTGCTGGTCGGGTTGTCCAGGTCGGTGAAGAGGAGGACCTCGTCCACGCCGGAGGCCAGGGCGGCTCGGCTGACCTCGGCCGTCACGGCACCCGCGTAGCCGCTGCGGCGGAAGCGGGGCGGGGTGTAGACCGAGGCGACGCGGACCTGACCCGCGACCCGGGGCCCGGTGCCGGCCATGGCGACCGGTGTGCCCTCGGGGGTCTCCCACAAGGTGATGCCGCCGCTGTCGATACGGGCGTCCGCCCACTCGGCGGAGTCACGGACGGTGCCCAGGTCGACGGCCGCGCTGAACTCGTCGTGCCAGCGCCGCAGAAGCTCCCGGTCGGTCCCGACGGCGATCCGGGGGCGACCGGGCGGAAGGGGGCCCGGCTCGGTCAGGGTGCCGAGCCGGTAGAGCCGCTGGCGCTGGCGCGGGACGATCTGGGCGCCCGTGTGCCGCCGCCAGGCCTCGGCGAAGGCGGCCGCGGTGTCGCGCTCCGCGTTCACCCCGGGCAGCCGCCGGCCGAGGGCGGCCAGGCGGGCGGCGAGGGAGTCGGCGTCCTCGGGGGTGACGGCGGTGAGGTTCAGCCAGTGCGGCGGGGTGCGGAAGAAGGCCGCCCGGACCTCTCCAACCCGCTCCAGCACGCCGAACTCCGGTGCCCCGTCGCCGTACACGCCCCGGCCGTGGGTGCGCAGGGTCTCCGTGACCGTCAGCGGCACGGTGTGCAACGCCGGGCGGGAGCGCAGGAAGGCGCCCGCGCGGGTCAGGAACGCGTCGAGGTCATGGGTGAGGTGCCAGCCCCCGCCCGCGGCGGAGCGGGATGCGGTCTCGGGGGCGTCTCCGGTTCCGGTGTCCATGGTTCATGGTGCCCCGGCCGCAGTCCGGGCACCCCTGAATTTACGGGGGTGCCGTCGGTTCACCTGCCGCTGTCCTCGGCGAGCGTGTACGCCACCAGCGCGTTGCCGTGTCCGTGGCCCAGGCCGTGTTCGGTCTTGAGCCAGTCGACGAGCTCCATGTGCCGGGTCAGCGGCGAGGATCGGATGAGCTCCTGCCAGTCGGCGATCGGGCGGCCGTACTTCTTCTCGATGGAGGGGAAGTAGGCGGCGGGGCCCTTCACGGGTGCGGTCATCTCGGACGGTCCCTTCTCTGCTGTGCGGAAATGCTGAGGTCACCGGATCAGACCGGCACGGACCCTCGCACTGATCGCCCGGTCGGCGTGAGGCGCATCACACCGACCCGTTCAGCCCTTCTCCCGGGCCCGGCGGCTCCGGGTCCGTGGCCAGGCGGGCGTGCAGATGGGCGTCCCGGAACGCGTCGTGCCGCCCCTCCTGGAAGATCGCCCCGCGCAGGGTGCCCTCGTACGGGAAACCGCACCTCTCGGCGATCCGGCACGAGGCGTCGTGACCGACCGCGTGGTCCAGCTCCAGCCGGTGCATCCCCAGTTCCGTCAGCGCCCAGCGGGCGGTGAGCAGCAGGGCCCGGGTGGCCACGCCCCGGCCGCGGGCCTCGGGCAGCACCCAGTAGCCGATCCGGGCGATCTTCAGGTGGTACTTGATCTCGTTGACGCCGATGTGCCCGAGCGGCGCGTCGGTGCGGGCGTCCGCGACCCGGAACGACACCGACGTCCCCTCCAGGGCGCTCTGGGCCCGTGCGAGCAGCGACTCCCGCGCACTCGCCCGGTCCGTGACCGGGCGCAGCGGGGTGTTCCAGCGCCGGAACTCCGGATCGCGCAGCCCGCGAAGCCAGGTGTCGACGTCGGCACCGGATCCGGCGTCCCAGGGGCGCAGACGGAGGCCGTGGCCGTGGAGATCCGGGTGCGGGCCGGTCATGGACTGGTCACGTATGGGGGCCATGGGTCCCATTGAATCCCGTGGTACGGGAAATCGGCCTCACACCCTTCGGAACACCGGCACTCCCTCCCGGAACGCCACCACCAGCTCCGCCCCGGCCGACAGGACGGCGTCGCCCACGATCTCCGTCATCATCCGCGGCCCCTCGGCGAGTTCGACCACGGCGGCGACGTAGGGGACGCGGTCCGGGAAGGGCGGCAGGTCGTTGCGGTGGACGACGGACCAGGTGTAGAGCGTGGCACGGCCGCTCGCCGGCTCCCAGGTGACGTCCTCGCTCCAGCAGTGGGGGCAGAACTCCCGCGGGTAGTGGTGGGCCCGGCCGCAGCCCCCGCAGCGGCGGATCAGCAACCGGCCCTCCGCTGCGGCGTCCCAGTACGTCCGTGTGAAGGCGTCGGGTTCTGGCAGGTCGAAGCGGTGCCCGGTCACGGGAACAGCCCGAACGCGCTGTCCAGCGACCACGTCTGCCAGGACATCCCGAACAGCCCGACCACCGACATCAGCGCCATCATCGAGTTCTGCCCCTGCTCGGCGACGTCGTGCACCATGAGCGTGAAGTACAGGGCGTTGAGGAGGAACCCTCCGGCCAGCGCGATCGGGGTGAGGAAGCCGGTGATCAGGCCCAGTCCGAGCGCCAGTTCCGCGTAGACGACGACGTACGCCATCACGCGCGGGTGTGGCGCGACGACCGTCTGGAAGCCCGACCGGACGGCGCTCCAGCGGTGCTCGGCGGCTATGGAGGCCGCCCAGGTGATGCCGGTGCCCCGCGCGAACCAGGCCTTGCGGTCCTTGTGCCGCCAGCTCTCCAGCCACCACAACCCGAGCCCGACGCGCAGCACGGCCAGCCATTCCGCCCCGGTGAGCCAGATCGTGTCCATGCGATCTGACGGTACGTCAGATCAGCGGATGCGCAAGGGGCGGTGAACGTCCACCTCCACGCGCCCGCGTCACCCCCGGCCCTGGGCGCGTCCGACGCTTTCGACGCCTCGACGCTTTCGACACTCGATGCCTTCGACGCCTCGCTACCTTCGACGCCTCGACGCCTTCGACATCTTCGACCAGGAACGATCACCGTCCCCCCACAACCAGGCCCACTACGCCACGAGCCCCACCCACCCCTCCTACAGGCGTGATCAATCCGAAACCAATTCCGGTCTTGACCGAGACCCATCAACCGGTCCCGTGATTACGCTCGCGCTCATGGCCGACTCCACACCCCCCACACACGCCTCCGCACAGCCCCCACCCGACCGCCCCGTCTACGTCATCGGCGGCGGACCCGGCGGGCTCTCCGCGGCGTACGCGCTGCGCGCCCGGGGCATACGGGCCGTCGTCCTGGAGAAGTCCGACCGGGTCGGGGCGTCCTGGCGCCGTCACTACGACCGGCTGCACCTGCACACCACCCGGCGCCTGTCGGCCCTGCCCGGGCTGCCGATGCCGCGCCGGTTCGGGCGCTGGGTGTCCCGGGACGACGTGGTGCGCTACCTGGAGAAGTACGCCGAGCACCACCGCCTGGAGATCGTCACCGGCGTCGAGGTGTCCCGCGTCGAGCGCACCCCCGACGGCACGGGCTGGCTGCTGCACGCCACCGGCGGCCGGGAGCTGACCGGAGCGGCGGTGGTCGTCGCCACCGGCTACAACCACACCCCGCGCCTGCCGGACTGGCCCGGCCGCGCCGGGTTCACCGGCGAGTTCCTGCACGCGGGCGAGTACCGGAGCGGCAAGCCCTACGCCGGCCGGGACGTCCTCGTGGTCGGCGTCGGCAACACCGGCGCCGAGATCGCCGTCGACCTGATGGAGAGCGGCGCCTCGCGGGTCCGGCTGGCGGTGCGCACCGTCCCCCACATCGTGCGCCGTTCGACCGCCGGCTGGGCCGCCCAGTACAGCGGTGTCCTGGTCCGCCGGCTGCCGGTCGGGCTGGTCGACCGGATCTCCCGGGCACAGGCCCGGATCGCCGTGCCCGATCTGTCGGCCCACGGGCTGCCGCGCCCGGACACCGGGCTGTACACGCGGGTGAAGCAGGGGGCCATCCCGGTGCAGGACGTCGGCCTGATCGACGCCGTGCGCAAGGGCGGGGTGCAGATCGTGGCGGCCGTGGAGGGCTTCGAGGACGGCGGCAAGATCGCACTCGCCGACGGCACCCGGATCTCCCCGGACGTGGTGATCGCCGCGACGGGGTACGTCCGCGCCCTGGAGGGCCTGGTCGGGCACCTCGGCGTCCTCGACGACCGCGGCAGGCCCGTCACGCACGGCCCCCGCTCCCCGAAGTCCGCTCCCGGCCTGTACTTCACCGGCTTCACCAACCCGATCAGCGGCAATCTCCGCGAGATGGCACTCGACGCGGTGAAGATCGCGAAGGCCGTCGCCCGGAGCGGCCAGGGGAGCGTCTCCCGCCTGCCGGGCTGAGCGCCTGCCGCCGACACCGCCACGCCTGAGTCGGTCCATTCGACAACTCCACCCGCCCACACCGTTCCTGACGTCGCATCAGTTCAGTAATCTGACAGAGCGTCAGTTAGCGGCTGTCTCACAGGAGCGGGCGGAAACGATGCTTGGATCGACTCACGGCACCCTCACCACCGACTCCCGCCGGACCCGGGCCATCGCCTGTGGCGAGCGGTCCGGGCCTGCCGTGCACGGCAGGCCCGCCCAGGCGGGCGACCTGGACGTCAGCGGACGGCCACTGCACTCCGGCGTCCCCGATCTGGACCGCTTCTTCCGACCCCGGTCCGTCGCCGTGATCGGCGCCTCGGACGCCGAGGGCCGCCCGAACACCGGGATCACGCGGCAACTGGCCGACTGGGCCGAGCGCGTCGGCGCCACGCTGTACCCGGTGCATCCCAGCCGGCCGTCCGTCTTCGGCATCCCCTGCTCCCCGTCCGTCGCCGCCCTGCCCGAGCAGGTGGACCTGGCCGTGGTGCTGGTCGGCGACCCCGTCCCGGTCATCGAGGAACTCGCGGAGGCCAAGGCGCGGTTCGCGGTCGTCTTCGCCTCCGGGTTCGCGGAGACCGGGCCGGAGGGCGAGGCAGCCCAGCAACGGCTGGCCGCCGCGGTGGAACAGTCCGAACTGCGGCTGCTCGGGCCCAACACCAACCTCAACGCCTTCGAGCGGTTCCGCGAGGACCTGGCGGGCCCGGCGATCGCGCTGATCACCCAGTCCGGTCACCAGGGCCGCCCCGTCTTCGCCCTCCAGGAACTCGGCATCCGCCTCTCCCACTGGGCCCCCACCGGCAACGAGGCCGACCTGGAGAGCGCCGACTTCCTCTCCTACTTTGCCGAGCGGCCCGAGGTCGGTGCGATCGCCTGCTACCTCGAAGGGCTGAAGGACGGCCGGTCCTTCCTGCTCGCGGCGGACCGGGCGGCCCGGCGCGGGGTGCCGGTCGTCGCCGTCAAGGTGGGCCGTACCGAGACCGGCGCCCGCACGGCCGCCTCCCACACCGGCAAACTGACCGGCGCGGACGCCGTGGTGGACGCGGCGCTGCGCCAGTACGGCGTGATCCGGGTCGACGGGCTCGACGAACTCCAGGACACCGCCGCCCTGCTGGCCCGGGCCCGCCCGCCGCGCGCCGACGGCGTCGTCGTCTACTCCATCTCCGGCGGCACCGGCGCACACGTCGCCGACCTGGCGACCGGGATGGGCCTGAGCCTGCCGGAGCTGTCCGAGGCCAAGCAGGCCGAGCTGCACCAGTGGATACCCGAGTACCTGAGCGTCGCCAACCCGGTCGACAACGGCGGGCATCCGGTCGGGGACGAACGCGGCCGGAAGATCATCGACGCGATCCTCGACGACCCTGAGGTGGGCGTGCTGATCTGCCCGGTCACGGGCCCGTTCCCCCCGCTCAGCGACCGGCTGGTCCGGGACCTGGTGGACGCCGCCGAGCAGACCGACAAACTCGTCTGCGTGGTGTGGGGTTCGCCGGTGGGCACCGAGCCCGCCTACCGGGAGGTCCTGCTCGGCTCCTCACGCGTGGCGACCTTCCGCACGGTCGGCAACTGCCTCTCCGCCGTCCGCGCCCACCTCGCCCACCACCGCTTCGCGGCCGCCTACCGCTCCCCCTTCGACGAGGCCCCCCGCACCCTGTCCCCGTCCTACCGCAAGGCCCAGGCCCTGATGCAGCCCGGCCGGCAGCTGAGCGAGCACGCGGCGAAGCAACTGCTGCGGGCGTACGGCATCCGCGTACCGCGCGAGCAGCTGGTGACCAGTGCGGCGGCCGCCGTCCGCGCGGCCGGTCTGGTGGGCTACCCGGTGGTGATGAAGGCCTCCGGGGCCCGGATCGCCCACAAGACCGAGCTGGGCCTGGTGAAGATCGGGCTGACCTCGGCGAGCCAGGTCCGCGACGCCTACCGGGAGCTGACCGACATCGCCCGCTACGAGGATGTCGCCCTGGACGGCGTCCTGGTCTGCCAGATGGTGGAGCAGGGCGTGGAGATGGTCGTCGGGCTCGCCCACGACGACCTGTTCGGCCCGACCGTGACCGTCGGACTGGGCGGTGTGCTCGTCGAGGTGCTGCGCGACACGGCCGTGGGGGTGCCGCCCTTCGGTGAGGAGCAGGCGCGGGACATGCTCGCCGGGCTGCGCGGGCGGGCCCTGCTCGACGGGGTCCGGGGGCGGCCGGCGGCGGATCTGGACGCGCTGGTGGAGGTCGTCCTGCGGGTGCAGCGCATGGCCCTGGAACTCGGGGACCAGCTCGCGGAGCTGGACGTCAACCCGCTCATGGTGCTGCCGCGGGGGCAGGGCGCGGTGGCGCTGGACGCGCTGGCGGTGTGCCGCTGATGCCCGGGCCCGAGGTGGTGCACACGCGGGGCGGCCACGTCCTGTCCGTCACGCTCAACCGGCCCGAGAGCCTCAACGCCCTCACGGCCGGGCAGCGCGAGGAGGTCATCGGGCTGCTGTCGGAGGCGTCGGCGTCGGCGGAGGTGCGGGCGGTGGTGCTCACGGGGACCGGCCGCGGCTTCTGCGCGGGGGCGGACCTCCGGGCCGCCGGCGCTCCCGGCGAACGCCTCCCGGGCGATGTCGCGCGCACCCTGCGCACCGGCGCCCAGCGGCTGATCGCGGCCGTGCTCGACTGCGAGAAGCCGGTGATCGCGGCGGTGAACGGCACGGCGGCCGGGCTCGGCGCGCATCTGGCGTTCGCCTGCGACCTGGTCCTGGCCGCCGAATCCGCCCGGTTCATCGAGGTGTTCGTCCGCCGCGGCCTGGTCCCCGACGGCGGCGGCGCCTACCTCCTGCCGCGGCTCGTCGGACCGCAGCGCGCGAAGGAGCTGATGTTCTTCGGCGACGCGCTCACCGCGGCGGACGCCGAGCGGCTGGGGCTGGTGAACCGGGTCGTGCGGGACGAGGAGCTGGAGAAGACGGCACGCGCCTGGGCCGAGCGCCTCGCCTCCGGCCCGACCCGCGCCCTGGCCCTGACCAAGCAGCTCGTCAACGCCTCCCTCGACACCGACCGCGCCACCGCCTTCGCGGCCGAAGCCGCCGCCCAGGAGATCAACATGGCGACGGCGGACGCGCGGGACGGCCTGCGGAGCTTCGTGGAGCGCCGGAGCCCGGAGTACCGGGGCCACTGACCCTTCCCATCTGACGCTGCGTCAGTTTCAATGCGGATGTGATGGGACAAGCAGGGATGGCGGAAGCCGCCGTCCGCTACCTCAGGTCGGTCCGCGCCACCGCCCCGGAGCCCGTCGACGCGCTGCCGCGACCCGAGTTGAGGTGCGTCGGCGCCGACGAACGGGCCCCCCTCGACCCCCGGGAGTTCCGCCGGGTCCTCGGGAACTTCGCCACGGGCGTGACCGTGATCACCGCGCCCCCGGACACCCCCGGCGGCCCCCCCGCCGGTTTCGCCTGCCAGTCCTTCACCTCCCTCTCCCTCGACCCGCCCCTGGTCGCCTTCATGGTCGGCCGCACCTCGTCGACCTGGCCGCGGATCGCCCGCGCCGGGGTGTTCTGCGTGAACGTCCTGGGCGCCGGTCAGGAGGAGTTGTGCCGCGCCTTCGCGGTGAGCGGCGCGGACAAGTTCGCGGGCGTGGCCTACGACGCGACGCCGGTCTCGGGCGCACCGCGTCTGACGGGCGCCGTGGCGTGGATCGACTGCGCGATCCACGCCGTGCACACGGGCGGCGACCACCTCATCGTGGTGGGCCGGGTGGAGGCCCTCGGCACACAGGCCACCGACGACCCGCTCCTGTTCCACCGGGGGCGCTTCGCCCGGCTGGCGCCGCCGTAGGGCTCACACCGCCGTCAGCCGCCACAGTGACGTGACCTCGGTGGCCCGGGCGGCATGGAGCGGATCGGCGGTGTCCCGTACGCGGGAGAGGCGTGGGCGCGTGTCGAGCCGGTCGGCGACGCGCAGGCCCGCCGCCGCGATGGCTGCCGGCAACGCGCCCACCTCGCGCAGCCCGAGCCGTTCGGCGAGGTCGGACAGGACGAGCCAGCCCTCGCCGCCGGGTTCCAGCCGGTCGGCGAGCCCGCTCAGAAACTCCTGGAGCATCGCACCACCCGCGTCGTAGACGCCGAGGTCGAGGTCGGAGGCGGGCCGGGCGGGAAGCCAGGGCGGGTTGCAGACGACGAGGCCGGCACGGCCGACGGGGTACAGGCCGGGCCCGGTGACGCAGACGGTGCCCGCGAGCCCCAGCCGGCGTACGTTCGCCCGGGCGCACTCCCGTGCCCGGGCGCCGACGTCGGTGGCGACCACCTGCCCCACCCCGCGCCGGGCCAGCACGGCGGCGAGCACTCCGGTGCCCGTGCCCAGGTCGAACGCCGTACGCACGGTCCCGCCGCACGGCAGTGGCGCCCGTGCGACGAGGTCGACGTACTCGCTCCTGGTCGGCGCGAACACCCCGTAGTGCGGGTGGATCCGGGCGCCGAGCGCCGGTACGGCAACGCCTTTCTCCCGCCACTCCCGGGCGCCGATCACCCCCAGCAGCTCCGTGAGAGCGACGGCGACGGGACCGCCGGACGGGGCCCGTAGGCCTCGTCGCACGCCCGGCGTACATCCGGTGCGCGGCGCAGCGCCAGGGTGTGGTCGGCCTCCAGCAGGACGAGCAACTTGCCGAGCACGCGCGCACGGTGGGCGCGGTGCCGACGGTGTGCGTGAAACGCCTCGGCCGGGCGTCCCTGCTGTTCGGGCGCGCTACGGCCGACACGGCGGTCCATGGCGCGCAGCAGCTGACGAGCGTTGTGGAAATCCCCGCGCCACAGTAACGCGGTGCCCTCACAAGCGAGTCGGTGGGCGACTGCGGCCGGCATCAGGTCGTCGGCGGCGACGACCCGGCGGGGCAGGGGCAGCCCGGACTCAGAGTGCCAGCGGGCGGAACGGGGTCGAGCCTCGACCCAGCGGATCGTGGACACGGCAGACTCCTCGGAAGGTCGAACGTGGGCGAACGCGCGAGGTCACGACGACCACGTCACCGAGGACCATGCCGAGTGTCATCAACGGGCCTTTCGAGGAGTGGAAGCTGCCGGATCAAGAGTGCCAGATCTCGCGGGGACGGCCCCGCCACCGCAGGGTGCACCATGGCCACGTCGCCCGGGCCCGCGACACCGCGCACCGCATCCGCACGCACCGGGCTTGCTGAGCGTCGCCGAGCGCGCACACTCAACTCGCCCTGCCCATACCCTGACAGTGGACGCCGAACAGAGAAGGGGCGAGACCGTGCCATCTGACGCTACCCCGGACCCCTACGCCGACCCGCTTGTCTTCGGGCCACGGCTCCAGATCCTGCGCACCCGCAAGGGCCTCACCCGTGAGCAACTCGGAGGCCTCGTTGGCCGCTCCGGCTCCTGGGTCAAGGGCATCGAAACGGGCCGTCTCAAGACACCCAGACTCGAAGTGATCCTCCGCATCGCCGAGATCCTCCGCCTACGGGACCTCTCCGACCTCACAGGAGACCAGTCCGTGCGCGTCGGCCTCTTCACCGGACCCGGACACCCACGCCTCCCCGAAGTGAAGTCGGCTGTCGATGCCTTTCCACTCACGACCGAGCACCAGGCACCCCCCGCCGAGCACCTCCGCGCTCGCCTCGCACGTGCTTGGGCCGCCCGACACTCGGCCCCGAACCATCGTGAGGTCATCGGCGGATTGCTGCCGGACCTGATCCGCGACGCGCAAGCGGCGGCGCGCCAGGCCGACTCCGGACCGGAACGGCGTGCGGCACAGGCGGTCCTCGCGGAGGTGTACTCCCTCGCGCAGTTCTTCTGCGCCTACCAGCCCGACCCGGCGTTGCTGTGGCGGGTCGCCGACCGCGCCCTGATCGCGGCTCAGGAGTCCGAGGACCCGCACGCGATCGGCGTTGCCGCGTGGCTCGCCGCTCAGGCACATCGTGACAGTGGGCCCGCCCACTTCGACGCTGCCGACGCCGTGAACCTGGGCGCGCTGGCCTACCTCGAACCGCTGCTGCCGAACGCCGGCGACGATGTCCTCGCGATCACGGGCGCCCTCACGTTTGAAGCCGGTTACACGGCAGCCCGCCGGGGCGAGGCGGGGACAGCCTGGCGATACTGGGACCAGGCCCGGGACATGGCGGCCCGTCTGCCCGCCGCCTACTACCACTCGGTGACGTCGTTCTCACCCGGCATCATGGGCGCGCATGCAGTGACCATCGCCGTCGAGTTGCACGCCGGCGGGGAATCCGTACGGCAGGCCGCGGCTGCCGACGCAGCAACCATCCCGTCACGACCTCGACGCGCGCGCCATCGCATCGAAAGCGCTCGCGGCTACCAGCTCGACGGACAGCCTGACGTGGCACTCGCCACGCTCGACCAGGCCTACGAAGCGGCACCGGAAACGATCAAGTACAACGGCTATGCCAAGCGCATCATCCTGGAAGAGACCGAAGCCAAGTCTCCGGCGCGCAGGCGCCGTGCCTCGGGGCTCGCTGTAAAGCTCGGCCTTCTCGCAGCGTAGCCAAGGGGGCACAAACTGTGCCCCTGCCGCTGTACCGGCGCTCCTACGGTCACGTGGTGAAACGGAACGCACGTGACCGGGGAGGCCCGAGCATGCCCAGTGACCACAGCCACTCTGCCTTACGGCCCGACGTCGCCCCGCACGGCATGCTCGTACAGGGCACAGCAGACCGGCGATCAGCAGCGGAGCACTGGCTATTGGCAGCACTGTCTGCCCCCCACCGTGCCCGGGCCCGACTCGAATGGCGGCAGCACGACGTGGCCATGCTCCCGCTCGGCACCATCTTCTCCGCCGTACGGATCCCCGGCCGCCTTGTGTTCGCCCTGGCGGAAAGCACCGAGACTTCAGAACTCGACGAGTTCATGCGCCACGCCCTCGACGGCGGCCCCGTCATCTGCGATCCACGCTACTTGCGGTATTACGCCCTGGTACCCGCGAGCATGCCGAGAACCTGGCATCAGGCCGTCGACGACTGGAAGCCCCTGGACGTGGAATGCCTCGGCCACGGCAGCTACCTCGGAGTTCCCAGGGCCGACGCCGTGGAATGCACCCCCGCTCGGGCCACTTACTGGTCAGTGCCGATCGAGTCGGCCGCGACCCTGTGCAGGCCATTGAAAGTCGCCCGGCTGATCGCCGCCGGCCGTCACTGCCTGCCCACGGAGTGGGAAGAGTGAGTGACACGGCGCGGATCCGACAGCGGTGCGAGGACGTGCTGTGGGATCCGACCCCGCAGGGGGACGAGTTGTCACTCCTGGTCGAGGAGTTGGAGACGTACGTCGGGATGCTCGCTCCGAAGTTGGAGCATCTGGTGCCGCGTATGCGCGAGGGCATGCAAGACACGGCGCGCATCGTGCTGAGGCACTCGCGCGAAGTCCTCGACGACACCGGTGCGACGACGGCTGAGCTCGGGACACGGCTGTACAACGCCGGAGTGAACGCGCGCGCACTACTCGGCCTCCTTGAGCGACCGGGCGAAGTCGATCCGTCTTCGGGTCCGAGCCGTCGCCGCCCTTGGGGCACGGTGGCCCGCCCGGAAGAATGACAGCGGGTTCCTCTCAAACCGTCGCCACCTCGCCCCCCGCCCTCCGCCGGATCACCAGCGCCATCAGGGCCGCCGCCGCGCACAGGGCGCCGGAGGCGTACCAGACGACGTCGTAGGAGCCGAAGGTGTCGCGGGCGGCGCCGCCGAGGAAGGCGACGAGGGCCGCGCCGACCTGGTGGGAGGCGAGGACCCAGCCGAAGACGATCGCGCTGTCCTCGCCGTACTGCTCGCGGCACAGGGCGAGGGTGGGTGGGACGGTGGCGACCCAGTCGAGGCCGTAGAAGACGATGAAGAAGATCATCGGGGGGTGGACCGCGGGGCCGAGCAGGAGCGGCAGGAACATCAGGGAGACGCCGCGCAGCGCGTAGTACACGGCCAGCAGGCGACGCGGCTCGAAGCGGTCGGTGAACCAGCCGGAGGCGATCGTGCCGACGACGTCGAAGACGCCGATGACGGCGAGGAGCGACGCGGCGGCCTGGACGGGCATGTGGTGGTCGTGGGCCGCGGGGATGAAGTGGGTCTGGATCAGACCGTTCGTGGAGGCGCCGCAGATCGCGAAGGTGCCGGCGAGCAGCCAGAACGGGCCGGTGCGCACGGCGGACAGCAGCACGCTCACGGCCCGGCGGGCGGCGCCGGGGACGGGCGGCGGCTTCGGCACGAACTCGGCGGCCCCGTACGGCTTCTGGCCCACGTCGGCCGGGTGGTCGTGCAGCAGGAGCCACACGAACGGGACGACCGCGAGCGCGGCGAGCGCGACCGTCACGGCCGCCGGGCGCCAGTCGTACCGGTCGATGATCCAGGACAGCAGGGGCAGGAAGATCAGCTGGCCGGAGGCCGACGCGGCGGTGAGGATGCCGCTGACCAGGCCGCGCCGTGCGGTGAACCAGCGGTTGGTGACGGTCGCGGCGAAGGCCAGCGCCATGGAGCCGGAGCCGAGCCCGACCAGCAGGCCCCAGCACAGCATCAGCTGCCAGGCCGCGGTCATCCACACGGTGAGCCAGGAGCCGGCCGCGATCACGGTCAGGGCGACCGCGACGACCCGGCGGATGCCGAAGCGGTCCATCAGGGCCGCCGCGAACGGGGCCGTCAGCCCGTACAGCGCCAGGTTCACCGAGACCGCGGCACCGATCGTGCCGCGCGACCAGTCGAACTCGGCGTGCAGGGGATCGATGAGCAGGCCCGGCACGGACCGGAAGGCGGCGGCGCCGATGATCGTCACGAAGGTCACGGCGGCGACGAACCAGGCACGGTGCACCCGCACACGGGTCGGCTTCGGCGGCCGCCGGACGGCCGCTGCTTCGGTTGTCTGGGTCACGACATAGAGCTTCCGATCCGCGGCGCTCACCATCGAGTGGCCCGAGGGACAGCATTCGTTAGGATCGGGCCATAGGATCGGGGCATGAGCCGTGAGCCGGAGTTCCGCCCGCACCGGGTCGTCGTCCTCGCCCTCGACGGGTTGCTCCCCTTCGAGCTGGGCATCCCGCACCGCATCTTCGGCCGCCCCCGGGACGCCGAGGGGCGCCTGCTGTACGACGTCGTCACCTGCTCGATCCGCCCGCCGGGTCCGGTGCGGACCGACGCCGACTTCGCCGTCCAGGTCGAGCACGGCCCCGAGACCCTGGCCACCGCCGACACGGTGATCGTCCCGGCGTCGTACGAACTCGGCCCGGTCTTCGAACAGGGCGTGCTCACCGCCGAACTGGCCGCCGCCCTGGCCCACATCCGCCCGGGCACCCGGCTCGCCTCCATCTGCACCGGCGTCTACGTCCTCGCCGCCGCCGGTCTCCTCGACGGCCGTCCCGCCACCACGCACTGGGCCGACGCCGACCGCCTCCAGCGGCTGTTCCCCCGGATCGAGGTCGACCCGGACGTCCTGTTCATCGACGACGGCGACATCCTGACCTCCGCCGGGGTCGCGGCCGGCATCGACCTGTGCCTGCACATGGTGCGCCGCGACCACGGCACGGCGATCGCCAACGACGTGGCCCGCCGCACGGTCGTGCCGCCGCACCGCGACGGCGGTCAGGCGCAGTACATCCACCGGCCGGTGCCCGACCCGCAGCAGGCGACGACGACCTCGGCCCGCGCCTGGGCCCTGGGCCGCCTGCACGAGCCGATCCAGCTGCGCGACCTGGCCGCCCAGGAGTCCATGTCGGTGCGCACCTTCACCCGCCGCTTCCGCGAGGAGACCGGCGTCAGCCCCGGCCAGTGGCTCACCCAGCAGCGCGTGGAGCGGGCCCGTCACCTCCTGGAGTCCACCGACCGCTCCGTCGACCGGGTGGCCCGGGACGCGGGCTTCGGCACGGCCCAGTCGATGCGTCAGCACCTCCAGTCGGCCCTCGGGGTCACCCCCACCGCCTACCGGCGCACCTTCCGGGCGGAGAACCGGGAGAACGACACCGCCGACGGCGTCAGAACGTGAGCACCGCCCGCGCCACCCGGCCCGCCTCCGCGTCCGCCGCCGCCTCCTCGAACGCCTCGACCGGGTAGGTCCGGGTCACCAGTTCGTCGAGGAGGAGGCGGCCCTGGCCGTACAGGGCGGCGTACAGGGCGATGTCCCGCTGGGGGCGGGAGGAGCCGTAGCGGCAGCCCAGGATGGACTTGTCCAGGTACATCGAGGAGACACGGAAGGACGCCTCGGCCGCGGCGGGCGGCACCCCGAGCAGGATCGCCTGCCCGTGCCGGTCCAGGGCGTCGACGGCCTGCCGGATCAGCTCCACGCGGCCGACGCACTCGAAGGCGTGGTCCACGCCCGTGGGCAGCAGCTCGCGCACGCCCTCGGTGGACGTCAGGAAGTCGGTCGCGCCGAACCGCCTCGCCGCGTCCTCCTTCGCCGGGTTGGCGTCGACGGCCACGATCCGCCCGGCGCCCGCGAGCCGCGCCCCCTGGAGCACGTTCAGGCCGATGCCGCCCGCCCCGATGACCAGGACGCTGTCGCCGCGGTCCACCCGCGCCCGGTTCAGTACGGCGCCCACCCCGGTCAGCACCCCGCATCCGATGAGCGCCGCCGAGGTCATCGGGATGCCGTCGGGGATGCGGACCGCCTGGACGGCCTTGACGACCGTGCGCTCCGCGAACGCCGAGTTGGACGCGAACTGGTGCACCGGAGAGCCCTCGTGGCCGAACGGCCGGCCCGGGCGTCCGATGGCCTGCCGGCACATGGTCGGCCGGCCCCGGTCGCACTCCGCGCACGTGCCGCAGTTCGCCAGGGTGGACAGGGCCACATGGTCACCGGGCGCGACATGGGTGACGCCCCCACCCACCGCCTCCACGACCCCGGCCCCCTCGTGGCCCAGCACCACGGGAACGGGGAAGGGGATGGTCCCGTCCACCACCGACAGATCGCTGTGACACAGCCCGGCCGCCGAGATGGCCACCCGCACCTCGCCCGGGCCGGGCTCGCGCACCTCCAGGTCCGTCACGACCCTGACCCGCTTCCCGTCGAAGATCACGCCTCGCATCACACGGCCCCCTTGGGCTCCCTGGGCAGTCCGAGCACGCGCTCGGCGATGATCGTGCGCTGGATCTGATCCGAGCCGCCGTAGATGGTGTCGGCCCGGGAGAAGAGGAACAGGTGCTGGGCGGCGTCCAGTTCGTACGGCGCCGCGGCCGACCAGTCGGCCGGTCCCACGGTCGCCGCCGCGCCCCGCACCAGCACCGCCAGCTCCCCGAGCCGCTGGTGCCAGCCGGCCCACAGCAGCTTGGCCACGCTCGGGGCACCCGCGTCACCGGAGGCCCCCAGCGTGCGCAGGGCGTTCCAGCGCATCGTCCGCAGCTCGGCCCACTGCCGCACGAGCCGCTCCCGTACGACGGGGTCCCGGGCCGCGCCCGACTCCACGGCCGCCCGCACCACCGCGGCCAGTTCCTCGGCGAAGCCGATCTGCTGGGCCAGCGTGGACACGCCCCGTTCGAAGCCGAGCAGGCTCATGGCGACGCGCCAGCCGTCGCCCTCGCCGCCGACGACGTGCCCGGCGCGCGCGCCGTCGAAGAAGACCTCGTTGAAGTCGCTGGTGCCGGTCAGCTGGCGGATGGGGCGGACCTCGATGCGGCCGGGCTGGTCCATGGGGACGAGCAGGAAGGTCAGCCCGTGGTGGCGCACCGAGCCGGGCTCGGTCCTGGCCAGCACGAAACACCAGTCCGCCTGGTGGGCGAGCGACGTCCAGATCTTCTGCCCGCTCACGCGGTACGTACGGCCGTCCGGTTCGCGCACGGCCGCGGTGCGGATGCCCGCCAGGTCCGATCCGGCGCCGGGTTCGCTGTAGCCCTGGCACCAGAGTTCCTCGCCGGCGGCGATCGGGGGCAGGAACCGTGACTTCTGCTCGTCGGTGCCGTGGGTGAGGAGCGTGGGGGCGAGCAGGTTCTCCCCGATGTGCCCGGAGCGTGGCGGGGCGGCCGACCGTGCGTACTCCTCGGCCCAGGCGACCTGTTGCGTGAGGGTGGCGGAGCGATTGCCGTACCCGGAGGCGCCCCACCCGATCCCGATCCACCCGGCGGCGCCGAGGGCGCGCTCCCAAGTGCGGCGGTCCTCAACGCCGCTGACGTGCGAGGCCAGCCAGGCACGAGCTTCGCTGCGGAACGCGTCGTCCTCCGGCCCGAAGTCGAAGTCCATCAGGGTGCTCCTCTCGATGCCGCAGGGGCAGATTCCCCAGGGGCGCGGGGAACTGCGCGACAAGCCACAACGCACCCGCACCCGTACCCGCCAACAGGGCCCAAGGCCCCCGAGCTACTGGGCGTTGGGACGCTCCCCCCGCCCCGCCGCCCGCTCCATCTCCCGCACCCGCTCCAGCAGCGGCATCGGATCCACCCCCACGGACCCCGGCAGTGACTCCGCGATGCCCTCCACCGTCCATCCGCCGCCGGAGGCATACACCGCACGGGCCTCCCTGGGCTGCGCCCACACCGCGATCTTCGCCCCGGCGACCGTGTAGACCTGCCCCGTGATCCCCTCCCGGGACGCCGCGTCGGACAGCAGGTACACCACCAGGGGGGCGACGTCCTCGGGCTCCCCGATCTCCGCGAGTGCCACCGGCACCCCCGCCGACATCCGGGTCCGCGCCACCGGCGCCACCGCGTTCGCGCTCACCCCGTACTTGTGCAGCCCGAGCGCCGCGCTCCGCACCAGCGAGATGATCCCGCCCTTCGCCGCGCTGTAGTTGGCCTGCGACACCGATCCCTGGTGATTCCCGCTGGTGAAGCCGATCAGCGTCCCCGCCCGCTGCTCGCGCATCACCACCGAGGCCGCCCGGAACACCGTGAACGTGCCCTTCAGATGGGTCGCGACGACCGCGTCCCACTCCTCCTCGGTCATGTTGAACAGCATCCGCTCACGCAGGATCCCGGCCACGCAGACGACCCCGTCCAGCCGCCCGTAGGCGTCCAGCGCCACGTCCACGACCCGCTGCCCGCCCGCCATCGTGGAGATGTCGTCGGCGACGGCCACCGCCTCCCCGCCCGCCGCCACGATCTCCTTGACCACACCCTCGGCGATCTCGCTCGTCGGTGAGGCGCCGTCGACGGCGACGCCGTAGTCGTTGACCACGACCCTCGCCCCCTCGGCCGCCGCCGCGAGCGCGACCGCCCGGCCGATGCCCCGCCCGGCCCCCGTGATCGCGACGACCTTGCCTGCCAAGAAGTTCCCCACGCCCGGCCCCTTCCCGTCCCACGGTTTCTGACGGACCGTTAGATTCTCGATTCCCGAATTCTACGGCCCGTCAGATACGGGAAGACAAGCCCCGGGGAGGACTCATGTCGCTGCCGGACGCGTTCCACGACATCGCCAAGCGCGTGAACAACTGGGGGCGTTGGGGGCCGGACGACGAGATCGGCACCCTGAACCTGATCACCGACGAGGTCGTCCGGCAGGCCGCGGCCACCGTCCGCACCGGCCGCCGCGTCCCCCTGGCCCTGCCGCTCCAGCAGGACGGCGTGCAGACCGGCTTGATCCCCGGCCGCGTGAACCCCCTGCACGCCATGGTGCAGATCAACCAGGAACTCTTCGGCCCGGGCACGATCGCGTGCAGCGACGACATCGTGACCATGGGACTCCAGGCGGCCACCCACTGGGACGCCCTGCCCCATGTCTCGCACTCGGGCCGGCTCTACAACGGCCGCCCCTCACACACCGTGACCGCACACGGCGGCGCCGCGTTCAGCGGTATCGACACGGTCCGTCACCTCGTCTCGCGCGGAGTGCTGCTGGACGTCCCCCGGGCCCGCGGCACGGACCGGCTCGACGGTGAGTACGCCGTCACGCCCGAGGACCTGGACGCCGCCGAGGAACTGGCCGGCACCCGGGTGCGGGCCGGTGACATCGTGCTCGTACGGACCGGGCAGATCCAGGCCTGTCTGGCCGGGGACCGGCACGGCTACGCCTATCCGTCGCCGGGCCTGTCCATCCGCACGCCGGAGTGGTTCCACGCCCGCGATGTGGCGGCGGTCGCCAACGACACCCTGACCTTCGAGGTGTTCCCGCCGGAAGTGGAGGACCTCTGGCTGCCCGTGCACGCCCTCCACCTCGTGGAGATGGGCATGCCACAGGGGCAGAACTGGAATCTCGAGAAGTTGTCCACAGCCTGTGGAGAATCCGGCCGGTACGCGTTCCTGCTGACCGCGACCCCCGAGCCGTTCACCGGGGCGACCGGCTCTCCGGTGGCGCCCGTCGCCGTCCTGTAGACCGGGCCGGGCGGCCACCCGCTGAAGCTGGATGGCGGCGCCGCGCCGCTCGCCCCGAGCACACCGGCGCGCGCCGCCACCCGACTTCGGCGCTCCCGCCCCGACTCCCTGGCCCATGCAGGGAGCCGACGCCGAATCACGACTCACACTCGCCGAGGGCTGCCGTCCACCGAAGCCCTCGCCGTCCCCTCACGGCGAATCGCTGACCCCAAGCGTGAGCAACCGGTCACGACGGGTCAACTGCCGATCGGCGATATGCCCCTCATGCGGCTTTTGCCGTAGGCGCGCACGGAAGCACGTCCCGGCGCATCGCCGCATCCCCCGAGGGAAGCCGCCGACCCGCCGTGCATCCGTGCGGCGGCGCTACACCGCCTCGTACGCCAGCCCCTCGTAGGCCGCCCCGCCGCCATAGGCCGCCGCGGTGCCCCCGCACGACGCCGTGAGGTCGCGGGACTTCGCGCACCGGTCCAGCTCGCACCAGATGCGCTTGCCGGTGGCCTCGACGCTCCAGCCCCAGCGGTCGGCGAGCCCGTCGACGAGTGCCAGCCCCCGGCCGCCGGTCGCCTCGTCACCGGCGCACCGGGGCACGGGGGCCCGGCCGCTGCGGTCCGCGACCTCGAGACGGACCGTGGCCTCCTCCGTCACCACGTGCGGCAGCGACAGCCGCAGGATTGCGGGACGGCCGGTGTGGACCACGGCGTTGGTGACCAGCTCGGAGACGAGCAGGACCAGCGTCTCGGCGAGGGGCTCGTCGGCCTGTATGCCGGACCCGGCCAGGCGGGAGCGGGCCCACCGCCGGGCACGCCCCACTTCTGCGGGGTCGGGCCGGATCTCCAGCTGCACTTGAAGCACCTGCACCGCTCACACCATCCGAACCGGCGGACACTTAGGCTCGCGCCTCACGAGGGCCACGATCGTAGCCATTTTCTGCATGGCCAGAACAACGGCCGGGACAAGGATCACGGAACGTGAATCCCTTGTGGGACAGCATGGTTGACGTACAGTCACGTCAACAAGCGCTTCGGGCATATTCCAGCGCGAAGGAGTACCCGTGCGGCATACTGTGCGACGCTCGCCGCGGGCAGTCGAACAGGCGGCGCCACGGGGTCGCACTGCGCTCGGAGCCACTCGCATTCGACACAAGGTACCGGAGCGGGCAATCGACTCCAGGCCGTAACGAGTCACACTGAGGACACAAGCCGATATCAACGCTCCGTGATTCCGGTATGCCACGATCCGCGACATCTCCCGGAGCACGTACGGCGATAGCGCAGCCAGACGGCCGGTCAGGCCGTTTCGGGCGCGAGTGCCGCCGCGAGAGTCTCCTCACTCTCCGTGACTCCACCCGCACGCTGGGTTCGAACCCATGCGCGTTTCAGATGCAGATGGACCTCGGACTCCCAGGTGAAGCCCATGCCGCCGTGCACCTGGAGACAGTCGCGGGCGCCACGCACGGCGGCCTCGTCGGCGAGGGTCCGGGCCGCCGCGATGTCGGCCGGGTCGGCGGTGACGGCGGCCGCGTAGACCGCCGCGCGGGCCGTCTCCGCCCGGACCAGGATCCCCGCGCACAGGTGCGCCACCGCCTGGAAGGCCCCGACGGGGCGTCCGAACTGTTCGCGTGCCCGGGCGTGTTGCGCCGCGAGCGCGCAGACGCGCCCGGCCGTGCCGAGTTGCTCGGCGGCGGTGAGCAGGACGGCGACGGGGTCGGGGGCAGGATCGGGGGCGGCCTGCCCGGCGGGCACCCGGTGCAGGGGCGTCAGCGGGTCGGCCGAACGCAGCGGCACGGCCCCGGTGGTGTCGCCGCGTACGACGTCCGCCTCGTCCAGCCACTCCACGAGCCCGCCGTCCACGGCCGCCACCACGGTCTCCCCGGTGGCCGCGCCCGGCACGGCACCGGCCGCGAGGTGGGTGGCGACCAGCGGCCCGGGCAGCAGCGCCCGCCCCGCCTCCTCGAACAGCAACACCGCCTCCGGCAACCCGAGTCCGACCCCGCCGTCCGCCTCCGGCACCCGCAGCGAGAAGAACCCGAGGTCTCCGAGGAACCGCCACAACTCCCGGTCGAGCCGAGGCGCCCGGACCGCGCAACGGCCCCCCGCTGCACCCTCGTCCCCCGCGGCGGAGCCCCCGCCCACACGCTCCGTGACCGCGCCCTCCAGCACCGTACGCAGGGCGGCCGTGTCGAAGCGGCGGGTCAGGGCCTCGCGCAGCCCGTCCCGCAGCGCGCGTTGGTCGTCCGTCAGGCGGAACCGCATGGTGGCTCACCGTCCCTTCGGCAGCCCGAGGGCGCGCTCGGCGATGATGCTGTGCTGGATCTGCGAGGTGCCGGCCGCGATGGTGTACGACAGGGAGCTCAGGCGTTCGAGGGCCCAGGGCCGGTCCAGGTCGAGGCAGTCGGGGCCCAGGACCTGCGCGGCGGCGTCGTAGAGCTCCTGGCGGGCGTGTGAGTAGCGGAGCTTGAAGACCGAACCGCCGGTGCCCGGTACCCCGCCCGACGCCTCCGCCGCGCTGACGTTCCACTGCGTGAGCCGCCACAGCGCCCGGAACTCGGCGTCGAGTCTGCCCAGCCGGCGCCGGAGGGCCGGGTCGTCCCACCGGCCGTTCTCACGGGCCTCGACGGCCAGTTCGCCCAGCACCCGTCGGCAGGCGACGACCTCACCGGCGAAGGCCGTACCGCGCTCGAAGGACAGCGTCACCATGGTGACGCGCCAGCCGTCGTTCTCGTCCCCGACCCGGTTCGCCACCGGCACCCGCACCTCGTCGAGGAAGACCTCGGCGAACTCGGCCGACCCGGCGAGCGTGCGCAGCGGCCGTACGGTGATGCCGGGCGCGTCCATGGGCAGGGCGAGCCAGGTGATGCCCTGGTGTTTGGGCGCCCCGGGGTCGGTGCGGACCAGCAGTTCGCACCAGTCGGCGACTTCCGCGTGGGAGGTCCAGATCTTGGAGCCGGTCACCACGTAGGTGTCGCCGTCGCGCCACGCGCGCGTGCGCAGCGCCGCGAGGTCGGATCCGGCGCCGGGTTCGCTGAAGCCCTGGCACCAGACCTCCTCCCCGCGCAGGATCGGCGGCAGCCAGCGCGCCCGCTGCTCCGCCGTGCCCTCGGCGGCGATGGTCGGCCCAGCGTGCAGCAGGCCCACGAAGTTGGCCCCCACGTAGGGCGCGCCCGCCCGCTCGGTCTCTTCCAGGAAGATCAGCCGCAGGGTCGGGGAGGCGTCCCAGTGGACGTCGGCGTATCCGGCGTCGTGCAACCGGCGCTGCCAGCCGAGGTCGTAGGCCCGCCGTCCCGGCCAGTCGTCGGGGGACGGCTTGGGCGGGAGGGCGGGGAGGACCGAGGAGAGCCAGTCGCGCAGACGGGCCCGGAAGTCCTCCTCCTCGGGCGTGTACGACAGGTCCATCGGCGCGCCTCAGCGGTCCAGGTCGAGGTCGAGCATCCGGATGGCGTTGCCCCGCATCAGCTTGTACACCGTCTCGTCGTCGAGGCCCCGGACGTGGTCGAGGGCGACCTCCTTGGTGTGCGGGAAGGTCGAGTCGACGTGCGGGTAGTCGGTCTCGAAGGTGGCGTTGTCCCGGCCGACCACGTCCAGCGACGCCACGCCGTGCTTGTCGCGGAAGAAGCAGCAGTACATCTGCCGGTAGTAGTACGTCGACGGCGGCTCGGGGATCGTCCCGCGCACCCCGCCCCAGGCGCGGTGCTCCTCCCACACGTCGTCGGCGCGCTCCAGGGCGTACGGGACCCAGCCCATCTGGCCCTCGGAGTAGGCGAGTTTGAGACGCGGGAAGCGCACCAGGACGCCGCTGAAGAGGAAGTCCATCATCGAGGCCATGGCGTTGTTGAAGCTGAGGGAGGCCTGCACGGCGGGCGGGGCGTCCGGGGAGGCGGCGGGCATCTGGGAGCTGCTGCCGATGTGCATGTTGACGACGGTGCCGGTCTCCTGGCAGACCGCGAAGAACGGGTCCCAGTAGCCGGAGTGGATGGACGGCAGCCCGAGGTGGGTGGGGATCTCGGAGAAGGTCACGGCCTTCACCCCGCGCGCGGCGTTGCGGCGGATCTCCTCGACGGCCAGGCCGACGTCCCAGAGCGGGATCAGGCACAGCGGGATGAGCCGCCCCCCGCTGTCGCCGCACCACTCCTCGACCATCCAGTCGTTGTAGGCGCGTACGCAGGCGAGGGCGACCTCCTTGTCGTGCGCCTCGGCGAAGGTCTGGCCGCAGAAGCGGGGGAAGGACGGGAAGCACAGGGAGGCCTCGACGTGGTTGAGGTCCATGTCCTTCAGGCGTTCCTTGGGGTCCCAGCAGCCGGGCCGCATCTCCTCGCGGGTGATGCCCTCAAGGGTCATCTGGTCGCGGTCGAAGCCGACGGCGGCGATGTTGCGCTTGTACGGGAACTTCAGGTCCTCGTAGATCCACCAGTCGGTGGGCTGGCCGTCGGGGTCCATGGTGATGCGGTACTTGCCGCCGGTGTAGGCGAGTTCTCCGATCCCGGCGGTCAGCGCCCTGGGGCCGCGCTCGCGGTACTTGGCCGGCAGCCAGGTGTCGAAGAGGTGGGCGGGCTCGATCACGTGGTCGTCGACGCTGATGATGCGGGGCAGTTCGGTCGCCATGGGTCCCCTCCGCCGGACGGTACTTATCTGATGCAGCGTCAGATAGCATCCCACCTGACGACCCGTCAGCCAAGCAGCGCGCCGAGCGGCAGGGGGCAGCCGTGAACGACACCCCGCACGAACTGAGTTCGTCCCGCACCCTGTGGGAGCTGGTCAGCCGCCGTGCCGCCCGCACACCGGAGCGGCCGCTGTTCCTCCAGGACGACCAGACCCTGACCTTCGGGGAGCTGCACAACCGCGCCGAGCGGGTCGCGGCCGGCCTGTACGGCATGGGCGTACGCCCCGGCACGGTCGTCGCCTGGCAGCTGCCCACCCGTATCGAGACGGCCGTGCTGTCCTTCGCCCTGGCCCGGCTCGGCGCCGTGCAGACCCCGGTGATCCCCTTCTACCGGGACCGCGAGGTCGGCTTCGCACTGCGCGGGTCGGGGGCCGAGTTCTTCGCGGTGCCGGGCACCTGGCGCGGCTTCGACCACACGGAGATGGCCCGGAGGCTGGGCGCGAAGGGCGTCTTCCAGGCCTACGACGACCTGCCCGAGGGTGATCCGTCCGTGCTGCCTCCCCCGCCCTCCGACGGCACCGCCGTGCGCTGGATCTACTGGACGTCCGGCACGACCTCCGACCCCAAGGGCGTGCTGCACACGGACCGTTCGCTGCTCGCGGGCGGCTCCTGCCTGGCGCACGCGCTGCGCCCCTCGGCGGACGACGTCGGCTCGATCGCCTTCCCGTACGCCCACATCGGCGGACCCGACTACACGGTGATGCTGCTGCTGTACGGCTTCCCGGCGGTGCTGTTCGAGCAGTTCGCGCTGCCGGACGCGCTGGCGGCGTACCGCGCGCACGGGGTGACCATGGCGGGCGGGTCGACGGCGTTCTACTCGATGTTCCTCGCGGAGCAGCGCAAGCGGCCGGGAGAGCCGGTGGTGCCGACCCTGCGGCTGCTGGCGGGCGGCGGGGCGCCCAAGCCGCCGGAGCTGTACCACGCCGTCGTACGCGAGATGGGGGTGCAGCTCACCCACGGGTACGGCATGACCGAGGTGCCGATGATCACCATGGGGGCGCCGGACGACGACCCCGAGCTGCTGGCGACGACGGAGGGGCGTCCGCCCCGGGGCATGGAGATCCGGATCGTGGACGGGGAGGTGCGGCTGCGCGGGGAGGCGGTGTGCCGCGGGTACCTGGATCCCGGGCAGACGGCCGAGGCCTTCGACGAGGACGGCTTCCTGCGCACCGGCGACCTCGGGCGCCTCACCGACACCGGGCACCTGGTCCTCACCGGGCGGCTGAAGGACGTCATCATCCGCAAGGGCGAGAACATATCGGCCCAGGAGATCGAGGACCTGCTGCACCGGCATCCGGCGGTCGGCGACGTGGCGGTGATCGGCCTGCCGGACGCGGCGCGCGGCGAGCTGGTGTGCGCGGTGGTGGAACAACCGCCGGGAGCACAGCCGTTGACCCTCACGGACATCACCGACTTCCTACGCACCCAGGGCCTGTCACCCCACAAGCTCCCGGAACGCCTGGAAGTAACAACTGCCCTCCCCCGAGGCGAAACCCTCCGCAAGACCCTCAAATACAAACTCCGTGAACACTACGCCTCCTAGGCCACCACCCACCCCAGGAACACGGGGCTCAGAGCCAGGCGGGCTCAGGGGCGCGGGGACTCAGAGACGCGCGGGCTCAGAGACGCGGGGGCTCAGGAACACGCGGGCTCAGGAACACGGGGTCTCAGGGACACGCGGCTTAGGGGCGCGGGGAACTGCGCGAACAACCACAACCAACCCGCACCCACCCACCCACAAACACCCCCACGAACCCCAGGGGCGCGGGGAACTGCGCGAGCGACCACAACCAACCCGCACCCACCCCCCGTCAACAACCCCCGCGGCGAAACCCCTACTCCGGCACCGTGAAGTAGCGAGCAAAGGCCGCAACGACCTCCGCCTCCCCCACCTTCCCATCCCCATCCCCATCGAGCGCGGCCGCAGCCGACCCCGCAAGCTCCTCAGGAACCCCGAGGCACACCAACACCCGCCCCGCCTCCTCAACCGTCGCGACCCCGTCACCATCCCCGTCGGCGACCCCCAGCGCCGCGTGCAGGAACGGCCGCGCGATCTCGGCGAACCGCTCGGGGTTGTCACGCAACCGCTTCACCGCCCCGTTGACGAACTCCTCGCGCGTGATGCGCTGGTCGCCGTCACGGTCCGCGATCCCGGCCATGCCCTGCCAGAAGGCCTCCGCGCCGCCATACAGGGCCTGCCCCTTGTCGGAGCGGGCCGCCACCGCGAACTCCGTGAGCAGCGCCTTGGCCGCGCCGTAGAAGTCCTCGCGGTCGATGTAGCCGTTGCCGTCCTGGTCGAAGGTGGCGAACCGGGCGGCGATCCTGCGCTCGTACTCGCTGCTGACCATGTCTTTTTCGGGCCGCCTTACGTCAGGTGGGGTGCGTCTGGGTCGGAGCGTACGACGCGGGACGCCGTTCGGGCGCGGGAAAACGTCACTTGTGGCGAGACCGGAGGAATTCCGGGACACGGGCGTGCGGAACGGCGACACTCGCTCCACCGTGCGTCATGGAGCCGTCACGCGGACAGAGGCTCACCCTCGTCGCCGAGCGCCGCGTCCACATCGCCGTACACGTCGAAGAGCCTGCGCACACCCAGCGCGCCGAGGACCCGGTTGACGTGGGAGCCGTCGGCCGCCCCGCGGGCGGGCAGCACGAGGCGCAGCCGGCCCTGGCAGGAGCGGATCAGCCGGCGGGCCGCGATGAGCACGCCGACGCCGCTGGAGTCGCAGAAGAACACGTCGGACAGATCCAGGACGAGACAGTGGTGCCCCTCGGCCACCACGTCGTGCACGCGCTGGCGCAGCACCGGCGACGTCACCAGATCCAGCTCGCCCGACACCCGGAGCACGGCCCATTCGCCCTGCTCACCGCCGGTCACTTTGAAGGTCACCACCACGCCCCTCGCTCGCCGAACCGGAAGCAGACCCTACGCTTCCTTGCAGCGCGGCTGCCCACCGGCCGTTCCCTGAAACACAACCCGAAAAACCGATCTCCCGCGGAAGAGGCTTGTTTTAGTCGGCTTCGATCCTGTTCGATCGACTTCAGCCAGGCCTGATCCGCGGGTGTCGGGGTAGGCGCGAGCCCAAAGGCGAACGGCACGAGCGCCGGAAGCCCCCTACCACCTGCACCCGGTCAGGGGGCGCACATTGCCACAAAGGGGCGTGCGCTACCGGACGTGCCGACTACATTCGAGGAGACGTCGAGCACAGGCTGGACAGAACACGGGCGCGGGACACGAGCAGGGGGTGAGGGGGCCGCATGGCGAAAAAAGACGTACCGCCTCGCTGGGACCGCAAGATGCAGCAGCGGCTCGCCCGCGGGGAAGCCGCCGCCCTCGGTGAGCTCTACGACCGGTTCGCCTGCCTGGTGCACGGCCTCGCCCACCGCGTCCTCGGCGACGAGCGCGCCGCCGACGGCATCACGCGCGAGGTCTTCATCCACGTCTGGGAGCACCCCGACTCCTACGACCCCCGGCAGGGCCCGCTGCGCACCTGGGTCGCCTCCCTGACGCACCGGCTCGCCGTGCAGCGGCTGCGTGCCACCGAGACCGCCGCCCTCGCCCGCGAAGGCTCCGGAACCACCGAGGAGCTGGAGCACAGGGTGCGCCGCGCCTCGGTCGCCGCCCGCGCCGACTACATCGTGCAGTCCATGCCCGTCCCGCTGCGCTCGGCCCTGGAGCGGGCCTACTTCCAGCGCCGGGACTACCGCCAGACCGCCGCCGACCTCGGCATCACCGAGGACGAGGCCCGCCGCCGCCTGCGCCTGGGTCTGCAACTGCTCTCCACCGCCCACGACACCGAGGCACCGGGCGCACCGCCCGGGTACGGGGGTGCGGTGTGAACGGGCCGGACCGCTTCGAGGCGTACGACGGCGACGAGGGTGAGCACGACCGCGGGAGGCAGGACAACCCCAGGGACGAAAGCAGCATTTGCGAGGAAAGCGGCGAAAGTGGGCTCGGTGCCGGCTCAGGCGGGCCCGGTCGGCCGGAGGCACAGGACGGACCGGACGGACCGGGCGGACCCGGGCACGGCGACGACTCCGAGCGCGGGCGTCCGCCCCGGATCCCCATGCCCCGGGCCTCCGTCGAGGACAGCGGACTGCCGCTGCCCGCGCCGGAGGGCCCCGGCGATTCCGCACCGCCGCCCGCCCCGCCCGCCTTCGCGCACCCCGTGCTGAAGGCCCTGCTCGGCGCCTGGGCGCTGGCCGCCTGCTCGGCCGAGGAGGCCACCGCCGTCGAGGAACACCTCGGCGACTGCGGCTCCTGCGCCGACGAGGCCCGGCGGCTGCGGGAGGCCGTCGGACTGCTGCAACGCCCCGAGAGCCTCGACCTGGACCCGGGGCTGCGGACCCGCGTGCTGGACACCTGCCTGGAACGGCGCCCGCCGCGCATCCCGGTACCGGACTGGGCCGCCGCCTACGACGCCGAGACCGCGCGCCTGGACGCCCTGCTGCAGGACTTCGGCGACGCCGAGTGGCACGCGCCGGTACGGCTGCGCTGGTTCCGGTCCGACGAGTCGACGAGCCGCCGCACCACCGTCGCCGGGGTCATCGCGCATCTGCTCGGCGTCGACGGCCTGGTGGCGGTCGCGCTCGGCCTGGACGACCCGCTGGGCGACGTGCCGGCCCGGCGGCCGACACCGGCGGCCCGCACCGAGGCCCTGTGGCGCGCCTCCCACTTCCCGCCGACCCGGTCGGTCCGCGCGCCCTGGCGCGAGCAGAGCCACGGCCTGGTGCGCACGGTGTCCTTCACGGGCGGCGGCGCCGGGAAGATGCCGGTGTCGTACGGCGACTTCGAGCTGCCCCTGCACGACGCGATGCTCGACCGCGCCTTCGAGTGCTGGGTGCACGCGGAGGACATCGCCGAGGCGGTCGACTACCCCTACGACCCGCCCTCGCCGCGCCATCTGCACCGCATGATCGACCTGGCGGCCAGGATGCTGCCGACGGCCCTGGCCCAGCGCCGCCGGGCCGGTCTCGCCTCCCCCGCCCGCCACCGGCATCTGGTCGCGGCGGGCGAACCGGGCCGCAGCCTCCGGCTGGAGATCGAGGGCTCGGGCGGCGGCGAGTGGCTGATCCCGCTGGACTCCCCCGCGGCGAAGGGCTCCGCCGAGCACGAGGTGGCCCATGTGGCCCTGGACGGCGTCGAGTTCTGCCGCCTGGCCGCCGGTCACGTCCCTCCGCAGGAGGCAGCGGCAGGCCAGGTAGGAGACAGAGAGGCCATCAGGGACGTTCTGTTCGCGGCCGCCTCACTGAGCAGGATGTGAGGTTTGGGGGCGCGGGGAACTGCGCGAACAACCACAAAACACCCGCACCCGCCACGAAACGGGATAACCCGAGCTCCTAGGCGAAGATCACAGTCCGCCGCCCATTGAGCAGAATCCTCCGCTCGGCATGCCACTTCACACCCCGGGCCAACGCCTGGCACTCCACGTCCCGCCCGATCGCGACCAGCCCCTCCGGCGTCACGTCATGCCCGACCCGCTCGACCTCCTGCTCGATGATCGGCCCCTCATCGAGATCAGCCGTCACATAGTGCGCGGTCGCGCCGATCAGCTTCACACCCCGGGCATGAGCCTGGTGATACGGCTTCGCCCCCTTGAAGCTCGGCAGGAACGAGTGGTGGATGTTGATGATCCGCCCGGACAGCGCCTTGCAGAGGTCGTCCGACAGCACCTGCATGTACCGGGCGAGCACGACCAGCTCGACACCCTCCTCGCGGACGATGTCGAGCAGCCGCGCCTCCGCCTCGGCCTTCGTGTCCTTGGTCACCGGAATGTGGTGGAAGGGGATGTTGTACGACTTCACCAGCTCGGCGAAGTCCGTGTGGTTGGACACCACCCCGGCGATCTCCACCGGCAGCGCCCCGGTCCGCGCCCGGAACAGCAGGTCGTTCAGGCAGTGCCCGAACTTGCTGACCATGAGCAGGATGCGCATCTTCCGGTCGGCCTGGTTGATCTGCCAGTCCATCTGGAACGAGTCACCGATCGCCGCGAAGCTGGCCCGCAGCTTCTCCACGGTCACCGGGGCGTCCGCGGAGAAGTGGACCCGCATGAAGAACAGTCCCGTGTCGTGGTCGCCGAACTGCTGGCTGTCCTCGATGTTGCAGCCGGTCATGAACAGATAGCTCGACACGGCGTGCACGATGCCCTTCCTGTCCGGGCAGGAAAGGGTGAGGACGTACTGGTCGGCAGGGGCCGCGGCGCTGGAGGACTGCTCGTTCATGCAGGACAGGTTCCCACAAGGACCGACACCCCCGGCAATCGTCCCGCAGGGCGGGACCGCGCCGCGGACCGTGCCGGGAGCCGCATCGGGAACCGCGCCATGAACCGCTAAGCCGACCTGGTCATGATCCGCAGCACGTCCAGGCTGCGCGGCACCGCGTCCGGGTCCTCGCCGTCACTCGTCGCGAGCCGTACGTGCGCCTCCCGGGCCGCCTGGACCGCCTCCGGCCACGCCTCATGGTCGAGGTACGCGGCGACCGGCGCGTCCGGCCCGACCTGGTGCATGATCCGCAGCACCCGCAGCACCGCGCTGTCGACCAGGGCGGCCTCCTGCGCGTCGCGGAAGATCGTGCCGACGTACTTCTCGGCGGACCAGTGGTCCAGCCAGGTGTCCTCGACCAGCCGGTACACCGCGTCGGTCACGTCGCCGAAGCCGTCCACACCGGCCAGCCAGACGTCCCGCTGGAACCCGGGATCGGAGAGCATGTGCAGCGCCGAGCGCACGTTGCTGCGCCAGCGCCACCACGGCATGTCGTTGACAGGCATGCCGCCCATGGTGGATGAGCGACGGCCACGACGGGAAGAGTTCTCCGAAGCTTGCACGGTCATCGATCGTACGTTCCCCTCCACATCGGTTACATCAGCCCCCGCATTTCACCTGTGCGTCACCACGTGTTGACCCCAGATCACTCACCGGTTGGCCGTGTGACGGAATCGTGCGGACCCATGACCGGCAGGCGACGCACCCGCAGCACATTCCTCCCCGGCCTCCTCACCCGTCACGCCAGAAAAGGCGTCCTCTCCACGGGCACGGCTCTCGCGTGCGCGTCACTCCTCGCCGGATGCGGTGTCGTCCCCGGCACCACGGGGGGCGCCGGGGACGACACCATCACCGTGATGACCTGGGCCCCGCAGGACACCAGGGCCACCAACAAACCCGGCATGCCCGCCTTCGCCCAGGCGTACGCCCGCTGGATCAACGCCACGGGCGGGATCAACGGCCGCAAGCTCACCGTGCTGACCTGCAACGACCACAACGACAGCGTGGCCGCCGCCAAGTGCGCCCGACGAGCGGCCAAGGAGAACGTGGTCGCGGTCGTCGGATCCTACAGTCAGTACGCGGACTCCTTCTTCCCGTCGCTGGAAGGCGCCGGCATCCCCTACATCGGTGGCTACGGCATCACCAACGCCGAGTTCACCAGCCCCCTGTCCTACCCCGTCAACGGCGGCCAGCCCGCGCTGCTCGCCGGGCTCGGCAGCGCCCTCGCCGACTGCGGGCCCGTCGCACTGATCCGGCCCGACACCATCGCCGGCGACCAGCTGCCCCCGCTGCTCGACTCCGGTCTGAAGGCAGGCGGCCACCGTGCCTCGACCGACCAGCGGGCGGCGGAGGACGCCACCGAGTACGACGGCGAGGCCGAGCGGGCGCTGCGCACCACGACCCGCGGCGCGGCGGACGACGGCTGCGTGGTGCCCGCGCTGGGCGACCGCAACGGCACCTTCATGGACTCCTTCCGGCGGGCCCGCGGGGACTACCCCGAGGTCCGCACGGCCACCGTGCTGGGCAGCGTCGACCAGACGGTGATCGACGCGACCGGCGGCGCGTCGGGCCCGTACGAGGGCTCGTACCTCACCGGCTGGTACCCGGTGGCGAGCGATCCGCGCTGGGACGGCATGAAGCGGGTGATCCGGGAGCAGGCCTTCGGCGACAACCGCATCGACCCCGCGGACGCCGGGGTGCAGACCACGTGGATCGCCTACACGGTGTTCCGGCAGGTCGTCGAGTCGCTCGGGGGCGGCGAGGTGAGCGCCGACACGGTGACGGACGCCCTGGACGACGGCCTGGAGGCCGGCACGGGCGGGCTCACGCCGACGCTGCGCTGGCGGTTCCAGGACAAGCTCGCCGCCGTGGGCTTCCCGCGCCTGGTCAACGCGAACGTGACCCTCCAGGTGGTGCGGGACGGGCGGCTGGTGTCGGCGCGCCAGGGTTTCGTCGACACCACGAGGACACTGCAGGACGCCGACGTGGACCACTGAACGCCCACGCCGGTCAGCCGTCCGCGTCCCGTCACAGCTGGGTCGGCTGGCGTTCGGTCAGGCCGTACTTCTTCGCGATCCCGTTCCAGAGTCCGGCCGCCTTGGCCTTCTCGGTGGTGGCGACGCCGCTGGCCCGGTTGCCGGCCCGGGTCTGGTTGGTGGCGCGGGCCTGGCCCTTCTTGCAGCCCTTCTTGCCCGCGGTCTGGTCGGCCCAGGCCGCGTAGTGGTTGTCGGCGGAGGCGGAGGCCTGCCAGGCCTTGGTGAGGGCGGTGGTCAGCGCGGCGTGGTCGGGCAGCAGGTCGACCTTGATGCCGGAGAGCCGGGTGACCAGCTGGTTGCGCTGCTTGGCCGCGTCGCGCAGGTCCTTGGCGGCGCCCGGCAGGTTGTCACAGCCCTTGACGTCGGCGACCGCGTTGATCACCGTGGTGCGGCTGTTGCCGCTGTCGGCGAGCAGCTTGTCCAGCTCGACCGCCTGGGCCCGGGCCGGGTCGGCGGACGGGGAGGCTGAGCCGTCGGTCGCGGGTGCGGAGGCGGCGACGGTCTTCTTGTCGCCGCTGTCGTCGTCACCGCCGCCCCCGCCGCTCGCGAGCAGCGCGCCCGCGCCGACGCCGAGGACGGCGATGCCGATGCCGACGGCGGCGATGACGGGCACGCGCGAGCCGGAACGCCCGCCACGCGACCGGCCCGCGGCGGGCGGGGCGTGGGAGGGCTGGGGGGCGCCGTACGAGGCCGGGGGCTGCGGCCGGGGCTGCTCGATGCGGGGCATCTGCTGGGTGGCCCCGGCCGGGCTCTCGCCGGCCTGGTCGCTGCGGAAGAGGTTGTCGAACTCGGCGGGCGGCTGCTTGTCGCCGCCGGGCACCGGCGGGATGTACTGCGTCGCCTCGGCGTCCGGGTGCGCGGCGGGCGGCAGCGGTCCGGCGCCGGTGCGGGGCCCGGTCCCGAGGAACCGCGTCGCCTCGGGGTCCTCGCCCGCGGGCATCTCGGGCGGCAGGGCCCCGGGGGCGACCGGGGGTATGTACTGGGTGGCGCCCTCGTCGGCGGCCGGCGCGACGGGCGGCAGATACTGCGTGGCCGCGGCGGCCGTGTCGTCCGTGACGGGCGGTATGTACTGGGTCGCCCCCTCGTCGGCGGCGGGCGGCAGGGGTGCGCCTCCGGCGGGCCCGTAGCCCCCCGGGGCAGACGGCAGTCCACCGCCGCACGCACCGGAGGCGGCCGGCGGACCGCCCTCGTACCCATGGGCACCGGCCTGCCGCGAGGCGCCGTGGTCACCGGCGGCCGGCCCCTGCGGGTAGCCGTACCCGGGCGCGCCGTGCCCCGGCTGCGGCTGGGCACTCCCGGCCGTCGCGCCGTAGGTACCGGCGGCGGGCCCCTGCGGGTAGCCGTATCCGGCCCCGCCCTGCGGCGCCTGGCCGCCGGAGCCCTCCGGGGGGAGCGGGGCCGCGCCGGGGGTGCCGTACGGGGCGTAGCCGGTCGCGCCCGCGGGCGGCTGGGCCGGGGCGTAGGGGTCGGGGGCCGGGGCGGCCGGGGGCTGTGCGTCCCACGCGGGCTGCTCCGGTGTGCTCCACTGCTCGGGCTGCGACTGCCAGGTCTGGCCCGGCGCGGGCGAGGCCTGCTGCCGGTCGGGGCCCCACGGCTGGCCCCAGGTCTGCCCCTCCGCGGGGGCCGAGGCCTGCGGCGCGGCCGTCGGCGGCGGGGCGGGCCTACGGCCGGAGACGTCGGCGGGTCCGCCCGTCATGCCCGGCAGCAGGGGTTCGCCACCGTCGGAGGGCAGCACGATGCCTTCGCGCGCGGGGCGCGCCGAGGGCTCCTCGCCCTGTCCACTCTGCGTCACCGGGACTCCTACTTATGGGGGACCTTGTGAATCGTCGGGTCACGCTACCGGGTCCCCAGAGCCCCGTGCCACGCAGCACAGGGCACGACCCCGTGCCCTGTGAGCGCGGTAACACCACCGGCTCACGGCGCGCTGTTCCTGTCACCTCCTGCGCATCGAGCCGCCGTTTCCCGCATGTTCACGCATCCGCGGCCCCCGTGTTCACGCAGCCGCTTGCAGGTCGAGGCGCGCCCCGAACTCCCTTACCACCGCCTCGTCCCGGTACGGCTCCAGCCGCTGCTGGAAGTCCTCCAGGTACTCGGCGCCCCGGTTGGAGCGCAGCCCCTCCAGCAGTTCCACGGCCTTCATGCCTGTGGCGCACGCCTCTTCGATCTCGCGCTGCTGCACCTGCGCCGTGGCCAGGAGCACATATCCGATGGCCCGGCGGCGCGCCCGCGTCCGGGGGTGCCCGGCCAGCGACTCCTGCGCGCACCGGGCCGCCGCCTCGGCCTGCCCGAGGTCCCGGTGGCAGTGCGCCAACTCGTCGGCCAGATACGCCTCGTCGAAGTGCGCGATCCACACCGGGTCGTCCCCGGCGGCCGGGTCGGCCGCCTCCAGGGCGTTCACCGCGCGCCCCGCCGCGGACTGGGCGGCGCGCACGTCGCCCATGAGGGCGTGCCCGCGCGCCTCCGCCGCGAGGAACATGGACTCCGCGCGCGGCGACACGCGCCCCCGCGCCCCCTCCTGCGCCGCCCGCGCCAACTGCGCGATCTCCCGCGGGTTTCCGAGCTGCGCGGCGAGGTGGCTCATGGAGGCGGCGAGCACGTACCCGCCGTAGCCGCGGTCCCCGGCGGCCTGCGCCAGACGCAGCGCCTGGATGTAGTAGCGCTGGGCCAGGCCGGGTTGCCCCGTGTCGACGGCCATGTACCCGGCGAGTTCGGTGAGCCGGGCCACCGCGGCGAACAGGTCCCGCCCGACCGCCTCCCGGTAGGAGCCCGCCAGCAGCCCCGAGACCACGCTGTTGAGGTAGTGCACGACGACCGGCCGCACATGCCCGCTGCCGTACTGGTGGTCGAGGTCCACCAGCGCCTGCGTCATGGCCTGGACCGCCTGCACGTCGGACTGCCCCACCCGGGGCCCCGCCGAGCGCGACACCTGCGCGTCGGGTGAGGAGATCAGCCAGTCGCGGCTGGGCTCGACCAGCGCGGACGCGGCGACGGAGGAACCGGACAGGAAGTCCCGCCGCCCCACGTCGCTGCGCCACAGCTCGCAGACCTGCTCGATGGCCCCCAGCACCGTCGGCGAGAACTGCAGGCCCACGCCCGAGGCGAGGTTCTTGCCGTTGGCCATGCCGATCTCGTCGATCGTGACCGTACGGCCGAGTTTGCGGCCCAGCGCCTCGGCGATGATCGCCGGTGCCCGGCCCCGTGGCTGCTGCCCGCGCAGCCAGCGCGCCACCGACGTCTTGTCGTAGCGCAGGTCGAGGCCGTGCTCGGCGCCGCACATGTTGACCCGTCGGGCCAGGCCGGCGTTGGAGCATCCGGCTTCCTGGATGAGCGCCTGCAGCCGTTCGTTCGGCTGCCGGGCGACGAGCGGCCTTGCGGCCATGGCGTACCCCCTGCTTTCTGGCGGTGCGCCCACGGGGCGCCCACGCCGGGTGGCTGCGGTGCCTGCCACGCACCGAGTTGACGTGCCTTCCGCGGCCGAACCCCTCACGTCCCGGCGAAAAGATCCGGCCGTGAAGATCAATGCCCCGCCGACCAGGCGAAAATGCGAGGCATGTGAGGAATGCCGGGGTAACGGCTGTTGCCGGCCCCCCTCGTGGCTACCCAGCCACGGCCCCGGTTCCTCCCGCGCGCCCCCGGACATGCACCCATGCGCCCCGGGAACAGGGGCGATGCTCTCCCCCGCGCACGCGGGTGGGCGTAACCCCTGGTGACGACCAGAGTTGTGTTCATCGTGGAAGAGACGATCGCCGGCACCGAAGCCGCTCAGATCCCGAAGCAGCGCGGGGAATCGCTGCTGGAGACCGCTGTTCGCTACGCCGAGGAGCGCCACTGGGACGTGTTCCCCGGCACCTGGCTGGAAGCCGTCGACGGCAGTCAGCGCTGCTCCTGCGGTGACGTGGCGTGTCCGGCGCCCGGGTCGCACCCGGCGCGTCCGGACTGGGCGACGCAGGCGACGGGCAGCGCGACGGTCGCGCGGCGGATGTGGCAGAAGCAGCCGACGGCGTCGATCCTGCTGCCGACGGGGCGGACGTTCGACGCGATCTCCGTGCCGGAGACGGCGGGGTTCCTGGCGCTGGCGCGGATGGAGCGGATGGAGCTGACGCTCGGGCCGGTGACGCTCACGCCGGATCGGCGGATGGAGTTCTTCGTGCTGCCGGGGGCCGGGGTGAAGGTGCCCGACCTGGTGCGCAAGCTGGGGTGGGCGGTGTCGTCGCTGGATCTGACGGTGCTGGGTGAGGGGGCGTACGTGGCCGCGCCGCCTACGCGGTTCGGGTCTCGGGGGGCTGTGCAGTGGGCCTGCCGGCCGACCCCGGCGAATCGGTGGCTGCCGGACGCGGAGGAGTTGATCTCGCCGTTGGCCTATGCGTGCGGGCGGGATCGGTAGCGCCTGATCGTCTGCGTGGTTCCTCTTCGTCGGCGGCTGCGGCTTCGTCGTGGTTGATCGCGCAGTTCCCCGCGCCCCTTAAGAGAAGGGCGTTGCCCCGCCGTAGGGTGCAAGGTGACGGAGGGAGGCGTGGTGGAATCCAGCGCTGTGCGGGTGCGGGGGCTTTGGAAGCGGTTCGGTCAGCAGGTCGCTGTGGCCGGGGTCGATCTCGACCTGCCCGCGGGCAAGTTCATCGGGCTCGTCGGGCCGAACGGGGCCGGGAAGACCACCACCTTGTCGATGGTGACCGGGCTGCTGCGGCCCGACCACGGGACCGTCGAGGTGGTCGGGCACGACGTGTGGCGGGACCCCGTCGAGGTGAAGGCCCGGATCGGGGTGCTGCCGGAGGGGCTGCGGCTGTTCGAGCGGCTGTCGGGGCGGGAACTGCTGGCGTACACGGGGCGGTTGCGCGGGCTGCCCGGCGCCGAGGTCGACAAGCGGGCCACCCAGCTGCTCGACGTCCTCGACCTGGCCGGCGCCCAGCACAAGCTGGTCGTCGACTACTCGACCGGCATGCGCAAGAAGATCGGGCTCGCCGCCGCTCTCCTCCACAATCCCGAAGTGCTGTTCCTGGACGAACCGTTCGAGGGCGTCGACCCCGTCTCCGCGCAGACCATCCGGGGAGTCCTGGAGCGGTACACGGCCTCGGGCGCCACGGTCGTGTTCTCTTCCCACGTCATGGAGCTCGTCGAGTCGCTGTGCGACTGGGTCGCCGTCATGGCCGCCGGGCGGATCCGCGCCACCGGCACCCTCGCCGAGGTGCGCGGCGACGCGCCCTCGCTGCAACGGGCCTTCCTCGAACTCGTCGGCGCGCAGGGCCGGGACGCCGGATCCGACCTGGACTGGCTGGGCGGCGGGTCGCGGTGAGCGCCCCCGCGATCACCCCGGTCTTCGTCCGGCTGAAGCTGTCGCTGCTGCGCAACGGACTGCGGCAGTCCGGCGGGCGCAAGGCCGCCTACATCACCTCGGCCGTCTTCGCCCTGCTGTTCGCCGCGCTCCAGCTGATCGGCCTGATCGCGCTGCGCGGGCACGCGCACGCCGAGTCGGTGGTCGTGCTCGCGGTGGCGGTGCTGGGGCTCGGCTGGGCGGTGATGCCGCTGTTCTTCCCCGGTGGTGACGAGACCCTCGACCCGACCCGGCTGGTGATGCTGCCGCTGCGGCCCCGGCCGCTGGTGCGGGCACTGCTCACGTCCTCACTGGTGGGCATCGGGCCGCTGTTCACGCTGTGCCTGCTGGTCGGGTCCGTGATCGCGGTGGCGCGGGGCGGGGCGGCGTTCGCCGTCGGTGCCGTCGCCGTCGTCCTGGCGCTGCTGCTGTGCGTGGCTCTCGCGCGGGCCGTCGCCGTGACCAACGTACGGCTGCTGACCAGCCGCAAGGGGCGGGACCTCGCGGTGCTCAGCGGGCTCGTCATCGCCGTCGGGGCGCAGATCGTCAACTTCGGCGCGCAGCGGCTCGGGGCGTCCGGGCTGGGCGAGCTCGACCCGGCCGCCGAGGTGCTCCAGTGGGTGCCGCCCGCGTCGGCGGTCGGCGCCGTGCACGCGGCCGGCGAGGGGTCGTACGGTGTGGCCGTCGCGCAACTGGCGCTGAGCGCGGGTGCGCTGGTGGCGCTGCTCGCGCTCTGGTCGCGGCATCTGACCCGGCTGATGACCTCGCCCGACGGCTCCACCCTGCCGAGCGCCGAGTCGGCCGCGAAGGAGCGTTCGTCGACCGGGCTCGCGCGGCTGCTGCCGGTGGGCCGTACGGGCACGGTCATGGACCGCAGTCTGCGGTACATCTGGCGCGACCCCAAGACCAAGGCGGCCTGGGTGACATCGCTGGCCATCGGGCTGATCGTGCCGGTGTTCAACGCCTGGCAGGGCACCGGGTCGGTGTACTTCGCGTGCTTCGCCGCGGGGATGCTCGGCATCCAGATGTACAACCAGTTCGGGCAGGACACCTCGGCGTTCTGGATGGTCGCGCTGACCATCTCCTCGCCCCGGGACGCCTACGTCGAGCTGCGCGCCCGGGCGTACGCCCTGCTGCTGATCACCCTGCCGTACGCCACGCTCGTGACGGTGGTGACGACGGCCATGCTGGGCGACTGGCAGCGGCTGCCCGAGGCGCTGGGGCTGTCCTTCGCGCTGCTCGGCGCGATGCTGGCGACCGGGGCGTGGACCTCCGCCCGCTTCCCCTACTCCATCCCGCAGGAGGGCTACAAGAACGTCGCCCCGGGGCAGACCGGGCTCGCCTGGATCTCCATCTTCGGCGGGATGATGGCGGCCGCCCTGCTCTGCGCGCCCGTCATCGCGCTCACGATCTGGCTGAACGTGAGCGCCGACGGCGACGACTGGACGTGGCTGCTGCTGCCGGCGGGCACGGTCTACGGGGCGGTGCTCACGGCGGCAGGGCTGAAACTGGCCGCCCCGCGGACGGCCGGGCGGCTGCCGGAGATCCTGGCGGCGGTCAGCAAGGGCTGACTCCGGCTTCCGGAGGCCGAAGGCGACCGCCGATGGCTGAGCCGGAGGCCGGAGGCGGACTGCGGTGGCCGGAACCGAACTACGGAGGCCGGAGGCGGACGGCGAAGGCCGGAGGCGGACTACGGAGACCGAACCGGACTGCGGAGGCCGAACCGGACTGCGAAGGCCGAACCGGACTGCGGGGGCAGAGGCCGGAGGCCGGGGGCAAGGGGCGGCGCCGGCGCAGTGAGCCGGTGTCAGCCGCCGCTCAGTGAGTCGAGGAACGGCTCGATGGCGGCGCGCCAGGCCTCCGGCTGGTCGTAGTGCACCAGGTGGCCCGCGTCGGCGACCTCCGCGTACTGGCCGCGGGGCAGGACCCGGACCATCTCCTGGGCCTCGGCGCGGCCCAGCTCGCCGTCCAGGCCGCGCAGGACCAGGGCGGGACAGCGGACCTGGGTCAGCTCCTCCCAGTGCGCGTCGTAGACCCAGGTCTCGCGGGAGCGGAGCATCTGCTCCGGGTCGAAGACGGGACGCCAGCCGTCCGGGGACTCGGCCATCACCTCGGCGTAGAACTCACCGCGGGCCGGATTGGGCCTCTCCACCCAGGGGTCGTCCTCGCCGAACCACTTGCGGACGTCGGCGAGCGTGGCGAAGGGCAGCGGCCAGGAGTCGAACCACTGGCCCCACTCGCGCTGGGAGGCGGCGCCGAGCGCGGAGGCCCGCATGTCGCAGATGATCAGCCCGCGGACCAGGTCGGGGCGCTTGGCGGCGAGCTGCCAGGCGGTCAGCGCGCCCATGGCGTGGCCGATGAGGACGGCCGGGGCGAGGCCCAGCTGCTCCAGGGCGGCCTCGGCGTCGTCGACGTAGGCGTCACGGGTGAAGGAGCCCTGCGGGGGTTTGTCGCTGCGGCCGTGGCCGCGCTGGTCGAGGGCGACCGCCCGGTGGCGTCCGGAGAGCCAGCGGGCGGTGGACGCCCAGTGCGAGGCGCGGCCCATGAGGCCGTGCAGTAACAGCACGCCCGAGGAGCCCTCCGGTGCGGTGGGCCCGGCGTGCGCCCCCTGGCCGTCCTGCGCCGGATCGGGCTTGGGCGGGTCGCCGAACTCCCAGGCCGCCAGGCGTACGCCGCCCGTCCCGGTCACGTCGATGCGTCGCGCCATGTCCTGGCACCCCCCAAGCTTCGCGCGGACCGCGGCTCCCTTGAGCCGTCCGGTCCTGTGAACCGTGTTCTGCCTTCTGTTGCCTCTGCCGTGCTGGTTGCCGTGTCCGTCGGTGCAAGTGTGCCGTGCGCCGCCCGAAGACTATCGAAAGCGCATTCGAGAATCCGGCTTCCGCGGGCAACACCCCTCGTTCGAGTGACCACCCCCGGGGATTGATCGCCGGTGCCGAGGGGAGATCTTCAGCGGGGGGCGGACCGCTCGGGGAAACCGGTCCGCGGGGAATGACCCTGAGAGCTCGGGGCTCCGGGTCAGCACAGGGGAGGACAGGCCCCGGCGCCACATGGCGCCGGGGCCCTCCACATCTGCGCGGCACATCCTCCCGCCCCCTCCCCGGCCGGGGCGACATCGCTGTCGAGCCGCGGCCCAGAGCCCCTCAGGTCATATGCCTCACGCGACAGCGTCGCACGGGAAGCGTGCGGGCGCTGCCGTTCGACGGACTGGGTCCCCGAATCGGTCCGGATCACGCCAAGAGCGCATCGACGCCACAACGGCCGCACGCGCAACCGGAGTTGGCGCGTGCCCCGGCGCGACAGGCGGTCGGTTCAGGGCTTGGCGACGAACACGTGGGAGGCGACGTCCGACTCCAGCTCGGCCGCCTCGCCGCCGCTGCCCACCAGCACCCCGCCCGCCGACTCGGTCACGCTCACCACCGAGCCGGGCTGCACGCCCGCCCGCCGCAGCGTGTACATCAGCTGCGCGTCCGTCTGGATCGGCTCGCCGATCCGGCGCACCACGACCGTCTTGCCCTCGGCGCCCGGGTCGAGCGTGGCCAGCGACACCATGCCCTCGTCCAGGAACGGGTCCGCGCCGTCCTTCTCCCCGAGCTCCTCCAGACCCGGGATCGGGTTGCCGTACGGCGACTCCGTCGGGTGCCGCAGCAGCTCCAAGACGCGGCGCTCCACGGCCTCGCTCATCACGTGCTCCCAGCGGCACGCCTCCGCGTGGACCTGCTCCCACTCCAGGCCGATCACGTCGACGAGCAGACACTCGGCGAGGCGGTGCTTGCGCATCACGCGCGTGGCCAGTCTGCGGCCCTCGTCGGTCAGCTCCAGATGCCGGTCGCTGGCGACGGACACCAGACCGTCGCGCTCCATCCTCGCCACCGTCTGGCTGACGGTCGGCCCGCTCTGGTCCAACCGCTCGGCGATACGGGCGCGCATGGGGACCACACCCTCTTCCTCCAGCTCGAGGATGGTGCGGAGATACATCTCCGTGGTGTCGATCAGTCCGGACATACGTGCCCCTCGAATGAGATCTGCCGGAGGCTGGACGGCTCACCGGCGTGTGCGCTGGCCCTGCACCCAATTCTGCCGGATACCACCGACAACCGGGCCTCGGGAGGGAAAGCCGGGGATTACCCGGCCGGGCGCAAGGGTACGGACTTCCCTTTCGGCCGCTTCCCCGGGCCGGGCGCGCGGCCCACGGCCGTGTTGACACCGCACTGGTCCAGACCGCACCGTGATGCGCGACACAAGCCGATCAGGCCAGCCCGAAGGGACCCCGTATGAGCGACCGCGCGCCGGCCGGCCAGTTCCTCGACTCCGCGATCGGCCTGCTGGAGCGGCTGCGCGACGAGGAGGCCGACAGCATCGCCGCGGCCGGGACACTGCTGGCCGACACCGTCGCGGACGGGGGCCGGCTCTTCGCCTTCGGCGCCGGGCACTCCTCCCTCGCCGCGCAGGACCTCGTCTACCGGGCCGGCGGGCTCGCGCTGATGAACCTCCTGGTGGTGCCAGGCGTGGTCGGCGTCGACGTCATGCCCGCGCCGCTCGGCTCCGCCCTGGAGCGGGTCGACGGCCTCGCGAGCGCCGTCCTCGACAGCTCCCCGCTCCGCCACGGCGACGCCCTGCTGATCATCTCCCTGTCGGGGCGCAACGCCCTGCCCGTGGAGATGGCGATGAGCGCCCGCGCCCTCGGCGTGCAGGTCATCGGCGTCACCTCGGTCGCCTACGCCTCGCAGACCGAGTCCCGGCACTCCTCGGGCACGTATCTGAAGGACCACTGCGACCTCGTCCTCGACTCCAAGATCGCGGTCGGCGACGCGGAACTCACCCACGACGACATCCCGGCCCCCTTCGCCCCGGCCTCCACGGTCGTCACCTCGGCCCTCCTCCAGGCCGTCATGGCGACGACGGCCACCACCCTCGCCGAGCGCGGCGTCGAACCGCCCCTGCTGCGCTCCGGCAACGTCGACGGCGGCCACGACTGGAACACCCGGGTGATGGAGCGGTACCGCGACCGGATCTTCTACCGGCACTGAACGGGGCACGGGCGGGGCCGCGCTGCCCCCCGCCCCGCCCCTCACGTCCCGTTCGACAGCCCCGCGAGATCCAGCGACGTCGCGATCCGTACCGCCACGTCCTCCGCGTACATCGCGTCGGACCGCTCGAAGGCGCTGCGGCCCGCGCCCCGCAGGAACGTCACGACCCCCAGGGTCCGGCCCCGGCTGCGCAGCACCGCGCACAGGGCGTGCACCGCGTCCGGTGGCCACTGGCGGGCCAGGGCCCACTCGCGGGCGGCCTCGGGCGGAGCCGTGCCCGCGCTCGCGCGTACGGCGCCCACGCGCTCCACGCACTGCAGGGCCGGGTGCCCCTCGGCGTAGCGCACCGGCAGGCCCGCGAGGTCGGCCAGCTTGCTCGGGCCCGGTGCGCCGGACGGCGTGGCGGCCACCCGGACCAGCCGGACGGGACCCTCGGTCTGGGTGTCGGTGAGGGCGCCGCCGACGACCCGGTCGATCACCGCGTGGTCCGCGAAACCGGCCAGGGCGAAGTCCAGGTGGACCGTGGCCGCCTCCGCCGGGTCCTCGCACTCGGCCGCGGCCCGCGCCGCGCGGTGCAGCTGCTGGGTCCGGAACCGCAGCAGGGACGCCTCCTGCTCGGCCTGCTTGGCCTCCGTGACGTCCTGGAACAGCCAGCCCACACCCAGCGGAACCGGTTCTTCCGCCAGTGGAGAGGCCAGCCGCAGGAAGCCGCTGCGCCAGCACCGGCGCTTCTCGCCCTCCGTCGCGCGCACGGTCACCCACACCTCGGCAGGCGCGGGCGGCGCGCCCTCGGCCAGCACATGCTGCAACGCGCTCTCCAGCTCCTCCACGCCCTGCGCCAGCAGCTCGCCGAGCGGCCGTCCCAGCACCGACGTACGGCCCGTGCCCAGGGCCCGGGCGGCGTGCGCGTTCACCACGGCCGGACGCAGATCCACGTCCACCAGCACGACACCCCAGCTGGCGTCCTCGAACAGCGCCTCGCTCAGCGCGATCGAACGCTCCAGGTCGATCTGGGCGTGCACCTCGCTGAACGCGCAGTACACCCCGGCCGGCTTTGCGTCGGGCCCGCGCACGGCGGCCGACTGGGTCCGCACGAGCACCCGTCCGCCGTCCTTGGTCAGCAGGGCGAACTCGTGCACCTGCCGCCCGGGCGCGTGCATCACGGACAGCAGCCGCCCCTCGACCTCCTCGGCGTCCGCGGTGCGCACGGCCCATCCGGCCAGACCGCGGCGCCCGACGGCTTCCTCCGCGCTCCATCCGAGGATCCGCTCGGCCTCGCGGTTCCAGTGCGTCACGACCCCGTCGGCGTCGAACGCGCACAGCGCCGCGTCCATCCCGTCCAGCAACGCGGCAAGCAGATCCGAACCATCCGAGTCGCGCTCGGGCTCGTCCGGCCCCAGCTCGTCGGTGGTCCCACTACGCCGGGAAGCACTCACCTGGACCCCCTGCAGGCTGCGTCCGCACGTCCGGCACGTCGGTTCGCTCCTTGCAATCATTCAACTCGAACGTGACCCAGCGCACACCGAGTTCCCACAACATTGAAGGAATCGTTGTACGGCGGCAATCCCCACGTCAACGCCACGGAGGCGGCTCGGCCGGGCAGATCATCGGCCGATCGCCGGCGTCCGGGAAAAAGCGGTTGATCCGGGGCCGGACTGTTTCCTAGGCTCCAGGTACACGAGAGAGGAGGTGGTTCGGCAGATGTATGAGAACCGGACGCGTGAGGTGGCTGCGGGCTAGCGGCCCGTCACCACACACAGTGCGGTGCCGGACCAGCGCGTGAGCGACGCGCAGCCGGCCCAATCTCCAGCAGTCACCCGACCCGCGAGTCGCCGGTACGTCCGGCCGGCTCCTCCCCAGGAGGAACCAGACTCGCGGGTCGTCTGCGTTGTGTCGTCTGAGACGACCGGATCGGCAGTGCCCTGCGGGGTGAGAACCCGGCCGTGATGCGCCGGATGGGGTCGGGATTCGCGGTGATCGGCGATGTGCAGTTCCTGCCCGGCTACTCGGTCCTGCTGACCGACGATCTGGCCCGGGTTCCTGCACGCTCATGTGTGGCCCCGCTACGACTGGGAGCCCGAGGGGCTGGTGCGGCTGCCCGTGTGGCTCTATCCGCGGCAGCGGTGGAGCGAGGAGCGGTTCGCGCTCGGGCCCCGGCACGACCGGCTGCGGGAGGCCATCGGTGAGGAGCTCGACCGGCTCGCGGGGTGACGCACGCGGACGGCCCCACCCCGGGTCGGGTGAGGCCGTGCGGGGTGGGCGGGTCAGTGGGCGATGGCGTCGTAGCCCTCGATCTCGCGGGGGTTGCGGGTGCCCGGGCCCACGTAGCGGGCCGAGGGGCGGACCAGCCGGCCGGTGCGCTTCTGCTCCAGGATGTGGGCGGACCAGCCGGCGGTGCGGGCGCAGGTGAACATGGACGTGAACATGTGGGCCGGGACCTCGGCGAAGTCCAGGACGATGGCCGCCCAGAACTCGACGTTGGTGGCCAGGACACGGTCGGGGCGGCGGGCGTGGAGCTCCGCGAGGGCCGCCTTCTCCAGGGCCTCGGCGACCTCGAAGCGGGGCGCTCCCAGCTCGCGGGCCGTACGGCGCAGGACCCTGGCGCGCGGGTCCTCGGCGCGGTAGACGCGGTGCCCGAAGCCCATGAGGCGTTCACCCTTGTCCAGCGCGTTCCTGACGTAGGCCTCCGCGTCGCCCGTGCGCTCGATCTCCTCGATCATGCCGAGGACGCGCGAGGGGGCGCCGCCGTGCAGCGGGCCGGACATGGCGCCGACGGCTCCGGACAGCGCCGCCGCGACGTCCGCGCCGGTCGAGGCGATGACCCGGGCCGTGAACGTGGACGCGTTCATGCCGTGCTCCGCGGCGCTCGTCCAGTACGCGTCCACCGCCGCCACGTGCTTGGGGTCCGGCTCGCCGCGCCAGCGGATCATGAACCGCTCGACGACCGACTGCGCCTTGTCGATCTCCCGCTGCGGGACCATCGGCAGGCCCTGGCCGCGCGCGGACTGCGCGACGTAGGAGAGCGCCATGACGGCTGCCCGGGCCAGGTCGGCGCGGGCCTGCTCGGCGTCGATGTCGAGGAGGGGTTTGAGGCCCCAGACGGGCGCGAGCATCGCCAGGGCGGACTGGACGTCGACGCGGATGTCGCCGGAGTGCACGGGGATGGGGAACGGCTCGGCGGGCGGCAGGCCGGGGTTGAAGGCGCCGTCGACGAGCAGGCCCCAGACGTTGCCGAACGAGACGTGACCGACCAGGTCCTCGATGTCGACGCCCCGGTACCGGAGTGCGCCGCCCTCCTTGTCCGGTTCGGCGATCTCCGTCTCGAACGCGACGACTCCCTCGAGCCCGGGTACGAAGTCGGACATCAGGCGGCTCCTCGTGATGTATGTGACAGATGGTGTTGGTGGGGTGGGACGAACGAACCATGTGTCAGTCAGCTTGCGAAGCGGGCGACCGTCCGGAGGATCCACGGTCGTCCGCGCGACTCGCGGCCCTGGCCGGTCTCCCCTGTGATGCCCCGAACGGTCGGCGGTCACCCAACCGATACGGCACCGAAACGATATCCCCGAGTGCCATATTTGGGGAGGGTTCACGGCACTCAGTGCCACGCAGTGACGAAGGACACCGCCCGTACGGCAAGATGACCGGGTGACCGACCGCGACGACGTCCCTTTCGATCTGGCCTCGATGCGCAAGCAGTACCGGGCCGAGGGGCTCTCCGAGACCGAGCTGGCCGCCTCCCCCGTCGAGCAGTTCGCGCGCTGGTTCAAGCAGGCCGCGATGGACGGCGGGCTGTTCGAGCCGAACGCCATGATCGTCTCGACGGCCGACGCCGAGGGCCGCACGACCGCCCGCACGGTGCTCCTGAAGCACTTCGACGAGCAGGGGTTCGTCTTCTACACGAACTACGACTCCCGCAAGGCGCGTGACCTGGCGGAGAACCCGCACGTCTCGCTGCTGTTCCCCTGGCACCCGATGGCCCGGCAGGTCATCGTGACGGGGATCGCCCGGCGCACCGGCCGGGACGAGACGGCCGCGTACTTCCGCACCCGGCCGCACGGCTCCCAGCTGGGGGCCTGGGCCAGCGCCCAGTCCTCGGTGGTCGCCACCCGCGCCGACCTCGACGCCGCGTACGCCGAACTCGCTGCCCGCTACCCGGAGGGCGAGCAGGTGCCGGTGCCGCCGCACTGGGGCGGTTTCCGGGTGGCCCCGCAGGCGGTGGAGTTCTGGCAGGGCCGCGAGAACCGGCTGCACGACCGGTTGCGGTACGTGGAGCAGCCCGACGGCAGCTGGCGGGTGGAGCGGCTCAGCCCGTGAGGCGCGCATCCCGCCTCCGCGCGGACACCTGCTCTCTCAGCGCAGCGTCTCCTCCAGCAGTCCCGCCCACTGCGCGACCACCCGTTCCCGGCGGGCCGCGTCGTCCGTGAGGAGGTTGGCCAGGCCCAGGCCGCGGGCCATGTCCAGCAGGCCCTGGACGGTTTCACGGACGCCGGGGACGGTCTCGTCGGCGGACAGCAGGTCGACGGCGATGCGGTGGGTCTCACGGCCGACGCGCGATTCGAGTTCGGTGACGCGGGGCCGCAGCTGCTCCTCGTTGGAGGCGGCGACCCAGAGGTGGAGGGCGGCGCGGAACAGCGGCCCGGTGTAGAGGTCGACCAGGGCGGCGACGACGGCGTGGCGGTCTCCGGCCGCGCCGTCGGGGAACAGGTCGCGCAGGGCCGTGGAGCGTTCCTCGGCGACGTACTCGACGGCCGCCGTGAAGAGGTCCTCGCGGGTCGGGAAGTGGTGCTGGGCGGCGCCGCGGGAGACGCCCGCGCGTTCGGCGACCACGGAGACGGTGGAGCCCGCCCAGCCGTGTTCGGCGAGGCAGGACACCGCGGCTTCGAGGAGCCGCTGCCGGGTGGCCCGGCTGCGGTCCTGCTTGGGGACTCTCTCCGCACGGTCGGCCGTGCTCACACCACCCATGCCGGATCCCGTCGTTCGAGGAAGGCCGTCATCCCCTCCCTGGCCTGCGGGGAGGCGAACAGCCGGGCCGAGAGCGCGGTCAGGTCGGCGGCGTCCCGGTCGAAGGCTTCCAGCACCCTAGCCGTGAGCAGCCGTTTCGTCTCGGCCAGGGCCTCGGGGGCGGAGCGGCGCAGACCGTCGAGGATGGGGTCGAGGACCCGGTCGACATCGCTGTCACAGGCCGTGAGCAGGCCCGTGGCCACCGCCTCCGCCGCGTCGAAGCGTTCGCCGGTGAGGTAGTGGCGGGCCAGGGCGCGCGGGTTGGTGCGGGGCAGCAACGGCAGGGAGATGACCGCGGGGGCGACACCGATGCGCACTTCCGTGAAGGCGAAGGTGGCGTCCGTGGCGGCGGCCGCGATGTCGCAGGCGGCCAGCAGGCCCAGGCCGCCCGCGCGGACGTGCCCGGTGACCCGGGCGAGCACCGGCTTGGGCAGGGCGATGATCTGCCGCAGCAGGGCGACCAGCGCCTCGGGCGGCGGCGGGTCCTTGAGGTCGGCGCCCGCGCTGAACGTGTTGCCGGTGTGGGTCAGGACGACCGCGCGGACGCCGGAGTCCTTCCCCGCGCCGGTGAGCGCGTCGGCCAGTTCGCCGACGAGGGCCGCCGACAGGGCGTTGCGGTTGTGCGGCGCGTCGAGGGTCAGGGTCTGAACGGCACGCGCGCGGGTACGGGCGATCAGTGTCATGCGCTCTCCCTGAGCTGTCGGCGGAGGATCTTGCCGGAGGCCGCGCGGGGGACGCCGACGATGAAGGTGACGCGGCGGATCCGTTTGTAGGGGGCCACGCGCTCGGCGACGTACATCATGATCTCCGCCTCGGTGAGGTCCGCGGCGGACGGCTGGCGGACGACGTAGGCGTGCGGGATCTCGTTGCCGTCGGCGTCGTACCTGCCGATGACGGCGGCGTCGGCGATGCCGGGGTGGGTCAGCAGCAGGGCCTCCAGCTCGGCGGGGGCCACCTGGAAGCCCTTGTACTTGATGAGTTCCTTGACCCGGTCGACGACGAACAGCCACCCGTCGCCGTCGACATGGCCGACGTCGCCGGTGTGCAGCCAGCCGTCGGGGTCGATCATCGCGGTGGTGGCGTCGGGGCGGCCGAGGTAGCCCTTCATGATCTGGGGACCGCGGATGAGGATCTCGCCGGATTCACCGGGCGGGAGGTCCTTGCCGGGGTCGTCGAGGGAGACGACGCGCATCTCGGTGCCGGCGATGAGCTTGCCGACGGTGCCGGGCGGGGCGTCGTCCATGGCGTCCAGGGGGACGACGTGGGTGCCGGGCGAGAGTTCGGTCATGCCGTAGGCCTGGCCGACGGGCGGCAGGCCGAGCCGCCGGGAGCAGGCGGCGGCGAGGCGGGCGTCCAGGGGTGCGGCGGCGCTGATGATGTACCGCAGGGACGACAGGTCGTACTGGGCGACGGCCGGGTGCTTGGCGAGGGCCAGGACGATCGGCGGGGCCACGTACAGCGCCGTGATGCGGTGGTTCTGGACGGCCGCGAGGAACTGCTCCAGGTCGAAGCGGGGCAGGACGACGACGGTGGCGCCCTGCCGCAGGGGCGCGTTCATCAGGGCGGTGAGGCCGTAGATGTGGAAGAACGGCAGGACCGCCAGGACCCGTTCTCCCGGGCCCGCGGGGACCGCCGGGTGGAGCTGGGCGAGGTTGGTGGCGATCTGCCGGTGCGTGAGCATCACGCCCTTGGGGGTGCCGGTGGTCCCGGAGGAGTACGGCAGGGCCGCGACGTCCTCGGCCGGGTCGATGGCGATCCGCGGCTCGGGGGCGGTGGAGGCCAGCATGTCGATCAGGGAGCGGTGGCCGCTCGCGCTGTCGCAGACGAATATCTCCCGTATGCCGCCCGCGAGTTCGGCGGCCCGGCGGGCGGTGTCCAGCAGCGGTGAGACGGTGACGATCCAGCGTGCCGCGCAGTCCCGCAGTTGCTTGGCGAACTCCTCGGCGGTGGCCAGCGGGTGCACGGTGGTGACGGTGGCACCCGCGCGCGTGGCGGCGTAGAAGGCGGTCGGGAAGGCGACGGTGTTGGGGCTGTGCAGGGCCAGGACGTCGCCCTTGCGGACTCCGGCCTCGGCGAGGGCGGCGGCGACGCGCCGGTGGAAGCGGTCCACCTGCTCGTACGAGAGGGTGGTGCCGTCGGTGCCGTCGATCAGCGCCGGGGTGTCGCCGAACTCGGCGGCCCGGGCCAGGACCGCGTCGTGGATGGGCAGGTCGACGGGCGGGACGTCTGCGTACTCGCTGCGGAACATGGGCGGGTTCCTCCTCGCGGCGCGGGCCGTCTCAGGGTCCTCAGTACGACTTGGGCAGGCCCAGGGTCTGGTGGGAGACGTAGTTGAGAATCATCTCCCGGCTCACCGGGGCAATACGAGCCACGCGCGCGGCCGTTATCAGCCGGGCCAGGCCGTACTCACGGGTGAGGCCGTTGCCGCCGAGGGTGTGCACGGCCTGGTCGACGGCCTTCACACAGGCCTCCCCGGCCGCGTACTTGGCCATGTTGGCGGCCTCCCCGGCGGCCATGTCGTCGCCCGCGTCGTAGAGGGCGGCGGCCTTCTGCGTCATCAGGCGGGCGAGTTCGAGGTCGATGTGCGCCTGGGCCAGGGGGTGGGCGATGGCCTGGTGGGCGCCGATGGGGGTGTTCCAGACGGTGCGGTCGCGGGCGTACTCGATGGCCTTGGCGAGGGCGTAGCGGCCCATGCCGATCGCGAAGGCGGCGGTCATGACGCGCTCGGGGTTGAGGCCGGCGAAGAGCTGGAGCAGGCCCGCGTCCTCGTCCCCGACCAGAGCGTCGGCCGGCAGCCGTACGTCGTCCAGGACCAGTTCGAACTGCTTCTCCACGGCGTTCAGTTCCATGTCGATGGCGCGGCGGGTGAAGCCGGGGGTGTCGCGCGGGACGATGAACAGGCAGGGCTTGAGGCGGCCGGTGCGGGCGTCCTCGGTGCGGCCGACGATGAGGGTCGCGTCGGCGATGTCCACGCCGGAGACGAAGACCTTGCGGCCGGTGAGGAGCCAGTCGCCGCTGTCCGGGTCGCGGCGGGCCGTGGTGGTGATGCGGTGGGAGTTGGAGCCTGCGTCGGGCTCGGTGATCCCGAACGCCATGAGGCGGGTGCCGTCCGCCAGGGCGGGGAGCCACTGCTGCTTCTGGGCGTCCGTGCCGAAGCGGGCGATCACCGTGCCGCAGATGGCCGGGGAGACGATCATCATCAGCAGGGGGTTGCCCGCGGCGCCGAGTTCCTCCAGGACGAGGGAGAGTTCGGAGATGCCGGCGCCTCCACCGCCGTATGCCTCCGGCAGGTTGACGCCGATGTAGCCGAGCTTGGCGGCTTCCTGCCAGAGTTGGGTGTTGTCGGTGTCCTGGCCGTGGCGTTTGCCGAAGGCGGAGACGGCTTCTCGTAGGGCTTTGTGGTCTTGGGTCTCGATCGCGGTCATGTGACTCCTTCGTCGTGGCTGAGCGCGCAGTTCCCCGCGCCCCTTCAGGTCTGCTGCACAACCGCCAGCAACATGCCCGGCTCCACCTGTTGTCCGGGTACGGCGTGCAGCTCGGTCAGCCTTCCCGTCACCGGGGCCGTGATCTTGTGCTGCATCTTCATCGCCTCCAGCCAGAGGAGGGGTTCGCCTGCCTTGACCGGTGTTCCTGCCGTGAGGCCGTCGGCGACGCGGACGACGACCCCTGGCATGGGCGCCAGGAGGGAGCCGGGGGCGTGTTGGGCGGTGGGGTCGGGGAAGCGGGGCAGGGCGGTCAGCGCGGTGGTGTTGACGTGGACCCGGTCGCCGTAGCGGGAGACCTCGTACCTGCGCCGTACCCCGTCCACTTCGAGTACGACCAGGCCCGCGTCGGCGTGCACCACCCGCGCCCCGGCCGCCTCCAGGCCCCCGCGGCCGTGCCGGTACCGGACCTCGTGCTCCTCGCCCGCCATCAGGTACCGCTTGGTCTGCGGCTGGGAGGGGACGTTGCGCCAGCCGCCGAAGCGGGAGCGGCCGTGGGCGTCGGCGAGGGCGGCGGCCAGGGGGGCGTGCGGGTCGGGAGCGGGCTCGGTCAGGTCCGGCAGGTGGCGGTCGTAGAAGCCGGTGTCCATGCGGGCCGCGGTGAACTCGGGGTGGCGCAGGGAGCGGACCAGGAGGTCGCGGTTGGTGACGGGGCCGTGGATCACCGCGCGGTCCAGGGCGGCGGCCAGCTTGCGGATCGCCTCGGCGCGGGTGGGGGCGTGGGCGACGACCTTGGCGAGCATGGGGTCGTAGTGGACGCCGATGTCGTCGCCGTCGGTGTAACCGGTGTCCAGGCGTACGGCGCCCGGGACGGTGAGGCGGTGCAGTCGGCCGGTCTGCGGAGCCCAGTCCCTGGCCGGGTCCTCGGCGTAGAGGCGGGCCTCGACGGCGTGGCCCCGCGCGCACGGGGGTGCGTCCGCGAGAGCCTGGCCCTCGGCGACGCGGAGCTGCTCGGCGACGAGATCGACCCCGAACACCGCCTCCGTCACGGGGTGTTCGACCTGGAGGCGGGTGTTCATCTCCAGGAAGTGCGCCCTCTCGCCCGCGACGAGGAACTCCACGGTTCCGGCGCCGACGTACCCCACCGCCCGGGCGGCCCGTACGGCGAGGGCGCGGACCTCCTCGTCGAGCGCTGCGGACAGTCCGGGCGCCGGGGCCTCCTCGATCACCTTCTGGTGACGGCGCTGGAGGGAGCAGTCGCGGGTGCCGAGTGCCCACACGGTGCCGTGGGTGTCGGCGAGCACCTGCACCTCGACGTGCCGGCCGCCCTCCACATACGGCTCGACGAACACCTCGCCGTCGCCGAAGGCGCTCGCGGCCTCGGCCCGGGCGGCGGCCAACTCGGTGTCCAGGTCGGCCAGATGCCGCACGACGCGCATGCCGCGGCCGCCGCCGCCCGCCGCCGCCTTCACCAGCACCGGCAGATCGGCCTCGGTGACCTCGCGCAGGGGCTCGATGCCGAGCAGTTCCTTGGCGCGGGTCTTGGACGCCATCGCCTCGATCGCCTCCGGGGGCGGCCCGATCCACACCAGACCGGCGTCCTGGACCGCCCGCGCGAAGCCGGCGTTCTCGGAGAGGAAGCCGTATCCGGGGTGCACCGCGTCCGCGCCGGCGGCGAGGGCGGCCTGCACGATCAGGTCGCCGCGCAGATAGGTGTCGGCGGGCGCCGACCCCGGCAGCCGTACGGCGGTGTCGGCCACGCGCGTGTGGAGGGCGCCTCCGTCGGCGTCCGAGTGCACGGCGACCGTCCGGATCCCCGCCTCCCGGCAGGTGCGGACGACACGGCAGGCGATCTCGCCCCGGTTCGCGACCAGTACTGAAGTGATCATGTGCCTCACATCCGGAAGACGCCGAAGCCGCCGCGGGCGCCCTCGTAGGGGGCGGTGTGGATCGCGGACAGGCACAGGCCGAGGACGGTGCGGGTGTCGCGCGGGTCGATGACGCCGTCGTCGTAGAGCCGCCCGGACAGGAACATCGGCAGCGACTCGGACTCGATCTGCTGCTCGACCATGGCGCGCAGCGCGGCGTCGGCCTCGTCGTCGTAGGGCTGCCCCTTGGCGGCGGCCGACTGGCGGGCGACGATCGACAGCACGCCGGCGAGCTGCTGCGGCCCCATGACGGCGGACTTGGCGCCGGGCCAGGCGAAGAGGAAGCGGGGGTCGTAGGCGCGGCCGCACATGCCGTAGTGACCGGCGCCGTAGGAGGCGCCCATCAGGACGGAGAGGTGGGGCACGCGGCTGTTGCTGACCGCGTTGATCATCATCGCGCCGTGTTTGATGATGCCGCCCTGCTCGTACTCCCGGCCGACCATGTAGCCGGTGGTGTTGTGCAGGAAGAGCAGGGGGATGTCGCGCTGGTTGGCGAGCTGGATGAACTGGGCGGCCTTCTGCGACTCCGCGCTGAACAGCACGCCCTGGGCGTTGGCGAGGATGCCGACCGGGTAGCCGTGCAGGGCGGCCCAGCCGGTGGTCAGGCTCGTGCCGTACAGCGGCTTGAACTCGTCGAAGTCGGAGGCGTCGACGATCCGGGCGATGACCTCGCGCGGGTCGAAGGGGCTCTTGAGGTCGCCGGGGACGACGCCCAGCAGCTCCTCCGGGTCGTACGTGGGCGGCTCGGCGGGCCCCGGATCCTCGTACGCCTTGCGGTGGTTGAGGCGGGCGACCACGCGGCGGGCCTGCCGGAGCGCGTCCGGCTCGTCGACGGCGAAGTAGTCCGCGAGGCCGGACACGCGCGCGTGCATCTCGGCGCCGCCCAGGGACTCGTCGTCGCTCTCCTCGCCGGTGGCCATCTTCACCAGCGGCGGGCCGCCGAGGAACACCTTCGCCCGCTCCTTGACCATGATCACGTGGTCGGACATGCCGGGGACGTAGGCGCCGCCCGCGGTGGAGTTGCCGAAGACGACCGCGACGGTCGGGATCCCGGCGGCGGACAGCCGGGTGAGGTCGCGGAAGATGGCGCCGCCGGGGATGAAGATCTCCTTCTGCGACGGCAGATCGGCTCCTCCGGACTCCACCAGGCTGATGCAGGGCAGCCGGTTGGCGAGGGCGATGTCGTTGGCGCGCAGGGCCTTCTTAAGCGACCAGGGGTTGCTCGCTCCGCCGCGCACGGTCGGGTCGTTGGCGGTGATCAGGCACTCCACGCCCGCCACCACCCCGATCCCGGTGACGAGGGACGCGCCGACGGTGTAGTCGCTGCCCCAGGCGGCCAGCGGGGACAGCTCCAGGAACGGCGTGTCGGGGTCGAGGAGCAGCTCTATGCGCTCACGGGCGAGGAGCTTGCCGCGCCCCCGGTGCCGGGCGACGTACTTCTCTCCGCCACCCGCGAGGGCCTTGGCGTGCTCGGCGTCGAGCGCGGCGAGCTTGGCGAGCATCTCCTCGCGGTTGGCCCGGTACTCGGGCGCCGCGGGGTCGAGCGCGGAGGACAGGACGGTCACAGGAGGGCCTCCGGTATCTCCAGGTGGCGGGAGCGCAGCCATTCGCCGAGGGCCTTGGCCTGCGGATCGAAGCGGTGCTGGGCGGCGACACCGGCGCCGAGGATGCCCTCGACGACGAAGTTGAGGGCGCGCAGGTTCGGCAGTACGTGCAGTACGACGGTCAGTTCGCGGCTCTCGGGGATCAGCTCGCGGAACCGGTCGGCGGTCAGCTCGTGCGCGAGCCAGCGCCAGGCCTCGTCCGTGCGCGCCCACACCCCGACGTTGGCGTTTCCGCCCTTGTCCCCGCTGCGGGCGCCCGCGACCAGCCCGAGGGGGGCACGCCGGGTGGGCCCGGGCTCCGGCGGCTGCGGCAGCGGCGGCTGCGGTAGCGGCGGCTGCGGCACCGCGTCGAGTACGGCCGTGTCGTGGGCCGGCGGCACGGGGATGCGGCGCCCGTCATGGAGGACGGCCACATGGTCGACTTCCCTATGGGAGACGTACACCTCCTCGAAGACCCCATAGGGCGAGCCCTTTCCGGGTGGGGCCAGCACATGGAAGCCGGGGTAACTGGCCAGCGCCAGCTCCACGGCCGCCCCGCTCAGCACCCGCCCCACGGCTCCCTGGTCGGGGTCCCGTACGACGAGCCGCAGCAACGCGCTCGCCGTTTCCTCGGTCGGGGCGTCGGGGCGGTCGGTGCGGGCCAGCTCCCAGCGCACGTCGGCGACCTTGCCGAGGGCCGGTTCCAGCTGCTCCCGCACCAGGGCGGCCTTGGCCTCGATGTCGAGGCCGGTGAGCACGAAGACGACCTCGTTGCGGAAGCCGCCGAGCCGGTTGAGCCCGACCTTGAGCGTGGGCGGCGGTGCCTCCCCGCGCACGCCCTCGATCCGCACCCGGTCGGGCCCGTCCTGGTGCAGCCGTACGGTGTCCAGCCGGGCGGTGACGTCCGGCCCCGGGTACCGGGCCCCCGCCGTCTCGTACAGCAGCTGTGCGGTGACCGTGCCGACGTCGACGAAACCGCCGGTGCCGGGGTGCTTGGTGATGACGCAGCTGCCGTCCTCGTGCAGCTCGGCGAGGGGGAAGCCGGGGCGGCGGGCGTCGCCGTCCCGGAAGAAGGCGTAGTTTCCGCCGGTGGCCTGCGCCCCGCACTCCAGGACGTGCCCGGCGACCACGGCCCCCGCGAGCCGGTCGTGGTCCTGCGGTGTCCATCCGAAGTGGGCGGCGGCGGGCCCGGTGACCAGGGCCGCGTCCGTCACCCGCCCGGTGACGACGACGTCGGCGCCCGCCCGCAGGCACTCCGCGATGCCGAAGCCGCCGAGGTAGGCGTGCGCGGCGAGGGAGCCCGGATGCGCCGCGGTGAGGTCGTCGCCCGCCACCTGGGCGACGCGTACGGGGATGCCCAGCCGGTCAGCCAACTGCCTTACGGCGTCCGCGAGTCCGGCCGGGTTCAGCCCTCCGGCGTTGGTGACGATCCGGACGCCCCGCTCGTGCGCGAGTCCGAGGCACTCCTCCAACTGCCGCAGGAAGGTGCGGGCGTACCCGGCGGCGGGGTCCTTCAGCCGGTCCCGGCCGAGGATCAGCATGGTCAGTTCGGCGAGGTAGTCACCGGTGAGGACGTCGAGTTCGCCGCCGGTGAGCATCTCGCGCATGGCGTCGAAACGGTCGCCGTAGAAGCCGGAGGCGTTGCCGATGCGGAGGGTTGTCACGCGGCTGCCTCCCTGCCGCCGGGCTCGGGCATCACGAGGCGGACTCCTTCGGCGGCCGCCCGGCGCCCGGCGGCCCGGCGAAGGCCTGGGCGATGTCCAGCCAGCGGTCGGCGTCGAGGCCGTCGGCGCGCAGGGTGAGGTCGGCACGGTGGGCGCGCTGGGTGACCAGCAGGCAGAAGTCGAGGGCGGTCCCGGTGAGACGCTGCTCGGCGTCCTCGGGGCCGTAGGTCCACAGGTCGCCGGAGGGGGCACGCAGTTCGACCCGGAAGGGGTCGGCGGGCGGGGTGAGGCCGTGCACACCGAAGGCGAAGTCACGGGTCCGCACCCCGAGCCAGGCCACATGCCGCAGCCGGTCGGTGGGTGGGCTCACCACACCCAGGGCGTCGGCCACGTCCTGCCTGTGGGCCCAGGTCTCCATCAGACGGGCCGTCGCCATGGAGGGCGCTGACATGGGCGGGCCGTACCAGGGGAAGCGCGCCCCGGGCCGGGCGGCCCGCAGGGCCTCCTCCAGTGCCGCGCGACCGTCGCGCCACCGGGCGAGCAACTCGCCGGGCGGGAGACGCGCGCCCTCCTCGGCACCCTCGTCGACGAAGGAGCCGGGCGCGGCGAGGGCCTTCTCGACCAGGGCGTGGAAACCGTCGGGGTCCGTGACGGCGAGCAGGGCCGAGTGGTCCGTCCAGGCGAGATGGGCGATCTGATGGGCCACGGACCAGCCGGGCGCGGGGGTCGCGAGCGACCAGCGCCGCGGGGGCAACCCGGCCACGAGGCGGTCGAGTTCCTCGCTCTCCTCACGCAGGTCGTCGATCACGGACGTCGGATCGGACACGGGGCGCTCCCCTCGGGGCACAGCGGTGTACGGGGCACGACGGTATGCCGGGTGGTGCGGGTGCGGGGTGGTGCGGCGTGCGGGGTGGTGCGGCGTGCTGAGGAGCATGGCAGCGAGGATGGAAACAATCAAGCGTGCTTGCATGAAAATGTGGCAGTGGCCGGGCGCGTGCCCTACCAACCGGTCTTGGGCCGCGCTCAGGCCGTTTCGTCCGCTTCCCTCGCCGCCTCCTCCAGTCGCTGCCGATGGGCCTCCCACATGGCCCGGTCGCCCGGGGGCATGCTGTCCTTGCCCTGCGTCAGGCCCACCGACCCGTCGATGAGTTCGCGCACGATGTCGGCGTGGCCCGCGTGCCGGCTGGTGTCGGCGATCACGCGCACCAGGAGGTGGTGCAGCGTCGTCTCCCGGCGCTCCTCGGGCCACCAGGGCACACGACCGGTCGCGTCCAGCGGCAGCGCGGCGATCGTGGCGTTCGCGTGCTCCCACGCCCGTCGGTAGAGCCCGGCGATGTCCTCACGCGACTCGTCGGGGGTGGCCCACATGTCGGCGTTGGCTTCGGCGTCCTGCGTCCACCACCAGGACGGTGGGTTCTCGTCGAAGTACGGCCGGCCGAAGGTGTCGCCGAAGTATCCGAGTTCCACCCCCGCGGCGTGTTTGACCAGCCCCAGCAGATTGGTGCCGGTCGGTGTCAGGGGGCGGCGGATGTCGTACTCGGAGAGTCCGTCGAGCTTCCACAGCAGGGCGTCACGAGCGTCCTGGAGGTAGCGGAGGAGGTCGGCCTTGGGGTCCGATGCGGTCATGCCGGCAGTCTGGCACCCGGCACTGACAGCGGGGCCGGGCCGACCAGGGGCCGCCGCGCCCCTGGGGGGGCGATCCCTCGCGAGGGGCCGGGCCGGCCAGGGGCCGCCGCGCCCCTGGGGGGGCGATCCCTCGCGGGGCTGATCAGCCCTCCAAGCCCGTGCTCTCCAGCGCCGCCCGCTTCTTGCGACCGCGGCCCACCTGGGTGCGCACCGCGCCCATGCTCGCCGCGACGACGAGGGCGATCGCGGCGGCCTCGGCGGCGCTGAGGGCCTGGTCGAGGATGAGGAAGCCGGCCGTCGCGGCGATGGCCGGTTCGAGGCTCATCAGGATCGCGAAGGTGGAGGCGGGCAGGCGGCGCAGGGCGAGGAGTTCGAGGGTGTAGGGCAGTACGGAGGAGAGCAGGGCGACCGCCGCGCCCAGGCCCAGCGTCACCGGGTCGAGCAGCTTCGCCCCCGACTCGGCGATGCCCAGGGGCAGGAACAGCACCGCTCCCACCGCCATGGCCAGGGCCAGCCCGTCCGCCTGCGGGAAGCGGCGGCCGGTGCGGGCGCTGAAGACTATGTAGGCCGCCCACATGGCGCCCGCACCCAGGGCGAAGGCCGCCCCTGTGGGGTCGAGCCCGGTGATACCTCCCCCGCCGAGGAGGAACACACCGGCGAGGGCGAGAGCCGCCCAGACGACGTTGATCGCGCGGCGGGAGGCGAAGACCGAGAGGGCGAGCGGGCCGAGCACCTCCAGCGTGACCGCCGGGCCCAGCGGGATGCGCGCGACGGCCTGGTAGAAGAGGCCGTTCATCGCGGCCATGGTGATGCCGAAGACCACGACCGTGCCCCAGTCGGTGCGCGAGTGGCCGCGCAGCCGCGGGCGGCAGACCAGGAGCAGCACGACGGCGGCTACCAGCAGGCGCAGGGCCACTACCCCGAGGGCACCCGCCCTGGGCATCAGCGTCACGGCCAGGGCGCCGCCGAACTGCACGGAGATCCCGCCCGCCAGCACCAGGCCCACGGGCCCGAGGGAGCCGAGCCGCCCCGGGCCGGCGGCCGGCGCGGTGGCGTCGGCGGACGCGGGCGAGGACGAGGGCGAGGTGGCGGTCTCCGGCGTGGTCACGGGCGGTCCTGTGCTCGGGAATCGGTGTCAGGGGTGCTGGACGTGTGCGGTGCGTACACCGGAATACACGCTACGTACAGTCCGGTGCACTGCACAGTCCAGGGTAATGGACTCCGTCAGGTGCGTGAACCCTTTTTACCTCTGTCTCGTGCTGTGAGACGTCAGCGGCGGGCGAGGTACAGGTTCAGCGCCTTGTACAGCAGCCGGTTGAGCGGGTAGTCCCACTCGCCGAGGTACTCCACGGCCTCGCCACCGGTGCCCACCTTGAAGCGGAGCAGGCCCAGCAGGTGGCTGGACTCCTCCAGGGTGTCGGTGATGCCGCGCAGGTCGTAGACGGCGGCGCCGAGTTCGTGCGCGTCGGTCATCATGCGCCACTGCACGGCGCTGCTCGGCTGGACCTCACGGCGGCGGGCGGTGGAGGCGCCGTAGGAGTACCAGACGTGGTCGCCGACGGTCAGCATGGTGGCCGCGGCGAGCACCTCGCCGTCGTGGTAGGCGAGGTAGAGCCGCATCCGGTCGGGGTGTTCGGCGGTGAGCGCGCTCCACATGCGCTGGAAGTACGGCAGCGGGCGGGGGATGAAGCGGTCCCGTTCGGCGGTCTCGCTGTACAGCTCGTGGAAGGCCGGCAGGTCCTCCAGGTCGCCTCGGACGACCTTCACCCCGGCCTTCTCGGCCTTCTTGATGTTGCGGCGCCACTGCTGGTTCAGGCCGCCGTGGATCTCCTCCAGCGACCGGCCGGCGAACGGCACCTGGAAGACGTACCGGGGCTGGCCCGGGGCGAAACCGTCGTCGCCGGAGGCCTCGGCCTGCCGCCAGCCCATGCGGCGCAGATGGTCCGCGACCTGCCCGGCGCGCGGTTCGTACGACGTCGCCCGCACGTCGCGCAGCCGCCGGGCGGCCGGGTCCGCGATGGCCTCCTTGACCGCCTCGGCGCTCCAGCGGCGCACCACGACCGGCGGACCCATCCGCACCGCGAAGGCGCCGCGCCGCCTCAGGTGCGCGAGCATCGGCTCCAGCAGGCGGTCGAGGCCGGGTCCGTGCCAGTCGAGGAGCGGGCCCTCGGGCAGGTACGCGAGGTGGCGCGGCAGCCCGGGCACCCGCGGCCCCGGCAGCGGGCGCAGCAGCACGAGCCCCGCGCCGACGAGCTGTCCGGCGTCGTCGAACCAGCCGAGGCTCTCCGCCTCCCAGTCGGGCTTGACGTCGCCCCAGGAGGGGACCTGGGTGTGACTGGCGCGCCGGCGTGCCGTGACGAACGCGAGGTGCTCGTCACGGGTGATCGGCTGAACGCGGACGCTCATGCGGCGGCTCCTTCGAGCAGCGGCCCTCGGCGGGCGGTGACTGGTCTCGCGAGCCTAGGAGCGGCCGCGTCCCTCCCCCGGCTCAGACACTCGGGTCCGCCGACCCCGTGGCCCGAACGCCTCATCCGGAGGCCCGCCCGGCCCGTGGTCCGACGCCTCACCCCCCGTCGTGCCCGGGGTCCCCGTCCAGGGCCTCGGCCAGGACCTCCGCAAGGTGCCTGCCGCGCACGCCCGCCAGTTGCTCCAGCTGGGTGCGGCAGGAGTAGCCGTCCGCCAGGACCACCGTGCCGTCCGGGGCGTCCCGTACGGACGGCAGGAGCTGTTCCTCGGCGCAGGCGGTGGACACCTCGTAGTGGCCCTTCTCGAAGCCGAAGTTCCCGGCCAGGCCGCAGCAGCCGCCGCTCAGTTCGCCGGTGAGCCCGGCCGCTTCGCGCAGCCTGCGGTCGGCGGCGTCGCCGAGCATCGCGTGCTGGTGGCAGTGGGTCTGCCCGGCCACCGGACGGTCCACGCGCGGCGGCGTCCAGCCGGGTGCGTGGCGCTCCAGCGCCTCGGCGAAGGTGCGGACCTTGGCGGCGAGCCGGGCCGCACGGGGGTCGTCGTGCAGCAGCTCGGGGACGTCCGTGCGCAGGGCGGCGGCGCAGCTCGGCTCCAGGACGACGACCGGGGCGTCGGTCTCCAGGACCGGTTCCATCAGGTCCAGCGTGCGGCGCATGACGGCCCGGGCCCGGTCGAGCTGGCCCGTCGACACATACGTCAGCCCGCAGCAGACCCGGCCCCGGCCGCGCAGCAGGGACAGCGGATCGAGGGCGACGGTCCTGCCGTCCCCCACCGGCGGCTTCTCCAGCCGCAGCGTCGGCGGCAACGCCACCCGCAGCCCGGCCGCCTCCAGCACCCGCACGGCCGCCTGCCCGACGGCCGGCGAGAGATGCTCGGTGAAGGTGTCGGGCCACAGCACGACCAGGTCGCCCCGCGCGGTGGGGCCCTGGGCGCTGAGGTTCTCTGCGGCGGTCGGGCCCTGGGTGGCAGGGCCCTCTGCGGTCCGGCCCTGGGCGGTGAGCTTCTCCGCGATCGGGCCCTGGGCGCTGGGGCTCTCCGCGCTGGAGCCCTCTGCGGTGAGGCCCGCCCCGGTGGGGCTCTCCGCGGTAGGGCCCTCCCCGCTGGGGCTCTCCGCGCTGGGGCCCTCCCCGGTGGGGCCCTCCCCGCTGGAGCCCTCCGCAGAAGGGCCCGAAGCCCTGCGCCGCTCCCACCACCGGCTGAACGTCCGTGTCGCCACGCGCGGAATCTCCCGCTCGGGTGCGAGACCGCCCAGCCGTTTCGCCGCCCATGCCAGGGGCCGTATCCGGGACAGGGTGTTGACCAGCCATGCCGTATGCGTGCGGGACACTGCCCGGAGCCACACCGGCAGCCGGCCCATCACCACGTGCGCGGCGGGGCGGGGCCGCCCGGCGTAGTGCCGGTGCAGGAACTCCGCCTTGTACGTGGCCATGTCCACCCCGACCGGGCAGTCCGACCGGCAGCCCTTGCAGGACAGGCACAGGTCCAGCGCGTCCCGGACCTCCTCGGAGCGCCAGCCGTCCGTCACCACCTCACCGGCGAGCATCTCGTGCAGCAGCCGGGCACGACCCCGCGTGGAGTGCTCCTCCGCTCCCGTCACCCGGAAGGACGGGCACATGACGCCCGGGCCGGACACCGACGTCGTACGGCACTTGGCGACCCCCACGCAGCGTCGTACCGCCGCCGAGAAGTCGCCGCCGTCGGCGGGGTAGCCGAACGCCACGTCGACCGGCTCGCGGGGCAGGACGGAGAAGCGCAGGCCGCTGTCCAGGGGCGCGGGGCGGACCAGCATCCCGGGGTTGAGCAGGTCGTCCGGGTCCCATACGCCCTTGACCCGCTCGAAGAGGCCCACCATCTCCTGCCCGTACATCCTCGGCAGCAGTTCCGCCCGCGCCTGCCCGTCTCCGTGCTCCCCGGACAGCGACCCGCCGTGCGCCACCACCAGCTCCGCGAGCTCTTCCGAGAAGCGGCGGAAGCGGGCGACACCGGCCTCGGTGAGCAGGTCGAAGTCGATCCGGACGTGGATGCAGCCGTCCCCGAAGTGCCCGTACGGCGTGCCGCGCAGCCCGTGCGCCGCCATCAGCGCCCGGAAGTCCCGCAGATACGCCCCGAGCCGGGCGGGCGGCACCGCGCAGTCCTCCCAGCCGGGCCAGGCCTCGGTCCCGTCCGGCATACGTGTCGCCGTACCGCTCGCGTCCTCCCGGATCCGCCACAGCGCCCGCTGCCCGGCCGGGTCGGTGACCACGAGCGCGTCCAGGACGTCGGCGGCCCGCACGATCGTCTCCGCACGCGCGCGTGCCTCGCCCGCCGACTCCCCGCCGGTCTCGACGAACAGCCAGGCCCCGCCGCGCGGCAGCTCGGCCGGGGACGGCACCAGGTCCGCGGCCATGCCCTCCACCGTGAGCGGACCGAAGGGCAGCAGCCCGGCCGCCGCCTCGGCCGCCGCGCTCTCGTCGGCGTAGCCCAGCACGGCCAGCGCACGCGCGCGTGGCGCCTCGACCAGTCCCACGACCGCCTCCGTCAGCACCCCGAGCGTGCCCTCGGAGCCACAGAAGGAGCGGGCCACGTCGGCGCCGTTCTCCGGGAGCAGGGCGTCCAGTGCGTAGCCGGAGATGCGGCGCGGCAGCCGCGGGAAGCCGGTGCGCAGCCGGGCGAGTTCCCCCTCGGCGAGTTCGCGCAGCCCGTCCGGCGCCCCGGCCCAGTCCCGCCCCAGTCGCAGCCGCGCGCCCCGGGCGGTGACGACGTCCAGCTCCCGCACGCTGTCCGCGGTCGTGCCCCACGCCACCGAGTGCGAGCCGCACGAGTTGTTGCCGATCATGCCGCCGAGCGTGCACCGGCTGTGGGTGGACGGGTCCGGCCCGAAGCGCAGCCCGTGCGGGGCGGCGGCCTCCTGGAGCCGGTCCAGCACCAGCCCAGGCTGCACGACGGCCGTCCGCGCCCCGGAGTCCAGGGCGACCAGCCGGTTCATGTGCCGGGTGAAGTCCAGGACGACGCCGGTGCCGGTGGCCTGCCCGGCGATGGAGGTGCCCGCGCCGCGGGCGACGACGGGCACACCGTGCTCCCGGCAGACCGCCAGGACCGCGGCCACGTCGTCGGCGTCCACCGGGGCGACGACCCCGCGCGGCACCCGCCGGTAGTTGGACGCGTCCATGGTGACCAGGGCCCGGGAGGTGACATCGAACCCGACCTCGCCGCGGACGGCCCCACGAAGCTCCGCCTCAAGATTCGCCATGTCCCCACTCAACACCGTCTCACCCGACGGACGACGTTTCGCCCACGTTTCTGGAAACGGCTACGCTCCCCTCCGTGGCTGAGATCCAGATTCCCGCTGACATCAAGCCCGCCGACGGACGTTTCGGCGCGGGCCCCTCCAAGGTGCGGACGGAAGCGCTGGACGCGCTGGCCGCGACCGGCACCTCTCTCATGGGCACCTCCCACCGCCAGGCTCCGGTCAAGAACCTGGTCGGCCAGGTGCGCGAGGGCATCAGTGAGCTGTTCCAGCTCCCCGACGGCTACGAGGTGATCCTCGGCAACGGCGGCTCCACCGCGTTCTGGGACATCGCGACGCACGGCCTGATCGAGAACAAGTCGCAGCACCTGAACTTCGGCGAGTTCTCCTCGAAGTTCGCCAAGGCCGCCAAGCTGGCTCCCTGGCTGGCCGAGCCGGGCGTCATCGCCTCGGACCCGGGCACCCACCCCGAGCCGGTCGCCCAGGCGGGCGTGGACGTCTACGCGTTCACCCACAACGAGACCTCGACCGGTGTCGCCATGCCGATCAAGCGGGTGGCGGGCGCGGACTCCGGGTCCCTGGTCCTGGTCGACGCCACGTCGGGCGCCGGGGGCCTCCCGGTCGACATCTCCGAGACCGACGTCTACTACTTCGCCCCGCAGAAGTCCTTCGCCTCCGACGGCGGCCTGTGGATCGGCGTCTTCTCCCCGGCCGCGATCGAGCGCGCCGAGCGCGTCCACGCCTCGGGCCGGCACATCCCGGAGTTCTTCAGCCTCCCGACGGCGATCGACAACTCCCGCAAGAACCAGACGTACAACACCCCGGCCCTCGCCACGCTCTTCCTGCTGAACCAGCAGCTGGAGTGGATCAACGGCCAGGGCGGCCTCGACTGGTCGGTCCGGCGCACCGCGACCTCCGCCCGCACGCTGTACGGCTGGGCCGAGGACATCAAGTACGCCAACCCGTTCGTCACCGACCCGGCCAAGCGCTCGCAGGTCATCGGCACGATCGACTTCACGGACGAGGTCGACGCCGCCGCCGTCGCCAAGGTGCTGCGCGCCAACGGCATCGTCGACACCGAGCCCTACCGCAAGCTCGGCCGCAACCAGCTGCGCGTGGCGATGTTCCCGGCGATCGACCCGGCGGACATCGAGGCGCTCACGAAGTGCGTCGACTACGTGATCGAGAAGCTCTGACCTTCTCCCGTACGTGGCCGAGGGGCGCCCTGCTGTTGCGGGGCGCCCCTCGCTTCACCCCTGGGTCACCGAGGCGCTCAGCGCCCCGACCCCAGGATGCCGCGCAGGCTGTCACCGATCGCCGCGAGGGCCGGCTGCCCCGTCGCGCTCGGCGTCTGCCGCGCCGCCGCCGCCGGCGGCTTCGGGTCGGCGAGCTTCTTGCACACCGCGTCCGCCACGCCGCTGCCGTGCGGGACCTTGCCGTTGGTGAGGTACGTCGCGAGGTGCTTGTCGAGGCAGGCGTTGCCGCTCAGCGAGATGCCGTGGTTGCCGCCGCCCTGCTCCACCACCAGGCTGGAGCCCTTCAGCAGCCGGTGCATGGTCACACCACCCTGGTAGGGGGTGGCCGCGTCGTCGGTGGCCTGGAACAGCAGCACCGGCGGGAGCTTGGAGTTGGCGACGTTCACCGGCTTCAGCGTCTTCGTCGGCCAGAACGCGCACGGCGCGTTGTACCAGGCGTTGTTCCACGCCATGAACGGGGCCTTCTCGTACACCGCCCAGTTGTCCTTGCGCCACTGCTTCCAGTCACGCGGCCAGGACGCGTCACGGCACTGCACGGCCGCGTAGACGCTGTAGCCGTTGTCACCGGAGGCGTCGATCGCCGCGATGTTGTCGTAGGCCTTCACCAGCGCCGCGGTGTCGTGGTCGTTGACGTACGCCGCGAACGTCGCGGCGAGCGTAGGCCAGTAGGCGTTGTTGTAGCCGCCCGGTATGAAGATGTCCTCCAGCTCGGAGGCGCCGACCTTGCCCCCGGCCGGCTTCTTGGCCACGGCCGCGCGCATGGCGTACCACTTGGCCTCGATCTTCTTCGGGTTCGTGCCGAGCTTGTACGTGGAGTCGTACTTGGCGATCCACGCCATCAGGGCCTTGTGGCGCTTGTCGAAGGCGTAGTCCTGCTGGATGTTGTCGTCGTACCAGACGCCGGTGGGGTCGACGATCGAGTCCAGCACCAGGCGCCGCACGCGCTCGGGGAACAGCTTGGCGTAGACGGCGCCGAGGTAGGTGCCGTACGAGTAGCCGAAGTAGTTGATCTTCGGCGCGCCGAGGGCCTTGCGGATGGAGTCCATGTCCTTCACGGCACTGACCGTGTCGATGTAGGGCAGGACGTCCTTGTACTTCGTGCCGCAGGCCTTGGCGAAGGCCTTGGCGCGCGCGAGGTTGGCCTTCTCCAGCGCCGGGGTGCTCGGCACGGAGTCGGGGCGCACGGGGTCGAAGTGGCCCGGCTTGCAGTCCAGGGCGGGCTGGCTCTTGCCCACGCCGCGCGGGTCGAAGCCGATCACGTCGTACTGGGCGGCGACGGCCTTCGGCAGCGAGGACGCGACGAACTCGGCCAGCGACAGGCCGCTGCCGCCGGGGCCGCCGGGGTTGACCAGCAGCGGGCCCTGCGACTTCGACGCGGTGTGCGGCACGCGGGAGAGCGCCAGCGTGATCTGCTTCCCTCGCGGTTTCGCGTAATTGAGCGGCACCCTGACCGTCCCGCACTGGAGCGTCGGGGTGTCGTCCGTCCCGCACTTCTTCCAGGTGACCTTCGCGGCGGCGGTCGTCAGGGCGGTGCTCGCGGAGTGCGGCGAGCTGGCGTTGGCGGGAACGGCGGTGAGCGTCCCGGCCAGGACGACGGTGGCGCCGCACAGTACGGCTGCGCTTCTTCTCATGGAGTCTCTCGCAACGGTGAGGGGTGTCGAGCCCGCGAGTGACGCGGGACGTGCCGCATCGTTCCGAAAGAGCGCACCGCGCAAGTAGGAATCGAAAAGATTTGACCGAACCGAGTCTTCGTCCACGAGGAGGAGCGCCCGGCCAACGCCGGGCGCCCCGTGAGCGTTTCAGTGCATTTCCGCCTACTTGAACTGCCCGACGAACACCCGCCAGCCCTCACGGGAGACGGTGAGCAGAGGCCCGCCCTGGAGCTTGCTGTCGCGGACGGCCCGGCCACCGACCGCCGTTGGAGCGGTCTCCACGCAGTTGCCCTGCTGCCCGGAGTACGACGACTTCCGGAAGGAACCCACAACCTCCGTCACAATGAGTCTTCCTTGATGCTCCGCAGTATGTGCCGAATGAGCTTTGCGCTCGCCTCCGGCGCCAACGCTGCCGATCGTAGTAGGTCGAACGCATTGCCGTAAGCGGCGAGGTCCCCAGGCGCCTCAAGCACCGAGGTGCCCCGAAGATTCTCCATGGTCACAGCTTCGACGGTCGGTTCGGCGTCGAAACTGAAGGAGGAGAACGCGGAGCTTGTCGCCGCGAGCGCTCCGGCACTGAACGGCAGAACCTGCACGGTCACGTTCTTGCGCTGCGCGACCTGGAGAATCGCGGCGAGCTGTTCCCGGTGAATCTCGACGCTCACCAGCGGGTGCACGATGACCGCCTCCCAGAGGATGGCCGTGTACGACGCACCACCCTCACCGATCTTCGCCTGCCGCGCCTCTCGGACCTTCACCAACTGGGCGATCAGGTCCGGCGCGACATAGTCAGGGCCCTCCGAGATGACAGCCTCCGCGTAGCCCTTGGTTTGCAGGAGGCCGGGCACCAGCACTGGTTGCCATTCCCGGATGTAGGTCGCGTCGTCCTCCAACGCGATGTGATCCACGTACTCCGGCCGCAGGTGTGCGGCATGCTCGAGCCACCAGCCCCTGCGCTTCGACTGGCGGGCCAACTCCTCAAGTTTTTGCCGGACTTCAGGGTCGTGCACGCCGTACGCATCCAGCATCGCCCGGATCTCGAGTGGACGGGCGGACACATGCCCGGTCTCGATGCGGCTGACCCGGGTCTGGTGGGCGGCGATCACCTCGGCTGCCTCGGCCTGGTCCTTGTTCGCCGCAAGCCGGTACGCCTTGAGTGCAGCACCAAGCCGCCTGCTGCGCACGGTCGGTCGCCCACCTACAGGCATTTCGGACCCCTCTCTGTCGCAACCAAACCCTAGGGCACGGCACACCCGAACATACTCCCAATTGCATGTATGCACCTGAGCAGGTTGCACTCCGTTCATCTTCAGTTCTAGCCTCCTAGGCAACGGCAGCTTGCAGAAATGCTGACGGCACATCAGGAGGCAGGACTTCCATGCCCGCAACCAGAACCTTCCGCATCCCCGCGAACAGACGACACGTCGCAGCCGCCCGCCAACACATCCGGAAGACCCTCGCCGACTGGGGCACCGACAGCGAACTCAGCGACACCATCTGTCTGTTGGCGAACGAACTGGTGACCAACGCCGTGACCCACTGCCGTGTCTCCTGCGCCCAGGTGCGAGTCACGCTCACCCTCCGGAACGCGGACGTGCTGCTGGAGGTCTCCGACCCGGACAGGGATCGGCTCCCCCGACTCCACGACCCTGGCCCGGACGAGGAGGGCGGACGCGGACTGGCGCTGGTGGCGGGGCTGGCCGACGCCTGGGGGCATCGCCAGGAGCCGTACACCAAGTGCGTATGGGCCAGGTTCACGCTCGCCCAGAAGCCGGAGAGGGTCCATGTTCCGGCAGCTTTATGAGGCAGCCGCCCGCCTGATCGACCGCCGGCGCGCCGGCCGTACCGCGCTGAACCCCCTGGTTCCCTCGCAGGAGGCCAGGGCGCCGGCCCCGTACGTCCGGCGGCTTCCGAGCCCTTACGAGGCCCGCTGGCGCCGCTGGGCCAAACGCTGCCGTGCGACCGGCTACCGGCTGCCTCCCCTCTGCGACGACGCGTACTGGCCGACTCCCCGCCCGCCAAGAAGGCCCCGCCGGGAAGCCACCGACGATGTGGTGCGCGCGTACGTCCTCAGACCCTGATGCTCCGACGAACTCGGGCGATCACCTGCTGGGCGTCGGCACCGAATACGGCCGCCTCGGCGAAGGTGTCCCAGACGCGACGGTAGAGAGCGATGGTCTCGGGGTCGTCCAGCCAGAGTTCGGCGTGCCAGTCCTCTACCACGACCAGGCGCTCGTCCAGCGTGCAGAAGGAGTTGCCCAGCGCCAGAGGCAGGGCGGCGTCCAGCGGCAGGATTCCCATGCGCACGGTGTCCATTCCCACCACGCCGAGCAGCCGATCGAGTTGGGAGACCAGTACCTCGGGTGGGCAGACGCGAGCCCACAGCACACTCTCGTGCATGAGCAGGTTCAACCGCCTGCCCGGCCGGTAGAGCCACTCCTGCCGCTTCATCCGGGCCCGCACCGCGGCTTCCGTATCCCGGGGGGCGTTCTGGAGGGCGGAGTGACCCTCGAAGACGTACCGGGCGTAATCGGCCGTCTGAAGCATCCCGCTGACCGCGGCGTTGCTCAACATGTGCATGGTCCGGGCTTCGGACACGAGCGTGTTCCACGTTTCCTGCACCGGGCCATGCCCTCCCGCGAGCTGGCGCCGCCAGGAGCGGATATGACTCTCGAAACCCTTCAGGCGGGCGCGTAGCTCCGGGAACAGCGCAGGCTGTCCCACGGCCTCGAGCCATGCTCGGAGGTCGTCGTCCGTGGGAGTCTGTCGGCCGTTCTCCAGCTTGCTGACCTTCGACTGCGGCCATCCCAGCCGCTCGGCCAGTTCCGTACCGGTGAGCCGACCATCAGGGGCATCGACACGCAGCTCGCGGAGTTTGCGGCCCAGTTCCGAACGCGCCCTCTGATAGTCCGTGCTCACCGGTACCCGCTCTGGCTCCTACGCGTCACTGTGCATCTCGGCCGTGAACTGCGTCCACGGTACGGCGTGATGCCAAGCAGCATCGCGGATCACGGCGCAACGCACCACCTCAGCCGGTTCCGTGATGAGGTCCACGTGAGTGAGCTGGTCGTCGCCATCGAACCGGAGCAGCGCGATGAGGCGGCTGTCGAACAGCCAGAAGTCCTCGGCGGGCAGCCGGAGCCGCTCGGCGTCGGCACGCCACATGTTGCGAATGTCCTCCCCGGTCGCGATGTTCCACCTGGCACCGTCGAGGAGGTAGCGCTGGCCGATGGTGGCAGGCTGGTCCACGATGCGCACCCGCTCGACACGTTTGCCCTGCGCGGTCTGCGCACGGATCATGTCGCGAAACACCCTCGCCGGCGACCCCTCCGGCCAGTCCGTCCCGATGCTGCCGGTCTTGATGAACGCGTCCCAACGGTCGCTTGCCTCGTCACTCGCGTACCGCCGACGTGTCTCCAGACGCCATGCCGTGTGCTCGAACTTCCCGAACAGGTCACCGAACTCGTCCAGTCCGATCGTCCGCACCCGCCGGGTCGTCCCCTTCGGCGCCCAATCCACCAGCAGCTCACGCGGTACCACGACCGCAACCTCCCCCTCCGAGAAATGCTGGAGCTGCGCGACGGCTTCGGCGTCGGCCAGTGGAGGGCCGTGAACGATGATCTCCCCGCTGTCCAAGTCCTCGTGCACAGCCGGGCATCCGCCGACGTCGCTGCCCGTCCCGTTGAAACGCAACCTGCGCGCCATGTACGACAACCCCCTGGCTCCGACGATGCTGTACATCCAGCATCTCCGTACCTCTCAGTGAATGTCCACGCATGCAGAGTGACGACGGGAGAATAGTCGAGAATATTCAACTTCTTGCTCCTCGCTCCTTCCTACGGTCGTTCCCGCAGCACACCAAGGAACACCCGCCCGCCAAGGGCGGCGGTCAGCCGTGACCGCGACAGCTGAGCAGGAAGGTGCAGTGATGTTGAACGGAAGTGACCTGTACGCGCTCGACCTCGACGGGGTCTCGTTCGTGAAGCCATGTGGAGGTCCGTGCACCGAGGGCTGCGTGACTCTGGCCCGTATCGGCGAGGGCGTATGGGCCCTCGGTGACAGCAAGCGGCCGGAAGCACAGCCGCTGCGCTTCACGTCGGCGGAGCTGGAGGCGGCCGGAATCGATCCGGCGCGCTTCGGCCTGCCCGTCTGAGGCCCGTCCCCTGGCCGGTCCTGGCACGGCGCAGTCCCGGGCAGGACCGGCCCTGTTCGCCATTTTCGGATACCGACTGGACAGCCCGTGCACCACCATGCATATCTGTGGACGGGCCCGAAGGCCCGCTTCGACCAGGAAGCGCTCAGACGCCCACCCCACCCCGAGCCTCCGCCCGCAGAAAGCCGACCGGAACTGATCCAGCGCTACCGCGAAGTGGCAGCGCTGTTCCCGACCTCGGACCTGCCGCCGCTGGAATCGGCGTACTGGCTCGTCAAACCACGTGCACTGGTGCGTGGCACCTGGCCGGACGCGAAGGCAGCGGCGGCATGGCTGGGAGATCGATTGACCGAGTACGCCCCCCGGTTCGCATCCGAGGCACAACGCGACGACAGGCGCCTCACCGCCCTCGTCGCGTCCGCCTGCGAACGGCTGGCGTCTGGCGCCGACGTATCGCTCGGCTGGTACCTCGAACGCCCCTCGTACCTCTTCATCGCCCTGGTGACCTGCTCCCCGAATCGCCTGGGCAGCGAATTCACCTGCCCTGTGGACCGATGAAACCGGCAGGACGAGGGGCGCGTTCGGTGGTCAAGCTGCTGTGCAGTTCACACTCGGCGCGCCTCCGCCGCCAGGCGCGCCCCCGAAGCCGAAGGTCGTCGAACCTCCCACCGGCACGCTGCCGTTGTGCGTCGCGTTCGTCGCCGTCACGGTCGCGCCGCTCTGGGTGTGGGTCGCGTTCCACATGTTCGTGACCTTCTGGGAGCCGCTCCAGGTCCAGGTCACCTTCCAGGACTTCAGCGGCGCGCTCCCCGTGTTGGTCACCTTCACCTCGGCGTTGAAGCCGCCGCCCCAGTCGCTGCCGACGGTGTAGGCGGCGGTGCAGGCCGCGGTCCCGCCGCCGGGGCCGGGGTCGCCGGGGCCGCCCGGGCCGGGGCCGCCGGGCTCGAAGCCCGGGGCCTTGATGGACGCCAGGTACCCGTCCTTCGTCGTGTCGACCGTCTGCCAGTCGTCCTTCAGGATGCCGCCCGTGTCACCGGAGTTGGGGTTCCAGGACCAGAACGTCCAGTGGAAGCTGTCCGCGCCGTACGTGGAGGTCGAGCGCAGGTACTTCACCAGTTCGGCCAGCCACTTCCGGTCCACCGACGGCTGGAGGGTCGTACCGAACTCGCCGAGCCACACCGGGGCGATGTTCTGCTTGAAGATGTAACCCCAGTGCTTGTCCCAGATGTCCGGCATGTTGGCGGGGAAGGACGGGTCCGAGAACCAGGACTGCTGCGCCACCGAGGTCGCGTAGTCGTGCGCCGAGTACACCAGCCGGTTGGGCACGTCCAGTTGGACCGGGTACTGGGCCACGCCCATGAGGTTGCCGCCCCACCAGATGTTGGCGCCGTTGAAGGACTGCACGCCCTCGACCATGATCAGCAGCTCGGGGTTGACCGACAGCACCGCGTTGCCCGCGCGCTGGGCGGCCAGGCGCCAGTCGCGGGAGGTGTCGCCGCAGCCCCAGCAGGCCGGGTCGTGGGGCTCGTTGTGCAGGTCGATGCCGACGACCGTGGAGTCGCCCTTGTAACGCGCGGCCAGCGCCTTGAGGTTGGTGATCCACGTCGACTCGGGCACCGACGCCGTGTACCAGAGGGCCGACTGACCCGCCGCGTCCGGGCGGTGCCGGTCCAGGACGACCTTGAGGCCGGACTGGCCCGCGTAGGTGACGATCTTGTCCAGGACCTGGAGGGACGTCAGCCCGCGCAGGTCCGTGTTCCTGCCGTCGGTGTTGATGCTGTCCGGCATGGTGCCGGGCCTGAGGATGTCGTCGCTGTAGGGCATGCGGATGGTGTTGTAGCCCAGCGACTTCATCTGGTCGATCATGCTCTTGTAGTCGCGGGCCCACAGGCCGTGGACGACGTGGGTGTCGGTCTCGAAGCCGAACCAGTTGATCCCGGCGATACGGACGGGCTGTCCGGCCGCGTCCAGGATCTGCCGGCCGCTGGTGTGCCAGTAACCGCCACCGGCGGCCTCCGCGGCGACATCGGCCCGTGCCGACTGCACGCCCGCCAGCGGTAACAGGAGCGCCGCGGCGACACACAGCGCTCTGCGCAGAGTGCGGTACATGGGCTGCTTCCTCTCGGGTTCCTCTGTGGATGCCTCTCGGAAAGCACGGCGACCGGAACCGGGCGAGAGCATTTGGGAGCGCTCCCATCGTGCCGCGCACCTCCCAGAGAACCGACGCAGCATGAGCACGTCAAGACTCTGGGAGGTGTCGCCGTCACCGCGACCGCTATCGGCCCAGCTTCTGGAACCGCCGTACGGCCAGCGGCAGGAAGATCGCCGTCAGGATCACCGGCCACACTCCGGCCATCAGCAGCGCGTGCTGCTCCACCCAGGAGTCACCGCCCCCGACCGGCGTCCCGAACAGCTCGCGGGTCGCCGCCGCCGTGGAGGAGATCGGGTTCCAGGCCGCCACCCAGCCCAGCCAGTCGGGCATGAGCTGCGGCGCGACGAAGATGCTGGAGATCATCGTCAGCGGGAAGGCGACCGCGAACAGACCGCCCGCCGCCTCCGGGTTGGGAACCAGCAGGCCGAGCCACACGCCGATCCAGATCAGCGCGAACCGCAGCCAGAGCAGCAGCCCGAACGCGGCGAGGAAGCCGAGGCCACCGTCCGGGCGCCAGCCCATCGCCAGGGCCGTCAGCATCATGATGGCCAACTCGGCGCAGGCGATGATCAGATCGGTGACCCCGCGCCCGGCCACCACGGCCGAGGACGCCATCGGCATCGAGCGGAAGCGGTCGATGACACCCTTGGTGGAGTCGTAGACCACGACGGTCGCCGTGTTGATGAAGCCGAACGCCATGGTCATCACGAACATGCCGGGCATCAGGAAGTCCTTGTAGTCCCCGCCGCCCGGCACCGTCATCGCACTGCCGAAGACATAGCCGTAGAGCAGCACGGACAGGATCGGGAAGCCCAGCTGCCAGGCGATGTTGACCGGCTGGCGCTGGTAGTGGGTCAGGCCGCGGCGGACGATGTTCCAGCAGTCGGCGAGCAGCCAGTACGCGCCGCCCCGCGAGCCCGGGGCGCTCAGTTCGGTGACGCCGCTCATGCCGCGGCCTCCTTCTCGGTGCGGTGTCCGGTCAGGCGCAGGAACACATCGTCGAGACTCGGCCTGCGCAGCCCGATGTCCTCGACGCGCACGCCCTCGTCCTGGAGGGTCCGCGCGACCTCGGTGAGGGCGGTGACCCGGTCGGCGACCGGGGCGTGCACCCGCAACTCCGCCTCGTCCGACTCGGGTTCGCCGTCCGTGACCCGGGCGACGACCTTCACCACCCGGGGGATCTCGGACCGCTCGGCGACCACGACCTCGATACGGTCGCCGCCGACCAGGTTCTTCAGGCCGTCCGGGGTGTCGTCGGCGATGGACCGCCCCTGGTCGATGACGGTGATGCGCGAGGCCAGCTTGTCGGCCTCCTCCAGGTACTGCGTGGTCAGCAGCACGGTCGTGCCGCTCGCCACCAACGCCCGTACCGAGTCCCAGACTTCGCCGCGGCTGCGGGGGTCAAGCCCGGTCGTCGGCTCGTCGAGGAAGAGGACGGCCGGGGCGAGGATCATCGACGCGGCGAGGTCGAGGCGGCGCCGCATGCCGCCGCTGTACTTGCCGACGCCCTTGTCGGCGGCGTCCGTCAGGTCGAACTGCTCCAGCAGTTCGGTCGCCCGCAGCCGGGCCCGCCTGCCGCCCAGGTGGAACAGACGGCCGAACATCTCCAGGTTCTGCCGGCCGGTGAGCACCTCGTCGACCGCCGCGTACTGGCCGGTGAGACCGATCCGGGCCCGCACCTCGCGCGCCTGCCGGGCGACGTCGAGGCCGGCGACCGTCGCCCGGCCCCCGTCCAGCCGGACCAGCGTGGACAGGATGCGCACGGCGGTGGTCTTGCCCGCGCCGTTCGGCCCGAGCAGGCCGTGCACCGTGCCCTCGCGCACCTCCAGGTCGAAGCCGTCGAGCGCGCGTTTCTCGCCGTACCTCTTCTCCAGCCCCTCCGCCTGCACCGCGTATCCGTCCATATCGTCCCCTCCCGTGCGCCCGTGCCACCTCGGCACCGAACTGAGTACACCGTACCCTATTACGCGTACGACGTACCCAGTTTTTGCGCGGGCACTTAAGCTGACTCCATGACGAGCGGTACGAGTGGCGCGGGCGGTACGGAGACCAGTGGCAGCGGCGACATCGCCCGCACCCTGGAGCTGCTGTGGGAGACCGGCCGCCGCCCCAGCCGGGGCCCCAAACCGACCCTGACCCTGGACCGGATCGTGGAAGCGGCCGTCCAGGTGGCGGACACCGAAGGGCTGGAGGGCCTGTCCATGCGCCGCGTCGCCGCGGAGCTGGGCACCGGCACCATGTCGCTGTACCGGTACGTGCCCGGCAAGGGCGAGCTGCTCGACCTGATGCTGGACCGGGTGCAGCGCCCCTCCGAGAACCCGGCCGACCTCGGCGACGGCGGCTGGCGGGCGGCCCTGGAGGCACTGGGCCGCGCCACGCTCGCCCTCTACCGCCGCCACCCCTGGCTGCTCCGGGTCAACCAGGCCCGCCCGATCCTCGGCCCGAGCGCCCTCGACGGAATGGAGAGGGCCCTCACCCGGATCCGCCCGATGGGACTGACCGACCCCGAACTGGTCTCCGCGATCATCATGATCGACGGATACGTCGTCGGGGCCGCGCGCACGCAGCTCTACGAGCAGGAGGTGGAGCGCCGGACGGGCCTGACCGACGCCGAGTTCTGGCAGGCGCAGGTGCCGTCCCTGGAGAAGGCCATGGCCTCGGGCCGCTACCCGGTGCTGGCGTCCCTCGCCGACGACACGTTCGGCTCGGACTTCGACCACTTCGAGTTCGGACTCCAGCGGATCCTGGACGGGCTGGAGGTTCTGGTGGCCCGCAGGGCGAAGGAGGCCGGGGCCACGGGGCACGGACCTTGTGATCCTCCGACTGCGGCCCGCTGACCCGGCGCGCGGGACACGCCCCCCGGCGAGCGCGCGCTGACGCCGCGAGCCGGCCGACCGCGGAGCGTGGACCGCCGGCCACGCGGCCCCGGCCGCAGCACGCCGGCCCCGCGAGCCGACCGCGGGACACCGGCCCCGCGAGCCGGCCCGACCACGGGACACCGGCCCCGCGAGCTCGCAACCGCAGGACGCGAGGTCCTGGCCCCGCAAGCTCGCAACCGCAGGGGGCGCGAGGCCCTAACCCCGCCGCCGCATCCCCCGTACGGCCAGGACGACCACGAGCAGGACCCCGGCGACGATCGCGCCCTTCTTGAGGTCGCCGGTCAGGCCGTCTCCCCCGCTGTCGGTCGCCGCCGAACCGCCGTTTCCGGAGGAGGAGCCGGAGTCCCCGCCCCCGGGCGCGTCCTGGGGCTCCACCGGACTGTCCGCGCCCTCGGCGCCGTACATCAGCTTCTTGCCGTCCGCGGTGTACGTGACGGACTCGCCCTGCCCGAGGAACGGCACCCCGAGCCGTTCCTTCTTCTTGAGCTTCCCGCCGTTCCAGTCGTACGCGATCGCGCCGAAGTAGCTGCGCACGACGAGGTGTTCGCCGTCCGGGGAGAGCGTGGCGTCGGTGGCCTCCAGGTCGGGGACCGCGGCGACGGGGCGGAAGACGTTCGTGCCGGACGGGGAGAGTTCCGCCGGGCCCTCGAAGAGATGCCCGCCCTTCTCGTTCTTGTCGACGATGTAGACCCGGCCCGTCTTCGGGTGCACGACCAGCGACTCGGCGTCCCGCGCGCCGTCGGAGTACTTCACCACGTACTGCGTGGCCTTGATCGTCCGGTCGCGCAGGTCCTTCGGCTCGGGCAGCCGGTAGATCCAGACGTACGGCCAGGTGCCGCCGAGGTTGTCGCCGATGTCGCCGACGTAGATCTGGTTGTCCGGGCCGATGGAGATGGCCTCGACGTCGCGGGGGCTGCCCACGCCGGACATGGTGATCGTGGCGACCGTCTCGCCCGTCGAGCCGTCGACGGCGTAGAGGTAGGCCCCGTCGTCGCTGTCGTTGTGCGTCCAGTAGATGCCGGGGTGCTGCCGCGAGGCCGCCAGGCCGCTGGACTCGGTGATGCGCGGGTCCTTGATGGTGAACTTCTCGTCGCCGTCGGCGGCGGAGGCGGGCACGGCGAGGGCGCCCGTGAGGAGGGCCGCGGCGAGGAGGGCGAACGGTCTGCGCATGCCCCAAGCCTGCCATCCGGCCCGGCGGTTCACCGGCGTAACCGATCACAGGACCGTGCCAGGACCTGGGGCGTGTCCCGGCTCACACCCCGTCGGCCGCCGAGATCGTCCATCATGAGCGGATGCTCAGGTTCATGCCCGTCGGTGACTCCATGACGATCGGGAGCACGGGCGAACACACATGGCGCTACCGGCTGTGGCAGCACCTGTGCCGTTCCTACGCCGGCCCCTGCACGCTCGTCGGCCCGCGCGAGACGCTCCACGACAAGCTCGCCGACGCCCCGGTGTCGTACGACTACGCCGAACCGGACTTCCCGCGCTCCCACCTGGCCGGCTGGGGTGAGGGCTGGCAGCACATGGCGCCGCTGATCGGCGACGCGGTACGGTCCTGCCGCGCGGACGTCCTCCTGGTCTCCCTGGGCCTGATCGACCTGGGCTTCTACACGAACGTCGAGCAAACCGCCGAGAACGTCCGGGCCTTCACGGCCGAAGCCCGCGCGGCCAACCGCCGGGTGCGGATGGTGTGGCTGCCGGTGATCCCGAACGTGCGCGCGGCGACGGACGCACCCTTCGCCACCGAGGTCACCCGCTTCAACGAACTCCTCGCCAAGACGGCCGCCGACCTCGACGAACCCGCCTCCCCCGTCCTCCTGGCCTCGGCCCCACCCTCGTACGACATCGCCACCGACACCTACGACGGCACCCACCCCAACGCGAGCGGCGAACACAAGATCGCGGCGGCGTTCGCGGAGGCGATGCACCAGAGCTGGGACCTGGCCGGGCCCTACGAGGCGTAGCCTCCCCAGGCTGCGTGCTTGCCTGGAGCGCACTCGAAGACGTTGGCTTGGGGACCATGGAGTACACGCAGCTCGGACGCACGGGACTCAAGGTCAGCAGGCTCGTCCTCGGCACCATGAACTTCGGTCCGCAGACCGACGAGGCCGACAGCCACGCCATCATGGACGCGGCACTGGACGCGGGCATCAACTTCTTCGACACGGCCAACGTCTACGGCTGGGGCGAGAACAAGGGCCGTACCGAAAGCATCATCGGCAACTGGTTCGCCAAGGGCGAGGGACGCCGCGACAAGGTCGTCCTCGCCACGAAGGTGTACGGCAACATGGGCGCCGACGGCCCGGCCTGGCCCAACCACGACAAACTCTCCGCGCTCAACATCCGGCGGGCCGTGGACGCCAGCCTCAAGCGGCTCCGGACCGACCACATCGACGTCTACCAGTTCCACCACGTCGACCGGGACACCCCCTTCGACGAGATCTGGCAGGCGATCGACGTCCTGGTCCAGCAGGGCAAGATCCTCTACGTCGGATCGTCCAACTTCCCCGGTTACAAGATCGCCCAGGCCAACGAGATCGCCGCCCGGCGCGGCGGGACCATCGGCCTGGTCAGCGAGCAGTGCCTGTACAACCTCGCCGAGCGGCGCGCCGAGATGGAGGTGATCCCGGCCGCGCAGGAGTACGGGCTCGGTGTCATCCCGTGGTCGCCGCTGCACGGCGGTCTGCTGGGCGGTGTCCTCAAGAAGGAGGTCGAGGGCGGTCGTCGCGCCTCCGGCCGCGCGGCCGACGCACTGAACGACCCGGCCACCCGGGCGCAGCTCCAGTCCTACGAGGACCTGCTCGACAAGCACGGCATCGAGCCCGGCGAGGCCGCCCTGGCCTGGCTGCTGACCCGCCCCGGCGTGACCGGCCCGATCGTCGGCCCGCGCACCGCCGAACAGCTCGCCTCCGCCGTCCGCGCCACCGAGCTGGAACTCTCCGAGGACCTCCTGACGGCCCTGGACGACATCTTCCCGGGCCCGGGCCGAAGCCCGGAGGCCTTCGCCTGGTGACACCGGGAGGGCGAGCGCCCTTCTTTTGAGGGGCGCGGGGAACTGCGCGACCAGCCCCCACCGGCCCGCAGTCGAAGATACGGGCCGTCCGCAGTCCCCGCCCCCTACCTTCCGATCACGGAAGCGAGGGCGACGACGAGAAACATCAGCACGAGCACACCGGCCATGATCCGGTTGCGGGTTTTCGGGTCCACGACACCGAGCCTAACCGGCGCCCCCGAGTGCCCAGCGCCCGACCGCCTCGTACCGGGGCTGCTTCCCGGGCACCCCGGACGTCGGCAGATGGCTCCGCATCAGGCAGAGCTCCCGCACGGTCCAGCTCCGGCCCGTGAATCCGGCGAGCGTGTCCAGGAAGGGCCGCACGTCCCCCGCCGCCCGGCTCCGCGCCACGGTCAGATGGGCCTTGTACCGCCGGTGCTCCCCCATCGGCACCCCGGCCTTGCGCGCCGCCGCCTCGGCCCGCTCGGCCAGCAGCCGCAGGGTCGCCAGATCCCCCTCGGCCCCGGCCCACAGCGCCTTTCCGTGCCCGAACTGCCCACCACCCCGTACGGCCAGGGTGAACGGTTCGGTCCGGCGCGCGGCCCGCTCCAGCCGTTCCGACAGCCCGGGGACGAGACCGTCGTCGACCTCGCCGTAGAAGGCGAGCGTGAAGTGCCAGCCGGGACGGCCGGTCCAGCGCATCCCGTCGGCACCGGGCAGCCCGCGCAACTCGTCGACCACAGAGCCGAGTTCACGACACACCTCATCAGGGGGCAGCACGGCCGCGAAGAGTCTCATGGACCCAGCCTGGCACCATGGGGCGATGCGGATCACCATCCGGGACGGCGGGCCCGACGACATTCCCGCGATACTCGGCATGCTCGACAGCTGCGTGGAGTGGCTGGTCTCCCAGGGGCGCACGGGGCAGTGGGGCACGAAGCCCCTGTCGCAGAGCCCGAAGACGGTGGAGTCGGTCGGCCGGTACATGGAGGAGGGCAGCGTGTACATGGCCGACGTCGACGGCGTCCCGGCCGGCACCCTCACCCTCACCGGCTCGGCGGGCGCCTACCTGTCCCACCTCCCCCACCCCGGCGAACCCGAGCGCTACATCCACTGGCTCGCCTCCGACCGCCGCTTCCAGGGCCACGGCGTGGGCAGCGCCCTCCTCAGCCACGCCGCCGAGGAGACCCGCCGCGCCGGAATCTCCCTCCTCCGCGTCGACTGCTACGCCGGTGACGACGGCAAGCTCGTCCGCTACTACGAGTCCAACGGCTTCACCCGCACCGTGGCCTTCACGGTGGGCGAGAACAAGTGGCCGGGACAGTTGCTGGCCAGGCGGGTGTAGGCGGCCTCCGGACCCGGGCGTGTCCAGGTCACCGTGCGTATCGTTGTACCGCGCGGCCGGATTCATCCATGGATGCGGCCGGGGAGGAGCGCCACGATGACCGTCCTTGACGACAGGATCGAGATGGCCGACAGCAGCGGTGAACTCACCCTCGACACGATGTTCGAGTGGGTGGAGACGATGCCGGTCCCCGATGGCTACAAGGTCGAGATCGTCGGGGGGAACATCTTCATGGCGCCTCAGCGGGACACCCACTGGGACATCATCCTGGACATCGTCGAGCAGCTGCGCAGCAAGTATCCACGCAAGCGCGTCAAATCCGACGTCCGTGTCGACTATCCGGGCCACCTCAACGGCTTCGCCTCCGACATCACGGTGATGGCGGAGGGCTCGGCGAAGAACGACAAGGGCCTGTGGCGCTATCAGGACGTCGAGTTCGTCGCCGAGGTGATCTCCAGGAAGACCGGGGCGAACGACTACGGCCCCAAGAAGGACGCCTACGCCGCCGCAGGCGTGCCGGTGTACCTGATCGTGGATCCGTACACCGGCCGCTGGCATCTGCACACCAAGCCCAGGGACGGCGAGTACCGGGGCGAGCTGAGTCTGGACTTCGGGGACGAGATCGACCTGACCGGCACCGTGGTCGGGCTCGTCCTGGAAACCGCCGAGTTCCCCCGGGACTGACGCCGCCTCCTAGGCCGCCGGGGCCAGCTGCTCCCGCTCCCGGGGCACGAACCGCACCCGGGGGTGGCCGCCGTGCCAGCCCACCGACAGGCGCAGGTTGCCGACGCGGGCCAGGATCAGGCCGATGACCGCCGCGGCGAGCACCGCCACCGCGCCGCCGGCCGCGAGGCCGATCCGGGCACCGTACGTGTCGGTGATCCAGCCGACGATCGGGGCGCCGACCGGGGAGCCGCCGAGGAAGACCATCATGTAGAGGGCCATGACACGGCCGCGCATGGCCGGGTCGGTGGACATCTGGATGCTGGTGTTCGTCGTGACGTTGACGGTCATGCCGAACAGGCCCAGTGGGACCATGAGCAGGGCGAACATCCACAGCGTGGGGGTCGTCGCCGCCAGGATCTCCAGCGCGCCGAAGGCCATGGCCGCCACGATCAGCAGCCGCAGCCGGGCCGTGCCCCGCCGCGCCGCGAGCAGCGCGCCCGCGACCGAGCCGACCGCCATCAGCGTGTTGAACATGCTGTACGCGCCCGCCCCCGCGTGGAACACGTCGTCCGCGAACGCCGAGAGGTACACGGGGAAGTTGAAGGCGAACGTGCCGACGAACCCGACCAGGACGATCGGCCAGATCAGCTCCGGGCGGCCGGTGACGTACCGCACGCCCTCCCGCAGCTGCCCCTTGCCGCGCGGGGCGCGCTCCACGACGTGCAGCTCACGGGCGCGCATCAGCAGCAGTCCGGTGAGCGGCGCGATGAAGGACAGGCCGTTGAAGAGGAAGGCGTAGCCGGTGCCGACGCCGGTGATGAGGAGGCCCGCGACGGCGGGGCCGACCAGGCGTGCGGACTGGAAGTTCGCGGAGTTCAGGCTGACGGCGTTCTGCAGCTGCCCCGGTCCGACCAGCTCGGAGACGAAGGACTGGCGGGCCGGGTTGTCCATGACGGTGGCGAGTCCGACGGCGAACGCGGCGACGTACACGTGCCACACCTGGACCTGGCCGGTGAGGGTGAGGACGGCCAGGGCGATGGCGGTGAGCGCCATCGAGGTCTGTGTCACGAGCAAGGTGGGCCGCTTGCGCAGCCGGTCGACGAGGACACCGCCATAGAGGCCGAAGAGCAGCATCGGCAGGAACTGCAGGGCGGTGGTGATGCCGACGGCGGCGGAGGAGCCGGTGAGGCTGAGCACCAGCCAGTCCTGGGCGATGCGCTGCATCCAGGTGCCGATGTTCGAGACGACCTGCCCCATGAAGAACAGGCGGTAGTTGCGCACCTTGAGGGAGGAGAACATCGAGGACTTGCGGGCGGGCCGGGCGGCGGGTGCGTCGGAGGTGGGTGGGGTCTCGTGGGGATCAGGTGCGGGGGCGGAAGGTGTTCCGGGTCCCGAACTCAAAGGGTTCGCCTCCTTGCGATGTACGGCTTACAGATGCGCGAGCTTCTCCAGCACGGGGGCGGCGGCGCGCAGTTTCGCCCACTCGTCGTCGTCGAGGTTCTCCACCAGCGTGGCCAGGAACGCGTTCCGCTTGGCGCGGCTCTCTTCAAGCATGGCCTCGGCCTGCTCGGTGCGTGTGACGACCTTCTGGCGGCGGTCCTCGGGGTGCGGCTCCAGCCGGACCAGCCCCTTGGCCTCCAGCAGCGCCACGATGCGGGTCATCGACGGCGGCTGGACGTGCTCCTTGCGGGCGAGCTCGCCCGGTGTGGCCCGGCCGCACAACGACAGGGTGCCCAGCACCGACATCTCGGTGGGGCTGAGCGATTCGTCGACCCGCTGGTGCTTGAGGCGACGGGACAGCCGCATCACCGCGGATCGGAGGGAGTTCACGGCGGCTACGTCGTCGCCATGGCTGAGGTCCGACATGTTCTTTAGCGTAACTCATTACTCTCGCTAAAGACCAGCGGAATACGCAGGAACCCCCGTGACCCCCGCCACTGAACCGTGACATCACTCATATGGGTGACACAGCGGCGGAACGCGCCCCGCCGCACCGAACACTGCCGCGACCCTCATCGTCATGGGGACCAGCGTGCTCAGCCTGCGAATAGACCACGACCTGCTCGAACGGCTCAGGCACCATGCCGCGAAAAGAGGAATGAGCGTCCAGGACTATGTCGTCCGGACGCTCATCCGCGATGACTTCGACGAACGCTTCCAGTCCGCCGTGGAGGAGACGGAGAGGTTCTACGGCTCACCCGACTCCGGTGACGGGGATCAGGTCAGACCCAGCGCCGGCATCAGGTAGTAGAACCCGAACACCGCCGACACCGCGTACATCGCCACCGGCACCTCCCGGCCCCGCCCGGCCGCCAGCCGCAGCACCACGAAGGTGATGAAGCCCATGCCGATGCCGTTGGTGATCGAGTAGGTGAACGGCATCATCAGCATCGTCACGAAGGCCGGGACGGCGATCGTGTAGTCAGCCCAGTCGATCTCCTTGACCGACCCGGCCATGATCAGGAAGCCGACCGCGACCAGCGCGGGCGTGGCCGCCTGGGACGGGACCATCGTGGCGACCGGCGTCAGGAACAGCGCGACGGCGAAGAGGCCACCGGTGACGACGTTCGCCAGACCGGTCCTGGCCCCCTCACCGACACCCGCCGTGGACTCGACGAAGGCGGTCGTCGCCGAGGAGGAACTGGCGCCACCGGCGGCGACCGCGAGGCCGTCGACGAACAGCACCCGGTTGATGCCGGGCATCTGCCCCTCGCCGTCGGTCAGCTTCGCCTCGTCGGAGACGCCCATGATCGTGCCCATCGCGTCGAAGAAGCACGACAGCAGCACGGTGAAGACGAAGAGCACGCCGGTCAGCATGCCGACCTTGTCGAAGCCGCCGAACAGGCTGACCTGCCCGATCAGCCCGAAGTCGGGGCTGGCGACCGGGTTGCCCGGCCACTTCGGGGCGGTGAGGCCCCAGCTCGGCACCTTCGCCACCGCTTCGACGACCACGGCCACCACGGTCATGGCGACGATCGAGAGGAGAATCGCGCCGGACACCTTGCGCACGATGAGCGCGAGCGTCAGCAGCACCCCCAGCACGAACACGAGAACCGGCCACCCGTTGAGGTGCCCGTCACCACCCAGCTGGAGCGGAACGGTGGTCTGGGCGGCGTCCGGGATCCGGGAGACGAAGCCCGCGTCCACCAGCCCGATCAGCATGATGAACAGGCCGATGCCGATGGAGATGGCCTTGCGCAGCCCGTAGGGCACGGCGTTCATGACGCGCTCGCGCAGTCCGGTGGCCACCAGCAGCATGACCACGAACCCGGCGAGGACCACCATGCCCATCGCGTCCGGCCAGGACATCCGCGGGGCGAGCTGGAGGGCCACGACGGAGTTCACACCGAGCCCGGCCGCCAGCGCGATCGGGACGTTGCCGATGACGCCCATCAGCAGCGTGGTCAGCGCGGCGGTCAGTGCCGTCGCGGTGACCAGTTGCCCGTTGTCGAGCTGGTGACCGTACATGTCCTTGGCGCTGCCGAGGATGATCGGGTTCAGCACGATGATGTAGGCCATCGCGAAGAAGGTGGCGAGACCGCCGCGCACCTCGCGGGGCAGGGTGCTGCCCCGCTCGGAGATCCGGAAGAAGCGGTCGAGCGCGCCGAACGCGGACCCGGCTCCCGGCTGCTGAGGGGCGGGGACCTTGGCAGGAGCCGAGGAGGACATTTCTTGGAGTTTCCTACGAAGAGAAGTGGTCAGACACAAACCGTTTCAGTATGAACATATAAAGCTCCGCTCGGCCATCTCCGCGCGTAGACCAGAAGGCCTCGTAAGCTGTCCCCCATGGCGAAGTGGACCCCCAGACACGAGGCGCCGGAGCCCCTTGAGGGCCCCGTGGTCGCCACCATCACCGGCGGCACGATCCTGTGGTTCGTCCTCTTCCTGGTCCAGCTCCCCTTCTACGGCTGGTTCGACGACCACGGCCACACCTGGTGGGTATGGACCTGCCTGGCCGGCGGCGGCCTGGGCCTGATCGGCATCTGGTACGTCCGCAAACGAGACGCGGCGATCAAGCGCGCGGCACAAGACCCGACGGCGACGCCCACGGCCCCGTAGGCAGGGCCGGGAACACACCCGCACCCGAGTACGGCCAGAAGGGGCCGTTGGGGAACGCACGCGCACCCGCGTACGGCGAGAAGGGGCCGTGTCGGGGGGTGTCCGCCCGCAGCGGTTGGCGCGTCAACGCCAGTCAGTCGGTAAGAAGGTCCATCGCGCCGTTCCGAGGACGGACACCCCCCGGCGCGGCCCCGACCCACCACCCGGCGTCAGGCGAAGCAAAGACGCACGGGCATCACGCGAAGCAAAGGCGCACCCCCACCCGGCATCACGCGAAGCGGAAGCAAACCCGCCGCACTCTCCGACGAGACACCCGCCCACCCCCTCCTTACGCTCAGGAGTGGCGGCGAATCGCTCGAAATCCGTCGGCGCGAAACCGCCGTCCGACCGGTGAGGAGCGCAGCCATGACGATGCAGAACAGCGTGACCGAGGCCGATCGCGCGCTGAAGACCAAGCACCGGGCGATGTGGGCCCAGGGCGACTACCCCTCCCTGGCCGCCGAGATCATCCCCCGGCTCGGCGCGACCCTGGTCGAGGCGTGCGGGGTACGCCCCGGCACCCGGGTGCTGGACGTGGCCGCCGGCTCCGGGAACGCCGCGATCCCGGCCGCCCTGGCCGGCGCGGACGTCGTGGCCTCCGACCTGACACCGGAGCTGTTCGACGCCGGCCGGGCGGCGGCCGAGAAGCAGGGCGCGCGTCTCACCTGGCAGGAGGCCGACGCCGAGGCCCTGCCGTTCGGCGACGCCGAGTTCGACACCGTGCTGTCCTGCGTCGGCGTCATGTTCGCCCCGCACCACCAGCCGACCGCCGACGAACTCGTCCGGGTCTGCCGCCCCGGCGGCACCATCGGACTGCTGAACTGGACGCCCCAGGGCTTCATCGGCCGGATGTTCGCCGCGATGAAGCCGTACGCGCCCCCGCCCCCGCCCGGCGCGCAGCCGCCCCCGCTGTGGGGTGACGAGGACCATGTGCGCGCCCTGCTCGGCGACCGGGTCACGGACGTACGCGCCGAACGCCGCACGGTCCGGGTCGACCGCTTCGAGACCCCCGAGGCGTTCCGCGACTACTTCAAGCAGCGCTACGGCCCGACGATCAGCGTCTACAAGAACATCGCGGACGACCCCGAACGCGTCGCGGCCCTGGACGCCGCCCTGGCGGACCTGGTCCGCGACGCCGACCAGGGCACAGGCCCGGCCGGGACGGCCCTGGAGTGGGAGTACCTGCTGCTCACCGCCCGAAGGGCGAGCTGACACCGGGGCGTGACACGCGAACACGGCACCGTGGCCCGACGACGTACAACTGCCGTACGACCACGGCACGAAGTCCGTCCTTCCCAGGTCGGATCTTCGCCGCATTCAGCGGGTGAAGCGGCAAAACCGCACGTACCGTCGAATGCATGACGCATCTCGACGCGGGTGCCCGGCCCGACTCCGCACGGCCGGCGACGGTCACCTCCCGAGAGACCGGCCTGACCGGTGCTCAGGTCGCCGAACGGGTGGAGCGCGGCCAGGTCAACGACGTACCGGTGCGCAGCAGCCGGTCCACCGTCGACATCGTCCGCGCCAACGTCTTCACCCGCTTCAACGCGATCATCGGCGTGCTGTGGCTGATCATGCTGGTGGTCGCGCCGATCCAGGACAGCCTGTTCGGGTTCGTGATCCTCGCCAACACCGGCATCGGCATCGTCCAGGAGTGGCGGGCGAAGAAGACGCTGGACTCGCTCGCGCTGATCGGCGAGGTCAGGCCGACGGTGCGGCGCGACGGGACCGCGGCGCAGGTCAGCACGTCCGAGATCGTGCTGGACGACCTGATCGAGATCGGGCCCGGGGACAAGGTCGTCGTCGACGGGGTCTGCGTCGAGGCGGACGGTCTGGAGATCGACGAGTCGCTGCTCACCGGTGAGGCCGACCCGGTCGTCAAACAGCCCGGCGACCACGTGATGTCGGGCAGCTTCGTGGTGGCGGGCGGCGGGGCCTTCCAGGCGACGAAGGTCGGCCGTGAGGCCTACGCCGCCCAGCTCGCCGAGGAGGCCTCCCGCTTCACCCTCGTCCAGTCCGAGCTGCGGTCGGGCATCTCCACCATCCTCAAGTACGTCACGTGGATGATGGTGCCGACCGCGATCGGTCTGATCATCAGCCAGCTGGTGGTGAAGGAGAACGCCTTCGACGACTCCGTCGCCCGCACGGTCGGCGGCATCGTCCCGATGGTCCCCGAGGGGCTGGTCCTGCTCACCTCGGTCGCCTTCGCCATCGGCGTGATCCGGCTCGGCCGCAAGCAGTGCCTGGTGCAGGAGCTGCCCGCGATCGAGGGGTTGGCCCGGGTCGACACGGTCTGCCTCGACAAGACCGGCACCCTCACCGAGGGCGGCATGGACGTCACCGAGCTGCGCCCGCTCCAGGGCGCCGACGAGACCTACGTACGGCAGGTGCTCGGCGCGCTCGGCGAGGCCGACCCGCGGCCGAACGCGTCCCTGAAGGCGATCATCGACGCCTACCCGGCGGTGGAGGGCTGGCGCTGCACCGAGGCGCTGCCGTTTTCCTCCGCCCGCAAGTACAGCGGCGCCGTGTTCAGTGAGGGCGACGGGCAGACGAGCCGGTGGCTGCTGGGCGCGCCGGACGTGCTGCTCGCGGACGACGACCCGGCGCTGGCCGAGACCGGGCGGCTGAACGAGCAGGGCGTCAGGGTGCTGCTGCTGGTACGGGTCGCACGGGACCTGGACGATCCGGAGGTGACGAAGGGGGCGCGGCCCACCGCCCTGGTCGTGCTGGAGCAGCGGCTGCGGCCGGACGCCGCGGACACCCTGCGCTACTTCGCCGACCAGAACGTCCGCGCCAAGGTCATCTCCGGCGACAACGCGGTGTCGGTCGGGGCGGTCGCCGCCAAGCTCGGGCTGTCCGGCACGACCGTGGACGCGCGGCGGCTGCCCGCCGAGCAGGAGGACATGGCCGACGCGCTCGACGACGGCACGGTCTTCGGGCGGGTCACCCCGCAGCAGAAGCGGACCATGGTGGGGGCGTTGCAGGCCCGCGGGCACACCGTCGCGATGACGGGCGACGGGGTGAACGACGTGCTCGCCCTGAAGGACGCCGACATCGGGGTCGCGATGGGCTCCGGCTCGGAGGCGACCCGGGCGGTAGCGCAGATCGTGCTGCTGAACAACAGCTTCGCGACGCTGCCGTCGGTGGTGGCGGAGGGCCGCCGGGTCATCGGCAACATTACGCGGGTGGCGACGCTGTTCCTCGTCAAGACGGTGTACTCGGTGCTGCTGGCCGTCCTGGTGGTGTGCTCACAGGTCGAGTACCCGTTCCTGCCGCGCCATCTGACCCTGCTGTCGACGCTGACCATCGGCGTCCCGGCGTTCTTCCTCGCGCTCGCGCCCAACAAGGAGCGCGCGAGGCCGAACTTCGTACGGCGGGTCATGCGGTACGCGATCCCGGGCGGGGCCGTGGCGGCGCTGGCGACCTTCGCGACGTATCTGCTCGCCCGGGAGCACTACACGGGGCCGGGGGCGCTGGACGCGGAGACCAGCGCGGCGACGCTCACGCTGTTCCTGATCTCGATGTGGGTGCTGGCGATCATCGCCCGGCCCTACACCTGGTGGCGGGTGGCGCTGGTCGCGTCCATGGCCGGGGCGTTCCTGCTGGTGCTGGTCGTGCCCTGGTTGCAGCACTTCTTCGCGCTGAAGCTAGTGGGGGTGACGATGCCGTGGACCGCCGTCGGCATCGCGGCGGTGGCGGCGGCCACCCTGGAACTCTCGTGGAGGTGGGTGGACCGCCGCTTCCCCGCTTGAGCGCGGTGCCCCTAGGGGGCGCTCTACTTCACGTCGACGAAGTCACCCGTGGCGTTGATGGCCGGGGTCGTCGTCGTGCCGGCGAAGGAGTAGCGGAAGTAGCCGTCCGCCGAGGCCTTGACGGTGGTCTTCAGCCCGCCCGTGGAGTTGGACTTGATGGTCTTGACGGTGGTGTAGGTGTTGCTGTTCTTCTTGCGGAACTGGAGCTTCACCGACTGGCCGGTGTAGCCGTGGTACTTGTGGTCGTCCCAGTTGGCACGGGACAGCTTGCCCGTGACGGTGATGGTCTTGCCCTTCTTCACCGGCTCCGGCGAGGCGTTGACCGTCAGCTTGGAGGCCCGCTGGACCTTGGCCGTCTTGTAGGCCTCGCGGATCACGTAGTCGCCGTCGTTGCCCGCGGCGGCGGCCCACACCTTCCAGGTACCGGCCAGGATGTTGCGGTAGATGTTCTCGTTCGGGTCGGCGATCAGCGTGACCTTGCAGGTGGCGGTGGTCGCGCTGGTGTCGGTGCACTTGCCGACCTGGTCGTTGTCCAGGCTGGTCGGCACGATCGCGCCGTCGGCGTGGTCGGTGTCCGGGCCGTGCCACAGCATCGCGAAGGCGTCCTGGACGCCTTCCGGGTCGGTGGCCGTCACCGAGACGGTGAAGGACTTCTTGACGGTGGTGCCGACCACGATGTTCTTGCCGGAGTTGACGGTCACGGCCGTGATCTTGGTGTCGCCCAGGGAGTCGTCCGCCGGAGCGGCGGCGGTGAACGGCGTGGCCTTCGAGGTGGACGGAACCAGCGACGCGAGGTTCGGCGTGTGGTTGTCCGCCTGCGCGGCGGGCGCGGCGAGGGCGGAGAGGGCCAGGGCGCCGGTGACGGCGGCCACGGTGGCTCGGATACGCATGCGTTCTCCAGGTGGAGAGGGGCCCCGGTGCTCGTCGTCGGCTCTCGGGGCCCAAGTGATCGTGGAGTCTGTTGACTCACGTGATCAGATAGCCCAGTGATACGCATGGTTGTACGACAGGTGAAAAATTTGTGCGGGAGTTTTCACCGACCGCCGTAGCCGGCCCGGCCGTACCTCACCACCTCAGTCGAACCACCGGTCCCGCGCCAACTCCTCGGTCCTGGACGGGTCTTCGAGCAGCGCCGCCACCTCGAACCGCCGCGGCCACTGCCCCGCCGCCCAGGCGAGCCCCGCGGCGACGCCCTCCAGGGTGGCGGCGTGCAGGACACCGTCGTCGGTGAGCCGCCAGTCGATCTCCACGCCGTCGACGACGAGTTCCTCGTGCTCGACGTAGAACGACGGGGTGTTCCGGCCGAGCAGCACCCGCACCGGCTCGGGCACGTCGTGCTCGGTGCCCTCGGAGGTGACCTTGCCGGTGACGGACTCGCTCAGCCGCCGCACCTGGAACAGTTCGGCCAGGTCGGCGGCGCGGGACGGCCGTACCGGAAGCAGCGGGACGCCCTCGGTGAAGGGCAGCAGGTCGGGCGAGTCGCACACCACGGCGTCAGCCGCGTCCACGACCTCCACCCGGCCGTCGGTGACGGCCCGCAGGTCGTCCGGCAGGGTCACCTGCTCGGGGTCCAGCTCGGCCAACGACCCGTACAGCGCGTGCAGTTGGGCGCCGGTCACCGCACGCTCGGGGTCGGCGAGCCGCTCCAGGAGTTCGGCGGCGCCGCCGGGCTCGTCCAGCAGCGCGGCGACGGACGTCCGCACGCCCAGCGCCCGCAGCACCTGCTCGTCCTCGAACCCGGTCGCGTCGGCCTCGTCGTAGAGCCCGCGCAGCAGCGGGTCGCCGCCTGCGGCCCGCAGGCCGGCCGGGCGGCGGCCGTCGAGCACCGGGTTCCCGCGCAGCCACCAGGCGGTGTACGGCCGGACGGTCTCGTGCGTCCCGTCCGGCAGCAGGATCCGCACGGGCTCCACGATGGCGTCCCGCAGCGGCGGCCGGGACAGCAGCGCCAGCGCCTGCGCCCACTTGTCCTCGTCGACGAGGTCCAGGTCCCGTACGGCGACGATCTCGGTGGCCACCGGCGGCACCGGGCTGTCCGGGAAGCGGTCCAGGACGTCCTCGCACCACACGTCGACGGCGTCCAGCAGGCCCGCGTCGTCCGGCTCGGCGAAGTCGCCCTCGCGGGGCTCCAGTTCGTCCGGGTCGAGGACGACGTCGGTGGCACGGACCAGCGCGAAGTCCACCAGCACACCGCAGGCGGCCAGCGGCTGCTCACCCCACTTGCCGGCCAGCTCGGCGTCCACAGCGGCGAGTTCGCCCTCGCGCATCACCTGGGCGAAGGGGCTGCCGGGGTAGACCAGTTCGCAGGCCGGGGCCGGTTCGCCGTCCTCGTCGGGCAGCGCGAGCGCGCCGAGCCAGGGCTCGTCACCGGGTTCCAGACCGGCGTCCCGCACCAGCGCGAGCACGGTGTCGGCCAGTTCGTCGGCGTCGAGGACGTCCTCCTCCCAGTTCACACCGCCCTCGTCGTCCAGGGACGCGGCGACGGCGGCCCGGACCTGCGGGGTGGTGAGGACGGCCCGGGGGGTCGCGGGCAGCGCGCCGAGCTTCTCCAGGATCGGGTGGGCGGCGTCCGGGTGGGCGACCTTCAGTCCGAGCCGGGCCAGCACCTCGGGGTCGATCCGGGCAGTCTCAGCGCCGGGCAGCAGGATCTGCCGGGGTCCGATGGTGGTGCGGCCGTCGGCGAGCGGGACCGGGAGCCCCGACAGACGGTCCGGGTCGATCCCGGCCAGGCTGTCGTAGAGCCGCCGCCACCAGCCGGGTTCCTTCTCCAGCCCGGCGAGGCGGTCGATCGCGTCGGTCAGCGGGACGCGGGCGACGCCCAGGGTCCGCAGCTCGGCGCGGCGCTCCAGCCCGGCGGGCAGCAGCGTGGGCAGCACCTCGGCGAGCACCCGCACGGTGTCCGCGCCCGCGCCCTCGACGATCTCGGCGTCCCGGGGCCGCAGGGCGTCGGGCAGGTCGTCACCCTCACGGGGCGGGAGGGCGGGCGGCAGGAACGACGTACGAGGCAGCCGGTCCAGGATCGCCTGGCGCAGGGCGCCGTCCAGCTCGCCCTTGCCGAGCGGGCCGGGTACCAGGCCGATGATGTCGGAGGTCACCGGCCGCCAGTCGCCGAGGAGTTCGGCGTAGGCGTCGGCCGCGCGCTGGACGAGGAAGTCGGTCAGCGGGCCGGGGGCGGCGTGCCGGCGGGTGGAGTCCAGCGGGAACGAGGCGATGAGCAGCGCCGGGACGCCGAGCGGTTCGTCGCTCGGGGTGGGGGCGTGCACGACCGCGCTGGTGCGGGGCCGGGCGGGGCTGCCGTCGCTGCCCACGGGGACGGCCCAGGTGACGGACCAGTGGGGCCGCAGCCGCTCCTCGACGGGCCGGTCGGTGAGGAGGTCGGGGGTGAGGGGCCCGTGAGCCGCGGCGGTACGCCAGTGGGTGACGCCGTGGACGGAGTCGTCGACGACGGTGAAGGCACCGTCGGTACGGCGGGTGAGGGTCCGCGGGCTCTCCCCGTCGATCTCGACGACCAGCTCGTCGAGCCCGGGGAGGGTGAGCAGCAGGGCGTCGTCGACGGCCCTCAGCAGCCGCTCGGCGAGGTCGGCGGCGGCCGCGTCCCGCAGCGGCAGGATGACGGCGGTGTCGTACGGGGCGGGTGCGGTGCCCTCGGCGGCGTACGGCAGGCGCAGCAGCGGTACGTGGCCGTCCCGGCGGCGGACCTCGTCGCCGAGGCCGGGGCTGTGCCGGGCGGTCTCGGCGGCCAGTGCCCTGGCCTCGGCGAGCGACCACCGCACGCCGCCGTGCCGGCCGACGACGGCGGGCTCGTCGGTGACGGAGAGGACGGCGGCGAAGCCGACGCCGAACCGTCCCACGGAGGACGTGTCGCGCGGGTCCCGCTTGGCGGAGGCGCGCAGCGTGGACAGCGACTCCACTCCGGCGGCGTCCAGCGGGGCGCCGGTGTTGGCGGCGACGAGCACGCCGTCGCGCAGGGTGAGCCGCAACCGACCGGGCACCCCGGCCCGGGCCGCCGCGTCGGCGGCGTTCTGCGCGAGCTCCACGACGAGCCGGTCCCGGTAGCCGCCGAGTACCAGGTCCTCCTCGGCGTTGGCGTCCTCACGGAACCGGGCGGGGCTGGTGGCCCAGGCGTCGAGGACACCGCGCCGCAGTCGGGCCGTACCGAACGGATCGGCCCCCTCGGCGGCGCGCCGCACGAACTTGCTGCTCACGTTCCGTTCCTTCTCCTCGTGGACGTGAGGAGAAGGTACCGCCTACGACCCGCCCCCCGCCCGGCACGTCCCCGGGGCCGGGCGGACGCCGGTTGCTACGAGTGGCCCAGTTCCTCCGTGTCCGCGTCGGACGGCGGCGGGACCGAGCCCGAGTCGGGGGCCGGGCGCAGCGGGAAGGGGTCGACGCGGGTCTCGTCGATGACCGGGGCGGCCGGCTGGGGCGGGCGGGGCATGACCGCGGCCTCGGAGTGGCCACCGCAGCCGTAGGCGAGGGAGACCAGGCGGCCGTCGGCCGGGGAGAACTCGTTGGCGCAGGCTCCGAAGGCCTGGCCGAGGGAGCCGCCGATGGGCACCAGGAAGCCGCAGCTGACGCAGGCGGCGGGGGCCGACTGGGCCATGGGCGTCTTGGGGCCGAACGCCTCCTCCCAGCGGTCGGCCGCGGTGTGCAGGCCGTAGCGGGACAGGACGCGGGCGCGGCGCATGCCCAGTTCCTCGGCGACTGCCGGGATCGAACCGCGCAGGGGGGCGACCGTGAAGCCGGACGAGGGGCCGGTGGTGAGGTCCGCGTCCTCCGCCTCCACCAGGTCGGCCATCTCGTGCGACACGGGAACGTTCGGCGCGGGCTCGTCCTCGCCCGAGTAGCCCGGCTCCAGCCGCAGATCCTCGGCGTCGGTGGGCAGCAGATCGCCCGGCCCCATGTCGCCGGGCCGCAGCCGCTCGCTCCACGGCACCCACTCGGGCGCCAGCACCGCGTCCGGGCCGGGCAGCAGCGCCGCCTCGTCCACGGTGACGATCTTCGCCCGGGACGCCCGGGCCACCGTCACGGCCCAGCGCCAGCCCCGGTACCCGAGCTCCAGGCACTGGAAGAAGTGCGTGACGACGCGGTCCCCCTCGGAGACCAGCCCGACGTGCTCGCCGACGATGCCGGGCGCGGCGGCCTCCTCGGCTGCGGCGCGTGCGAGGTCGACGGCCTCCGCGCACAGACGGTCAGGGGTGCGGCTTCGCGTTGTCGCTGCGCTCACAGGTATCGCTTCTCTCCATACGCCGTCTCACGAGTGCGCCACTCCCAGCGCGGGGGCGGACGGAGCGGACCGGGGGACCGCGTCGACATCCTTCATCCATTTTGCGGGATGGCTGAGATACGCACGCTACCCTTCCGCCCCACTTCGCGTACACCGACGGTCCTGTTCCACCGCCCGCCCGACCCCGGACCGCCCCCCGGACCGCCCCCGGACAGTCACCCCACAGGCCCTATACAAGCGGTAATGGCACTACCCAGAGCCTTATCGGGGCACTATGACGTCGTGGCAGCCGCGAAGACACCCCCGGGCGCCACCGGGACCGGTGGGTCGAAAGGGGTCAAGGGAAGCAACCGACCGAACGGACCGGGCCGTGTGGGCGGCTCCTTCCGCGCGGTCGGCCGTGCCCTGCACTTCCCCGTCACCGGCACGGCCCGCGGCATCCGCAAGGCCACCCACGCGCACGGCGCCGGCGAGTCCGGCCTCGGCAAGCTGATCGAACTGCACGGCGTGAACGGCGCCGGAGACATGATGATCACCGTCGCCCTCGCGTCGACGGTGTTCTTCTCCGTGCCGACCGACGAGGCCCGGGGCCGGGTCGCGCTGTACCTCGCCATCACCATGGCTCCCTTCACCCTCCTCGCGCCGGTGGTCGGCCCCCTCCTCGACCGCGTCCCGCACGGCCGCCGCGCCGCGATGGCCTGCGCGATGCTCGCCCGGGCGCTGCTCGCGATCGTCCTGTCCGGCGCGGTCGTCAGCGGTGGCCTGGAGCTGTATCCGGCCGCGCTGGGCGTCCTGGTCTCGTCGAAGGCGTACGGCGTGGTCAGAAGCGCCGTGGTGCCCCGGCTGCTGCCCCCGCGCTTCTCCCTGGTGAAGGCCAACTCGCGTGTCACCCTCGGTGGGCTGCTCGCCACCGGCATCGCCGCGCCGGTCGGCGCCGGGCTCCAGCAGATCGGACCGCGCTGGCCCCTCATCGGCGCCTTCGTGATCTTCGTGGCGGGAACGTTCCTGTCGTTCAGGCTGCCGCCGAAGGTCGACTCCGCCAAGGGCGAGGACCGCGCCCTGCTGGCGGCGGACGAGCAGCACCTGCACGGCCCGCACCGGCAGCCCGTCAAGCGCCCCGGGCTGCGCACGGTCGGCCCGGCCGTCACCCACGCCCTGGCCGCCAACGCCGCCATCCGCTGTCTGACCGGGTTCCTGATCTTCTTCCTGGCGTTCCTGCTGCGCGAGCACCCGGTCTCCGGGCAGAGCGCCGCCGTGTCCCTGGGGATAGTGGGCGTGTCGGCGGGGGTGGGCAACGCGCTCGGCACGGCCGTCGGGGCGTGGCTGCGGTCCCGGGCGCCGGAGATCATCATCGTGACGGTCGTGGCGTGCGTGGCGGGCGCGGCGATCACGGCGTCGGTGTTCTTCGGCGCGGTCCTGGTGGCCGGCCTGGCGGCGATCGCCGGGTTCGCGCAGGCCCTGGCCAAGCTGTCACTGGACGCGCTGATCCAGCGGGACGTGCCCGAGAGTGTCCGTACGTCCGCCTTCGCCCGTTCCGAGACGCTGCTGCAGATGTCCTGGGTGCTGGGCGGGGCGATCGGCATCGCGATGCCGCTCAACGGCACGGCCGGGCTCGCGGTGGGCGCCGCGATCGTCGGCGTCGGGTGGGTGACGACCGTACGGGGGCTGCTCGGCTCGGCCCGGCGCGGCGGCTCGGGGCGAGCGCGTGTCGCGTAGGGGCCTGCTGATCCCGTAGGGGCCTGCTGATCCCGTACGGCTCGCCCGTAGGGCCCTTCTGATGGATCTACGGGGGAGCCGTACCCCGCGTGGGCGGTGTGACCCGCGCGCCCTATAGCCTTCGCCCATGAACACGTTGCAATCCGTTGTGCGACGCCGCCGCGCCGTCGCCGTCGCCGGCGTCGTATCCGCCGGACTGCTCGTCCTGTCGGCCTGTGACAAGCCGACCCCGATGGCCACGGTCACCGTGGGCAGCGACTCGGTGAACTCCGAGGCCACCTGCGGCGGCGAGGGCGACGCCCTGAAGCCGTCCGACCTCTCCGGCTGTCTGAAGGACAAGGGCGTCAAGACCATCACGGTCGACCCCGACGAGACGGTGCGCTTCGGTGTCGACCCCGAGATCGCCGACAACGGCTGGACGATCCTGATGAACGGTCAGCCGCTGACCGACTCCAGCAAGAAGACCTACCGCACGATTCCGGGCAGCGTGTTCTTCAACGCCCAGTACGGCGCGCAGGGCAACTCGACGCTGGTCTCCATCAAGGAGGGCGACAAGGACACGTCCGGGCTCTGGAACTTCAAGCTCAAGAAGGACGCCTGATCGCTGCCGCTGGGCTTGGCGGGGTTCTCGTGGCCACGGCTGTTCCTGTCGAGAGGGACGCTGTGGCTCAGGCCTTTCCCGACCACGCCGGCATCGAGGTGATCGCCGTCGGGGTCGGGCCCGCGCTCGCCGCGGCCTCCACCGCATCCGCCCTCACCACCGCCGCCCTGGCGGGCGTGCCGTACCGGCTGGTCGTCTCGGCCGGGATCGGGGGTGGGTTTCAGCCTGAGGCTCCCGTGGGGTCGCTCGTGGTCGCCGATGAGATCGTCGCGGCCGATCTGGGGGCCGAGACCGCGGACGGGTTCGTTCCGGTGACCGAGCTCGGCTTCGGGACGGTCCGGCACGAGCCCCCCGCGGATCTCGTGCGGCGGGCCGCCGGGAGCACCGGGGCGCGGACCGGGGCCGTGCTCACCGTGTCGACCGTGACCGGCACGGCCGTACGGGCCGCCGCGCTGCGGGAGCGGCACCCCACCGCCCTCGCCGAGGCCATGGAGGGTTTCGGCGTAGCCGAGGCCGCCGCCGCGCAGGGGGTGCCCGCGCTGGAGATCCGGGCGATCTCCAATCCCGTCGGGCCGCGTGACCGCGCCGCATGGCGGATCGGGGACGCTCTGGCAGCCTTGACCGAGGGGTTCGGGAAGCTCGCGCCCGTACTGGAGAGTTGGAACCGGCATGACAGTTGAGCTGCAGATCGCCTACTCGCCCTGCCCGAACGACACGTTCGTCTTCGACGCCCTCGCCCACGACCGGGTCCCCGGCGCCCCCGCCCTGGACGTGACCTTCGCCGACATCGACATCACCAACGGCATGGCCGAGCGCGGCGAGTTCGACGTGCTGAAGGTGTCGTACGCGGTGCTGCCCTACGTCCTCGACGACTACGCCCTGCTGCCCTGCGGGGGCGCGCTGGGGCGGGGCTGCGGGCCGCTGGTGCTGACGCGGGAGGCCGGTGCCGACCTCGACGGGCGGACCGTGGCGGTGCCCAGTGAGAAGTCGACCGCCTATCTGCTGTTCCGGCTGTGGGCCGCGGACACGCTGGAGGGCGGGGTCGGCGAGATCGTCGTCATGCCGTTCCACGAGATCATGCCGGCCGTGCGGGACGGGAAGGTCGACGCGGGGCTCGTGATCCACGAGGCGCGCTTCACCTACCGGAACTACGGGCTGCACAAGCTCGCCGACATGGGCGAGCACTGGGAGAACACCACGGGGCTGCCGATCCCGCTGGGCGCGATCATCGCCAAGCGGTCGCTGGGCGAACAGAAGCTGCGGCTGCTGGCCGACTCGATCCGCACGTCCGTGCGCGCCGCCTGGGACGATCCCGAGGCATCCCGGCCGTACGTCATGGAGCACGCCCAGGAGATGGACCCGGCCGTGGCCGACCAGCACATCGGGCTGTACGTGAACGAGTTCACCGCGGACCTCGGCGAGGACGGCTACGCGGCCGTGCGCGGGCTGCTGACCCGTGCGGCGGCCGAGGGGCTGGTGCCGCCCCTCGGCCCGGACGCGCTGCGCTTTCCCTGAGGTCTCAGACGTCCAGCTGGTCGGCGACCGCCCGCAGCAGGCCGGCGATCTTCTTGCCTGCGGTCTTCTCGGGGTAGCGCCCCCGCTCCAGCATCGGCGTGATGTTCTCCAGGAGGGTCGTCAGGTCCTGGACGATGGAGGCCAGCTCGTCCGGCTTCTTCCGGGTCGCGGCGGCGACCGACGGGGTCGGGTCCAGGATCGTCAGGGACAGGGCCTGGTCGCCGCGCTGCCCGGCGACGACGCCGAACTCCACGCGCTGACCCGGCTTGAGCGTCTCGACTCCGGCGGGGAGGACCGAGGAATGGACGAAGACGTCACCGCCGTCGTCGCGGGAGAGAAAGCCGAAGCCCTTCTCACTGTTGAACCACTTGACCTTGCCGGTGGGCACGTCTGTCCTCGTCCTCGTACTCGTCGGAAAACTGCTTCTGGAAACGGCTCTTGATAGCACTCGGGCGGGTCGTACGACCCGCCGGTACCCAGGCTAATGCTCTTGCAGCCGGTGACAAGACGTCACCCGGTTGTTCCTTCGCGCTGGGAACTACCCTGGTCGGGTGCGTGACAAAACCCAAACGAATTCCGCCGCTCCCGGTGACCGCCTGGTCCGTGCCGGAGCCGTCGTCTTCTTCATCGGTGCCCTGGCCACACTGGTCACGGTCGCCCCGCTGTTCCTCGGGACGACTCCCTTTCCGACGTACATGTTCGGATTGAGCATGCTCATGGCTGTCGGATTCCTGATGGCCGGTGCGGGAGTGCTGCGTTCCGTGGCGGCGGGCCGCCGTCAGGCGCGTGCGGGGCGGTAGTCCGAAAACCACCGCGGGAATTCGGTCAGATCGGTGAGGACGACGTCGGCGCCCGCCGCGCGCAGTTCGTCCTCGGGGCAGGGGCCGGTGGCCACGGCGACCGAGAGCGCCCCGGCGGTCCGGGCTCCGCGCACGTCTCCGACGTGGTCGCCGACGTAGACACCCGCGTCGTGCTCGCGCAGGGCCTCCGCCTTCCGCTCGGCCCACAGGTCACCGATGACGGCGTCGGGCTCGATGCCCAGGTGGGCCAGGTGCAGCTTGGCGTTGGGCTCGTACTTGGCGGTGACGACTATCGCGCGTCCGCCGGCCTCCCGTACGGCCGCGATGGCCTCCCGGGCGCCGGTCATCGCCGGGGTCGCGGTGATGGCGATGTCCGGGTACATCTCCCGGTACAGGTCCGCCATGGCCGCGACCTCCCCGGCCGGGAACCAGTTGATCAGCTCGTCGGCGAGCGGCGGGCCGAGCCGGGTGACCGTCAGGTCGGCGTCGATGTACGTGCCCGTCCGCTCGGACAGTGCCTGGTAGCAGGCGCGGATGCCGGGCCGGGAGTCGATGAGGGTCATGTCGAGGTCGAAGCCGACGGTGAGCGCGGGCGGGGTCATGGAGGCCATATGGGCCATTGTGCCCAGCAGGGGTGAACACCAGGCGTTCGGGCTGGGGCGGCGCCGGGGCCCTGCCGTTCGGATCAGGCCCTGGCCGTACCGATCACGAGCGCTGTGAGCGCCACACCAGGAACAGGGCCGATGTCACGGCCGCGGCCCTGACCACCCACGGCCAGGTCTCCGACACCGCGGCGATCATATGGCCCTCGGCGATCGGGTCACCCCAGCGGTCGTTCATCCGGCCCCACAGCCAGACCAGGCCCCCGGCCACGGAGAGGCCGGGCAGGATGACGACCGCCCACTTCGTCTCGGCCTGGGTGAGGCGGCGGGAGGCGTAGGCGATGAGCCAGCCCAGCAGGAGCACGAACCAGTTGCCGAGCACGGCACCGGCGACGAGGAGGCCCGCGGCGATCAGAAGGAGCGGGTTGCTCCAGTTCGTGCTGGGCAGGCGCGGCAGCCGGCGGCGGGCGTCCTTCCCGGTCACCTCGGCCGCCGCCTCGACGACGGGGGCGGTCTCCTCGGCGTTCGGCTTCTCCTTCTCCGCCCTGCGCGGCGCGGGCGGCTTCAGCAGGTCGGGCACCTCCACGCCGCCCACGAACCCCGGTACCTCGTCGCCCACGCCGAAGGGGCCGCTGTCCACCCGCCACCAGTCCGGCTGGTGCACGCTGTCGCCGAGCTCGTGCCCGGCGGCCAGGTGCGGCGGGGCCGGGCCGTCGGAGGGCGCGGGGTGCGGCTCCTCGGTGGACCGGGCCGGGCGGGGACGCGGCACGACACGCCGGATGACGCCCTTCGCCCGCTCCTCCGGCTCGGCCTCGCGCTGCACGGGGACGGAGGCGGGGGCGGCGCCGTGCGGCCCGGCGCCCGTACCGTCCGCCGCCGCGGTCACGACGTCGTCGGGGCTGCCCAGCCGGGTCAGGATGCGGCGGACGGCGGCGGGCGAGTCGACGGTGGCCTTCGCGCGGCGCTTGTCGATCTCGTTGCGCAGGTCCGCCACCAGCCGCATACGGGTGGCCGACGACAACTGCCGCTGCTGGGCCACGTCGCCGACGCGGCTCAGATACTCGTAAACGACCTGGTCGCTCTCAATCCCCACGAAGTCCCCTCCGGGGCGGGTGCGTTGCGTGACGCCGTCGCACGACGGTACCGCGAGTGCCCACGAACCAGCCAAAACCCCGTCCCGCGTTCAGGGCGGGAGCCCCGAACGCGGCCCCGCACGGTCGGCCCGGCCGCCGGGGCCGACCCGCTACCGTGGACCGGATGAGCACCGTGGACAGGCCCCCGGCCCCCCGCTCCCTCGCGGAAGCGCTTCGCGCGCGGGGGGACGCCTCGCTGGGTGCGCTGCTGCGTAGCCGGCCGGATCTCATCACGCCCGTCCCGACCGACCTCACCCAGCTCGCGACCCGGGCGGGCACCCGTGCCTCGGTGGTGCGGGCGCTGGAGCGGCTGGACCGGTTCGCGCTCCAGACGGCGGAGGCGCTGGCCGTGGCGGCGGACCCGGCGACGTACGGCGAACTGCTCGGGCTCATGGCCGGGGACGATCCGGACCCGGCCGTCGTCGCCGCGCTGCCGCACACCCTGGACGGTTTGCGCGAGCAGGCCCTGGTGTGGGGCGACGACGACCGGCTGCGGCTGGTGCGCACGGCGCGTGAGCTGCTGGCGCCCTCGCCGCAGCACCCCTCGCCGACCGGGCTCGGCCCGACGGTCCAGGAGGCCACCGCCGGGATGTCCCCGGGCCGGATCCAGGAGATCGTCACGGCCGCCGGACTCGCCTCGACGCACGACTCGGTGTCCGCGGTGGCCGCCCTGGCGGGGCTGTTCACGGACCGGGCGCGGATGGCGGCGCTGCTCGCCGACGCCCCGGCCGACTCCCTCGACGTGCTGGAACGCCTGGTGTGGGGGCCGCCGTACGGACAGGTCACGGCCGATCCGGCGGCCCGGCTGCGCTGGCTGCTGGACCGCGGGCTGCTGCTGCCGACCGCGCCCGGCACGGTCGTCCTGCCGCGCGAGGTCGCGCTGCATCTGCGGCGGGGTCTGGCGCACCGGGTGCCCGAACCGGTGCCGCCGGTCGTGGAGACGGCGGCCGTGCACCGTCCACAGGTTGTGGACAGCGCGGCGGCCGGGCAGGCGTACACCGCGCTCGCGACCGTCGAGGAGCTGCTGAAGGACTGGGACGAGGGCGGGCCCGCGGTGCTGCGGGCCGGTGGGCTGAGCGTGCGCGACCTGAAGCGGACCGCCGTCGCGCTCGACGTGCCGGAGCCGCTCGCCGCGTTCTGGGTGGAGCTGGCGTACGCGGCGGGCCTGATCGCCTCGGACGGCGAGGCCGACGAGCGGTACGCGGCGACCCCGGCGTACGACGAGTGGCGGGAACTGCCCGCCGCCGAGCGCTGGTCGCGGCTGGTCACGGCCTGGCTCGCGGCGACCCGCACGGCCGGTCTGGTGGGCGGCCGGGACGCGAAGGACCGTACGTTGTCGGCGCTCGGGCCGGGCCTGGACCGCTCGGCCGCGCCCGAGGTACGGCACCGGGTGCTGGCGCTGCTGGCCGGGCTGCCCGAGGGCGCCGCGCCCGCCGCCGGGTCGGTGCTGGCCCGGCTGCGCTGGGAGCGGCCCCTGCGCGGCGAACGGCGCGAGGACGATCTGCGCGGCCGGCTCGCCGAGTGGACGCTGTCCGAGGCGGAACTGCTGGGCGTCACGGGCCGCGGCGCGCTGTCGGCGCAGGGCCGGGCCCTGCTGGGCGCGCCCGCGGCTCCCGCGCCGGGCCCGGAAGCGGAACCCTCCGGGCCGGGGGACAAACTGCCCGTCCACCACCATCACCGTCCCGCCCCGCTCGCTGTCCTCTCCCCCGCCGAACAGGCCGTGGCCTCGGCCGCCGCGGCCCGGCTGCTCGCGCCGCTGCTGCCCGAGCCGCTGGATCACGTGCTGCTCCAGGCCGACCTGACGGCGGTGGCGCCCGGCCCGCTGCAACGGCCGCTCGCGGACATGCTGGGCGTGCTGGCGGACGTCGAGTCCAAGGGCGGGGCGACCGTGTACCGGTTCACGCCCGGCTCGGTGCGGCGGGCGCTGGACGCCGGGCAGGCCGCCTCCGACCTGCACGCCTTCCTCGCCGCGCACTCCCGCACGCCGGTGCCGCAGCCGCTCGCGTACCTGATCGACGACGTGGCCCGGCGGCATGGGCACCTCCGGGTCGGGGCGGCCTCGGCGTACGTGCGCTGCGACGACGACGCGGTGCTCAGCGAGATCCTCGCCGACAAGCGGGCCGCCGGGCTGGGGCTGCGCCGGCTCGCCCCGACCGTGCTGGCCGCGCAGGCCGACCCGGCCGGGCTGCTGGAGGGCCTGCGGGCGATGGGGTTCGCGCCGGCCGCCGAGTCCGCCGAGGGCGATGTGCTGATCACCCGCGCCCTGGCCCACCGCACCCCGCCGCGCACCGCGCCCGAGCCGGTCCCGGACGGGCCGCCGGTCCCCGACGACACCCTCCTCGCGGCCGCGCTGCGCGCCATCCGGGCCGGTGACCTCGCCTCCACCACGCCGCGCAAACCCGGCACGGCCCCCGCGGCGAGCGGCGAACTGCCCCGCACCGGCGCCGCCGAGACCCTCGCCACCATGCAGGCCGCCGTCCTGACCGGCGAGGCCCTGTGGATCGGCTACGTCAACGCCGAGGGCGCCGCCAGCCAGCGGGTCATCGCCCCGATCCGCGTCGAAGGCGGCTTCGTCACGGCCTACGACCACACCGCGGACGAGGTCCGCACCTACCCCCTCCACCGCATCACCGGCGTCGCAGAACTCGCCACCGACACGGACTGACAGCCGCGCGGGGCCGCACGCAGGACACGGTCTGCCGTCGGCGCGGCCGACGCGGCTGTCCGCCACGCGGACGACGCCGCCGAGCTCCGACGGCAACTCTCCCGATCACGCCGCAGCCACACGGAGCCGCGCTGACGTCGGCGCCGTCGGCTGCGCTGAGAGCGGCGCTGACGGCCGCTCTCGTCGCCGGCCGAGACATCGAGCCGACGGCGAGGACTCGCCGACGACCCGGGCTGACGTCTGCGCAGGCTGACGCGGGCCGACAGCCGCGCGGTCGGCGGCGCTGCGACCCGCGCTGACGGCGGCGTCGTCTACCGCTCTGGGCGGCGGCCGAGACATCGAGCCGACGTCGCGGAACTCGCCGACGCCCCGGGCTGACGTCTGCGCAGGCTGACGCGGGCCGACAGCCGCGCCGTCGGCGGCGCTGCGACCCGCGCTGCCGGTGGCGCTGCGACCCGCGCTGCCGGTGGCGCTGCGACCCGCGCTGACGGCGGCGCGTCTACCGCTCTGGGCGGGGGCCGAGACGTCGAGCCGACGGCGAGGAACTCGCTCCGGGCGGGGGCCGAGATGTCGGTCGCGTCGTCGTTTCGCTCGGGGCGTCACCCGTTCGGGTGCAGGGCGGTGTTCATGCGCGCCACGCCGGGGAGTTCCCACGCTTGGGCGACCTTCCCGGGCGGGCCGCATCGCGGCGGGTGGGTGGGGGCAGCCACCGGGTGTCCTGTGAGAGTCGCCGAAAGGGAGTCCATTCATGCGCGTTGTCCGCCGAGTCGCCGCCGTCATCGCCACCGCCGCCCTGATGACGTTCGGGGGGCTCGCCACCCCGGCCTCCGCGGTGAGCATCGACGTCGCCGGTCTCGTCCTGGAGACACCGCAGATCTGATCCGCACCCGCGCACCCATCGGGCCGGCCCAGGCGTCCCCGGGCCGGCTCGCGGGGCGGTGTCCGTCGTCTCCCAGCCCGTGAAAGGCACTGCCACCCCCATGCCTGAGAACCTGCCCGCCGCCGTCCTCTGCGCCGTCGCGCTCGTGGGGGTGCTCGCGCCCTCTGCCGCCGCGGCCCCCGTGCTGCCGCTGCCCCTGCCGGTCGCCGCCGTGGAGCCGCTGGTCACCGAGGGGGTCACCGTCGAGGGGCCGCTGGTCCAGAACGTCAGTCTGCCCACGCTGAAGTAGCCCGGCGCGTCCGGTAGCTGTCGCCGTCCAGCCGTACGACGTCGGCGTGATGGGCGAGCCGGTCCGTCAGTGCCGGGGCGGACGGGCCGAACACCTCGTCCCAGCGGCCGAGCGGCCGGTCACCGGTCACGATCAGCGAGCCCCGCTCGTAGCGGCGGGCGACGAGCTGGAAGAGCAGGCCGGCCGCCGCCGGGTCGAAGGGCGTGTAGCCGACCTCGTCGACGATCAGGAGGGGGTGATCGTCGAGGGCGATCAGCTCCGCCTCCAGCCGGCCGGCGGCCCGGGCGTCCGCGAGCCGGGCGGCCCACTCGGCGGCGGTCGCGAACAGCACCCCGTGCCCGGCCTGGCAGGCGCGGATGCCCAGGGCGACGGCCAGATGGGTCTTGCCGGTGCCGGGCGGGCCGACGAGGACGACGTTGCGCCGGGCGGTGACGAAGTCGGCCTTGCCGAGCCGCGCCACGGTCTCCCGGTCGAAGCCCCGGGGGTGCTGCTCGTCGAAGTCCTCCAGCAGCTTGCGCGCGGGGAACCCGGCGGCCCGGATCCGGGCCTCGGCGTCGAAGTCGGGGCCGGGCTGCCGAGGGAGGGCGGGTGTGGCGGCCGGGGTCTCGGGGTCCGGCTTCTCCCGCCGCTCCCCGCGCTCGTGCCCCTGCGGTCCGGAGGCATGGGCCGGTGCGGCCGGTGTCTCAGGTGCCGCCGGTGCACGGTCGGCGTGCGCGCGGTCCGTGTGGGCGACCATCGGGCCCGACATGTAGGCGAGGATCGCCGCCGAGGCGATGAACGCCATGTGGATCACCGTCCCCCACATCAGGGCGTGCCGGGAGGTGTGGTGGACGTCCACGAACATCTGGAGCAGATGCACCGAGGAGATACCCACGATCGCCGTGGCGAGCTTGACCTTCAGTACGTTGGAATTGACGTGTGAGAGCCATTCCGGCTGGTCGCGGTGGCCCTGGAGGCCGATGCGCGAGACGAACGTCTCGTAGCCGCCGACGATCACCATGATCAGCAAGTTGGCGATCATGACGACGTCGACCAGCTTGAGCACCGCGAGCATCACGTACGTCTCGGTGGCATGCCCACCCACGCACATCAGGATTAAGGTCCACAGCTCCTTGAAGAACTTGTAGACGTAGACGCCCTGGGCGGCCACCAGTCCGAAGTACAACGGGGCCTGGAGCCAGCGGGTGGCGAACAGGGCGTATCCGAGTGTGGTGGTCGTCGGGTTCTGCACCTTCGCCATTCTTCGGGGCCGTGAGGGAAAAACTGAATTCACACCACACGTTGGGATGAATAGGCATTCAGTACGACCGGACGCGCGGATCACCCCACCCGACCCGGTCGATCAGGCACACTGGACGTTTGGCCGAGGCATCGCGCTGTCGAGCCGTCCGAGTCCTCCGGCCACAGAAAGGGTGCCGCGCGTGAATGGTCCGCTGATCGTCCAGTCCGACAAGACCCTGCTCCTGGAAGTCGACCACGAGCAGGCCGACGACTGCCGCCGGGCCATCGCCCCGTTCGCGGAACTGGAACGGGCGCCGGAGCACATCCACACCTACCGCGTGACCCCGCTGGGCCTGTGGAACGCCCGCGCGGCGGGCCATGACGCCGAGCAGGTGGTGGACGCGCTGGTGCAGTACAGCCGCTACCCCGTGCCGCACGCGCTGCTCGTGGACATCGCCGAGACGATGGACCGCTACGGCCGTCTCACCCTGTCCAAGCACCCCGCGCACGGCCTCGTCCTGACCACCACCGACCGCCCGGTGCTGGAGGAGATCCTCCGGTCGAAGCGGATCACGCCCCTGGTCGGCGCCCGCATCGACCCGGACACCGTCGTCGTGCACCCCTCCGAGCGCGGGCAGATCAAGCAGACGCTGCTGAAGCTGGGCTGGCCGGCCGAGGACCTCGCCGGGTACGTCGACGGCGAGGCGCACGAGATCGAGCTGGCCGAGGACGGCTGGGCACTGCGGCCGTACCAGAAGCAGGCCGTGGAGAACTTCTGGCACGGCGGCTCGGGCGTCGTCGTCCTGCCCTGTGGCGCCGGGAAGACGCTGGTCGGAGCAGGGTCGATGGCCCAGGCGAAGTCGACCACCCTCATCCTGGTCACCAACACCGTCTCCGCCCGGCAGTGGAAGCACGAGCTGGTGAAGCGGACCTCCCTCACCGAGGAGGAGATCGGCGAGTACAGCGGGACGAGGAAGGAGATCCGGCCCGTCACGATCGCCACGTACCAGGTGCTGACGACCCGGCGTAAGGGCGTCTACCCGCACCTGGAGCTCTTCGACTCCCGGGACTGGGGGCTGATCGTCTACGACGAGGTGCATCTGCTGCCCGCGCCGGTCTTCAAGTTCACCGCCGACCTCCAGGCGCGGCGGCGGCTCGGCCTGACCGCGACCCTGGTGCGTGAGGACGGCCGGGAGTCGGACGTGTTCTCCCTGATCGGCCCCAAGCGGTTCGACGCGCCGTGGAAGGAGATCGAGGCGCAGGGCTACATCGCGCCCGCCGACTGCGTCGAGGTCCGGGTCAATCTGACGGACTCCGAGCGGCTGGCGTACGCCACGGCCGAGACGGAGGAGAAGTACCGCTTCTGCGCGACGACCGCGACCAAGCGGAAGGTCACGGAGGCCATCGTCCGCCGCTTCGCCGGGCAGCAGATCCTCGTCATCGGGCAGTACATCGACCAGCTCGACGAGCTGGGTGAGCACCTCGGGGCTCCTGTGATCAAGGGTGAGACGTCGAACGCGCAGCGGGAGAAGCTCTTCGACGCCTTCCGGGAGGGCGAGATCAGCGTGCTCGTGGTGTCCAAGGTCGCGAACTTCTCGATCGACCTGCCGGAGGCGACGGTCGCCATCCAGGTCTCGGGCACCTTCGGCTCCCGGCAGGAGGAGGCCCAGCGCCTGGGCCGGGTCCTGCGCCCCAAGTCCGACGGCCACCAGGCGCACTTCTACTCGGTGGTCGCCCGGGACACGATCGACCAGGACTTCGCCGCCCACCGCCAGCGGTTCCTGGCGGAGCAGGGGTACGCGTACCGGATCATGGACGCGGACGAGCTGCTCGCGGAGAGCTGACGGAGGAGACCGGGCCGGTCCGCTCACTTGCGGCGGACCACGCCGACTTCCTCTCCGTACTGGCCCAGTACGACCACGTCGAAGGCGGCGCCCGCGAAGACCTTGACGGCGCGCAGGGCATCGCCGAGGCGGTGGCGGTGACTGCCGGCCACGGCGGTGGCGCCGGGCGGGCGGCCCGGTGCCGGGGCGGGGTGGATGGTTGCTGCGCTCATGTCTCCATGGTGCGTTTTCCCCCGTAAAGACCGCGTCGGTCTCCGGACCCAATTGTGCGGCGGTCCGTCTCCACCCCCGGGGCTACCCGGCCCCTCAGAAAGGAGGGCCCCGACCCCTAGGGGATGGGGTCCCCCGGCGGACCGGGGGGGCCGGGGAGGAGGAGGGCGGAGAAAAAGGGTTCGCGGCCGACGTACCCGTTCCCTTAAGATCTCCGCTCTTGCCCGCCTCCCCAGCGGAGTGCCGCCGACCGGACGGAAACCGGCCGGCATCTCACCGCCCACTCTTCAGCAGGTCCCTCCGGAGGCACCCCCTTGTCCAGGCACGTCGACGATCCGCTCTCGCGTGAGCGCTCCCACCTCTCCGCGTCCCGTTCCGCCCTGCGTGCCATGCGCGAGGACGTCGAGGCTCTCGACATCAGCGACGTCACCGCGAACTGGGTCAACGCCGAGGTGCTGGCCCGGCAGATCGAGGAGCGCGTCAAGGCCCTCGCGGACCTCAGCGACACCCCGCTGTTCTTCGGCCGGCTCGACTATCTGCACGCACCGGGCGCCGGGCAGGCCGAGGGCGCAGAAGGTGAGCGGTTCTACATCGGGCGGCGGCATGTGCACGACGCCGACGGCGACCCCATGGTCATCGACTGGCGCGCGCCGGTCTCACAGCCGTTCTACCGGGCCTCCAAGAAGGACCCGATGGACGTCGCGCTGCGCCGCCGCTTCGGCTACACCCGCGGCGACATCACCGCGTACGAGGACGAGCACCTGTCGGACCCGGCCGAGGCCTCCCGGACCAGCAAGCTGCTCCAGCAGGAGATCGAGCGGCCGCGCGTCGGCCCGATGCGGGACATCGTCGCGACGATCCAGCCCGAGCAGGACGAGATCGTCCGCTCCGGCCTGTCCGGCACGGTGTGCGTGCAAGGGGGCCCGGGCACCGGGAAGACCGCCGTCGGTCTGCACCGGGTCGCCTACCTCCTCTACGCGCACCGCGAGCGGCTCGCCCGCACCGGCACCCTGGTCATCGGGCCGAACCGGTCCTTCCTGCACTACATCGAGCAAGTCCTGCCCGCGCTGGGCGAGTTGACCGTGCAGCAGGCGACCGTCGACGACCTCGTCGGCCATGTCGAGATCAAGGGCACGGACGACGCGACGGCCGCCGTCGTCAAGGGCGACGCCCGGCTGGCGCGGGTGCTGCGCCGGGCCCTCTACGCGCACGTCACGATGCCCACCGAGCCGGTCGTGGTGGTGCGCGGCTCCCGCCGCTGGCGGATCCCGGCGTACGAACTGGAGGAGCTGGTCCGCGAGTTGCTCGACCGTGACATCCGCTACGGCGCCGCCCGCGAGGCCCTGCCGCAGCGCATCGCGCACGCCGTGCTGGTGCAGATGGAACGCTCGGGTGAGGCGCCGGACGACCGGGTGCAGGACGCGGTGGCCCGCAACAGCGCGGTCAAGGCGGCGGTGAAGGCGGTCTGGCCGGCGGTCGATCCGGCGAAGCTGGTGCTGCGGCTGCTGTCGGACGCGGAGTTCCTCGCGGTCCATGCCGAGGGGATCCTCGACGCGGACGAGCAGAGGGCGATCCTCTGGGCGAAGCCGGCGCGCAGCGTGAAGTCGGCCAAGTGGTCGGCGGCGGACGCCGTGCTGATCGACGAGGCCATGGACCTGATCCAGCGCACGCACTCCCTCGGGCACGTCGTGCTCGACGAGGCGCAGGACCTCTCCCCCATGCAGTACCGGGCCGTCGGCCGCCGCTGCACCACCGGCAGCGCGACGGTCCTCGGCGACCTGGCGCAGGGCACGACGCCGTGGGCGACCCGGAGCTGGCAGGAGGCGCTGACGCATCTGGGCAAGCGGGATGCCCTGGTGGAGGAGCTGACGGCCGGTTTCCGTGTGCCGACGGACGTCATCACCTACGCGTCCCGGCTGCTCCCGCACATCGCCCCGGGCCTCACCCCGGTGGTGTCGATCCGCGAGAACCCGGGCCACTTCGAGGTGCGGCCGGTGTCCGGCCCGAAGGACGTGGTCGAGGCCTGCCGCGAGCTGCTGCGCCACGAGGGTTCGACGGGCCTGATCGCGGCGGACGCCCGCGTCCCGGAGCTGGCCGGGGCTCTCGACGAGGCCGGGATCCCGTACCTCGGCCCCGGTGAGGAGACGACCCTCGACACCCGCCTGACCCTGGTCCCGGCCTCCCTCGCGAAGGGCCTGGAGTACGACTACGTGGTCCTGGACGACCCGCAGGAGATCGTCACCGGCGAACCCGACGAACGCACCGGCCTACGCCGCCTGTACGTCGCACTGACCAGGGCGGTCTCGGGCCTGACGGTCACGCACACGACCCCGCTCCCCACACAGCTGACCTGACCCAGCCGCGGGCGCACACCGAGCGGCTTACTGATCGTTTCAGAATGAGGTACGGGGAGAGCGCTTCTGAGATGCGCTACTCCCCGAGAATGTCCTGCGGGCCCGCACTGGATCGGCGAGTACCGGTTGTCCCTCAGGGGGTCAAGGTGTACTCCTTGCAGCTGCTGCAGCCCTTGTGGTAACTCTTCAGGATCGTGCCGTGATCGCGGTCCGACTGTGTGGTCTTGGCCGTTTCAGGGTCGCTCTTCCACGACGAGTAGCGGATCTTCCCACTGCGGTCCTTGTACTTGATCTTCACCCAGGCGTGACCGTCACACTTCCCGTTGTCCCACCTGTGAGTCTCCGCGTACGTCCCACTGACATAGAAGTCGTACTTTCCCGACTTCAGGAAGCCGCAGTCGCGCTTGATGGTCTTCGAGGACGATGCCGCGGCCTTCGCCGCGACCAGCGCCAGATCCGGGGCGGGTACAGAAGTTGACGACGTACCAGCGGACTCCTCATTCGTGGAGCCGGCGGCTGACATGCCGCCCTGTCCGGCGCCCCAGCCGACGAGCAGGCTCGCCGTCACTGCGATGGCCAGCCCGAAACGTCGTGTCGATGTGCTCACAGAATCCCCCCAGTTCGTCGGACACAGTGCTCCTGCCGTCATCTTCTTGGAACGGCAAGGAACACAGAACCTGTAACTGTCCAGGGTGCCTCGGGAGCAGTGCGTTGAACTACTGGGGGCTCGCAAGCTGATTCAGCCGATTCGGTGGCCACCGGGGGCCTCATCCGAGCACCCTCAATCCCCGTCCACCGCGGCCCGCCACGCGGCAACGGCCCCGGAAGACACCGGCTCCCCCCACCCCCCGGGCCGAGCCGCGCCCCCGATGTGAAACCCGTCGACACCCGCCTCCAACAGCACCGGCACATGCTCCAGCCGCAACCCACCCCCGACCAGCAGCCGCTGCTCATACCCCGGCTCCCCCGCCCGCCCCGCCTCCGCGAGCAGCACGGCCAACCCCTCATCGACCCCAGCCGAAGCCCCGGCCGTCAGATACGTGTCCAACCCCGGCACCCCGTCCAACTGCTTGCGCAGCGCGTCCCGGTCCGCGGCCCGGTCGATGGCCCGGTGGAAAGTCCAGGGGCATCCGTCCAGGACACCCACCACCCGCTCCACGGCCGCCAGATCGACGACACCCCCCGCGTCGAGGAACCCCAGCACGAACTCCTCCGCCCCGGCCTCCCGCAGCTCACCGGCCACCCGCGCCAGCCGTTCGACGTCCCCCGCCGCGAATCCGTCCGCCAGCCGGATCATCACCCGCAGGGAGATGTCGACGGCACGCCGGATCCCGGCGACGGTGGCGGCCGACGGGCTGAGGCCGTCGGCCGCCATGTCGGTGACCAGCTCGAGGCGGTCCGCGCCTCCCGCCTGGGCGGCGACCGCGTCCTCGACCCCGAGGGCGATCACCTCCAGGACTGCACGCTTGCTCATGGGGCCCCTTCGTCGGCATGCGTCGGCGTTCGATGACAGGTCTAGTCCAATCAAGACTACGCTGCCCATCCGCGCCGCCTCCGACGCCCCGGGGGCGGGCTCAACCGAAGATGTTCAGCTCCTTGGCCTCCACCCCGGCCAGCTCGAACGCCGGCACCCCGTCGACCGGCCGCCCCGCGTAGAGCCGTACGAGCGTCGGCCCGTCCCCGATGAAACGGCCCGGGGGCCGCTCCCCGCCGCTCTCCCCCAGCCGCAGCGGCTCGTCCAGGTCGTCGAGGTCGGCGTGCAGCGCCACGTGCCCGCGCTCGCGGGTGATCCGCGCGAGCAGCGCGAGCGCGTCCGGCAGCCCGGCCCCGCCGTACGCCCCCGGCTCCCCGAAGGCCTCGCGCACATCACCGGCGTGCACCCACTCCCCGAGGGCGAGCCGGTCCAGCTTCCCGCCGGCCTCGGCGATCACGGGCCCGGCCTCACCCATCCCCCGCTCCAGCTCGTCGACGACCTGCGCGTCGCTCCAGCCGGCCCGCTCGGCGATGTCCCGGTCGTTGGACTCGGGCGAGAACACACCCTCCTCGAACCGGCCCTGCGCCACCCGCGTCAGCGCGGCCGAGCAGTGCGCCAGCACGTCCCGCACCGTCCAGCCCGGACACGCGGCGACGGGCCGCGCGAAGTCCTGCGCGGCCCGGCCCCGCAGCAGCGGGATCAGCGCGTCACGCTCGATCGTCAGCAACCGCCCGGGCTGCTCGGGGTCCCGTACATCAGGAACATCAGCAGGAGTCGTCATGCCCCCACGCTAGGGCCTGTCCGGCGGGAGAATGGCCGCATGTCCGACCTCGATTCCCTGCGCACCCGCTTCGCCCGCGCCCTGGAAGCGGCCCGGGGCCCGGCCGGCGGGCCCGACCCGGCGCCGTACGCCGACGCCCTGCTCACCCGCTGGCAGGAGCCGCGGCGCCGCTACCACACGGTCGAGCACCTCACGGCTGTCCTGGACCGCGTCGACGAACTGGAGCGGTACGCGCACGACCCGGACGTGGTCCGGCTGGCCGCCTGGTTCCACGACGCGGTGTACCTGCCCGACCGCTCCGAGAACGAGGAGCGCTCGGCCCGCCTCGCCGAACGCGCCCTCGCCGAAGCCGGTCTCCCGGAGGCGAAGACCGCCGAGGTGGCCCGCCTGGTCCGGCTCACCGTCACCCACGACCCGGCCGACGACGACCCCGACGGCCAGGTCCTGTGCGACGCCGACCTCGCGATCCTCGCCTCGCCCCCGTCGGCGTACGCCGCCTACACCACGGCCGTCCGCGAGGAGTACCACTTCGTCCCGAGCGACGCCTTCCGCGAGGGCCGCGCCGCGATCCTGCGCCAACTCCTGGACCTCCCCCGCCTGTTCCGCACCCCGCACGGCGCCGCCGCATGGGAGGCCACCGCCCGCTACAACCTGCGGTCGGAGCTGGAGCTGCTCGGGGAATCGCCCTCCGGCCCGCCCTCCACGTCCTAGGGTTGGCCGCACGCGCCACAGCTCCACCGCGCCACAGCTCCACCACAGGGAGGGAACCCGGATGGACCACACCAGCGAACCCGAGGTCGTCGAGCCGAGCCTGCCGTTCTGGGTCACCGTCACCGAGGAGGGCGACGACGACTCCATGGGCCTCTTCGGCAGCGGCGAGCCGGCCCTGCGGTCCGTCCCGCTCGGCCCCCTGCGCAAGAACCTCGCCGAGACCGTCGACGCGCTCCAGCAGTTGTTCGAGGACGCCGCGGCCCGCGGCGGCACCCTCCCGCTCGCCGAGGCCCAGCTGTCCTTCCAAGTCACCGCGAGCGGCGGCATCCAGCTCCTCGGCACCGGCCAGGTGCAGGGCACCCGCGGACTCACCCTGGTCTTCCGGCGCCCCTGAGAACCCCGCCCAACCAGGGACGCAACAACCGCCCGGTGAACTAAAGTTGTCGGACGAACGGCCGAGCGGCAGGGGGACGGCATGAGCGGCAGCGCGGTGAACCGGAGAACGGCGACGACGACCGCGGGGGTCGCCACGACCCGGCCCGCCTGACCCGCCCCGCATGCCTCAGCACAGAGCGCTGCTCATCGGAGCGAGCGACTACGACGACCCGCGCATCCAGGACCTGCCGTTCGTCCGCGACGACCTCCAGCGGGTCCGGGAGGTGCTGGTCGAGCGCGGGTTCCAGTCGGCGGAGATCGTCGAGAGCAAGCGCGGCATCACCCCGAACACCGTCAACGGCCGCATCCGCGCGTTCCTGCGGGACGCGGGCCGGGGCGACACCCTGCTGATCCTGCTCAGCGGGCACGGCCAGCACTTCGAGGGCAAGGACTTCCTGATCCCCGAGGACGCCACGTTCGACGTCGGGGTCTTCGCCCACAGCTGCATCGAGATCGGCTGGGAACGGGAGCTGGAGGACTGCGCCGCGGCCCATGTCGTCTTCCTCGTCGACGCCTGCCGTGAGGGCATCGACCGCGACACCATGGCGGCACTGCCCGGGGTGCGGCCCTGGCCCCGGCGCAAGGTCGCCGACGCGCTGCGCCGCAAGGTGGCCTACGTACACGCCTGCGCGGCACCCCAGTTCGCGCTGTTCGTCGGCGAGAAGGAGACGGTCCGGCCGGGCTTCGACCCCGGTACGCAGCCGGGCGAGTCGTTCAGCCTCTTCTCCCGCGCCCTCGCCGACACGATCGCGGCGGACCCCCACGCCCTGCGGCTGCGGGAGTTCGCCGCGCGGATCCAGACCCGGGTGGAGGAACTGCACCGCGCCTACGGCAAGGCACGCGCGCTCCAGCAGGTCACGGTCGTCACGGAGACCACGGCCGCTCCCGGCGGGGAGGACTTCCCACTGCTGCCCGGCCCCGACCGCCGGACCGAGGCCCACCCCTGGATCCGCTCGGCGGAACGGCACCCCATCTGGCAGCGCACCCCCGACGGGCCCGCCCGCCGGCATCTCCAGGAGACCTGTACGGCCCTGGCGGCCCGGCTCGCCTCGGCGTACGAGGGCGCGGCGCCCGCCCTGCGCGACGACCCCTGGCACGACGCCGAGCTGGCCCGTCGTACGCACGAGCGGCTCGGCTTCCTCGCCGGCCGCCTCGCCGACGGCGTCCAGGTGTCGCCGACCGAGGCGGCCCTGGCCGTCCTGCTGCCCCTGGTCGAGCAGACCTTCTGGGCCCAGGAGTCCGCGCAGCGGGTCGGCGTACTCGGCGCGGACCGGTGCGACGCCGGTCCCGATCACAGCCGCTTCCGCAAGTTCGGCCAGGGGTTCCCGCGGCTGAAGCGCCGGCTGCTCACCCTGCACGACAAGACGGCGCCGCGCGGCTCGGTGGAGCGGATCCGCTGGTGGCTGTTCCACCGCTGGCTGATCCAGCAGCCGGAGCTGTACGCGGCGGAGGCTCTCAAGTCCCTGCTCGGCGAGCTGCCGAGCGGCTCGGACCAGCCCTCCTGGGTGGCCGACGCGCTCTCCGCGGACCGTCTGATGCGACTGCTGAAGGAGCACCGCACGGCCCCGTTCTCGGTGCGCCGGGCCGCCGCCGCCCGGCCCGCGAGGGACGCCTCCCACGAGGAGCACGACGTCATCGCCGCCGCCACGGGTGACGAGCACGAGGTACGCACCCGTCTGGTCTCCGCCCTGCTCAAGGCTGCCTACGCGATGGCCGTGGACCCCGTCGACCTGCCCGAGATCGTCGTGGAGCACATCGGCATCTACGACAGCGTCGACCTGGGCGAACTCCTGACCACCGTGCGCCGTTCCGACTGGCGCCATTCCGGTGTGGGCCGGTCGCTGAACGCGGTGTGCTCCCACCCCGCCGTCCAGATCGCGCTGCGCGAGCACGCCATCCGCGTCGACGCCCTGCTCCGCGAGATCAACCGCGGCGACGACCCGGCCCTGGCCGCGCTCGGCGCACTGCCGCCGTACGCCGACGGCAGCCGGGTGAGTCTCGACGGCAACACCCCCGACCAGTTCTCCGACGGCATCCGCTTCCAGCTCGCCGAGGACCGCGTCCAGGAACTCCTCATGGGCGAACAGCTCTACGGCGACCGGGAGCTGGCGGTCCGCGAGCTGTACCAGAACGCGCTGGACGCGCTGCGCTACCGGGACTGCCGCACCCAGTACCTCCAGCGCACCGGGCAGGCCGCGGTTGCCTTCGAGGGGCGGATCGAGTTCGTCCAGGGCGTCGGCACCGACGGCCGCCCCTACCTGGAGTGCCGCGACAACGGCATCGGCATGGGCATCACCGAACTCGCCAGCGTCTTCTCCCAGGGCGGCACCCGCTTCGTCGACCTGCCCGAGTACATCGAGGAGCAGGTCGCCTGGAGCGAACTCCCCGAACCCAAGCTCCGCCTCTACCCCAACTCCCGTTTCGGCATCGGCGTCCTGAGCTACTTCATGCTGGCCGACGAGATCGTGGTGCGCACGTGCCGCATGGGCCGGGACGGCCGACCGGGGCGGCTGTTGCAGGTGACGATCGCGGGTCCGGGGAACCTGTTCCGGGTCGAGGACCTCGGGGAGGGGACCGAGCCGGGGACGACCGTCCGGCTGCTGCTGTCGCGGCAGGGCAAGAGCGTGTCGTGCGTGGAGGCGTTGCAGCGGTTGCTGTGGGTGGCGCCTTATCGGACGGCGGCGGTGCACGGGTCGCGGCGGCACGAGTGGGCGCCGGGGGAGTTGTCCCTGACGGCGCTCGGCATCGAACAGTCGCGACACAGGCCGGGCCTCCCGACCAAGAACCCTGTCTGCATCGCGTCCGACTCACCCGACCTCTGGTGGATCGATCATCAGGGCATCATCCTGTCCGACGGCCTGGGGACTGAGCCCGAAGTCGCGTGGCAGGCGGTGTCCGGCATGCCTCACGGCGTCATCCTGAATCTGCACGGTGAGCATGCGCCGGTCCTCACCGTCGACCGGAAGAAGGTACGGTCCTTCGACCAGGATCATGTGCGGGCCGTCGCCACCGCCGCGGCATCGAGTCTGACCCGCCCAGGTCTTCCGCTGCCGACTTTCAAGTGGCTGATGCATGTCAGCCGCACCGCGACCTGGTTCGGCGACGTCGTGGCCCGGGAGGCTCAGCTGGCCGAGCTGACATGGCGGATCGGGGACGCCTCGGTGCCCTTCGACGAAGTCGGCTACTTCCTTCCGGACACCGAGCTGATCTCCTTGGTGACCGGCAGCTACCCGCCGGAACAACCGTCCGGGCTCCACGCGGCCCGCTTCTTCGGCACCATGCCGCCGAGCGTGCTGCGGTGGCGCCTGCGCGTGCTGTACCGCGCGGGCCTTGGCGGCCCGGTGTCGCTGCCGGAACCGTGCCCGTCCGACGAGGTGTGCGCCCGGCCCTCCGACCTGCCCCTGCTCAGCGGAGGCCGGCACAGGCGTTGGGACTTCGCGTACCGGGAGTGGAAGGGGCGGGAGTACGAGCAGCATCCCGCGTTGCTCCTCGGTGGCCTCTTCGAATGGCTCGACCCCGCCCAGCCGCTCGACGCGGACGCGGCACTCACGCTGAGCTTCGTCACGGAGCGACCGCCCGCGGAGGTCGCCGACCGGCTCACCGCTCTGGGATACCAGGTCGAGCCTCTGGCCGGATGCGCCGCCGCCGACTACGAGGACCTCAAGCTCCTGCGACCGCTGGGCAACCCGGCGGGCTGGCTGACTCCGGGCTCGGTGCTCTCGGGGGCACAGGTGAGTTTCAGTGCCGCCCACCATGTCTGCTCCACGACACGAGCCGCGCGGCGTCTGCGGGACCTGGGCTTCACCGTGCCGGAGGACCCCCCGGTGCGGGAGCACTGGACCGACGAGGAGCGCAGGCTCCTCGACAGCCTGTGGTCGTCATGCACCGTGAAGCCGACTCCACAAGAGGCTCTTCGGATCTCCCGCACCCAACTGGTCTCGGTCGCCCACGAGACGGACACGACGGTGCTCCACGTCACGGAGTTCCTGTCCGAACTGGGCTTCCAGCTGCCCCCGCTCGCCACGGACCGGCCCGAACTCACGGAGGACGACCGGTCGCTCCTCCGGCACAACGGCCAGCGCCCCCCGGTGGATCAGGAGGTCTCCCTCTTCTACATGACAGAGGTAGCACGCCATCTCCACCAGACCGTCCGCTCCGTCGCGGCCCGGCTGGAAGAGCTCGGTTACGCGGTGGCGCCCGTCCCCGACGACGAAGAGCAGTTGCCTTCGTCGGCCGACACCGCTCTCATCGGCCACAGTCCCATGGCGCACACGGCCGAACCTGTGAGCCTGATGGACGTGGCCTACGGGGCACGGCAAGTGGGCATCCCACTGCCCGAGGCGATCACCGTCCTCGCCCGGTGGGGCTACCGCTGCTCGGTCACAGCCGAAGCCGTCTGCTCCGCCCCGGATATCGACAACATGCTGCATCAGCACCGTCCCTTCGCCGACCCCTCCACCCACGGCCCGGTGTCCCTCGCCGCCCTGAAGGCCGTGGGCGGTCACGCCAAGGCCCTCACCGACTTCGGCTACGACGTCGTCACCCCGTCGGACACCGACGTCAGAGAGCTCCACCTGGAAGGGCTCCTGCGCCACGCCCTCACCAACGAAAACGTCCCCGCCTTCACTCCCGACCCCGACGACCCCCCACTCACGCTCGTCACCCTGGCCGTCGTAGGGATGTCCGCCGCCAGGACGCTCCGCTGGACCGCCCTGAAAGCGACCGAACTCGGTATGCGCCACGAGATCGAGGACTGGTTCACCGCATCGGAAAACCCGTCGCCGGAGTCTCCCGCCCCCTCGTAGCCTGCCCACCATGTGGACAACGGGAGCGGAACAGGTGGAGCAGGCCGTCGCCGAGTGCGTGGACCTGCTGGGGGCGGTCACCGGGCGGGACTGGGAGGGCGTACGGGCCGGGCGGCTGGAGTGGGACTGCCGGAAGACGGCCGTGCACATCGCGAGTGATCTCATCGCGTACGCCGGGCAGTTGGCCGGGCGGGAGCAGGAGGGATACACGCCCTTCGACATCTCGCTGGACGAGGGGACCGAGAACGCGGGCGCGGTCCAGGTGATCCGCACGACGGGGGCCCTGCTCGCCGCCGCGGTCCGTACCGCCCCGCGGCACGTACGGGCCTTCCATCCGTACCCGTTCCGCAACGCGAACCGTGAGGGGTTCGCCGCGATGGGCGTGGTCGAGGTGCTGCTGCACACGCACGACATCGCCGAGGGGCTTGGCCTGGCGTACGAACCGGCGCCCGAGCTGTGCGACTTCGTGCTCGGCCGGATCTTCCCGCACGTCCAGCCGGGTCCCAGCCCGTGGCCGACCCTGCTGTGGGCCACCGGCCGCGGCGAGCTGGAAGGCCGCGCCCCGCTCACCGAGTGGCGCTGGAACAACAACCTGGTGATCGACGCCGAGCGGATCACGCTCCAGGGCGTCACCCCGGCCGCGGCCACCGATCTGTCCACGGTCGGCGACGGCGGCTTCGAGTGGATCGAGGGCGGTCCGGTCGAGGGCACCCGGGTCGGCGCGGGGCTGGTGTACAAGCAGTACGAGGACGGCGTCCACCGGCCGGAGTGGGGCATGTACGCGCTGGTCCGGCGCGAGGACGAGCGCGCGATCGGCGCCATGGGCTTCCACGGCGTCCCGGACGAGGCGGGCCGGGTCGAGGTCGGCTACGACCTGGTCGACGGCGCCCGTGGCCACGGCTACGCCACCGAGGCGCTGCGCACGCTGACGTCCTGGGCGCTGGACCGGCCGGAGGTACGGACCGTCGTCGCGATCGTCGAGCGGGGCAACACACCTTCGCGGAACGTGCTCGCCCGGGCCGGTTTCACCCAGGTCGCCGAGGACCCCGAGCACCACACCTACGAGCTGCGCGAACCCGGCGAGGGATAGCGCCCCTTGGGCCGCCGCAGCCCGGCCGCGTGCAGCAGCCGCACCACCTCGCGGCTGCTGACCTCCACCGCCCCGGCCCGCACCGCGTCGGCGTACCGGCGGTCGGGGAGGTCATAGTGGTCGCGTTCGAAGGCCCGGCGGGGGACGCCGAGGCCTTCGGCGAAGGTGTGCAGCTCCTCGTAGGAGACGTCGCTGACGAGGTGGGACCACAGGCGGCCGTGGCCGGGCCAGGTCGGCGGGTCGATGTAGATCGTCACACGAGCCTCACGACGCCGCGGGGCCGCCGATGGCCTCGCCCAGCGCTCCCACGGCGGCGACCTTCACGCCCGCCTCGCCGCACACCCAGTGCGGGTCGGGCCCCAACTCCGGCTCCACGTCGAGCGCGTGCGGCTGGCCCGCGCCGCACACCGGGCACAGCGGCCAGCGGCCGTACCGCTCCAGCAGGGCGTCCTGGACGTCCTGCGCGACCAGGCCGGCCACGTACCGGGCGCCCTCGGGCCACTGCTCGACCCACCATCGGCGCTGCTTGATGGACTCCTCGACCAGGGAGACGACATCCGCGTCGGCGACGCGGCCCGCGACGAGGTCGGCCAGCACGAGGGCGCGCGCGGCGTGCAGCGCCTGCTCCAGGGGGCTGATGGGATCCATGCACCCATTGTGCGCACTCTTGACCCGAACGCCGCCCCGAAAATATCTTTCAATGGTGACCCGAGACGTGAAGGAAATTTTCGCCCGTGAGCGCGGCGGCCCCTCGGGCGCGAGCGGCGCCCCGCCCGCCCCGGCCGCCCTCGCGGCCAAGGTGCGCACGCTGGGTCCGTCGATGACGCGTTCCATGCAGCGCGTCGCCGAGGCCGTCGCGGGCGACCCGGCCGGCTGCGCGGCCCTCACGGTCACCGGCCTGGCCGAGCTCACCGGCACCAGCGAGGCGACCGTCGTGCGCACCGCCCGGCTGCTGGGCTATCCGGGTTACCGGGACCTGCGCCTGGCGCTGGCCGGGCTCGCCGCGCAGCAGCAGTCCGGCCGCGCCCCCGCGATCACCACGGACATCGCGGTGGACGACCCGATCGCCGACGTGGTCGCCAAGCTCGCCTACGACGAGCAGCAGACCCTCGCCGACACCGCCGCCGGGCTCGACACCGTGCAACTGGGCGCGGCGGTCACCGCCCTGACCGGGGCCCGCCGCACCGATGTGTACGGCGTGGGGGCGTCCGGCCTGGTGGCGCAGGACCTCACGCAGAAGCTGCTGCGCATAGGGCTGATGGCGCACGCGCACAGCGACCCGCACCTGGCCGTCACCAACGCCGTGCAGTTGCGCGCGGGCGATGTCGCCGTCGCCATCACGCACTCGGGGTCGACGGGCGACGTCATCGAGCCGCTGCGGGTCGCCTTCGAGCGCGGGGCGACGACGGTGGCGATCACCGGCCGTCCGAACGGCCCGGTCACGCAGTACGCCGATCACGTCCTCACCACGTCGACCGCACGCGAGAGCGAGCTGCGTCCGGCGGCCATGTCGTCCCGGACCGGTCAGCTCCTCGTGGTGGACTGCCTGTTCGTGGGGGTGGCGCAGCGGACGTACGAGAAGGCGGCGCCCGCGCTGTCGGCGTCGTACGAGGCGCTGGCCCACCGGCACCGTTCCTGAGGCAGCCGCCCCGCCCAGCACCGGAAAGACACGGAAAGAGCCGTTCATGACCTCCACCTCCCACCCCCGAAATCTCAGGACCGAGTTGGAGTCCCTGACCACCGAGGCCTTCCGGCCGGAGCTCGCGGACATCGACCGGCTGCCCACCCTGGACATCGCCCGGCTGATGAACGGCGAGGACGCCACCGTGGCCGGGGCGGTCGCGGAGCGGCTGCCGGGGATCGCCGCCGCGATCGACGCCGTCGCGGAGCGGATGGCCCGGGGCGGGCGGCTGGTCTACGCGGGCGCGGGCACGGCGGGCCGGCTGGGCATCCTGGACGCCTCCGAGTGCCCGCCCACGTTCAACACCGACCCTGACCGGGTCGTCGGCCTGATCGCGGGCGGCCCGGACGCCGTGGTCACCTCCGTCGAGGGCGCGGAGGACTCCCGGGACCTGGCGGAGGCCGACCTGGACGCCCTCGCCCTGATCCCCGACGACACGGTGGTCGGCATCTCCGCCTCCGGCCGCACCCCGTACGCCATCGGCGCGGTCGAGCACGCCCGGGCCCGTGGCTGCCTCACGGTCGGGCTCGCCTGCAACCCCGGCAGCCCGCTCGCGGCCGCCGCCGACCACGGCATCGAGATCGTCGTGGGCCCCGAGCTGCTCACCGGTTCCACCCGTCTGAAGTCCGGCACGGCGCAGAAGCTCGTCCTCAACATGCTGTCGACGATCACGATGATCCGGCTGGGCAAGACCTACGGGAACCTGATGGTCGACGTGCGCGCTTCCAACGACAAGCTGCGCGCCCGCTCCCACCGCATCGTCGCCCTCGCGACCGGTGCCGGGGACAAGGAGATCGAAGAGGCCCTGACCGCCACGGACGGCGAGGTGAAGAACGCCATCCTGACGATCCTGGCCGACGTGGACGGTCCGACGGCCGCCCGTCTCCTGGAGGAGTCCGGGGGCCATCTGCGGGCGGCCCTGGCGGCGAGCGGCTGACTCACCGGTCCCTGCGGCGCTGCCCGCCGTAGAAGGTGCCTCCGGCGACGAGCAGTGTCAGCGCGGCGGTGATCGCGAGGGTGATCTCCGTGGTGTTGCGCTGGTCAGGGCTGTCGGGCAGGCGGGGGTCGAGCAGCCCGAGCGGGTCCTTGCGGATCTCCACGCGGTCACCGGGCCGGGCCTGGCCGAAGCAGTTCTCCTGCTGGGACACCTCGTACGTCGTCCTCTTGCCGCCGAGCTCCCGGACCGTGCAGACCATGTCCGGCCCACGCCGCTGGTCCCGGTCGACCACCTGGGTCACCACGGCGTCGACGGGCTCTCCGGCGGTCTTCATATACGCCTCGTACGCGGCGGGCCCGGCGAACAGCATCAGCGCGAAGCCGCCGAACGAGACGAGCGTCGCCGCCCCGGCCCGGTGCCAGGAGCCGCCGATGACGCAGGCGGCGACCGCGATGACCGCCAGGGCGACGACGACTCCGGCCCAGGTCATCCACTGCCCGAGCACGGCGCCGAGGAGGAGCAGCGCGGGCACCAGCACCGCCCACAGCGCGGAGCTGACGGTCTTGCGTCCGCCGGACGGGGCGGGCAGCGAAGTCCCCGCCCCTCCGGCTCCATCGGCAGACACCGCCGTACCGGACGCGCTCATGGTCCCGATCCTCTGTCGCTCGAACGTTCGTTGGCGCCCGCCACGATATCCAAGCGGCCCGCGCCGCTGCCGACCGGAACCCGGTCAGCCCGGAAGCCCGGCGACCAGCGGCAGCCTCCCCTCGCAGGGCTCGTCCTGCTCGGCCGTCGCCTTCTCGGCCAGGGCGTTGACGGCGGCGTTGAAGCGCTCCATCGAGGTGGGACGGTCCGGGCCGAGGACGTACTCCTTGAGGATCCGGCGCTCGGGTGCCATGGGGTCGCGGCCCGGCGCGCGCACCGAGTCGAGGATGTCCGGCAGCCGGGTGCACGCCCGGTCCAGCAGATACGCGCCCCCGGCGGTGGTGTACGCCGCGCGGAAGTCCTCGTCGGGCAGGTCGTTCGCGTTGGTCAGCACATACGGCTTGAGGCTCGCCACGAAGTCCGCGACCACGGAGGAGACGTCGCTGATCAGGATGTCGGCCTGGTCGAAGCACGCGTACAGCGTGGGCAGCTGCTTGACGATCACCTGGTGCCCGAGCGGGCCCCGGCTCTCCCAGAACAACCGGTGCCACTCGGCGCTCAGCTCGTGCCACTCGGCCTCCCCGTCCAGGCCGGACGGGCGGGCCTCGCGCGTCTGCTGCGCGTCGTCGCCGGTGAGCCGGCCCGACAGCTCGGCGAGGCGGGCCTGGATCTCGGCCAGCCGCGGCCGGGCGGCGGCCATCGCGGCCTCGGCCTCCCGGGAGTCACGCCGCTCGTTGTCGGCGCGCAGCAGCTCACGGATGGCCCGGTCCGCCTCGGCCGCCTCGCGTGAGCGCTTCCCGGTGAGGGGGTGCGGCTTGTAGAGGACCCGTACGTTCTCCGCGAGCAGCTTCTCGATCAGCGGCACGCCCATCGGGATCAGGGACGTGTGACAGTCGTCGTCGCTCCAGCCCTCCCAGGTCGGCGCGTACAGCACGGTCGGCAGGGGGCCCGGCACGTGGTCGGCGTGCAACCGGATCGACGACAGCTGCGGGCGGCCCACCTCGACGATCGCCGAGTCGCTGATGGCGTGCCGCACCCGCTGGTAGCGGTCGCGCCCGGCCCGCCCGGCCACCCAGATCTCGTCGTAGACCTTGCTGACCCGGTTGCTGCTGGCGAGCTTGTCGCTGTCGCCGTGCCCTATGAAGACGTGCTTGGCCTCGGCGACCCGCAGCATGTGCACGTTCTTGCCCGCGTTGCCCGGGTAGAGCACGACCCGAAGCTCGGGCAGCTCCAGCTGCGCCACGTCGTCGGCCTTCGGCACGCACAGGACCGGGATCGACGTACGGCCGAGGTAGCGGAACGAGGCCCGCTCCCGCAGGATGATCAGCGGCCGCCGGTCGAGCTGCTCCAGCGTCTCGATCCACATGTTGACCTGGTACATGAAGTCCCGGGACACGGACGCGAAGCTGAAGTACAGCGCCACCTCCGGCCGGTATCCGGCCAGTTGGCGGTTGACCTCGGCGATCACCTCGTCGCCCGACGGCATCCGGCGGGCCCGGCGCAGCTGCCCGAGCAGCGCCACCACGGCCGCGACCGCGAGCCCGGCGGTGACCGCGAAGCCGAGGGCCGCGGGCTGCCAGGCCCCCACCGCGAGCGCGGCGAGCAGCCCCGCGTGGGCCGGGAGGTCCAGGTGCAGCAGCTTGCGCAGGAACCGCCGGTAGAGCAGCGCGGGCGGGGACTGCGGTATGCCCGCCCCGCTCATGTCGAGGTTGCGCACGACGACCGGCAGCGTGCGCCGCCGCCGGATGGCGTGGTGCACGGCCGTGAACATGATCACCAGCGTGAAGTGGGCGGCGAACACGGCCAGCGCGGCGACCAGCACGGCGCCGGGCGCGTCCATCCGCTCGGCCAGCGCGAGCAGCATCACCGTCCGCACGGCGAACCGCATCGTGCGGGTCAGCTGCAACGCGGCCAGCCGCCGCACGAAGGCGGGCGAGCGCGTGTGCAGCACCTCGTCGGCGGCATACGTCACCGCCGAGGCGGCGGCGAAGCCCCACAGTGACGGGAGCAGCGCGAAAACCGGCAGTGCGGCGAATCCGGCGGCGAACAGGAACACGAGAAAAAGGTCGGTCTTCCCGCGCACACGCAGGACACCACACAGCCAACGGAACGTCATGGGGAGTGCTTTCTCTGGGAAAGGACGTGTATTTCCGGAGTGGCGTGCGGTGGGGCGAACGCCGGTGTGTATGCGCGATACGCCTGTTCGACGGCAATGAGGGGTGAATGGTTGTACACCTCCCGGCCACCATTACTTCACCGTGACTTGGGCTCCCGGTTGACCTGCCGCACGCGCGCCCGCAGCGTCTCCTTCACGGGCAGCGACCGCAGTACGTCGGTGAGGTGCTCGGCCGTCCGTACGTTGCACCGCCCCAAGTCGACCAGCGCGAACGGTTCGTCGCTCGCGCCGGTCACCGGGTCGACGCCCAGCGACGGCAGCACGACCCCGACTCCGGCGAGGGCGTCCCGCAGCGATTGCACGATCTCTTCGGTCGAACGCACGGTTCCCTACCTCCACGCTGAGTTTGTGATTCTCCACACAGCGTGGCCGAGCCGCCTCTAGCCTGGCCAGATACGGCGGTCCAACAACCCGATCTGTGTGACAGGGAGTTGCCCATGCCCGGTTCCAGGGACCTCGACCCGTCCTCCTCCCCGCGGGCCCTCCTGGGCGCGGAACTCCGCCACGCCCGCGAGAAGGCCGGCCTCAGCCAGGAGGAACTGGGGCAGCGGTTGTTCGTGAGCGGGTCGTTCATCGGGCAGCTGGAGGCGGGGACGCGGCGGTTGCAGGCGGAGTACGCCCGTTTGCTGGACGAGGAGTTGGGGACGGGGGACTTCTTCCAGCGGAACTGTGGGGCGGCGGCGAAGTCGAAGTATCCGGACCACTTCGCGGAAGCGGCGGAGGCGGAGGGCCGGGCTGTGGCCATCAGAGAGTTCGCATCGATGCTGATTCCCGGCCTGCTCCAGACACCCGCCTACACCCGGGCGGTGTGCCGCGCATATCAACCGACCGCACCCGATGAGGAGATCGAGAAGAGGGTGGCCGCCCGTATGGAGCGGACTCGCATCCTCGACGATCCAACAAAGCCCTTGTTGTGGGCCGTGATTGACGAGTCTGCCCTGCGGCGGGTGACAGGCGGGGCGGAGGTCATGGCCGAGGCCCTGCGACACATCAGCGGCATGGCCCGCCGCAGCCGGTCCATCGTGCAGGTGCTGCCCTTCGACGCGGGGGCGCACCCGGCCATGCAGGGGTGCGTCAAGCTCATGGACTTCGACGACGCACCTCCGCTCGCCTACCTCGAAGGTGTCGGCACAGGGCGGCTGGACGACGACCCCGCCACCGTGGCGGAGTACCGCTTCTACTACGAGTTCCTGGCAGCCTCTGCACTCTCGCCTGAGAAGTCTCTAGCCCTGCTCGAAGCAATGACGCAGGATTACGACCATGAGGAACATGCCTGAGTGGTACAAGTCCAGCTACAGCGGCGGGAGCGGCGACAACTGCCTGGAAGTCACCCAGGCATTCCCTGACGTCATCCCCGTCCGCGACTCCAAGACCCCCCACGGCCCGAAGCTCGTGTTCCGGGCCACCGCCTGGTCCGCTTTCGTCGAGAACCTCAAGGACGAGACGGCTTGAGCTTCGGGATCCGAGCTTCGAGCTCTCTTTTCAAGGATTGGGTGGAGGGCTTCAACCCACCCTCCCACCCGGCGAGTTGACGCGACGCATCCGGTTTGCCACGGACAGTCACCTGCCTCTACCGTTCCTGAACAAGCAACAGCCCCCGCCCGGTGCGCCAACACCTGCGGGGGCTTAACCATCGAGATCGGAAGCAACGATCCCATGGCTGACGCCAACTTTAGTGCCGCCTCCCCGTCCGCGCACCCCATGGCGGGGCCGGGCTACGGCAAACGCACGCCCCCCGGCCAATCCCCGCGCACGAACCACGACTTCGCCCACCTCCCACCCCGCGAAGCCGCCATCGCCACCTACCTGGACCGGCTCCCCGACGGCGCGGACATCTCGGTAAAGACGCTGGCCAAGCAGCTCCCGTACGGACAGTGCGCCCTGGGCACCGCCCTCAACCGCATCCAGCAGGCGGGCCACCTGCGTCGAGGCCGGGAGTGCATCACAGCCGACGACGGCAGCTCCCGGTGGATCACCCGTTCGTGGTGGTCCCGCACCGCCCGGGATGACGACTGGTGGACAGCGTTCACCCGCGGCGACGCACCACCGCCACAGGCAGCCCGCCCCACCCGCTCCCGCGCCCACATCCTCCTGGCCGCCCTCGGCCGCACAGCCCCCGCCCTGTCCCTCTCCCAGACCGACTGCGCGACGCTCGCCCCCCTGGTGACGGACTGGTTCGAGCGGGGCGCCTCGGAGGACGACGTACTACGGGCGCTCACCGCCGGCCTGCCGACGCCCGTCCATCACCCCGCCGCCCTGGTCCGCACCCGCCTGACCAGCAAAATCCCGCCGCCACCCACCCCAAGACCGCCCCTACGGGTCCTGGAGTGCGCGAACTGCGGCGCCCCGGGGCGTCCGGAGACCCTGCCAGGGGGGCGTTGCAGCGCCTGCCGGGGCGAACGCGCCCCCGCGCAACCCCCCGCACCCGTTTCCGCCCCCACGGTCCACGCCCACGCGGCCGGGATCCGAGCCGCGATGTCCCGCCGACGTCACGATTGCGCCGACTGAGGACAATGGAGTCATGAACCACGCCCAGCTGACCGCCCTCGGCCGCGCCCTCCGGCTCCTCGGGGAGCACGGGGAGGCCCTCACCGTCGATACCCCGGACGCCAAGCTGCACGAGGTCAAAGCCGATCTGAAGCGCGCCCTGGACCTGCTGGACGAGAGTGTCACGGGCGCCGCGCCCAGTACCCGCTGCCCCGAGCACCCGAACGGCCCGGTCGACGAGGCCGCCCCCGATCTGTGTCTGCTGTGCGAGACGCGACGCAGGGCGGCCCGCCGGGCGGAGTTCAACGGTCCCGCCCCGCAAGCCCGGCCCGCCGAGCCCGCGCCGTCCCGTTACGGCGTGCGCGGCGACCGCCCCCAGCCCCAGCAGCGCTGGCTGGCGGAGCTGTGGAACGGTCAGGCCTGGCAGCTGTGCGGCACTCCGCGCCGGGACCGGCGCGAGGCGGAACTGTTCATCAACGCCCAGCGCAAGGCCCCCCGGGCCGCCATGGCGTACCGGCTGGTCCACGAGTTCACCGACTACGAGGTGCTGCGGGTGTGGGGGACGCCGATGCGGACCGACATCGAGCCCATGGGCAACCTGTAGGTCACCCCAGCAGCGGCAGGGGCGGGAACTCGTACCCCTCCCACAGCCGCCGCGACCGCTCCTCCGGATACGCCCGCACCTCCGGCTCCGTGTCCAGCACCTGCACCAGCCGCCGCTCGTCGTCGTACGCCGGCCAGCCCGGGTCGCCCGACCTCGCGAAGGACGTCCAGGACGCGCGGAAGCGAGCGGACAGCGCGAGGGCCTCGGCGGACGGCTCGACGCCCGCGAACAGCAGCAGCCCCAGGTCCGCCCCGTAGGTGCCGAAGAGCAGTGGGATGTCCAGGCCGTGGCAGGCGCCGAGCGCGCCGCCGTTGCCGGGGGCCGGCCAGGTCAGTTCGTAGACGTGGGCGTGTCCGCCGCCCGCCCGCTGCGCCTCGGCCAGGCGCAGGGACGGCATGTTGAACAGCCAGTCCGTCTGGACGCGTTCGTAGAGCTCGCTCGGGGAGGCGTCGGGGAAGGCGTCGCGGTACGCCTGTTCGCCGCTGGGGGCGAACAGGCTCAGGGCCGAGGCGGCCCTCTCCTCGGATATCTGGCCGAGCCGGCCCGCCATGGCGATGAAGAGGCGGTACTCGTCGCGGTTGTGGCCCACGAGGAGGTCGACGTCCCGCGCCGAGCCGGAGCGCAGCGCCTGCCACGGGGTCGTCGGCAGGACCTCGCCGTCGACGACCGGCGCGAACGGGGTGACCGTGGGCGCCGCCTGCCCCCAGCGGTCGATGCGCTGGAGCATCTTGGCGCTCAGCGTCTCGCCCGCCGACGTCAGCCGCCGCGGGTCGATCGTCGAGAGGTCGGCGACCGTGGGGCGCGAGCCCACCTCGGCGGCGAGGGCGGTGCCGATGTCCCGGGCAAGGGCGTCGGAGAAGTACGTCCCCGGCACGCTCTGGGCGATCGCCCGCCGGAACAGCCCGGCCGCGCGGGGCATGGAGAGCAGCGAGGCGACCGAGCCCGCCCCCGCGGACTCCCCGAAGACCGTGACCTGGCCGGGGTCGCCGCCGAACGCCTCGACGTTGTCCCGCACCCACTCCAGCGCGGCCACCTGGTCGAGCAGTCCGCGGTTGGCGGGCGCCCCCTCGATGTGCGCGAAACCCTCCATGCCCAGGCGGTAGTTGAGGGACACGACCACCACATCGCCCTCGGTGGCGATGTGCCGGGCGTCGTAGCCGGGGCTGCCGGAGTGGCCGAGCTTGTAGGCACCGCCGTAGATCCACACCATGACCGGGCGGCGGGCCGCCGGGTCGGGGTCGGGGGTCCAGACGTTGACCGTGAGCCAGTCGTCGCCCTCGGGGAGATCGAGCAGGCCCGGGCCGCCCAGGCTGCCGAGGTCCTGCGGGGGCGGCGGGCCGAAGGCGCGGGCCTCCCGTGTGCCGTCCCAGGGCCGGGCCGGACGGGGCGCCTGGAAGCGGGCCTCGCCCACCGGCGGCGCGGCGAAGGGGATGCCCCGGAAGACCGCGAGCCCCGCCTCCCTGCGGCCCCGGACCGCCCCGCCGGTGGTGCGCACCACCGGCCCCGGCTGCCCGGCGGAATCGTCGTGCGGCGGGCGGGACTCGGTCGTCGTCATCGGGATCTCCTCACTCCGTACGGGTGAACAAACGCTCGGTCAGTGTCCCTTGACCGAAGCGAGCAGATCCAGGGCCTCAGGTGACGGTGGTCAGCTGAGGGACTTCAGCGACGCCGGGTCGTAGGACGCCAGCTCCTCCAGGCGGCCGTCGAGCACCTTGCGGGCCCACTCGGGGTCCTGGAGCAGGGCGCGGCCGACGGCGACCATGTCGAACTCGTCGCGCTCGAAACGGTCCAGGAGGTTGTCGAGGTCGCCGACCTCGGCGCCCTGGCCCTGGAGGGCCTTGATGAAGTCGCCGTTCAGGCCGACCGAGCCGACGGTGATGGCCGGCTTGCCGGTGAGCTTCTTCGTCCACCCGGCCAGGTTCAGGTCGGAGTCCTCGAACTCGGGCACCCAGTAGCGGCGGGTGGAGGCGTGGAAGGCGTCGACACCGGCCGCCGCGAGCGGGGCCAGGATGGACTCCAGCTCCTCGGGCGTCTCGGCGAGGCGGGCGTCGTAGGCCTCCTGCTTCCACTGGGAGTAGCGGAAGATGACGGGGAAGTCTGCGGAGACGGTCTCGCGGACGGCCGCGACGATCTCCTCGGAGAGCTTGACGCGGGCGACCCGGTCGCCGCCGTAGGCGTCGCCGCGACGGTTGGTGCCCTCCCAGAGGAACTGGTCGAGCAGGTAGCCGTGGGCGCCGTGCAGCTCCACGCCGTCGAAGCCGATGCGCTCGGCGGCCGCGGCGGCCTCGGCGAACGCGCCGATGACCGCGTCGATGTCGACCTGGGTCATGGCCTTGCCGGTGGGCTCGTCGGCGCCGATGCGCAGACCGGAGGGGCCGACGGCGGGGGCGTCGGCGAACGGGGGCTCGCCCTGGTTGCGGACCATGCCGATGTGCCACAGCTGGGGCACGATCGTGCCGCCCGCCGCGTGCACCGCCTCGGCGACCTTCGCCCAGCCCGCGAGCTGCTCCTCACCGTGGAAACGCGGCACACGATCGCTCTGCCCGGCCGAGTCGTGGCCGACGTAGGTGCCCTCGGTGACGATCAGGCCGACTCCGGCGGCGGCGCGGCGCGCGTAGTACGAGACGACGTCCTCGCCGGGCACGCCACCCGGGGAGAACATCCGGGTCATCGGCGCCATCGCGATCCGGTTCGGAACGGTCAGGCCGCCCAGCGACACGGGCCGGGAGAGGATTTCGGCGGCGCGGGATGCGGAGGCGGCGAGGGTCATACGGAGGACTCCTTCGGGGGTACCGGCTGGTATGTGCATACGCATTGGATGCAAGCTTCAACCACCCGGCCCGGCCCCGCCATCCCACCCTCGCTGTGATCCCGGACACGCGGGAGAGTGCACCCCCGGACACGCCCGAGGGCGGCACCCCCTGCCTGAACAGGAAGTGCCGCCCTCGGTAAGACCGTTGATCAACCGGGGAATCCCCAGGGGTCGATCAGAAGTCCATGTCACCGCCCGGCATGCCGCCACCGGCGGGCGCGGCGGCCTTCTCCGGCTTGTCGGCGATGACGGCCTCGGTGGTGAGGAACAGCGCGGCGATGGAGGCGGCGTTCTGCAGAGCGGAACGGGTCACCTTCGCCGGGTCGATGATGCCCTCGGCGATCATGTCGACGTACTCACCGGTCGCGGCGTTCAGGCCGTGACCGACCTGGAGGTTGCGGACCTTCTCCACGACGACGCCGCCCTCGAGACCACCGTTGACGGCGATCTGCTTCAGCGGGGCCTCCAGCGCGAGCTTCACGGCGTTGGCGCCGGTCGCCTCGTCACCGTCGAGCTCCAGCTTCTCGAAGACCTGGGAGGCCTGGAGCAGGGCCACGCCACCACCGGCGACGATGCCCTCCTCGACGGCCGCCTTGGCGTTGCGCACGGCGTCCTCGATGCGGTGCTTGCGCTCCTTGAGCTCCACCTCGGTGGCGGCACCGGCCTTGATGACGGCCACGCCGCCCGCGAGCTTCGCCAGGCGCTCCTGGAGCTTCTCGCGGTCGTAGTCCGAGTCGCTGTTCTCGATCTCGGCGCGGATCTGGTTGACCCGGCCGGCGACCTGGTCGGCGGAGCCGGCACCGTCGACGATGGTGGTCTCGTCCTTGGTGATGACGACCTTGCGGGCCTTGCCCAGCAGGTCGATCGTGGCGTTCTCCAGCTTGAGGCCGACCTCCTCGGAGATCACCTCGCCGCCGGTGAGGATGCCGATGTCCTGCAGCATCGCCTTGCGGCGGTCGCCGAAGCCCGGGGCCTTGACGGCGACGGACTTGAAGGTGCCGCGGATCTTGTTGACGACCAGGGTCGACAGGGCCTCGCCCTCGACGTCCTCGGCGATGATCAGCAGCGGCTTGCCGGACTGCATGACCTTCTCGAGGAGCGGCAGCAGGTCCTTGACGTTGCTGATCTTCGAGTTGGCGATCAGGATGTACGGGTCGTCGAGGACGGCCTCCATACGCTCCATGTCGGTGGCGAAGTACGCCGAGATGTAGCCCTTGTCGAAGCGCATACCCTCGGTGAGCTCCAGCTCCAGACCGAAGGTCTGGGACTCCTCGACGGTGATGACGCCTTCCTTGCCGACCTTGTCCATGGCCTCGGCGATGAGCTCGCCGATCTGGGTGTCGGCGGCGGAGATGGAGGCCGTGGAAGCGATCTGCTCCTTGGTCTCGACATCCTTCGCCTGCTCCAGCAGGGCGGCGGAGACGGCCTCGACGGCACGCTCGATACCACGCTTGAGGGCCATCGGGTTGGCGCCGGCGGCTACGTTGCGCAGACCCTCCTTGACCAGGGCCTGGGCGAGAACGGTCGCGGTGGTCGTACCGTCACCGGCGACGTCGTCCGTCTTCTTGGCGACTTCCTTGACCAGCTCGGCGCCGATCTTCTCGTACGGGTCCTCGAGCTCGATCTCCTTGGCGATGGAGACACCATCGTTGGTGATCGTGGGCGCGCCCCACTTCTTCTCGAGGACGACGTTGCGGCCCTTGGGGCCGAGCGTCACCTTGACGGCGTCCGCGAGCTGGTTCATGCCGCGCTCGAGGCCGCGCCGCGCCTCCTCGTCGAACGCGATGATCTTGGCCATGTGAAGTGGTCCCTCCAGGACTGGGGGTGATTACTTCGGACCGCGCCCGCGCCCGCGACGGACGGCTCGCTTGCCTTGTGGTTCCTTCCCCACCCGGCCTGCGGGCCTCACCGACCCGGTCCTTACGTTGTCACTCTCACCTTCAGAGTGCTAACGCAATGATTAGCACTCGACCCCTGCGAGTGCAAGCGCCTCCCGGGGATCGGGCGGGGGCGTCAGCCGCCCGCGAACACTGTCCCGCGGGGTGTTCGAGCATGCGGAAGGGCCCGCACCCCGGGGGGTACGGGCCCTTCTGAGAAGACCGGTGCTGATGCGTTGGTCGTGGTGCGCGTTCAGGCAGAGACGCGAACCATGTCGGCCTGCGGTCCCTTCTGGCCCTGCGAGATCTCGAACTCGACCCGCTGGCCCTCTTCAAGGGTGCGGTAGCCGTCCATCTGAATCGCGCTGTAGTGGACGAAAACATCCGCACCACCGTCGACCGCGATGAAGCCGTACCCCTTCTCCGCGTTGAACCACTTGACGGTGCCCTGAGCCATGCCTAACTCCCCTATTACTGGCCCTTGCACAGATCCACACTTCGCGGACCCGGGTCAGACCTCACCCCCCACGGTTGGGGGCGTGCGCCGGAACGCGTCGACCGCGGCTGAATGTATCTGTCCAACTGCCGTCTGCAACAGGTCAATCGGACGAGAATTCTGGACGCGCCGGGTCCGGAATGTGGGGAGAATTCGCCCGAGTTCAGGGCAAGTCGGGCCACACAAAGGGAACAAAAGCCGCAAAAGATGCGCACACTTTGGCTACATCTTGTCGGGCTCGCAGCGGGAATTCAGGGTTCCGATCAGGGGATCGGGACCGCGTTCCCCAACTGTACCGCGCTCAATCACGCAGAATTGCCCCCTCCGCTTCTCTCACGGAGGGGGCAATTCGATGAACTCTCAGTGACGGCCGTTACCGAAGGTAATGATCAAGCCGTCCGACCGGTTCAGCCGCCGGCGACGGCGGGAATGATCGACACACCGGCACCGTCGGGCGTGGCCGTCTCCAGCCCCTGCTCGAACCGCACGTCGTCGTCGTTGACGTACACGTTGACGAACCGGCGCAACTTGCCCTGGTCGTCCAGCACCCGGGCGGCGATCCCGGTGTGGTTCTTCTCCAGATCGGCGATGACCTCGCCGAGGGTCCCACCATCGGCGGACACCTCAGCCTGGCCGCCGGTGTAGGTGCGCAGGATCGTGGGGATGCGAACGGTGACGCTCATATCTTCAAAACCTCCGGGTTGGGTGACGCACCTGCTCTTAGGGGCGCGGGGCTGTGTCGATTTGCGGCTCCGCCGCGCGGGCGCGACCAGCCCCCACCGGCCCGCAGCGAACGACGATCAGACGAGCCCGGCTTCCCGGAACGAGTCCAGGTTGGGCCGAATCGTCGCAGTGAGCCCGGTACCCGCCACCGCGTCCAGCGTCTTCAGCCCATCACCCGTGTTCAGCACCACGGTCGTCAACGACGGGTCGAGCAGCCCGCTCTCGATCAGCTTCTTGGCGACACCCACGGTCACACCACCGGCGGTCTCCGCAAAGATCCCCTCGGTCCGCGCGAGCAACTTGATCGCATCGACGACCTGCTCGTCGTTCACGTCCTCCACCGCCCCACCGGTCCGCCGCGCGATGTCCAGCACGTACGGCCCGTCCGCGGGATTCCCGATCGCCAGCGACTTGGCGATCGTGTTCGGCTTCTGCGGGCGCACCACGTCATGCCCGGCCTTGTAGGCGACGGACACCGGCGAGCACCCCTCGGCCTGCGCACCGAAGATCTTGTACGGCTTGTCCTCGACCAGACCGAGCTTGATCAGCTCCTGGAGCCCCTTGTCGATCTTCGTCAGCTGCGAGCCGGAGGCGATCGGCACGACCAGCTGGTCGGGGAGCTTCCAGCCGAGCTGCTCGCAGATCTCGTACGCGAGGGTCTTGGAGCCCTCGGCGTAGTACGGCCGCAGGTTGACGTTGACGAAGCCCCAGCCCTCGCCGGCCGGGTCGCCGATCAGCTCGGAGCAGAAGCGGTTCACGTCGTCGTAGTTGCCCTCGATGCCGACGAGCTCGCCGCCGTAGACCGCGGCCATGACGACCTTGCCCTGCTCCAGGTCGTGCGGGATGAACACGCAGGAGCGGAACCCGGCGCGGGCCGCGGCGGCGCCCACCGCACCGGCCAGGTTGCCGGTGGAGGAGCAGGAGAGCGTGGTGAAGCCGAAGGCGCGCGCGGCCTCCAGGGCCTGGGCGACGACGCGGTCCTTGAAGGAGTGCGTGGGGTTGCCGGAGTCGTCCTTCACGAACAGCTTGCCGGCGTCGACGCCCAGCTCGCGCGCGAGGTTGTCGGCCTTGACGAGCTTGGTCCAGCCGGGGTTGATGTTCGGCTTGTCCGCGACGTCGGCCGGGACCGGCAGCAGCGGGGCGTAGCGCCAGATGTTCGCGGGTCCCGCTTCGATGCGCTTGCGGAGCTCTTCGGTGTCGTAGGCCGAGAAGTCGTAGGCGATCTCCAGCGGGCCGAAACACTCCTGGCACGCGAAGACCGGGCCGAGGGGCACACGGTGGCCGCACTCGCGGCAGCTGAGCGCGGCGGCGGGGCCGAGGTCTACGGTGGATTCAGTGGTGCTTGCAACAGTCTGCGCAGCCATGTGAGGCGAGGCCCTTTCTCCTCATCTTCCTCACGACGCATCTCGCCGTGAGACGGATTTGGCACCTTCCCGAGCCGGGAGCCTCGCGCTGGTGGTCGACAGTGACCTACGAGTACCGACTGGAGGGTTGCCGGGGCTTCATCGGGCCGTTTCCCTCTGCCCCTCTGGATGAGCTGTATGTGGTTGTAGGCGGCGGGTGACCCCGGACATGCGATGGTCATCCGCGTTGTTCAAGACTGTAACCGACGACCCGGACAGTTGAGATAGTCGTCCGAACCGCGAGATGACTGTACCCGTCAGCCGCTACGGCGGCGGGCAACCCGTCCCGCCGAGAGTACGCAGAGGAGCCGCCACGGTGCTGGAAGAAGTCGAGCGCTGGCTGAGCACCCGTTCCTGGTCAGCGAACGAGCGCCCGCTCCACCAGATCCTCGCCGCGAAGCAGCGCACGGGCCGGACGGTCAGCGTGGTGCTGCCCGCGCTCAACGAGGAGGCGACGGTCGGCGACATCGTCTCCGTCATCCGCCATGACCTGATGCGGCAGGTGCCGCTCGTCGACGAGGTGGTCGTCGTCGACTCCGGGTCCGCCGACCGCACCTCCGAGGTGGCCGCCGCCGCGGGCGCCCGGGTGGTGCACCGGGACGCGATACTCCCGCGCCTGCCCGCCGTGCCCGGCAAGGGCGAGGTGCTGTGGCGTTCGCTCCTGGTCACCCGCGGCGACATCGTCTGCTTCGTGGACGCGGACCTCAGGGACTTCTCGTCCGACTTCGTCTCCGGGATCGTGGGCCCGCTGCTGACGGATCCGGACGTGGAGCTGGTGAAGGCCATGTACGACCGCCCCCTCGGCGGCGCCGCCGGGCAGGGCGGCCGGGTCACCGAGCTGATGGCGCGCCCGCTGCTGAACATGCACTGGCCGCAGCTGGCCGGTTTCGTGCAGCCGCTGGGCGGCGAGTACGCGGCCCGCCGCTCCCTGCTGGAGCAGCTGCCCTTCCCCGTCGGGTACGGCGTGGAGCTGGGCATGCTGGTGGACGCCCTGCACCTGGTGGGCCTGGACGCCCTCGCCCAGGTGGACGTGGGGGTGCGCAAGCACCGGCACCAGGACGGGCAGGCGCTGGGCCGGATGGCCGCCGCGATCTACCGCACGGCCCAGCTGCGGCTGGCCCGCGGGCATCTGATCCGGCCGTCCCTGACGCAGTTCGAGCGAGGCGAGGACGGCTTCGAGCCGCGGACGTACTCCGTGGACACCGAGGAGCGTCCGCCGATGGTGGACATCGCCGAGTACCAGGCGCGGAAAGCGGCCTGACCGGGACGGTTTTCGGCCGGACGCGGCAGATCCGCACGTTTGAGCGTTCGGGGGCCGGGCTAGGTTGAGGCTTATGTCTTCGACGAACGGTGCTGCGCAGGTGCTGGTGGCCTCCAACCGGGGTCCCGTCTCGTACACGGTGGGCGAGGACGGCTCGCTGGAGGCCAAACGGGGCGGTGGCGGGCTGGTCTCCGGGCTCTCCGCGATCGGCTCGGACGCGGACGCGCTGTGGGTGTGCTCGGCGCTGTCCGACGGCGACCGCGAGGCCGTACGGCGCGGGATCGGCGAGGACGGCGTGCGGATGCTGGACATCCCGGCCGACGTGCACGCCGACGCGTACAACGGCATCGCCAACTCGGTCCTGTGGTTCGTGCACCACATGCTCTACCAGACACCCCTGGAGCCGGTCTTCGACGCGGAGTTCCGGCGGCAGTGGGCGTCCTACGAGGCGTACAACCGGGCGTTCGCCGAGGCGCTGGCCGAGGAGGCCGGGCAGGGCGCGGCGGTCGTGGTGCAGGACTACCACCTGACGCTGGTGCCGGGCATGCTCCGCGAGCTGCGGCCCGACCTGCGCATCGGGCACTTCTCGCACACGCCGTGGGCGCCGCCCGAGTACTTCCGGATGCTGCCGGACGACGTGGCCGGGCAGGTGCTGCGCGGCATGCTCGGCGCGGACCGCCTCGGCTTCCTCACCGAACGCTGGGCGGAGGCGTTCACCGCGTGCGCCGAGCGGTTCGCGGGCGGGCTGGGCGGCACGCGGGTCGGGGTGCACGGCCTCGGCGCCGACGCGGACTTCCTGCGCAAGCGGGCCCACGAGCCGGACGTCGAGGAGCGGATCACCGCGCTGCGGCAGGAGATCGGCGAGGGCCGGCGCACCATCGTCCGGGTGGACCGCACCGAACTGTCCAAGAACATCGTGCGCGGCCTGCTGGCCTACCGCCGCCTGCTGGAGACGCACGCCGAGTGGCGCGAGCGGGTGGTGCACGTCGCCTTCGCCTACCCCTCCCGGCAGGACCTCGCGGTGTACCGGGACTACACGGCCGAGGTGCGGCGGGTCGCCGACGAGATCAACGCCGAGTACGGCACGCCCGGCTGGACTCCGGTCGTGCTGCACGTCAAGGACGACTTCGCCCGCTCCCTGGCCGCCTACCGGCTGGCCGACGTGGCCCTCGTCAACCCCATCCGCGACGGCATGAACCTCGTCGCCAAGGAGGTCCCGGTGGTCTCCGACGCGGGCTGCGCGCTGGTGCTGTCGCGGGAGGCCGGGGCGCACGAGGAGCTGGGCGAGGACGCCGTCACGGTGAACCCCTACGACATCACGGGTACGGCGGCGGCCCTGCACGAGGCCCTGTCGATGCGCCCGGAGGAACGCGCCGAACGCTGCAAGCGCCTGGCCGCGGCGGCGACGGCACTGCCACCGGCACAGTGGTTCGTCGACCAGCTCAACGCGTTGAGGGGCTGAGGGCCGCATGAGCAGCCTTCCCACCCCCGCCACGAAGGCCGGGCAGGACGGCCTCGACGCCCTCCTCGCACAGCCCGGCAAGGCACTGATCGGGCTCGACTTCGACGGGACCCTCGCGCCGATCGTGGCCGACCCGGAGCTGGCCCGGGCCCATCCGGAGGCGCTGCCCGCGCTGGCCGCCCTCGCCCCGAAGGTCGCCGCGGTGGCGGTGGTCACCGGCCGGCCGGCCGAGGTCGCGGTGCGCAACGGCGGCTTCGCGGACGCGCCCGGCCTGGAGCACCTCGTCGTCCTCGGGCACTACGGCGCCGAGCGGTGGGACGCCCGCAGCGGCAAGATCACCGCACCCGACCCGCACCCCGGCGTCGCGGCCGTACGCACCGAGCTGCCCGGGCTGCTCGACGGCACCGGCACCTGGGTCGAGGACAAGGGCCGGGCGGTGGCCGTGCACACCCGCCGGGCCGCCGACCCCCAGGCCGCCTTCGACGCCCTGCGCGAGCCGCTCACCGCCCTGGCGACCCGGCACGGCCTGATCGTCGAGCCCGGCCGCATGGTCCTGGAGCTACGCCCACCCGGCATGGACAAGGGCGTCGCCCTGACCGGCTACGCCCGCGAGATCGACGCCGGATCCATCCTCTACGCCGGCGACGACCTGGGCGACCTCCCCGCCTACTCGGCCGTCGACACCCTCCGCACGACCGGCACCCCGGGCCTGCTGGTGTGCAGCGGCAGCGACGAGGTGACGGAACTCAGCGAACGAGCGGACATGGTCGTACAGGGCCCGGAGGGCGTGGTGGAGCTGCTGTCCACGCTGGCCGATCGAATCGGCTGAGGGGGGGCGCCCCTCCAGGGGCGCGGGGAACTGCGCGAACAACCACAACGCACCCGCACCCGCGACGGTCAGAAAGCCCCACTCACCGCTCGGACCGCCGCCGCTCCCGAACCCGCCGCAACCGATTCACCGTCACCGGGTCATGAGCCAGGGCCCGAGCATCGTCAAGCAACGCATTGAGCAACTGGAAATACCGCACAGGCGCGAGCCCCAGCTCCTCACGTATGGCCCGCTCCTTCACCCCCGGCCCGGAGAACCCCCGCCGCTCAAGAGCGAGAACGTCCCGCTCAAGACGCCCCAGCCCCTGCTCACCCGTGTCCTCACCCATGAACGGCACCGTAACGCCCCCCACCGACAGCCCAGCGGCAGCTACTCCGCACTCTCGGCCCGGGTCGCCCCCGCCTGGAGATGCCCGAGCACACCGGAGGGACTCCCCCCGGCCGCGACCGCCTTGCCGATCTCCTGCTTGACCTGCGCACTGACATCGGCCCAGGACGTCTTGCCGACGGGGTAGAGCTCGGAGGCCAGCAGCTCCTCCAGGAACGGCCGAAGGTGCCGGTCCTCGTCGGCGGCGGCCATCGTGCCGGACGCGGAGGAGGTGACCGGCAGCAGGTCGTACTCACGGGAGAAGGCCAGCACGTTCTTCTCGCTGTAGACGAAGTCGAGGAACTCCCCCACCTGGTCGCGGTGGCCGTTCTTGCGGAACGCCGTCATCCAGTCGGTGACGCCGAGCGTGGACCGGCTCGGGCCCTCCTTGCCCGGTGTGGGCACCATTCCGTACTTGACGCCGTTCTTCGCGGCGATCTTCATCAGCGAGGGGTGGCCGTTGAGCATGCCGACCTCGCCCTTGGCGAAGGCGGCGAACGCCGCGGCCCGGTTCAGCTCGCCGGGCGCGACGGGCCCGGTCAGGCCCTTGCCGACCAGGTCCTCCTTCAGCCAGGTGAAGGTGTCGACGTTCTCCGGGGAGTCGATGCCGTAGCTGTCGACGCCGTCGGTGTAGCCGCCCCCGCCGCTGAGCATCCACTGCATGGTCTCGGCCTGCGCCTCCTCGGGACCGAGGGGCAGCGCGTACGGGTACTTCACACCCTTCGCCTTGAGCGCCTCGGCGTCCGCGGCCAGGTCGTCCCAGGACTCGGGCGCGCTGATGCCGGCCTTGGCGAAGAGGGACTTGTTGTAGAAGAGCACGCGGGTGGAGGCGGCGAACGGCAGTCCGTACTGCACGCCCTTGACCTGGCCCGCGGCGGCCAGCTGTCCGACGAAATCGGCCTGCGTGCGTATGGAGAGCAGGTCGTCGGCCTTGTAGAGCTGGTCCTGGGCGGCGTAGTCGGCGTACGCACCGATCTGCGCCATGTCCGGCGGGTCACCGGCGGCGACCATCTCCCTGACCTTGCGGTCGACGTCGTTCCAGGAGTAGACGCTGACGTCGATCTTGACGTCGGGGTGGTCGGCCTCGTACTCGGCGGCGAGCTTCTCCCAGTACTTCTCGGAGCTGTTGGCCGCGCTGTCGCCGTAGTCGGCGGCGACCAGCTTCAGGGTCACGTCGGCCGATCCGCCCGTGGCTCCGCAGCCGCCGAGGACCGCCGTCATGCCCAGTGCGGACACCACCGCGATCGTTCCTGCCATCCGCCGACGCTGCACCGCTGCTCTTCCCCAACCCCGGCGTCACCGCCGCCGAAACATTTCGATATCCGGAACAAGGTCTACACCACGTGAGTGGACTAGACCTCTTGCGGGTCCCCGGGTCACACTGTTCCCCGTGAGACATGTCATCGCCCTCGACGTGGGCGGCACCGGGATGAAGGCCGCGCTGGCCGGACCGGGGGGCGAGGTACTGCACCGGGCCCGCCGGGCCACCGGACGCGCCCAGGGACCGGACGCCGTCGTCGCGGGCATCCTCGACTTCGCCGCCGAGCTGCACGCGTACGGCGCCGAGCAGTTCGGTACGCCCCCGTCGGCCGCCGGTGTGGCCGTCCCCGGCATCGTCGACGAGGCGCACGGCGTCGCCGTCTACGCGGCCAACCTCGGCTGGCGCGACGTCCCGCTGCGCGAGCTGCTGGCACAGCGGCTCGGCATCCCGGTCGCCCTCGGCCACGACGTGCGCACCGGCGGCCTCGCCGAGGGGCGGGTCGGCGCGGGCCGGGGCGCGGACCGGTACCTGTTCGTGGCGCTGGGCACCGGCATCGCGGGCGCCATCGGCGTCGACGGCCGGGTCGAGGCGGGCGCGCACGGCTTCGCGGGCGAGATCGGCCATATCGTCGTACGCCCCGGCGGGGCCCCCTGCCCGTGCGGGCAGCAGGGCTGCCTGGAGCGCTTCGCCTCGGCGGCGGCCGTCAGCGAGGCCTGGGCCGCCGCCTCGGGCGACCCGCACGCCGACGCGGCCGACTGCGCGAAGGCGGTGGCCTCCGGCGACCCGAAGGCCGAGGCGGTCTGGCACCAGGCGATCGACGCCCTGGCCGACGGCCTGGTCACGGCCCTGACGTTGCTGGATCCCCGCGTCCTGATCATCGGCGGGGGGCTGGCCGAGGCGGGGGACACGCTGTTCACGCCCCTGCGGGAGGCAATCCGCCGCCGCATCACCTTCCAGAAACAGCCGACGATCGTCCCCGCGGCGCTGGGCGACAGCGCCGGTTGCCTGGGGGCGGGCCTGCTGGCCTGGGACCTTCTGCTGTCGACCGCCCGTTCGGAGGTAACCACCTGATGGCAACGCCCCCAGGGGCGCGGGGAACTGCGCGACCGACCACACACCACCCGCACCCCGCAACGGCCGAAGACCCCACGGTCCTGACCGGCGCGACCGTGGTCCTCCCCACAGGAACCGTGGAAAACGGCCAGGTGACCATCGAGGGCCCCCGCATCACCGGGTCGGCACCGAAGAACGCCCAGGTCATCGACGTAACAGGCCACTACGTGATCCCCGGCTTCGTCGACATCCACAACCACGGCGGCGGCGGAGCCTCCTTCACCTCCGGCTCGGTCGACGACATCCTCAAGGGCATCCACACCCACCGCCTGCACGGCACGACCACCCTGGTCGCCTCCACCGTCACCGGCGACATGGACTCCCTCACCCACCGCGCCGGCCTGCTGAGCGAACTCGCCGAGCAGGGCGAGATCGCGGGCGTGCACTTCGAGGGCCCGTTCATCTCCCCCTGCCGCAAGGGCGCCCACTCCGAGGCCCTGCTGCGCGACCCGGACCCCGCGGACGTCCGCAAGCTGATCGACGCGGCCCGGGGCCGGGCCAAGATGCTCACGCTGGCCACCGAACTGCCCGGCGGCCTGGACTCCGTACGCCTGCTCGCCGACCACGGCGTGATCGCGGCGATCGGCCACACGGACGCGACGTACGAGCAGACGGTGGAGGCCATCGACGCGGGCGCCACCGTCGCCACGCACCTGTTCAACGCGATGCCGCCGCTCGGCCACCGCTCCCCCGGCCCGATCACCGCGCTGCTGGAGGACGAGCGGATCACGGTCGAGCTGATCAACGACGGCACGCACCTGCACCCCGCCGCGCTGCGACTGGCGTTCCATCACGCGGGCGCCGACCGGGTCGCGTTCATCACGGACGCGATGGACGCGGCCGGTTTCGGCGACGGCCGCTACTGGCTGGGCCCGCTGGAGGTGGAGGTCGCGGACGGCGTGGCCCGGCTGGTGGAGGACGGCACGATCGCCGGTTCGACCCTCACCCAGGACCGCGCGTTCAAGCGGGCGGTGACGGTCGACGGGCTCACCGTCGAGGACGCGGTGACGGCCCTGTCCGCCAACCCGGCCCGGCTGCTCGGCATGGCCGACACGATCGGCTCACTGGAGCCCGGAAAGTACGCCGACCTGCTGCTGCTGGACTCCGCGTACGAACTGAAGGGCGTCATGCGCCGGGGCGAATGGGTGGTCCCTCCCCAACTGGGCTGATCCATCCCCCAGTCGAGAGACGGCGGCCGACTCCAGGACTGGGCCGACCGCCGTCTCTTTGGCATGATCGGGCTACCTGCACGTTCACGTCGGCAAGCACATCGGGGGAGGTCGGCCCAGGTGATCCTCACGGTCACGCTGAACACCGCTCTCGACATCACCTACCGCGTACGGTCCCTCAGGCCGCACGCCTCCCACCGCGTCTCCGAGGTGACGGAACGCCCCGGCGGCAAGGGCGTCAACGTGGCCCGGGTGCTCGCCGCCCTCGGGCACGAGGTGACGGTGACGGGGTTCACGGGCGGCGCGACGGGCCGGGTCGTGCAGGAGGGACTCGCGGCGGCGCCGGGGGTGGTGGACGCGCTGGTCCCCGTATCGGGCGCGACCCGCCGCACCATCGCCGTGGCCGACGAGCGCACCGGCGACACGACGCAGCTCAACGAGCCGGGCCCGACGATCACGCCGTCCGAATGGTCGTCCTTCCAGGAGGCCTACGAGGACCTGCTCCCGTCCGCCTCCGCGGTGGCCCTGTGCGGCAGCCTGCCGCCGGGCGTCCCGGTGGGCGCGTACGCGGGCCTGGTCCGCACGGCCCGCTCCTTCGCCGTCCCGGTCCTCCTGGACACCAGCGGCGAACCCCTGCGCCGGGGCGTCGCGGCCCGCCCGGACATCATCAAGCCGAACGCCGACGAACTGGCGGAACTGACCGGCTCCCACGACCCACTCCGCGCGACCCAGGACGCCCGCCGCCGGGGCGCGGGCGCGGTGGTGGCGTCCCTCGGCCCGCAGGGCCTCCTGGCGGTGACCCGAGAGGGCCGCTGGCGAGCGGTCCCCCCGACCCAGCTACGGGGCAACCCGACCGGCGCGGGCGACGCGGCGGTGGCGGGCCTGCTCTCGGCCTGGGTGGAACACCTCCCCTGGCCGACCTGCCTCACCCGGGCGACGGCCCTGGCGGCAGCGACGGTGCGGGCACCGGTGGCCGGGGAGTTCGACCGGAGGCTGTACGAGGAGTTGCTGACGAAGGTGTCGGTCTCGGGGGAGGTCAGCGCGGCGTGAGCCGGGTCAGTCCTCGACCTGGCCCGCCTTCAGCCACAGCTGGTCCAGGAGGACGTTGCACTTGTCGCCCTCCGCACAGGAGACCGTGATCGTGTTGGTGCCCTTGTTGAGGGTCGGCCAGGCGTAGGTCTTCGTCCAGCCCTTGGCGAAGTCGCCGTCCTTGGCGTGGGCGAAGTTGCCCATGTTCAGCTTGCTGCCGAAGGGCTTGCCGTTGACGGTGAGCGTCATCTTCTGGTCCTCGTCCGCCGTGCTGTAGCGGGCGAAGACCGTGTACGTGCCATCCTTGGGGACACCGTTGACGGTCCAGGTGACCGACGAGCCGACCTGGTTGAGGTTGCCGACGTAGATACCGCCGTCGGACTGCGCGCCCTCGACGTCCTGGGCGAGGGCCGCGCCACCACCGAGACGCAGCGCCTTGGCGTCGATCTCGGGCAGGTCGACCTTGCTCCCACCGGCCTTGCTCGCCGAGGGGCTCGGCTTCGACTCCTCGGACTGGGTGGGGCTCGTGCCCACCTCGTCGGACGCACCGTCCTTGTCCTTGTCGCCGCCCAGCATGGCCACGCCGATGCCGATGACGACCGCGGCCACCACCGCGATCGCGCCGATCAGCAGGCCCTTGTGGTTCGGCCCGCGACCACCCCGGCCGCCACCGCCACCGCCCGGCACCTGCTGCTGGGCGGTGGTCGCACCGCCGGGCAGCGTCTCCGGCGCGGCGTAGTGCGCGTTCGGCTGGCTGTAGGTGGCCTGCTGCGGGACCTGGCCGTACGGCGCGGTCTGCGGGTGCTGCGGCTGCTGGCCGTACTGGCGTGTGCCGACCGCGCGCACCCGGTTGACCGAGTTCGGGTAGCCGTAGCCCCCGGACGGCGGCTGGGCCCCGTTGGCCTGCCCGTCGGCGTAGAGATAGCCGAACGGGTCGTCGTCCTCGGGCGTGCTCGCGCCGTTGTTGCCGGGCGTCATCCCTTGGTCTCCTCAGTCAGGTGCGGTGCATGCGGTACACGGGTGAGTAAGCGAGCCTACCCGCTCCCAGAGACCCAAACGGGTGACTCAGACCGCATCAACTCACTGACCTGGGCTTCACCCGGCGCGTCTGTGTTGTTTGGGACGAGATCGTTTCTCGACGTACATCCGCTCGTCAGCGGATTTCAACACTTCGTCCGCCGTCATTCCACAGTGTGCCCATCCGATGCCGAAGCTGGCGCCCACCCGGACGGCCCGCCCCTCGGCACGGATGGGCTGGATGATCTCGTTGCGCAGCCGCACCGCGAGGTCCTGCGCGTCGGCCCGGCCGAGCCCGTCGGCCAGGATGACGAATTCGTCACCCCCGAGCCGCGCGACCGTGTCACCGTCGCGGACGCCGCCGCTCAGCCGCCGGGCGACCTCGATGAGAACCGCGTCACCCGCGTTGTGCCCGAACCGGTCGTTGATCGACTTGAAGCCGTCGAGGTCGCAGAAGAGCACGGCGAGGCCCTTGGTGCCGTCGTCGTGGTTCCCGTCCGGGGCGACGGTGTGCACATGGTGGTCGTAGGCGTCGAACGACTCTGCGCCCTGGCGGAAGTCGAAGCCGGGCCCGACCACGTCGAAGGCGGGATGGCCGTAGGCCGCGTCGACGGACTCCACGGCGGAGTGCGGGGACGACGCGCGTTGACAGAGCCGGGCGGACAGCCGGGAGCGCAGCTCCGCGGAGTTCGGCAGGCCGGTGAGCGAGTCGTGCGAGGCGCGGTGGGCGAGCTGGAGCTCGCGGCGCTTGCGCTCCTCTATGTCCTCGACGTGGGTGAGGAGGAAGCGGGGTCCGTCGGCGGCGTCCGCGACGACGCTGTTGCGCAGCGACACCCATACGTATGTGCCGTCGCGGCGGCCGAGGCGCAGCTCCGCGCGTCCGCCCTCGGCGCTGGTGCGCAGCAGGGTGCCGATGTCCTCGGGGTGGACCAGGTCGGAGAAGGAGTAGCGGCGCATCGCGGACGCGGGGCGGCCCAGCAGCCGGCACAGGGCGTCGTTGGTGCGCAGGATCCGGCCGTGCTGGTCGCCGCCCATCTCGGCGATGGCCATGCCGGACGGGGCGTACTCGAAGGCCTGCCTGAAGCTTTCCTCACTGGCCCGCAGCGCCTGCTGCTCGCGCTCCAGCCGGACCAGGGCGCGCTGCATGTTGGCGCGCAGCCGGGCGTTGCTGATCGCGATGGCGGCCTGGAAGGCGTACATCTGGAGCGCCTCGCGGCCCCAGGCGCCGGGCCGGCGGCCGTTGCGCGGCCGGTCCACGGACAGCACGCCGATCAGCTCGCCGCACGCGCCGCTGCCCTTCGGGGCGGGCGCGTACATGGGGGCGAAGAGGCGGTCGGCGGGGTGCCACTCGTCCTCGAAGCGGGGGGCGGGGCCGTCGGTGTACCACTGGGGGACATCGTCGTCGTCGAGGACCCAGCCCTCGGTGTGGGGTATGAACACCAGGTCGCCCCAGCGCTCGCCCATGCCGAGGCGGCGTTCCCAGGACTCGCGCGAGCCGACCCGGCCGGTGATGAGGGCCTCGGCGGCGGGGTTCCCGACGAAGGCGGCGACGACCAGGTCGCCGTCCGGCCGTACGAGGTTCACGCACGCCAGCTCGTACCCGAGGGCGGCGACGACGCCTTCCGCGACGGTCTGCAGGGTGTCCGCCAGGCTGCGGGCCGTGTTCATGTCGGCCATGACCTGGTGCAGTTGTCGCAGGGACGCAAGGCGGACGTAGGGTTCCGACTCGGTCTCCATGCTCGCCCTCCCCCCGATTACTCGCAGCGATTCAAGGGTCTCGTCGGCGTATCGTGCTGGCAGCTTCCCCGCCACTGAATCACAGCGCGCTGCTCACTCGGTACACAGGGTCAACAATTCCTGCCCCTTGTGACTCAAGTCACAGGCAAACCTGAACAATTGAGTGGAGTTTCTGCGTTCTTCACGAGCTCTACCGAACGCAAAGTTTGTCGGGATGCGCACATGTATTTCCCTAACGACCGCGAAGAGACCGCGGATGTCCGTCGCGAGACCTAGGACCGTGCTCGGGCGGGAGCCCGATGCGGGGCGTGCCGGACGGAGATTAGCGTCTCGGGTGTGCCGAACACTCCCGCCGCCACGTCCTCGATCATTCCGTCGCCCGCCTCCGGGCATGCTGAGGGGGTGAGCAACGACGAGTTCCGCGCCGCCATGTCCCGGCTGGCCTCGGGCGTGGTCCTGGTGACCGCGCAGGAGCCGCCGCTCGACCCGGACGACGCCACGGCGCCGGGCGGCGAGGACGTGGGCATGACGGCCACGGCCTTCATGTCGGTGTCCCTGGACCCGCCCCTGGTGCTGGTGAGCCTGCGCGAGGGCTCCCGCATGGACGAGCTGCTGGAGGAGCAGGACCTGTGGGCGGTCTCGGTCCTCTCCGAGAGCCAGCGGCACATCGCGGGCCGTTTCGCGATGAAGGGCCGCGTCAGCGACCGGCTGCTGTTCGCGGACATCCCGTACACACGCGGCGAGTACACCGGCTCCCCGCTGGTCGGCGGCGCCCTGGCCGTCCTGGAGTGCCGCACCGAACAGCGCGTCCCCGCGGGCGACCACACCCTGGTCATCGGCCGCGTCCTGACCGCCTCGGTCCCCAGCGCGGAGGGCGGCCCCCTGACGTACTTCCGGGGCCGGTACCGGCAGTTGGGTTGACCAAATCCGTTGGTCCGGGCGCTCGGTAGCGGTGCCCGGGTGGACTAGCCCCAGTTGCGCGCGGAGCGTCCCTGCTTCGTCTCCGAGCGCTGCTTCTTCTGCCGTAGCCGGCGTTCGTTGATGCCGCGGGGGATCCGGGTCGGCTTGCGGGGCTTGGGCGGGGGTGCGGTGGCCTCGGCCAGGAGCGCGGTGAGGCGTACGGCGGCGGCCTCGCGGTTGCGCCACTGGGAGCGGTGCTCGGAGGAGCGCACGGTGACGACCCCGTCGACCAGGCGCCCGGCGAGCCGCTCCAGGGCCCGCTGCTTCCACACCGCGGGCAGTGCCTCGGTCTTCGCCAGGTCGAAACTCAGCTCGACCTTGGAGTCGCTGGTGTTGACGTGCTGCCCGCCCGGCCCCGACGAGCGCGAGAAACGCCACATCAGCTCGGCCTCGGGCAGGGAGACGGAGCCGCGGATGACGTGGGAACCGGACATGCCGTCCATGTTCCCGCTTCTGTCCCGTCCACGTCACCCGAATAATCGTGGGTAAAGAAAGTAAAGGAGCTGGAACCTCGCGTACCCCTCTCCACGTTCATGGGGGTAGCTGTAGCTTCGATGCCGCAGCTTCTTTGCCGTACGTAACGAGGGAAGGGACTCCCAACAATGGCTGTAAGCCTGTCCAAGGGTGGCAACGTCTCGCTCACCAAGGAGGCTCCGGGCCTGACCGCCGTCACCGTGGGCCTCGGCTGGGACGTCCGCACCACCACCGGCACGGACTTCGACCTCGACGCCTCCGCGATCGCGGTCAACACGCAGGGCAAGGTCTACTCGGACGCCCACTTCGTGTTCTTCAACAACAAGCAGACGCCGGACAACACGATCGTCCACACCGGCGACAACCGCACCGGCGAGGGTGCCGGCGACGACGAGGCGATCAACGTCAACCTCGCCGCCCTCCCGGCCGACATCGACAAGATCGTCTTCCCGGTCTCGATCTACGACGCGGAGAACCGCTCGCAGAACTTCGGCCAGGTCCGCAACGCCTACATCCGCATCGTCAACCAGGCCGGCGGCGCGGAGATCGCCCGCTACGACCTGTCGGAGGACGCGGCGACGGAGACCGCCATGGTCTTCGGCGAGCTCTACCGCAACGGCGCGGAGTGGAAGTTCCGCGCGGTCGGCCAGGGCTACGCCTCGGGCCTGGTCGGCATCGCCCAGGACTTCGGCGTCAACGTCTGACGGACACCCGAGCGTTCACGGGAAGCCCCCCGGCCGGACTATCGGCGGCCCGGGGGGCTTCGCCTTTCAGGGGCGCGGGGAACTGCGCGACAAGCCACACCCCACCCGCACCGGACAAAACCCCCCGATCCTCTACGGCGCGTCGAAGCCCCCTCCACCCGTTCCTCAGGGAGCTGACCGCCCTCCACGCGGCGACTTCCCCGCCCGAAGGCCCTGGCCTTCTGGACCGCCCTCGGCTACGAGGTCGTCGACCACCGCGAGGAGCAGCAGCTGGGGCGCCCCTGCGCGGTCCCGCGCAAGGACTGACCGGGCCCTGAGGCCTCAGGGCCGCTCCGGCTTCCCCTCCCCGTACAGCCACTCGTCCCAGACCGCCTCCAGGTCCTTCCCGGGCGCCTGCTGCTCCACATAGGCCGTGAAGTCGGCGGTGTCGGCGTTGCCGTGACGGTGTCCGGCCGCCCAGCCCCGCAGGATCGCGAAGAACCGGTCGTCGCCGACCACCTGCCGCACCTTCTGCAAGACCATGGCGCCCCGCCAGTACACGGGCGGGTCGGAGAGCTGCCCCGCGCTCGGCGGGTCCGCCGGCGGAAACTCCCAGATCTCCTCGGCGGCCTCCTCCGTGTCGAAGTGCGCCCCCGAGTACACCGCGTCGAACGTCTCCTGTGCGCTGTCCCCGCCGTGGTCCTCGTCCCACAACCACTCCGCATAGGTGGCGAACCCCTCGTTGAGCCACATGTCCCGCCAGCTCTCGGGCGTGACGGAGTCGCCGTACCACTGGTGGGCGAACTCATGGACGAGCAGCGGGAGGTCTGGGGCGCCGGGGAAGACCGGCCGGGTCTGGGTCTCCAGGGCGTAGCCGACAAGGGCCGCGCTGTCGACGATCGCGCCGGTGGCGGAGAAGGGATACGGCCCGAACCTCCGCTCCGACCACCGCAGCACCTCGGGGATCCGCGCGAGCACGGGCCGGCTCGCCGCCGCCTCGGCCGGGTCGACGGCCGTGTACAGGGGCAGCTCCCCGGCCCTGGAGCGGCTGATGTCGAAGCGGCCGATCGCGAGGGTGGCGAGGTAGCTCGCCATCGGCTGGCCGCTGTGCCACACGAACGTCGTACGGCCCCGCGCGGTCCGCTCGCCACGCAACTCCCCGTTGGACACGGCCCGCAGTCCCTTCGGCACGGTCACCGCGATGTCGTAGGCCGCCTTGTCGGAGGGGTGGTGGTTGCCGGGGAACCACGCCATCGACCCCGTCGGCTCGCCGAGCGCGAGCACCCCGTCCGCGGTGCGCAGCCAGCCCTCCCGGGAGCCGTCCGGGTCGGTGACGGTCTCGGGCGTTCCGGAGTAGCGGACGCTCACCCGGAACGTCTCGTCCCGGTCGATGTCGCCCCGCGGCCGGACCGTGAGCTCCTGCCCGGCACGGTTCCAGCGGGCGATCTCACCGCCGACGGTGACCTGCTCGACCTCCATACCGACCAGGTCGAGGTTGAACGCGGAGAGGTCCTTCTCCGCGCGGGCGGTGAGGGTGGCCGTGCCGGTGAGGTGCTCGGCGTCGGGGTCGTAGGCGAGGCGCAGGCCGTAGTGGGTGACGTCGTAGCCGTCGTTGCCGGCCTTCGGGAAGTACGGGTCGCGGACGCCGGAGCCGCCCGGGGTGCCGTGCACTCCGCCGCCGCACGCGCCGAGGACGAGCGCGCAGGCGAACATGGAGGCCGCGCGCAGGGCGGGGACAAGACGTACAGATCGGGCCACGCTCGTGATCCTACGATCGCGTGACACCATCACCTCCGTGCTCGACATCGGCTACGCCCTCTCCAACCGCTTCCCCGACCCGCCGCAGACGGACTACCGCCGCGCGGACGTCCGGGCGCTGCGGCACGACCTGTTCTGCGGGGACGTGTATCTGGCGGACACCAAGACGGACCACGAGGTGTCCACAGCCTGGGGATGGGTGCCGGTGCTCGACTTCGCGTGGGCGCTGTGCGACATCGTGGAGCGCATCGACCGGGACCCTGCGGGCTCGCGGGCGTCCCGGCCGCAGCGGGCGGAACTGGACTTCACCGAGTCGACGGACCGGATGCTGTTCGAGCGGCGCTTCGGCTGGGTGGACATCGAGGCGGACTGGATGCGCGCGGAGGAGCCCGCGCTCACCGTCTCCCACACCGAACTGCGCCGCGAGTCACGGGACTTCCTGCACGACCTGATCGCCGACCTCACCGACCTCCACGACGACCTCGCGGAGAACCCGGCGATCTGGACCCTCCAGGCCCGCTTCCCCCGGGTCTCCTGACCGCTCCGGCGACCGCGGTGACACCATCACCGGTGATCGGTACCTGACATGGGGAGAACAGGAGCATGACCACGGGGCGCGTGACCACGGGGCGCGTGAGCACGGGGCACATGGGCACGGGGCACGTGACCACAGGGCACATGGGCACGGGGCACATGAGCACAGGGCACATCAGCACGGGCGCTGGGTGCTGTGGTGGCCCCTGGGGCTGCCCGTCCGGCTGCTGTTCCTGCCGTGGGTCCTGATGGCGGAGGCCGACGACGGTTTCCGCCCGCCCCGGCGCATCATCCGACCCGGCGGAGGAGACCGGCGCGCTGGGCTGGTACGAAACATGAGCCCACCGGGGTGCCGGGCGGCGCGTCAGTCCTCCACCCGGATCCCCCACTGCGCGGCCAGCACCGGTGCCAGGTCCAGGAGTTGGGACGTGCTGATCACCGCGCCCGACAGTCGGTCCAGGCCGCGGCTGATCTCCAGGGACGCTGCGCCGCGCAGATCGACGTCCCTCAGGGTCGCCGCGTGCAGGTCGGCTCCCTTCACGGCGCAGTCGACGAACTCCACGCGCTCCAGGCGGGCGCCGCCGAAGTCCGGCTCGACCAGGACGCAGCCCTCGAAGACGACGTCTCTGAGCCGGGCCGTGCGCAGATTCAGATAGTCGATCTTGCCGCCGCGGATCAGCACCCGCTCCAGCACCGCCCCGTGCAACTGCGGCCCGCCGAGCCGGGCATCGGTCAGCTCCACGTCCCGCAGGGTCGCCTCGGCGAGGTCCGTCCCGACTCCCCGGACGCCGGTGAGGGTGGAATCCAGGACGCGGGCGTGCCGCAACCGGGTCTCGTCCAGCGCGCAGCCCGTCAGGGCGCAGTCCATGAATCGGGCGCCCGACCCGTCCTGCCCGGAGAGGCCGGTCTCCCGGAACTCCAACCCGTCGTAGTCCCCGTCCGGCTCCAGCCCACCGCCCCCGTACGGCTCCAGCACCGGCAGCCGCACCTCCGGTCGCCGCGCGCCCTTCACACCCGTACCGCCCGCCGCTCTCCTCGCCATGCCCCCATGCTGCACCCCACCACTGACAACCGGCCCTGACCTGCACGGACACCGTCGATGTCACATTCCGGGGCCGTCACTCGGTCGTACTGGCAGAAGGCGACCCCGACCCGAGGGAGATCCACAGCCATGCACCGCATCACCGTCATCGGCGGCGGCCTCGCCGGACTGACCGCGGCCATCACCGCCGCCGAGGCGGGCGCCAAGGTGACCGTCCACGAGGCCCATCACACCCTCGGCGGCCGGGCGCGCACCGCCGACGGCCCCTACCGCACCAACGAGGGCCCGCACGCCCTCTACAACGGCGGCCCGCACTGGGCGTGGCTCAAGCAGCGCGACCTGATCGGCCCGCTCGCCCCGCTCCCGCCCCTGGAGGCCGCCCGGCTCCGGCTGCGCCACCAGGGCGTACTGCGCCGCACCCCGCCCTTCCCGATGCTGAAGCTGCTGCGCCGGACGGGCCGTCAGGCGCCTGTGGACATCGACTTCCTGACCTGGGCGACGGACATCGCGGGTGAGGAGGGGGCCCGGGCCGCCGCCCACTACTCGGCGGTCGCGCTGTTCCACCACGACCCCGGGTCCCTGTCGGCGGCGTTCGTACAGGAACGGCTGCGCCGTGCCACCAAGCTGCCGCCCGAGGCGCACTACCCGCGTGGCGGCTGGGCGAGCCTCGTCGACCGGATGGCCGCCCGCGCCTGGAACCTGGGCGTCCGGATGGAGACGCTGTCCCGCGTCGACACCCTCCCCACGGACACGCCCGTCGTCGTCGCCACCTCCCTCGCCGCCGCCCGCCGCCTGCTCGGCGACGACTCCCTGACCTGGCCGAGCGGTCGTACCGCGCTTGTCGACCTGGCCGTGCGCACCCGGCGCGGGGACGCCTTCGCCGTCTCCGACCTGGACGCCCCCGGGTGGCTGGAGCGGTTCACCGCCCAGGACCGCTCTCTCGCCCCGGCCGGCGAGCAGTTGATCCAGGGGCAGATCCCCCTCGCCCCGCACGAGTCCAAGGCCGACGGCACCGCCCGCGCCGAGCAGTTGCTCGACCTGGGCTTCCCGGGCTGGCGCGAGCGCGTCACCTGGCGGCGCGAGTCGGTGGCGAGCGGGCGTACGGGCGCGGTGGATCCGCCCGGCACCAGCTGGCGCGACCGGCCGGCCGTGGACCGGGGCGACGGTGTCTACCTGGCCGGCGACCAGGTCGCGGCCCCCGGTGTGCTGTCGGAGGTGTCCTTCAACAGCGCCCTGACGGCGGTCTGTCTGGCCCTCGGCCGACACGAGCTTGACCTCAAGCAAGCTTGAGGTTGGAGGCTGGTCACATCGAACGCCCGACGTAGGACACCGGCCGTCCGAGCGGAGGGCGCCGTGGGTGCGAGCAGAGGGCACAGCCGTCCGAGCGTAGGGCGCCGAACCCCTGAGCAGAGGGCACCGTCGGCCCGAGCAGAGGGCACCGTGCGCCCGAGCGGAGGGCACCGACCGTCCAAGCAGAGGGCACCGAACGCCCCGACCAGAGGAGTCGCCATGCACGCCGTCCGGCTGCACGTCTTCGGCCCGCCCGAGAACCTCGTCCACGAGCAGGTCGAAGACCCCCGCCCGGGCCCCGGCCAGGTCCGTATCGCCGTACGGGCGGCGGGCGTGCACCTCCTGGACGCCGCCCTGCGCGAGGGCATGCGGGGCGGCCCGGTCGCGGAGCCGACGCCGCTGCCCACCATCCCCGGCCGCGAGGTCGCCGGAGTCGTCGAGTCGCTGGGCGAGGGCGTCGCCGGACTGTGGCTCGGCAAGCGGGTCGTCGCCCACCTCGGCTTCGTCCCCGGCGGATACGCCGAACTGGCCGTCACCGAAGCCGAGCGGCTGCACGAGATCCCCGGCAACCTGGACTTCGCCGAGGCCGTCGCCATGATCGGCACGGGCCGTACGGCGATGGGCATCGTCCAGTTCGCCGAGCTCGGCGAGGACTCCGTGGTCGTCGTCCCGGCCGCGGCCGGAGGCATCGGCACCCTCCTCGTGCAGTACGCCAAGAACGCCGGCGCGACCGTCGTGGGCCTCGCGGGCGGGCCGGAGAAGACCGCGCGCGTGCAGGCCGGTGGCGCGGATCTCGCCGTCGACTACACGGACCCCGCCTGGCCCGCGAAGGTGCGTGCGCAGTTCGGCGGCCGGGCCGCGACCGTCGTCTTCGACGGGGTCGGCGGCGACATCGCCCGCGAGGCAGTCGGCCTCCTCGGCCCCGGCGGCAAGCACATCGTCTTCGGCTGGTCCGGCGAGGGCGTCAAGGAAGGCGAGCCCTACCTCGTCGACGGCGTCTCCGAGCAGGTCCTCGGCCCGGTGATGCTGGGGAAGGCCGGCGGGCCCGACCCCGTCCGCACCCTCGAACTGCGCGCCCTCACCGAGGCCGCCGCCGGCCGGCTCACCCCGGCCGTGCAGCGTTTCCCACTCGCCGAGGCCGCGGCCGCACACCGCGCGCTGGAAAACCGCGGCACGGTCGGAAAGGTGGTGCTGGAGCCATAGGGCCGCCTTCGCGGTTCCGGGGCGGTGAGGGTGGGCCTGGAGCCATGAAGGTGACCCGAGCCATGAAGGTGGCCCTGGAGCCGTGAAGGCGGTGCTGGAACCGTAACCGTGACGGTGACCCCGGCCCAGGCACGGTGGCCGCGGCCCCAGCACGGTCGCCGCGGCCCCAGAACCGTGAAGGCGGCCCCGGAACCGCGACGGTGACCCCGGAACCGCGAAGGCGGCCCAGGAACCGCTCCAGTGGCCATCAAGGTGGCCCTGGAGCCATGAAGCCGGCTCTGCAGGCCGGCTCCGGAGCCATGCCGCCGCGCCCCACCAGCGGTGCCGGATCCGCGGATGCAGACCCCCCGGATCCATGGTGTTCTGACGGGATGAGCGTCACCCGGCCAGGTGAACAAGGTCCCGTGGACACCGACCCGCGCCGCTGGTGGGGCCTGGTCGTCATCGCCCTGGCCCAGCTCATGGTCGTGCTCGACGCGACCATCGTGAACATCGCCCTGCCCTCCGCCCAGCGCGACCTCGGCATGTCCGACGGCAACCGGCAGTGGGTGATCACGGCCTACACCCTCGCCTTCGGCGGGCTGCTCCTGCTGGGCGGCCGGATCGCCGACCTGGTGGGCCGCAAACGGACCTTCGTGATCGGCCTGATCGGCTTCGCCGCCGCCTCCGCGCTCGGCGGCGCCGCCACCAACGCCGGCATGCTCTTCGGCGCCCGCGCGCTCCAGGGCGCCTTCGCCGCCGTCCTGGCCCCCTCCGCGCTGTCCCTGCTGACCACGACGTTCACCGACCCCAGGGAGCGCGGCAAGGCCTTCGGCATTTACGGCGCCCTTGCCGGCAGCGGCGCCGCCATCGGCTTCATGGTCGGCGGGCTGCTCACCGAGTACCTGGACTGGCGCTGGTGCCTCTACGTCAACGTGCCCATCGCGATCATCGCCGTGCTCGGCGCCCTCGCCCTGCTGCACGACCGCCCCGGCCACACCGGCGCCCGACTCGACGTCCCCGGCGTCCTGCTCGGCTGCGGCGGCCTCGTCACGATCGTCTACGGCTTCAGCGAGGCCGAGTCCCGGGGCTGGAGCGACCCGCTGGTGCTGTCGCTGTTCGCCACCGGGATCGCGCTGCTCGCGGTGTTCGTGTGGTGGCAGTCCCGGGCACCCATGCCGCTGCTGCCGCTGCACATCATCCGCGACCGCGACCGCGCCGGCTGCTTCCTGACCATGGCACTGGCCGTGATCGGCATGTTCGGCCTGTTCCTGTTCATGACGTACTACCTCCAGGTCGTCCTCGCCTACTCCCCCGTCAAGACGGGCCTGGCCTTCCTGCCCCTCACCGGCGCGATCATCATCGGCTCGACCCAGATCTCCGCCCGGCTGCTCCAGCGCGTGCCGCCGCGCATGCTGATGGTCCCCGGCATGATCCTGGCCGCGACCGGCATGGTGCTCCTCACGCAGATCACGACGCACTCCTCGTACGCCACCGAGATCCTGCCCGCCCTGCTGCTGCTCGGCCTCGGCATGGGCCTGACGTTCATGCCGGTCTTCGCCACCGCCACCGCGGGCGTCGCCCCCCAGGACTCGGGCGTGACGTCCGCGACGGTCAACACCTCACAGCAGGTGGGCGGCTCCATCGGCACGGCCCTGCTCAACACCATCGCGACGACCAGTACCGCCACCTACGTCACCGCGCACCTCACCGACCCGTCCGACCGTGCCCGGGTGACGCGCGAGGGCGTCGTGCACGGCTACACCGTCGCCATCTGGTGGGCCGCCGGCATCATGCTGCTGGCCGGGCTGATCGCGGGCCTGATGGTGACGAAGAAGGCCCCGAGACACGGCACGCCGACCCCGACACCGGAACCGGTGACCTGAGGCACGAGGACGCCGGGCGGCGAAAAACTCGCATGCCCCACTCCTCCCCTCCCACTACCGTGCCGGGAGTGATCGACATCCCCCGGGAACTGGCGGCGTCACAGGCGAAGTTCAACGGCGAGGCGGGCCGCGCCTTCATCGCCGCGCTGCCCGAGCGGACGGCCCACTTCCTCGACCACTGGGACCTGAGGCCCGACGGCCCCGCGATGCACGGCGTCTGCGCCCTGGTCGTGCCGGTCGTCCGGGCCGCCGACGGCACCCCGGCGGTCCTGAAGCTCCAGCTCCTCGACGAGGAGAGCGCGGGCGAACCGGTCGCGCTGCGCGTCTGGAACGGCGCCGGAGCCGTCCACCTCCTCGACCACGACGAGCCCACCGGCACCATGCTGCTGGAGCGTCTCGACGAGACCCGCATGCTGTCCTCCGTGCCGGACCCCCACCAGGCGGTGGTCACCATCGCCGAGCTCCTGGCGCACCTCACCTCGTTCCCGGCCCCGCCCGGCATGCGCCGCCTCGGCGACATCGCGCAGGCCATGCTCGACCGGACGCCCTGGGCCCTCGACCGCATCCCCGACCCCGAGGCCCGCCGCATCGTCGCCGACTGCGCGGCCGCCGTACGCGAGGTCGTCGACGACCCGGGCGACCGGCTCCTCCACTGGGACCTGCACGACGAGAACGTCCTGGCCACCGCCCGCGCCCCCTGGCTCGCGATCGACCCCAAGCCCCTCGCCGGCCACCCCGGCTTCGAACTCTGGCCGGCCCTGGACAACCGCTACGACCCCGCTGACATCCTCTGGCGCTTCGACGCCATGACCGACATCCTCGCCCTGGACCGCCCCCAAGCCCACGCCTGGACCCTCGCCCGCCTCCTCCAGAACACCCTGTGGGACATCGAGGACACCCGCCCCGTGGACGACGAACAACTGGAAACAGCCCGCCGCCTCCGCCACTACGTGCACTGACCGGCACCGCCGGTCGTTCCGAGCCCTCACTCACCGGCGGCCACTTACACGCGGCGTTCGGCCGGTGGCTGCAGATCGTCTCGCATCAGCCGTTGCAGAGCATCGAAGTCTGCGAAGAACGCCCGGATGACCTGCTGATACTCAGGCGTGGCGAAGTCCATCCCATCCTGGGCCAAAAGATCACGGGCGGATCGCAGTTGCTCATACACCGACTCAGCAGCCCGGTGGACGTGGTCAGGTGCGGCCAAGGCCACTTCCCGCAACACGGACTTCGCGTCCGAGTGTTGCGGGTCGCTGAGGAAAGCATCATGAACCGCCTGCTGCCGCGCGATACCGACCTCTCCCCGAGCGGCCGCCACAGTCATACGACTGTGTGTTTGGGCCAGCGCGGTCAGAAACCGCCCATAGGCCACTCGCTTCGCATCCGCCCACCGCTGATCTCTTTCCCGCCGGGAGCGGAAAACATCGGTGATCAGCGTCGCCCCGATCCCGAAAAGGGCACCACTTGCCGCAACCCCCAGAGTCCCCCACTCCATGTGCGCAGAGTACGAGCCCGGTCACCTTGCGTCCAGATGCGCTTGCCCAGTGTGACATCTGCCGGTAGCGACCGCACCCAAGATCGGCCGCCCACACGCACCCCGCATCACCACCACGCGAACCGAACGACAAAACCCCAGGCCGGACACATCCGACCTGGGGTTTCACTGGAGCCCCCTGTCGGATTCGAACCGACGACCTACGCATTACAAGGGCTCGCGGGGTCGTGACGGCTGGTGCCACATGATCACACCGGATCCCGTTTTCCCTGATCAGCGACTTGCGGGCTCGTCGGTGCCTGCCACGGAATCCACCTTGTGCCGCACCGTCCGCTCACGCATCGCTCACGCATCGCCCGTTGGATGACCAGCAGTTTCCCCAAGGACCTGTAGCCGCCACGGCACCAGGCTCCCACCGCCGTGGGAGCCAGTCATCTCGACGACGAATCACCCATTCCCAAGCCTCTGGAGGCGCCCCTGTCCCCGCACCATCCCAGCCATCCCTCCCAGTCCGACCCGGTGTACTGGGTCACCCCACGCCACTTGGCTGGCGACGACGGCGAGCTCGCCGAGCGAGTCGGCGACACCCTCACCGGCCTCGGCTGGCGCATGTGGCCGACGTCCCGCCACACGCTGCTCTACGTGAGCCCGGACGAGTTGCGTGGCGCCGAGTGGATCCTCGCCAGCTGCCCGTTCGAGCTCGGCGGACTGCCCGTCGCCCTGCAGCTGAGCGCCCGCACACACGCGGGCTCCGCGATGACGGAGTGGAACGCCGCACGCTGCCGAGGAGCGCGGTGGGGCGGCTCACCGTGATCCGTCGCAGCTGATTCCCGCGGTTCCGGCTGCCTCTGCGCCCCTTGCTGTCTCCGGCCCGCGCAGCAAGGGGATCCGGACGCCGGGTAGGTCGCGCTCCAGCCACGGCAGCGACGTCGGACCACTGGGAGGTGTGCAAGCTGAAGTTGCTGGTCACAGGGCTGGTGTGCGTGGGCATCGGGATGCTCGTGCTGGTCGCTGGCAGGTGACTTTGGTGAAGATCGTCGGTCATCGGGCGACTTCGCGGTTCGTGAGGACCAGCAAGGCCCTGACCAGGGCGGTCGCCCAGGCGGGGTCGGTGCGTACCTTGCCAAAGACGCGCCAGTTCTTGAGGTGGGCAAAGCCGTGCTCGACGGGTGCCCGGACGGCTGCCAGTGCCGTGATGGACAGCTTCTGGCCTCGTGTCAGGGGCCGGTTTCGGGCGGCCTTGTAAACGCAGGCGTGACGCCCCGGAATCGGACCAGGTCGGCGAAACAGCAGCCGTGACGCAGGGATACCTTGCCCCTCCTGCCAAGATCCTTAACAGCAGCCGTAGCCCGAAAACGCCAGCGGGGCTCCCCGCCCGCAAGAACGGGAAGCCCTACCTGCCTGCCTGCGCCGGTCAACCGGCCATGGCCGCCACGACCAGCGCAACAGCCGCACCGCACAGCAGCACCACAAGCGGCCATGCCAGCCGGCCGCGCCCGGTACGCCTGCGCCACAGCACCAGCCACAGTGCACACGCCGCCACGAACACGACCGTCACACCACTCAGCTCGCCCTCCCGCCACGCCACCCGCACGGCGCCAGGGTTAGCACCCCATACAAGGAGCGCAACGAGGACGCCCACGGTCAGCGCACACACCGCTTCCAGGAGCCTGCTCATCCCCCGCACCCTCCCGCAGTCTCACGGTGTGCCGACCTGCTGACGGATCGTAGGCGGGGGCCGGTCATGGGCGCAGCCGAACCCGGCATCCCGCCGGAGCCGGACCGCCCGATGATCTACGCCATGGTCATCGGCCGCCGACCGGCAGGAGTATCCAACTCGCCATTCACACCGGACCTGTGACCTTCGCCTTCACGATGCACACCGCTCACTGGAGCGCCGTGCCCGCGCACGAGTACTTGTGCCTCTGTCGGTGCGGTTGCCCGTCGTCTGGTCGACCGACGGGCGCACGATGCGCTGCCATCCGCGGTCCGGGAGTTCCTGTTCGAGCAGCTCGAGCACCGCGCCGACCACAGCTGCGCCGGATCCGCCGGGCCCACGGCCGGCTCCTGGCCGGCGAAGGCCACGACGAGGAGGCCATCGCGGCATTGAGCAGGCCGGGGTGGCCTGGTAGGCGACCCGCCATCAGGGTCAGCGCTCGCCGCTGGGACTGGTCTTCCACCGCAGACGCCGGGCGCTGCACTGAAGCCATCACCACCTCGGCTCTTCGAGCCTTTGGTGCTATCATCTTTAGCACCATGTTGCTAAGGCTGAACACTGCGGACAATCGCCCCCTGCATGAGCAGGTGGCGGGTGCGATCCGACGTGCCATTGCTGAGGGGGAGTGTGAGCCGGGTGACAGGCTTCCCCCAGCACGGGACCTCTCCCAGGCGCTGGGAATCAACGTGAATACGGTGCTGCGTGGCCTTCGAGCGCTGCGTGACGAGGGAGTGCTGGAGTTCCGGCGAGGCAGAGGCGTGACGGTGGCCCATGGGGCGACTGAACGCTCGGCGTTGCTGGATCGCGTCCGTGATGTCGTGGCCGACGCGGCGCGCCTCGGATACAGCAAGAGGGATCTCATCGACATGATCAGGGGGATTTCGTGACCGACCGTGCAGGACGCAGGAGCGCTGCGGCGTGGGGTGTCACCGGCTGGGTGTTAGGGATCCTGGCGCTGCTGGTGGCGTTGCCGCTCGTCGCCGGCAGCCGGCTTCCGGACCGGCTGGCGACGCACTGGGACGCCAGCTCGGGCAAGCCCGACAGTTCAATGCCTTTGTGGGCCGCGTCGCTCTTCCCGGCGCTGATCTGGGGGGTGGCAGCGGCGCTTGTGGCACTGATGTGGTGGCGGGCCCGTGTCACTTCGAGTGGCGGAGTAGGGGGGTGGGTCGGCGCGACGCTCGGATCCGGGGGTGTGATGCTCCTGGGCGGCCAGGCGTCTATCGTGCGGGCGAATCTGGACCATGCGGACTGGCGCGAGGCGGACTCGGTGACGGTCTCTGTCGTTGTGACGCTCGTAGCGGCTGTTGGCGTGGGCACGGCCGCCTTGCTGGCCAGCCGCCGCACTCCGGCCGTGGTGCCGACAGGAGGTGGACCGACCATGGAGATTCCCGCAGGAGAGCGCTTCGTGTGGCTCTCCCGCACATCCAACCCCTGGCTCCATGCGACAGCCGCCGTGACAGGTGTCGTAGCAATGGCCGCCGTCGTGGCGGGACTGGGGGGGTTGATGGGGGCTGAGGCTGCACTGCTGGCCGGGCCGTTCGCTCTGGCCTCTGTCCTGGTGCTCGGCTTCGCCTCGGTGCAGGCACGGGTCAGTGAACGAGGTCTGGAGGTGACCTTCGGGCCGCTGAGCTGGCCGGCGCGACGTTGGGCGGCCGATGCCATTGCCTCTGCCCGCGTCGAGACGCGTACGCCTTCCCAGGTCGGCGGCTGGGGATACCGGTTGAGCGGGCTGGGCACAACTGTGATGCTGCGCAGCGGTGAGTGTCTGGTAATCCGCACCCACAAGGGCAAGGACTTTGCGGTCAGTGTCGATGATGCCGAGCGCGGAGCTGCCCTCCTTAACTCCTTGAACGCTCAACGTTCAAGTTGATAGCCGGTCCTGGCCAGGTGATCCCCCGCACCTGGCCAGGACCCTTTCTGAGCGAAGCCGCTTTTACCCCGCTCTCTGGCGACGGGTCAAGTGGAATTACGAGCCCGCAACCGCTGTTCGGCCACTGACGCGGGAGAACCCTGGGGGCGGTATTCGGTCAAGCTGTTACTGATCGCCGCCAGTGCTTGTGCGGTACTGATCAAATATGTGAGGCTCTCGATCACGCACCGGGGGGTATGCGTTTCGACCACACGCATGTGCGCCCCTCGGGCATTCCATCGATTCGAGGGGAACGAGTTGAACATCAAGCAGCGGGGAATCCTAGGTGTGGCCGGCCTTACTGCAGCGGCCCTGTGCGTGGCTGCCGCGCCGATGGCAACCGCAGACACCTTCGGTGCATCCGACAGAACGGCCGTCGCCGCGCCCGCAGTATCCGCCAAGACCGACGGTGAGAACGTCTTCCGCGGACTCTTCTTCGCCCAGGGCCAGGTGGGCAAGGACCTCTCCAAGCTGGAGCTGTTCTCCGAGGCCCGCAAGCACGTCGACAACGACACACCGGAGGAGATCCGTGCCTCCAACGTGGTGATCGAGCTGATCAACAAGCGGTCCCCGAGCTTCTTCGCCGACCTCAGCGAGAAGGCCCGCAGCGGTGACCCGCGCCAGGTCGAGAAGGCCGTCACCGACGCCCAGAACATGCTGCTGGCCGTCGCCAAGGACAACAAGTCGGCCACTCCCGTCGAGGACGGGCAGCTCTGCGGCGTCACCGTCGCGGTCGGCGCAGCGGTCGTGCATGTCGCGGCCGTGTTCACGGCAGCCGGCGCTGCCGTCACGGTCACCGTCGCCGTAGGCGCGAACTTCGTGAAGGCCAAGAACTGGTTCTGGAGCGCGGAGCCCACTACGGGTGACGACACGCCGCTGTCGCACGACGAGGCCGTCGCGCAGGTCACGAAGGCGCTCAACGCCGCCTAATTCACAGCGGGCGCGGGGAGGCTGCAGACTCCCCGCGCCTGGCTCGCCCTTCCGCCGCTCCACACGGGCAGGGACCCAAACATCACCATGAAGACTAAACTCCGCTCCTTCTATGCCAAATTCACCCGCACGGGAAATGGGCAAGTCTCCGTCTCGCGGAAATCAGTGATAATTGTCTGCACTGTGTGGGCAGTTGTAGTCGTGTACGTCGCGCAGGTTCAGCTGCCGAAAAATGTGATCACGCTGCCCGGCCAAAAGGCAGCCAGGCACACCGTGGCGAACGTGGCCCCCCAAGGATGGGCCTTCTTTACCAAGTCACCGCGGGATCCCGAAATGGTCCCATACCAGAGGACCCCAGGTAAGTGGAAGCCTCTTTCCCTGACGCCGCACTCCTCTCCCCGCAACGTCTTCGGGCTCGATCGCGAATCGCGTGCCCAAGGAGTAGAGATTGCACTCCTGCTGTCGGCAGCGCAGAAAAAGGACTGGCGTGAGTGCACAAGCAGCAGACAGAGCTGTCTGAGCGACTTCGGGCCACCGGTACGTCGGATCGCGAACCGGTCTCCGGAACCGACTCTGTGCGGGACTGTCGGCCTCCTGCAGGAGAAACCCACACCCTGGGCCTGGCGCGACCTCGTCCCCGAGTCACACAGCCCTGAGCAGGTCATGGTGCTGGAGGTGACGTGCTGATGCGCCAACGTGCCTTCCCCCTTCCTTGGGCAGCCGGCTACGGCCTAGCCCGTACCCTCCTCGCCCTGGGCACTCTGGGCACATTGGCGTTCAGCGATGCAGCGACCCTCTTCCGGGAAGTCGCCACCGTCGGCCGCTACCCCTTGTGCCAGGGCGTCAACTCAGGCGGAGCCTTCTGCCTGGTGTCGTCGCAGCACTACGACACGATGCGCTGGATCTGCTGCCTCGTCCTGGTGGTGACGGCCAGTGGGTGGCGGCCCCGCCTGACCGCCATCCCGCACGCATACGTCGCCTTCAGCGTCTTCACCGGAATTTCCATCTCCGACGGCGGCGACCAGATCACCTGGATTCTGACCCTGCTCATCGCGATGGTGGCCATCGGTGACAAACGACGTTGGCACTGGCAGCCCAGCCAGCCACTTGAGGAGCCAGCCTCCCGCCAGCGCAACCTGTCGGCCCTGCTCGGCACCAGCGCCATCATCATGGCCCGAGTCCAGATGGCTCTGCTCTACTTCCAGTCGTGCGTGGCCAAGCTGCCACACGCCGAATGGGCCGACGGAACGGCCCTGTACTACTGGATCAACAACTACGCCTTCGGCGCTCCTTACTGGCTGCGCCCCGCGCTCGACATCATCGTCGACAGCCCAGTAGGTGTCGCCGTGATCACTTGGGGACCACTCGTCCTTGAGATCGCCCTGGCCGCCGCGCTGCTCATGCCCCAACGGGTGCGCTGGATGCTGCTGCCCGCGGGCATCCTCTTCCACCTCTCCATCGCAGTCGTCATGGGTTTGTGGAGCTTCGCCATCGCCATGTGGGCCGGCCTCCTTCTCCTCCTGTCGCCCCTCGGGCACGACCCCGACTTCAAGGCGCTCCTTCGCCGCACGCGCCGACACTCTGTCGCGGAACAGCCAGAAGCGGACGCACAGAGCAAAGAACGCGTCCCGGCCTGAGGACCCCCGAGCGGCCAATCCTCGTCAACCGCTAAGCCAAGGTGATCGCATATGACTCTCAGGCCGGACAGTCGTGCCCTGTGTGCAGGCGCCGCCGTGCTTGCTGCCTTGTCGCTTTCAGGGCCCTCAGCAGCAGCCAGCACCCCTAACGCGGCGCGTCCTGCCGTGCAGTGGTCCGCGGCCCACGGATCCTCCACCGCATTCGGCATGCGATGGATCGAGGAGGGCACCAGCGCAACCGGTGCAGCGCTCCTCATCAGAGGAGAGCTGCAAAACGCCGGGACGGAGTGCCACTCGGTATGGGTGCGATGGACGCATGACTTCGTCCCGCTCCCCTACACCAACTATGTGACGCAATGCGGTCGCGGTTCAGCGCCCGTCGATCTCCGCCTGGACCCATACCGGCCGACAACCACCGGCTACCTGAAGGTATGCCGCGGATCCGAGGGCACCGAGGACTGCGGGGAAGCGGTGCCCCTCACCTCCTGGCCCATCAACGGCTTGACCGGCTGACGCCTCTGGCGCGACAACTCGAGCGACAAGCACCCGCTGCCCTAAAAACCAAGGAGAACCGAATGATGCGCAAGCGAACCTGGATCGCCGCGGCGGCTACCGTCAGCGCTCTGATCACCATATCCGCCTCAGCGACGGCGACGGCCGCAGAGGATGACGCCTTCGCGCAGCCAGCCACGGCAGCCGGCGCAGCCCCCCAAGGCGAGCGAGACGCCCAGAGAACCATGTCCGAGTGGTCCGTAACCCACGCAACCGCAAGCGCCTCCGGACTGATCAGGTCCGCTGAAGGCAAGAGCGCAATAGCCGGAGAACTTCGCAACGCGGGCCCAGGCTGCCACTCGCTGGTGATCCAGCCCATGATCGGCGTCTTCCCCGGGCCCATCACCAAGGTAGCGACCAGCTGCGGCTCCGAAACAGTGCCCGTCTACCGCGAATACGCCGGCACCCCTCTCGTCAAAATCTGCCGCGACAGCGCCGCACCCTTCACTGACTGCGGCCCCGCCCAGCAGCTTCCCGCAGGATCGAACCCCCCGCCGCACGGTTACGTCTACGAGGCCGCATGGCTGGCCACCCAGAACATGAGCTACTGCAAATCTGAGGGAGAAACGGGCATTTCGGAAGGCCGCTGGACCGCCTACGTGTGCCGCGAGGAATACCGGGGGGGCGCCGACCTGCCTCTCCTCCACCAGGTGCTGTATGTGAAGAAATGACCCTAAGAAGCTGTCGTCGTTCCGAATCTGAGGGCGATGTTTTCGCTGGTCAGGCATAGGGTCGGCGATTCAATGGGAGTGGCGGCGTGTCGTGTCGTCGCTCCCCGGGAGGTCGCGGATGCCGTCGGTGGTCGGACTGCTGGAAGAGCACGAGCTCGCTACTCGTCGTCGTGTCGAGGGGGTGCGTGAGGAAGCCGATCGCATCCAGGCCGAGCTGGCCGCGGCCGAGGAGGAATGGCAGGAGTGGGCGATCGCCCGCAGGCGAGTGGGCACGGTCCTGGCTCCGGACGGCGGCAGCATCGCTGTCGAGGAGGTCGTCTCCGGCCCGGTCGCGGGCTCGACGTCCCGGCAGGCGGCGAGGGCGAGGTCGCAGGTTCCGGTGTGGCGGCGATGTCCGGGCGTCCCTGCTGTCGGTGACGTAGCAGAAGCCGGTGTCGGTGTACGAACAGAGGCAGGTCTCCGTCATGACGGCGATCTCGGGTTCCGCGTCCTTCGCCGTCCGCACCGCGCGGGCCATGAGGGCATCCGGTACGACGGAGAACTCCCCGGCGGCGTCACGCTGGGTGGACTCCGCGAAGATCTTCACGGAGCGAATGCCGAGCTGCTTGGCCTGGCGCACCCGTGCGGGAAGCTGCGCGACCGTGAGGGTCGGCATGGGGCGGTCCGACTCCTCCTCGGTGACCAGTAAGACCATCGACAGGTCTGCCGGGTCAAGCGGCGGGCCTTCGAGGAAGCGGCGAACGGCCGGACGGCTGCGGAGCGGGCTTGTGGCTCCATGGGTTCGGGCGGGTGGCGCGGTGACGCTCATCAGTCCCTCACTTCTCGTCGGGTGGCGCAATGGGCCCCCCGGCAGGCACGGGAAGATATGCGGATTGGTGCCTGCCGACGGGGGTCTGGGTGGGCACGCGCCTCTACGTCTGCCCCAGGCGCTTGAGGTCCGCGAGCTTGGCTGCGGCGTCCTCCGCAACGTCCGTGCCGACCTGACGGGCAGCCTGGGGAAGCCCTTCGTCCTTGGCGACGCCGATCCCGGCGCCTACCGCGCCGACGGGGTCGAACAGCTCGTCGTCGTCCAGTTCCTGTGGTTCCTGTTCCTCGGTCGCCAAGGCACCTCTCTTCTCCTGGTCGGGGGCGGCCCCGTCCCTGCCGCGACCTGTCCTTCTGAGGTCTTGGGGGAGCCTCCAGTTCGAACGGCAGGGACGGGGGAATAGGGCCCGCCCATGGCGCGGCTGCCCAGCTACGCGACATGGGCGGGCGGTCTGTCGAGTGGCGCGCTGGTGGGCCACTGGGTGATGGGGCGAGACGGTGCGGGTGCGGGTGCGGGTGACCGGGGGCGCTGCCGGCGTACAGCTCGCTCACTCATCGTGTAGTGGAGCTGCTCGAGCCTGAACACGCACCACTGGCAGGCTTGGAGGGCGAAGGTCTCGCCTGCCACGGTGATATCACCGATCTCCGTCACGGGAAGTCCGATCCGCTCGCACCTGAAGCAGCTCCCGCCTTGCCAGTCGAACAGCTCCACAGCTCGGCGGGCTTCAGTCCCAGTCCGGCTCCTCCTCCCCGAGGTGGGGCAGAGGGCTTCCGCCGACCACCGGCACGAAGCGCACCGGACGGGCATGCCAGACGAACTTGTACGGGCCGGCCCAGAGGGGGAGCGTAAACTCCTCGCCGTTCTTCAGAGCCACGGCGGGCTCGCGCCATCCGTCGGACAGCCAGTCCCAGACGTGGCCAACCACCGACGCGTCGATGGCCGAGGCAATGACGCGCATCTGAATGCGAGCCCAGCGGATCGCGCGGTCCGGCGTGGACATGGCCGCGAGCGAGAGCCGCTGGCCGTCCTCCTGGCGCCACTCGCACCAGAACCCCGACTTGGGCACCACCGGCTCCGGTACAGCGATGGTGCACCACGTGAGTGTGCCGTCCTCGCTGGTCCCCCAATCCTCGGCGAGGGCTTCGACGATCAGCATGCCGCGACCGCTCTCCTCGTCGGCGGCCGGTCTCTTCACCTGAGGCCGGCCCGGAGTTCCGTCATCCACCTCGATGCGGACCTCGCCCCGCCAGTACGAGACAGAGATGCTGACGTCCTCCGTCTCGCCGTACCGGACGGCGTTGGTGACCAGCTCGCTGATGAGCAGGTTGGCTGTGTCGATGCAGGAGCCGATCCCCCACAGCCGGAGGTGAGCGGCACCGATCCGGCGCAGCTGCCCAACTCGCTGCGGTGAGCGGGTGCAGGAGACGATGAAGCGAACTGGCTGGTCCATGTCTCTCCCCGGACCGTGTACCTGCGGAACCCTTCCCTGCGGCGGAGCAGCACCGGCTATGCCGCCAGAAGCGCTCCGTAATCTCCCGCGCGTCGCCTCGGGAGCAGTTGCACTCTGCAAGGCAAGAGCCATCGCTGTCCTCCGCACGTCACGGTCGGGAAGGTTGCTCTCGGCGCCGCACCTCAGGGGCGTCCGCCGGCTTCCCTTGGTTGCTCGGGTTTGGAGACGACCGTAGGACGGCTGTCTCTCAACCCCCAAGGAGATTGCGCGAGTTTGCAGCAAGTCGATTGACGGGGCAGAGCACCTCGCGGACCATCGTCGTGTCACGCAAACCGGCGCAAGGCAGCGGACGGGAGAGCAGCCGTGAAGCTACGGTTCCTTGGTAAGAACTCCACCCCCGGAGACAGCCCCACCCTGTACGCCAGTGACCAGGACAGCTACGTCATCCAAGGCTGGAAGGTGTTCGCGAACGACTTGCTCATGCAGCTCGACGTGCCCGAAGGTCAGACAGTGATCGAGGTACCGCCGGAGCTGTTCGAGCATCTGACGAAGGACGGACACGCGGCCGGCGAGATCAGGAGCTTCACCGCCCCGATCATGCTCGTCACGGAACAGGACACGTGCATCTTGCAAGGCCCGGAGATGACTGATCCCGAGGCTCTGAGTCAGATGCGGATGCCCGACTATGAGACCTGCATCGAGGTCCCCAAGTCCTCGATCACGGCCCTACTGGAGGAGAACAGTGGACCTGATCACCCCAGCCCAGCGTGACGAGCTGTTCAGCAACTTCGAACGCGATGCCTTCCACCTGGAGCTGAGGGACGACTACGGGTCTCCCGTCGAGGACACGCCCTACGCGCGATGGCAGAGGGGTGAGCCGGACGACTACGCGTGGCTTGACCCCTGGATGACGCTGATGAAGCGCGTCACGGGCGAAGGGAAGACCGTCCGGCGCGTCCGGGTCATCACGGAGCCGCACTCCCAGTACGTTGGCTGGGAGCACTCGTTGACCCACCTCAACCTGGAGGCCGGCGAAGACATCCGATGGCTTCCGCGGCACCAGCTGCCGGAGGGCATCACGTTCCCGGTCGGCGGCAACGACTGGTGGCTGTACGACGATCGTCTCCTCGCCGTCGGCCACTTCGACCCCGAGGGTCGAGTGCTGGGGTCGGAAATCGTCGAGGACCCGGACACCGTGGCCGAGTGCGTCCGCGTGCGTGACGTGCTCTGGTCCGCCGCCATCCCACACGCCGAGTACAAGCCCTGACCCATCAGTGAATAACCAAGCTCAAGAAGCACGAGAGGCGCTGGGTGCCCGGCTGCGCGGATTCCGGAAGGACGCCGGATTCGCGAGTGGCCGGGCATTCGCCGTGGCCACGGGTTGGGCCGAGTCCAAGGTCTCTCGGCTGGAGAACGGTAAGCAGAACCCCAGCGAAGACGACATCCGGGTCTGGTGCGTCAAGACCAACAGGCAAGAACTTGTTGATGACTTGATAGCCACGGTGCGCCACATCGACGAGCTGTGGCTTGAGTGGCGCCGGCAGCTGCAGACGGGGGCGGAACGGCGGCAGCGCAAGGCCCTGCCGGTCTACGCCAAGACCAAGGTCTTCCGCATCTGGCACCCGACGCTGGTGTGGGGAACGATCCAGACGGCGGACTACGCGGCCGAGACGTTCAGACAGGTTGTCGACTACTACGAGATCCCCGACGACGCGGAAGCCGCCACCGCCAAGCGACTCGAACGGCAGCAGTACCTGTATCGGGGCAACCGGATCTTTAACGTGGTACTCGGCGAGCAGGCGCTCTACACCAACTTCGGCGGCCCGGAGGTGATGAAGGGGCAGCTCGACCGCCTGCTCGCGGTCATGCGCCTTCCCCGGCTGAGCCTGGGCATCATCCCCAGATCCGCCCCCATCGGCATCTGGCCCGGCAACTCCTTCTCGATGTTCGACGACAAGCTCGTCCTCGTCGAGACCTACTCGGCGGAGTTCTCCGTCACCCAGCCCCGAGAAATCGAGCTGTACACCAAGGCGTTCGCCCTCTTGCAGCAGTCAGCGGTCTACGGAACCGCAGTCCGAGAGCTCATCCTCACAGCGATCCATCACTTCGATCAGATGCCGAGCGACTAGGAGAGCACCATGCAGCCTGTGGCTCCGAACTGGCGGACCAGCTCCTACACCGGGACGGAGAACTGCGTTGAAGTGGCCGACAACGATTCGAAGTACGTGATGGTTCGGGACACGAAGGACCGCAACCGGGGAATCCTGGCCGTCCCGCGAACCGCCTGGACGGCACTCGTGGAGCACGCCAAGCGGGGATAACGCTGGAGGCGTTCGATCGGCTCTCTGAGGCGAGCAGCCGCGTTAGCCTTCCACCCGCCCGGCGGGGCCCCGGGGACAAGCCATAGGAACTGATGGCCTCGCCGCGAACGGCGAGGCCACCTTCTGGTCCCGCCGGATGGGCACACTGCGTTGGGTGCCTACCGACGCTGTCGGTGCTGCTGTTCGGCAGGCGATGGAGTCACCACTGGGAGCCGACCGATTCCGGTCTGCTGAGTGGGGATCGATCCTGCGATGGTCGAGCGGCGGCGGGCGGCTTCGGCACGGCGGTTGGGCGCTGGGTTCCGGGCGGTGTGCTGAATGCGGGTGATGAGCACGCGGGCGGGTTGGCGGGCGGTGGTCAGCTCACGCTGGGCAGCGGCTTCAATGATGAGTTGGTGGGGTTGGTGGCCGCGGGCTTCTGCGTCGGCGAGGACGGTGGCGAGCGCGGGCCAGGCGGGGTCGGCGAGGATTCGCTCGGCGTGGTCGGGGACGGCTGCTCGTACGTCGCCGGCCAGAACGCGGCGGGCTTCCTCCCTGGGTGGGCGGGCTGTGAGTTCGGCGAGCGACGGGGCGAGGGCGTGGTCGGCGGCTGTCTGGAGGTGCTGGACGGCCTGGCGGGCGGCGTCGGCCTGGTGAGCGTGGTTCTTCGCCTCGTGCCAGCGCCCAGCGACGATGGCGGCCCAGACGAGGGCTGCGACCAGGGCGGCCAAGACGCTGCCGTCGGGGCCGGTAGCCGTGTGCACGATGTCCCGTGCCGCGCTGCGCAGGGCGTGGGCGGCTCGGTCTTCTGCCCGGACCTGGGAACGCTGGGCTCGGCTGAACACCTTCGAGGCGGCCTGGAGTTCGGCGCGCAGATCGGCGGGTGCCTTCTGGGCGGTGGCTTCGAGAAGTTCGCCGAGGGCGGTGATGTGGGCTTGGGCGTGGGTGTCGTCGGTGAGGTCGGTGTGGAGGGTGTCGAGGGCGTCGGTGGCTTGGTGCCACGGCGTGCTGGGGTGGTTGCGGCGGGCGGTGGGGTGTTCTTCGGGCTGGCTGGATTCGAGGCGGGCCTTGATTTTGGGCAGGGAGAGGTCGGGGGAGATCTTGCTTCCGGGGTAGTAGATCTGCTCGCCGGCCTCATTGATGTCGCCGGGGCGGCCGGCCGCGTAGCCGAGGAGGTCGCCTGACGGGCCGCGCCGGACCTGGACCTCGACGCCACTGGCTTCGAGGTAGGCGATGAACTCCTCGGCGCCTGTCACGTGGGGGATGGCGGCGCGGATGCGGTCCTGGAGCCACTCGGGGCTGGGCTGGTCCCAGCCGAGGCGTTCGGCCTTGTGCATCTCGGCCTGGGTGGGGCGGCGGGCGCCGGTGCGATCACCCTTTTCCAGGCGGCGCAGCCCGTAGTCCTTCTCGATCTCGCGGCAGGCGTCGCCGACGCGGAGGCCGCTGTCGTGGAGCTTGGGGCGGCGTCCGTCTTCGCGGACGGTGGTGGCGAGGATGTGGATGTGGTCGTCGGCGTGGCGTACGGCGATCCAGCGGCAGGCCAGGTCGTCGCCGGCCGGGGCGATGCCGGCGGCCTGGACGATGCGCTGGGCAATCTCGCCCCACTCGGCGTCGGAGAGGTAGCGGTCCTCGGGGGCGGCGCGGACCGGGCAGTGCCAGACGTGGTCCGTGACCGGCTTGCCGAACTCGCTGTTGCGCAAGGAGACCGGCTCGTCGAGGTAGCGGCCGAGTTCGGTGAGGGTGGCGTTCTCGTCGCGGCCGGGGTCGGGCATGCCGAGCATCGCGAAGCCGGCCACGATGTGCGGGTCGAAGTGCTCGTCATGGCTTCCGCGGCCGTAGAGGTAGGCGAGCAGGCCACGGGTGTTGGTCCCGGCGGGCTTGATGGCGGCGATCACGCTGTTCAGACCTCCTCCGGGTCGGCGGGCTGGCGGAGGGCCTCGGCGATCAGCTCCAGCAGGTGGTGGAGTTCGTCGAGGTGCTGGCGTATGGCGGGTGGGGTGTGGTCGCTGTTGAGAGCGCGGGCGATTTGGTTGACGTTGACGCCGATCCGGTTGAGCTGGCGCAGGACCTGGGCGCGGAAGTGGTGTGTGCGGCGGCGGTCCTCGGACAGGGGCAGGTTGGCGGTGAACCGGCCGGTGATGAAGGCGAGGACGATGTCGGCGGCGAAGCCGGAGTCGCCCTTGTAGCCGTGCTCGGCAGCGGCCTGCTGGAGACGCGCTCGCTGGTCGCCGGTGAAGCGCAGCGGGCCGACACGGTCGTTGCGCTTGGTGCCGGTGAAGCGGCGGATCGTGGGCTGCACGCTCTGCACGGCAGCCTCGCCGACGGCGATCGCTGCGCTGTCTGCGGGGCGCAGGACGGCTTGCTGGACGGAGTGAAGCGTGTCCAGGTCGGAGCCGCCCTCGGCTCCGACCCCCTGGTCCGGCGCCCCCTGGCGCTGGGCCGTCTCCGCCACCCCCGGGGCGGAGACCCCCGAAGTCCGGCCTTGAGTCGGACTCGGGGTACTACTGGCTCCGCCAGGGGCAGCCCGTCCGAACGCCTGCCGCAAACCCCCCACCAGCGTAGGGGACTTCGTCGGCAGCAGCTCGTCGGGAGTGCGGTCGAAGCGGTGCGGGTCGTGCGTCACGGGCGGTTCTCCGGAAGAGGAGTGGAAGGGGCTGACGGGGTACTGGTGGTCGGCACGCCGTCCACAGGTGTGGCGAGCGGGGCGGTGGTCGGCTGGTCGGGGTGACCGGAAGGGTTCCGGTCACCCCTCTGAGGTTTCCGGTCAGCCGCTGCTCGGACCGGCCTTGGCGGCGGCTTCGATTTCGGGCCGGAGGATCTCCATCACCTCGGTCTGCCGCTGACTGCCGATCGTCAAGTCCCTGTCCTTGACGGCCTTCCGGAGAAGGGAGCGGCTGAGTCTGCCGTGCTCAGCGAGGGCGATCCGGCCGATCGCCACGAGCTCCGCGAGCGTGGCCTTGGGCGGACGACCACCGCGCGGCTTGCCATCCGAAACCTCGGGCGATGGTTCCGCCGGCTGGACGGAACCGGAGGCCGGAGGCTCAGCGGCCCGGACCGGCTCGGCCGGTGGCTTGGCGGGCTTGGCGGGCGCGGTGACCGGTGGTTCCGGCGCCCGGAAGGGCGCGGCGTCCGAGTGGTCGGCAGGTTGGTCGACCAGTTGGTGAATCTGCCGCATCAGGACACCGAAGGCCAGCAGCGCGGCGGTCGGGGGAACCGCGGCGACCACGTAGTCGAGGAGGGGCACGGTGCCTGCGTTGCCGGTGCCGCTGACCCCGGCCACGTTGAGTGCGATGGAGCCGACGGATCCGATGGCGGTGAGGGCGATGGCCCAGCCGTCGGTCACCCGGCGCAGGCCCGCGCGGAGCATGAGCAGTTCGCCCGCGACGATGAACGCGTCCAGGGTCGCCGGCCAGGCCCACTGGCGGATCGGGGAGCTCTTGAGGCCGTGCTGTCCGGCGACCTCCGCGAGGTGCGCGTACGACAGCCAGAACCCGCCGGCGGTGAGGGCCACGATGACAACTCCGGCCGCGGTGAGCGCATATCGCTCGGCCGCCTGCTTGGTCGTCATCGGCCGCCATTCGCCAGAGCGATGGTCCCGGTATGCGGGTGGGGAGAGGGTGGTCAAGCGGGGTTCTCCTGGGATGGTGGCGTGGTCCGTCTTTGCCGTCTTGGCCGTTGCAAGCGCAGGTCAGGGCCGGTACGGCAGGAGGGCTGGTGTTCCGTCCTGGCGGCGCCCGGCGCGTCTTGGGGCACGCACGGACGGCGGAGCTGCAGTCGGTGGCCGTGGACGGATCGGATCCGTCTTGCCGTCCCCGCCGCACGCGCTGTGACCTGCGGCGATACGGCGAGGACGCCCGGGACGGCACAAGACGGATTCAGACAGCGTCCTGGCGGAGCAGCACGGTCTGCGTGATCGCGTTGCCGTCTTGCCCCCGGTTCCCGTCCCGGCCGCATACCGTTTGACCTGCGGGATCACGGCAGGGACGGCAGGGACGGTCACCAGGGGAGGCGGTGCTCAGCCCGACGCTGGAGCGGCGGACTCGGCGTTCACTGAGTGAACGGTGGGGCAGTAGCGCCGCCAGGCGTCGAGGAACTTGTTGCGCATGTAGCCCTTGCGCTGGGTTCCGTCGGCGAGACGGACGTTGCCGGGCCTGATGTCGTACCGGCGCAGCATCGCCGCCAGTTCCCGGGCGCTCAGCCCCTTGCGCCCCCATTCCGCCCAAGGGCTCTCGGCGTTCTGCCGCAGGTGGTGCAGCAGCTCGTCCGTGGAGAGGCTGTCGACCTCGCGCTGGGCGACGAAGACCCTTCGGATGTCGGCCAGGATCCGGGCCTCACCGGACTGGTCCTCCTCTGCCTCGACCTCCGCGGCCACCATCCGCGCACACGCCTCACGGGCCCGGCCGGGCCAGTGCCCGGCGGCAAGATCGGCGACGATCACCAATGGCTCCCAGGTGTCGGCGGCCCGGTCCTCCACCGGCATGCCCGGCTCCAGATCCGCTGCCTCATCGAGCCGGGGCCGTGCCCAGGCAGCGATACGGTCCCGCAGATCATGGAGGGCGGGGATGTCGCGGCGGGAGCGGAAGGGCTTGACGCTCTCGCCCTCCGCCCGACGCCGCATCCGGATCACGACCGATCGGTCCATGATCGTGTCAGGCAGCTCGCCAATCCCGGCGAGGGCGGCCATGGCGAAGGTGGCAAACCGGTGCGGGGTGTGGTCATTGCCGGTGACGCGGGTGACGTAGCGGTTGCGCTGGTGACCGGCGTTGAGCAGGCCGCGCATCTCCTCGTTCTTCTCCGCCTGCTTCGGTGTGCCGAAGATGGTGTCCGCCTCGTCCACCAGGAGCGTGGGCGGCTCCTCGGTGATCGACCGGAAGACCGCAGCCGGTGTGGTGTTGATGGTGAGCATCGGCTCGTGGACCGTCTCGGTCAGCACGTCCAGCAGCCGCGACTTGCCGCACCGCTTCGCCGGCCCCACCACCGCCAGACGTGGCGCGTGCTGCCACGCGGGCTGCAGATGCGTCGCCGCGACCCACAGCGTGACCGCGTCTAGCGCCTGCTGGGTGGGAAGGATCACGAACTGGGCTATCTGGGCACGCAGTTCGTCCAGCAGCTCGGAGCCGTACGTCGGCTCTGGGTCCGGCACCGCCTCCTCGGCAAGCTGATCCGCCAGGGCCGGGATGGACGCACTGCCGTCGGCCGCTGGAGTCTCTTCGCCTGAGGCGCGCTCCAACTGGCCGGGCACGGCGACGGCAGGCCACTCGGGTTTGCCGGGAGCGGAATAGGGCTCGGGTGTCGTAGGTTGCACAGGGCGGCTCCTCTCCTGCGGCAACCGGGCATCGCTGGCCCGGTGCGCGCGGATCGTTCGTTGGATGCGGGCGACGGGGTTTCCAGAGCCTCCGGCGTTGCCGCGCCGGAGGCTCGGTGTGTTCAGTGACTGAACACTGGCCGTGTCCCGAGACGGGACGCTCGCCTTGTTCCCCGAGGGAACACGGACAGTACGTCCACCCCTGGCGACAGTCCAGCGCTTCTGTGTCAGCTCAGCGCAGAATCGTTTGCTACGCTGCCCCGCTTTCACGCCGCCAGCCCGAGCAGCTCCAGCAGGTCTGCGGTCACCACCCGGTAGGCGTTTCCGAGCCGCAGCACCTTGCACGGATACTCACCCCTCTTCGCCAGCTCGTAGCCCTTGCTCCGTCCGAGCCCCAGAGCACGATTGCTCGTGTCCAGGTCAATGGCCACGGGGAGGGCGAGCAGCTCGTCCCTACTCATCCCCTTCGAGCCCTTCGACTCTCCGGTCGTCGCGTCTTCGCGCATGCAGCGCGCCCCTTTCGGTACAGCCCTCGGCGAACGTGCCCATCACGTCGGCTCCAGGCGTGTGCCAACCATCATGGACAAGCTACTGTGTCTTCATGACACAAAGCGGTGTGGATGCTGATGAGGACGACTTCCCGGAGTGGGCAGATCGGATCAAGGCCAACGTGGCCGGCGAAGTCCGGCGCAGAAGGAAGGAGATGGGATGGAGCGCACAGGACCTCGCGGAACGGTGCGAGCAGCTCGGGCACCCCATCCCGCGCAACGTGATCGCCAACATGGAGTCCGGACGCCGGGCCAACCTGCCGCTGGTGGACGTCATGGTCCTGGCGGCGGCCCTGGAGACGTACCCGGTCTGCCTGATCTTCCCGGTCGGTTACGTCGAGGAGACCCAGGAACTCCCCTTCCAGGACCTCATCCCCACCTGGGACGCCCTACGACGCTTCACCGGCGAGCAGGAAGTGCCCATGCACGACCCGGGCCTGGTCCCCGACTTCGAGCACCACGCCAGCCTCGTACAAACCGCCCTCGCCGCACTCGACGAGGAAGAACAGGCACGGTTCGCAGCCAAGGCCGCAACCAGCCGCGCCCAGCAGGAAGAAGCCGAACGCAAGCGGGCCAAGTACGCAGACCAGGCCATCTCCGCCAAGTACTCCCTCCGCCACCTCCGCCGCGAACTCCGCGAGGAGGGCGCCACCCCACCCCATCTCCCACCCTCACTGGGCGACGTCGACCCACCCGAAGAAGAACCCAACACCACCCCGGAGGAACGCCTTTGAAGGGCTCCACCCACCGCCGCTGCTACTGCCGCGATGCCCACACCGGCAAACCGCTCGGCAAGAAATGCCCGAAGCTCTCCAGCCGCAAGCACGGCTCGTACTCCATACGCCAGGAACTCCCGCCCCGCGAAGACGGCACCCGCCGCTCCTTCAGCCGCGCCGGCTACGAGTCCCTGAAGGCGGCCCAGGCGGACCTCGACCACGTTCGCGCGCTTCTCGGCCTCGCCGACAGCGACGACCCCGAGGCCATGGAGCTGATAGCCGCCATGCTGGAAGGGGTCGGCGACCAGAAGTCGCCGCTGCCCGATGTCGAGGAAACCCGGCGGCGCCTGAAGTCCGGTCAGGATCTGATCGGCCGCCTGACCGTCAGCGAGTGGCTCGACCGATGGCTCGACGGCAAGCGCATCCGCAAGTCGGGGCTCAGCCGCTACGAAACCGACATCCGAGTCCACTTGAAACCCCGGATCGGCCACCACCGCCTCGACCGCCTGCGCGTGAGCCACCTCAGCGACATGTTCACCGCGATCGCTGACGCCAACGCCGAAATCCTGGAGCAGAACGCCCAGCGCCGTGCCGCGGTCGAGGAGCTGGCCACCGTGCCGTGGAAGGGCACGGACAACCGTGCCCGCCGCAAGGTGATGAAGACGGCGATCGACGCCATGCCCCCGTTCCGGCGCGTGACCGGCCCGGCTACCCGGCTACGCATCAAAGCCACGCTGCGGGCCGCGCTGAACGACGCGATCGGGCAGCAGATCCTCACCTTCAACCCGGCGGCACACGTCGAACTCGACCCCGTGCGCAAGCCGAAGGCTCTGGTGTGGACGGACGCGCGGGTCGCCAGGTGGGAGCAGACGGGCGAGAAGCCCTCCCCCGTCATGGTCTGGACGCCCGAACAGACCGGCGCGTTCCTCGACTTCGTCGCGGAGGACCGGCTGTACGCGATGTGGCACCTGATCGCCTTCCGCGGCCTGCGGCGGGGCGAGGCATGCGCGCAGCCCTGGTCGGAGACCAACCTCGATGACCACTCCCTGACCGTCTCCGCCCAGCTCGTCCAGGACGGGTGGGAGGTCGAGACCTCCGAGCCCAAGACGGACAGCGGCTTCCGCGTGGTCGCGCTCGACGACGACACCGTCAACGTCCTGAAGCGGCACCGCGAACAGCAGGACGCGGACCGCGAGGAGTGGGAATCAGCCTGGGTCGAGACCGGCATGGTCTTCACCCAGGAAGACGGCTCCTGGCTCCATCCCGGGAAGCTGACCGACCTCTTCGAGCGCCTCGTCGCCGCCTCCGGCCTCCCGCCGATCCGGCTGCACGACCTCCGGCACGGAGCGGCCACCCTCATGCTCGCCGCCGGCATCGACGTGAAGATCGTGTCGGACACGCTCGGGCACAGCGACACCCGCATCACGCGGGACATCTACCAGAGCGTCCTGCCCCAGGTCGGAAAGAACGCCGCCGAGGCCACCGCCAAGCTGGTACCGCTCCAGCGGAAGACCGAGGCGGAGGAGGCCGCCCGTAAGGCCGCCAAGAAGGCCAAGGACAAGGCGAAAGCCGAGGCCAGGGCCAAGAGGAAGGGCAAGCGGAAGAAGCCCAAGAAGTAGGGCACCGGACCGCTCCGCTCACGCATCGCTCACGCAAGCCATCTCGTGGCACCCCAGCAGTGTGACGCGTCACGCCCCGAGCAACACAAAAGGCCAGGTCAAAGACTATGTGACCTGGCCTTTACAGAGCCCCCTGTCGGATTCGAACCGACGACCTACGCATTACAAGTGCGTTGCTCTGGCCAGCTGAGCTAAGGAGGCGGGTGCCGTGGGGCGCGTTGCCGCGCGCGAGGGCGGCTCCACTGTACACAGAGGCCGTTACGGCGAGCCACGACGTTCTTGTCCGGGGCGGGGCACGGGCCGCCGCGGCACGGCGCTTCGAAAATTTCCGCGAAGTTCACAGGGCCGGAACTACTGACAGACGTGTGAACGCCAGGTACCGTCCTGAGCCAGTTCACACGCGTGGACTACACCACAACGGAACACCCGTCGTGGCACCGCCTTCCTACTCGGATCGTCCGGCACGTTCCTGCCGGTAGAAGGGGTTCATTCACCATGGCCACAGTCTCGTTCGACAAGGCGACCCGGATCTACCCGGGTTCCACCAAGCCCGCCGTCGACGCACTGGAGATCGACATCGAGGACGGCGAGTTCCTCGTCCTCGTCGGCCCCTCCGGCTGCGGAAAGTCCACCTCGCTGCGCATGCTCGCGGGCCTGGAGGACGTCAACGGCGGCGCCATCCGCATCGGTGACCGCGACGTCACGCACCTGCCGCCCAAGGACCGGGACATCGCCATGGTGTTCCAGAACTACGCGCTCTACCCGCACATGACCGTCGCCGACAACATGGGCTTCGCGCTCAAGATCGCCGGCGTCAACAAGGCGGAGATCCGGCAGAAGGTCGAAGAGGCCGCGAAGATCCTCGACCTCACCGACTACCTGGACCGCAAGCCGAAGGCGCTCTCCGGCGGTCAGCGCCAGCGTGTCGCCATGGGCCGTGCCATCGTGCGTGAGCCCCAGGTGTTCCTCATGGACGAGCCGCTGTCCAACCTGGACGCCAAGCTCCGTGTGTCCACCCGTACGCAGATCGCCTCGCTCCAGCGCCGCCTGGGCATCACCACCGTCTACGTCACCCACGACCAGGTCGAGGCCATGACGATGGGCGACCGCGTGGCGGTCCTCAAGGACGGTCTGCTCCAGCAGATCGACACCCCGCGCAACATGTACGACAAGCCCGCCAACCTCTTCGTGGCCGGCTTCATCGGCTCCCCGGCGATGAACCTCGTCGAGGTGCCGATCACCGACGGTGGCGTGAAGTTCGGCAAGTCGGTGGTGCCGGTGCAGCGCGACGCGATCGCCGCCGCCACCGACAAGACCGTCACCGTCGGCGTCCGCCCCGAGCACTTCGACGTGGCCGGCCCGGAGTCCGACACGGGCCTCGCGGTCACCGTCAACGTGGTCGAGGAGCTCGGCGCCGACGCGTACGTCTACGGCACCGCCAAGGTCGGCGAGGACTCCAAGGACCTCGTCGTCCGCGTCAGCGGCCGTGACGTCCCGGAGAAGGGCAGCCAGCTGCACATCGTGCCCCGCTCCGGCGAGACCCACGTCTTCTCCACGTCGACCGGTGCGCGCCTGTCCGACTGATCAACCAGCGCACGCACAATCCCGGGTGAATCACCCAGGTTGACGACGAAGGCCCCGCAGCCTGCTGTGGGGCCTTCGCGTTGTCGACAAATACCCCGGCAGAACGGACGTTTCGAGCCGTGTGCGTCAACCCCCTACCCGGAAAGTGGCACTCTCTCATCCCCCGAACCGGTGACTAAATGTCTACAAACCATTACCGGGCGCTACCCTCACACGCGTGAAGCACTCCATGAACCAACAGACGCGACGCGGCCGGGGCCCCGCCCGCCGGATCGGCCGCACCCTCGCATTCGTCCTGCCCGTCGTCCTGGTGCTCTCCGGGACCCTCGCGGTCACCCGAGTCAACTGGTCGGGGAACTCCACCGACCCGGTGCTCACCGCCGCGGACACCTCCGTGGGTTCCCCACGGCTCGCCAAGCGCGCCCCCCAGGACATCCTGCGCGACAAGCTGCTGACCGAACTGCAGGAGGAGGACCCGGGCGTCGCGCTCACCCACCTCCAGCAGGCCGTCAACGGCCGCCCGTCGCTAGCGAAGCACTGCGCGTCCATCGCCCGCGCCCTCGGCCAGGCCGCCGTCCGCGTCTACGGCCCCACCCGTGCCCAGTCCTACGCGCGCCCGGTCTGCGACACCGCCTTCGCCACCGGCGTCGCCGCCGCGCACCGCTGAGCGCACCGCCCTGCCGACGGGTGGGAAGTCCATCACGGCCGACGTGAGATCGATCGTCGGCCGCTGTCACGGGCGGGACGCCACGTACAGTTCGTGTCCATGAGCGATCCGAGCGCCGCGTCCCGCCCCGTTCAAGCCGTCGTGCTGGCCGGTGGCCAGGGCTCCCGGCTGCGTCCGTACACCGACGACCGGCCCAAGCCGATGGTCGAGATTCCCGGGACGGGGACGCCGATCATCGGCCATCAGCTGTCCTGGCTCGCCGACGAGGGCGTGACGGACGTCGTGGTCTCCTGCGGCCATCTCGCCGAGGTGCTGGAGAAGTGGCTGGAGACGGCCGAGTGGCCGGTCTCCGTGACGACGGTCGTCGAAACCGAGCCGCTCGGACGCGGCGGCGGCCTCAAGTACGCCGCGGCGCACCTTCCGCACCCCGACCAGCCCTGGTACGCGACCAACGGGGACATCTGGACGCGCTTCTCGCTGCGCGACATGGCCGATTTCCACGCCGAGCGTGATGCCGTCGCGACGTTGGCGCTGGCGCGGCCCAGGCTGCCGTGGGGGGCGGTGCGGACGGACGGTTTCGGGCGTATCACGGACTTCATCGAGGCGCCGCCGTCGACGTTCGAGATCAACGCGGGTGTGTATGTGTTCTCCCCCGAGTTCGCCGGGTTGCTGCCGCATCGGGGGGATCATGAGCGGACGACGTTTCCCCATCTGGCGCGGGAGCGGCGGCTGGCCGGGTTCACGATTCCGCAGGGGTCGTACTGGCGGGCCATCGATACGGCGAAGGATCTGACGGAGGCGGCGAAGGAACTGGCGGCGTTGGGGCGCTAGTCGGCTGCGCCGCGCGATGTGCTTCGGCTGCGGGTCCGTCGTGGCGCTCGCGCAGTTCCCCGCGCCCCTGAAGGACGTCAGGCTCCGAGGCCGTCGAGAGGTGCCCTCGGCATGCCCGGCGCCCGCGGGTCCGTCGTGGTTGCTCGCGTAGTTCCCCGCGCCCCTCAGGGGCGTCTGCCCCCTCCGCGCGAAAAGGCCCCGCACTCTTCGGTGCGGGGCCTTCCGGCCGTCTGGCCGGGTGTTAGCCCAGGAGGCCGCCTACCAGGCCGGGGCGGCCTGTGGAGGGGTTGCCTCCTTCTGTGCCGCCGGTGGAGCCCGCGCCGCCGGTTGCCGTGCCGCCGCCGGACGTGGGGCCCGTCGTGGTGCTCGGGGCCTGGTTCTCCGGGGTGGACTGCTGGGGCGGGGCCTGGCCCGCGGTGCCCTGGGTCTGGCTCGGGGAGCCGCCCGTGACCGTGCCGGTGTCGCGCGTGGCGCCCGGCCGGGTCGTGGTGCCCGCGCTGGGGCTCGCCGAGCCGGCCGTGGCGCCCTGGGTCGGCGAGGAGGAGGCCGACGGGGTCCGCCTGTCCTGGCGCTTGCCGGGCTCGCCCGGGAGCGGGGAGCCGGGCAGCTCGTTGCGCGGGGCCTCGCCGGGGCCCGGGACGACGACCCGGTCGGCGTCACGGACGGCGCCGCCGAGCAGCGAGCCGACGAGCAGGGTGATGCCGGTGACGATGGCGGTGACGAGGGCGCCGCGGCGCAGCACGTAACGGCGCAGGTCCCAGATGTCGGCGCGGGGGCCGAGCCGGCGCCAGGCGCTGCCGGCGAGGCGGCCGTCGACGGAGTAGACGGGGGCACCGGCGATGATCAGCGGCGACCAGGCGGCGAGGTAGATGATGTCGGGCGTCTCGTACGCGGGTACGCTCTTCCAGCTGACCGTGACCAGCAGCGCGGCCGACAGCAGGGCGCCCAGGCAGGCGGCGACGCGCTGCCAGCAGCCCAGCACCGTCAGGACGCCGACGATGACCTGCGCGAAGGCGATGACCAGACCGGCGCCGACCGGATGCTCCAGGGCGAACTGGCGCAGTGGCTCGGCGACTTCCCACGGGTGCAGGGTGTTGAGCCACTTGACCATGGAGCCGCGCTTGCCGCCTTCGAAGTAGACGGGGTCGCACAGCTTGCCCATGCCGGCGTAGATCGAGATGAAGCCGAGGAAGACCCGCAGCGGGAGCAGGACGACGCCGAGGTTCATCCGGCGGCCCGGGTAGTAGGCGTGCCGGGCCGGGTCGTCGCCGTGCCGCTTGCCCCGGCGGCCGGTGCCGGTGTCGTCCGCGTCGGTGGCGGACTCCTCGAACTCACCGCCCGCGTAGGCCGGTTCGTCGTAGGTGCTGCCGACGGTGCGCATGGGCGGCAGCAGCCGGGTGCCGTCGGCGGGCTCGTGGGTGCGCTGCGGGCCGACGACCGGGGTCTCGACGGTCTGGGCGAGGTCGCCCCCGTAGCCGTCGTCCGCGTACCCGTCGCCCCGGTAGCCTTCGCCGCCGTACCCGTCGCCGTAGCCCGCGCCCTGGTAGCCCGGGCTGTCGTAGCCCGGGCTGTCGTAGCCCGGGCCCACGCGGGAGATGACCTGGGTGGCTCCGGTGTCGGAGGCAGGCTCGTCGGTGTGGCGGACGCTCTCGTGCCGCACGGCCTGAAGGAGCCGGTGCGCGCCGGTGTCGTCGGGGGCTGACCTGCCGCTCCAGACGACGGGCCGGCGGCGGGCGGTGGCCCCGTCCGCCCCTCCCCCCACCTGGGGGATGCGGGCGGTGTCCTCGGTGGCGGTCAGATGCCGTGCGACCCGGGGGGACTGGACGCGACGCGTCGAGACGCCCAACTGCACGCGGAAACTCGCGTGATTGACGATGACCTGCGCCGGGTCGCTCGGCACCTTCACCATGCTCAGCGCGGGAGCGTCGTCGAGTCCCGACGAGCGGTCCCCCGTGGGTGTGCGGGGTGTTCTGGTGTCCACACTCATCTAACCGAGTGACGTCGCGTTAGGACACTGCTTTGACCCGTCGGATCTGTCCGGACCCCGTCAAGCTTGTCCTCGTCGCCCCGATGACACCGGAATTACCCCGTACGGGTGAAGTTCCGGACGCCTGTTCAGCTGCGTCGGCGGGCCGCCTCGTACAGCACGATCCCCGCCGCCACACCGGCGTTGAGCGACTCGGCGCCACCCGGCATCGGGATCCGCACCCGGTGGTCGCAGGTCTCCCCGACCAGCCGGGACAGCCCCTTGCCCTCGCTGCCGACGACGATGACGACGGGGCCGTCCAGCGCCGGAAGCTCGCCGACCTCGGCCTCGCCGTCGGCGGCCAGGCCGACGACCGTGATGCCGGCCTTCTTGTACGCCTCCAGGGCCCGGGTGAGGTTCGTGGCCCGGGCGACCGGGGTGCGGGCCGCCGTACCGGCGGACGTCTTCCAGGCACCGGCCGTCATGCCGGCCGCGCGGCGCTCGGGGACGACCACGCCGTGCCCGCCGAAGGCGGAGACCGAGCGGACGACCGCGCCGAGGTTGCGCGGGTCGGTGACGCCGTCGAGGGCGACGATCAGCGGGTCCACGCCCTCGTCGTAGGCGGCGGACGCCAGGTCCTCGGGGTGGGCGTACTCGTACGGCGGGACCTGGAGGACCATGCCCTGGTGGTTGAGGCCATTGGTCATCCGGTCCAGCTCGGGACGCGGGGCCTCCATGAGGTTGATCCCGCCGCGCTCGGCGGCGACCTGGAGGGCCTCGCGCACCCGCTCGTCGTTGTCGATGAACTGCTGGACGTACAGGGTCGAGGCCGGGACGCCCTCGCGCAGCGCCTCCAGGACCGGGTTGCGCCCGACGACCAGCTCGGACGTGCCCTTGCCGCCGCGGCCGCGCACGGTGGGCCGGCGGACGGCCTGCTTCGCCTTGGCGTTGGCGACGCGGTTCTTCTTGTGTCCCTTGCGCATCTCGGCGGGCGGGGTCGGGCCCTTGCCCTCCAGGCCCCGGCGCCGCTGGCCGCCACTGCCGACCTGCGCGCCCTTCTTGCCGGACATGCGGCGGTTGTTCGCGGCCATTGAGCTACTCGTCTCCGTGAGGTGATTGCGTCCGTACGACTGCGTCCGTACGGCTGTGTACGTCTGTTCCGTCTATGCAGTGTGCCGCCCGGAGGCCCGGGCGGCACAGTCGATCAGCCCGTGGGGCTCGTCTCAGCGCGGACCGAGGCTCCAGCGCGGCCCCTGCGGACCGTCCTCGATGACCAGGCCGGACTGGCCGAGCTGGTCGCGGATGGCGTCCGCGGTGGGCCAGTCCTTGCGGGCCCGGGCGGCCTCGCGCTGGTCCAGGACCATGCGCACCAGCGTGTCGACCACGCCGTGCAGGTCGTCGCCCCGGTCGCCCTCCCCGGCCCACCGGGCATCCAGCGGGTCGAGGCCGAGCACGCCGAGCATCGCGCGGACCTCGGCGAGCCGTGCCACAGCGGCTTCCTTGTCATCGGCCGCCAGGGCGCTGTTGCCCTGCCGGACGGTGGTGTGCACCACGGCGAGCGCCTGCGGCACGCCCAGGTCGTCGTCCATGGCCTCGGCGAAGGCGAGCGGCACCTCGTCGGCGGGCTCGACGAGGCCGGCCTTCTCCACCACGCGCTGTACGAAGCCCTCGATCCGCGCGAACGCCGACTCGGCCTCGCGCAGCGCGTCCTCGCTGTACTCGATCATCGAGCGGTAGTGCGGGGTGCCGAGGTAGTAGCGCAGCACGATGGGGCGCCAGCGCTTGACCATCTCGCTGACCAGGACCGAGTTGCCGAGCGACTTGGACATCTTCTCGCCGCTCATGGTGACCCAGGCGTTGTGCACCCAGTACCGGGCGAACTCGTCGCCGTAGGCCTTGGCCTGCGCGATCTCGTTCTCGTGGTGCGGGAAGACCAGGTCGAGGCCGCCGCCGTGGATGTCGAAGGCGGTCCCGAGGTACTTGTGGGCCATCGCCGAGCACTCCAGGTGCCAGCCGGGACGGCCACGGCCCCAGGGCGTCTCCCAGTCGGGCTCGCCGGGCTTGGTGGCCTTCCACATGGCGAAGTCGCGCGGGTCGCGCTTGCCCGAGACGCCCTCGTCGGGCTGACGCAGGTCGTCGATGTCCTGGTTGGACAGCGCCAGGTACTCCGGGAAGGAGCGGACGTCGAAGTAGACGCTGCCGTCCGCGACGTAGGCGTGCCCGCGCTCGATGAGGCCGCGCATCATCTCGACCATCTCGGTGATGTGGCCGGTGGCGCGCGGCTCGTAGGTCGGGGGGAGGCAGCCGAGCGCGTGGTAACCGTCGTTGAACGCGCGCTCGTTCTCGTAGCCGATGGCCCACCAAGGGCGGTTCTGGTCGGCCGACTTGGCGATGATCTTGTCGTCGATGTCCGTCACGTTCCGCACGAACGTGACGTCGTAGCCGCGGTACTCGAACCAGCGGCGCATGATGTCGAAGTTCAGCCCGGAGCGGATGTGCCCGATGTGCGGGGCGGCCTGCACGGTGGCACCGCACAGGTAGATCGAGACGCAACCCGGCTGGAGCGGGGAGAAGTCACGGATCTGCCGGGCGCTGGTGTCGTACAGGCGAATAGTCACCACTCCAGGGTAGTGGGCCCCGGGGTGTGCATCAGGACCTTCACCCCGGGGACGCACATATTCGTGACATAGGCAATGGGAACGCGCAGGGCCCTTGTCTTCAGCCGGTGCGCGCCACCAGGGCCTGTGGCCACCGCCCTCAGCCGGTGCGCACCACCAGCGCGGTGGCCACCGCCATCAGCCCTTCCTCGCGGCCGGGGAAGCCCAGGCCGTCCGTCGTCGCGCCCGACACCGAGACCGGGGCCCCGGCCGCCTCCGACAGGAGCTTCTGGGCCTCGTCCCGGCGCTTGCCGATCTTCGGGCGGGGGCCCACCACCTGTACGGCGATGTTGCCGATGCGGAAGCCCGCCTCGCGCACGATGCGCGCGGCCTCCGTCAGCAGGGTGACTCCGGAGGCGCCCGACCACTCGGGGCGGCCCGTGCCGAAGTGCTGCCCGAGGTCGCCGAGACCGGCGGCGGAGAAGAGGGCGTTGCAGGCGGCGTGGGCGACGACGTCCGCGTCGGAGTGGCCGGCCAGGCCCGGGCCCGCGTCCTCCCACTTCAGGCCCGCGCACCACAGCTCGCGGCCCTCCTCGAAGGCGTGGATGTCGGTGCCGATGCCGACCTGGGGCAGAAGGGGCTGGTCAGAAGCCATCGTTGAGCCTCCTGCGGGCCAGGACCGCCTCCGCGAGGACCAGGTCCAGGGGGCGGGTGACCTTGAACGCCTCCTCGTGGCCGGGGACGGCCACGACCGTCAGGCCGAGCTGTTCGACCATCCCGGCGTCGTCGGTGACCTCGCCGGTCACCGTCTCGTGCGCCCGCACCAGCGTGGCCCGGTCGAAGCCCTGCGGGGTCTGCACCGCCCGCAGCAGCGAGCGCTCCGGCGTGGCGACGACCGGCTCCGGCTCGCCGGGGGCGGCGGCGGGCTCGACCTGCTTGACGGTGTCGGCCAGCGGCAGCGCCGGGACCACGGCCGGCGCGCCGTCGCGTACGGCCTCGATCACGGCGTCGACCGTGTCCACCGGCACCAGGGGCCGGGCCGCGTCGTGGACGAGCACGATGTCGTGGCGGGGCGGCAGCGCGTCGAGGCCGAGTTTCACGGACTCCTGGCGGCTCTGCCCGCCCGGGACGACGACGAAGTCGGTCCGCTCGGGCAGGGCGTGCGCGTCGAGCAGTGACTTGACCTCGGCGGCGCCGTCGGGCGGGGCCACGACGACGACCAGGGAGACGGCGCGGGAGGCGGCCATCGCCCGGACCGCGTGGATCAGCATGGGGGTGCCGCCCAGCGCGCGCAGGGCCTTGGGGGCGCCCGGGCCGAGCCGGACGCCCCGGCCGGCGGCCGGGATCACGGCGGCGGTACGGACCGTGGCGGGGCCTGCGGGCGGCGAGGGACGCGAATCGTCAGACATCGGTTCCTGTCAGGTTTGTGTGCTGGCCTGGCGTGGGTATGGCCTGGAGGAGTGCCGGGCGCGACGCGCTCGACCGGACCCTTCCGTGACGCCGTTCGAGCCGGCTGCCCGGGCCCGGCACGCCAGACGGACAACCGGGGCGTGAGTGATAACACACTCCGGGGTGATGGTGCATCGGCATCAGGGTATGAACATGCCGCAGCGCCCGGCGACAAGGAATTCGTCATCGGGCACCGCGGCATTTCGATGTGCAGGCGCGCGCTTGATCAGCAGCCTTGATCAGCGGCAGCCTTGACAAGCACAAGCTGCTTGACAAGCACAGCGCTGAGCGACCGGCTTCGCCTCAGGAGGCGAGAACCTCGTCGAGCAGAGCTTCCGCCTTGTCCTCGTTGGTGTTCTCCGCGAGGGCCAGCTCGCTCACCAGGATCTGGCGGGCCTTGGCGAGCATGCGCTTCTCACCGGCGGAGAGTCCACGCTCACGCTCACGACGCCACAGGTCACGCACCACTTCCGCGACCTTGATGACATCGCCCGAGGCGAGCTTCTCCAGATTTGCCTTGTATCGACGGGACCAGTTCGTGGGCTCCTCGGCGTACGGCGCGCGCAGCACCTCGAAGACCCGGTCCAGCCCGTCCTGACCGACCACATCACGCACGCCGACGAACTCCGCATTGTCCGCTGGCACACGTACCGTCAGGTCACCCTGGGCGACCTTCAGCACCAAGTAGGTCTTGTCCACGCCTTTGATCTGGCGAGTTTCGATGGCCTCGATCAGCGCGGCCCCGTGATGGGGATAGACCACGGTGTCGCCAACCTTGAACGTCATGTGACAGGTACCCCTTCCGTGGCTATCCAGGGTAACACGGAAACTGCGGGTTCTGAATGGCGTTTTCGCAGGTCAGGGCATATCTCGGGGCTTGACAACTCCGACAGGAACGTGCTTCGGACAGGGATCGGAAGAAGGTATTCGCAGGTGGGAGCGGCTCTCCGGGGTGAGCGAAACGCGTACGGTACACGCATCCGGAGCATCCTCCAGAAGGCCGAACATCCGCATATGTCCGGTTCCGTATGATCGGCTTCCGCTACTCCGTTCGGAGGCCCGAGCCGGGTTCCGGTCGAATCCGGAATTGATCACGACTCACCCCGGCGGACCACCGATGATCAATTCCGAGGTGCTCCGCGCATTCCTTCACGGAACATTTGCGGTACTCCCCGGGGCTCTTATGTGAATGCCGGACGAGCACTCCGTCAATGTGACCCGCGAGTCATCCGTGACTCAGGTGGGATCGCCGGTGACGGGGGGTCGGGTGCGGCCGGAGGAGGACGGCTCGGTAACCTAAGGCCCGCTGACAGACACTTAGGGCGGCTTTTCCGGCCGCTCCGCTCGAGTCAAGGAGTTGCCGCCGCCGTGAGCAGCAGCCTTCGACGCGGTGCCCTCGCCGCCGCCGTCACCGCGTTCTCGATCGCCTCGCTCGCCGCGTGCGGCGCCGGCAACGACGCCCAGACCCTGGAGATCCAGCCGGACAACGCGGCCACGAGCGTCGGTGACATCAAGGTCCAGAACGCGATCGTCATCACGCAGCCCGACCTCGAGTCGACCGGTCCGGCCGCGGTCTCCGCGACCCTGTTCAACTCCGGCCGCAGCGCCCAGACGCTGGAGTCCATCACCCTCCCCGGCACCGGCAAGACCGCCGAGCTCAAGCCCGCCAAGGGCGGCAGCCTCAGCATCCCGCCCGGCGGCTCGCTGATCCTGGGCGGCAAGGACAACGCCACGGCGATGCTGCCCAGCAGCCGTGAGGCCGTGCAGGACGGCAACGCCCAGAAGGTCACCTTCACCTTCAGCAAGACGGGCGCCGTGAGCCTGCGCGCGTTCGTCGTCCCCGCCGAGCACTTCTTCAAGGAGTGGGGCCCGAGCGAGGTCCCGGCCGGGCCGGGCGCGTCGTCGTCCCCGTCCGGTTCCCCGGCCGAAGGTGCCTCGGGCGCCCCGGAGAGCCCCGCGGACGGCCAGACGCCGGGTGGCCACGAGTCGTCCGGCACACCGACCGACGCGGCCTCGGCGAGCACCGGCGCGGGCGCCGGGCACTGAGCCCTCGCAGTCGTCGTGATCGGCGAAGGGCGGGACCTCTCCTCGGGGAGGTCCCGCCCTTCGCTGTGTTCCGCCGTCGTGCGCCGGCGGTCTACGGCTCGAACTTGTAGCCGAGGCCGCGGACCGTCACCAGGTAGCGCGGGGCACCCGGATCGGGCTCGATCTTGGCGCGCAGCCGCTTGACGTGGACGTCGAGGGTCTTGGTGTCACCGACGTAGTCGGCGCCCCAGACGCGGTCGATGAGCTGCATACGGGTCAGGACGCGGCCGGCGTTGCGCAGCAGCATCTCCAGCAGGTCGAACTCCTTCAGCGGCAGGTCGATCTTGGTGCCGGCGACGGTCACCACGTGCCGGTCGACGTCCATGCGGACCGGACCGGCCTCCAGGGCCGCCGGGGTGACCTCCTCGGGCTCGCCGCGGCGGCGCAGCACCGCACGGATGCGCGCGACCAGCTCGCGCGAGGAGAACGGCTTGGTGACGTAGTCGTCGGCTCCTATCTCCAGCCCGACGACCTTGTCGATCTCGCTGTCCTTGGCGGTCACCATGATGACGGGGACGTTGGAGCGGCCGCGCAGCTGGCGGCACACCTCGGTGCCCGGCAGGCCGGGCAGCATCAGGTCGAGGAGGACGAGGTCGGCGCCGTTGCGCTCGAACTCGTCGAGTCCGTCGGGCCCGGTGGTCGCGACGGCGACCTCGAAGCCCTCCTTGCGGAGCATGTACGACAGGGCGTCGGAGAAGGACTCCTCGTCCTCGACGACGAGCACTCGGGTCACGGAAGGACCTCCGGGGCGGGAAGCGTTTCGTACGCGGTTGATTCGGGGGATGTGGGGGTGGACCGCCCGGCCTCCTCGTCGAGGCCCGCGCCTCCTGCGCGCTCGTGTCGGGCGGGCTGCTGATGTGCGCGGTCGCGGGCCGCACCGGCCTCCGGCAGCCGCAGGGTGAAGGTGGAGCCCTGGCCTTCGGCGCTCCACACCGTGACCTCCCCGCCGTGCGAGGCGGCCACGTGCTTGACGATCGCCAGCCCGAGGCCCGTACCGCCGGTGGCACGGGAGCGGGCCGGGTCGACGCGGTAGAAGCGCTCGAAGATGCGCTCCTTGTCCTTGTCGGAGATGCCGATGCCCTGGTCGGTGACGGCGATCTCGATCTGGTCCCCGCCGGGCGCGTTCACGCTGCGGGCCGCGATGCCGACGCGGGTGCGGGCGGGTGAGTAGTTGACCGCGTTCTCGACGAGGTTGCCGAGGGCGGCGGCGAGCTGGCCGCGGTTTCCCCACACGCGCAGGTCGGCGGCGCCTCCCGCGGCCATGGTGATCTGTTTGGCGCCGGCCTGGTGGCGGCAGCGGTCGACGGCCTCGGCGACGAGCTCGTCGACGCGGACCGGCTCGGCGTCCTCCAGCGGGTCGTCGTTCTGCACCCGGGAGAGGTCGATGAGCTCCTGCACCAGGCTGGTCAGCCGGGTGGCCTCGATCTGCATGCGCCCGGCGAACCGCTCGACGGCCTCGGGGTCGTCGGAGGCGTCCATCACGGCCTCGGAGAGCAGCGAGAGGGCGCCCACCGGCGTCTTCAGCTCATGGCTCACGTTGGCGACGAAGTCGCGCCGGACCGCCTCGATGCGGCGGGCCTCGGTCAGGTCCTCCACCAGCAGCAGCACCAGCCGGGAGCCGAGCGGCGCGACCCGCGCGGAGACGGCCAGGGCCTCTCCGCGTCCGGTGCCGCGCCGGGGCAGGTCCAGTTCGACCTGGCGTATCTCGCCGTCCCGGCGGGTGTCCCGGGCCATCTGCAGCATCGGCTCGACGGCGAGCTTGCCGCCGCGGACCAGGCCGAGGGCGTACGCCGCCGAGCTGGCCTTGACCACGGCGTCCGCCTCGTCGAGGACGACGGCCGACGACCTGAGGACCGACAGGACGGTGTCCACGCCCGGCGGGAGCACCGCGTCGGTGTGCAGGGAGCTGCGGGTGGGGCGCTTCTGCTCGCGCTCGCTCCACCGGAACGCCAGTGCGGCGATGACACCGGTGAGCACCCCGGCGATCGCTGCCGCTGCGGCGACCGCCGCGTTCACGTCCATGCACCCAGGTTAGGCATGGCTCGGGCACCCTCCACAGCCGTCCGGGTGCGAGCTCGAACACTCGTCGCCCAGAGTTCACCTTGGAGCCAGTATTGGTTCATTTGGGATGCCGGAAACGGACGCGTACGGGGCGGAACGTGGGAGCGTGGGGTTCGGACCGCTGGTAATACGACGGTCGTACCGCCGGTTGTTCGGTGGGCCCCGGCCTGTTCGGTGGGCCCCGGCCCGATGAACCCCGACACGGACGCACGAGAGGGAAAGCCTGATGCGGGACGCGTACCACGAGGAACTGGACTCGATCAGCGACAGTCTGGTGGAGATGGCCCGGCTGGTCGGCTCGGCGATCGGGCGCGCCACGACCGCCATGCTCGACTCCGATCTGAAGCTGGCCGAGGCCGTCATCGAGGCCGACCAGAAGGTCGACGAACTCCAGCACGACCTGGAGGCCCGGGCCATAGCCCTGCTGGCCCGCCAGCAGCCGGTGGCGACGGACCTGCGGATCGTCGTCACATCGCTGCGGATGTCGGCCGACCTGGAGCGCTCGGGGGACCTCGCCCAGCACGTGGCGAAGCTCGCGCGCCTGCGCTACCCGGACCGCGCGGTCCCGAGCGACCTGCACGCCACCATCCTGGAGATGGGCCAGCTCGCGCAGCGCCTGATGGCGAAGGCCGCCGAGGTGATCATCACCAAGGACGTCGACCTGGCGCTCCAGCTGGAGCAGGACGACGACGAGATGGACCTGCTGCACCGCACCCTCTTCCAGCACCTGATGGACGACCGCTGGAAGCACGGCATCGAGACGGCCGTGGACGTCACGCTGCTCGGCCGCTACTACGAGCGGTTCGCCGACCACGCGGTGTCGGTCGCCAAGCGGGTGGTGTACCTGGTGACGGGTGAGCACGCGGACGAGCTCCAGCTGGACACGCAGCCCGAGATCCAGGCGGTGTCGGGGGCGGAGAGCGCCTGAGGGGGCGGGCCGCCGGAGGCATCCCGCGGCGCCTTGCCCGGGGCGGGTTCAGGGGGCGGGTGGGAATCGGCCGGGGCGCGTGGGCGCCTCAGTGCGCCGTTGATGCGCCCAGCGGAACGGGCATCCAATGGGCACAGGCACCAGCCTCGAGGAGGGACCCATGGCCGAATCCCCCAGTACGACGCCCGACCCCGCCCGGCAGCGCGAGACCGAGCAGCCCGCCGAGATCAGGAGCCTTCCCCTGATCGCCGCGTGCGGCTGCGGCTCGGGCTGCGGCTGCGGATGCCAGTCGGGCAGCCCCTGCCAGTGCGGCTGACGCCGGCGCGGAGTTTCGCGTAGGACGTACCCGCGGGGCCCGGTGCCGATCGCCGGGCCCCGCGGCGTGGGGTCGATCGCCGGGCCCTGCGGCGTGGGGTCGATCGCCGGGCCCCGCGGCGTGCGGTCGCCCCCGTGGCCGTACGGGCGGAGCATGAGAGGAGGCAAGGCGGCGCCGGACGGCGCCGTGCCGGGAAGGAGACGCGAGCCATGCCCAAGTTCATGGACGTCCATCGCGGCATGAAAGGCATCACGGCGGAACAGCTCCGTGAAGCGCACAACGCGGACCTCGCCATAGAGAAGGACGAGCAGGTCCACTTCGAGATGGCCTGGGCGGACCCGGAGTCCGGCCATGTGTACTGCCTCTCCGAGGCCCCCTCGGCCGAAGCGGTCCAGCGCATTCACGAGCGGGCCGGGCACACGGCGGACGAGGTGCACCCCGTGCCGCTGATCGTCCAGTGACCTGCCGCGTGCGGCCCGTCAGCGGCGCCGGCCGGCGTTGAGGCGGGCCGCCTGACGCGTCAGGTAGTCCCGTTCGGCGAGGTGGGGGGCCTTGCGGGCCGCCTCGGCGTAGAGCCGGGCCGCCGTTTCCGGGTCGCCGTCGCGCTCGTGGAGGTACGCCGCCACCGCGGTGTGGCGGGGCAGGGAGTCGTCCAGGGCCGCGAGGGCCGCGAGTCCCGCGCGCGGTCCGTCGGCCTCGCCCACCGCGACCGCGCGGTTGAGCCGGACGACCGGGTTGTCCGTCAGGCGCAGCAGCTCGTCGTACCACTCCACGATCTGCACCCAGTCGGTCTCCTCGGCGGTCCGCGCGTCGGCGTGGAGCGCCGCGATGGCGGCCTGGGCCTGGAACTCGCCCAGCCGGTCACGGGCGAGGGCCGCTTGCAGGATCCCGATGCCCTCGGCGATCGCCGCGGTGTCCCACCGGCCGCGGTCCTGCTCGGCGAGCGGCACCAGGCTGCCGTCGGGCGCGGTACGGCCGGCCCGCCGGGCATGGTGCAGCAGCATGAGCGCCAGCAGCCCCGCCACCTCGGGGTGGTCGATGATGCCCGCGAGCTGCCGGGTGAGCCGGATGGCCTCGGCGGACAGGTCGACGTCGCCGGAGTAGCCCTCGTTGAAGACCAGGTAGAGGACGCGCAGCACGGTCGCGACATCGCCGGGCCGGTCGAACCGCACACCGGAGACGGTGCGCTTGGCGCGGCTGATGCGCTGCGCCATGGTCGCCTCGGGCACCAGGTAGGCCTGGGCGATCTGCCGCGTGGTGAGCCCGCCGACGGCACGCAGCGTGAGCGCGACCGCCGACGAGGGCGTCAGCGAGGGGTGGGCGCACAGGAAGTACAGCTGGAGGGTGTCGTCCGCGTCGGGCGTCGGCCCGGGCGCCGGTTCCTCCTCGACCAGGTCCTCGCGCCGGCGGCGCGCGCTGTCCGCCCGCGCCTGGTCGAGGAACTTGCGCCAGGCCACGGTGACCAGCCAGCCCTTCGCGTCCCGGGGAGGGTCGGCCGGCCACACGCGGAGCGCCTCGACCAGCGCGTCCTGCACGGCGTCCTCGGCCGCCGCGAAGTCGGCTCCGCGGCGGACGAGGATCGTGAGCACGCTCGGGGTGAGGCTGCGGAGCAGTGCCTCATCCATGGACGGAGCACTCCGGGATGGTGGGCGGCGCGGTCAGGAACGGACGGACCTCCAGCCACTCGTGGATCGGCTTGCCGCCCGCGCCGGGGGCGGCGGACAGCTCCCCGGCGAGCTCGACGGCCCGCTCGTAGCCGTCGACGTCGATGATCATCCAGCCCGCGATGAGGTCCTTGGTCTCGGCGAACGGCCCGTCGGTGACCGGCGGGCGCCCCTCACCGTCGTAGCGGACCCACGCGCCCTCGGCGGCGAGCGCCTGGCCGTCGACGAACTCGCCGGTCTTCTCCAGCCGGGCCGCGAAGTCGTTCATGTACTGGATGTGCGCCGAGATCTCCTCCGGCGTCCACTGATCCATGGGCACGTCGTTGACCGCTACCGGGGCGCCGCGGTAGTGCTTCAGAAGCAGGTACTTGGCCATCGTCTTCTCCTCGGTGCTGTGCGACCCATCCTGGCCGCCTTCACCCCGGGGACGGAGCCGGACGCGGGTTCTCGACATCGCCGCCGGATCTTTTTCTCAGCGGTTCCCCGTTCACTGCCCGACGCGGCCGTCGACGCACTCGCGCAGGAGGTCGGCGTGGCCGCAGTGCCGCGCGTACTCCGCGATCTGCGCGACCAGGATGTCGCGGAGCTGGACCTGTCCGCCCGGTTCGGGGCCGTAGTCGGAGAAGCCCGCGTTGCGGGTGGCGAGGTCGGTGACGCCGGCCAGGAAGCGATCGGTGCGCTCGACCTCGGCACGCCACGCCCGCCAGGCCTCGTCCACGACCGCCTGGTCGGCGACGGCACCGTTGAAGTCGCCGTCCCGGTCCTCCTCCGTGCGGTACAGCTTCGGCGCGTCCTCGCCGGCCATCACCCGCCGGAGGTGCCGCTCGTCCTCGGTCAGGTGCCGCACCAGCCCGAGCAGGGACATCGTGGACGGCGGGACGGAACGCCGGGCCATCTGCTCGGCGTCGAGTCCCGCGCACTTCATCTCGAAGGTGAGGCGGTAGGTGCGCAGGTAGTCCAGCAGGATGCCGCGTTCGTCGACGGGCTCGTCGCCGGTCTCGCGGGGGTCGTCGTCGGGGTCGACCCACATGTCGGGGTAGACGGTGGCCAGCGTCCACCGCGTCGTACCGGAGGCTTCCGCCGTGACTGCTTCGCCGGGGTGCTCGCTTGAGGGCATGGGGGCATGGTGGACCGGGCGGGGCGGGGACACCACCGAATATCGGGCGGGCGGGAGTCAGACGTCCGCCACCAGGAGCCGGTAGCCGACGTCGATGGTGTCGAGTGCGAGCAGGTCGGCGTAACGGTTGTGCCAGCGGCGGGTCGCGAGGTCGTCGGCGAGTGCCGCCAGGCCGGGGGCGAGGACGTCCTCCCCGGTCTGGGCGAGCATGGAGATCCCGGCGCGGACCTTGGGGTCGAGGTAGGCGTGGGGGCGGCGCCAGTACGCCGCGCCGAACCCGTCCGTGCAATCGTGCGGGACGCGGACCGGCAACTGCTCCGCCCCGCCGAGCAGAGCGGCCAGCCGGTCGATCGGGACGGCACGGGTGTCGTCGAAGGCGGCGGCCTGCGGGAGGTAGTCGCGCACCAGCCAGAAGTGTTCGCGGAAGACCTGCTGGTCCCAGGTCAGGACGACGACGCGGCGGCGCGCGACCCGGCGCAGTTCAGCGACACCGGCCGCGAGATCGGTCCAGTGATGGACGGTCAGCAGTGCCATGACGGCGTCGGCGGCGTCGGCGCGCAGCGGCAGACGTTCGGCGACGGCGCACACGGCGGGCGCCGACCCGGGCGGCCGCTGGCGGAGCATGATCTGGCTGGGCTCGACGGCGAGCACGGTCTGCGCCGGCTCGTAGGAGCCAGTGCCTGCCCCTACGTTGATCACATCCGCGGCGCTGTCGAGAGCGGCGTGGATCCGCGCGGCGATCCGCGGATCCGGCCGCCGCGTCAGACCGTACGTCGCACCGAGCGTGTCATAGAGGGCCATGGCTCCTTGTTCCCCTGTTCCCCTCTCCCTCATGTCCGGTCCAGCGCCTATGTCCGGTCCAGCGCCGCGAAGACGGCCAGGCACAGGGTGAGGCTCGCGGCGAACGCGAGGCCACCGCGGGACAGGGCGGCCGGCACCGCGGCTCCCTCCCAGCGGGCGAGGGCGAAGGCGATCGCCGCGGCGACGACGGAGAAGAGGACGGCCACCGCCAGCGCGAGGAGCAGGAACGCCGGGAAGGTGTTGTTCATGAGAGCACCGCCTGGGTCGTGTGGTGTCGATGACGAAGTACGACGATCCCCGGGCGGAACCGCAGGTGGGACGGTTGGATGTTTCTCCCGCGACAACAGGGGGTTGTCCGGCGAACAAACCGTGGGGGAGAGCGAGTGGCCGGCGAGAGGAAGCGGGCGGGGCGGCCCTGGGGACCGGCCCGCGGCTCGTGCGTGGAGATCAACCAGCTGGTCGCGGTGGTGCGATCCTGGCTGGACGAATCGGCGGTATCCGTACGGCAGTTGCACACACGTCTCACCCCCGAGCACTTCATCGACGGAACGGTGCCCGAGTTACGCCGGTTACGTGACCGGCTGTCCGGCGAGTCGCTGGAGTGGGATCTCGTCGAGGCCGTGGCCGACGTGTGCTTTCCCCACGAACAGGCCGGCCTCTCCTCGGAACGCCTCGCGGAGGCGAGGGCGCTGTGGGACCGTGCGCGGTCGACCCCCACAGCGATCGCCGAACCACAGGAACTCGTGCCCGCCCGGGAGTTGCTGGAGGCCAAGGACCGCACCATCGAGGTCCTCCAGGAGATGCAGCGCGTCCGGCAGGCCTACGAAGCCGGCGAACACGGACGTCAACAGGCCCTGTCGATCGCCACGTTGCTGTTCGTCATGCTCGGGCAGGCCCAGGCGAAGGTCTCCGAACTGAGGCGCCGACTCGACGCACTGGACGCGGTGACGGCGGAGCTCCCCTCCGGGCAGGGAGTGGTGGAGCTGCTCTCCCGCGTACAGCAGCAGGAGACGGAACTGCGCGAACAGCTGGTCCGCGCCGAACGGGAGCGGGGCATCGCCCAGCAGGTCGCCGACCACGCGGCCCGCCGAATCCACGAGCTGGAGGCCGAACTGGCCGAGCTGCGGCTGCGCATGGGCGAGGACGAGCCCTCCGGGGCGCAGGAGCCGGTGCCGCCGCCGTCCCCTCCCACTCCGCATGCGCTCGACCCCGACGACGCCGCCCTCAACGATGTGGACCGGGCGCTGGAGAAGGCGCGCGCCGTCCTCGACGAGGAGCACGAGGCCGTGCAGCAGGCCGCCGACGAGGTGGGCTACTGGTCGTCCTCGATTCCTCCGGCGCCAGTGGGTGTTCCCGTACCCGGCCCTCCGGCACAAGTGGGTGTTCCCGTACCCGGCCAGGTCCGGCGGAACCCGGGCGGACAACCCGCCGAGTTGTCCGGAACAACCCCGAACAACCCGCCCACCAGCCAGGACACCTCCCTGCCCGCGCTCGAATCCCCACGGCCCCCGGCCACCGACCCCCAGGGCGACATCTCCGAGGCGGCCCACCGAATCACCCGGGGAAGAGACCCGGAGGACATCGTGACGCGGCTGTGCCGGGCCGTCGTCCCCACCGTCGCCGACGCGGTCATGGTCTATCTGCGGGACCCGATCCCGGTGGGCGACGAAGAGCACGTGGGCCCGCTGGTGCTGCGGCTACAGCAGGTGCACCCGCTCCACGCCGGAGGGGGTGCCGAACGGTGCGAGGTACGCCCCGGCAGCGCGCTCTTCGAAGTGCTGAACGGGGCACTGCCGGTCGGCGGCGACTCGCCGGTCGGTGGCGCCGCGCTGCCGGAACTGCTCGGTGAGGGGCGTGAGACACCCGGCGGAGGCCACACCGTCCTCGTGCCCCTGCACGGCCGCAGGCGGATCATCGGCACGGCGGTCCTCCTGCGCCACGCCGCCGAGCAGGCCTTCCAGGACGCCGATCTGTCGGTCGCCGCCGAATTCGCCACCCGTAGCGCGCTCGCCATCGACAAGAGCCACAACTTCCAGGCCACGGTCCAGGGCCTCCATATCGCCCGCAGTCTCGCCAACACCCTGCAGACCGTCGCGGAGGGAGTCGTGACCGGCCTCGGGTACGAGCTGGCGTGCGTCAACCTCGTACGGCCGGACGGCGACCTGGTCGTCGCCGCCCTCGCGGGCAACCCCGCCGCCGAGGCCCTCATCACCGGCCGGGTCGGCTCGCGCGAGTCCTGGGAACGCCGCCTCGGCATGGGCGAGCGCTGGGGCGACCTGGTGTTCATCCCGCACACCGAGGGCTGGGTCCTGGACAACGACGACGTCCCGCAGTGGTACACCGAAGGCCCCGACCCCCGCTTCGAGGACGAGTGGCACCCCGCCGACCGCCTCTACGCCCCCATGTACGCCCGGAGCGCTTCCGGCGCCACCCAAGGCGAGCTGCTCGGTGTGATCTCGGTGGACCAACCCCTCACCCGTCGCCGTCCGAGGCCGGACGAACGCCGGGATCTGGAGGAGTACGCCTTCCAGGCCGGCGTCGCGATCAGCAACGCCCGGCTGCGCGCCAACATGCAGCGCGCCCTGGTCCGGCTGGACAGGGAGCAGCAGACGCTGCGGGCCAGCGAGGAGTCCTTCCGGCAGGCCTTCGAGTACGCCCCGTCCGGCATGGCCATCGCCGAGATGGGAGGCGACCAGCACGGTCGCCTCCTGCGGACGAACGAAGCCCTGTGCCGCATGCTGGGCCGCCCCGCGTCCGCGATGCGCCGCTACACGTTCGCCGACTTCGTCCACCCCGACGACATCGGCACCCTGCTGCGCACCAGCGCCGAGGGTGGACGCGCGGAGCTCCGCCTCGGCCGCCGCGACGGCACGTACGTGTGGGTGTCGCTGCGCCACAGCGTCGTCGCGGACGCCGCCGACGGGCCACGCTTCCTCCTCACCCACGTCGAGGACATCGAGGAGCGCAAGCGCCGCGAGCTTCAGCTCGCCCACCGCGCCTCACACGACTCGCTCACCGGCCTGCCGAACTCCGCGGAGCTGCACGCCCGCATCGGCGCCCGGCTCTGCGCACTCCGGAAGCACGGCTCCGACGCCGAGGGGGCGGAGGCCGACGTCCCCTACCTCCGGGCGCGACCACCTCACACCCACGTATGGGCCCCCACAGGCGACGACACCACCCACGGCCTGGCCGTGCTGTTCTTCGCGCTCCGGGACTTCAAGGCGATCAACACCCGTTTCGGGCACGACGCGGGAGACGGCGTCCTCATCGAGGTCGCCCGACGCCTCGGCCAGGCCGTACGCGACGGCGACACGGTGGCCCGCTACGGCGGGGACGAGTTCGTCGTCCTCGCCGACGACTTGAGCCCCGCCGACGCACACACCGCAGCGGTCTGGATGCAAACCCAGATCCACCTGCCGATCCACCTGCCCGGCCAACCCGTACGCATGCACGCAGGCGTCGGCATCGCTTGGGCCCAGTGCGGAACACCCCCCGAAGACACCCTGAGAACGGCCCGCGGCTTCGCGTCGTAAGCCCACCCGAAGCCTACGAATGCTGCTTCTTCTCGACGTAGTAGGCGTAGGCATACCCACCGCTAGTACCGTCAGAGGTGACGGCAGAAAGTGCGACAGGACCCGACTCGGTTGTGTTGACGCTCCGTTGAAAAATGGAGCCGTCGCAGACAAGGGTGCCCGATGAAGCGTCGTTGCCCGCAGAGGTGATCGCCAGTTTCACCACTTCACCGCCCGTGCAAGTGAACGCGAATGCCACGCTCAGTACATCGTCGGGCACGGATTCCAGCGTGTTCCCGAACCTCCGCTCCAGCACGCCAGACCCGCCACTCAGCGACTCCATTTCGACAATGCGTTTCTCCAGCAATGACTTCGCCGCCTCCGCCCCGTCCGAAGCGGAGGTCTTCGAAGTCGAGACCTTCGGAGGGGACGACTCGCCGGAGCTGCAAGCCCCCACAGCGAGCGGCATGGAGATGCCCAGGCAAATGAAGAGATGCCGCACGCGCCTGCCGCTGATCATCACGATTTCTTCCGCCCGATCGAAATGTCGCCCTTCCTGGGGGCCTAGATGATGATGGTCCTGTTCTTGACCTTGCAAGGCGGAGCAATCCACGTCTTGGTGGCCGTGAGCTTCCATCCCTGCTGGCCGAGCACTGCCCGGTACCCCTTCGCTTTGGTGTTCCTGTCAGTCACGGTCTGCGTCCCGGACCATGTCCACTTGTTGCTGATCTTGGTATCAACAGAGGCCTTGGCCTTCGACAGGATGATCCCGGCCTCGGCCAGCAGCGCATCGTTGAACATGATCGGTCTGGTCCGGCATCGGTGAACCTGAGATCATGCGGCGTGCAGTCGTGTAGACGATCTGCCCATGCCTGCGGCGCTTCCTGCCGCACACACTGAGGAGAGGCTCTCGTGAAGAAGAACAGCATGTCCACCGGCTTACCTCTCGTCATCGGCACCGTGATTGCCGCTGGCGTCCTCGTTCAGGACAACTACGGCGGCGCCGTCTTCGCCGTCGTGGCTGGCGCCGGCGCCTCGCTTGTCCTGCACCGCAGGTCTAGCCGCAATCAGGGACGCTGAGTAGCTACGAGCCGGGCTGTGGGTTCTATCCGCCATCCACGGACGGTTCCCCCTGGGGAATCAGCAGAATGAAGCCCAGGACAAACCACGAGGTCGGTGGAGTCTTAATGGGCGTGTCAAGGGTCGCTCGGGCTGTCAGGCGTCGTGGGCGGCGGTCTCTTCGAGCAGGTCCATGGCGCGGTTGTGGAAGCGGCGTTCGGCGTCGCGACACGGGGCGTTGAAGAAGGCTCGTTGAGCTTCGGCAAGATCGCAGTGCAGCAGGCCCATGGTCACGAACACGGCTTCCACTCCGTGACACCCGTTGTCCTTGAGGAACTGCTGGAGTGCGTCCGTGTCGCCAGTTGCCTTCCAGACGGGCCGGGCGGTTTCCTGCATGGCAGCGATGCGCGCTGATCGTTCTGCGTCGAAGCCCACTGGGGTCCGCCTTTCTGGTTTGGCCCGCAGGCTATCGCCAGGTAGGCGGGGTGCGCTGGCCCGTTTTCGGCGGCTTGCGCGTCGGGTGGATCGAGGGTGAAAGGCCTGTCGTCACGCAAGAGCGCCCACAGGACATCGGCACGTCGGCGGGCGAGGGCGATGACAGCCTGGACGTGCTTGCAGCCCTCAGCCCGCTCGGCCCGAGGAACACCCGCCGTCAGCTCCGTAAACAGCGATCAGTGCGCAGATCTCAATCAGCGGCCAGGCGTCCCGAAGAGCAGGGCGGCCACTCCACCGGAGCCACCGGGGGCAAGCGACTGCAAAGCCACACCCCACTCTTCCGGACCGCCAAACAACTTACGGAGCGGCTTTGGGCTGGAGTTTCAATGGGCGAGTCAAGCGCTGCGGTGTGCGACCAGTAGCCGAAGAAGTGAAGGGCCGGGTCTCTGACCTGCGGCCGTGCGATCGATCAACGCCGCGACCTGCGACTTAGCTGTCGGTGGTTGTCAGCGTTGGTCGTCGTTGAGTACCCCCGCACGGCCCCGAGACGGCCCGAATAGCGACCGTGGTTCAGACCCCGATCACGATCGGGAGCGCGTCCGGCCGGCCGTAAGCGAGGATGCGCGTGAGTGCCTCCTTCATGTGAGCTACGTCTGCGGCCGGCGCGTGTAGCACTGCTTCGACGACCGGGTCATCCAGGAACAGGGCTTCCAAGGAATCGGGGTCGAACGTGACCCGCAGGAGGTCTCCTTCCAGCTCCACCGTGCGCACGCATCCGTACGCGGTGCCTTGGTCGGGGGTGACAACGCAGTACGAGTCGCAGCCGTTGCGGATGTTCTGCGCATCGGGTTCCTTGAAGCTGCACTGGAAGTCAAGCGCGAAGCCCTCTCCGCCTTCTGACTCGGCAACTCCGGCAGTCAGGGCATAGATGTCCGGCCCCGGCTCGTGGCATCCGTAAGCGATCTTCGCCGTGAATCTGTAGGTCACACGCGTGTTCTATCAGGGCTTGCGTTGGCCAATGACGTGAGGTCGGCGGAACGGCTTTGGGCTGGAAGCTCAATGACCGAGTCAAGGCCGCGGGGGTGCCCTCTGCCGGTGCCTCGTCGAGGAGGTCGTCTGTGCCTCAGCTGACGAAAGCCAGCCACGACGGCGGGCACGCCGAGCGATCAGGCGCGCGCGTGTCTCGCTGCACTCCCACCGGTCTCAACCAAGCAACGAGTCGAGACTCCCGCCATAGCCGCAATCTCATGCCTGACCAGCGGAATCCGCACACGGCATTCGGAAAGAGAACGGCCTCTAAAGCCGTGGAGTTGATCGCCTCAGCCACGGAGGGTTTTCCACCTCCCCCGCATGCACGCAGCGCGCCGCCGGGCGCGGCCAGCCGGGGCGCAGACAGGAGGCACGCCGCGCCGCAGAGGCCGGGCGCGCCCGCGCCGTGCGCGGGAGGTTGTAACTCAGTCTGTGGTTTGGGGCTGTGCAAACTGGGTGCACACGGCGTCAGTTCAGCGTTCTGCCGCCGTGGGTGAGCGGCAGGGGCGAGTCAGCCCAACTCGCCCATCGTGCTGCGCAGCCAGTCCAGTGGGTCGGTCGCCAGCAACTGGTCGGCCAACTCGTTCGCGGTCGTCGTGACGAGCCGTCCGCGGCTGTTGTCGATCCACCGCTGTGCGTGCTCGTAACCCTGGGCCTTGTATTCGATGCCCTGCAGCATGCATTCCAGCTTGTCCGCGTCTCGTGCGCAGATCGCTTCTGGTGATTCCCGGGCCTCGTACTCGCTGATCAGTTCGCGCACAGTCGACGCGAGCGCCTCGGGCATGCCCGCCACCTGGTCGGCGGTGACCACCTCGGGGTCGGCTTCACCAGCACCGTACTTCTTGGCCAGGTGATTGACATCCCCGGTCCTGGTCTCCTGAGAGTCGTGCCACACCGCCAGGAACGCGGCACGGGCAGGATCTGCCCCCTCCAGTCTGGCGATGATCGTCGCGATCAGCGAGGTACGCCAGGAGTGTTCGGCAACGCTCTCCGGGTCGCGCACGCCAGCCATCCACCACCCGGTGCGCTTCGACTGCTTGAGTGTCCCCGCTTCGTACAGGAATCGTGCCACCTGGGTCAGCTCTTCGGCCACGGTCGACTCTCCTCTCACGCCTCGGCAAGGCGGATCGCATACCTAATGCTGTCCAGTTCTCGGCGAGCGCGAGCCGACAACCCCTGGCTATCCAACATCACCGGCAGCCGGTCGCGTAGGGCTCGGGTAACTGCCCCGGGCTTCAGCAGGTTCGGCCGGATGGCGAGCAGGGACCACAGCGAGTGGACGGTCAGATCGACGTACCCGTGGTGAGGAGCCAACCCATGCGCGAAGTGGGCGAGCAGCTTGTCCCCGGGCCAGGGCCCAGGCTCTCGGGAGGCGATGAAGTCGTCGGACAGTTCGAGGTGGCGGCTCTCGCCCACCCAGTACGCCCAGTAGTTCAAGTTCGCTGCCTCGCCTCGATCGTCGTCAAGCAGGACGGTGTCGATGAAATGGCTCATCCGTGCGCGGTCGCCCTGCCGCGCCGCAACGGCCGCAACAGAGCGGGCGTTCAGCCAGCCGATGAGCCAGCCCCCAGGCCGTTCCGTGGCCTGCTGATGGGCGAGCCACTCGGAAGTGTCGGACCGGTCGTCGTAACCGGACAGGTACAAGGCCTGGCGTCGTAACAGGAACTGCTCCTCGCGTCGTGCTTGTTCTGCCGTGTCCCGCATCCGCGAGAAGAACTTGCGCCGGTCGGTGGCCGGCAGCTCGGGCGCTGACGGTACGGGTCCTCGACGCGGTCGCCGGGGCGGGGGTAGATCGCGAACCGGCTGCGGCGCCACCCGAGTGAGTGGCCATGCGAGGACCTCGACCAGGTCACGCTGCATGACCCACGCCCCGAGCTGGCTCTCCTCGGTGGGTGTCTGCTCGTCCAGGGCACTGGCCAGGAGAACGTCGGCCTCTATCGCTCTCTCAAAGACCTGAAGCAGGGCGGGGGAGGTGCCCATCTGCATGAGCCGGTGCCGATGCACGAGCATCTGCCCGACTGGCAACGCGGGCAGGGGCCGACGTCTAGACTCCCAGCCCGCGACTGTGTCCGACGAGACCTCCAACCGCTCGGCCACGTCGTCCTGTGTCCGACAAAGCTGCTCCCGGATGATCCGGAAGGTGTATCCGGAAACGACCCCGATCCGGGGTCGCGAGGGCGTACCCCGACTGCCGGTCAGGGTTCGTCCTGGGATTGACGGCACCTCGACCACCTGTCCCTGTGTGGGTCCGATCCATACCTGTACCGCAAGTCACTTCATGCGGCGGCCAATGCTTTCTAGCGTTCAGACAGTAGCGATTCGACAACTGAGCGTATATGGAAGGTGTAACCGTGGACGTCGATAAGGCAGCAGGTATGCAGCCGGGGGACCAATCGGACACGCGCATCGTTCCGCGTCCATTGAGCGTGGAGCCCGGCGGGTTCATGCACTCCCCTGCGGACCGTCGTCTCGCCACGGAGCACCGGCTGCTTGCGAATTTGCCGACCCCGCTCCGGGACCGAGCCCGGTGGGAGTGGGAGCAGCACCGGGTGGCAGTACTGCCGGTCGGCGGACCTTTCTCCGCCGTACGAATGCCTGAGCGCCTGCTGACCGCCCTGAGCGCCCACACTGAGACTGCCTGCCTGGACGACTTCCTGTCCGAGGCCCTCGGCGGCGGGCCAGTCATCTGTGACCCGCGCTTCTCGCGGTACTACGCGCTGGTGCCCGCCGGCATGCCGGCGACACTGCGTCAGATCACCGACGCCTGGCGTGACCTGGAGGTGGAGTGCCTCGAACGCGGGAGTTACCTGGGAGTGCCTCGACCGGATGCTGTGGGTCGGGAAGGTGCGTTCGCCTCCTATTGGTCGGTGCCGATGGATTCAGCCGCAGTGCTGTGCAGCCCGCTCGCGGTCGCCCGCCTGATCTCCGCCGCACGACACTGCGTGGACATGGAGACGGAGGCATGAGTGGTGCCCCGTACCTGTCATCCGTCGATGCCCCGTGGGCGGGCGCGTACGTGCGTCTGGCGGATCACTGCATCACCTGCGCGACATGCACGACCGTGGACGAGGAGGGGGTGAATCGCGGACTCCCCTGCGCGACGGCCGACCAACTGAACGAGAGGTACCGGCAGGCACGGCGCGCACGCACCGCCCCGACATTCCCAGGCCGGGATTCCACCGACTCCAAGGGCATCGAGATCGGGACGGGGCGTCTCGATCTCCCGTGTTGATGCAAGTAGATACAGGAGGCCCACCTGCGAAAGCCGTAGGTGGGCCTTCGGCTGGTGTCCCCGGAAGGATTCGAACCTGCGGCACCGCTTCAGGAGCGAGGCGGGGGCGTGGGGCGGGTGGCCTGCGGATAGCCGCATTGGCCTCAGCGCTACGAACTCGCCCGCCTGGCACCGTGGTTGATCGCAGCCGAACGCTACATCTGGCACGACCGTGGCACGCGACCTCGTACCTCGCCGGGCGCGGCGACACTATTGCTCACGAGTTGCCGGGGCGCCGTACAGGTCTTCGATCTGGCGCTCGGCGCGAGGGCATGCAGCCATCATTCCGCTTGGCGTCTCGTAGGTGCTGGTCGGCTGTTCCGAGCAGCCCTCCTGGCCATGCCACGAACATCCACCCCGCCTCCCCACCGTGCCCTCGCGGTGCAGTTTCGCGTCGTAGGGGTGCTTCACGATGGGCACGAGAGCTCCTGAAGGGCGTAAGGGCGACGGCTCAACGGTAGCGAAAGCCGATGGCTGATAACGGGACGCTCCGTGAACAGTGAGCTTCTTCAGCGTTGCAGCTCCAGGGTGAGGACGGCCTTGGCGATTGACGTCATGCGGTTGGGGCTGCAGCGGGACCTGCGGAAGATCCGCCAGGACTTCAGGCGGGCGACCTGGAGGACGATGAGACTGCCGCTGGCGCGAGGAGATCCGGCCGGGTCAAAGTTCAGAGCAGCTTCTCGCCGATCCTGCCGTTCGGGTACAGGGCAGCGGCACGTGCAGCCAGTTGATCGGCCCTTGCGTGACCCAGGCCAGGGCGGCCTGGCGAGACCATGGCGCGCACCAGCAGCTGATCGTGACCCTGACATCTGTCGGGGTCGCAACGTCCCGGGTCCGCCCTACAGTTCGAGGCGCCAACTGGGCGTCCCTTGCACCGCTACGGCAGCTGAAGCGGGGGCCGTTACCGCTTCGGTCAGGTCACAGCAGTGGCCGCCGACTCCACGGCACAGCGCCCCTCTGCGGAAGCCCTCAGCACCTGGACCCAGGGAGAAAACATGCACAGCATCCGACGGATCTTCTGCGTAGGAGCAGCCGCGATCATGTTGGCGGCAGGCCTGGTGGCCGGATCCGCCGGCACGGCTCAGGCAGCGCGGTCGGACTGCGAGGGAGGTGTGAATGGTTTCACCGACATCCCGGACAGTCTCAGTGGCACGGGTGTGGGGGGTGCGGGTGCGATGATTATTGACTTCCCCCACGCTGTCGCCTCGTATGCGATGCAGGCCGGCAACGTCGGAGGCCGACAGGCCGCGTGGGGCGTCTTGACTACCGGGTCGGGCAGTAACTGGGGTTCCGGCGTCCTGGCGGAGGTCTGGATGGACGTCAGCAACGACAACAGGCAGACCTGGATCCAGTGCGGTCCGTTCAGCACGATGACGGCTGGCAAGAGGATGACGACGCCGGCCTACCCGACCAGCAGCTCGTCGAGCCGGGCCTTCCGCGTCTGCGCGCACCTGCTGAGCCAGGGCGACAACAGCGGCATCCAGTGCACCTCTTGGTGGTAGACCAACCACCTCTCTGCTCCGCGTCAACAGTGCGCCGGCGCCCATCGCCGGCAAGCCGGAGCAGGTCCAGGCCCAAGGACCACTGAGCTTCTTCGATGTGGCTACCGATCGGGTGACGGTCCGTGAAGCGCAACGAGCGAAGCCCCCGGGCTGTTGATCGAGATGTCTGACGTCTCAATCACACTGCTCGGGGGCCTCGTTGGTCATCCATCCTGCCGCACTCGACTTACCGCATGCACTCGTGGAGTGGGTCACCATGCTGATCATCACCCGTGAGGGCGACCGGCGCTGCAAGCTCCGTCCGTCCCAGCGCGCGATGGTGGCACTGGTGTACCTGCGCGAACACACCACTGTCGCGAAGATCGCCGCCGGGTTCGGGATCAGCGAGTCCACCGCGCATGCCTACACCAGCGCGGTCGTCGACCTTCTCGCCGCCCGTGCACCGGGTCTGCTGAAGACGCTGCGCGACCACGATCCCGACTTCGTCCTGCTCGACGGCACCCTCGCCGAATGCGACCGGGTCGGCGACGGCCGGGCCGACTACTCCCACAAACACCGGCGCCACGGCGTGAACGTGCAGGTCGTCACCGACCCCGGCGGCCAGTTGCTGTGGCTTTCGCCCGCCCTGCCGGGCCACACCCACGATCTGACCGCTGCCCGCACCCGCCGGATCATCCGGATCTGCGAGCGCCAGGGCGTTCCGATCGTGGCCGATCTCGCCTACCAGGGCGCCGGTCCGTGGCTGACCACGGGCATCAAACGCAGGCCCCTGAAGGAACTGACCCCTACCGAGAAGACCCGCAACCGTGCCCTGGCCGCCACACGAGCCCCCGTCGAACGTGGAGTCGCCCGCCTGAAGTCCTGGCGGATCTTCCGCAGGTCCCGCTGCAGCCCCAACCGCATGACGTCAATCGCCAAGGCCGTCCTCACCCTGGAGCTGCGACGCTGAAGAAGCTCAGTGATCGTTGACGGCTGATTTGGACGCTGACCTCGGCTAACGGCCGATCCGCGTCCTCGTCGGTCTCGGCTGCCTGTGCCGTGATTTCCCGCTGTGATCTGGCGCGATTGTGGTGCACAGCGATGTAAGCCCGGCGGCGCAACAGGGGGCAAGCCCCATCACATTGACAACCACTCGCCTGGTATCTGGCGGATACCTCTGGTCTTGCTCAAAGCGGATGTCCCGAGCTGAGCTCCTCGAGAGAGTGATGCCTTCGAAGCACTCCACGAACAAGCTCTTCCTGGGGGAAAGATGCAGTCAGGGGTCTCCGCGTCCACGCTCATCTCCGTGGCCATCATCACAGCCGTGTCCTCGCTTCTCGCATCCGCAGTCACCGCCGTGATCGCCTACCTGATTTCCCAGCGGAACCTCGCTCACGCCGCCGATATGGCAGCGCTGGATCGTTCCGCGAGGCTCAACGAGCAGCACCGCACGGCGCGGCGAGATGCTTACGCGGCATACGTGACGGCCTTGCTGACCAGCCTTCGTGACACAACCATGCTGAGGAACCCTGAGGGCTTCGATACGGACGAGGCCCGGCAGAAAGCCATGGTGCAGGTAAAGGACTCGTACAACGCCATGGTCGTTGCCAAAGGTGTTGTGGATATGGAAGCTCCCGAGCAGCTAGGGGAGAACGTAGAGCTCCTGCGGAAGCTGGCAATGGAGTATCGCCAGGCTGCCGAGAAGGCCATCACCCCAGGCCGGAGCACGGAAGAACGTCAGGCTCTGAAGAAGGACGCCACCGAGAAGGCTGTTCTCGCCTTCAAGGCGCTCGCGACCTTCACTACCGAGGCCCGCACGGACCTCACTCCTTGAGCTGCAACGTGCTTCCTGGTCGGGTCAAGACGCCTGACCTCGATGTCAGCGGCACGACAGTAGATCGACCCCATGCGGGAAGCACTCTTGCCGCCGGAGGCCCCGCCGCGCTGAGGCCCCACAGAGGGCCCAGGCCGCGAAAATGCCCCCGACCCCGCGGAGAAACCGCAGGCCGGGGGCATGATCACGCAATCTACTTCTTCTTGCCCTGGTTCTTGACCGCCTCGATGGCTGCTGCTGCTGCCTGGGGGTCCAGGTAGGTGCCGCCCGGGTTGAGGGGCTTGAAGTCGGCGTCGAGTTCGTAGGAGAGCGGGATGCCCGTGGGGATGTTGAGGCCCGCGATGTCCGCGTCGGAGATGCCGTCCAGGTGCTTGACCAGGGCGCGGAGCGAGTTGCCGTGGGCCGCGACCAGGACCGTGCGGCCGGTCAGCAGGTCGGGGACGATCGCGTCGAACCAGTACGGGAGCATGCGGACGACGACGTCCTTCAGGCACTCCGTGCGCGGGCGCAGCTCCGGCGGGAGGGTCGCGTAGCGCGGGTCGGCGAACTGGGAGTACTCGGCGTCGATGTCGAGCGCCGGGGGCGGGGTGTCGTAGGACCGGCGCCACAGCATGAACTGCTCCTCGCCGAACTCGGCGAGCGTCTGGGCCTTGTCCTTGCCCTGGAGGGCGCCGTAGTGGCGCTCGTTCAGGCGCCAGCTGCGGTGGACGGGGATCCAGTGGCGGTCCGCGGCCTCCAGGGCCAGCTGAGCCGTGCGGATCGCGCGCTTCTGGAGGGACGTGTGGACCACGTCGGGCAGGAGATCGGCGTCCTTCAGGAGCTCGCCACCGCGGACTGCCTCCTTCTCGCCCTTCTCGTTGAGGTTGACGTCCACCCAGCCGGTGAACAGGTTCTTCGCGTTCCACTCGCTCTCGCCGTGGCGGAGGAGGATCAGCTTGTACGGTGCGTCGGCCATGCCTCAGAGCGTAATCCACGCTTTCGCCCGTTCGCGTGGCTGCCCGGCAGGCGGACGTTTGACTGAATCTGTTAATTGAGTGGCCCCCGTCAACCAGCGGCTTGTAATTTGCGTATGCCACCAGCGCCACTTACAACCCCGCTCACGGCGTCACGTGCGAGCCCCGGTGGCCGCGAGCCGCACGCCACCCACACCTTTGCCTCCGGGGGACCCATGCCGTACGCCCTGCGTGCCCGACGCGCCGTCCGGGAGACGGTTTCCGGTCTCCCCCGCGAGTTCTGGTGGCTGTGGACCAGCACCCTGGTCAACCGGCTCGGCGCCTTCGTCGCCACCTTCATGGCGCTGTACCTGACCCTCGACCGCGGCTACTCCGCCACGTACGCCGGTCTCGTCGCCGCGCTGCACGGGCTCGGCGGAGTCGTCTCCTCGCTGGCCGGCGGGGTGATGACCGACCGGCTGGGCCGACGGCCGACCCTGCTGATCGCGCAGTCCTCGACCGCCGTGTCCGTGGCGCTGCTGGGGTTCGTGCGCGACCCGGTGGCGATCGCCGGGGTCGCCTTCCTCGTCGGCATGGCGAGCAACGCCTCGCGACCCGCCGTACAGGCGATGATGGCCGACATCGTCCGGCCCGAGGACCGTATCCGCGCCTTCTCCCTCAACTACTGGGCCATCAACCTCGGCTTCGCCGTCTCCTCCATGGCCGCCGGGTTCATCGCCGAGGTCAGCTACCGCGCCGGGTTCCTGATCGAGGCGGGGATGACGATGGTCTGCGCCGTCCTCGTCTTCCTGCGGCTGCCGGAGTCCAAGCCCACCGCGACCGTGACGGAAGCGGCCCGCCGGGACAGCTCCGTGAGCCTGCGCACCGTGCTGCGCGACGGGCCGTTCATGAGCGTCGTCGGGCTGTCCTTCCTCGTCGCGCTGATCTTCCAGCAGGGGGCGGTGGGGCTGCCGGTGGCGATGGGCGCGGCCGGTTTCACCCCGGCCGAGTACGGCATGGCCATCGCCGTCAACGGCGTGCTGATCGTCGTCCTCCAGATCCCGGTCACCCGCTTCATCGAGCACCGGGATCCCCGCCGGCTGCTGGTCGTCTCGTCCGTCCTCGCGGGGTACGGCTTCGCGCTCACCGCCTTCGCGGGGTCGCTGGGTGTCATCGCGCTCACGGTGTGCGTGTGGACACTGGCGGAGATCGTCAACGCGCCGACGCAGACGAGTCTCGTCGTACGGCTGTCCCCGGTGCACGGGCGCGGGCGCTACCAGGGCATGTACACGATGTCCTGGTCCGTGGCCGCGCTGGTCGCTCCGCTGCTGTCCGGGTTCGTCATCGACCGGCTCGGGGCGGAGTGGCTGTGGGGGTTGTGCGCGCTGGTGGGGACCTTGGCGGGGGTGGGGTACGCCGTGCTGATGCGGCGGGTGTCCGCGACCGAGGAGGAGGAGGCAGAGGGGGAGGCGGCGGCGACGGTGTCCGAGAAGGCTGACGGGGGGCTGGCGTCGGCGGGCGGGGAGCAACGGGCCGGAGGGTGACGGGGGCTGGCATCGGCGGGCGGGGAGCAACGGGCCGGAGGGTGACAGGCGGGGGCATGGAGGACCTGTGTCGCGAGCGTGCTGCCGGGGTGCGCGGCCGGCGCTGGCAGGTTTCCTCCTGGCCATCGACGAAGCCCGAACGTCGGTTGGGTCCCGGACGACTTCTCCGGGCCGCCCCCGGACAGATCGGGGATGCAGCCATTCATTGCAGAGCTGGAACCCCCGGAAGCCGGCCGCGCGTTGAGGACCATAGCGCCGGGCACTGACAACGGGGCTTCGGGCGGCCGGCCCCCCGCCTCAGGGCGCCCGAGGTGTCCCTATCCGTCCACGAAGCCGAGCTCCGTGTCCGGGCGGCACTGTGGGCAGGCCTTGACCCCGTCGGAGAGGGCGCGTCGGGCGTGGTCGCGGTCGACCCCCTTGCCGCGCCGGCCGGCGTTCCAGCAGCCGCCGACATGGACGTACACCGCCTCCTGGCCGGACAGACCGCGCTCGATCACCCAGTCAGGTGCGGGCGGCCGGGCGAGGACGCCGCGACGGTGTTCGGTCTGGCGGCGTTCCTCGTCCGCGATCCATCGGCGGGTGCGGGCCAGGTCGCGCTCCTGTACGCGCTCCAGGAAGCGGAGCAGCGCGAGCCGCGACTCTGGGTCGTTCATGCGTTCGATTCTACGTCCGGGCCTCCGCGGCTCCCGGACCACGGCTCCCGGACTGCGGCTCCCGCACCGCGGCTCCCAGACCGACGGGCCAGGGCAGCGAGGCCCAGGCCCGTCGCTACCTCCGAGGTAATCGACGCCCCTCGGCCACCCGGGCAGGCTGAGCCCTATGACGCCCCCCAACACCACCGAAGCCACCGAACCCACCCAAGCCGCCCAAGCCACCGTTGAAACTGCCGAAGCCACCCAAGCCACCATTGAAGCGGCCGAAGCCACCCGCTCCACCGTCCGCAGGTTCCTCGAACTCCGCCTCGCCGGTGACACCGACGGACTCACGGCCCTCTTCGCCGACACCGTCGACTGGATGCTCGCCGAGAACCCCGTCGTGCCCTGGATCCGGCCCCGGTCCACCGCCGCCGAGTGTGCGGCGCAGGCCGGTGACCTGGCCCGCTACACCGTCCCCGAGGACGCCCGGGCGTCCGTGGACACGATCCTCGTCGACGGGACGGACGCCGTGCTGACGGGGCGGGTCTCGGGGACCGTCCGGGCGACCGGCAAGTCCTTCTCGGGGCCCTTCGCCCTGCGGCTCACCGTCGAGGACGGGCGCATCACCCGCCACCACCTCTACGAGAACAGCGTGTCGATCGCCGCGGCCTGCACGCCCTGACACCGACCTCACCCGCCGACGCCCCGCACGACCCGCCAGTACTGCCGCCCCTCCTCGTCCCGTACGACCACACCCAGCCGCAGCAGTTCCCCGCGCAGCTCCCGGGCCTCCTCGGCGTGGTTGTCGCCCCTGCGGGCCTGGGCGCGGGCGCGCAGCAGGGCATCGGCGCCCGGGGGCAGACCGGGGGTGCCGGGGACCCAGCGGCGGAACTCGGCGCGGTGCGGGTCCTGCCCCGCCCAGGTGTGGCCATGGGCGGTGAGGGCATCGGCGAGGCGCTGCCAGTTCAGGCCGCAGGGCTCCCGGGCCAGTTCGAAACCGTCCGGGGCGAGCAGCACGAGCTGCTTGCCGTCGCGGAAGAACACGGAGATCTCCTCGCGGGTGAACTCCTGGGCGCTGTCCCGGATCGTCAGGGTCACGTGGGTGTCGGTGACGCGGACGGACAGCGACTCGTGGACCGCCGTGAAGCCGAGCAGCAGACCGCCGAGCACGCCCACCGCGATCGTGCCGAGGGTGAGGGCGGGTTCCGGGACTGAGGTCAGCAGCTCGGCCGGGCCTTCGAGCGGTGCCCAGGGCAGGGCCAGGAGCAGACGGGCGAGAAGCGGGAGCAGGGCGCCGGCCGCGGCACCGCAGGCGACGCAGAACAGCACCATGACCCAGGCCGACTCGGCGAGTTCGGTGGCACCGCCCGCCCGTGACCGGGGGCTCTTTTGCATGGGAACGTTCCTGGCTTCCTCCATGCGGCCAGTCTCCTGATGAACCGTCCGCCCTGTCGTCGGCCGTTGGTCTACGCGCCCGCGACTTTGGTCGCCCGCGGGCGCCCCGCTCAGGGATGCATCCGCGCCCCCTTCACCACCTTGTCCACCGCGTTCCTCGGCCCGTACACGGCGAGTCCCACGAGGTCCAGGTCCGCGGTCGGCACGGCCCGTACGGCGGACCGGTTGTCACGGTCGTTGCCCGTGGCGAAGAGGTCGGAGGTGAAGACCGCGCGGGGCAGGGGGCGCGAGAGCGCACGGGTGTGGGCGGTGGTCAGGGTCTCCTTGGTGGCCTCGAAGACCATGACCGGCTGGCGGAACATGGGGAGGTAGGGCACCCCGTCCGCGTCCTCGTACGGCTCGCCGATCACCTCGGGAAGCTGTGTTCCCAGGCCGCTGACCAGGAACGACGTCACATTGAGGCGCTGCCACGGCTCCAGGTCGGCGCGCAGCAGTACGGCGATCTTCGTGTCGAAGCGGATCGGCTCCGCGGGGGCTACGGTGTCCATGGTCCGAGCGTGCCCGGCAGCGCTCGCCGGGGTCTTGTACGTTCTTTGCATGGGTTCCGAGCCCTCCCGGTCCGTCTCCGCCTGGCGGCCCGCCGTCCCGGGTGTCGTCGAGGTCTTCCACGCGCGATTCACCGAGTACGCCTATCCGATGCACGTCCACGACGCCTGGACGCTGCTGATCGTCGACACCGGCGCCGTACGGTACGACCTCGACCGGCACGAGCGCGGCACCCCGCACGACACCGTGACGCTGCTGCCGCCGCACGTGCCGCACAACGGCTCCCCCGTCACCCCGGAGGGTTTCCGCAAGCGGGTGCTGTACCTGGACGGGACACATCTCGGGGACGAGTTCATCGGGGCGGCCGTCGACCGGCCCGATCTGCGCGATCCGCTGCTGCGGCACCGGGTGGGGCAGTTGCACGGCGCGCTGGGGCGGCCGGGGGAGGAACTGGAGGCCGAGAGCAGGCTGTTGTTCGTCGGGGAGCGGCTGCGCGGGCATCTGCGGGGCGACCCCGCCTCGCCGCGGCCGGCCGATCCCGTTCTCGCGCGGCGGCTGCGGGAGTTGCTGGACGAGCGGATCGTCGAGGGCGTCGCCCTGCGCGAGGCGGCCGAGTTGCTCGGCGCCCATCCCGCCCATCTCGTACGGGCGTTCAGCACGGCGTACGGCATCGCCCCGCACCAGTATCTGACGTCCCTGCGCGTGGGGCGCGCCCGGCGGCTGCTCCTGGAGGGACGCTCACCGGGCGATACGGCGGTGGCGGCCGGGTTCTACGACCAGTCGCACCTCACCCGGCACTTCCGCAGGCTGGTGGGCGTGCCACCGGGGCGCTACAAGGCCGGCTAGGCCACTCGGGCCGCTTCGGCCGCTCAGGGCTCTACGTCCGCTCGGGGCTCTACGTCCGCTCGGGGCTCTACGTCCGCTACGGCCGTTCAGACCGCTCGGCGCGCTCGGACCGCTCGGCGCGCTCGGGCCGCTCGGCGCGCGCAGACCGCTCGGCGCGCTCGGGCCGCTGTGTGAGGTGGGTGAACGCGTCCAGGTTCCGGGTCGACTCCCCCCGCGACACCCGCCACGCGTACTCCTTGCGGATCGCCGAGGCGAACCCCAGCTCCAGCAGGGTGTTGAAGGCGCCGTCGGACGCCTCCAGGACCTGGCCGAGCAGCCGGTCGAGCTCGTCGGGGGTGACGGAGGGCAGGGAGAGGCGGCCGGTGACGTAGACGTCGCCGTGCTGGTCGACGGCGTAACTCACGCCGTAGAGCTTGAGGTTGCGTTCCAGGAGCCAGCGGTGGACGCCCTGCTCGTTCTCGTCGGGGTGGCGGATGACGAAGGCGTTCAGCGACAGGGAGTGGCGGCCGATGATCAGGGAGACGGTCGTCTTGAGCTTGCGGGTGCCGGGGAGCTGCGCGACGTAGGTGCCCGGCTGGGGGCTCTCCCACTCCAGGTCGGCGTCCTTCAGCGCTCCCTCGACGACCTGTGCCGCGCGCTGTTCCTGATCGGTTTCACCCATGCAGCGAGCGTACGCGACGGCGGTGGGCCTGCATCGCGGCCGTGTAGACGTCCGCGGTGGCGGCGGCCGCGGTGTCCCAGCCGAAGGACTGTGCGTGCCGGGCGGCCTGCCCGCCGAGCCGGGCGGTCAGCGCCGGGTCGTCGGCGAAGTGGCCCAGCACGCGCGCGTAGTCGGCCGGATCGTGCCCGCGGACGAGGAAGCCGCTGTGCCCGTCGCGCACGGCGACCGGCAGACCGCCGACCGACGCCGCGAGCACCGGCGTACCGGCCGCCTGTGCCTCTATGGCGACCAGGCCGAAGGACTCGCTGTAGGAGGGCATGACCAGCACGGAAGCGGCGCGGAACCAGTCCGCGAGCTGCTCCTGGCCGACCGGCGGGCGGAACCGTACGACGTCCGCGACGCCGAGGCGCGCGGCGAGCTTCTGCAGGCCCTCGGGCTTGGCGAGGCCGCTGCCGGAGGGGCCTCCGACGACGGGCACGAGGATGCGGGAGCGCAGTTCGGGGCGTGCGTCGAGGAGGACGGCGACGGCACGCAGCAGCACATCGGGGGCCTTCAGGGGCTGGATGCGGCCCGCGAACAGCGGGATCAGCGCGTCCTGGGGCAGACCGAGGCGGGCCCGGGCGGCGGCGCGGCCGTCGGCGGGCGAGAAGCGGCCGAGGTTCACGCCGGGGTGGACCACGGCGACCTTGTCGGTCTCGGCCGCGTAGTGCCGTACGAGCTCGTCGGCCTCTTCGGTGGTGTTGGCGATGAGGCGGTCGGCGGCGGAGACGATCTGGGTCTCGCCGATGACGCGGGCGGCCGGTTCGGGGGTGTCGCCGGCGGCCAGGTTGGCGTTCTTGACCTTGGCCATGGTGTGCATGGCGTGCACCAGGGGCACGCCCCAGCGCTGGGCGGCGAGCCAGCCGACGTGGCCGGAGAGCCAGTAGTGCGAGTGGACCAGGTCGTAGTGGCCGGGGCGCTGGTGGGCCCAGGCCTGCATCACTCCGTGGGTGAAGGCGCACAGCTGGGCCGGGAGGTCCTCCTTGTTGAGGCCCTCGTAGGGGCCGGCGTCGACGTGCCGGACGAGGACGCCGGGGGCCAGTTCGACGGTCGGCGGGAGGGCGGCCGCGGTCGCGCGCGTGAAGATCTCGACCTCGATGCCGTGCGCGGCGAGGCGCTGGGCCAACTCCACGATGTAGACGTTCATGCCGCCCGCATCGCCGGTGCCGGGCTGGTGGAGCGGGGAGGTGTGCACGGACAGCATGGCCACGCGGCGGGGCCTGCGATGCAGCCGCAGGCGCGCGGGTGACGACGCGGAGCGCCTACCGAGCCTGCCGATGTACTGGCTCACGTGGCGTTCCTCCTCGCCTCGGGCATGCCGGTCGCAGGGCGCACGGCGCCCTCCGACGGGGTCCAACGCCGGAGGGAGGTGCTCCATTTCCCGATTCGAGAGTTTTACCGAATCATTACCGCTTGTCGCTCAACCGTTCGAGACGCAGGGGATCACTTGACCTCACGCGGGTCCAGCCCGCACCGGCGGCGGCTTAACCTCGTACGCATGACACCCCGCGCAGCCGCCCGCCCCCTCGGCACGGTGACGCGCGGGACGACCAACCCCAACCGGCTGCGCCGCATGGACCGCTGGATCGCGGCCACGCACGGCGCCGAGCTGCGCCGCGCCGCCGACCCCGTGGCGGTCGACCTCGGCTACGGCGCCGCTCCCTGGACCGCCGTCGAGCTGCTCCAGCGCCTGCGCACCGTCGCGCCACGCGCGCGTGTCGTGGGCGTCGAGATCGAACCGGCCCGGGTCGCGGCCGCCCTGCCCTACGCACGGGCGGGACTCGTCTTCCGGCACGGCGGCTTCGAGATTCCGATCCCCCAGCGGCCCCTGCTCGTCCGCGCGGCGAACGTGCTGCGGCAGTACGACGAGGGCGAGGTCGCCGCCGTGTGGCAGCGACTGTGCGCGCGGCTCGCCCCGGCCGACCCGGCGACCGGTTCGCGCGGCGGGCTGCTGGTCGAGGGGACCTGCGACGAGATCGGACGCCGTCACGTGTGGGTCGCGCTCGGCCCGGAGGGACCGCGCACCGTCACCTTCGCGACCCGGCTGGGCTCCCTGGAACGCCCCTCGGACCTCGCCGAACGCCTGCCGAAGGCGCTCATCCACCGCAACGTCCCGGGCGAGCCGGTGCACGCCTTCCTGCGTGACTTCGACCGCGCCTGGGCGGCCGCCGCGCCCTACGCCTCCTACGGCGCCCGGCAGCGCTGGATCCGAACGGTGCGGGACCTGACGGCGGACTGGCCGGTGACGGACGGGCCGGTGCGGTGGCGGCAGGGGGAAGTGACGGTGCGGTGGGAGGCGTTGGCGCCGGGCGGCTGAGTCCTGGCGCAGGGCAGGGGCCCATACGAGAAACGGGCCGGGGCCCGTACGAGAACCCATCCGGGCCCGTACGAGAAACCGGCCGGGGCCCGTCAGAAGAACCAGTCAACACCCGTGCGAGAACCCGGTCAGCGCCCGTGCGAGGAACCGGTCAGCGCCCGTTGGAACGATCTCTTTGAGTCGTTCGTCACACAGGCGGGGAGATCGTGTTGCCGGCGCATACCGGCGAGGGGGTGGCGGGAAGTACTACCCCTGTCGCTTTCCGGGCCGGCATGGCAGCATCCCCAGGCGAACCGCATGTTACTGATGGTTAATCAGTTTGGGGGACGAGGTATGGGCACGGGCAAGCGTGGCCTGATCGCGACGGCGGTGGCCGTGGTCTGCGCGGTCACGGTGCTGGCCGCACCGGGCACGGCGTTCGCGAGCCCCTCCCCCACCCCCACCCCGAGCGCTGGGTCGGCCACCCTCGCACCCGCCAAGGACCTCGAGGCCGTCCGCAAGAAGCTCGACAAGCTCTACCGCGCCGCGGCCCGCGCCACCGACGAGTACAACGCCGCCGACGAGAAGGCGGACAAACAGTCCGCCCAGGTCGTCCAACTGGCGAAGAAGATCGTCAAGGGCCAGGAGAAGCTCAGGAAGCTGAAGGACCGCGCGGGCGCCGCGGCCGCCGCCCAGTACCGCGGGGGCGGACTGCCCCCCGAAGCCCACCTGGTGCTGAGCGACGACCCGCAGGACTTCCTCGACGGCGCGGGCCGGGTCCGCGAGGGCCACCACGCGACCAAGGGCCTGCTCGGCGAACTGACCCGCACCCAGGAAGACTTGGAGCAGTACGCCAAGGACGCCACCGCCCAGCTGAAGAAGCTGGAGGCGGGCCGCAAGGCCAAGGCCGCCGCGCAGAAGAAGATCGAGAAGCAGATCGCGCAGGCGGAGAAGCTCGAGTCCGCGCTGCAGAAGGAGGAGCAGGAGCGCCTCGCCGAGCTGGAGAAGGAGGCCGCGAACAAGGCGCAGAGTGCCTGGCTCGACTCCGGCATCCTCGACGAGATCGGCGGAAAGGCCACGGAGCAGGGCAAGAAGGCCGTGAAGTACGCCACGGCCCAGATCGGCAAGCCGTACCAGTGGGGCGCCGAGGGCCCGAAGACCTACGACTGCTCGGGGCTGACGTCACAGGCCTGGCTGTCCGCCGGTCGTGGCATACCCCGCACCTCGCAGGAACAGTGGAAGCGGCTGCGGCACATCGACGTCCAGGACATGCGGCCGGGCGACCTCATCATCTACTTCGGCGACGCCAGCCATGTCGCGATGTACATCGGCGACGGGGCGATCGTGCACGCGCCCCGCCCCGGCCGGACGGTGACGATCGCGGGAGCGGGATCCATGCCCATCCTCGGCGTGGTGCGCCCTGACGCCGACGCCGATGCCGACACCGCCCCCGGCGCCAACACCACCACCGACTGAGGGTGCACACCGAATATCGGACACCCCTGGTGACCTGGCCCACGTGACCCACCGCACGCACCACCCGCCGCACAACGTGCGCTGACGTGACGTTCGTCATCCCCGCAGCATCTCCGAGCTGTCCAACTGAGGGGCATATCGCGGCATATGACACTGGCCGGTGGCGCAGCGGCGTGGCTCACACCATTCCAATGCGGCGCCGACACCCGCTATGGTCCCGCTCGGTGGGTCGAGGTCCCTCGCCCCACCGTGCCCTCGGGGGGAGGGAAGGAACCCAAGACGATGCCCGTACCCATACCGCGGCAGAGAGCGATCCCGGCCGCGGAGAGTGGTCAGGCGCAGGCCGCGTCCCCGCGCGGCGGCTCGGCCGAGGAGTCCGTGAAGGACGCCCCGCCCGCGAGCCGCACGCCGGACACCGCCGGGAACACCACGAACAAGGTGGAGCACAACACCGCCCACACCAACCTGACGCTGCTGCTGATCGAGGACGACCCGGCCGGTTCGCCGATCGTGCCGGACATGCTCGACCAGGCAGGCAAGCCGATCCGCGTCCGTACGGCCCGCAACCTGACGGAGGCCGGGCGGCTGCTGACCGACGACGTCCACTGCATCCTGCTGGACCTGGCGCTGCCCGCGCCGGGCCACGCCGATCCCGAGGACGAGCTCGCCGTGCTCAAGCACGTGCTGGAGCTCGCGCCCCGGCACGCCGTGCTGGCGCTGACCGCGTCCGGCGACGCCGAGCGCGGCGCCGAGGCGGTGCGGGTGGGCGCCCAGGACTACCTCTTCCGCGACGAGCTGGACGGCAGGCTGCTGAGCCGCGCGATCCGCTACGCGGTGGAGCGCAAGCGTTCCGAGTCGGCCGAGCGCCGGCTCGCCGAGGGCCGGCTGCGCGCGCAGGAGAACCGCCGTCTGGAGCGTGGCCTGCTGCCGACGCCGCTGCTGGAGGGCTCCCCGCTGCGCTTCGCCGCGCGCTACCGCCCCGGCCGCTCGCGCGCGCTGCTCGGCGGTGACTTCTACGACGTCGTCCGCACACCGGACGGCACCGTGCACGCCATGATCGGCGACGTCTGCGGTCACGGCCCGGACGAGGCCGCCCTCGGGGTGGAGCTGCGGATCGCGTGGCGCGCGCTGACGCTGGCGGGCCTGTGCGGCGACCAGCTGCTGGGCACGCTCCAGCAGGTGCTGGAGCACGAGCGTGCCGACGACGAGATCTTCGCGACCCTCTGCACGGTGGACATCGCGCCGGACGGCCGCCGCGCGGGCCTGTGCCTGGCGGGTCACCCGTCGCCGCTGCTGGCCCGCCCCGGCAAACCGGCCCGCCTGCTGCCGTACGACAACAACGGTCCGGCGCTCGGGCTGCTGCCCGGCGCCCGCTGGCCGCGGATGCAGGTGGAGCTGGGGGCCGAGTGGAGCCTGATGCTCTACACCGACGGCCTGATCGAGGGCCACATCGGCCAGGGCCGGGAGCGGCTCGGCCAGGACGGCATGACGGAGATGGTCCGCCGCCAGATCGCCGAGGGCCTGCGGGGCGAGCAGCTGCTGCGGGCGGCGGTGAACGAGGTGCGCGACCTCAACGGTGGCGAGCTGACGGACGACGTGGCGGTTCTGCTGCTGGACCGGGTGCCGTAGCCCCGGACAGCACAGCGGGGGGTTCTACCGGCCGACCGTAGCCGCGGACAGCACAGCGGGGGTCTACCGGCCGCCGTTCCACGGGCCGTAGGGGCCGTCACTGCTGGAGCCGCGGTTGCTGCGGCCGCCGCCGGGCAGCGCGCGGATCGCGGGCCGTACGTCGACCATGTACACGATCGTCGCGATGAGGCCGATGATCGGCAGGAACGACAGGATCGGGAACAGCAGGTTCACCACGAAGGCGATCCCGAGGATGATCAGCCAGAAGGGCTTGGTCTTCTTGTCGGCCGCCCGGTAGGCGTCCTCCCGGCGCACCGCCGCGTCGAACACCGCGAAGCCGCTGAAAACGATCAGGGCCATGCTCAGAAGCCACATAAACCCTGTGAAGCCCTGCATCAGCACAACGTCCACCACCCGTCTCGGCTCGTCCTACGCGGTCACCGTACCCGTACAACGGGCCGGACACCCCCAGGGTGCCCGGCCCGTGTGTGATCACTGTTCTCTGTGATCGCTCCGCCGTCCTACTTGGCGGGCGGGGTGGTCTTCTTCGCGGTGGGAGTCTTGCGCGCCGGGGCCTTCTTGGCGGCGGGGGCCTTCTTCGCCGGAGCGGCGGCGGCCGGCTTGGCCGGCTCCTCCTTCACCTCGACCGGCTGCGGCTTCGGCTTCGGCTCGACGGCCACGGCCAGTTCCTCGACGCCCTCGGCGACGTCCTCGATGCCGTCGGCGGCCTCGCCGCGCCAGGTGCGCACGGCCTGCTCGCCGTGCTCGGCGACCTTCTCGTAGGTCTCACGGGCCTTGACGGCGTACTCGGCGGCCACGCCGACGCCGCGCAGCGCGAAATCCTGGGCGTTCTCGCCGAGCTTCTTCAGGTCCGCGTCGAGGTTGCTGCCGAGCTTCTTGATGTCGACGTCGATCGAGCCGATGAACTCGGTGACCTTGGTCTGGAGGGTCTCCTGCGTCTCCTTGACGCGGGCGGAGGCCTTCTCCTGGACCGCCTTGGGGTCGGTGCTGCGCACGGCCTCGATCCGCGCGGGCGCCTCGGAGCGCAGCTGCTCCACCAGGGCCGGCACCTTCTTGGCCTGCTGAAGGGCGAGGTCGGCGGTGCCTGCGGCGAAGTAGAGCGGCGTCGGGTCGCTGAAGGTCTTGCGCAGGTCGTCGGTGATGGCCATGGTGAGGGTCCTCCCGGATTCTGTCTCGCTTGAGGGTTCGGCTGAGGGTTGTGTGATCCGCGGCGGGCGGCCCATGCCCTGGTCCGGCTCAGCCGGCCGTCTGCTGCGGATCGGTGTCACTGCCGCCGGTGCTCTCGCGCTTCCGGCGTGGGGCGGTCGTACCGCCGTCGTTCGTGCTGTCGCTCTGGCCGGCGCCCTTACCGGCGCGCTTGCCGGCGGCCTTACGGCTACGGCGCCGGGCGGACTGGCCGCCGTCGGCCGACCCGGTCGGCGATATCCCGATACCGGCGTCTGCGCCGGTCTCGGGAGCGTCCCCGTCCACGCTCACCGCACCGTCACCGGTGACGACACCGACGACGCCCGCGCCGCGGGGGCCGTCTTCGCCACCCGGGACATCGATGCCGTCGCCGATCCCGAACCCGTTCTCCTTGCGGAAGGACTCGTAGATCTGCAGCAGCACCTGCTTCTGCCGCTCGTGCAGCGTCGGGTCGGCGAGGATGACGGCCCGCGTCTCCACCTCGTCCCGGTCCCGCTCGGCGTCGAGGATGCCGGCCCGGACATACAGCGTCTCGGCGGAGATCCGCAGCGCCTTGGCAACCTGCTGCAACACCTCCGCGCTCGGCTTGCGCAGCCCGCGCTCGATCTGGCTCAGATACGGATTGGACACCCCGGCGGCATCGGCGAGCTGCCGCAACGACAGCTGCGCGGTGCGCCGCTGTTCGCGCAGATAGTCACCGAGATTGCCGACGTTGAGCGATGCCATGCCCCCACAGTGCAGCACCCCGCTAACTATTGCAAGCACCCGCTTGCAAAAGTGCGCCACGCCACGCGGCAGCGAAGAGGGTCGGGCGAGACCAGACGGGCGCCCCTGAACTCAACTGCCCAGCAAAACGCCCAACGCCTCACGGAGGTCGGCAGGCTCGCGATAGTGGAGGCCGGTCATCCCCAGCCCGATTGCGGCTTCGACATTCTCGGACCGGTCATCCACGAAGAGGCACCGGTTCATGGCAACGCCCACCTGACCGGCCGCGATCTCGAAGATCTTCCGGTCCGGCTTGGCCACCCCCACGCGGGCACTGCTGACGACGTGGTCGGCGAGATCCGCCAGCCCGAGTGACGCCAGGTCGTCCTCCAACTCCACGGTCGCGTTGGTCACGAGAACCAAGGGCACGTGCACCCGCATCTGCCGAAGCATGGTGACCACGATGTCGTCCGCCCAGAAGGGCGCTTCGGCGAGCGCCGTCCCCAACTCACGCGCCTGGAGCTCCGGCACCTGCCCCGCGAGGCCGGCCACGATGGCCTCCACCCACTGATCCTTGGTGATCTCGCCGAGGAGCAGTGGAAGGTCTGTCTCCGGCGCGTACGCCACGCTCTCGGTCGTCCCCTCAGCGAGCCCCGCACTGCGTTCGAGGCGGGCCAGTTCCGTCGTGTCATAGAAGCGGATCACGTTGTCGAGGTCGCACAGCACCGCGTCGAAGGGCCTGCTGGAGATCTTGAGATTCGTCACTGCCCCTGGATAGCACGCAGGGGAAACCGGTGGTGCCTCAGATTCGGAGAGACGGGACACGGAGGGTGGCGAGCCAGTCGGTCAGCAGGCTGTTGACCTCCTCCGGGCGTTCCTGCTGGAGCCAGTGGCCGCAGCCGTCCAGGAGGTGGGAGGCGGAGAGGGCGGGGAGGGTGGTGGGGTAGGCGTCGATGGCGTCGGACATCCAGGTGATGGAGGCGTCCAGGGCGCCGCCGATGAACAGGGCGGGCTGGGTGATCGGGGCTCCTCGGTAGGGGGCGAGGTCCTCCCAGTCTCGGTCCATGCTGCGGTAGCGGTTGAGGGCGCCGGTCAGGCCGGTTCGCTCGAACTCCCCGGCGTACACGTCGAGGTCCTCCTCGCTCAGCCAGGCCGGGAGCGGACCGGCGGGAAAGCGGTCGCGCAACCGACCGCCCGGGGCGAGGAAGTGCGGGTCGGGCTCGCCCTCGGCCGGCATGGTGTCGGCGGACAGCGCCGTGTAGAAGCCGGCGAGCCAGCCCCGGACGTCCGGCTCGATCTCCGCCTCGGCACGGCCGGGCTGCTGGAAGTAGGAGACGTAGAACTCCTGCTCCGGACCGCCGATCCGGCTGAAGACGTCGGTGGGGCGGGGGCCGCCGGGCGGCGCGTACGGGACGCTCAGCAGGCCGACCGCGCGGAAGACCTCGGGGTGGAGCAGGGCGGAGGCGGCGGCGATGTTGGAGCCCCAGTCGTGGCCGACGACCACCGCGCTGTCCTCCCCGAGGGCGCGCACGACGGCGACGTTGTCCGCCACGAGGTCGAGCATCCGGTAGGCCTCTGTCGCGGCGGGTTTGGAGGAGCGGCCGTAGCCGCGTACGTCCACCGCCACCGCCCGGTACCCGGCCGCGGCGAGGGCCGGGAGCTGATGGCGCCAGGAGTACCAGGACTCGGGGAAACCGTGCACGAGCAGGACCAGCGGCCCACGCCCCTGCTCGACCAGGTGCAGACGCCCGGCCGGGGCCTCGACGATGCGGTGACGCGGTGCGACGGTCGGCTCGGATCGCATGAGCGGCTTCTCCTCGGTACGCGGGCGGCCGGTGGTCTCCCCTCGATCATGCGGCGTGACGACCACCCGACACGACCGCCGTTGCCGAACCGGCAAACCCGCCCCGGCACACCCGACCCGCGCGCGCGGCTTCATCCGGCGAGTACCTCCCGGCAGTCCGTCCAAGCCGGTTGGCTCAGCAAGGGACGGGCGCGGGTGAAGAGGGTGAGGAGTTGGGGGCCCCACTTGTCGCGGAAGGCGGGGTCCGTGTGGGCCAGGTCGAGTTCGTTGGCCGCGGTCAGCTCCGTGAAATCCCGGCGTGATCGCGGGTCCGGTACGTGTCGAAGGCCGGTGAAGCGGTCGGCGAACGGCCCGTCGGGGTCTGCGAGCGTCGGGTAGGTGGCAGCGCGGGCGCAGGAGGCGTACAGGTACACCAGGGCTTCGGCCTCGGCGCCGACGGCCGTGGCGAGTTCCGTACGGCGGTCCAGGGGCAGCAGGGCCTCGGGGAAGCCGTCCGTTCCGTAGAGCGCGTGGCACAGGCCCGCCAGCTGGAGGGCGGGGCGAGCGCCCCAGTCGGCGAGCCGGCTTCGGACGCGGTGGAGGTGGGCGACGAGTGTGCCGCCCGGGTGGTCGATCCGCGCTGCTCCGAGCTTGTGCAGCAGCGCTACCGCCTGGTCGGCAGCGGTAGGAGGAGGAGAGGCAGGCACCGTCGGGTCCTTCCGTCGCTGAGGTCGGCACCCGCCCGTGCCTTCGCCTGTGGGTCCGGATCCCGCGAAAGCGCCGGACGGGTTGCCGCCTGGGCCCTGCACCGATCCTCGTGCGCCCGTCAGCCCCAGTCAATCCTATGGATTTCTTCCAAACCCCAAGCTGTAGCTTGGAGTTATGACTCTGGACGACCTACGTGTCTTCGTGGCCGTGTGCCGGGCGGGAAGCCTCAGCGCCGTCGCCCGGGAGCTGGACCGCACACAATCGGCGGTGAGCCAGCACGTCCGGCGGTTGGAGCGGGAAGCCGGCGTGAGCCTCCTGGAGCGCAGACCCCGAGGTGTCGTGCCCACACCCGCGGGACGCGTCCTGTGCGATGCCGCGTCGGACAGCATCGCCGGTCTGGATCTGGCCCTTCGGCGTCTCGGGGACCTGGTCAACGGCGAGAGTGGAGCCGTGCGGGTCACCACGGGCGGCACCACGGTGCGGCATTTCATGTCCGAGGCCGTCGTCACCTTCCGGCGGCGCTACCCGAAGGTCAGTCTGGAGTTTCGCACCGAGACCTCCAGCCGCGGCTGCTTCGACGCCCTGACCACCGGCAACCTCGATCTCGCCTGGGTGACCATCGACGGCCCGGTACGCGGCATCGAGCAACACCCCGTCGTCTCCCTGCCCTGGGCCCTGGCGGTACGCGCCGACGACCCGCTCGCGGAGCTGTCCTGCGTCCGCACGGCCGAACTCAGCGACGTCAGCCTCATCCGGCTTCCCGGGAACTCCACGTCGGGTGCCCGCCTGGACGCCGCGTTCGCCGAACTCGGCGTCCGGAGCAGCTCCGACACCAGCGTGGCCGACTGGGACACCGCCCTGCTGCTGGCGGAACTCGGCCTCGGTCACGCCGTCGTACCGGTCCTGCCCGGCTGGGACATACCCGGTGACGGCCCCCTCCGCCTCGTCCCCGTCCCGGACCTGCCCCCGCTCCCGGTCGGCTGGGCCGTCCGCCGCTGGGACGCGCTCTCCCCGCTCGCCCGCGCCTTCGCGGAGGCCGTGGCGCGCAGTTGCACGGAGAGGGCCGTAATTCATTCGACCGTCAGGGGCGGACACGGCCATGATCCCCACTCGTGACGACTGCACAGCGACTTCCGCTCCTCCGGGCCGCCGCCCGCAACAACGCCGAGTGGTGTGCGGCGATGTGCCGGGCGCACGGGGTGACGGGCGGGTTCGGGGCCGACGCCTGGGCCGCCCCGGTGCGGACGCCGCTCTACTACCCCGACGCGGTCACACTGGAGCCGCACGCCGACTCCGACGCACTCACCGCCCGGATCGACACGGCGTCGCCCGGTGCCTCGGTCAAGGACAGCTTCGCCGACCTGGAGTTGGGGGCAGCCGGGTTCCACGTACTGTTCGAGGCACAGTGGATCCACCGGCCGGCCGGAGCGCCCACCCCGCCGTCCGATCTCGCGTGGGACGTGGTGGGCGACCCGGACACCCTCCGTGCCTGGGCTCTGGCCTGGGATGACGGGGCCGGGGAGGCGGACCTGTTCCGGCCCGGACTGCTGGCCGACCCGGAGACCTTCGTGATCCTGGCGCGGCCCGCCCACACCCCGGACGGCCAAGTGGTCGCCGGAGCGGTGGCGACCCGCAGTGAGCACGTGGTCGGCGTCTCCAACCTCTTCGTGCGAGAGGACGGACCCGACGCGGCCTGGCCGTCCGTTCTGCACGCGCTCGCCCACCTCTTTCCCACCTTGCCCGTCGTCGGCTACGAGCAGGGCGACGATCTGACGGCCGCCCTCCGGCACGGCTTCGAGTCGATCGGCCCGTTGCGGGTGTGGGCACACTCCGGTCAGCACGGATCGCGCGACTGACCGCGGGTCACTGCCAGAAGACCTAGTAGGGGTCCTTTGCCGTGACCAGCTCGGCCCGCGCGGCGTCGACCGTCTTCCGCACGTTCTCCGGCAGGGTGTCGCGGGCAGCCTGGGCCTTGAGCGTCCAGTCCATCTGCCACGGCGGCCCCATGAATCCGTCGTCGGTCACTGGCCGGGCTCCAGCCGCCGCACCTGGTGTCGGATATGGGATGCCTCTTCAAGGAGCGCCTTGGCCTCGGTGATGTCGGTGGCCGCCGCCGCACGGTGTTCGAGATCGGTTACGTGAGCGTCGAGCTTCGGGTCTCGGGCGATCGCGTACTGACCCCACCATCGAGCCATGAATGCAGGCACCGTGCTGATGTCGTACGCGTCGGCGACAGCCCACTGCCAGTGCTCGTCGAAGTCGGCAAGGAGCTGGGGGGCGTGCTCCACGATCGCCTCGCGCAGGGCCTTCGGGGTCCGCTCGGGCATGGGCGGAACACTCGGTGTCGGTTCGGCGGCGTGGGCAGTCATGGCCGGTGGACTCCTTCGACGCTTCGTGCTTACGACCATAGCCCGCTCCTTGGGATGCGCGTGATCCGTCGGTGAGCGTCTTCGCCCGCTTCGGTGTCCACGGTGACCGGTGCGGGCACACGCATCCCCCGTGACTCGGCGACCCGCAAAGCGTCGGTCAGGCACTCGGCGAGACGGATGCCGGCGAAACGGACCTCCGTGTGCGAGGAGGCCGGGTCGTCCAGCACCTTGCGGGCGAGTCCGAGCACGTCCGCGCCGGTGGCGAGCTGGACGGCTTCCAAGTCGTCGGCAAGACGGGAGAGGTAGCTGCCGTCGTCGTCGGTCACCAGGTACCAGGGGTTGCCGTCGGAAGACGACCAGGGCAGGAGCCGGGGTGGCGGCGTGAGGTGTGTCGGACCGGTGGGGCGTTCCATCAGGCGGCCACCTTTCGCGTGCCGAGCAGGGCGATTTCCTGTTCGTGAGCGACGAGGTAGGGGCGGACGAGGGCGGAGGCAGTGCCGTCGAGGGGGCTGTGCAGGCCGTACGGGGAGCGGTGGCGGGGGAGCTGCGGCGGCCGGGATGCGGAGGGGCAGCTGACGAGGGTGAGGTGCACGTGGGGGAAGAGGTGACGGCGGGGGCGGCACCGACGCCGTTTCCCGGTGCCGGGGAGGAAGAGAAGGCGCAGCCATTGGAGGGCGCGGGGGATAAGGTCGTGCATGTCGACGCTCCTTGATCAGCGTTGGCCGTGCCCCGGGAGGTCTAGTCCACCTCGCCGGGGTCTTTCCGTCCTCGACGCTACACCGGGATGCAGTCCTCTACATACAAGTACAGAGGGATCCACACGATTGGGCAGGTTGCTACCGCTCTACGTTGGACGTATGAGCGATACCGAAGCGTCGAAGCCCACTCTGGACCCGATGAGCGCGAGACCGCTCTACGTGCAGTTGGCCGACGTCATCGCCGGGAAGATCGCATCCGGTGAGCTGGCGCCGGACAGGCCTATCCCGTCCGAGAACCACCTCGCCGACGAGTACGGCGTAGCACGACTGACCGCGCGACGGGCCGCACAGGAACTCCGCGAGCGCGGCCTGATCGTCACCGTCCGAGGCAAGGGTTCCTTTGTCGTCGAACAGCCGACCGTTGGCGCACCGGAAGAAGACGAACCGAACGCCTGAAGGGAGCGGGGCCACCAGCCACCTCCCCCCTACTCCGGCCTGTACGCCAGGAACGTCCCCGCTTGCCGCTTCGCCCCGCCCTCCGGTTCCTGCACCACCCTCGTCGTGATCACCAGCCCAGCCCGGTGCAGCAGTTCCGCGATCCGGTCCGGCGGCAGCAGGTGGGACTCGTAGGACACCGGATGGTCGCCGTACGCGCGCGTGGGGCGCAGGTGCTCGCCGTTGCCCACATGACCGGCCAGCATCAGCCGGCCGCCGGGCGCGAGGGTGCGGTGGAACTCGGCGAAGACGGTCGGCAGCCACTGCGGTGGAGTGTGGTGGATGGTGTAGTACGCGAGGATGCCGCCGAGTTCGCCGTCGGCGATGTCCAGCGCGGTCATCGAGCCTATGGTGAAACGGAGTTCGGGATGGGCCGCCCGGGCCAACTCGATCATCCTCGGCGACACGTCCACGCCGAACACCGGTACGCCCAGAGCCGCCAGGTGCGCCGTCACCTTGCCCGGACCGCAGCCGAGGTCGGCGACCGGCCCGAGAGGTGCCGCGAGTTCAGTCCTCCTACTCCCACACCAGTACGCCGGTCTACTCCCGCCGTGAGATGACCTCGGCGTCACCGCCCGGCACGGTGACAGCGTGAAGCCGAATCGGAAACTCAGTCGTCGTGCCCGCCGGGTCGCTCTCGTCGTTCACGTCATCGCCTCCGCCGGCTGGCTGGGGCTCTCCCTCGGGCTGCTCGCGCTCGGGATCGCCGCGGCCACCGCCGGGTCGCCCGCGGCCGTGGAGGCCTCCGTCCGGGGCATGGAGTTGTTCGCCGACTGGCTCCTGCTGCCCGTCGCGTTCCTCACGTTGCTCAGCGGGCTCGTGCTGTCGCTCGGCACGAAGTGGGGTCTGGCCCGGTATCGGTGGGTGTACACCAAGTTCTGGCTCACCCTCGGCACCACCACCGCCACCGTCTTCGCGCTGCGCCCCGGCGTGCACTCCGCCGTCACGGCCGTCGCCGCGGGCGAGGGGCTCCGGGACGCCGGGGACGTGCTGTTCGGGCCGGTCGTGTCGTTGTCCGCCTACGTCTTCATGACGGTGATCTCCGTGCTCAAGCCCTGGGGGAAGACCCGCCGGGGCAGCAAGGTGGCAAACACATTTGCCTAAAGGCTTTAGGCATGGGCACACTCCCTTTAGGCAGAAGGGAGAACCATGGCACGCGTAGGGCTCACGCCCCAGCGGCTGACCGAGGCCGGTGCCGAACTCGCCGATGAGGTCGGGTTCGAGCAGGTCACCGTCTCCGCACTCGCACGGCGCTTCGACGTCAAGGTCGCGAGCCTGTACTCGCACGTGCGCAACTCCCACGACCTGAAGACGAGGATCGCCCTGCTCGCCCTGGCGGAACTCGCCGACCGGGCCGCCGAGGCCCTGGCCGGGCGGGCCGGCAAGGACGCCCTGGCCGCTCTGGCGAACGTGTACCGCGACTACGCCCGCGAACACCCGGGCCGCTACGCCGCCGCCCAGCTCCGGCTCGACCCGCAGACCGCGGCCGCCAGCGCCGGGGTCCGGCACGCGCAGATGACCCGGGCGCTGCTGCGCGGCTACGACCTGACCGAGCCCGACCAGACCCACGCGGTCCGGCTGCTCGGCAGCGTCTTCCACGGCTACGTCAGCCTGGAGCTCGGTGGCGGTTTCAGCCACAGCGCCCCGGACACCGAGGAGACCTGGGCCCGGATCCTCGACGCCCTCGACACGCTGCTGCGGAATTGGCCCGCGGCCCCCACCGACCCCCGAGGCTGACACCCATGCACCCCGAGCACGACTCGCACCCCGAGCACCCCGAGCACCCCGAGCCCGACTGGATCACCACGCCCCTCACGGCGGACCTGCTGCGCGGCGCCCTCGACCTGGAGCGCACCGAGCACGGCCTGCTCCCGCACCGGCTGCCCGCCCGGGCCCGTGCGCAGAACACCAGCCCGCAGCTGGCGATGGCCGAGGCCCAGCCCTCCGGCGTACGGCTGGTGTTCCGTACCGCCGCGACCGCGATCGAGCTGGACACCCTGCGCACCAAGCGCGACTACGCCGGGTTCCCGCCGCGCCCGGACGGCCTGTACGACCTGCTTGTCGACGGCGTACCGGCCGGCCAGGCCGCCGGGACCGACGGCAACGTCCTCACCGTCGACCTCGCCACCTGGGCGGGCGAGGTCACGCCCGGCCCGGTCGGCACGGTCCGTTTCACGGGCCTGCCCGCACGGGACAAGGACGTGGAGATCTGGCTGCCGCACAACGAGACCACCGAGCTGGTCGCCCTGCGCACGGACGCCCCCGTCGTGCCCGCCCCGGACCGGGGCCGCCGGGTGTGGCTGCACCACGGCAGCTCGATCAGCCACGGTTCGGACGCCGCGAGCCCCACGGCCATCTGGCCCGCGATCGCCGCGCTGCGGGGCGGGACCGAGCTGGTCAACCTCGGTTTCGGCGGCAGTGCGATGCTCGACCCGTTCACCGCGCGCGCCATGCGCGACACCCCGGCCGACCTGATCAGCGTCAAGACGGGCATCAACCTCGTCAACCAGGACGCCATGCACCTGCGCACCTTCGGGCCCGCCGTGCACGGTTTCCTCGACACGATCCGCGACGGGCACCCGGACACCCCGCTGCTGCTCGTCTCCCCCATCCACTGCGCCATCCACGAGAACACCCCCGGCCCCACCGCCCCCGACCGGGACGAGATGAGCAAGGGCCGTATGGTCTTCGCCGCCATGGGCGACCCGGCACAGACGGCCGCGGGCAAGCTCACCCTCGCCGTCATCCGCGAGGAACTGTCCCGCATCGTCGAGCAGCGCGCCGCCGACGACCCCAACCTCCACTACCTCGACGGCCTCGACCTCTACGGCGCGCGGGACGCAGCCGCCCACCCCCTGCCCGACAACGTCCACCCGGACGCGGCCACCCACCGCCACATCGGCGCCCGCTTCCACGAGCTGGCCTTCGGGGACGGAGGGCCCTTCGCCACGACATAGCGCCAGGACATAGCGCCGGGGCATGGCGCCACGACACAGCGCCGGGGCGTGGCCGGTCAGTCCTCCTCGTACCCCTGCTCCGCGAGGATCCCCGCGATGCGCCCGCGATGGTCCGCCTCCCAGTCGTCCAGGGTCTGCGCGGCCTCCTTCGCGAGCTTCGCCCGGGCCGCCGCCAGTACCTCCGCGCGGCGGGCCCCGGGCACGACCACGACGCCCTCCTCGTCGGCGACGACCGTGTCTCCCGCGTCGACCGCGACCCCGCCGCAGCGCACCCGCTGGTTCAGCGGCAGGGCGGCCTTCTTGGCGCCCGGGATGGGGATGACACCGCGTGCGAACACCGGGAAGCCCATGTCCCTGACCTCGGCGAGGTCGCGGATCAGCCCGTCGGCGACGAACGCGGTGATGCCCCGGCGCCGGGCGACGGCGCAGACGTTGCCGCCGGCCAGGGCGTGGTCGAGGTCGCCCGACTCCACGACGACGACCGAGCCGGGCCCGGCCCGGTGGATCGCGGCGTGCAGCATCAGGTTGTCGCCGGGCGGGCACCGCACGGTGAAGGCCGCTCCGGCCACCCGGGGCACCGGCTCCCACAGCGGGCGGATCCCGATGTCCATGACCTGCTCGCGGCCCAGCAGATCGGCCAGCGTGGTCGTGGGGATGTCCGTGAACGCGTCGACGTCAGCCACCATGACAGGGGACCCTAGCCGCCGAAGGCGGACCACTGGAACGGCAGTTCCCTGCCCCGCACCACCTCCAGCCGTGACACCGCCCGGGTCAGCACCACGTAGAGCCGGTGCAGTCCCCGTTCCTCCGCCTCGGCGATCGCCGCCGGTTCGACGGCCACGACATGGTCGTACTCCAGGCCCTTGACCACGCTCGCCGGCACCAGGGCGACCCGCGCGCCCAGTTCGTCCGGGCCCGCCGCGTCGATGCCGGCCGCGTCCAGGGCCGCCCGCACCCGTGCGACGTCCGCGTCCGCCGCGACGATCCCGACCGACCCCTCCCGCCCGAGCGCGTCCCGTACGGCCGCCACGACCGCCCCGGGCACGCCGTCGACGGTCGTCTCCCGGATCCGCAACTCCCCGTCCCCGCGCAGCGAACGGGCCGGCGGCACATCCACGTCGAGGCGCTCCAGCAGCCGGTTGGCGAGCCCGACGACGGCCTGCGGCACCCGGAACCCGGTGGTCAGGGCGACCTCGGCCGCGTCCGGCTTCCCCAGGTGCGCGAGGACCGTACGCCAGGACCGGGCCGCCCACGGCGTGGTCCCCTGCGCCAGATCCCCCAGCACCGTCAGCGAACCGAAGCGGGCCCGGCGGGCGATGGCCCGGCACTCCATCGGGGACAGGTCCTGCGCCTCGTCGACGACGACGTGCCCGTACCCCTCCGGATGCCCGATCAGCCCGGCGACCTCGTCGAGCAGCACCAGATCGGCGGCCGACCAGCGCGCCGACTTCCACGACCGGGGCGGCCGCCGCCACCGCAGCGCCCGCCGCTCACCGGCGTCGAGCAGCCCCTCGGCGGCCGACGCCAGCACCTGCTCGTCGCCCAGCAGTTCGGCCACGACCTCCTCGGGTCGCACCCGCGGCCACACGGCGTCGACGTACGCCGACACGGGCCGCGCCCGCTCCACCCGCCGCACCCAGGCGTTCGGCGGCGGCCCGGCCCGCCGCTCGGCCTGTTCGCGCAGGCACCGCACGATCCGGGCGAGTTCCCCCGCCGGCACCCGCCACCGGTAGGCCCCGTCCGGCAGGGCGATCTCCGCGCCGTTGCCCTCGGCGCGCACGCGCGCGTACAGCGCCCGCCGCAGGACCTCGGCCATCCGGGCGTCGTGCTTCACGGCGGCGGCCGGTTCGTCGTCGACGCCGCGGACCGGGCAGCGCGCGATCTCCTCCGTCAGGGTCGACTGCCGCACCCCGCTCTCGCCGAGGGCCGGCAGCACCTCGGCGATGTACGACAGGAAGGTGCGGTTCGGCCCGAGGATCAGCAGGCCGCCGCGGCGGATGCGCTGCGGGTGGGTGTAGAGCAGATACGCCGCCCGGTGCAGCCCGACGGCGGTCTTGCCGGTGCCCGGTGCGCCCTGCACGCACACCGACAGCGCCAGGTCCCCCCGGACGAGGTCGTCCTGGTCGGGCTGGATCGTCGCGGCGATGTCCCGCATCGGCCCGACCCGGGGCCGTTCGATCTCCCGGGCGACGATCTCGCTGTCGCGCGACTCGCCCTGCTCCAGGTGCTCGTCCTCCAGGCCGGTGAGGTCCCCGGAGTCGCCCCGGCTGCCGGGCGCCCATCCGAAGCGCCTGCGCACCGCCACGCCCTGCGGGTCACGGGCCGAGGCCTGGTAGAAGGCGCGTGAGACGGGGGCACGCCAGTCGACGACCAGGGGCGGTTCGGCCGGGTGCTCGGAGATCCGCAGCCGCCCGATGTGCAGCGTGCCGTCCCCGCCCTGGAGCGCCCCGAAGAACAACGGCCCCTCGGGCAGCTCCCGCAGCGCCTTGGCCCGGCTGCGCAACTGGTACCCGAGGACTTCGGCGTCGGCCCCGGACGCGGACACGTCCTCCCCGATGACGACCTGTTCACCGGCGCCCTCGACCATCGCGGCGAGGGCGGTGCGGCAGCGCTCGTGGTGGGCGCGCTCGCGGTCGAGGACGTGCTTCAGGGCAGGCTCGGTCGAGGTCATTCCACCGAGCGTACGCGAAAATGTGACTGAGTTAAATAAATTACCGAGTCTCGCCCCTGAGGCGCGGCGGCAGCCCCGCGTCGAGCCATCCGAACGCCCGCCGCGCCGCCGCGACCGCGTCCGGCCGTACGTCCTCGACCCGCTCCCCCGCCGCGATCCGCCGCCAGTTCTCCAGCGCGAGCACCCGCAGTACGGCCATGATCTGCCCGGCCGCGAGCCGCGCCTCCAGATCACCCCCGAGCACCTCGGCCAGCGCGGCCTCCGACCGCTCCTGGTGCGAGTGCGCCCGGGCGACCAGGGAGGGCGTCCCGTAGAGCAGGGAATGGAAGGCGAGCACGTCGGGATGGTCGCTGAGCCCGGTCACGGGGTCCCCCCGCTCCAGGCCGTCCACGAAGTGCCGCCGCAGCGCCTCCACGGGAGCGGTCCCGGCCTCCGCCACCACCCGGGCGGCCTCCCCCTCGTGATCGGCGATCCGGTACAGCACCAGATCCTCCTTGGCCGGGAAGTACCGGAACAACGTCGGCTTCGAGATCTCGGCCGCCGCCGCCACCTCCGCGACGGACACCGCGTCGAACCCCTTCTCCATGAACAGCCGCACAGCGATGTCCGACACGGTCTCGTACATCCGCCGCTTCTTACGCTCACGCAGCCCGGGGTCACTCATGAGGGCGAGCCTACGCAGGGGCGGGGCGGGGCCGGGATCACCGCCCCGTCAGTAGATGTCCGAGGCCGTGGGCATGGGCCGGTCGTCCTGGGCGGCCCCTCGGTCGCCGTGCCAGCGGACGAGGGCGGTCATGATCTGGGAGCGGCTCGGGACCCGTGTCAGGCCGAGAGGCCGGGCGGCGGCGGTGAGGATCTTCTGGAGGCGGGCGGCGGCGACGGGGACGGCCACCCAGTTGAAGCCCCACTCCTCGCGCAGGGACAGCGCCACCCGGATGACGTCGGTGAAGACCGACTGCGCCCGCTTGAAGTCGAGGATCTTCGGCAGGTCCTGCTCCCAGCCGGCCGAGCCGCCCGCCCGGGTCTCCTCCACGACCCGGCACCACGCGCCCACCATGCGCTGCTCCTGGTCGGCCGGATAGCGCATCAGATACAGGTGGGTGGCGAGGTCGTAGAGGGGGTCCCCCAGCATCGCCAGCTCCCAGTCGATGACCCAGAGCCGCTGCCGGGGGTCGAGGACGAAGTTCTCCCGGTGCAGGTCCGCGTGCAGCAGGCAGAAGGGGCGCTCCCGCAACCCCAGCACCTGCTTCCTCAGCAGGGTGAACGATTCCTCCGAGATACCGAGCGCGTGGAAGAGCCCGGCGAAGTTCCGGTGGTTCTTCTCGTAGACCTGCTTCTCGACGAAGACGACCAGGCGCTCCAGGAAGCCGTCGCTGTCGCCGTCCTCGGCACGGTCCCGGTCCTCGCAGCGCCGCTCCACGTCGAGCATGTCCGGCGTGATGCGCACCATCTCGCCGAAGACGTCGACGATCTGACCGAACGTTCCGTCACAGACCCGTCGACCCGGCCTGCGCTGCTCCCCGAGCGTCCGCCCCTCGATGAAGGCCTGGAGCGCCATGCCGCCGACGTCGACGATGTCCGGGATGCGGCTGAGGTGCGGCTGGAGCGCCTTGAGCAGCTCCTCCTCCGACCCGAAGCACCGCCGGTCGAACCACAGGATCTCGGCGCGCGGTTCACGGACCTTCACCGCTCCCGCCCGGCCCGGCAGTGACAGGACGTAGGTCTCGTGGTGATAGCCCTTGAGCGGCCCCTTGACCAGGCTCGGGTCGCCGCTCATCTCCTCGGCTCGCTCTCGAGCACCGGAGACCAAGGAGGGTGTCATTCGCTGGTTCAGCCTGTTCCGGTGGTGCCGATGGTGAAAGGACCCCTAAGGGGAGACGCACGTTACTCCACCGGCCCCGGTCGCCGGAGGAAAACCCGGCCATCCGAGGAGCGGGTCCCCTCCCAGGCGTAACCGACGCACACCCGAGCGACGGCCCGGACCGCTGCGGCGCCGGACCCGCGCCGCCAAGACGCCCGGGACCGCCGCGCCTTCGCTCACCCCCGCAGCAGCCGCAGCAACGTCTCCAGGGACCCCACGACCGACTCCGCCCCGGCCTCCAGCAGGAGCTTCGCCTTCCGTTCGTTGCGGGCGTAACCCAGGAAAGGCACTCCGGCCCGTCCGGCCGCCTTCAGGTCCGTGGGGGCGTCGCCGATCATCAGCGCGTCCCCGGGCGCCGCCCCCATCGCCCGCAGTGCCCCGTTCAGGCAGTGCGGGTCCGGCTTCAGGTGCCGCAGCTCCTGGGTGCGGCCGTAGACGTGGGGGGCGAAGCAGCCGGCCAGGCCGCGTCCCTCCAGGTAGGTGTGCACCACCCGGGGCGAGTTGTTCGTGGTGATCGCCAGGCGGGAGCCCACCGCCGTCCAGGTGCGGATCAGCGGATCGGCGTACGGGGTCGGCATCGCGGAGGACGCGGCCCGCAGTTCCTCCTGAGTGAGGCGTTCCTCCAGCTCGGCGACGAGGTCGCTGCCGGGATGCCGGCGGTCCACGGCGCGCAGGACCACCTGCGGGTCGAGGGACTCGCGCTCGCTCTCCGTGAGCAGGCCGTGCAGACCGCGGCCCGCCAGCCAGGACACCAGGTCGGCCGAGACCCGCTCCGCGGAGTGCCCGGCGAACAGGCGGCAGATGGGCCCGTCGAAGTCCCAGAGCACGACACGGGCACGTCCGATCCGATCGCGGAGTCGGTTCGGATCGTTCTCGGTCGTGATGTGCACCGCACCAGTCTGCTTCGCATCAGAAGTCACTAGGAGAGTGTCAGGTCCGACGTGATGGTTTCCCAGAGGGCGTTGAACCACTTCTGGGATTCCTTCACGAACGCCGCGTCCCGGCGACCCGTGCGCTTCACGAAGGAGAACAGCAGCGACCGGGAGCCGAGGACGTCGTACATGTCCAGGGTCTGGCTGCCCCACTCCTCCGCGCGCCTGGTCAGCATGTAGTAGCCCATCAGGGCCTCCTCCTCGTTGAGGAGGTACAGCTTCACGGGCGGGGTGAACGGCAGTGCGCGGAAGGTGACATGGACGTCGATGCCGTGCGTCGAGCGCAGCGCCTTCAGGTTGTGCTGGAGGACCTGCCCCTGGGCGTTGCGCATCGCCAGCCAGCGCTGGTGGACGGGGTTGTCGTCGCCGTGGGCCTCGACCGGGACCGGGAAGGCCAGCTCGATGTCCCGGGACGGGACCAGGATGCGGACGTGGATCGACTCGGGGCGGATACGGCCCTCGTGGATCAGGCGCAGCGGCTCGCCGATGGCGATCATCAGCGTCTCGGCGGTGTGGCAGACCACGTCGACGCGGACGTGCGGTGCCGAGAAGGCCTCCGTCAGCCGGGGCGCCAGCCCCACCATCGTCGGCTGGGGCTCCCCCCGGACCGGCTCGGGGGCGGCGATCCGCGGTGGGCTGCCCTTGCTGACGTTGGTGAGCAGTCCGTCCTCCTGGAGGACGCGCAGGGCCTGGCGGACGGCGCCGCGCTCCACGCCGAACTCCTCCGCGAGTTCGGCCTGGGTGGGCAGGCGGTCCCCCGGCTTGAGCTCACCGGCTCGGATGCGTTGCCGCAGGACGTCGGCGATCTCCTGGGGCGAGGATCTTCTGCTGCCGCTCACTGCCACGTTCTCCGCCACGCTCTCCTGGGTCACGACCAAAACGCTACAACTCTGATCCATCTGGCGGGAGTTGTTTGAAAGTTGTTTATGAGTAGGGGCCAAGTGGGGACAACTTAATCAGAGTTGGTTGCCAACTTCTCGGAGTTGGCGGAAGTTTTGCTTCCGTACTTCCGAAGGGGGAACCCCGATGCCCGCCCTCGCTCTCCTCTCCGCCGCCTTCGTCGTCGCCTTCGAGCAGCTCGTCCAGTGGAAGTACGGCCCGGCCGGCCTCGTCGGCCTGATCCTTCTCACCGTGGGCGTCAAGGCCAAGAGCCCGGCCGTCAGCTCCGCGGGAGCGGTCGTGCTCGCGCTGCTGATGACGGGGCCCTCCCGATGACCCACCGCACCGCCCCGGAACGACCCGTGGGAGACGTCAGCTCGTGAGCACCAGCTCCGAACTGATCGTTTCCCACAGCGCGTTGAACCACAGGTGCGACTGCTCCACGAACGTCGTGTCCCGCAGCCCGGCGCCCTGCTCGAAGGAGAACAGCATGGACCGGCTGCCCAGGGCGTCGTACAGCGCCGGCTGCTCGTGCTCGGCCTCGGCCTCACGGCGGGTCAGCGTGTAGTACGCGAACAGCGCCTCCACGCCGTTGAGCAGGTACAGCTTCACCGGCGGGGTGAAGGGCAGCGCCCGGAACGTGACGCGCACATCGATGCCGTGGGTGGCGCGCAGGGCCAGCAGGTTGTGCTGGAGGACCTGCCCCTGGGCGTTGCGCATCGCCAGCCACCGCTCGTGCACCCAGTCGTCGCCCCCCTCGACCGGCACCGGGAAGGCCAGGTCGATGTTCCGGCTCGGCAGCAGCACCCTGACGTCGACCTTGGCCGGTTTCAGCCGTCCGGCGTGGATCTGCCGCAGCGGCTCACCGATGGCGAGCGTGAGGGAGATGGACGTCAGGCACACGGCGTCGATCTCGACGTGCTCCGCGCCGAACGCCGCCGCGATCCGCGGAGCGAGGGCCACCGTCGTGGGCAGCGGAGGAGCCTCCGGGCCGGTCAGCGCCCCGACGGGATCGGGGGCGACGGTCGCCGGAGCGCCCTTGGACACATTGGTCAGCAGCCGCTCGGACTGCAGGACGCGCAGCGCCTGCCGGACCGTCCCGCGCTCGACACCGAACTCGTGGGCCAGCTGAGCCTGGGTGGGCATGCGCGCACCTGGCCGCAGCGCCCCCGACCTGATCCGGGCACGCAGCTCGTCGGCCACCTCGTGATGTGTCCTCTGTGGCCGTTGCGACCTCTTCCGCCCATGGGCGGAGTCGTGTTCCGGGTCCACCACTGCACAGTACAACTTCCCGCCATCTTTGGGCAGTTCAAGGAAAGGTGGTTATGAGCCGCTTCCAAGCGGAGATAAGTACAGTGAAGTTGGTCGCCAACTTCGGGCACATGGTCAGACCTTCAGGGGGTTGGCCGCCCACCAGGGACTCCCTTCCGGAGGGGAGCCGGGAGTCCCGCCCGGCCGACACGGCCGCACGACAACCACAACAGAACAGCTCGCTACGGATGCGGGGCCCAGCACACACCGGCAGGAGGGAGCGGTTCAGAACATGTCCGGGCACCAAGGCCGCCTGGACGTACGCAGCAGGGCGTCGGCCTTCCGGGCGGCGCCCGCTCGTTCCTCACGCACCCGCCCCAGCGCCGCCAGCCGCACCGCCGACTCGTCCCCGAGCCACAGCGCGCCCAACGCGCCGATTCCCAGCTCCAGCTCCGCGCTCTCGGTGGTCGGCACACAGGACGCCCCCTCGGGCGAGGCTTCCAGCCGGTAGCGCCCGCCGGTCAGCCCGTCGACACCGGCCACCTCCAGCACCAGCGCCCCCGTGCCCTGGTATGTCCGCGCCTGAAGGGCCCGTTCGACGTCCAGGACGCGCAGCCACAGCCAGTCCGCGAGCGAGGTGATCCCGGCCGCCCGCGGGTCGGGCAGGACATGCGGGAGCAGGTCGTCGGGCGCCCGCCAGCCGCTCTTCACCTTCACGACCCAGTCGACGGAGCAGATGTACTCCCACAGCGCGCGTTCCGCGGCCGGAGTCACACCGATCAGCCACCGCACGGTCGCCGTGTTCAACGGCTGCTTGGCGTCACCCCAGTTGTCGTCCACCTCGTAGGCGGCCATGCCCTCGACCTCGCCGGACGCCGTGCGGTACACGGCGAAGAAGCACGGCTTCCACGTCGTGTCCCAGGGCAGGGCGCCGGTGTTCGCCCGCCACCACATGTCGTCGCGGTCGATGGCTCCGGGCAGGCCGCGGCGCAGCCGCTCGTGCAACTCGGGGCCGAGCTTGCGGATGTCCTCGCCCTCCACCAGATCGACCCGCCCGCCGTCCGCCGGGCCCGCCCGGCGGGCGTCGAGGCCGGCGCGCGGCACGTCGACCGTCCACTCCGCCATCGAGGTCGCCGGGCCGAAGCCGTAACGGCCGTAGATCGGGTACTCGGCGGCGATCAGCGTCGCGACGACGTCCCCGCGCTCCTTCGCGGCCGCCAGGTCCCGCCTCATCATGCGGCTGAGCAGCCTGCGACGGCGGTGGGTGGCGGTGACCGTGACCCCCGAGATCGCGTCGGCCGGGACGCTCGCGCCGCCCACGGCGGTGAGCTGCTGGTCGAAGGACCGGAACGTCGCCACACATCTGCCGCGGTCGAAGGCCCCGAGGTAGCGCCCCGCCACGAACCGCTCGCTGCGCCCCTCGATCTCCTCGTCGGTCAGCGGAGCCGCCCGCAGGAAGCCGGTGCTCACGGCACGCAGCCAGTCGGCGAACTCGGATTCGGTGATGGGACGTATGTCGATGCCGTCGGAGTGGGGTATCGGGGCCATGAACTCACGCTAGGCGCAGGGCCGGTCGGTGTCGCGTCAATATCCGACCGCCGCCGGCCCCCGGCCCCGCCCTCACCCGCCGTCCCCCTGCGCCCCCGCGAGGTGCGCGTGCTGACCTGCCCGCGCTGCCCTCGGCCCTGCCCGCCGCCCTCGACTGGCGGCGGGCCAGATGGCGGGCGGCCAGGGCGGCCGCCCGGCGGCACCGGCCCGGGGCGCCACCGCGCGCGGTCCGCCGACCGCCCCCGACGACCTGCTCCGGCGAGGCCGCGCAGAGCACCTACCCCGTCCTCCCCCGGCCGGACCTGGTCCGGGACGGCTCAGACCAGCAGGTCGTCGACCTGCGCCTCCCCCTCGCGGTAGCGGCGCGCGATCTCCGCGCCGCACTCGTCGGCCGTGCGCTGGAGCTTCCGGCGGCGCCGGGAGACCTGCTGTTCGTGACGCTCCAGCCGCCCCATCGCCGCGTTCAGCTCCAGGTCCGTGCGCGCGCCCAGGTCGGACAGCTCCACCTCGGCGAGCATCTCGGCGGCCAGCCGCCGGTACTCCTCACCCCGCGGGGTGCCCAGGGTGAGGTGGCGTGCCGAGGAACGGTGCCGCGCGGGGCCGTCCCGCAGGATCTCCGCCAGCCGCTCCACCACCGACGTCCCCTCCGGCACCTCGACGCGGGCCCCGCCCGCCGGTGCACGCCGGTCCACCTCCGCCCGCAGGATGTCGATCCGTCCCTGGAGCAGCCGCCGCAGATAGCTGAGGTCGGCCTCGTCGCGCTGGGCCTCGCGGCGCAGCGTGCGCAGCTCGGGCAGGCTCAGCGCGGGCATCTCCGGTCCCGAGGTGTCCGAGGGCAGCTGAGGGCTGTCCGTGCGCTGTGTGGGCGGCCGGTGGTACTCCGACGCGCCCCTCCCCGTGTACGTCGACCAGACAGCCGCCTGCTGCTGTCCGGTGCTTGATGTGCTCATGTGCCTCAACCGTCCCCTCGACCGGTGTGTGCAAGCATCGTGCCACCCCAGGTGGCCGCTATGGGAACGAGTGCCCCCGATAGACCCCAGATGGGCGGTATAGCAGCAAAATACGTCCGTGCAGGGGCTGTTGGCGTCCGCGCAAACCACCCTTTCGGGCCATCCGCCGACCGGCGGCGGCGCCGATGTCACCGCCCTGCATGATGGACGTATGCGAGCAGTGGTGCAGAGGGTGGACGGCGCGAGCGTCGTCGTGGACGGCGAGACGGTGGGCGCGATCGAGGGCGAGGGGCTGTGCGTCCTGGTCGGCGTCACCCACGAGGACACCAAGGAGAAGGCGGCCCAGCTGGCCCGCAAGCTCTGGTCGATCCGCATGCTGCACGACGAGAAGTCGTGCAGCGACATCGCCGCCCCACTGCTGGTGATCAGCCAGTTCACCCTGTACGGCGACGCCCGCAAGGGCCGCCGCCCCACCTGGAACGCCGCCGCCCCCGGTGACGTGGCCGAGCCCCTCGTCGACGAGGTGGTGGCCCAGCTGCGCTCGCTCGGCGCGACGGTGGCCACGGGCCGTTTCGGGGCGGCGATGCGTGTATCACTGACGAACGACGGCCCGTTCACCGTGCAGATCGAAATCTGACCCGAAAGGTCTACAAGCGTCAGCCGGGCCGCGGATCCACCGGGAGGGTCTACGGCTCGACGACGACCTCCTGGGCCGCCGCCGTGTCCCCCGCCACCAGCGGGGCGTCCACCGCCACGTTCCGCTTCACCAGGGCCAGGGCGACCGGGCCCAGCTCGTGGTGCCGGGCGGACGTCGTGACGAAACCGACCTTGCGGCCGTCGGGCCCGTCGTCCGCGAGCCGCAGCTCCGTCCCGGCCACGGGCAGATGGACCTCGCTGCCGTCGAGGTGCAGGAAGACCAGCCGGCGCGGCGGCTTGCCCAGGTTCTGCACCCGGGCGACCGTCTCCTGCCCCCGGTAGCAGCCCTTCTGCAGATGCACCGCCGAGCCGATCCAGCCCAGCTCGTGCGGGATGGTGCGGTGGTCGGTCTCGAAACCGAGCCGGGGCCGGTGCTGCTCCACACGCAGCGCCTCGTAGGCGAGGATCCCGGCGGGCGGCCCGGCCTGCCCGGCGAACGCCTCCAGCTCGGCACGGGGCAGGAACAGGTCCCGGCCGTGCGGCGTCTCCCGTACGACGACGCCCTCGGGGACCGGGGCGATGGAACCGGCCGGGAGGTGCACGACCGCGATGTCGGCCGTGCGGTCGACGACCTCGACCTTGTAGAAGAACTTCATCGACTCCAGGTAGGCGATCAGCGCCTCCTGGGTGCCCGGCTCCACATGGGCCCAGACCGTCTCGCCGTCGTCGACGAGGTACAGGGCGTGCTCGATGTGGCCGTTCGCGGAGAGGATCAGCGCCTCGGTGGCCCGGCCCGCCGGGAGGTCGCTGACGTGCTGGGTGAGCAGCAGGTGCAGCCAGGTCAGCCGGTCCTCGCCGGTGACGGCGACGACTCCCCGGTGCGAGAGGTCCACGAATCCGGTGCCGTCGGCGAGGGCGCGCTGCTCACGGAACAGATCGCCGTAGTGGGCGGCGACGCCTTCGTCCACGCCCTCGGCGGGGACGGCGCCGGGCAGGGTCAGCAGGGGGCTCTTCATACCCGTAAGCCTACGACTCGGTACTTGAAGCCTTCAGTGTGCAGTCCTCGCACCGGCCGAAGATCGCGAAGTGCTTCAGGTCGGTGTCGAAGCCGAAGGTCTGCCGCAGCTTGTCGGTGAACTCGGCGGCCACCGAGACGTCCGCCTCGATCACGTTCTGGCAGTCCCGGCAGACCAGGTGGAGGTGGTGGTGCCGGTCCGCGAGGTGGTACGTCGGCGCCCCGTGCCCCAGATGCGCGTGGCTGACCAGGCCGAGCTCCTCCAGGAGCTCCAGCGTCCGGTACACCGTGGAAATGTTGACCCCCGACGCCGTCTTCCTCACTTCCACGAGGATGTCGTCGGGGGTCGCGTGCTCCAGGGTGTCCACGGCTTCGAGCACGAGTTGCCGCTGCGGGGTCAGCCGGTAGCCGCGCTGCCGCAGATCGCTCTTCCAGTCGGTGCTCACCACACCGGCCAGTCTAGGACTACTTGAAGAAAGCGATCCCGTCGTCCGGCATGTCGTCGGGCAGGGCCTTGGCCCAGCGCTCGACCTCCTCCGGGGTGACGACCTTCTTCAGGTGGGCCGACATGTAGGGGCGCAGCTCGACGTCGGGGGTCTGCTTCTCGCCGACCCACATCAGGTCGCTCTTGACGTAGCCGTACAACCGCTTGCCGCCGGTGTAGGGCTGGGCGGCGGCCGTGCGGGCCACCGCGTCCGTCACGAGGTCGATCTGCGGCTTCTTGTCGGCCAGCTCGCCGTACCAGATCTCGATGACGCCGTCGTCGCGGGTCATCGTCACCTCGACCTTGCGGTCGGCGTCGATCCGCCAGTAGCCGTGCTCGGACTCCAGGGGACGGACCTTGTTGCCGTCCTGGTCCAGCACCCAGCTGTGCGACTGGTACTCCAGGAAGTCCCGGCCGTCGTGGGTGAAGGAGACCTCCTGCCCGAAGTTGCACTTCTCGGAACCGGGGAAGTCGTGCACGCCCGCGCCCGCCCAGTTGCCGAGCAGGAAGGCGAGCGGGACGAGGTCCTTGTGGAGGTCGGACGGGATCTCGATCATGGGAACTTCCTAGACGTGGGTCAGCGCTGGCCCTGGTACAGCTTCTTCACGGTCAGTCCGGCGAAGGCGAGGACGCCGACGGCGACCAGGACCAACAGGATTTCGAAGAAGATCTCCACGGGGTGCTCCTTGAGCGGGGGTGCGAATGGGTGCACAGGGCCGGAGGCCAGCTTACGCGGGCCGTTTCAGCACTTCGATTCCGGACTACGCTTCCGGCTATGGCGAAGAAGCTGGTGATCAAGGTGACGGCGGGGGCCGATGCTCCCGAGCGGTGTTCCCAGGCGTTCACGGTGGCGGCGGTGGCCGTCGCCAGCGGCGTCGACGTGTCCCTGTGGCTGACCGGCGAGTCCGCCTGGTTCGCGCTGCCCGGCCGCGCCGCCGAGTTCGAGCTGCCGCACGCGGCCCCGCTGCCCGACCTGCTGGACTCCCTCCTGACGGCCGGACGCGTCACCCTGTGCACGCAGTGCGCGGCCCGGCGCGAGATCACGGAGCAGGACGTGCTCAAGGGCGTCCGTATCGCGGGTGCGCAGGTCTTCGTCCAGGAGGCGATGGCGGACGAGACGCAGGCGCTCGTCTACTGAGACTCCGTGTACCGGCGGAACGGGTGCCCCGCGGGATCCGGCAGCACCCGGGACGCCCCGGGCGGGCGGGAGGGCGCCGGTCAGTGGGGGCGCTTCTTGCCGTCCAGCTCGTCCCACCACTCGTCGGACTGGGGGTCGCCGGACGGGTCGTCCCACCAGCGGTCCTCAGGCCCACGCCGGTTCGCGACCATGGCGGCGACGGGCGGGATGACCATGGCGACGACGCACATCCCGACGGCGACGGGGACGGACCACAGCCGCACGACACCCCACGCCAGCACGAAGAGGCCGATGCAGAGGCCCATCATCGCGAAGTACGTGTGACGCCGCCGTGCGTACATACGTCCAGCGTAGATCCGGGCACGCCGAAGGGCCGCACCCCAGGTGTCCAACCCGGGGGGTGCGGCCCTCCGTGGAGAAGCTCGCCGTCAGACGGCGATCGCGACCTCCGCCAGGCCGCCCTGCTGGGCGACGACCGTGCGGTCGGCGGTGGCGCCGGGCACGAGGGCACGGACGGTCCAGGTGCCCTCGGCCGCGTAGAAGCGGAACTGTCCGGTCGCCGAGGTCGGCACCTCGGCCGTGAACTCGCCGGTCGAGTCCAGCAGACGCACGTAACCCACCACGGGCTCGCCGTCCTTGGTCACCTGACCCTGGATGGTGGTCTCACCGGGCTTGATCGTCGAGGCGTCGGGGCCGCCGGCCTTCGCACCGCACATGTCGTACTCCTGAAGTTTCGGAAAGGTCGGTCGGGGTGGGTTACTTGTTGGCGCCGAGCTCGATCGGCACGCCCACGAGGGAGCCGTACTCGGTCCACGAGCCGTCGTAGTTCTTGACGTTCTCCACACCCAGGAGCTCGTGCAGCACGAACCAGGTCAGCGCGGAGCGCTCACCGATGCGGCAGTAGGCGATGGTGTCCTTGGCCAGGTCGACGCTCTCCGCGGCGTAGAGCTCCTTGAGCTCGTCGTCCGACTTGAAGGTGCCGTCGTCGTTGGCGTTCTTGGACCACGGGATGTTCCGGGCGCTGGGCACGTGGCCCGGGCGCTGGGACTGCTCCTGCGGCAGGTGGGCCGGGGCGAGCAGCTTGCCGGAGAACTCGTCGGGCGAGCGCACGTCGACGAGGTTCTGCGAGCCGATCGCGGCCACGACGTCGTCGCGGAAGGCGCGGATGGAGGTGTCCTGGGCCTTGGCCTTGTAGTCCGTCTTCGGACGCTCCGGCACCTCGTCACCGGCGACCAGCTCGCGGGCGTCGAGCTCCCACTTCTTGCGGCCGCCGTCGAGCAGCTTGACGCTGTCGTGGCCGTAGAGCTTGAAGTACCAGTAGGCGTAGGAGGCGAACCAGTTGTTGTTGCCGCCGTAGAGGACCACGGTGTGGTCGTTGCCGATGCCCTTGTCGGACAGGAGCTTCTCGAAGCCCTCCTGGTCGACGAAGTCACGGCGGACCGGGTCCTGGAGGTCCTGGGTCCAGTCGATCCGGATGGCGTTCTTGATGTGGTTCTTCTCGTAGGCGGACGTGTCCTCGTCCACCTCGACGATGGCGATGGTCGGGTCGTCCAGGTGCTCCTGGAGCCAGTCGGCGTCAACCAGGACGTCGTTGCGGCTCATGCTTCTTCTCCTCCGGGGCAGTTACGGCGGGGCGTGCGAGGTCTCAAGGGCGCGCCCTTGAGGCAGGGCGGCGCACGGGTGCCCGTGATGCGGGGCTGCGGGGATGCGCGCGCCGGCGCGACTGCCGACGCGATCGCTCAGAAGGTGCGACAGAGCATGGCGGCGACGCGGCACAGGTCTACTGCCCGCCGCTTCGTGAGATCCGCCTGTCGCTTCATGGCCTCGATCGTAGGGACGGTCGGGCGGGCGTGTCACCGGTGTGTCGCATACTGAGACGGGATGATCCGCCATATGGGATCAGGAGGCCCCCGGGCCGTTCGCCGCACGGGATCCGGCCGACCGTATCCCTCGTCACATCTACGCTGCGGACATCACTGTCTCGCCCACCGGACAGCGCAGGTCGGATGCGTCCAGCGACTGCCTACCCGGCCAGCCGGACGCCGGAACCCTTCACCGTGATCTCGACACCGTCCGGGGCGGCCTGGACGGTGTCCAGCTCGATGCCGCCGGGCAGACCGTCGATCTTCTGCTGGAAGTCGGTGATCGCCCGGACGCGGTTCTCGGCGATGTCGACGCCGCCGAACTTGGGCAGGCCGTCGGCGTGCACACGGACGGTGCCGTTGTCCACCTTCACCGAGCTGAGCACCGAGACCGGCTCCGGGAGCTTGGTGCCGAGCACCGTGGCCTCGACGGTGACCTTGATCTTGCCGTTGCCGCCGTCGGAGAGGCCGACGACGTTGGCTGTGACGCCCGGGGCGACCTGGGTGGGCTCGGACTTCGCCGTCTTCAGCAGCTCGTCGTAGGCGATGGTCGCGGTGCCGGTGGCGGTGGCGGCGGTGGCGGAGCTGTAGTCGCCGGAGAACTCGACGCCCTTCATGTCGGCCTGGAGGTCGTCGATACGGATCTTCTGGCCGCCGTTGCCCGCGGCGGCCTCGTAGTCCTTGATGCCGATCTCGACGTCGTCCAGGGAACCGCCGGCGACCTGGGTGAGGAACGGGAAGCCCTTGATCGACACGTCCGGCGTCGCTGACAGGTTCTCCGTCGTCTTCAGCCGGTCGGCGGCCTCGTCCTCGGCGAAGTTGACCGCGAGGCGGTCGGCGATCACGAAGAGCCCGCCCAGGATCACGACGAAGATCAGCAGTATTCGCAGTGCGCGCATGCGGTGTGTCCCCCACCCAGTCGGCTTAGACGGCGGTGCCCGACGACCGGGTGGCCGTCCCTTGCGTGAGAGTAACCCCGCGGGGAAGGGGGACCGCGGGATTGTTGATCATCTGTGACAGGGCCGGGGCGCGGTGCCCCGGCCTGTGCCCCGGCTACGCCAGCGCCCGGCCCAGGACGTAGACCACCGGGGCCGCGGCGGCCAGCGGCAGGGCCACGCCCGCCGTGAAGTGGACGAAACGGGACGGGTAGTCGTAGCTCGCGACCCGGTGGCCGATCAGGGCGCAGACGGCGGCGCCCGCGCCGAGAACGGCACCCGACGTACCGAAGTCCGTCACCGAGCCCATCGCGATGCCCGCACCCGCCGCGGCGAGCAGCGACACCACCACCGAGACCGGGGTCGGCAGCGGCAGGGCACGGGCCAGGACGGCGACCGCGACGGCCACCGCACCCACCGTGACCGCGTCCGAGGCGGCCGCGAGGTACCCGCCGGCCACGATCGCCAGCGCCGACGCCGCGACCGTCGCCATCAGGCCGTACATCCGCTCGTCCGGGTCGGCGTGCGACCGCAGTTGCAGGACCAGCGCGAGCAGCACCCACACCCCGATGGTGCCGAGGATCGCCGCCGGCGAGCGGTCCGAGACCAGCAGCGCGGCGTCCGCGGCCAGCGCGCCAGCGAAGCCCAGCGCGATGCCCTGCCGGGCCGGCCACATGCCGTTCAGCCGGAACCAGCCCGCCGCGGTGACGGCCTGGAGGATCACCAGCGGCACGAGCAGCGCGTACGTACCGACCGCCGCGGCACCGGCCAGCAGCAGTCCGAGCAGCGCCGTCAGCGCGGCCGGCTGCATGCCGGGCTCGATGATCGGGGACCGCCCCTCGGCGCGGGCCCGCTGCGCGTCGGTGACGCGCGCGTTCCCGCCGACGGTGGCGGGGCCGTAGCCGGGCGCGGAGGCGTCGGCGTCAGTTCCCACCGGGGCAGCGTGCCCCTGCGGCGCCGGTGGCTGCGGGGACTGGTGAGCCTGGTGCGGTTGGTGCGGCTGTGGCTGTGGCGGCTGAGGCTGAGGCGACTGCGGTGTCAGGATCGCCGTCTCCGGATCCGGCGCCTGCGCCTGCGCGGACACCGTCCGGTGGTTCCGCGTCTCCCAGGTCTGCCCCTGCCACTGCTGCGTGTACTGCTGCGCGGCATGCGGGTCGTGCGGGTCGTCGTACCCCTGGTACCCCTGCCCGGGCCACGCCTGCGGCTGCTGCCCGTAGGGGTCGTACGGCGGGTTTTGCCGATGCTGCTGGTTCGCCTGGTTCGGCTGGTCGGTCATCGCTCATCCTCCTGCGAACGGCGGGAGCACCTCGACCGTGCCGCCGTCGGCCAGCCGTACCGTCTCATGTCCGCGGGTGCCCACGGGGTCGCCGTCCACCAGGAACGAGCACCGGCGCAGGACGCGCTCGAGCTCGCCGGCGTGCCGCTCGCGCACCGCGTCGAGCGCCTCGGCGAGGGTGGCCGCCTCGTACGGCTCCTCGGCCACCCCGGCCGCGGCCTTGGCGGCGGCCCAGTAGCGCACCGTGACCTTTGGCATCTGCTTCCTCAATGAATTCGGCTGTGAACCCCGTCAGGCTAGCCCGCCCGGCCCGCCACCCACGCCCCGATCCGGTCCAGCAGCTCGTCGCCGGCCGCGTGCTCGGCATGCCCCATCCCCGGCTCCAGCCACAGTTCCCCCTGGTCACCGGCGGCAGCGGCCAGCATCCGGGGGTGGTCGACGGGGAAGTAGCCGTCGGCGTCGCCGTGCACGATCAGCAGCGGGGTGGGGGCGATCCTCGGCACCGCCTGGACCGGGGAGAGCGGGACCGGGTCCCAGTCCCGGTGGTGGATGCGCGTCCCGAAGCCGTAGCGGCCGACGATCCGCCCCTCCGGCCGCGTCACCATCCAGTGCAGCCGCCGCATCGGGGCGGTGCCCCGGTAGTACCAGCGGGCCGGGGCGCTGACCGAGACCACCGCGTCGCTCTCCCGGGGGTGCAGTGCCGCGTGCCGCAGCACCACCGAACCGCCCATCGAGAACCCGACCGTCCCCACGCGCGCGTGCCCCAGCTCCCGTGCCCACCGCACCGCCGCCGCCAGGTCGAGCACCTCCCGGTCCCCGACCGTGGAGCGCCCGCCGGAGGCGCCGTGCCCCCGGAAGGAGAAGGTGACGACCGCCCCGTAACGCGCGAAGGCCTCCGCCACCCTTCGTACGTGTGGCCGGTCCACGGCCCCGGTGAAGCCGTGGGCGACGACGAACACGGGGTGTCCGGAAGGCGTCCGCGGGGCGTCGCGCACCGCGGTACCGGGGTCGTACAGGGCGTCGATCGTCACCCCGTCGGCCGTACGCAGAAACGTCCGCGACGGCCTCCGCAGCGGCGTTCCCACGGGCGTCTCGGAGTGTGGACGATCGGTGGAACGCGCCACATGACCTGCCGGACGAGAGCTCATGTGGGCTATTCTGCTGGGCAGAGGACTCGGGCAGCGAAGCCCCCGGGTCCTTTTGTGCTTTCGGAAGCGTTGTATACGACGCGGGAAACCGCAGGTGTACGGGGCCTTCGGGATCGCAGACAGAGCGGTGCTGTACCAACAAGCGTCCTCGCAGGGACCGAGGAGGAACCAGACGTATGAGTTCTCTGCTGCTCCTGACCAACGCCCTCCAGCCGTCGACGGAGGTGCTCCCCGCCCTCGGCCTGCTCCTGCACAACGTGCGTGTGGCCCCCGCCGAGGGCCCCGCCCTCGTCGACACCCCCGGCGCCGACGTCATCCTCGTCGACGGCCGCCGCGATCTGCCGCAGGTCCGCAGCCTCTGTCAGCTGCTGCGCTCCACCGGGCCCGGCTGCCCGCTCGTCCTCGTCGTCACCGAGGGCGGCCTCGCCGCCGTCACCGCCGACTGGGGCATCGACGACGTCCTGCTCGACACCGCCGGCCCCGCCGAGGTCGAGGCCCGGCTGCGGCTGGCCATGGGACGGCAGCAGATCGTCAGCGACGACTCCCCCATGGAGATCCGCAACGGCGACCTGTCGGTCGACGAGGCGACCTACTCGGCCAAGCTCAAGGGCCGCGTCCTGGACCTCACCTTCAAGGAGTTCGAGCTCCTGAAGTACCTCGCGCAGCACCCCGGCCGCGTCTTCACCCGCGCCCAGCTGCTCCAGGAGGTCTGGGGCTACGACTACTTCGGCGGTACGCGCACGGTCGACGTGCACGTACGGCGGCTGCGCGCCAAGCTCGGCCCCGAGCACGAGTCGCTGATCGGCACCGTCCGGAACGTCGGTTATCGATTCGTTACGCCGGAGAAGCCGGAGAAGATGGAGCGCGCCGCCGAGGAGGCCAAGGCCAAGGCAGCCAAGGCAAAGCCGGACAGCGCGGACAAGTCGGCCGCCCTGGACGCGGCCGAGGCCCGCGCGAAGGCGTAAAGAGGCGTATTGCGCCGCCGACCTGGGCATCGCTTCCCGCACGGGGTAGCCCGGACGGCGGTTGGCATATCGTACGGAACCTCCTTTACGCCCTGCCCAGAGCCGGTATATCCGCGTAGACTCCGCGCGTGGCCAAGGTGACTCGGGATGATGTGGCGCGGCTGGCAGGGACTTCCACTGCCGTGGTCAGCTATGTCATCAACAACGGACCCCGGCCGGTCGCCCCGGCCACGCGCGAGCGTGTCCTCGCCGCGATCAAGGAACTGGGGTACCGGCCCGACCGGGTGGCCCAGGCCATGGCGTCCCGGCGCACGGACCTCATAGGCCTGATCATCCCGGACGCCCGCCAGCCCTTCTTCGGGGAGATGGCGCACGCGGTCGAGCAGGCCGCCTCCGAGCGCGGAAAGATGGTCCTCGTCGGCAACACCGACTACGTCGGCGAACGCGAGGTCCACTACCTGCGCGCCTTCCTGGGGATGCGGGTTTCCGGACTCATCCTCGTCAGCCACGCGCTCAACGACCTCGCCGCCGCCGAGATCGAGGCCTGGGACGCCCGGGTCGTGCTGCTGCACGAGCGGCCCGAGGCCATCGACGACGTCGCCGTCACCACCGACGACCTGGGCGGCGCCGAGCTCGCCGTCCGGCACCTGCTGGAGCACGGCCACGAGTACGTCGCCTGTATGGGCGGCATAGCCGAGACCCCCGCGGTCGGCGACCCGGTCTCCGACCACGTCGAGGGCTGGCGCCGCGCGATGGACGAGGCCGGGATCTCCACGGAGGGCCGCCTCTTCGAGGCCCTGTACAACCGCTACGACGCCTACCAGGCCGCGCTGAAGATCCTCTCCGGCCCCGAGCGCCCGCCGGCGATCTTCTGCTCCACCGACGACCAGGCGATCGGCCTGCTGCGCGCGGCGCGCGAACTGCGCATCGACGTCCCCGGCGAGCTGGCGGTGGTCGGCTTCGACGACATCAAGGAGGCGGCGCTCACGGACCCGCCCCTCACGACGGTCGCCTCCGACCGCCCCGCGATGGCCCGGGCGGCGGTGGACCTCGTCCTCGACGACGGGCTGCGGGTCGCGGGGGCCCGGCGGGAGCGGCTGAAGGTGTTCCCGTCGCGGCTGGTGACCCGGAGCTCCTGCGGCTGCGGATAGCCTCCGGCGGTTGAGGCGGCGGGCCTCTTTATATCGGGCATACGAGGTTCTGTCGGGCTTCTCAGGGAGCCCTCAGGAAGCTCTCATGGTCGGGCGACAAGCTCTGTTCCATGACCGAGAGCTTCCACCGCAGTGGCGAGTACCAGAACCCTTACGAGGGTCAGCAGCAGGCCCCGGTGAACCCCGAGTGGCCGCCCCCGCCGGCGTACGCCCCGGCGCACGCTCCGCAACCGAAGAAGCGCGGCCGTGGCCCCCTGGCCCTGATCGCCGCCGTGGCGATCGTGGCGGCGGCGATAGGCGGCGGCACCGCCTACGGCATCCAGGAGCTGACCGGCAACGACACCGTCGCCTCCAGCTCCACCAGCACCAACGTGGTCCCCTCCAGCCAGAAGGGCACTACGGCCGGCGTCGCGAAGGCGGTCAGCCCGAGCATCGTCGAGGTCAACGCCACCTCCAACGCCGGGTCCTCCACCGGCTCCGGAGTGATCATCACCAGTGGCGGCGAGATCATCACCAACAACCACGTCATCGCCGGTGCCGCCGAGGTCAAGGTGACGACCAGCGACGGCAAGTCGTACACCGCGAAGGTCGTCGGCACCGACAGCAAGAAGGACCTGGCGCTGATCAAGCTGGAGAACGCCTCCGGCCTGAAGGCGGCCACCCTCGGCGACTCGGACGGGATCCAGGTCGGCGACCAGGTCGTGGCCATCGGTTCCCCCGAGGGGCTGACCGGCACCGTCACCAGCGGCATCATCTCGGCCCTCGACCGTGACGTCACCGTCCCCACCGAGGGGGACCAGGGCCAGGGCCAGCAGTGGGGGCAGGGCCAGGGCCAGGGCGACGAGTGGCCGTTCGAGTTCGGCGGGCGCCAGTTCAACGGCGACACCGGCTCCGACACGACGACGTACAAGGCGCTCCAGACCGACGCGTCCCTCAACCCGGGCAACTCCGGCGGCGCGCTGATCGACATGAACGGCAACATCATCGGGATCAACTCCGCGATGTACTCGCCGACGAGCCAGGCCTCCTCGTCCTCCGACGCGGGCAGCGTCGGCCTGGGCTTCGCCATCCCGATCAACACCGTCAAGGCCGACCTCGCGAAGCTGCGGGCGGGGTCGACGGACTGAGTTCCACCGAACGCGTTCCACCGAGCGAGGAGTACGGCGATGATCCAGCAGATCGCACACGCGGAACCGGGCGGGGACCCGGCAGGAGTCGGGCTGGCCCTGGCGGTGGCGCACGAGCTGCACGCTCCGGCGGGCCGGGCGCCGGAGGTGGCGCCGGCACCGGGCACGACAACCCGGCGGACGGGCCGGTCCGCGAAGGCCCGGCGCCGCCGGGCGCCGCGCGGCTGACGCTCCTCCCGGCACCGCCCGCCGACGTGCGACGCTGAGACCGTCAGAGCAGCACCCCCGTCCCCCTTCACCCCCGAGGACCCCCGACCCATGAGCCCCGCAGACGGCGACCGTGACCCGCAGCGCATCCTGATCGTCGACGACGAGCCGGCCGTACGCGAAGCACTCCAGCGCAGCCTCGCGTTCGAGGGGTACGGGACCGAGGTCGCCGTCGACGGTGCCGACGCGCTCGAGAAGGCGGCGGCCTACCGGCCCGACCTGGTCGTCCTCGACATCCAGATGCCGCGCATGGACGGCCTGACGGCGGCGCGCCGCATCCGCGCCACCGGCGACACCACGCCGATCCTGATGCTCACGGCCCGCGACACCGTCGGCGACCGGGTCACCGGCCTCGACGCGGGCGCCGACGACTACCTGGTCAAACCCTTCGAGCTGGACGAACTCTTCGCCCGTATCCGCGCCCTGCTGCGCCGCAGCTCCTACGCCGCCGCGATGGGCGCGGCAGGCCCGGCCGACGAGGACGCGCTGACCTTCGCCGACCTGCGCATGGATCTCGCGACCCGGGAGGTGACCCGGGGCGGGCGCCAAGTGGAGCTGACCCGCACGGAGTTCACCCTCCTGGAGATGTTCATGGCACACCCGCGCCAGGTCCTCACGCGGGAGCAGATCCTCAAGGCGGTCTGGGGCTTCGACTTCGAGCCGTCGTCGAACTCCCTGGACGTGTACGTGATGTACCTGCGGCGCAAGACCGAGGCCGGGGGCGAGCCGCGCCTGGTCCACACGGTCAGGGGTGTCGGCTATGTGCTGCGGCAGGGCGGCGCGGAGTGACGAGGCTCGTACGCCGGTTCCGGTCGCTGCCGATCCGCTCCCGGCTGGCGCTGCTGGTGGCGGCGGCGGTGGCGTTCGCGGTGGCGGCGGTGTCGGTGACGTGCTGGTTCATCGTGCAGGGGAAGCTGTACGACGAGATCGACAACGATCTGAGGTCGTCGATCGGGACGATGCGCTCGGACGACTTCCAGAACCTCACGGACAACTGCCGCCAGACGCCGTCCGACGCGCTGGGCATGGGGACGCGGCCCAAGAGCTACGGGCAGCTGGTCCGGGCCGACGGCAAGGTGTGCCTCTTCCCGAGTTCCACGGCCCAGGTGGAGGTCCGCGGCGAGGACAAGGACGTGGCCAAGAACCCCGTCCCCGACCAGGGCCGGATCCGCGACGGCACGGACAACGACGGCAACAGGCTGCGCGTCCTGGCCACGGCGGTCGTCATCAAGGACGGGCCCCTGACGCAGGGGGTGGCCGCGGACTACTCCCTCGTGGTCGCCCTGCCGCTGAAGGGAACCCAGTCCACGCTCAACGAGCTGGCCCTGATCCTCCTTCTCGTCTCCGGCGTGGGCGTGCTCGGCGCCGGGGCCGCCGGTCTGGCCGTCGCCCGGGCGGGGCTGCGTCCCGTCGACGAGCTGACCGAGGCCGTCGAGCACGTGGCCCGTACGGAGGATCTGCACATCCGCATCCCCGTGGCGGACGACAGCGAGGACGAGATCGCCCGGCTTTCCCGGTCCTTCAACTCGATGACGTCGGCGCTGGCCAGCTCCCAGGAGCTGCAACAGCAGCTGATCGCGGACGCCGGCCACGAACTGCGCACCCCCCTCACCTCCCTCCGCACCAACATCGAACTCCTCACCCGCAGCGAAGAGACGGGCCGCCCGATCCCGGAGGCCGACCGCAAGGCGCTGCTCGCCTCGGTGAAGGCGCAGATGACGGAACTGGCCGCGCTCATCGGCGACCTCCAGGAACTGTCCCGCCCCGACACCGGCCAGCACGCGGACCGGACGCAGATCGTGGCGTGGCAGGACACGGTCGAGTCGGCGCTGCGGCGGGCCCGGCTGCGGGGGCCGGAGCTGACGATCATGGCGGACATCGAGCCCTGGTACGTCCGCGCGGAACCCTCCGCTCTGGAACGGGCGGTGGTCAACATCCTGGACAACGCGGTGAAGTTCAGCCCGGAGAACGGCACGATCGAGGTCCGCCTGGTCGACGGTGTCCTCACGGTCCGCGACCACGGACCGGGCATCCCCGCCGACGAACTCCCCCACGTCTTCGACCGCTTCTGGCGCTCCCCGACCGCACGGTCGCTCCCCGGCTCGGGCCTGGGCCTGTCGATCGTGGCGCGTACGGTGCAGCAGGGCGGGGGCGAGGTCTCCTTGTCCCCGGCGGAGGACGGCGGCACGGTGGCGACGGTACGACTGCCGGGGGCGGCTGCGCCGCCGCCCGAGGTGCCTTTGCCGTGACCGACGTCAGTCGCAGTCCTGGACTGACACCCGATGGTCCCGGGGACACCGACGAGCCTGGCGGGTGAAGTAGGGCAGATGCCCGGCAACCTTTCCGTGCGGGGTGGCGACTGGTCGGTGGTCATTCCCCCACACGGAACGGATCGCCGTATGAGTGAGCCGCGCAGCACCGCCCCGCACCGTCGCCGCAGAAGCCGCACCGCCCTCGCGGTCGGGGTCCCCCTGGCCCTGACCGCCGCGGGTGTCTTCACCTACGGCACCGACTTCCAGCAGGCCTCCGCCGCCGCCCCCGGCTGGGTCGGCGACACCGCCGACGGGTTCGCCTCCGTCAACTCCCTCGGGCAGAACGGGACGTACGGCGGGCGTGACGGCCAGGTCGTGACCGTGAAGACGCAGGCCGAGTTGGAGAAGTACGCCACCGCGAGTCAGCCGTACGTCATCGTCGTCGCCGGGACCATCGCCATGAACCCGGTCGGCAAAGAGATCAAGGTGCGGTCCGACAAGACCATCGTGGGTCAGGGAACCGCCGGTCACATCGTCGGCGGCGGGTTCTTCCTCGGCCAGGGGGTTCATAACGTCATCATCAGGAACCTGACCATCCGGGACGCCTACCAGGGCGTCTGGAACGACAAGGACCATGACTTCGACGCGATCCAGATGGACGGCGCCCACCACGTCTGGATCGACCACAACGACCTGCGGCACATGGCCGACGGGCTCATCGACGTCCGCAAGGACTCGACGAACGTCACCGTCTCCTGGAACAAGCTGAGCGACAACAACAAGACCTTCGGCATCGGCTGGACCGAGAACGTCAAGACCGACATCACGATCCACCACAACTGGATCCGCGAGACCGAGCAGCGCAACCCCTCCACGGACAACGCCGCCCACGCGCACCTCTACAACAACTTCCTGGAGGACGCCCCGGGCACCACCATCAAGTCGTCGTACGGGAACTACTCGCGCGGCGGCACGAAGATGGTCCTGGAGAACTCCCTCTTCCAGGGCGTCAAGAATCCCGTCATCAAGGACAGCGGCGCCTCCGTCGTCCAGCGCGGCAACGTGTTCTCCGGCACCAGCGGGCGCAACGAGAGCGGCGGGAGCGCCTTCGATCCCAAGGCGTACTACTCCTACACCCTCGACAAGGCCACCGATCTGCCCTCCGTGCTCAAGGCCGGTGCCGGGCCCCGCGCCTCCCTCGGTACGACGTCCGCCTCCACCAGGGCCGCCGCGGCCACCACCCTCACGGTCGCCCAGGACGGCAGCGGCCAGTACCGGACCGTGCAGGCCGCGGTGAACGCCGTCCCGGCGAACAACCCCTCGCGCGTGGTGATCGCCGTGAAGCCGGGGACGTACCGGGAACTGGTGAAGGTGCCGTCCAACAAGCCGCACGTCACCATCCAGGGCACCGGCGGCAGCCGTAAGGACACCACGATCGTCTACAACAACGCCTCCGGTACGCCGAAGCCCGGCGGCGGCACGTACGGCACGGGCGGCAGCGCCACCGTCGCCGTCGAGGCCGACGACTTCCAGGCGCGCAACCTGACCATCTCCAACGACTTCGACGAGAAGGCCAACCGGCACATCAAGGACCAGCAGGCCGTCGCGCTGCGGACCGCCGCCGACAAGGTGTTCCTGGACGGGATCATCGTCACCGGTGACCAGGACACCCTGCTGCTCGACACCGCGTCGAAGGACCGGCTGGGCCGGGTCTACGTCGCCAACTCCTACGTCATCGGCAACGTCGACTTCATCTTCGGCCGGGCCACGGCCGTCGTCGACAAGTCCGTCATCACGCTGAAGAAGCGCTGGGACGGCAGCTCGGGCGGGTACATCGCCGCGCCGAGCACCGCCGCGAACCGCAAGGGGTTCCTGATCGCCAACTCCACGGTGAACGGTGACGTCTCGGCCGGGACCTTCTACCTCGGCCGGCCCTGGCACGCGGGTGGAGACGCGTCCCTCGATCCGCAGGCCACGGTCCGCAACACCAACCTGAGCAACGCGATCAAGTCGGCCCCGTGGACCAACATGGGCGATTTCTCCTGGAAGGACGACCGGTTCGCCGAGTACGGCAACTACGGCGCCGGGGCGGGCCCGGCGAGCTCGAATCGGCCGCATCTGACCGACGCGCAGGCCGCGAACCAGGAGGTCGCGGACTGGCTCGCGGGCTGGACGCCTTCGGCGTCCTGAAGACTCCCTTCCGGGTCCGGCTGACGAGCGGCGCCGGGCCCGGAAGGGCCACCATCCCCGCTGTCGCTACTGCTTCCAGGCGTGGTGCAGCCGGTCCAGACCGCTCTGGTTGTTCACCGTCAGGCTGAGCCGGGTGCCCGTGCCGTGCAGCGTGGTGAGGGAGTAGGTGTCACCGCTGCGCAGGCCGGGCCAGTAGACCGAGCCCAGGCCCAGTTCCCGGATCGTGTCGGTCGCGGCCTGGATGTACGCGATCTCGTTGGAGGTGCCCACCGGGCCGTTGTAGTCCAGGCCGGTGGTCATGGAGGCGCCGAACTCGTCGAGGATCGTGCGCGAGGCGCAGTCCCCGATACGGCTCTTGAAGTCGGCCTTCCACTGGTCGACGCTGGTCCAGTCGGTGTGCCAGAAGCCGTAGTTGTGCAGGGCGAGGCGGGTGCCCTTCAGGCGCGGGTCGGCGCAGACCGGCTTGACGTCCTCGCTGTACTTGTAGCCGCCGATCAGGACGCGGTCGCGCGGCACCGTGCGGTAGGTGTTCACCCACTTCGCGGCGACGTCCGTCCACTCCTGGGCGGTGTAGCCGAACGGTTCGTTCATCGGCTCGAAGTACACGCGGGAGTTGTGGGAGTAGGCGGTGGTGATCCGCTTCCACATCCGGTCCCAGGAGGCCTGGTCGTCGATCCTGCCGTCCTTGGCGTCGTCGGCCTCCCAGTAGCCCAGGATGACCTTGAAGCCCTTGGCGGTGGCGGCGTCGATCGCGCCCCGGTACGACTTCCAGAAGGGGCCGTTGACGGAGGTCGGGTTGACCGGCAGGCGGACGGTGTTGGCGCCCAGCCCGGAGAATCCGCCGATGATCGCCTTGGACTTGGCGTAGGTGGTGGCGTAGCTGTCCGACGTGGACAGGCCCGAGGGGACGACCGCGTCATGGGCGTAGTTGTCGCGCGGGTCGGCCCAGTTGACGCCCTTGAAGTCGCTGACCGGCGGCGGGGTTGCGGGACGGTGGGCGGGTGCGGCGGCGGCGGGGGAGGCGAGGGCTCCACCGAATGCCGTGACGCAGGCCAGCAGCGCCCCCACGCAAGCTGTCCCGCGATGGTTCCTCTGAGACACGACATCCCCTTCTGAGCAGGTGCGAAGGTGAGCGGCCCGCGGACGGACCGCTCATGGGAGCACGAAACTAGAAGGAGACTCGAACAGAGGTCAACACATCAGAACACAAAGTTTCATCCCACCGTCAGCCCCGACCCCGACACCCGCACCCGGATTCCGTTCTCCTCCACCCGTACGTCCTGCAACCGCACGTTCCCCTGGTCCGGTTCGGGCAGTTCGAAGGCCAGGGAGAGGCGGTCGGCGAGGACCGGGCGGGTCAGGCCCGCCAGGGAGTCGAGCAGGTTGGGGTCGAGGCCCAGACGGCGCATGACCTCGGGGTTGTCCAGGGCCAGGTCGATGAGGTTGAGGCCGGCGGCCTGGCGGGCGAAGCGCGGGGAGCCGGTCAGCTCGGCGAGCTTGCCGTCGTCGGCCAGCGCCTCGCGCACCGTAGCCTCGGGCACACCCATCCGCCGCACGATGGCCGGGACCGACAGCAGTGCCTTGGCCTTGCGGGTCTCCCGGGCGAGGTCGGCGGTGCCCTTGGCCGTCAGGTGCAGGCCCTCCGAGGCGCGGGTGCCGGGGCGGTAGGTGGCCAGTTCGCCGATGTCCAGGCGCATCTTGCCGATCTCCGTGGCGATGCCCCGCTCGCCCTGCCGCCGGATCCGCGCCTCGGCGCGCACCCGCAGGTTGTGCCCGGCGACCGGCAGGGTGCCGTCGGCCCGGACCCGGTCGCGGCCCTCGCCGGTGAACGTCACCTGGGAGGCGCCGAGTTCACGGTTGAGATCGGCGAAGGTGAGCTGGACGTCCCCGTCGAAGCGGGGCACGTGGGCGCCGCGCACGGAGGTGAGGCCGTCGGCGTTCAGCGTCACGTCGTGGGCCGTCGCCGACACCTTGGCCAGGGAGACCCGGTCGGCGGCGACGTCCGGGACGGTCACCTTCACCGAGTCCAGCCGCTTGTCGGCGAGCTGGGTGAGGAAGGGGAAGCCGCCGATCTCCACCTCGGGCGCCGCGGCCAGGTCGAGGCGGTCCTTGAGGGTGCCGGCGGCCCGGTGCTCGGCGTAGAGCACGGCCCAGCGGTCGCCGAGGGCGGTGAAGGAGGCGAGGACGGCCAGGCCGACCACCGCCTTCACCGCGAGCGGCAGGCCCGCGAAACGATTCTTCCTGCGTCGCCTGCCGCCGCGGCGGTGGTCCGGCGGGGTCCAGGCGTCCTCGGCGCCCGCGTCGCGTTCCTCCGTGAGGAACTCCTCCAGAGGGGTCTCCTCCAAAGGCCCGTCATCGAGGGCGGCGAGCTCCTCGTACGGGTTCGGTCGGGGATGCGCATCTAGGTGGTGGGGGGTACGCATCGATCCATCCGATCATGCGTACCTCCCCCACCCGCAACCTGAACCCCGGGTATGCGACTTACTTCACGATGGTGATGCGGTCCGCCTTCGGCGGCGCGATCGGGCTGGTGGCCGAGGAGTTGGCGGTCAGGTACTGCTCCAGGGCCGTCAGGTCGTCGCTGCCGACCACGTCGTTCGTGCCCTGTCCGAGGGTCGGGAAGCCGTCGCCGCCGCCCGCGAGGAAGCTGTTCGTCGCGACGCGGTAGGTGGCCGCCGGGTCGATGGGCGCGCCGTTCAGCCTGATGCTGTCGGTGACCACCCGGTCGGCGCCGGACTTGGTGAGGTCCAGCGTGTACGTCAGGCCGGAGGAGACCTGGAGGATCTTCGGGGATGCCTCGTTCGGGCCGGACACCTGCTCCTTGAGCGCCTGGACGACCTGCGCGCCCGTGAAGTCCTGGAGGTTCACGGTGTTGGCGAACGGCTGGACCGTGAAGCCCTCGGCGTAGGTGACGACCCCGTCGCCCTCACCGGCCTTGGCCGCGTAGGTCAGCGGGGCGCGGATGCCGCCCGGGTTCATCAGCGCCAGGTCGGTCTCCGGGTCGAGCTGCTTGCCGTGGGCGAGCTGGGCGTCGGCGATGAGGTCGCCGAGCGGGGACTCGCTGCCGGTGTTGCCGATGTCGCCGGAGATGTAGCCGATCGGCTTGTTGCCGATGGGCGCGGCCAGGGTGTTCCACTTGCTGATCAGCCGGGTCATGTCGGGCGCCTTGGGGACGTCCCGGGTGACCACGCGGTTCGCCGACTTCACGGCCGTACGGGCGATGTCGCCGGTCTTCCGGTCGTAGGTCAGCGTGGTGTCGGTGTAGAGGCGGCCGAAGGACGCGGCCGAGGTGACCATGCGGGGCTTGCCCGCCGGGTCGTCGATGCTGCACACGTACGCGTTGTGGGTGTGGCCGGTGACCAGCGCGTCCACCTGCGGCGTGACGTTCTTGGCGATGTCGACGATCGGGCCGGAGATGCCGTCGCCCGCGCCCGGGGAGTCACAGTCGTAGTTGTACGACGTCGACGCCGGGAAACCACCCTCGTGCAGGAGCGCGACGATCGACTTCACGCCCTGCTTCTGGAGCACCTTGGCGTACTTGTTGATCGTCTCGACCTCGTCCTTGAAGGACAGGCCCTTGACGCCCTCGGCGGAGACGATGTCCGGGGTGCCCTCCAGGGTCACTCCGATGAAGCCGACCTTGACGCCGTTCTTCTTCCACACCCAGTAGGGCTTGAGGATCGGCTTCCTCGTCTTCTCGTCGAGGACGTTGGCGGCCAGGTAGGGGAAGTCGGCGCCCTTGAACTTCTTGTCCGTGTAGCAGCCGTCCTTGGGGTGGCAGCCGCCCTTCTGGAGACGGGCCAGCTCCTTGGCGCCCTCGTCGAACTCGTGGTTGCCGACGGAGGTGACGTCGAGGTCGAGCTTGTTCAGCGCCTCGATGGTCGGCTCGTCGTGGAAGAGGCCGGAGATCAGCGGGGAGGCGCCGACCATGTCGCCGCCGGCGGCCGTGATGGAGTACTTCTCGCCCTTGCGGGCCTGCCGCAGATGCGTGGCGAGGTACTCGACACCACCGGCGTCGATGGTCTTCGTCGTCCCGTCGGGCTGCTGCTCGGTGACCCGCCCGGAGGAACCGGCCGGCGGCTCCAGGTTGCCGTGCAGGTCGTTGAAGGACAGCAGCTGCACGTCCTGGTAGCGGCCGTGCCCGTGTCCGTGCCCGCCCTTGCGGTGCTTCTCTCCGGCACTGGCCGAACCGGGCAGCGCCGCGGCGGCCAGCGCGCCGACGGTGACGACACCGGCGGTGAGAGCGACGAAACGGTTGGTACGACGTCTGCGCTCCTGGTGCGCCGACGCCGGTGAAGTGGCTGGCATACGCCCCCCCTGTGGGTCTGCTGTCGGTTCTGCTCGGACGGTGTTGCCGTCCGGCGCAGCCTAGAGTCAACGCGCGTAGCGCAACAGGTGTTTCGTGGTTACGGCTGGGTTGCTTCTTTGCCGCCGTTTTGCCGGTGCGGCCCCGTACCCTCGTACGCATGACCAGCGACGACACCGTACGGCCCGGACGCCCCCGCTCGATCGAGACCCTTGCCGCGCTCTCCGCGGAGCAGACCGAGGCCGTACTCGGACTGCTCGACGAGGCGGCCGGGACCGACGGGCAACAGGCGGTGTCCGAACAGGGCCGGTTGCAGTTGCGCGGCGGGGAGCGGGAGGGCGTGTCCCATCTGCTGCTGACCGTCGGCGGGGAGCTTGTCGGTTATGCCCAGTTGGAGGACACGGACCTGGTGGAGCCGCCGGCCGCCGAGCTGGTCGTGCACCCCGGGCACCGCGGGCACGGGCACGGGCGGGCACTCGGCTCGGCCCTGCTGGCGGCCTCCGGCAAGCGGCTGCGGGTGTGGGCGCACGGCGGGCACTCCGCCGCCCGGCATCTCGCGCAGGTCCTCGGCCTCACCCTGTTCCGCGAACTGCGTCAGATGCGACGGCCGTTGACCGACTTCGACGCACCCGAGCCGGTCCTCCCCGAGGGTGTCACGGTCCGCACCTTCGTCCCCGGCAAGGACGACGCGGCCTGGCTCGCGGTGAACGCCGCCGCCTTCGCCCACCACCCCGAGCAGGGCTCCCTCACCCAGCGCGACCTCGACGACCGCAAGGCCGAGCCGTGGTTCGACCCCGAGGGCTTCTTCCTCGCCTTCCGCGGCGACGAACTCGTGGGCTTCCACTGGACCAAGGTGCACGCCGAGGAGGGCCTGGGCGAGGTCTACGTCCTCGGCGTCGCCCCCGGCGCGCAGGGCGGCGGCCTCGGCAAGTCCCTGACCACGATCGGCCTGCGGCACCTCGCGGGGCAGGGCCTGCCGACCGCGATGCTCTACGTCGACGCCGACAACAAGGCGGCGGTGTCGGTGTACGAACGACTGGGCTTCACCACGCACGAGGCGGACCTGATGTACCGGACGGAGACGTGACGGAGGAGGGGCCGGAGGATTCCGGGCCAGGGCATCGCGGGCGGGCGACTCGCTCACCTCGGCTCGCGGCGACGCGCAGTACCTCCCCCAGCGACTCCACCGCCCTGACCAGTGCGAAACGCAGCGCGCGCTCACCGGCCCCGGTGTCGCCGGGCACGGCCCTGGCACCGCCGAGCACCTGCTCGGCGGAGGCCAGTTGAGCGGCCTCGATGTCATCGGCGAGCCGGGAGAGCAGGCTGTCGGGGTCGTCGGTGCTGAGGTAACAGGGCCGTCCGTCGGTCCCGGTCCAGGGGAGCAGCCTCATACGAACACCTTCTCGGCGCGTAGGTACGGCCGGACGAGCGGGCTGTCCATGAGCGGGGGTTCCGGGTACCGGGGGCAGGGGACCGGCGGGCTCTCGGGCAGCGCCGGGGGCCGCCGGGCCGACACCGTCGCCGTTCGATGCCGCCCTCGCGCGGGCAGCAGGCTCCGCAGGAGGGCGAGCAGCAGGGACTCGCAGAGTTCGGCGATAAGCAGGCGCACGGGAGCGTCCCTTCTCAGGGCAGGGGGAGGGAAGGCGGGGTTGACGAGCGGTGATTACCGTTCGTGCCCTGATCGTCACTGATGACCCGTACGCTGCGGAAGAGGTCTGGCGTTGTCTGGCGGCGCAGGCAACGGGGAGGGGTGACATGGGCGAGAAGGTTGACGCGGAGCCGGTTTCCGGGCGGGCGATGCTCGGGCAGACGCTGAGGGTCCTGCGGGAGAAGGCCGGAAAGTCCCTGGGGCAGTTGGCTGAGGACACCGGCTACGAGAAGAGCTATCTGAGCCGGCTGGAGTCGGGCCAGCGGCTCTCCAAGGTGACCGTCATGGAGGACCTGGACGGGTACTACGGGGCCGGTGACCTGCTGGTTCGGCACTGGCGCGCCGCGCGGTTGGACGCGTTCCATGACCAGTACAAGCGGTTCATGGAGCTGGAGGCGACGGCGCGGATCATGTGGTTGTTCACGCCAGGTGTGCCTGGGCTGTTGCAGACCGAGGACTTCGCGCGGGAGGTGTTGTCTGGGGCCCAGACAACAGCCGACGGCGACGACTGGGTGGAGGAACAGGTGGCGGCGCGGATGGGGCGGCAGTACCTGCTGCGGCGACAACCGCAGCCGGATGTCCGCATCATCCTGGACGAGACCGCACTCCGGCGTCCCGCCGCCAGCCACCAGACCTGGCTTGATCAGCTGGTCCGTCTGGAAGAAGCCGCGCTGGAGCACAACATGGCGCTCCAGGTACTCCCCTTCTCCGCAGGGGTGCATCACCATATGACCGGTTCGCTGACGTTGCTGTGGCAGCGGGACGCAAGTGCCGTTGCCTACAAGGAAGGCAACGAATGCAGTCGGCTGATCGAGGATCCGGACGAGGTCCTCCGGGAGCGATTGTCCTACGATCGGCTGCGCGACCCGGCGTTGCCCCCGTCGGACTCGCTGACGTTCATCAGTGCCGTACTGAAGGAGCACCGGCATCATGAAGCACACCCCTGACCTGACCGCCGCAGTGTGGCGCAAGTCGAGCTACAGCGGTGGCGGAGCCAACGACTGCGTCGAGGTCGCCGACAACTGTGCCGGCATCATCCCGGTCCGCGACAGCAAGCAGCCCCAGGGCCCAATACTCGTGTTCGCCACGACCTCGTGGACGTCGTTCCTGGCGGACGTCAGGAGTCGATGACACCGGCCCCGACAGTTCGGCAGCTGGAGGAGTGCAGAGTATGAGCGAGGCCTCCAACCTCAGCACCGCGCAGTGGCGCAAGTCGAGTTACAGCGAGGGCGGAGCCAACGACTGCGTCGAGGTCGCCGACCACTGCCCCGGCATCATCCCGGTCCGCGACAGCAAGCAGCCCCAAGGCCCGATACTCGTGTTCGGCGCGAGCCCCTGGGCGTCGTTCCTTACGTACGTCACCGACTGACTGCCGGGGTCGCCCAGGACGGGCGCCAGGTCTCGTCGTCGGTGAGTCGGGGTTGGGCCGCCAGGTGGGCGCGCAGGGCGGTCAGGCCCGGGTGGAGGTTTTCCGGGCGCCAGAGCAGGGAGTGCGGGTAGACCGGGGTCGGGTCCCGCAGCGGGACCAGGCGCAGGTCGTGGCCGGTCGGCCAGACCAGCGGGGTGCGTTCGCTGAGGAAGGTCGCCAGGGTCGGGGACTCCGCGATGGTGTCGAGGAGGGCCTCGATGCCGAAGTTGGGGCCGATGGTGTCGATGGTCGGGCCGAAGGTCGCGGCGAGTTCGTCGTAGTAGGCGGCCCACTCCGTGCCCGGCTCGTTGCCCGGCATCCAGATCCGGTGTCCGGCCAGCTGAGCCGGCGTCACCCAGTCGGCCCGGGCGAAGGCGTGGCCGGGGCCGACGCAGAGCCGCATCGGCTCGTCGAGGACCGGGGTCGCCGTGATGCCGTCGGGGAGCCGGTGCCCGGGCATGGTGACGGCCCGGAACGTGGCGTCGACGGACCCGTCCCGCACGGCGGCGACCGCCGTGTCGACTCCATACAGGGTGACGACGTCCAGCGTGATCTCCGGGTGCGCCCGGTGGAAGTCCCGTACCAGTCCCGCCGTGGCGACCCGGCGCCCCACGACGTCCACCCGCAGCGCCCGGTCGCCGGGCCGCACGGCGGCCACCGCCCGTTCCTCCGCCTGGAGCAGGGCGCGGGCGTGGGGCAGCAGGGCCTGCCCGTCGATGGTGAGTTCCGCCCCGCGCGGCGTGCGGACCAGCAGCCGCACCCCGAGGTCCTTCTCCAGCGCGGCGATCCGCTTGGACACGGCCTGTTGGGTGAGGGCGAGGTCCACGGCGGCCTTCTGGAACTGCCCGGAGTCGGCGATCGCGACGAAGGCGCGTACGGCTTTGAGGTCCACGGCGGGCAGCCTAGCCACACAACAAGTAGTTGTCCGGCGAGCCGTAGGACTCCCGTCTCGATGGGCGCGCCACAGGTGCATCACACAACCGACAGATGTGCCCGGCCCCGGCCTAGAACCGCACCCGCCGCCGCAGCGGCTCCACCGCGCACACCGCGCCCAGCAGCACCGCCCCGGTCAGCACCACGCCCCACCGGTCGTGGGCGGCGGCCCACCGCGCGTCCTCCACGGGCACGAACAGCGCCCAGCGCCCGGGCCAGAGCAGCATCACCAGGACGGCCGTGGTCAGCAGCCCGCCCGCGACCGGCGGTCCGGGGCGGGTGACCTCGCTGAAGCGCACCGCGGCCGCCGCGCCGGTCACGGCCAGGGCGCAGGCCGCCCCGGCCTCCAGGGTGATGTCGCCCACCGGGGGCCGTGCGCCCGGCGGCACGAGCAGCAGGGCCGCCGTCCACCAGGCCGCCGCGGCCGGGACGGCCAGGGCGACGCGCATGCCGAACCGGACCGGGCGCGGGGTCGGCACGGCTGCGGTGGTGTGCCGGGCCGGGTCGTCCAGGAGGAAGGCCAGGCCCACCGCGAAGGCGAGGATCGCGGCCCGCAGCAGATACAGGGAGAGCCGTTCCGCGCTCTCGCCGGTCCGGGCCAAGGCGGTGAACAGCAGCCCCAGCGCCCCGGCCGCGCCGACCGTCCCCCAGGGCAGTGTCCGGTGGACGGGGAGCACCAGGTGATGGGTCAGGAGCACTTGTCCTCCCCGTCGGGCGCGGGCAGGTCCAGCAGCTCGGCGGCCCGGGCCGCAGTGAGCTTCGGCGCGGTCAGTTCACGCCAGTGGTCCTTGACCCGGGCACCGGCCTCGTCGCGGGGCAGGTCGAGCAGGGCGCGCAGCACCTCGGTCTGGGCCGTGGTCATGGACAGCCCGTCCGTGGGCTGGAGCACCATGGCGGAGCCGCTGATGCTGTCGTCGAGCCGGACGTGGCGCAGCGCGTCGAGGGGGTCGGACTCCCAGCCCACGGCCAGCCACATGAGGGGGACGACACGGGCGTCGCAGATCGAGGTGGACGCCTTCTCGTCGCCCGCGATCAGCACACCGGCCACGGCCGCGGCGAACTCGGGGACGCGGTTGCCGCCCCACCGGGTGCCCACCGTCACCTCGTGCGGACGCTCCAGCGGTGCCAGCGCGCCGTCACCGGAGAGGCCGTAGCGCGCCTCGACCCGCTGCCGTACGACGATGTCCTGCTCGTGGGCGGTGCCCCCGGCCAGGGAGCGGACCCGGTCCACCACCGTGGCCCAGTCCGCGACCCGTGGGCCCCACTCGGGGAACGCGCAGTAGGTGGAGCCGTCCCGGCGGGCGCAGGTCTGCGTCTGCTCGGGGTGCACCGTGGCGCGTTCGCGGGCCTTGACCAGCCCGGGCGAATCGCCGCCCGACTGGGCCACCGCGCCGGTCAGCGTCATGGCGAGCGCCGCAGCGGTACCGGCCAGGACGGCCGGCTTGCGGCCACCGGCGGCCAGGACCGCCACCAGGCCCAGGGTCAGGGCCAGTCCGACGAGGTACAGGGCGTGCCAGGCGGCGGGCCGGCCCAGCAGGTCGGAGGGCAGGGTGTTGCTCGTGGACTCGGCGACGGCCGGCATCAGCCAGCGGCCGGCGCCGTCGCCCGTGCCCGAGAGGAAGGCGAACAGGAAGAGCCCGAACACGACCAGCAGCGGGGCCGCGAGGACCGACCTGACCAGCACGGCCAGGAGCAGCCCGGCCAGCCCCGACAGCAGCACGGTCAGCGGCCCGACGAGGAGTTCGGCCGGCGAGCCGTGCCCGATCGCCCCGGGCCGCAGTGCCTCCCGGCCGAACTGCCCGGCCACGCACACGGCGGTGACCAGGGCCACGGCCACGACCGACAGGGCGTGGGCGACCGTACGGCACCACTGCGGGAGCGGCAGCACCGCGAAGTGTTGCTCGGTGCCGTACCGCCGGGAGCGCAGCGCGGCGTGGTTGACGGACAGCAGGACCGCGAGGCCGACCAGCAGCGGGGCGTTCTGGGTGGCGCGGTCGGCGTCCTGGAGGGCGGGGTGGTCGCCCCAGGCCTTCCCGGCGCGCCACACGGTCCAGCCGAGGTACCCGGCGAAGGCGAGCAGCACCGGGATCCGGGTCAGCAGCCGGCGGGACTCGAACAGGGCGAGGGCGAGTACGGCCTTGAAGGGCCCGCCGGACTCGCTCCGGGTCCCGGGGGCGAGCGGCTTCTCCACGAGCGTGGTCACGCGGCCACCTCCGCTACGGCGTCGTCGAGGGTGAGCAGGTAGCCGTCCTCCAGGGTGGGTTCGAGCAGGTCGGCGCCGGCCGGCGGGTCCCCGACGTTGCGGAAGGTCCCGGTGCCGGTGCGCCAGCCCGCCTTCGCGCCCGGGTCGCGCTCGGTGCTGCTCCACACGTGCCCGGCGGCCCGCGCGGTCAGTTCGGCCGGGGTGCCCTCGAAGCGCACCCGGCCCCCGGCCATGACGACGACGCGGTGGCAGAGCATCGCCACGTCCTCCGTCTGGTGGGTGGACAGCAGGACCGTCCGCCCCTCCCCGGCCTGGGCGATCAACTCCCGGAACCGCATGCGCTGTTCGGGATCGAGCCCGACGGTCGGCTCGTCGAGGACCAGGAATCCGGGCTCACCGACCAGGGCGGCGCCCAGGGCGACGCGCTGCCGCATGCCGCCGGACAGCTTGCGGATCCGCTTGCCGCGCACGTCCGTGAGGCCGACCTCGCCGAGCACCCGGCGCACCTCCCGGTGCCGGGCGGGGCGGTCGGTCATCTCCTTCAGGATCGCCACGTAGTCGACGAACTCGAAGGCGGTGAAGTCCGGGTGGAAGCCGGGCGTCTGCGGCAGGTAGCCCAGCCGGCGCCGTACCTCCTGACGGCCGCGGGCGGTGCCCGGGTCGAGCCCGAGGACGGTGAAGGCGCCCCGGTCGGCGGGCAGGGCCGTGGCGAGCACCCGCAGCAGTGTGGTCTTGCCGGCGCCGTTGGGGCCGAGCAGCCCGGTGACGCCGGCGGTCAGGCGCAGCGACACGTCGTCGAGGGCCCGGGTGCCGCCGTAGCGGAGGCTCAGCCCGGAGGCGGACACGGTCGGGGTCATACGGCACGTCCCTGGAAGAGGTCGAATCGGTCACGGAGCAGGAAGAGCAGCCCGGCGGCGAGCGCGGCGACCAGCGCCGCCACGCCCTGCCCGGCCGGGGTGAAGGGCGCGAGCGGCACGTCCGCGCCGGTGCGCACCGCGTCGGCGGTCAGCAGCAGCCCGACCCAGGCCCCGCCGACCAGGGACGGTGCGACCACCGGCCCGAGCCGGGGGGTGAGCGCGAGCCCGGTCGCGGTGAGCGCCAGCGCGGGCAGCAGCCAGGCCAGTGCGCGCAAGCCGTAGGCGGGCAGGGCGAGGGTCGCCAGGCCGTTCAGCCCCAGCGCCACGCCCAGCACGGCCACCGTCCGGATCATCAGCAGCCTGAACCCGTGCATCGGCGCGACGACGGCCATCTCGTACGTGGGGTCCAGCGCGGGCCCGTACGACAACGCCACCCCGGCCAGCGGCAGCAGCGGCGCGAGGGCCAGGAACAGGGTGGGGAACTCCCCGCCGCGCACCACGTGCCCGGCCCCCACGCTCAGCAGCAGCACGGCGACGACGGCCCCGAGCCAGGACCGGCGCAGCACGGGCGTCGCCGCCAGCAGCCGCGCGGTGTGCCCTGCCACCCCGATCCGCACCAGCAGCCGCTCCAGCAGCCCCGTGCGGGGTGCGTCCAGCTCGGCGTCGAGCCGCTCCCACCCGGCGTCGAGGACGGCCGGGTCGCCGGCCTCGGCCAGGGCGGCGCGGCACCGGGCGCAGGAGGTCAGGTGCGTGTCGGCGGACCAGAGCAGGGGGGCCGCCAACTCCCCCCGCGCGTAGGCGCGCAGATCCTCATCGGACACGTGCCAGCTCATGCCAACGCCTCCCGCAGCTGCTTGCGGGCCCGCATGGCCCGCGTCTTGACCGTCCCGGGCGGAATCCCGAGCAGTACGGCCGCCTCGCGGGTCGTCAGCCCGTCGATGACCGTCGCCTGCAACACCGCCCGCAGCTCCGGCGACAGCCGGACCAGGGCCCCGGCGAGGTCCCCGTGCTCCACCCCCGCGAGCACGCGTTCCTCCGCCGACACCTCGTCCCGGTGCCGCAGCCGGGCCAGGGCCTGCCGCAGCCGCCCGCGCGCCCCGTCGCCGCGCAGCGCGTCCACCAGCAGCCGCGACCCGACGCGCCACAGCCATCCGGCCGCGTCGCCGTCCTCCCGGTAGCGGGCCTTGCCCCGCCACACCGCGAGGAACGTCTCCTGCACGACGTCGTCGACGACCCCGAGATCGGCGCACCGCCCCCGCAACCGGGCCCGGAGCCAGGGCGCGTAGCGCCGGTACAGCTCCTCGAAGGCGCGCCGGTCGGCGTCCGCGGTGATGGCCCGCAGCAGCTCCCCGTCGCTTCTCGTATCGCTCACATCTCCTCATCGGACAGCCCGGGCCGAACGGTTCACGAAACCACGCTTGACTTTTCGGCTCCCCTTCCACCACCCTTTCACTACTCAATTAGTGAAAGGGTGGTTCAAGCAGTGGTCGAATACCGCATCGACCGGCGCAGCGGCGTGGCCACCTACGTCCAGATCGTCCAGCAGACCAAACAGGCCCTGCGCCTGGGCCTCCTGGAGCCGGGCGACCGCCTCCCCACCGCCCGCGAGGCCGTGGCGGCCACCGCCATCAACCCGAACACGGTCCTCAAGGCCTACCGGGAGCTGGAGCGCGAGGGCCTGGTGGAGGCCCGCCGGGGACTGGGCACCTTCGTCCGCAAGTCCCTGAGCACCGCCCCCGCCGACTCCCCGCTCCGCGCGGAACTGGACGCCTGGGCACGCCGGGCGCGCGAGGCGGGCCTGGAGCGCGAGGACGTGGCCGCCCTCTTCACTTCCGTACTCGACACACACTTCGCGGCATCCGAGGGGGACGCATGACCGACACCGCCATCGAGGCGGCCGGACTGGGCAAGAGGTTCCGGCCACGCCGCGGGCCCGCCCTGGACGGCTGCGCCTTCCGGCTCCCCGTGGGCAGCGTCTGCGCGCTCACCGGCCCGAACGGCGCCGGCAAGTCGACCCTGCTCGCCCTCGCGGCCGGGCTGCTGCGCCCCACCGAGGGCACCCTCACCGTGCTCGGCACCACCCCGGCCGCGGCCCGCGAGCGGCTCGCGTACGTCGCCCAGAACAAGCCCCTGCACCCCCAGCTCACCATCGCCGGCACCCTGCTCCTGGGCCGCGACCTCAACCCCCGCCGCTGGGACGCCCGGACCGCCGGGCGGATCGTCGCCGAGGGCGACCTCGACCCGGACACGAAGATCCGCGCGCTCTCCGGCGGCCAGCGCACCCGCGTCGCACTCGCCCTCGCCCTCGGCAAACGCCCCGAACTGCTGCTCCTGGACGAGCCGATGGCCGACCTCGACCCTCTCGCACGGCACCAGCTCACGGCCACGCTGATGGCCGACGCAGCCGAGCACGGCACCACCGTGGTCATGTCCTCGCACGTCGTATCGGAGCTGGAGGGCTCCTGCGACCACCTACTGCTGCTCGGCTCGGGCCGCGTCCGGCTCGCCGGGCCGCTGGACGACCTGCTCGCCGCGCACACCCTGGTCACCGGCCGGGCGGACGACGTCCTGGACCCGCACACCGTCGTCGAGTCCCGCACCACCGGCCGCCAGCTGACCGCCCTGGTCCGCCCCTCGGGCCCCCTCGGCGACGGGCTGCGGGGCGAGCGGCCCTCCCTGGAGGAGGTCGTCCTGGGCCACCTGCGCTCCCCCGACGCCCCGCCGCTGCTGCTCGACGCGCGGGAGGCCGCCGTATGACCGCCGTGACAGGCGTGGCGCCCGTCGCCGCCCGCCGGTTCCCGGGGCCGCGTGGCCTGTGCCTCGCCATGCTGCGGGTGCACCGCTCGGCGCTGCTCTTCTGGATCGGGCTGGTGGCGGTGGCCTCCGTGGCACTGCTCTGGGCACTCGGCCCGGGCGCGAATGCCGCATGGGCCGAGCACCGGGCGATGGGCTGCCACAGTGGCATCCCGAACCTGGGCTGCGACATGCCCGGGCCCGCGATGCTCCGGTACGAGACGGTCGCCACGCTCGCCGTCGGCCTCCTCTCCCTGGTGCCGGTCCTCACCGGCGCCTGGGCGGGCGGGGCACTCATCGGACGCGAGCTGGAGAACGGCACCGCCCAGCTGGCCTGGACCCAGTCGGTCACCCCGGCCCGCTGGCTCACCGCCAAGCTGGCCGTCCCGGCACTGCTGCTGGTCCCGGGCACCCTCGCGGTGACCCTGGTGCACCGCGCTCTGTGGTCCTCGCACAGCGATCTGTCCCGCGCCATGGGCTGGCGCGCATGGCACGACGACAGCATCTTCGAGGCCAACGGCATCCTCGCCACCGTCCACCCCCTGGCCGCCCTGGCCCTCGGCGTCCTGGCGGGCGTGCTCCTGCGCCGCGCGCTGCCCGCCCTCGGCGTCGCGGTCCTGGCCGTGTCGTTCCTGATCTGGGAACTCGACGAGCTGCGCCCGCACCTGTGGCCCACCCCGCCCGGGACGCCCTCTCTCATGCACAAGCACCCCTCGTCCCACTTCTGGCCCCTCCAGCTCGTCGAGACCGGCATCGTGCTGGCCGTCGCCGCCCTGGCCACCGCGGCCGCCTTCCTCGTCCTGCGCCGCCGCACCGGAGCCGCCGTATGACCGCCCTCACCACGGCCGCCGCCCCTGCCGCCCGGCCGGGCGGCCTGCTCCGGGCCGTCGGCCGGACACACCGCGCCGCCCTCGCCCTGTCGCTGCCGGCCCTGGCGCTCGCGGCGCTCGCCCTCGTCTGGCTGCACTCCCTCGGGGACGAGGCCCGGGCGGGATCGAGCGCCTGCGCCACACCCCCCAGCGGCGGGCTCCCCTCCTGCGCGGCGGTCGACGCGATCACCGCCGACGCGACGTACCGGGACGGCATGTCCGCTGTGGCGACCGCCCTGTCTCTGTTGATGTTCCCCGTGGCCGCCTGGGCGGGCGGCGCCCTGATCGGCCGCGAGCTGGAGCACGGCACCGCCCAGCTGGCCTGGACCCAGTCCGTCACCCCGGTCCGCTGGCTGGCGGTGAAACTGGCCGTCCCGGCCGCCCTGCTCACCGCCGGCACGAGCGGACTCCTCCTGCTGAACACCTGGGCGCGCGGCGACGGCGACCCCGACCTGGTCGGCGACTGGTACCACCCGGACGCCTTCGTCTCGACGGGCCCGGTGGCCGTCGGCTACGCCCTGGCCGGTCTCGCCCTCGGCGCCCTGGCCGGACTGGTGTGGCGCCGCGCCCTGCCCGCCGCGGGCGTGGCCCTCGCCGCCTCCCTGCTGCTGCACGGCCTCCTGGAGCGCTTCCGGGAGTACCTCTGGCCGACCGTGACCCGCACCGAGGCCGGCGCGCTCGAACTGCCCCGCTCGGCCTTCCAGGTCACCTGGTCCGACCCCGCCCGGCAGGGCGCCGGGCCCAGCCGCGCGACCTTCCACCCCGAGTCACACTTCTGGCCGCTCCAGTACGTGGAAACGGGCCTGCTGCTGGCCGTGGCCGGCACCGCGACGGCCGCCGCCTTCCTCCTCCTGGCCCGCCGCCTCCCCTGAACCCGGGTCCGCGCGTCCTTCCACGGGGGGATGGACGCGCGACCCGGCATTTCCCCGGCCCGTGGAAGCCCGCCGGCCACTCCTCCCGGCCCGTGGACGCCCGCGAGCCGCTCCCCGCTGTCCCGCACGTCACCCGCCCGTAACCACCGATTCAGACGGGCTTGCGAAGCTCGGCCAATGAATCCCGCCGTGCCAGAGCCCTCCCCGCCCCGTGAGGGTCCCGAGGGAAACGGGAGCACTCATGTGACACCGCCGCTCCCGCCCGCGCTGTCCGACGCGCCCGTGATGCTCGCGGCGCGGAAGAATGGGTCCATGAGCCAGCCGAACACCCAGGCACAGGTCCAGCACCCGCAGCCCTCCGTGGGCTCCATCGCGGCCCACCGCCCGCACACGGTGGCGGCGGCCGTCTCCGATCTGGAACCGGACATCGACGCCGACCTCGACGCCTACGAGGAGTCGCCGTACGACGGGCCCCAGCTGCCGCAGGGCCGTTTCCTCGACCGGGAGCGCAGCTGGCTCGCGTTCAACGAGCGCGTGCTCGAACTCGCCGAGGACCCGAACACGCCCCTGCTGGAGCGGGCCAACTTCCTCGCGATCTTCGCCAGCAACCTGGACGAGTTCTTCATGGTCCGGGTGGCCGGTCTCAAGCGCCGCATCGCCACCGGCGTGGCCACCCGCTCCGCCTCCGGGCTCCAGCCCCGCGAGGTGCTGGAGATGATCTGGGCCCGCTCCCGCGAGCTCATGGCCCGGCACGCCGCCTGCTACCACGAGGACGTCGCCCCCGCACTCGCGGAGGAGGGCATCCACCTGGTCCGCTGGAACGAACTCCAGGAGAAGGAGCAGGCCCGCCTGTTCACCCTGTTCCGGCACCAGATCTTCCCCGTGCTGACCCCGCTGGCGGTCGACCCGGCGCACCCCTTCCCGTACATCTCCGGCCTGTCCCTGAACCTGGCCGTCGTCGTACGCAACCCCGTCACCGGCCACAAGCACTTCGCCCGGGTGAAGGTGCCGCCGCTGCTGTCCCGCTTCCTGGAGAGCTCCCCGGGCCGCTACGTCCCCATCGAGGACGTCATCGCCGCCCACCTGGAGGAGCTGTTCCCGGGCATGGAGGTCCTGGAGCACCACGCCTTCCGCCTCACCCGCAACGAGGACCTGGAGGTCGAGGAGGACGACGCGGAGAACCTCCTCCAGGCCCTGGAGAAGGAGCTCATGCGGCGCCGCTTCGGGCCGCCGGTGCGCCTGGAGGTCGAGGAGTCCATCGACCGCGAGGTCCTGGACCTGCTGGTGCGCGAGCTGAAGATCAGCGAGGCCGAGGTGTACCCGCTGCCGGGCCCGCTGGACCTGACGGGCCTGTTCCGGATCGCCTCCCTGGACCGGCCGGAGCTGAAGTACCGCAAGTTCGTCGCCGGCACCCACCGCGACCTCGCCGAGGTCGAGTCGGCGTCCGCGCCGGACATCTTCGCCGCGCTGCGCGAGCGGGACGTGCTGCTGCACCACCCGTACGACTCCTTCTCCACCTCCGTCCAGGCCTTCCTGGAGCAGGCGGCGGGCGACCCGGACGTCCTCGCCATCAAGCAGACCCTGTACCGCACCTCCGGCGACTCCCCGATAGTCGACGCCCTCATCGAGGCCGCCGAGACCGGCAAGCAGGTCCTGGTCCTGGTCGAGATCAAGGCCCGCTTCGACGAGCACGCCAACATCAAGTGGGCACGCAAGCTGGAGGAGGCCGGCTGCCACGTCGTCTACGGCCTGGTCGGCCTGAAGACCCACTGCAAGCTGTCGCTCGTGGTCCGCCAGGAGGGCGAGACCCTCCGCCGCTACAGCCACGTGGGCACCGGCAACTACCACCCGAAGACGGCCCGCCTCTACGAGGACCTCGGCCTGCTCACCGCGGACCCACAGGTCGGCGCGGACCTCTCGGACCTCTTCAACCGCCTCTCCGGCTACTCCCGCCGGGAGACCTACCGCCGCCTCCTGGTCGCCCCCAAGTCGCTGCGCGACGGCCTGGTCTCGCGGATCGCCAAGGAGGTCCAGCACCACCGCGCGGGGCGCCCCGCGCACGTCCGCATCAAGGTCAACTCGATGGTCGACGAGGCCGTCATCGACGCCTGCTACCGGGCCTCCCAGGCGGGCGTGCCGGTGGACATCTGGGTGCGCGGCATCTGCGCGGTACGCCCGGGCGTGGCCGGACTGTCGGAGAACATCCGGGTCCGCTCGATCCTCGGCCGCTTCCTGGAGCACTCCCGGGTGTTCGGCTTCGGCAACGGCGGCGAGCCCGAGGTCTGGATCGGCAGCGCCGACATGATGCACCGCAACCTCGACCGCCGGATAGAGGCCCTGGTACGGGTCACCGACCCGGCCCACCGGGCAGCCCTGAACCGGCTGCTGGAGACCGGCATGTCCGACTCCACCGCCTCCTGGCACCTCGGCCCGGACGGCGACTGGACCCGGCATGCGACCGACGCGGACGGACAGCCCCTGCGCAACGTCCAGGAGATGCTCATAGACGCCCGGAGGCGCCGGCGTGGCACAGCGACACCTTGACCCCACGAACCCCCTGGCCGGGCCCGTCCCCACCGGTGACGCCCTCGCGGGCCATCTGCGGGCCCAGGCCACGGAGTTCCTCCGAGCGCTGCGCAGCGCGAACGCCTCGGAGGGGTCCACCGACGCGACCCACGCCCTGCGCCGCTCGGCCCGCCGCATCAGCGCCGCCCTGCACACCTTCCAGCCCCTCCTGGACCCGGCCTGGTCCGAGTCCCTGCGCCCCGAACTGGCCTGGCTCTCAGGAACCCTGGCCATGGAACAGTCCTGCACCGCCCGCCTGGACCGCCTGCTGACCGCCCTGCAACGCTTGTCGGCAACGGACCCGGCCACCCCAGGCGCCAACCTGACACTGGGCACCGCGAAAGCAGGCGCCCTACTGGACCGCCGGCTCACCCTGGCCCGCGCCAGAGCCCACTCCACCGCCCTCCAGGCCCTGGGCAGCAGCCGCTTCCACGCCCTCGCCGACAAGGTCGCCGTCCTGGCCAGCGAGGTCCCCCTCACCAAGACCGCCGCCGACACCGACCTGCGCCCCCTGGCCACGGCCGCCCAGGACCGCCTCTGCGACGCGGTGGCCACCCTCCCCCTGCCCGCCCCGGACACCGCCCCCCACCCCCAGGACGCCCCGTGGCACCAGGTCCGCCTCCTCCTGCGCCTGCACCGCTACGCACGCGAGGCCATCAGCGGCCCGAAGGGCAACGCCGTGGTCGACCTGCCCCTGCTGGCCGCGAGCCGGGCCCTCGACCGCCACCGGGACGCCTCGGAAGCGGCGGCAGCAGCGGCCCAGGCAGCCCACACCCCCCGCATCGCCCCGGCCACGGCATACGTCCTGGGCGTGCTCCACGCCGACCAGCGACACGAGGTGGAGGCGGCGCGCCACGCGTTCCAGCAGTGCTGGCAGAAGGTGACCGCCCGATGACCCCCGACACCACCGTCCAAGCGGCCGGCTGCGTCCTGTGGCGCCCCGCCCCCACCCCCGGCGAGCCCGAACTCTGCCTCGTACACCGGCCGAAATACGACGACTGGTCATGGCCGAAGGGAAAGCTGAAGCGCGGCGAGGCCGCCCTGGACGGCGCACTGCGCGAGGTGGCGGAGGAAACGGGCTGCCGGGCCGAGCCGGGCCCCGAACTGTCCACCCAGCACTACGAGGCGAACGGCCGCCCCAAGCAGGTCCGCTACTGGGCGGCCGAGGCCGTGTCCTGCGCGTTCTCCCCGACAGACGAGGTCGACCAGGTCCTGTGGCTGCCCCCCACAGCAGCCCGCACCCACCTCACCCACGCCCAGGACCGCCCCCTGGTGGACGAACTGCTCACCGTCCTCCACCACCCACCCCACTGACGGACGGCACCCGCACCCGTACGGCCCGCACCCGCCGGACCACGTAAGGGGCCGTGTCGGGGGGTGTCCGCCCGCAGCGGTTGGCGCGTCAACGGACAGTGAGTCGGTATGAAGCCCCATCGCGCCGTTCCGAGGACGGACACCCCCCGGCGCGGCCCCGCCCCCCACCCGGCGAGATGGCGCGGACGCGAACCCCCACCCGGCATCACGCGAAGGACACGCGCCCCCTCAAACCCGAACGCGGCACCCGCACCCGGCGACCTCACCACGCCTTAGTCAGGGGTTCACCCCCAGTTCATGCGCGACCATCGGCGCCGTCACCTGATCTGCCTAATTTCGGCCTTACCGACACTCAGACTTCGCACGCCGCCGATCAGGACGGCGGCTCCTGGAAGGAACTCAAGTGAAGCTTCAGCGCATGAACCGGCGGGCCCTCGCTCTCGGTGCTCTCGCCGTCTCCGGCGCCCTGGCCCTCACGGCGTGCGGCTCCGACGACACCGGCAACGGCGACAGCGGCGGTTCCAGCAACGCCGCCGCCCCGAGCGACGTCAAGTGCGACGACGCCAAGGGCCAGCTGCTCGCCGACGGCTCCTCCGCGCAGAAGAACGCGATCGACGCCTGGGTGAAGCAGTTCACCGCAGCCTGCCAGGGCGTCCAGATCAACTACAAGGGCGGCGGCTCCGGCGCCGGCGTCACCGCGTTCACGCAGGGCCAGGTCGCCTTCGCCGGTTCCGACTCCGCGCTGAAGCCCGACGAGGTCGCCGCCTCCAAGAAGGTCTGCACCGGCGGCCAGGGCATCGACCTGCCGATGGTCGGCGGCCCGATCGCCGTCGGCTACAACGTCAACGGCGTGGACAACCTGGTCCTGGACGCCCCGACCCTGGCGAAGATCTTCAACAACCAGATCACCAACTGGAACGACAAGGCGATCCAGAAGCTGAACCCCGACGCGAAGCTCCCGGACCTCAAGATCCAGGCGTTCCACCGCTCGGACGACTCCGGCACCACGGACAATTTCACCAAGTACCTGATCGCCACCGCCAAGGGTGACTGGCCCTACGACGGCGGCAAGACCTGGCAGGCCAAGGGCGGCCAGTCCGCCTCCGGCTCCTCCGGCGTCGCCCAGCAGGTGAAGCAGACCAACGGCGCCATCGGCTACTTCGAGCTGTCGTACGCCAAGGACGGCCTGAAGACGGTCGCCCTCGACACGGGCGCCGCCCAGCCCGTCGAGGCCACCGTGGACAACGCCACCAAGGCGATCTCCGAGGCCAAGGTCGTCGGCACGGGCAAGGACCTCTCCCTGGAGCTGAACTACGGCACCAAGGCCGACGGCGCCTACCCGATGGTCCTCGTCACCTACGAGGTCGTCTGCGACAAGGGCAACAAGTCCGACACCCTGCCCGGCACCAAGGCGTTCCTGCGCTACATCGCCTCCGAGGACGGCCAGAAGATCCTCGCCGAGAACGACTACGCGCCGATCCCCGCCGAGATCATCTCCAAGGTCCGCACCACCATCGAGGGCCTGAGCTGACCCACGTGCGGCCCGGTTCCCTCCCCGGAACCGGGCCGCACCGTCCGGTGCACCGCCGCCAGTGGCCGTACCCCGCGTACGGCTCCGCAGACCGGAGAACCCGATGGGCACACCCACACAGATAGCCGACACACCACCCCCCGCTCAGCAGCGGACCATCGAGAAGCGCGCCGCGCGCGGGGCCACAAGGCCCGGAGACCGCGTCTTCCTCGGCCTCTCCCGCGGCTCGGGCATCCTGCTGCTGGTGATCATGGCCGCGATCGCGGTCTTCCTCACCTACCGCGCCTCCCTCGCGATCAGCAAGGACGAGGGCAACTTCCTCACGACCTTCCAGTGGGACACCGGCCTCGTCCCGCCGAAGTTCGGCATCGCCGTCCTGGCCTTCGGCACGGTCGTCTCCTCGATCGTCGCCATGGTCATCGCGGTCCCGGTCGCCGTCGCCATCGCGCTGTTCCTCACGCACTACGCCCCGCGCCGGCTGCGCGGCCCCATCGCGTACGTGATCGACCTGCTCGCCGCCGTGCCGTCCATCGTCTACGGCCTCTGGGGCGCCCTGGTCCTGGTGCCACACATGAACGGCCTCTTCGGCTGGCTGAACGACTACCTCGGCTGGACCGGCGTCTTCTCCTGGGAGGGCGGCGCCCCCCGCTCGATGCTGACCGTCGGGATCCTGCTCGCGATCATGATCCTGCCGATCATCACCAACGTGAGCCGCGAGGTCTTCCGCCAGGTCCCGCAGATGCACGAGGAGGCGGCCCTGGCGCTCGGCGCCACCCGCTGGGAGGTGATCCGCATGGCGGTCATCCCCTTCGGCCGCTCCGGCGTCATCTCCGCGTCGATGCTCGGCCTCGGCCGCGCCCTCGGCGAGACCATGGCCGTGGCGACCGTGCTCTCCCCGACCTTCGACATCCAGGCCAGCCTGCTCGACCCGGGCGGCGGCACCTTCGCGCAGAACATCGCCGGCAAGTTCGGTGAGGCCACCGAGTTCGGCCGCGACGCGCTGATCGCCTCCGGCCTGGTCCTGTTCGTCATCACCCTGCTGGTCAACGGCGCGGCCCGCGCGATCATCGCCCGCCGCAAGGAGTACTCGGGGGCCAACGCATGAGCACCGCGACCCTGACCCCGAAGGGCCCCAGCACCCTGCGCGGCGCCCGCCTGCCCAAGTGGTCCCCGTACGCCATCGCGGCCGGCTCGATCGCCCTCGCGATCGGCATCGGCCTGGCGGGCGGCCTGCACAGCCGCGTCCAGTGGGGCCTGATCGCCGCGATCCTCTACGTCGTCGGCACGTACGCCATCGCCGCGGCCGTCGAGGGCAAGCGGCAGGCGAAGGACCGCATCGCGACCTCCTTCGTCTGGGTCGCCTTCCTGCTCGCCGTCGTCCCGCTCGCCTCGCTGATCTGGTCGACCGTCGTACGCGGCGTGAAGGTCCTCGACGTCTACTTCCTGACGCACTCCATGGGCGTCGTCGCCGACACCGAGCCCGGCGGCGGCATCTACCACGCCATCCTCGGCACCCTGGAGCAGGTCGGACTCGCCACGGTGATCGCCGCGCCGATCGGCGTCCTCACCGCCATCTACCTCGTCGAGTACGGCCGCGGCGGCCTCTCCAGGGCGATCACGTTCTTCGTCGACGTCATGACCGGCATCCCGTCGATCGTCGCGGGCCTGTTCATCCTCAGCCTCATGCTGATGTTCGACATGCAGCCCTTCGGCTTCGCCGGCTCGCTGGCCCTGGCCATCCTGATGATGCCGGTGGTCGTCCGCTCCACGGAGGAGATGCTCAAGCTCGTCCCGAACGAGCTGCGCGAGGCCTCCCTGGCGCTCGGCGTCCCCAAGTGGCGCACCATCCTGAAGGTGGTCCTGCCGACCTCCATCGGCGGCATCACCACGGGCATCATGCTCGCGATCGCCCGTATCACCGGCGAGACCGCCCCGGTCCTGCTGCTGGTGTGGGGCAACGCGTTCATCAACGCCAACCCCTTCGAGGGGGCGCAGGCCTCGCTGCCGCTGTACATCTACCAGCAGTACGCGAACAGCGCGGGCTCCGGTGCGGCGTACGACCGCGCCTGGGCGGCCTCGCTCACCCTGATCGCCTTCGTGATGCTCCTGAACCTGGTGGCCCGCGGGATCGCCCGCTGGAAGGCCCCGAAGACCGGTCGCTGAGGCGGCCATCAGCGACCGACCGAATCTGGAAGTGAAGTAGTGATGGCCAAGCGAATCGACGTGAGCGGTCTGACCGCCTACTACGGCTCCCACAAGGCGATCGAGGACATCTCGATGACCGTCGAGCCCCGGTCGGTGACGGCGTTCATCGGCCCGTCCGGCTGCGGCAAGTCCACGTTCCTGCGCACGCTGAACCGGATGCACGAGGTGACGTCCGGCGGCCGGGTCGAGGGCAAGGTGCTCCTCGACCACGAGGACCTCTACGGCACGGACATCGACCCCGTGTCGGTCCGCCGTGAGGTCGGCATGGTGTTCCAGCGGCCGAACCCGTTCCCCACGATGTCGATCTTCGACAACGTGGCGGCGGGGCTGCGACTGAACGGCACCCACAAGAAGAGCGAGCTCTCCGACATCGTCGAGCGTTCACTCAAGGGCGCGAACCTCTGGAACGAGGTCAAGGACCGCCTGAACAAGCCCGGCTCGGGCCTGTCCGGCGGCCAGCAGCAGCGTCTGTGCATCGCGCGGGCGATCGCCGTCGAGCCGAACGTCCTGCTCATGGACGAGCCCTGCTCGGCGCTCGACCCGATCTCCACGCTCGCGATCGAGGACCTGATCGGTGAGCTCAAGGAGCGCTTCACGATCGTCATCGTGACGCACAACATGCAGCAGGCGGCCCGAGTCTCCGACCGCACGGCGTTCTTCAACCTGGCGGCGGTGGGCCAGCCCGGCAAGCTCATCGAGATCGACGACACCGAGCGGATCTTCTCCAACCCGTCGGTCCAGGCCACGGAGGACTACATCTCCGGCCGCTTCGGCTGACGCCCCCCCCGCCGAGTCCCCTCGCGGTGCTGCATGGCGGTGCCACCGCGAGGCCGAAAGGCCCGCCCCCAGAGGGGCGGGCCTTTCCACGCCCAGCTGCGGGCATGCTGCTGAGCTACGAAACGCCGGGTTCACGACCTACAGAAACGCCAGCTTCACGATCCCGAACGACGCCGCAGCCACAACCGCCGCGGCCGGCATCGTGATGAACCACCCCAGGATGATGTTCTTGGCAACACCCCACCGCACGGCGTTCACCCGCTTGGTCGCCCCCACACCCATGATCGCGGAGGTGATGACATGCGTGGTGGAGATCGGCGCCTTGAACAGGAACGCCGAGGTGAACATGATCGACGCCCCCGTCGCCTCCGCCGCGAACCCCTGCGGCGGATCCAACTCGATGATCTTCCGCCCCAGCGTCCGCATGATCCGCCACCCACCGGCGTACGTCCCCAGCGACAGCATCACCGCGCAGGCGATCTTGACCCACACCGGGATCGGATCGCCGTAGTCCTCGACATCGGCGATGACCAGCGCCATCACCACGATGCCCATGGTCTTCTGCGCGTCCTGCAGACCGTGCCCCAGCGCCATACCGGCCGCCGAGACGGTCTGCGCTATGCGAAAGCCCCGCTTCGCCTTGTGCGGGTTGGCCTTCCGGAAGATCCACATGATCGCGGTCATCACCAGATAACCGGCCAGCAGACCGATCACCGGGGAGACGAACATGGGGATGACGACCTTCTCCAGCACCCCGCTCCAGTAGACGGTCGTCCCGCCCGCCAGAGCCGCACCGACCATCCCGCCGAACAGCGCGTGCGAGGAGGAGGACGGCAGCCCGAAGTACCAGGTGATGAGGTTCCAGACGATCGCGCCCACCAGCGCGGCGAAGAGGATCCCCATCCCCTTCGACCCGGTCGGCGTCTGGATCAGGCCCTCACTGACGGTCTTGGCGACCCCGGAGCCCATGAACGCACCGGCGAGGTTCATCACCGCGGCCATGGCCAGCGCGGCCCTCGGCGTCAGCGCCCGCGTCGAGACGGACGTGGCGATCGCGTTCGCCGAGTCGTGGAAGCCGTTGGTGTACGTGAAGAAGAGCGCGACCCCGATGGTCACGACCAGAGCAAGGGTGTCCATGAAGGGCTCAGGACTCCTTGACGGCGATGGTCTCCACCGTGTTCGCCACGTGCTCGAAGGCGTCCGCCGCTTCCTCCAGCACATCCACGATCTGCTTGAGCTTCAGCACGTCCATGGCGTCGTACTTGCCGTTGAACAGGTGCGCCAGCAGCTTGCGGTGGATCTGGTCGGCCTGGTTCTCCAGCCGGTTGACCTCGATCCAGTACTCCGTGAGGTTCTCCATCGTCCGCAGGTGCGGCATGGCCTCCGCCGTCAGCTCGGCGGCCCGCGCCAGGACCTCGATCTGCTGCTCGACGCCCTTGGGCAGTTCCTCGACGTTGTAGAGGACGACCAGGTCGACGGCCTCCTCCATGAAGTCCATGATGTCGTCGAGGGACGACGCGAGGGAGTAGATGTCCTCGCGGTCGAACGGCGTGATGAAGGAGGAGTTCAGCTGGTGGAAGATCGCGTGCGTGGCGTCGTCACCTGCGTGTTCCGCTGCCCGCATACGCTCTGCGATCTCGGCCCGGGCGGGTGAGTCCGCCCCGAGCAGTTCCATCAGGAGCTTCGAGCCCGTGACGATGTTGTCCGCGGAGGCGGCGAACATGTCGTAGAAGCTCGTCTCCCTGGGGGTCAGACGAAAGCGCACGTGGGGTCCTCGGGGTGCTTCGGTTTCGGTCAGGCTGATGCTAGGCGCAACATCCGGCCACGGCTATCGGGCCGCCCACCAGTGTCGCCCATCGGGCACGGGGATGAGCACGGGGGCGGTTTCCAGGGCCGCATACCCGTCAAAGTTCGGTACCATATACCCACCAGGGGTATATGTCGGGCCACTGCCCACCAGGAGGAAGCGATGACGGACGTGACCGACGCAACAGATGTCGCCCATGTCACCACCGGCACCGCCGGTGCGGACGGGGCCACCGATCACGACCACGGCGTGCACGGGTACCACAAGCAGAAGGACGAACACCTCAAGCGGCTGCGCCGTATCGAGGGCCAGATCCGCGGCCTGCAGCGCATGGTCGACGAGGACGTCTACTGCATCGACATACTCACGCAGGTCTCCGCCTCCACCAAGGCCCTGCAGTCCTTCGCCCTGCAACTGCTGGAGGAGCACCTGCGGCACTGCGTCGCCGACGCGGCCCTCAAGGGCGGCGACGAGATCGACGCGAAGGTGAAGGAGGCGACCCAGGCGATCGCCCGCATGCTGCGGACGTGAGCCCGGCCCCGCGCCCCCTGGTCAGCGCCCGGTGGAGTCCCGCTCCTCGGCCACCTTCAGCACCTCGTCGATGCTCTCCAGGCTGAGCCGGTCCTGGGCGGCCGAAGCGGCGATGATCAGCTCCCCGCACAGCTCGATCTCGGCGAGGGCCACGTGGTCCTGAACTGCCGTACCGCCGACCGGAGCCACGTGCATCACCTCGTCTCTGCCGTCACCGACTTCCTAGAGTAGGGAGCGGCCTACACACCGCGCATGGCACGGACGGGCTAGTTCACGCCGGTCACTCCTCGGCGATCTTGCCCGCGTAGATGTCCTCGGACCGGGGCAACCGTACGCGCACCGAGGCCCCGAAGTCGTAGAGCAGCGTGGTCGAGGCGACGGCGACCGGGCTCTTCTGCCGCCCGTTCAGGAAGCTGAAGCGGTGCCTGACCTTGCGGATGCGGCCCTCGTCGTCGAGGTAGGCGTCGAACGGCACCGTGGCGGTGGCGAACCCCCCGGCCGCCGCCTTCAGGGGACCCTTGTTGCCCTCGGTGGCCCGCCGGGCCGCGTCCCCCAGGTGCGCCGTCCCGCGGTAGTGCCGCACCCCGGAACCCGCGACCTGCGTCCGGCCCAGATACGTCGCCGTCCGCGTCCCGAGCAGTACCTCGGCCGCCGTGAAGGGATCGGTGGCGCCGCCGGTGACGAGGTTCCCGTCGGACAGGGTCCGGGTGTCCACCCGCACCCATTTGTCGGCCGGCACTCCGGCGCCCCGGTTCTTCATGAACAGCGCGCCCGGCGCCAGCAGTTCGGTGATCGGCCGGCGTTCGGCGACCCCCGCCGGGTCCTGCGGCAGCAGCACCTTCAGCCGCCCCAGTCGCTTGCGGTAGTCGTACACCCCGGCGCCCCGGATGGTCACCCGGGTCCCGCCGGCGGCCATCTCCATCGACGTGCGGGCCCGCGAACTGCCCGCGCCGACCAGCCGGTCCGCCGCCTCGCGCAAGGTGAGGACCGCGCCCCCGCCGCGGGAGTCCCCGGCGACCGCGTCACCCCCGGCGCACCCGGTGAGCCCCAGCCCCGCCCCCGCCAGGAACCCGGCCGCGGCGACCGCCGCGCCGACCCGCCTGTGCCGCCGTTCCCGCTGCCGCCCAGTCATCGCCTGTCTACCCCCAGCCGGTACGTCCGTCACGGGCCCCTCGTTGCTCCGGTTAACGACGGGTTTGTTCCCCCGTCACGCGAACCCGCGCCGACCGCGATACACCCACCGGGATACGCCCACCGGGATACGAACGCTCCACCCGCGCTGGGTAACGTGTCCGGTGTGGCGCAGCAGGACGGGCCGGACGCTCCCCCCAACCTCCCGGAACACCGCACGACGACCCTGGAGAAGGGACCGTTCTGCATGGCCCGCTGCGTCTGCGGCTGGCGCGGCCCGGCGCGCAGGGCGAGAAGCCAGGCGCGCACGGACGCCGAGCGGCACGCGACGGGCTGAGGCCCGTGGCGCACCCGCGTGTGCTGACCGCGGCACCGGTGGAACCCCTACCCCCTGTCCCCCCGTCTCCCAGGGCGGAACCACCGGGAGGCCCCATGGAACGGCGCACGATCCTCACAGCCGGCACGGCGGCCATCGCCGCGGCCGCGACCCCCTTCACCACCGCCTGCACCCCGTCGGGCACCCGCTCCGGGGGCACGGCCGAGAACGCCGCCCGCACCACCACCACGTCGAGAGCCTCCGCCGCCAACTGGTCCGCCCTGGCCCGCGACCTCGACGGCCCCCTGATACGCCCCGGCGACGCCGACTGGGCCGCGGCCCGGCAGCTCTACAACACCCGCTTCGACCACCTGAAGCCCGCCGCGGTCGCGTACGTCTCCCACCCGGACGACATCCGCACCACCCTGGCCTACGCCCGCGCCCACGCCCTGCGAGTGGCGATCCGCAACGGCGGCCACTCCTACGCCGGCTGGTCCTCCGGCGACGGGCGGCTGATCGTCGACGTCTCGAAGCTCAACCGCGTCCGGGCCTCCGGCACCACCGCGGTGGTCGGCGCCGGCGCCAAACTCATCGACGTCTACCGCGCCCTCGCCGCGAAGGGCGTCACGATCCCCGCGGGTTCCTGCCCGACCGTCGGCGTCTCGGGCCTCACCCTCGGCGGCGGCCACGGCGTGGTCTCCCGCGCCTACGGCCTGACCTGCGACAGCCTCACCCGGGCCACCCTGATCACCGCCGACGGCAAGCAGCTCACCGCCGACGCCCGGGAGAACAAGGACCTCTTCTGGGCCCTGCGCGGCGCCGGCAACGGCAACTTCGGCGTGGTCACGGAGCTGCACTTCAAGACCCACCCGGCCCCGCAGGGCGTCTCGGCGTATCTGTCCTGGCCCTGGTCGAAGGCGGCCGCGGTGGTGAAGGCCTGGCAGGAATGGGGTCCGTCACAGCCCGACGAGATCTGGTCGTCCCTGCACCTGGCGAGCGCGGCGGGCGGCACTCCGACCGTCTCGGTCGCGGCGTTCTCCCTCGGCACGTACGGCGAGCTGAAGAACGCCGTCGACCGGCTGGCCGACCGCGTCGGCGCCCCGGCCCGCAGCGTCTCTCTTAAGCGCCGCTCCTACGAGGAGTCGATGGAGGTGTACGCGGGCTGCTCGTCGTTCCCGACGGACGCGCAGTGCCATCTGCCGGGCTCGACTCCGGGCCGCTCACCGAAGGGCGCGCTGGGCCGTGAGACATACGCGGCGGCGTCGGACTTCTTCGACCGCTCCCTGTCCGCGGCCGGCATTCGCGCGCTGCTGGCCCAGATCGGCTCGGTGCGCGGCGGCTCGGGCAGCATCGCGCTGACCGCGCTGGGCGGAGCGGTCAACCGCGTATCCCCCACGGCCACGGCGTTCGTCCACCGCCGCTCGCGGATGCTGGCCCAGTACATCGGGGCGTGGCGGGCGGGCACGAGCGGTGCGACGTCCCGCGCCTGGCTGGCGTCGGCGCACAAGGCCATGCGCCCGTACGCCTCGGGGGCGGCCTACCAGAACTACACGGACCCGACGCTGACCGACTGGCGCAAGGCGTACTACGGAGACGCGGCGACCCGGCTGGCCAAGCTGAAGAAGCAGTACGACCCCAACCGCTTCTTCACCTGCCCCCAGGCGCTGTAAGGGGTCCTTTCACTATGAGCGTCCGATCAGGTCGCGTGGTCTGGTGCCGTGCATCGCAAGGCGCCGGAAGGTCCTCGTAGCGGAGCTACTAGGGCCTTTCGGCAACGCGGCGAGGTGCGGTGCCAGGCCGCGCGACCCGGACGGGCATAGTGAAAGGACCCCTAAGGCCCTTACGCGGCGAGGTCGCGCTCCGAGGTCCGCTCACTGCGGGCCTCGGGGATCACCGCGCCGTCGCCGTCCCGCTCCGCCCGCCCTCCGGCGCGCACGAGCCACCCCAGCCGGGGCGAGCGCTCGACGGCCTTCGCCAAGGGCGTCAGCAGGGCCATGGCGAGCGGCGACAGCAGCAGCGCCACGGCCGTGCCCAGCGCGAATCCGCCCACGACGTCGGTCGGGTAGTGCACGCCCATGTAGACGCGGATGAACCCGCCGAAGAGCGCCAGCACGAGCGCGACGAGCCCGAACCGGCGGTTGGCGACGAACAGGCCCACCGCCATCGCCATGACGATCGTCGCGTGGTCGCTGACGAACGAGTAGTCGGTCTTGCCCTGGACGAGCACCTCCAGCCCCTGGTGGTCCAGGAAGGGCCGGGGCCGCTCCACGAAGCCCCGTATCGGCACGTTCACCAGCACGGCGATCCCGGCGGCCAGCGGCGCCCAGGCCAACGCCGCGACGGTGGGCGCCGCGTCCTCGTCGCCCCGGCGCCGCACCGACCACCAGCACCACACCACGAGCGCGACGATGGCGAGCAGCAGCCCGTACTCACCGACGTACTCCATGACGCGGTCGAACCAGGTCGGCGCGTCCTTGGCCAGGCCATTGATGTCGTACAGCAGGTCGACGTCGGGGTTCGACCCGGAATCGGCGAGTCCAGCCATGGTGCTGCGGCCCCTTCGTCGTCTCTCCGGCGCAACCGTGCGTGCGCCGCTACTGCCACCCCCGTGGTTGTAGATCCGCTTCCGCCGCACGCGTGCGTGACACGTGCCGTATGAACGTCCGCTCGGCTACGTCAACAGGAACGCATGGTCCCCGTGAATACGTTCCACACTCCACCGAATGATCACGCAGACGTTATCGAAGAGAGACACGTCTTCGCAGCTCAGGGGGTGGGTTCACGGACGGTTCACACCGTCGTGGGCAGTGCTTTCGCGCCATCTTCGGTGACACGGGTGGCTCCGAAGTAGTCGGGGGTGTCGATCGGGTCGAATCGGATGACGGCACCGGTCCGGGGCGCGTCGATCATGTACCCGCCTCCGACATAAATACCCACATGCCGGATGGCTCGGGAATTGGTGAGGTCGTCCGAGAAGAACACCAGGTCACCGGGGAGCAGTTCGTCCCGCGAGGGGTGCGGACCGGCGTTGTACTGGTCGTTGGCGACCCGCGGGAGCTTGATGCCCACGGTCTCGTAGGCGGCCTGGGTCAGACCCGAGCAGTCGAAGCGTCCGCCCTGCTCAGCGGTGCCGGTACCGCCCCAGAGGTAGGGCGTGCCGAGCTTCTTCTGCGCGTACTCGATCGCCGCGGCGGCCTGCTCGGAGGGATCGACCCGCCCGACCGGCGCCGCGAAGCTCTCCGAGAGCGTGGTGATCCGCTTCACATAGTTCCGGGTCTCGTTGTACGGCGGCACGCCCCCGTACTTGATCACCGCGTACGCCCCCGCGTTGTAGGCGGCCAGCATGTTTTCGGTCGGATTCCCGCCAACCTTCTTCACGTACGACGCGAGTTCGCAGTCGTAGGAGGCGGCCGAGGGAATCGCGTCCTTCGGGTCCCATACGTCCCGGTCGCCGTCGCCGTCGCCGTCGATGCCGTGACTGGCCCAGGTGCCGGGGATGAACTGCGCTATTCCTTGCGCGGCGGCGTGGCTCTGCGCCCTGGGGTTGAAGCCGCTCTCCTGGTAGAGCTGGGCGGCGAGCAGGGCGGGACTGATGGCGGGGCAGAGGTTGCCCCACTTCTCCACGAGGGCCGCGTACGCGGTGGGCACCGACCCCTTGGCCAGCGATCTCGCCCCACCACCCACGCCGTTGACCAGGTTTCCCGCGACGAGGTAGACCCCGACCACCAGCAGCATCACGAAGGCCAGGGCGGAGCTGATGGCGACACCCGCCACGATCCACGCCTTACGCACCGTCAACCGCCCCTCACCGCCCAGGAGTCCGTCGGCCAGTGTAGAGGCGCCCGGCACGCCCGGGAACGATCAAAGGAAGGAGAGTCGGGGCGGACGGAGGACCGCGCCACGGCACGGACGGCACGGCGAGAGCACGAAGACCCCACCCGGCGCACGGGATCACGCCGGGGTCACGGGCGCCCGCCACTCGCCGGCACGACCACCGGGCCCCGAGGTCGGGTTGCCGCGCATCTCGCCCAGGCCGTCTCCGTGTACGACACCTACGGCTCCGACGCACAGGGCTGGGCCACCCGCGACGTCCCCCACCCGGTGACAGAGCGTCACCGGGGAACGCCGTCCGGGGCTGTGGGGGGCCCGGAGACGGCCGGGGAACACAGGGGGCCGCGGCAACCCAGCCCCGGCCCCTTCGCCGTGCCCGGTAGCCTTCACCCGGGGAACACCGGCGCGACCCCTCACCCGACCAGCCGTCAGAAACAGCCCCCAAAGGTGAGAAAGGCCGCAAGAGAGCACAACGACGGAACCGCACCCCAGGTTCCGCTCAGGCCTCATTGCCCGGCGTTACCTGCCGTGATACACAGAGTGACCATACGATCCTTCGCACGCCGCCTGCCGACACCCCTAGGGGCCGGAGCGGAACGGTGGCAAGGTATTCGTACGAAACCCGCCAATCAATGACGCCAAGTCGACATACGACAGCATCATTGTCGGCGAGAATGAGGCTGACCTCTGCACGACCGCAGAGGGCGCGGAACTACCCAACAGGGGCGGTGACTTACATGCTCTTTGCGGCCGACAAGGGAGACATCAACACCATCATCGGTGGGATCGCTCCGGACTGGGGCCCCTTCGGCAGCCTGGGCAACGAGGCGAAGGTGATGATCGAGGTCGTGATGGCGGTGGCCATCCTGCTCTGCCTCGGCATCGCCATCTGGGGTGCCGCCAAGCAGCGCATCGGAGCCACCGCACTGCGCGACACCTTCAGCGCGGAGCAGGGCAAGGGCCTCATCATCGCGGGCCTGACGGGAGTCTTCATCATCGGCTCGCTCGGCACGCTCTTCACCATCGTGTACGGCATGGCCGTGTAGCCGGGCACCATCCGCCCCGCCGGGCACGCCCGGCTCCCCCTCCATCCCACCCGCCCGTCGTGCCCACCGGCTGAGGTTGCGTTTCCCTGATGTCGAGTCACCACACCGCGCCCGCGCGGGAACCAGCACGGCTACCGTCGTACGAGGAGTATGAGAAGTACGACCGGTACGAAGTGTTTCCGCACGACGTCGAGGGGGCGTACGCGGCATGAGTCTCGGTGACGACCACGAATCCTCCGGCGGCTACGCCGGCACGGGCCAGACCCGCACCCGCCTGCCCGACCCCGGCGACGCCTTCACCGACCCCCGCCGCCGCACCTCGTCCCGCAGCCTGGTCACGGTGGTCGGCGTAGTGGTCCTACTGATCGCAGCCATCGCATTCGCCAACCGGGGGGGCGGCGACGGTTCCTCCTCGGCGGACGGCTCCTCAGGCAAGCCCGACGCGGCGGCGACGGCCCCCTCCGGCCAACGCCCCGTCAAGTCCAAGTCCGCCGCCGGCATCCCGTCGGGCTTCGCCCAGAACCAGGAGGGCGCGGAGAGCGCGGCGGCGAACTACGCCGTCGTCCTCGTCTCCGCCGACATCCTCAAGCCCGCACGCCGACCCGAGATCATCCGGCAGGTGTTCGATGCCGGACGGGTCTCCGAACTGGAAAGAAACCTCGACCAGGCCTACGGCAAGTCCTTCCTGGAGAAGCTCGGCCTCGACGAGAACGGCGAAGCGCCCAAGGGCAGCACCTACGTCTCCCGCACGATGCCCGTCGGCACCAAGGTCACCGACTTCTCCGGCAGCACCACCACCGTCGAGGTCTGGTGCACCGGCGTGTTCGGCATGACGGGGGAGAGCTCGCAGAACCCGGTCAGCAACGACTGGTTCACGATGACCCTCCAGCTGCGCTGGACCGACGGCGACTGGAAGGTCGACAGCTTCTCCCAGAAGGAGGGCCCCGCGCCGGTCAACGGTGACAACAGGGTGTCGACCTCGGAAGACATCTCCAAGGCCGTCGAGGAGTTCGGAGGGTTCACGTATGCCCGGTAGCCCGCACCGCGCAGTCAAGGTCGCCGCAACCCTCACCGCCGTACAGACCGCCCTGGTCCTGTTCGCCGCCCGGGCCGCAGCCGCGCCCACACCGTCGCCCAGCCCCAGCCCCAGTCCCAGCAAGGACAACTGCTCCCTGCTCTCCGGCAGGGCCCTGGAGATCTGCGAAGGCGACACCGGAAGTGCCGGCGGCGGGGGCGGTACCTCTCGGCTCGACCCCACCTCCACCCTCGACCCCCTCTCCTCCCTCGCCAAGGGCTGCGCCGACGCCGCCTCCTGGACCGTCGACAAGCTCAGCGAGGCCGTGAAGGAGACCGCCAACGTCGACTTCACCAACCCCAAGTTCCTCCAGCAGTACGCCGTCGTCTTCGCCGCCTCGACGATCCTCACGCTCCTGCTCTGGCTCCTGGCCGTCGCCAAGCGAGCCGTCCGCGGCGTCCCCCTGACCACCGCCCTGTCCGAAGCCATCGGCTTCCTCTGGCTCACGGTCCTGGCCTCCGCCTTCACCCCCCTCATCCTCTACACCGTCGTCTCCGCCACCGACGGCGTCACCGAGGTCCTCGCCAAAGCCACCGGCGACCAGACCGACGCGTTCTTCGGCACCTTCTCCGAGGCCCTCAAGAAGGGCGAGGACATCGGCGGCGGCCCGATCATGCTGATCGTCGTCTCCCTGGTCAGCATCCTCGCCGCCGGCGTCCTCTGGCTGGAGCTCGTCATCAGGGCCGCGCTCCTCTACGTCGGCGCCCTCCTCGGCACCGTCGTCTACGCCGGCCTCGTCGACAAGAACCTGTGGGGCCACGTCCGCCGCTGGGCCGGCATCATGATCGCGGTCATCCTCATCAAACCGGTGATCGTCATCGTCCTCGGCCTCGCCGGCGCACTCTCCGCCGACGACGGCCCGAACGCCTTCTCCGCCGTCGTCTCCGGACTCGCCATCATCCTGCTCGCCATCTTCGCCAGCGCGATGATCTACCGCTTCGTCCCCGGCTTCGGCGACGAGATCGCCGGCTCCCGCAACAACCGCCTCATGCAGGGCGCCGAAAGCAAGGCCGCCGCCGTCATCAGCTCCCCCGCCTCCCTCGTCGCACAGGGCATCAAGACCCACAGCACCCGCGCCGACAACAACGGCGGAGGCAGCCAGTCCGCCGCCCCCCGCCCCAGCAACCCCGCCTCCGGCGGCGTCGCCGCGCACAGCGCGCGCACCTCGAACGGCGGCGGCGGATCTGTCCCCTCCGCCGCACCCGCCCCCCGTTCGAGCAGCCCCGTCAACACTCCCCACGCCAGCAACACCCGCAACAGCAGTACCAATCGCACGGGAGGTGAAGGGCGTTGACGACCGAGTCCCACGTGTCCCATCCGGTCACGCCCCGCCGGACATATCTGATCGGCCGCGCCCGGCCGAACGCGATCATCGGCCGCAACCGCGAGACCGGCGAGATCGCCCTGATCGTCATGGGCGCGTTCCTCGGCATGATGTGCGGGCTCCTCGTCCCGGTGCTGAGCCTGCGCATCGTGCTGCTCGCCGGGTTCCCGATGCTCGCGCTGTCCGCGGTCTACGTGCCGTACAAGCACCGCACGTTCTACAAGTGGTTCGAGATCAACCGCAGCTACAAGCGGACCCTCAAACAGGGCACCGCCTACCGCTCCGCCGTCATCGAGGCGGGCACCCGGCTGGACGGCAAGGAGATCGAGGTCGGCCCGCCCCCCGGCATCGGCCGCATCACCTGGCTGGCCGCCCCCTTCGGCCCCGACGAGATCGCCGTGCTCCTGCACGCCGACCGCAAGACCGTCACCGCCGCCATCGAGATCGAGGGCCCCGGCGTCGGCCTGCGCGACAGCGAGGACCAGGAAGCCCTCGTCGACCGCTTCGGCACCCTGCTCAAGCACGTCGCCAACGGCGACGGCTTCGTCACCCGCATCCAGATGCTCGCCCGCACCCTCCCGGCCGACCCGGACGCCCACGCCAAGGACGTCGCCGTCCGCGGCGACGAAAAGGCCCTGCCCTGGCTCCAGGAGTCCTACGACCAGCTCCAGTCGATGGTCTCCACCAGCAGCGAGCAGCACCGCGCCTACCTCGTCGCCTGCATGCACTACACGCGCGAACTCGCCGCCGAGGCCAACGCCATGGCCCGCGCCGCCCGCGCCCACGGCGGCAAGGTCGACCGGGACGCCGGACTCGCCGTCGTCATGGCCCGCGAGCTCACCGACATCTGCTCGCGCCTCCAGGAAGCCGACATCCGCGTCCGCCAGCCGCTCGGTCAGGGACGGCTCGCCTCACTGATCCACTCCATGTACGACCCGGACCACCCCATCGACCACATCCAGGCGATGACCAAGCGCAACGCCTGGCCGGCCGAACTGGACGCCATGGAGCCCACCTACCTCCAGGCCAAGACCCGCGAGTCCTCCACCCGCGCCCCCTGGTGCCACGCCACGGCCTGGGTGAAGGAGTGGCCGATGACCCCCGTCGGCGTCAACTTCCTCGCCCCGCTCCTCGTCCACACCCCGGACGTCATCCGCACCGTCGCCGTCACCATGGACCTCGAACCCACCGAGGTCGCCATCGAGCGCATGCTCACCGAGAAGACAAACGACGAGGCCGAAGCCTCCCGCGCCGCCAAGATGAACCGCACCGTCGACCCCCGCGACATCGCCGCGCACTCCCGCCTCGACCAGCGCGGCGAGGACCTCGCCAGCGGCGCCGCCGGCGTCAACCTCGTCGGCTACATCACCGTCTCCTCCCGCAACCCCGACGCCCTCGCCCGCGACAAGCGGACGATAAGGGCCTCGGCCGGAAAGTCGTACCTCAAGCTGGAATGGTGCGACCGCGAGCACCACCGCGCCTTCGTGAACACCCTTCCCTTCGCCACCGGCATTCGGAGGTAGGACCTGATGCGGGACCCGCTGTCCGTCCTCACCGACGCCTTCACCTCCTTCCTCTTCGGAAAGGTCGAGACGACCCGGCTCCCGGTGCGCACGTCCACGGGCCAGGCCCAGGCGGTCTACCTCCCGACCGCCGCCCCCGGCCTCGGCGACTCCGGCGTCATCATCGGCCGCGAGGTGTACTCCGGAAAGGGCTACATCTACGACCCCTTCCAGCTCTACGGCCAGCAACTCCCCGCCCCCCACTGGCTGGTCCTCGGCGAGTCCGGCAACGGCAAGTCGGCGCTGGAGAAGACGTACGTCCTGCGCCAGCTCCGCTTCCGCGACCGCCAGGTCGTCGTCCTGGACGCCCAGGGCGAGGACGGCGTCGGCGAGTGGAACCTCATCGCGCAGGAGCTGGGCATAACTCCCATCCGCCTGGACCCGACAGCGGCCCTGGACATGGGAATCCGCCTCAACCCGCTCGATCCCGCGATCACCACCACGGGCCAGCTCGCGCTGCTCCGCACGATCATCGAGGTCGCCATGGGCCACGGCCTGGACGAACGCTCCGGCTTCGCCCTCAAGGTCGCCCACGCCTACGTCAACGAGACCATCGTCGACCGCCAGCCCGTCCTGACCGACATCGTCGAGCAGCTCCGCCACCCCGAACCCGAGTCCGCCGAGGCGATGAACGTCGCCATAGACGACGTACGGGCCTGGGGCCTGGACGTGGCGCTGGTCCTGGACCGTCTGGTCGACGGTGACCTCAGGGGCATGTTCGACGGCCCCACGACGGTCGGCATCGACCTGGACGCGCCCCTCATCGTCTTCGACCTGTCCCACATCGACCGCAACTCCATCGCCATGCCCATCCTCATGGCGATCGTCGGCGTGTGGCTGGAGCACACCTGGATCCGCCCCGACCGGAAGAAGCGCATCTTCCTGGTCGAGGAGGCCTGGCACATCATCAACAGCCCCTTCGTCGCCCAGCTCTTCCAGCGCCTGCTGAAGTTCGGCCGGCGCCTGGGCCTGTCCTTCGTGGCGGTCGTCCACCACCTGTCGGACGTCGTGGACGGAGCAGCCGCCAAGGAAGCGGCGGCGATCCTCAAGATGGCGTCGACCAGGACGATCTACGCCCAGAAGGCCGACGAGGCGAGGGCGACGGGCCGCGTCCTGGGGTTGCCCAGGTGGGCGGTGGAGATCATCCCGACCCTCACCCCCGGCATCGCCGTCTGGGACGTCAACGGCAACGTCCAGGTCGTCAAACACCTGGTCACGGAGACCGAACGCCCCCTGGTCTTCACCGACCGCGCGATGACCGAGTCCTCCAACGACCTCCCGGACGACGCCCTGCACGCCGCCGAACTGGAGGCGGAGGAACGCGCCGCGGCCTTCGTGGAACACCACCTGGGCGACTCCGAATCGACGGTGGCGTAGGCACAGGGGAGGACGCGTGAGACCGGACGACCGTCACGACCGCCGAGCCGGCCAGGGAGGCATCCCCGACGGCCTGCTGATCGGCGTACTGGCGTTCCTCCTCGGCATGACCGTGCTGGCGTGGACGGCCACCGGCCTTGCCGCCCTGTTCGCCCACGGCTCCTGGCCCTCCGGCGTCACCTTCGCCCGCACACCGCTCGCCATGCGCGGCCTCATCGCCGAGCCCCACGACATCCCCGGCGCCTGGCCCGACACACCCCCCGGCGAACTCTCCGGCTACGGCCTGTTCTGGGGCCTGTTCATCGGCCAGCTCATGATCCTGGTCGTCCTGACCGTGTTCATCATGGGCACGCTGGCGAGGTGGCGGGCGGTGCGGGCCAGACGCCGCGAGGAGAAGGCGCCACCGGCGGGAGGATCGCCGATCCACGAACGCCCGGCACCGGCAGAGCGGTGGACACAGGCACCGGTCCAGCACGAGACGGCGGTACAGCACGAGGCACCGGTACAGCACGACACGTCTGCGACACTCCAGCACCAAGAGGTGCCCGCCACACCGCAGCACGACGTCCCCACCCCCCGCCGCGCGGCTCCCGAGCCCACGATCCCGGCATCTCTGTTCGCCCAGGAACAGGCGGCCGGGTGGGAGAAGATCCTCGTAGCCCCGAGGGAAACCCGCCAATCCACCGCCACCCAGGCCGTACGCGACGCGGAAGGCCCCACCCTGGTCGTCACATCGAACCCCGCCCTCTGGCAGGAGACGAAAGACGCCAGAGCCAAACTGGGCCCCACCCACCTCTACGACCCCACCCACCTCTGCGACACCCCGTCCCGCCTCCACTGGTCCCCCACCACCGGCTGCGAGGACAAGGACACGGCATCCCGGCGGGCCACCGCCCTCCTCACCCCCGTACGCCCCACCGCCAAACTCGACCAGGCGCTCACCGACACGGCCACCACACTCCTGCGGAGCTACCTGCACGCCGCGGCGATCGACGGCCGCACCGTCCGCCACGTCCACCGCTGGTCCCAGGGCACCCAGATCCAGGACGCCGTCCGCATCCTCCGCACCAACCCCAAGGCCGCCCCCGGCTCCGCGGGCGAACTAGAGGGCGCCCTCACGGCCCACCCCGAACGCCGCGACATGGCCCAGCAGTTGACCACCCGCGCCCTCGCGGCCCTCTCCACGGTCAACATCCGTGAGGCCTGCACTCCCAACCGAACTGATGCCCTCGCCTTGGATTCCTTCATCCACGAAACGGGCACGCTTTATGTGGTGGGGGAATCCATCGAGGACCCCAGGACGAACCCGGGCGCCATGCCCCTCCTGACGGCCCTCGTCTCGAGCGTGGTCGAGCGCGGCCGGCACATGGCCGAACGGTCATCGGCCGGTCGCCTCGACCCACCAATGACGCTCGTCCTCGACGACGTCGCGGCCGTGGCCCCGCTTCCCCACCTCCCGGAGCTGCTGGCCACCGGAGCGGACCGGGGCATGCCGACCCTGGCCCTGCTCCGGTCCCGCGAACAGGGCCGCGCCCGCTGGCCCCACGACGAACTGCCCGTCTAGACGCATGGGTCAGACGCATGGGTCAGACGCACGGGTCAGACGCGTCGATGCGGACGCCCTCACTCCCGCTCAAGGACGAACTCCAACTCCCGCTCCCCCGCATCCCCCAGCGGCACGACCACGCCAGTCGGCAGGAACCCCACCCGCCGGTAGAACCGCTGCGCCCGCCCGTTCTCCTCGTGCACGATGAGCCGCACCCGCTCCAGCCCCTGCGCCCACGACCACTCCAGGGCCGCGTCGAACAGCACCTCGGTCAGCCCGCTCCCCCGCTCCTCGGGCCGCACGAACACCCCGACCACATGCCCCTGCTTCCGCTCCACCGGAAACCCGGCCCAGTCGGTCGTCCCGGGTTCCTCCACGAGCACGGTCAGCGTCGCCACCCACTGCCCGTCCGGCCCCTCGGCGATGATCTGCTGCGCCTTGTCCACCCCTTCGGCGGCCCCCGCGGTCCGCTCCTGCCAGTAGGCGTCCGGCCGGGCGGCAGCCGTCTCGTACGTCTCCAGGAACGCCAGGTGCGCCACCGGATCCCGCAGCGCCGCGAGCCGCAGCTCCTTCACCGCGACCCACTCATCAGCACGGACGGACCGGATCACATAGCTCATGCCGCCACCGTAGTACCCGGGTACGACACCCCTCACCTCGATTACCCCGCCGGTCCGACGCCCGCGGCTCCCGCACGCGCGACCATGTGAGCATGCCGACGGCACACGATCCCGCACGATGGACCCCGTGACGGACAACCGGGCGCCGGAGCCCCTCACCGAATACGCCCAGCGCCTCACCCACCGGGTGCGCGCCTTCGACCGGCGCCGCCCCCTCCTGTGGGACCTGCCCTTCACCGGGTTCTGGGTGACGGCCGCCCTGATCGACTACACCGGCGGCGGCTGGCGCCACAACGCCCACCAGCTCGACGTCCCCGGCTGGCTGCTCCTCACACTGAGCCTCGGCCTCTCCGTCCCGCTCCTGTGGCGCCGCACCCACCCCGGAGCGGCCCTGGCCGCCATGCTGCCCTTCGCCCTCGTCAACTCCTGGACCGGCGCCGCCCTCCAGGCAGCCCTGCTCCAGCTGGTCCTCGTCTACCACCTCGCCCTGCACCGCCCCCTGCGCGACCTGTGGTGGGCGACGGCCCTGGTGATCGGACCGGTCCTGCTGTCGGCCTTCCGCCACGGGGAGGGCACCTGGGACCAGCAGATCGGTTCACATCTGATGTCCATCACCGTGGCCGCCCTCATCGGCGTCACGGTCCGCACCCGCCGCACCTACACGGAAGCCCTGGAGGACCGCGCCCGCCGCCTGGAGACCGAACGCGACCAGCAGGCCCAGCTCGCCACGGCTGCCGAACGCGGCCGCATCGCCCGCGAGATGCACGACATCATCGGCCACAACCTCTCCGTCATCACCGGTCTCGCCGACGGCGGCCGCTACGCCGCCGCCAAGTCCCCCGAGCGCGCGGCCCAGGCCCTCGACGCCATCGCCACCACCAGCCGCCAGGCCCTCACCGAACTCCGCCGCCTTCTCGACGTCCTGCGCGAGGAGGAGAAGCACCAGGCCGACCTCACCCCCCAGCCCGGCCTCACCGACCTCGCCCCGCTCCTCGACGGCGTACGCTCCGCGGGCCTGACCGTCAACACCACCACCCAGGGCAGCCCGAGCCTCCCCCCTGGCCGCCAACTCACCGTCTACCGCGTCATCCAGGAAGCCCTCACCAACACCCTCAAGCACGCCGGCCCGGACGCCACCGCCCACATAGACCTCTCCTACGAGGAGAAGGCCGCGGTCACCGTCACGATCACCGACACCGGCCACGGCCGCGCCATCGACGGGACCGCCCGGAACGGGCGCGGGCTACCCGGAATGCGCGAGCGAACCGCCCTGTACGGCGGCACACTTGAGGCCGGCCCTCGCCCCCACCCGGAGCAGGGCTGGCGCGTCCGCCTACGTCTCCCGGAGGAATCCCCGCAGTGACCACGGTCCTCATAGCCGACGACCAGCCCCTCCAGCGCTTCGGCTCCCGCATGCTGCTGGAGAGCCAGGACGACATGACGGTCGTCGGCGAGGCGGCGAACGGCAGTGAAGCGGTCCGCATGGCCGCCGAACTCCACCCCGATGTCGTCCTCATGGACATCCGCATGCCCGGCCTCGACGGCATCGAGGCGACCCGCCGCATCACCGCCTCCGGCGACCGCACCCGCATCCTGATCGTCACCACCTTCGACCTGGACGAGTACGCCTACGCCGGCCTCCGCGCGGGCGCCTCGGGCTTCCTGGTCAAGGACGCCCAGCCCGAGGAACTCCTGGCCGGCATCCGCGCGGTCGCCACGGGAGACGCGGTCGTCGCCCCCAGCCTGACCCGCCGCCTCCTGGACGCCTACGTCCACCACCTCCCGGCCGACCCCACCGCCGAGGCCGGACCGACGAATGACGCCCGCCTCGCCTCTCTGACCGACAGGGAACGCGAGATCCTCACGGTCATCGGCCAGGGCTGGACGAACACGGAGATCGCCGCCCGCTTCCACCTGGCCGAGTCGACGGTGAAAACCCACGTGGGCCGCATCCTGGCGAAGACCGGTTCCCGGGACCGCATTCAGGCGGTCATTCTGGCGTACGACACCAAGCTGGTTCAGCCGTCGTAAGACCCCTGAAAGGGGGCCCAAACGCAGAAAACCCCCGCATCCGAAGATGCGGGGGTTTTCCCAAGAATTGTTCGGCGGCGTCCTACTCTCCCACAGGGTCCCCCCTGCAGTACCATCGGCGCTGTAAGGCTTAGCTTCCGGGTTCGGAATG
>NZ_JBIBKD010000005.1:0-714470 GCF_042959065.1 Streptomyces sp. NPDC007929 | reverse complement strand
GGAACTCCTTCGGATACGGCTTGGGCACTGCAACATCCTTCCAGGCCGCTTCTCAGCGAGCCAGGTCAGGTGTCACCCAACCTTGCAGCAGTCCCGGGAGCGGCCACCGCGCCTTGCGGAAGCCGGTGCGCCCCGTGGCTCAGACGCGCCCTTGACCAAGGTCTACGAGGATTGTTCCGTTAGGGAAGTTGGGGCGTTCTACTCGGGGGTTGCCGTCGTGACCAGGTCGGTTGGCAGTGCGTGGTGTCTCTTCAGCGACGCCAGGGGGGAATCGGCTGTTCCCCTGGTTGCTGCCGGGGCCTCCGTATGAGACTCCGGCGCGGGATCGCGATCGCCGTCGTCGCCGGAGGCTGCGCCTTGACCACCATGCTGGTCGGGCTCGTCACGAACGCCGTGTCCGATGAGTCACGGTGGCCCGGCTGGCTGGGGTGGTTACAGGAGCACGCCTGGTTCTCGTTCGTCGTGTTGGGCGTGGCGATGGCGGGACTGACGGCCCTGCTCGCCGGGCTCTCCGAGACGCGGCCTCCCACCCCTCCGGGCCGACCGGAGGATGGAGCAGGGCCAGGGGCCGCCCAGGTGCTGCGTTCGTTGCCACGCGACACCGCCGCGTTCACCGACCGTGCCGCGGAGCTGGAGCGGCTGGTGGGCTCGGTGCGGGCCTCACAGGAGCGTGGCGAGGGGCTGCCCGTTCACGTGATCGACGGCATGCCCGGCGTCGGGAAGACCACCTTCGCCGTGCACGCAGGCCACCTGCTCTCCGAGCGGTTCCCCGACGGACAGCTCTTCGTGAACCTCAACGGGCACACGCCGGGGCGTACTCCTGTGCAGGCCAGCGAGGCGCTCGCCTCGCTTCTCGCGGCCGCCGGCGTGCCGACGCAGCAGATTCCCGTCGGTGACGACATCGGAGCGGTCACGGAGGCTCGGGCCGCCATGTGGCGGAGCAGGCTCGCGGGCAAGAAGGCGCTGCTGATTCTCGACAACGCGGCCAGCTACCGACAGTTGGAGCCGCTGCTCCCCGGTGGGAGCGGGTGTCTGGTGTTGGTGACCAGTCGCAAGCGGCTGGTGGCGAACGAGGAGGTGGTCATGTCGGTGGACGCACTGCCGCCGGATCACGCGGTCGAACTCTTCGTACGGCTCAGTGGGCGACCGGCCGACGCTCTCGGCCGGGATGTGGTGGACGAGTTGGTGCGGCTGTGCGGGTGTCTGCCGCTGGGGGTGTCGCTTCTCGCGGCACGGCTGCGGCACCATCCGTCCTGGAGCGCCGAGGACCTGCGCGGACGGTTGGTGGCGGCGCGGGACCGGCTGGGAGAGCTGCGTGCCGGGGAACGTGCCGTCACCGCTACGTTCGATCTCTCCTATCGGGATCTCGCACCGGAGCGGCAGCACTTCTTCCGACAGCTCGGGGTCTTCCCCGGCACCGATCTCGACTCGCACGTCGGTGCGGCTCTTGCTGAGGTCTCCGTCGTGGTGGCCCGTCGGCACCTTGAGGCGCTGTACGACGACCACCTGATCGACGAGCAACCGGGGAGTCGCTACCGGCTGCACGATCTCCTGCGCGACTACGCTCGCGGTCTCGCCGCCGAGGGAGACAGCATGGACCAAGTACAGGCCGTCCAGCGCGTGTGCACCTACTACCTGGCCGCTCTCGCCGTCGCGAACGGGCACACCGTGCGCAGCGGAGCTGCGGTGCCACCGGCGCCGGACGACACCTCGCAGGTGGAAACCCCGGTCCTGGAGTCGCGGGCGGAAGCCCTGAGCTGGCTGGAGACCGAGCGGGCCAACATCCTGGCCTGCGTCCGGCGGGCTAACGGCCTCGCCCTGTACGACCTCGTGGTCCGGCTCGCCGCGGCCATGGCGCCCTTCCTGCGCCAGGCCGGCCCCTGGGACCAGGCCGTCGGGCTCCACCGGACCGCTGCCGAGGCCGCCCGCCACACCGGCGACCAGCGGGCGCGGGGCGATGCTCTCGCCGAGCTGGGTGTCGTACGACGCTTCATGGCCGCCTACCCACAGGGGATCGAGGCCCTGAACGACGCCGTGACGGCGTACGAAGCAGTCGCCGACCGGCGCGGGAAGGCGGACGCACTCAACCAGCTCGGCATCGTCTGGTACCTGACCGCGGACAACGAGGACGCTGCCCGCGCCCAGACCGAGGCCCTCGCCCTCTACCGTGAGCTGGGCAACCGGCTCGGACAGGCGAACGCGCTTGCCGTTCTCGGCATGACACACCGGCAGATGAGTCGGTTCGACGCCGCGGTGGAGGCGCAGAGCGAGGCCCTGGCGCTCTACCGGGAACTCGGTGATCGGTACGGGGAGGCGAACTCCCTGCGGGACCTGGGGGTCGCGCACTGCCTCACGGGCGCGTACGACCTGGCCGCGCGGCATCACCAGGAAGCGTTCGACATCTACCTGGAGCTGGACGACCGTGTCCATCAGGCTTACGCGCTGAACGAATTGGGTGTCGTCCGACGGCTGACCGGAGACATCGAGGGAGCGCGGACGGCACACAGCCAGGCCCTGACGCACTTCACCGAGCTCGGTGAACGGTTCGGCCGCGCGACCAGCGTCCGCCACCTTGGCGTCGTGGAGCGTGTGACCGGGGATGCGACAGAGGCGATCCGGCTTCTGGAGGAGGCCCTGGGCGCCTATCGCGAGCTCGGCAGCCGCGGGGGTGAGGCCGCCTCGCTAAGCGAGCTGGGCGTGGCGCGCGGCATCGTCGGTGAGCGCGACGGCGCGATCGAGGCGTTCCAACGCGGCTTGGAGATCCTGCGGGACTTGGGCGACCGGTGCGGCGAGGCAGAGGTACTGAACCACTGGGGGATGCTGCTGTTCACCTCCGATGAACCGCCGGCCGCCCGTCGACACTTCGATCAGGCGTTCACGCTCGCGCGGGACATCCGCTGCCCGCTGGAGGAGGCGCGGGCACTGGAGGGCATCGGCCGCTGCGACTGGACGATTGACGGGCCTGGTCACGGAGTGACCTCGCTGCGAGCCGCCGCGACCGTGTACCGGCGATTGGGCGTGAGCGCGGCCGCGGACGACATCGAACGGTTGCTGGTGCCGCGGTCCGGTTGACGCCGACCATGTGGCCGAATTTCCTGTGCCAGGTGGGTGGTTGGAGATGCTACATTTCCGGCTGATCTGTCGCTTCAGCCCCATCGCACCGTGCCACCTCCGGCACGTACCTCACGAGGAGCGTTGAATGCCGTCACCCGCGTCCGTCACCGAGCCACGCACCATCACGCCCGTCGGCCCGGCGTCCGCGGAGCCGACGGCGGCCGGCACCGCCGTCCTGGACCGCGTGGCCGCACGTGTCCGGCAGCGACTGGAGGCCGAGGAGGGCGCGACGAGCCGGGTCGGCGACGGTGCCCACGCGGCCTCGCTCATCTGGCCCTGGCCGCTGTAAGCACATCCGCTCGATGACAGAACCCGAAGGCCCCGTTCCTTTCCGGACGTTCATCCTCAAGGTCGCCAACCGCTGCAACATCGACTGCGACTACTGCTTCGTCTTCAACTCCAGGGACCAAGCGGCGCGGCGCCTGCCCGCCCGAATGGACCTCGCTGTGGCCCAGGCTGCGGCCCGGCGGATCGGTGAACACGCCACCGCGCACGGCCTTCGGACCATCCACGTCGTACTGCACGGCGGGGAGCCGCTTCTCGTCGGCGTCGGGCACATGGCCGGTCTGCTGGAGGCCGTCCGGGACGCCGCGCCGGCCGGGGCCCGGGTCCTCTTCGAGCTCCAGACCAACGGGACTCTTCTGTCCGGTGCCTGGCTGGACCTCTTCGAGCGGTACGAGGTCGCGGTCGGCGTCAGCCTCGATGGGCCGCCACCTGCGAATGACCGGCACCGGCTGACCCACGCCGGGCGGTCGAGCGCCGCCTCCGCCGTCCGCGGCATCGAACTCCTGCGGTCGCGGCCAAACCTGTTCGCGGGGCTGCTCGCCGTCGTGGACCTGGCCAACGACCCCGTGGAGGTCCACGACTACCTGGCGGCGTTCGAACCGCCCGTGATCGACTTCGGCCTGCCGCACGCCACCCACGACGACCCGCCGCACCGCGCCGACTCGCGCGTGCCCGAGTACGGGCTGTGGATGAGCAGGGTGTACGACGCCTGGCTCGCCCGGCCCGAGTGCCGGCACAGCGTCCGAATGCTGGAGGACATCGTGGCCCTCAGCTCTGGCGTGCGCGGTTCGGTGGAGACGCTCGGCCTGGCCCCGCCGACGAGCATCGTGATCGAGTCCGACGGCTCCATCGAGGCCGTGGACACCCTGCGGTCGGTCGAGGAGGGTGCCACCTGGCTCGGGCTCGACGTCCTCCGCCACTCCTTCGACGAAGCTCTGTGGCATCCAAAGCTGCTGCACCGGCAACACGGCAAGGATGCGCTCGCCGAGCAGTGCCGCGCCTGCCCATTCGTGGACGTGTGCGGCGGTGGTTACCTCCCACACCGCTTCAGCGAAGCCCAGGGCTACCGGAACCCGTCTGTCTACTGCGCGGACCTGGAGCACCTCATCCGACACGTCCAGGGCTCCCTGCGGCAGCACGGCTGGAACCCCTACGCGCAGGCCGCCTCGTCGCCGTAGACGCGTGTGCCGTACCGCCCGAAGGGGATCACGCGTTGGAACGGACGAGTGCAGCAGCGACCGAAGCAATCGAGGAAGGACAGGAGGCGCCGATGACCGTGACGATCCGTCCCGCGGAGAAGCGGGACGTCCCGGCCGTGGCCGAGCTGATCGAGGAGATCGAGCGGTTCTACGGGGCGACCGACACAGATATCCAGCCGATCGAGGAGCGCCGCCTCCAGGTGGAAGAAGCCCTCTTCGGCGTGCCACCGCTGGCTTCCGCCCTGCTCGTCGAGGACGAGACCGGGGACATTGTGGGCCTCGCCGCCTATTCCTTCCTCTGGCCGGCCGCCGGTTCCTCGCACTCCCTGTTCCTGAAGGAGCTCTACGTCCGCGACACCCTGCGTCGGCAGGGCATCGGTGCTCGCCTCATGGACGAACTCCGCGCCTTGGCCGCCGCGCGCCCCGGCTGCAGCCGGGTGGAATGGATGGCCGACCGCGACAACCCAGGCGCACGGGCCTTCTACGAGTCGCGCGGGTTCAGCGAGTCCGACGGGAAGATCGTCTACCGGGTCGACTCCAGCACGGCGTGAGGGTGGTACGAGGCCAGTGGAAGTAGAGCGCTGCGACGAGTGCGGCGGCAAGATCGTCATCGGGCTCGGATGCGAGTGTCCGCCGGGCTCGTCGGCGTCGGCGCCCACGCGTTCCGCAGGCACGTTCGTGAAGAGGGAGTGGCGTACTCACCCGGATGACACGATCCTGATCTCCCCGAAGCAGGTCGCGCACAGGCCCGGATGGTGCGACCACATGACCGAGGACGACGTACGGCCCCCGCGCTGGGGGTGGATCCCGAATCCTCCACCTGGGCTCTGGGAGCGGTTGAGCAGTGCTTCTCCGGCGACCGCCACCGCGGGCAATCCGAGGCGACGGGCCGTGCGGCGGTGCACCGACTGTGAGGCGGCCCTCGCGCAGGGCTGACCACTGTGCTCCCACGCCGCCCTGTTCTCGTTTCGGTGGGCGCGGCCGCCCCTGGCAACGGCCGCGCTCGCCTGCGTCGGGATCAGTAGCTGATGACGAGCCGCACGGAGGGCCGGTCGATCACGGCTCCGTCGGCGAGGTCGCTGTCCGGTGTGTCCACGGGGTAGGCCGTGACCACGGGTTCGGCGGTCCGGGCCGGGCTCCAGGCGCGGATCTGCGCGCAGATCCGCTCGGCGAGATCGGCGTCGGCGGGACCGTAGCCGACGGCTCCCAGCCGGAACCGGGGTTCTGTCTCGGGGGCTTCGGCGGTCCGCTCCAGGGTGAGGTACGCGATGGAGTCCCCCTCGACGAGGGCGGGGCTCAGGGCAGGTGAGGCGGGCCTGTGGAGGCCGGCCGCCACCGCTGCGGGCTTCGCGGTGATGCGGCAGGTCGCTCGCTCGGTGGCGCTCAGCCGCAGCCAGACGCCGTCGAACGACTCGACGGGGCCGACCGTCACATCGGTCCAGACGACCGACTTCGGTCGGGTGAGCGCGTCGCGAAGGAGTTCCGGGGCGATGGACTGGTCCTCGTCCCAGTAGAGCCTGACGTGCCGGTCGTCGTCGATGTAGTCGTTCCGCTCTCCGTCCTGGCCGATCACCGGGAGGAAGCCGCACATCTTGACGGAGTCGGACCGCATCCGCTCCTCCTCGCGTTGGAAGGCCACGGCCCTGGAGAGCCCGCGCCACCGCAGCGGGACCACGAGGCGTCCGCCGACGGCGAGCTGGTCCCACCAGGTGCCGGGGAGGTCCCACATGCCGACCGTGGCGATCATCCGGTCGTACGGGCTGAACTCCGGGGCGCCGAGGGCGCCGTCCCTCGTGACGACGCGAACGTCTTCGTATCCGTTGGCGTCCAGCATCCGGCGGGCGTAGGCGGTCACGTCGGGGGCGATGTCGCATGTGGTGACCTGTCCGGACTTCCCGGTGAGGTGCTTGAGCAGGGCGGCGTTGTAGCCGGTGCCAGCCCCGATCTCGAAGACGTTGTCGCCTTCGCGGACGGCGAGCTGGACCAGCATGAAGTGCACGACGTCGGGCTGGGAAGCGCAGCTCAGCGGGAGTGCGTCCTCGTCGGGGTTCTCCTTGATCGTCACGCTCTTGTTGGCGTACGCCTCCTCGATGAGTGCGTCGGGGAGGAAGGCGTGGCGGGGTACGGTCCGCATGGCGGTCTCGACGCGTGCGTCGCGGAGGCCGGAGAGGTCCTCTTTCAGGATGGCGTCGACCAGGCGGTTGCGCAGGTCCTCGGGGGAGGCGCCAGTGGTGGTGTTCCTTTCGGAAGGTGCCCGGCTGTGCGTACGGCAGGGGCAGATCGTTCTCATTTGTTCTGGTGTGCGGATTCGGTTCGCGGCGTCACCCTGTCAGGAGCAGGCAGCAGTCCCAGGGGGCGGTGATCGCCGTGTTGACGGGGTCGGTGAGACGGACCAGGTGGATACCTGCCGTGCCGTCCATCAGGCCGGCCCCGTCCGGCAGTCCGTGGTGGTCCAGGTGCTTGTTGAGCCGAACGTTCAGGCGGCGTAGATGCGACGCGAGTTCGTCGTCGAGGGCATCGGCGGCGGCACGGGAGACGGTCTGTATGAGCCCCGCCCAACCGTGGCAGAGGGAGGCGTCGGTGAGCTGGGCGAGCTGCTGGTCGTCGGCCAGGCATCCGGCCAGGGCCTGCTCGGCCTGGCGTTGCCGGTCACAGTCGCCGAGAGCGAGGCCGGCGAGTTGCTGAGCGCGGGCGATGCCGGGGGTGCCGTAGCACCAGGACGGGCGTCTCGGTCCTGGGCGCTGGAGCTCGCCGCGTCGGTGTTCGGCTCGGTTGATCAGGTCCGGCCACCAGGCGCGCGAGCCGGTGCCGTTGCGCCACCGGTCGAGCCATTCGCAGATTCGGGTGATGGCTTGCGTCTGTCCGGGCACCGTGTGGCCGTGTCGCAGGGCTGTGGCCAGCAGCGCCAGCGGTCCGGTGATGCCGTGGGCGAGGCCGAAGTTACCGTGACCGCCGGGCCATCGCGGCGTCGGTCGCAGATCGGGACTGTCTCCCGTCCACCAGCCGGGCAGACGTTGCGCTTCGATGGTGATCGGTTCCGTCAGCCGCACCAGGTATGCGAGGACGTCCTGAAGCTCCGTCTTGTGACCGCGGTGCAGGTGGTACACGCCCAGCCCAGTCAGTCCGCTGATGAGGTCGTACTCGCCCAGGGTGGGCAACGCGCCGCGATCGATGCGGGCGTGTGCCCGCTGGAGTCGTTGGCGTGTGACGTCGGCGAGGTGTGTGTCCAGGGTCGCCAGGGCGCGAGTGGAGGTGTTCGTGTACGTGAAGCTGAGGACGTACGCGACGGCCGGGGCGCCCTCGTACAGACCGCATGCCTCGGGGGCGGCCTGGATCGGGCCCTTGAGCATGGCGGCGGCCCATGGCCGGAGCGCGTCCCTGTCGTCTTCGCCGGTGTGTGCCCTGACGGCGTGCAGCAGGGCGACTCCCGCCGCGCCGGAGTACAGCGACTGGCCCCAGCCGGGCCCGGTGGGTGTGGGCGGCGCGTCGTAGCTCATCAGCTGTCCCCCGGCCAGGCGGCCCATGCGACGGCGGACTGACGGGCAAGGCGGCGGCAGATTCTCTCGTCCTCCCGGTCCAGGCCACGCAGGCGGTTGTGGTGCATGTGCAGCAAGGATTCCAGGACGGAGTCGAGGTCCATGCTCTCGGCGAGGCCCTCGCGATACAGCGCCAGGGCCACGGCGCGACGGTGCCACGCTTGGACGAGCGCTTCGCCCCAGCCCCGGGCATGAGGCGTAGTGCGGCGAACGAGTTCGATGGCCTGGTCGCAGACGCCTCGCTCGACGCGAGCCGGAGGCGCGGGCCGGTTCGCCAGCCACCGCATGCCCTCGTCGGGGCCGAGCAAGCCGCAGGCGATGTCCACCATGCCGACCGCGGTCAGCGCGCGTCCGTCGACGCCGTCGACTCCGGGGCCCTTCAAGGCGGCGAGGGCGTAGGCCGAGTCGGCCGTGAACACCGCCTCGGCACAGCGCAGGGCGGCGCCTGGGCCGTAACGGCCGATCTCGGGGGTGTACGTGTCGAACACGAGCTTGCTACTGAGCCCCTCGCGGCGCAGCCCGGTGGCCCATCCAGCGACGAGCTCAGTGCAGGCGGCGTACTGTCCGGGGCTGCGGGTGCGGATGCGCAGGCGCAGGTGGTCGAGGTCGTGCGGGGTCCGGTAGCGGACGAACCACCACTCGGGTGTACCTGGGAGTTGAGCCACGAGCCTCGCGAGGTGGGTGCCGATCAGCTCATCGAGCTGTTCGGGGTGGCTGTAGATCTTGGCGTTCAGCCAGGGTGCCTGTACCGCCCCCGGTACAGGCCCGAGGGTGCTGTTGGTGAGCATGGGGAGGAAGCCGGAGAGCGGGTCGGGTATCGGCCGACGGGTGCTGGTCATCGGCAGGGCGATCTCGTGGACGTGGCCGCCGATCCAGCCGTAGGTCTCCTCGGCCGGCGCCTCCGTCAGCACGGCATGGCCTTCCCGGTCCAGGTGGGCACGCAGGACGGTGGCGTGGGTGGGCACGTCGAGTTGGAGCCGACGTGTCCGGTCGTCCTCCCGCAGCTCGACGGCACCGTGGCAGTGCCACCGCTTCCGCCACCGGCCGAGGGCGTCAGTCCACTCCCGCGTGTCCGCGCCGCGGCTTGGAAGGTCGTCGGCGGTCAGGTTCCAGCGACTGGGAGAGAGGATGACGCGCCCGTAGCGGACGCGCGGCAGGAACGGCAGCCGTGCGCCGTGCGGCCCCCAGTCGAAGCTGGTCCAGGCAGGGCCGAAGGAGCGGGTCAGGTGCGCCAGGAACCTGGCCAGGGGCGGGGGTTGCTTGTCCAGGGCCATGGCGTGGAAGACCTGCGGGTCCACCAAGCGACGGCGGGAGATGCTGACCAGGTACAGCCGGATGTGCGTGGCCGTGACCGCGAGGTCGTCGACGTCGATGACCGTCGGCGCGGTGTCATCCGGGCTGCGATGCTCGCCCAACGGGATCACGTGTGGAAGATAAGCGGGGATGCGGGCGACGTTCTCTGTGTGCGGGTACAGCGGCGGGAAGGAGAGCTGCGCGGTCAGCGCGTTCTCGACTCCCGTGGGAACTTGGCGGTAGACCTCGTCGAGTCCCGTGCCAATGGCGACCGGAGTGAACCGGGAGGTGAGCGTGCCCGCGGCGCGGGCCGGTGTCACCGTGAGCGTGAAGTCCCCGCGCTCCAGGGCGGACAAGCTGTCGGCGTGCAGGCGCGCGCACATCTCCACGTGGGGTGGTGCCTCCTGCTCGGTCGGCGCATCGCCGGCCAGGCGGTCGATCAGGTCGTCGGTGAGGACGATCTCTCTGCTGCCGTCAGCCAGTGCCTGCCAGGCCAGGGCCAGCAGCCGCTCGTCACGCTCGGAGACTGCCGGTGGCGGTGGGGTCATGCGGCTGCCGGGGTACTCGGCTGGATAGCCGAGCCCGGACGCCGGGTCGACGACCTCCTTCACCGGCACGAGCGTGCCGGTGCCATACCGCTCCCAGAACGCGACCTGGTACTCCTTCCACACACCCTGGCCCGCCGGTCGGCGCGTGAGCCGCAGTAGAGCATCGGCAGCCCTTTCCATCTCCTGCGCGACGCTCTCGGGGATCCGTACCTCGGCGTCCAGCCTCAGGTCGACGGCCAAGGGGCTTCGGCCCGCGTCGGAGAGCCCACGCAGTCGACCCGTGAGTTCCTCCCGAGCCGGCCCTTGCGCGCTCGCCGGGCGCCGGTTGTGCTCGTGTACGGCGCGTTGCACCGCTTCCAGCTCGTGCAGGACCTGCGCGACCTGCGGCACCGTGCCCGCGTCCGCGCCGTGCAGCCGGTCAATCAGGTGGGACAGCGGATCGGTGTTGGTCATCGGCGCGCGCAAACTGGTGATCAGAAATTTCTCGCGCACCAGCGCGCCGAGCAGTGTGCGGATGTTCTGCGGCTCGGTTCGGGGGAAGGATGCGGCCAACTGCTCGGCGAGGGCAGCGAAGTGGACCTGCCAGCGTGCCAGGTCCTCGATCACGCGTACTGCGCTGGTGCGCCGGATGGTGGCGCCCATCGGTCCGCCGTGTGGGACGTGCAGGCGTCCGCCGCGGCGCGCCGCCAGGTTGTTCAGGACGACATCCAGGCGCTCCAGCAGGGCCGGGCACGCCTCCAAGCGGACGATGACGTCGTCCAGGCACTCGGTGTCCACCCGGGCCACGGCCTGGTGTGCGTCGCCCCACCTCACGTGTGGCGTCGAGCCCACGCTGGCTGCGGTGACTCCCGCGAAGAGGCCGAACGGGGTCGGTCGCCCGGTAGCGCGCAACAAGTAGCGGACGGTGGCCATGGCGGCGCGCCGGACCTGCTTGGAGCGTGTCGGCTGCCCGGCGCAGATCGCGTCGACCCGCGTGGCGAGATCGCCGCTCGCCTGCCGGACGGCGTCGGCGAACCGCGCATCGGCCCACACCTGCCTCAGCCACCTGCCGCACGCATCCGTGTCGGACGGGTCAGGCCACCATGTCGGCAGACCCGTCAGCGGCATCGCGGCGGCCCGGAGCAGCGCCGCGCCTGTGTGCTGGTAGAGCTTTCCGTCGCTTCCCATCCCCATGCCTCCGCCGTCAGTGCTGTGAACGAGCGGGGTCGGGGGCGGCAGCGCCCCCGACCCCGTGCACGGGCCGTCGTCAGACGGCGCTGGCGCAGGACGAGGCGCAGGAGGCCGCGCACCCGTCACCGGTGCCGCACGCCTTGGGAAGCAGGTCGGCGCCGATCTCCGTGACGATGGTCAGGTCGACGTCGAACGGGTCGGCGGGCGCCTCTGGGGCGGCCGTCACAGCGGACGCCCCGCTGGTGGCCGTCATGATCTGGCTGAGCATGGTTGCGGTCATCGCACTTCCTCTTCTGTCGGAAGGTTCCGAACGGTTCGTCGTGCCGCCCGGCCTGCGTATGGATTGCCGCAGGGCCGGGTTTCTGCGTTCGCACCTTGGGTGCGGCCCCTCTCCGGTTGATCGGATTCCGTGGGGGACATGGATTCGGAGCATCCGGAGAGGGGGGTCGAGGACACGGGCCGGGGCTACCGGGACTGGCCCGCGTAGAGCGTGGTCAAGGTTGTGCCGGTCACCAGGACGGGCAGGAACAGCACCTGGAAGGTGCCGAAGCCGAACCGACCGATGTACGTAGCCGGATGCCGCAGCACCCATCCGACCTGGCCGAGCAGCTGCAGGAGCAACCGTTGCCGCATCCGGGCCATCACGCCGCCGACCGCCGTGCGACCGTGGCGCCTGCGGCATCGACGACCGCCCACGGGGTCGTGATCAGCGCTCCGGTGCGAGCCTGCCAGGCAGCGAGGTTCGCCCTGTCCTCCTCCAGATGCCCCAGCATCACGAGCAGAGGGGTGACGATCCCGGCCGCCTTCCCCTGCTCGACCGCGGCCAAAGCGTTGTGCCAGCCCTCGCACAGGGCGCGGCTCTCGAACGGTGCCGCCCGGTCGACGAACGTCTCGACCGCCTCCCAGCCGGCATCGGCCACGTACCGCCGTGCGCTGGCCACGCTGTGGTCGGCGGCCTCACTGAGTGACGCGGGCAGACAGGCGTACACCACCAGGCGCGTGCTCGGGGGCACCTCGTGTGGTGCGGTCTGCCTCGCACTGCCGCTCATTCCGCGTTACCTCCAGCCAGGTGAGCCGAGACGCCAAGGGTCCGGCGCCTCGACGAAGAGCCTCGCCGGGGCCAGTCGGCGGCGGTACGCCGTCAGCACGCCGTTCGTCCGCCGTCCGGCGGCGCGCGAAGAGGCGGAGCCGTGGCGTACCGCCGCGGCTCAGGCGTAGCGAGGCTGATCGGTCCAGTGCCAAGCGGAAACGAGAAGTGGCGATGGACGCGGTGGACGAAGAGCGCCTCTGCAGGCGAACGCCAGTACGGCGTCATTGGGTGAAGCTGGCCGATTGCACCGAGCCTTCGGGCCTCGCGCGCAGACACGTACGAGAGCTCCTCGAGGGCCATGCCGAGCCGGAGCGGGTCGACGATGCCGTTCTGATCGCCTCGGAGCTCGTGGGCAACGCGCTCAGGCACACAGCCGGCGGACCGGACTGCATGTGCGTGGAGGTCTACCGGAACGTGGCGGTACTGCGGGTCCATGACGCGGGACGGGATGTCTCCAGGGTCCGGGCACGCTCCGTGGAGGAGTCGGTGGAGGAGTTGACGGGCAGTGGTCTCGGACTGCTGCTCGTCGGGGAGTTGGCCTCCACGTGGTCCGTCCGGCCGACCGCGATCGGCAAGGAAGTGGTCGTGGTTCTCGCCTTGGGCGCCAGCGGGCTACCCGAGCGTGACGTTCCTCCGCACATCCCAGCGGTACGTCCGCCCCTCACGGCGGAGCTCCACCAACTGGACGGCGGGCACGAAGAGTTCGACAGCCGGTAGAGCGCGAAGTCCTGAGACCGTCTCCACAACGGGCGCGGCGGGGCGCCGGCGGTTGTTGTACGCGAGGCTCAGGTGCGGCCGGAATGCGGACGTCGGCTTCTTCGGGGCCAGACCGACGCTGCTCCCTGCCTTGGCCAGCGCATGGTGCAGCCGGAGCAGGGGTTCCCAGGGGCCGAGGGACAGGCGGACGGCGCCTCGGGAGCCGGCCAGCGGCATGGCATGTACCGAGAACCCGGAGGGCAGCAGTGCCTCGGCGTCCCGCGCCAGGCTGTCCAGCTGGCCGGGGGTGACGGCGTCGGGCCTTCCGACTCGGGCGAGGGTGATGTGCAAGCCGTCCGTCGGCACCGGGTCGAGGCCGAGGGGCGCCAGCTCCTTCTGGCAGTGCCTGGCGAGAGTCGCGAGCCGCTGATCGTCCGGGAAGGTCAGCATCCAGTAGTACGCCCGGCTGCCGTCCGACCAGCCGGGGCGTGCCCAGTGGTCGGTCATCTCGTCGAGTGCGCTGAACGCCGCCCAGTCGTGGGCCGCGGTGACCGCCGGGTCGTGCGTGTCGGCGGGGGGCTCGGCGGGGAACGCGGCGGGATCGGCGCTGAGCAGGGACACCCGACGTACTCCTTCGGCTTCACACTGCCCCGAAGTACGACGACACCCACGGCGCCTACGACGCGGATGACGCCATGGCCAGGGCCGCTGGCTGCGAGCTCCAGGTCCGGAACTCGTCGCCATAATCGCGTACAGCCGAATGATCACGCCACGGCCCGGCCTGCTCATGCAGGTCACGGGAGCGTTGGTAGACGGAGCTGATCGGTGTGTCTCCGCACAGCCGCAGGGCCTCACGGCCCAGCGCCATCGCGTGGTCGATGTCGGGCGTGCGCTGCTGCAGCAGCGCGGTGGCGACGTCGAGGCGTACGAGCGAACGGCTCCAGGAGGAGGTCGAGTGCTCCACCAGATCGTCGATGTGCTCGGCGTCGCGCAGTACCTGGGCCGTGTTGCGCAGCGCCACGTGTGACGTGACGGCGTTGGCCAGCGTCCTCGCCCGTCCGTACGGCTCGAAGGAGATGCAGGAGGTCAGCCCGACGGGTAGCTCGTGGAGGTCGGAGAGGCGGAGTGCCTGTCCGATGGACTGCTCGACGGCACGCCGGTCGCCAGTCTTGCCGAGGGCCCGTGCCCGGCCGTTGGCGAGCAGGCGGACGCACTGGGCGTGGCGTGGAGCGCGCTCGACAGCCGCGGCCGCGCAGGCGTCCGCCTCGTCGTACCGGCCGGCGTAGTAGAGGCTGAAGGAGAGCGTTCCGCACGCCCAGAGGTCGGTGTCCAGGTCGCCGATCTCACGGCTGAGTTCCCGGGCTTCGGTGCAGTACGCCTCCGAGAGCGCGAAGTCGCCCGTGTTCACCGCCATGTAGCCGAGCAGGCCGGAGACACGGGCGGCGAGGCGGAAGAGCTCCCGGCGCGTGCGTGGGGGCTGGCGGCCGTCGAGGAGGGTGTGGGCGAGCTGCCGTACGTGGCGGGCCTGGGGACGGAGTACGTACGGCCCGTCCTGTTCGTACCGGCTGGCGATGCCCTCCAGAGAGGAGTCGAGGAAGGCGAGCGTCGCGTCGTCGGCGTTGCTGGCCGTGAGCTGCCGGGTCCGGGTGACGATGTCCAGTGGGTTCTCGTCGTCCTCTCGTGGCGGAGGCGCACTCGTCGCCTGCTGGGCCGTGCTTGACTCCTCGTCGTGGTCGTGCGCGGAGTCGTCGTCGTACGCCGTGGAGAACAGCTGGGACACGGGTCTGCCCAGCATGTGCTCCAGGACTCGGCAGGCGTCAGGACGGGGCAGAGTCAGCAACTCCCCGCCGTACCAGCGGTCGAACTGACGTGGAGAGACCTGGAGGGACGCCAGGCGGGGGTCGCGGTCGAGCTCTGCCAGCCGGGCGGCGGCCCGCTCGTACTGGGCGGCGAAAGCCTCGTGCGTCGTCAGGTGCCGTTGCTGGAGCAGCTGCCGAAGCAGCGTTGTCCGAGGCATGGCCCACCCTCCTGGTGCGGCGTGCAGGACCGACGCGAAGGCGCGTGCCGGTAGCGCGGTCGTGGCCTGCTCGCCCATCGGTCGGCTGCGGCGCATGCCCGTACGAACGCGCGCCGTGACTCCTGACAGCATGCCGACGCAACCACCAACTAGGCAATATGTCTGGTGAAGTTGACCCGTATGGGTTGTAGAGGTGTCGCCGGTACAGAGAGACTTCCGGCATGGCCTTGAAGAGAAGCCTGGTCCCACAGTCGGTGTACCGGCGACAACTCGCGGCACGGCTGAAGGAACTGCGTGACGCGACCGGGCTCACCCTCACCGAGGTCGCCGACCAACTGGAGGTCAACCAGGGGTCGCTGAGCCGGATCGAGAACGGCGAACGCGGTACGACGCCGGTCCTCGTCCGGGCACTGCTGGACCTGTACGGCGTCGACGACGAGCATCGGCGCGCCGACGTGCTCGACCTCGTACGGGCGGACAAGGAGCAGCAGAAGCCCTGGTGGCGGAAGTACTCGACGGTGCTCACCCCGACGCGCTACGACGGGTACCTCGCGCTGGAGGCCGGCGCGACGCACCTCGCCAGCTACCAGCCGATGCTCGTGCCGGGGCTGCTCCAAACCGAGGACTACGCGCGTGCCGTGATCGCCCAGATGAGGAAGGACCTGTCCCCGCCGCAGGTCGAGTCCCTGGTCAGGGTCCGCATGGAGCGGCAGAACAGCCGCCTCGGCGGCGAGGCCCCCGCCAGACTCTGGGCGATCCTCGACGAAGCCGTGCTGCGACGGACAATCGGCTCCGTCGAAGTGATGCGCGACCAGATGCGGAAGCTCGTGGAGGCAAGCGAGCAGCCCAACATCACGGTGCAGCTGCTGCCGTTCTCACTCGGAGCGCATCCCGGGCTGTACGGCCCGTTCGTCATCCTGACGTTCCCGCCCCCAACGCCGGACCTGGTGTGGCTGGAGAATCCCAAGAACTCCGTGTATCTCGAGTCTCCAGAGGACGTGGAGAACTACACAGACATCTTCGACCAGTTGAGAAGCACCGCCCTCGACCCGTCGGAGACCCGCACCCGCATCGCACGCATCAGCAAGGAGCTCGAAGAGTGAGCACGCCCCGCATGGCCGCCCCGCACGATGTCACGGCAGCCCCGTACGACGTCGATCTCGCGCACGCGCGGTGGCAGAAGAGCTCGTACAGCGGGGGTGCGAACGACTGCGTGGAAGTCGCTGCACTGGGCGACCACGCCGCAGTGCGCGACTCCAAGGACACCCACCGTGGGCCGTTGCTCTTCTCAACGGCGGCGATGCGCGCGCTGGTCAGCGGGATCGCCAGCGAGTCAATCAGTGAGCGTTGGTGCTGAGAAGCGAGCTGGCGCGTGCGGACGGAGCCGTGACAGTCCTCGTAGTGGGCGTAGGTGTCTCCGGTCTCACGACGGGCTTGGCGCTGTTGGAAGCCGGGTTCTCCGTACGGCTGGTGGCCAAGGAGAAGACTTGACCGTCGACAGCGTGCAGGCGGGCCGTTGCTGATGGCGAGGGCCGCCTCTGGGCGGACATGGCGAAAGATGTACAGCAGAGTGGTACACAGTGGCTACGCCGCTGCCTGCCGGATCCCTGCCGGGGCGGTGGTAGACGGAGTCGAGGCGATGCCCACGACCTCGACCTGAACACCCCACGCTTCGAGCGTCCTGGCTGTCTGCACCAAGGTGACCTGCGAGAACGGGAACAGGGTGTCTGCGGTGAGATCGGTTCCGTCCTTCAGCAGGATCGCGAAGACGACCTTCGAAGGCCGGAAGCCTTCCGGCAGCCCGCGCCCCTTCCGGGCCGTGGCCACCTTCTCGGCGAACCGTTCCCTGGCCTCCGGAGAGTTTCGCAGAGTCTGTACGGCAACGAGCGCCTGGCTGAAGAGATGACTCAGTGCGTCGGAGCCCTTGGCACGCTTCACCATGACGAGGACGTTGTCCGGGCTCAGCAGATCACAGATCTCCACGCCGTTCCCGCGGTGCAGCGCGGTCTGGACGTTGTGGCGGTCGAAGCAGACGTACCCGGGCCGCTGGTCCGGCACTGACTCGTTGTAGGCGCGCTCCTTCTCTCCGAGGGTCCACGGGGGCAGGTCGACGGACGGAGAGGCGGCGATCAGCCGCTCGGCATGCGAGCGGATCGTCTTCAGATACTCCTGGTCGATCTCATACCACTGTTCGTCCATCAGGAAGAACTGGCGGGAGTCGAGGAACACTTCCGCCTCGATCCACCGGAGCGCGCTGGACGTCCAGATCTCGTCGGCCCGGTCGGCGCGGCTGTGCCGGTAGAGGGTGACGGTTCCTTCCCGAAGTGCGGTCACCCGGCTACCGGCACGCTGGATGCGGGCCCGACAGAGGACGTAGTCGAGGTCGAAGTCGTCGGTCGACCGGCCGGCCGCGTCGCTGTTGATCCTGGCTCTGAACGCCCGGGCTGCAGCGTAGTCGTCCCATCGGTCGGCGGGGACGGCGACGCTGATCGTCCCGTCAGGCTCCTGCCCCAGGAGGTCGTCGAGGGCGGCCTCTAGGCGGGTAAGAACGCTGGGATCGTCGACGGGCACGACGTGCTCGACGAATTCCAGCTCCGGGCTCGGCTTCTCCTCGCGCAGCACACGGGCGATCGCACGGATGTCGGCGATCAGGTCGGCGCCCTGCACACCGAGCCGCAGACGCAGGCCGGCACCGCCCTCGGCACTGGAGATCTTCGCCGGGTTGTCCCGGGCGATGGTGAGCGGGATGTCGTCCAAGTGTCCGCCGAGGCGGCGCACGATCTGGGCGTGCTCGACGATGCCCAGGCTCCACACCGAGGCGCCGCCCGGGATCAGGGTGATGTCGGTGCGCCCTCCACCCGGGGTGTGCGACACCAGGTCCCGGATGCGTCCGGGATCCACCCGGCGGGACGCGAAGCTCAGCCCGAAGCGGTGGTCCTTCAGGCGGTCAGGCACCAGGCGGAATCCCTGATCGTAACCAATGGCGTACATCTCGCCGTCGACAACGAGCATCAGCAGTCCGGCCGAGCGGTTGACCGGTCGCGACACCTCGATACCCGTCGTGCGGAAGATCTCGTCGCACCAGCTCGCCACGGGCTGCTCGAAGCTGCCAGTGACCAGGACCGCCGGTACACCGAGGTCCTCGGGGACGTCGAAATCCGCGTGGACCCGCTCCAGCTGATTCGGGTCCAGAGCGTCGAACATCGCGTCGGCGGTCGGAGCGACGCCCCTGAGCCGGTACAGAGTTCGCTTGGAGGTACGGGTTGCCATGGTGTCGCTCCTTTCATGCAGGGCAGCGATAAGCGCCCTCGTGATGTCGTTCTCACGTGCTTCTCCTTCGGGCTGCGGTCCTCGCTCCGGGCCGGATCAGGACCCGCCTTCGCTGGGGCCCACCCAGCAGCTGACTCGGCCGAGCCCTGATCAGCAGGCCAACAGCGTGACAATTGCGGCGACTTCGGTGCGCCACGCGCGCACCTGGTCTTCCGTGGGGCCGATCTCGTACTGGTGGTAGTGACAGCCGAGGCAGAGCTGGCTCCAGGTGGCCTTCGCCCGGCGGGCCGTCCCCGCTTCGGTGCAGCCGCGAAGCCAGAGCAGTGCGGCTCGCATGGAGCCCTCACGGATCGTGCGGGGCGCGCCATGAGCGGCAAGGCGGGCGGCGACCGCGCCCTCCAGCGCGGCACGGAGGGCGAAGGCCGCACCACGGCACCGGCTCGCCGTGGTGGCGGTGAACGCGGTGGAGGCGGCGGGTGCGGCCATGCCAGCCCCTGCGGTGGCGGGTCCGCCCGTGACGGGACCAGCGGTGGCGAGGCCGCCGTTGTCCCCGATGAGCAGGTCCGCGATGTCCAGCAACTGACGGATCGTGCCGTTCACTGGGTGGCCTCCTCCGGCGTGCGCACGGTCTGGGCGATGGCCGCGATGTCCCCCACGAACCGAAGGGGGTCCGGCATCGAGGTGCCGGACGGGTGCGCGCCCTCCTGGCACTGCCGGATGAGGTCCACCGCCCCGGGGCCACAGCGTCTGCGCAGCTCGCGGTAGACGTCACCCGTCCTGGACGGGTCCCCGAAGAGCCCCAGGGCGGCAACATCCATCAGCTTGACGGCGGCCGTGACGGTCTTCTCAGCCTCGTACTCGGTCAGTCCGGCGCGGTGCAGCCGCAGCCACGCGGCCTCGGAGAAGGCCCGTTCCAGAACGGTGCGGCAGAGGCTGGGCAGTACGTGGGTCATGGCCACCAGCGGGAAGTTCGGCGTACGGGCGAGGGCGCGTGCGTCGTCCAGCGCCTGGCCGACTGGATCGGTCACCCGGCGCACGGTCACCGCCGAACGCGCCTCCCGCTCCACCTCCAGGACCGTCACCGGGAGCTCCTGGTTGGTGAAGGCCCGCTGGAGCCACGTGTCGTGGGTGAAGACCACGACCTGGCGGGTCTCGCCGAGACCGTGCAGGACCTTCGCGAGCCCGTGAACCTTCGCAGGGTCCATAGACTGCACGGGGTCGTCGATGACGATGAACCCGAAGGGGCTGTCCGGTGCGGCGGCACGCGGCAGGAAGAGTGAGAGCGCGAGGGAGTGCAGTTCACCCTGGCTCATGACGCCGAGGGCCGCAGCCTCCGTACCGTCCACGGACACGTCCATCACGAGCTTGCGTACGGCAGCCTTCTCACTGCCAGTCAGGCGTACGGAACGCAGGTTGACGTTGCTGTGCTGGCGCAGTTCCTCCCAGATCCGCTGCGAGTGGTCCTCGAAGGGCCGCAGCCGTTCCTCGCGGAGTTCGGCGCACGCCTCCTTGAGCCACTTGCGGGCCGCCTTGACCTGGCGCAGCCGGGGCTTGTCGGCGTGCGCGGTCCGGGCCCGGTCGAGCCAGGCGGCGAGGCGGGTGACGCAGCGACGCCACTCCTCGTCGAGCTTCTCCAGTTCGCGGGTGGCCTCCTGCCGCATGGCCATGCAGGCGTCGGCGAGGACGAGCGCGGCGGTCTCGGCGCGGGCGGCGAGCCGCTCGGCGTCGTCGATTGCCCGGCAGGCCGCCCATTCCTCCCACGGGTCCACAAGCGGTGCGGGCAGCCACGCAGGGACCTGCGTGATGAGGTAGCGGACGGCGTCCGTCGCGTCCCGCACCTCGGTGCGGGCCTCCTGCGCAGTGGCGGCCTCCTGCCGCAAGACCGCCACCTGTGCGGCGGCCCGCTCGGCCCATGCCTCGTCGAGCGGCCGGTCGGATCCGCATACCGGGCAGGTGTCCTCGTCCGCGTGTCGACGGCTGTGATCCAGGGCCTTGGACAGCAGTTCGGCGCGCTGGTGGGCGTCCTCGGCACCCGAGGCGCGTACGTCGTCGAGTACGGCGACGGCCTCGCGCAGACGGTCCACGGCCGCGCCGACCGCGTCGAGGTCGGGGCCAGCCAGCTCGAGGGTCGCGCGCAGCTCCCGGAGACGGTCGTCGTCGGCGTCGGGCAGTCCGGTCACGAGGGCGTCCAGCCCGTCGAAGTCGGGAGTCTCCGCCCCGCTGACGGCTGCGAGTGCGCGTGCCGCGCGGGGATCGTCCAGCGTGGACAGCGCCTCGACGAGTGCCGGCAGTTCCGCCTCGGCCGTCTTCACCGCCGAGTTGATCGCCTTCTCGATGCCCTGGAGCCGCTCGTCCGCGGCCGTCAGCTCGCCGAGCCCGAGGATGGTGGCGACCGAGTCATACAGCTCGCTGGGCTTGCCGCTGATGACCTTGTCGAGGTCGGAGTACGAGAGGAAGGGCCGATAGTCGTTCAGCGCCTGCTCCCAGCCGACGTCGTGGAAGGGCCGCCGGCCGTGCCCCGGCCGCTTGAACTCGACCTCGGGAGCCATGACGTCGTCGCCGGGCCAGGTGCACGTCAGCGTGGATGGCCGGGCGTCACCGGCGATGGCGAGGCGGACCTCGACCTTCGGCTCAGCCCCGTCGTGCAAGTTGCGCCAGTGCCGACGCCACACCTCGCCGCGCTGCTTGTCGAGGCGGGCGGTCCGACCGATGAACGTCATCTCGGCGCCCTCGGCGAAGCTGGACTTCCCCGAACCGTTGCGCCCCACCACGAGGGTGACACCGGGCTTCGCGCTCAGCGGCAGACGTGCCTTCCGACCGATGCCGCGAAAGCCGCTGACGCTGATGGATTCCAGGAACACCCGGTGGTCCGGGTGCGGGCCGACAGGCGCGTTCGAGTCGGTTCCCGACGCGCCCAGCGCCTCACGAAGCATCTCCTTGGTCGCCTTGGCGAGGGTGGACACTTCGAGGCGGGCGGCCAGCCGGGAGAGCGTCGAGGAGCCGCCACTGCCGGGGGTCTGCCCGGCCTGCTCGTCGTGCTCGGGGGACTCGTTGTGCTCGGGGTGTTCTGCCATGGCGCTCTCCGTCCTTCCGTGGTCCGCTCCGCTGAGGAGTCGGCCGGGCGGGGCGCAGTGAGAGGGAGGGGTGAGCCTCCGGCTTTGCGTAGAGCCCGGTGTGACGGAACAGACGTTAGAGACACGGAGGCGTTGCACTCCACGATTTCAGTGATAACCAGGGTTATCGAAATCCCTTGGAAATCAGGGCGCGTTGGCGCCACACAGAGATACCTCTGCCCATACCGGCTCGCCCATGGGTCGACGCGGCTCCGACCCCCAGCGCGCGGCCAGGCCGCCCAAGGGAACCAATCCCCGACCGGACTGACATTCGGGTGCGACGAGGATGGGACCACGGGTTGCCGCTTCGTGGAGGCAACGTCCGCGACATCCATGCGAACCAGGCCCGCAGCTGCCGTCGAGCGCGAGCCGGAGGCCGAAGTCACGTCTGGGGACTCGGCCGTGCTGCACGGCGTTCGCTGTGAGTTCGCCGACGACGAGGGCGAGCGTGCACGATGTGTCTGTGGCCGACGTCGGCGAGTAGCCCCGCTCCTCCAGCCGCCGGACGGCGAGACGTCGGGCCGAGCTGCGCACCTCCCGATGGGCACACAAATTGTCGTGCGAATAAGGCGACTTCAGCGTGTTGTCGGCGAGCGCGGCGGCTTACGCCGTAAGGGGTGCCTCGCGCGTTCGCGTCGAGCGCGCCCGGCCGTAAAGGGCGGACCGTCGCACTTGGTCCGCCCGGCGCGTTCACGTCTACTTCGCGGCAGGCGCCCACAGGGCCGCCACGATCTCCATCTGCTTAAGGACGAGGTCGACCGCCTCGCGCTCCTCTTCCGGCGGATAGTCGAACATTGCCAGCACGCGACGGATGCGGGTACGCAGTTTGGCTCGGACGGGCTCGCGGGAGAGCCAGTCGACGGAGAGGTTCTTCTGGATGTCCTTCACCAGCGCTCGGGCGATCTTGGCGAGGGTGTCCTGGCCGCCCTCCATCAGCTCGGCCATGTCGCGGTGGGCGACCGCGTCGTAGAAGGCCAGCTCCGCGTGGCTGAGCGGCGGGTCGAACTGCTCGCCACGGCGGGCCTCCGCCGACACCTCCCTGGCCAGGGCAGCGAGTTCGGCGATGACCTGAGCGCTGGTCAGCTGCTGGAGCATGTACCGCTTCATCAGGTCGTCGAGGCGCTGGGCAAAGCTCTCGTTGCGCACGACGTTGTGCTTGGTCACCTCGCGCATCTTCTGCTGGATCATGCGGCGCAGCGCCTCAGTGACCAGGTGCGGGGTCTCGGAGTTCTCCAGCTGGCGCAACTGCGCCTCGTTGAGGCGGGTGATGTCCAACCGGCCGATCCCGGCCTCCGCGTACAGGTCGGTGATCTCTTCGGCGTCGACGACCGAGGCCGCCAGGGCCTGGAGGTAGCGCTGGACCTCGGCGCTGAGCGGCTCCCCGCTCGCCTCACGCTGGGCGGCGTCGAGCTTGATCATCCAGGCCCGGACCTCACTGAAGAAGGAGATGTCACGACGCCAGTCGTCCAAGTCCTCGCAGCGCTCGGCGATCTCCTTGCTCATCGCGCAGACACGGTAGAAACGGTCCAGCCGGGCAGCGCTGTCCTTGAAGCGGACGGAGAGCGGTTTGGCGGGGGGCTCGACCTTGTTGCCCGGGTTCTTCGGGTCGCGCAGGAAGTCGGCGGTCAAGCGCAGCGCGCGCCTGCGGGAGTCGGGGCGACCGGTGTCGGCCAGCCACTCCTTCCAACCGCTCCCGGCAAGCAGCCCCTTGATAGTGGCCAGCTCGTTCTTGACCTCGGTGACGGCCCGTTCGATGTCCGCGCCGAGCGTCTGGTCCTTGCGGTCCTGGTCCGAGTACTCGCGCAGGGCCTTGGCGAGGTTGTCGGTGAGGGGCGCGTAACCGACGAGCAGGCCGTCCTGCTTGCCGCGAAAGCGGCGGTTGACGCGGGCGAGCGCCTGCATCAGGTTGGCGCCCTGCATCGGGCGGTCCATGTACAGGGTGTGGATGGGCGGGGCGTCGTAGCCGGTGAGCAGCATCGAGTGCACGATGAGCAGTTCCAGCTCGTCGTCGGGGTCCTTGGCGCGCTTCTGGACGACCTTCTGCTGGGACTTGCGCAGCGAGTGCTTGCGCATGTGCTCGGGATCGGAGCGGTCGCCGTGGAAGACGATCTTCATGACGCCCTTGTCGACCTCGTCACCGACCCAGCCGGGCCGCCGCTCGGCCAGCGCGTCGAAGACCCGTACGCAGATCTCGCGGGTCGCGCACACGACCATCGCCTTGCCGGGAGCGCCGATGTCGGGCTTGACCAGCTCGCGGCGCTGCTCCCAGTGGGCGATCAGGTCGTCGGCGAGTTTCGCTATGCGGTCCTCGGCGCCGTAGACCGTGTTCATCGTCGTGGCGTACTGGATGGCCCGGCGGCGCTCGGCGTCGTCCATGCCCTCGGTGAGGGTGTTGGCCTGCTCGTCGAGCTTGTTCGGGTCGACGCCCTTGGGCAGGTCGACCTTGATGACGCGCGGCTCGTGGAACACGCGGACCGTGGCCCCGTCGTCGACGGCGCGCTTCAGGTCGTAGATGTCGATGTACTCGCCGAAGACGGCACGGGTGTCGGCCTCGGCCTTCGAGATCGGCGTACCGGTAAACGCGAGCAAGGTGGCGTACGGCAGGGCGTCGCGCAGGTGACGGGCGTAGCCGTCGAGACTGTCGTAGTGCGAGCGGTGCGCCTCGTCGACGATCACCAGGATGTTGCGGCGCTCGGAGAGGAGGGGGTGCGACTTGCCGGCGTCCTTCTCCTCCTTGCTCAGGCCGAACTTCTGGAGGGTGGTGAAGACGATCCCGCCGACGTTGCGCCGCTTCAGCTCAGTGCGCAGCTCCTCGCGCGTGTCGATCTGGTGGGCCTTCTGGCCGAGCAGGGTCTCGCTGTCGAGGAAGGTGTCGTAGAGCTGGTCGTCGAGGTCGTTGCGGTCAGTGATGACGACGATGGTGGGGTTGTTGAGCGCCGGGTGACGGGCGACGAGGGCCGCCGTCTCCACCATCTCCTCCGACTTGCCCGCGCCCTGCGTGTGCCAGACCACGCCAGCCTGGCCGTTCGTACGCGACGCCTCGACGACGGCGTCCACCGCCTTGTTCACCGCGAAGAACTGGTGCGGCTTCGCGATGCGCTTGCCGGAGAGGGGCTCGCCCGGCTTGGGCGCAGGGAAGTTGACGAAGTTGCGGGTAAGGACGAGGAACCGATCCTGTGTGAACAGGCCGTGAAGGGCGAGGTTCAGCGCGTCGAGGCCGTCGTAGCCAGGCTCGTTGGTGTCGACACGTTCGCCCTCGTGGTCGACGTTCCAGGGCGCGAAGTGCTCGTACGGCGTGAATGCTGTGCCGTACTTGGCGGTTATGCCGTCCGAGACCAGGCAGAGGACGTTGTAGCGGAACGCGATCGGGAACTCCGAGACGTACGTCTGGAGTTGGGCATGTGCCGACTTGAGGGTCGCGTTCTCGTCGGAGGCGCTCTTCAGCTCAACGACGGCCAGGGGCAGGCCGTTGACATACAGGACGATGTCGAAGCGGCGGTGGCTGCCGTCGGTGTCCCTGACCGTGACCTGGTTGACGGCGAGGTAGCTGTTCGCGTCGGGGTCCGTGAAGTCGACGACGCGGACGGTGGGGGTCTGCTCGGCGCCGAACTCGTCGGTGTAGGTGAGGCGAATGCCGGTGGTCAGGTACTCGTGAGCCTGCTTGTTCTCCGGGTACGCCTCGCGGGAGGTGGGGTCGGTGGCGATACGGAGGGCTTCGTGGACGGCGGTGGCGGTCAGCTCCGGGTTCAGCTTCTCGATGGCTGCCTGGAGTTCGTCGTGGAGGATCAGGTCGTCCCAGTCTCGGCGGTGGCCGGTGCCGGGGGCGAGGTCTTTGCCGGTTTTGGCCTCCCAGGCGAGCTGGCTGAGTTCGTCGAGGGCGAGGTGCTCCCAGGTGGACTCGGTCATTTTGGCGTCGAAGTGGGCGGGGGCATGAGGCGTGGTGTCGTCGTGGTTGCTATCGCTGGTCATACGGCGTCCTCCACGATCTTCTCGGCGTCTCGGACGCGGAGCTTGCCGGACACTAGTTGGGGGAGGAGGGTGTTGCGGAGGTCGACCAAAGCCAAAGACTCCCTCAGCGCCTGGTCCGCTCGCTCCTCTAGCGCATCCAGCTTGGGGCGCAGTTCCTTCTGGCGAGCAGGGCTGGGCAGAAGGAGTTCCAGTGAACCGACTTGGGATCGCCGGAGTTCCGTCTGACCAGTACTTCCTTCGCCCATCGACTCGATCTCTGGCTGGGCACGCAACATGGCAAATCCGGCACAAACGGGGTCGACCTTGTCCTCATTGAAGCGCACGATCGTAATGTGCGAGTCGACAGTCGCATCCAGGTCCAAGGTCCAGCGGGCAACCCGCCCGAGAGTACCAACACCCGTTGAATTTACAAGCACATCGTTAAGCCGCAGCAGCTTGGGGGGCTTAACCTTTCCCCGGAGAGTCAGGCGGGAGGGTTCGAGCTTCACCCGCCCGTCGCGGATACACTTCTGATTGAGCACCGTGAGTTCACCCGAGGAATCCGTGTACTTCGGAGCGACACCGCGAGTCAGCACAGCCGTGACTGATTCCACAACTACTTCCACGGAGTCGTCATCATGGAGACTCTGAGAGTAAAAGGTGAGACCGAGTTCGCGAGCCGTGGCCGCTACGCGCTCGTTGGTCGCGATCTTGTCGTCTAGCGCCCCAAGTACGGCCGCAATGGACTCTTGCTCCCTCCGAGTCGGTACGACAACTGGGACAGCGCCGAGAATCTTGGTGTTCAGGTTCGGCATCGTGGCGCCGACCGCATGTTGCTTAATCCACTGCCGTACGCTCGGGTGTCCCAGGTAATAGGAGAGATAGGCGGAGTTGACACCATCACCTGGCCTGATCCGCAAACACCCCGTCCCGCAAAGCCAGCCTTCCTGTTCTGGGCGAACCAGGGCTCGACGCTCCACGTCACCTCGACGCGAGTAAACGATGTCACCAGCCGCGAGAAGATACCGAGAAAGCCGCAGAGAGTCCTCGACTGTGATGCGCGCAATAGAATCCTCTCGAATTACATTATCCCCGATATCTTGAGGCATCACACTGGGAACTCCAATTGGAACGTAGTCCGAAGCGTGGAGTTGACTACCGAAGGGACCGGTTTGGATATTTCCGCGGCCGCGCTCACAAATCTCCGCAAGCGTGGATCGCTCCCAAGCGGTCGGTACACCAGCGACAATCACTTCAGCCACCGATCCTCCCCAACTGCTCCCGCACCACTACATCCAACCGAGCCGACTCATCCAACTGCTCGAACAACTCCTTCGCCAGCCGAACGATCCGCTCCTCCACCGGCTCCGCGTCCGGGTCCTCCACAACCTCCGCTGCCCCCACGTACCGCCCCGGTGTCAGCACGTAGTCGTGCTTCTCGATCTCCTCCAGAGTCGCGCTGTAGCAGTACCCCGGCACGTCCTCGTACGAAAGTCCCTTGTCCTTAGCCGACTTCGTGCCCCGCCACGCGTGATACGTGTCGGAGATCTTCTCCAGGTCCTCCTCCGTGAGGATCCGTTCCGTGCGGTCGATCATCGTGCCCATCTCGCGGGCGTCGATGAACAGAACCCGGCTCCGCCGGTCCGCTAGCGCCTTCGCGCCCTGCGGGGACTTGTCCCTCGTCAGGAACCACAGGCACGCCGGGATCGTCGTCGTACGGAACAGGTTGCCAGGCAGGGCGATCATGCAGGAGACCAGGTCCGCCTCGACCATCGCCGCACGGATCTCGCCCTCACCCGACTGCTTCGACGACATCGAGCCGTTGGACAGGACCACGCCCGCGCTGCCCCGGTCCCCCAGCTTGGACACGATGTGCTGGAGCCAGGCGTAGTTAGCGTTGGACTGGGGCGGGGTGCCGTACCGCCATCGCCTGTCGTCCGACTTCCTCGCCCAGTCGGACATGTTGAAGGGCGGGTTTGCCATCACGAAGTCGGCCTTCAGATCAGGCAACTTGTCGTCCGCGAACGTGTCCGCCCAGCGGTCGCCGACTCCCTTCGGGTCCATGCCGTGGATAGCGAGGTTCATCTTGGCCAGGCGCCACGTGCGCTCGTTGGCCTCCTGGCCGTACACCGCGATGTCGTGCGTGTGGTCCTTGCCGCGCCGCCGCGCGACGAACTTGCCGCTCTGCACGAACATGCCGCCCGAGCCGCACGCCGGGTCGTACACCCGCCCCTCGTACGGCTCCAGCACCTCGACGATGAGACGGACCACGCTAGCCGGCGTGTAGAACTCGCCGGCCCGCTTGCCCTCGGCACGGGCGAACTTCTCCAAAAAGTACTCGTACGTCTCGCCCAGTACGTCCTGCGCGGGGCGGTCGCCGTGGCCCGTGAAGCGCGCGTCGCTGATGAGATCGACGAGTTCCTTCAGGCGCTTCTGGTCGACGTTGTCGCGGTTGAAGATCTTCGGGAGGACACCGGTGAGGGTCTTGTTGGCCTTCATCACCTCGTCCATGGCCGCGTCGAGGAGTTTGCCGACCCCGCCCTCCGCGCTGGCCGCGTTCTCCGAGATGTAGTCCCAGCGGGCCGTCGGTGGCACCCAGAACACGTTCTTCTCTGTGTACTCGTCCTTGTCCTCAAGGAAGGCCGCGCGGCGGTGCTCCGGGATTTGAGCCAGCTCAGGGTCGGCAGCCAGTTCCTCGCGGCGTTCGGCGAAGGCGTCGGAGACGTACTTCAGGAAGACTAGGCCGAGCACGAACTCCTTGTACTGGGCGGCATCCATGGAGCCGCGGAGCTTGTCCGCGGCCCTCCACAGGATGTCCTGGATCTCCTTGGAGCTGGAGACACTGAGCAGTTCGCCCTGTCCGGCGGCTGCCGCGGCTCGCTTGCGGGGAGGCATCGTTCCTTCTTCCGACTCGTCGGTGGATGGGTTATGGATGGGTCACGTGCGGTTGATGGTTCGGGGTTCGCCGAGGGTGAGGGTGCCGTCGGCCAGGCCCGCGATCGTCAGACGGCGGGCCTCGGCGAGGGCGTCGGACTGGGCGCGCAGCAGGCGTTCCCGCCGTTCAGTCTCGGCCAGGAGGGCGTCGAAGCGCAGGACCTCGTCTGGGTCGAGGTCAGGGAGCTGGTAGTCCTCGATACGGCGGGCGGGGCGTACGGCGCTCGGGCTGCGGGCCGTGCCACGGGCCGCGCCGAGCAGAGCCGCCAGGACCCGGGGGGTGAGCGGGCGGGTGGCGTCGGCGTTGACCCGGAGGACACGGGCCGGGAACGCGACGACCGAGAAGCCGTCGTGGTCGACGTACATGCCGAGGCGGGGCGCGAGGGTGTAGACGACGTCACCGGGCTCGGTGAGCGCCGCCCGTTCGTACTCCATCGCCAGCAGCATGCGGTCGATGCGGCGCCCGCCCACGGTTCGTTCGCCAGTGATCTCCTCGGGGCCCAGGACGGCGTGGTGGCCGTCCTGAGTGAGGTGCTTGTCCTCGATGCGGTGGCCGGGGAGCCGGGTCACCCTGCGTACGGTGATCAGTTTGCCGAGGGTGGTGCGCCTGGGCAGGCGGCCGACCCTGCGCTGTACGGCCCCTCGGTAGGGGCCCCGCTCGTCCTCGTACGCGCGGATGTCCGCCGCCGCGCGCGCCAGGCGTGCCTCGGCCTCGGCGATCAGGGCGGGGCGTTCGGTGACCTTGTCAGACCAGATCGCAGAGGCCGGCGGCGAAGGCGGGGTCAGCGGACCGCCGAAGGCCCGGTCCAGGTCGGCGACGGCGACGACACGGCCGTAGCGCGGGTCATGGCCGTCGAGCGTTCGGAAGCCTTCCGCGCGCCAGAGGAGGACGTCCTCGGCGAGCCGCATGCTCACGCCCGGCGTGAGCTGTTCCGAGCTGATGTCGGCCAGTAAGACCTTGCCCTCCGCCGCCGGGACGGGACCGCGCGTGAGCGTCCACAGTGCGGGACGGTAGCCGGGGCGGAAGGGCAGGACCCCGCCGGGAAGCGCGATGACCGACTCGACGATGTTCTCGCGCAGGAGGGCCGAGCGGAGCTGGGCGGCCTCGGTGCTCTTCAGTTCGTCGACGAGCGCGTCGGCGGGTCCGAGGACGAGGGCCGTGCAGCCGGGGCGGAGGAGGTAGGCGACGCGTTCCAGCTCCGTCAGGGCGGCGAGTACCGAGCGGTCCTCGCCGGGGCGGTACGGGAGCTGGGTGACGACGAGGTCCGGGTCCGCGAAGCGTTCCTCTAGATCGGTGCCGGTCTGCACGTCCAGGTCGAGTTCGCTGACGCCCGCCAGCAGGAGGCGGCGGCGGGTGATGCGGGTGAGCCGCTCGTCGGGGTCGGCGGCGAGGACGGTGACGCGGTCGCGGTCCTCCGTGGCGTCGAGGAGCGCGGCGAGCAGGTCGCCGGCGCGGGCGTGTGGGTCGGCGAGGGTGAGGGACTCGCCTTGCTCAAGGCGGACGCGGAGGTCGGTGAGCTGAGTGAGCAGGCTCCGCAGCTCCGGGGTGACCGTGTCTGCGGCGAGGGAGTCCAGTCCGAGCCGGGAGCGGGCAGCGAGCAGCCACTCGTACGCGCCGCGCTCGTCGTAGGCGGACTCGACCAGGTCCTCGGCGAGGCGGGCGAGCGGGGCCGCCGTGGCATCGATGGAGCGCAGCTCGCGGAGTACGAAATCGTCCTCGACGTCGATTCGTTCGGCTCGGCGCAGCAACGCAGACCAGAGGGCCTCGTCCGCTTCGGGCGGGGAAGCGTTCGCGCCGTCGTCGGCCAGTGGCCGGCCGTCGAGCCGACGCAGGCACAACAGGCTGCCGAGCGTCTCAACCAGCTGCCACGGCGTGAAGCGGTCACGCAGCGCGATGATGCCGAAGAGGGCCAGCTCGGATCGGAGCTCCGTCGGGGCGGCGTTGCCCAGGCCGGAGGCGATCAGCCAGTCGGTCACCTGTGCGCCGTCGAACAGCGGCCGTCCCGAGTTCTCGGACACGGCAGCGGGGAAGTCCGGGTAGCGCCGGCGCCAGGTGGACACGACAGGGCGCTTCACCCGGGCGAAAGTCGCAATATCGGACATCGACACCAGGAGGGGCAGCGGCGCTGGGGGGCGGAGCGCCGGGTCCGGCGGACCAGTGACCACGGTGCGCATCCCCCTCCCCCGCTCATCTATCGTCTCATCAGCCGCTTCGGCCGTTGGGCCGGGCTCTGTCTCACGTCACGGCTCCGCTTGCAGCGGATTCACGCCTGACCGCCACAAGACGATACGCCGATCCAGGAGACGTGAGTGCGCCTTCTTTTGATAATGGCGGTTATCAGACTCATGACCGCATTCCACTCCCTCACTCCACCAGGCGCTCCCGCGGCCGAGAGCCGATGACGATCAGGACTATTCACGCAGAACGGCCGTCCGCGGTTGCAGCGTCACAGCCCATGGACCTGTTTCGTCCGGCTGCGTGATTCGTATCCGAAGTGCCGCTGGCCCCGGCGGAGATGCGCCAGAATGACGGATCAGTTTCCCGACTGAACAGCATTGAGGGGGTGGCAGCGGGAAATGGTCGAGCGCAGCCGCGGTGCAGCCGGAGCGAGGCAGCTCCATTCCTCAGCAGCTATCTCGCCCACATGGGCGGGAGGACCGTCTTGCCGCAGAGTGCTCGCTGCGCGGCACACCCCCCGGCCGACGGCGTTCGGATCCTCTCGGTCCGATGGTTGAGCGCATGGTCGCCGTCGGTGGGAAGGGACAGGCACCGGAGCTCGTGGACGGACCGGGCTGGAGCCGTCCTGGGTTGGACGTCGCCGCGGGCCGTTATCCGCTCTCGGTGGAGCGGCATGTGATGCGCATGGTCGATCACCTGGTGCCCGGGGTGACCGCGGTGACTCCGCACGCGCGTTACTACGCACTGCACGGGCTGATCGCTGCGCAAGCCGATGCGGAAGACCTGACGGTCCCGGCCGCCCAAACTCTGCTGCGCCGCGCGGAAGTGGCGTTAGCCGCCGTGTCGTTCGCGCATCATCCGCAGACCCTGGAGTGGCTGCCGCGTGCTCACGGGGTCGATGCCCTGGCCCGGCGGCTGCACGCTGGGACGGTCACCATGTCCGAGGCCGAGATCCCGGGCAAGGACGGGTATGTACGCAACTCGTGGGGGTTCTGGGGACCGTACGCCGGATCCGAGGTCACGCTCGGCGTCCTCGGCACAGGCCCCATGCCGGTTCCTGGACCGCGGCTCGAGACGACGGCACTACGAGCCGGACTGGGCGGGCTGCTCGAGCTGGCCGCCGAGGACACACTGAACGTGGACGATCTCGCCTCTTTCGGCGACCGGCTGTGCGTGTGCGTGGGCGGCGGGCAAGCTGACGGGGCTTGGCTGGCGAACCTGATGTGCGAGCCCGGTGCGCCGGCCGAGGCAGGCTCCCGCTCGGCGACACGTCGACAGACGATTCAGCTTCTGGCTCGTGTGGTCGCTACACATCCCGTCCGCCGCTTCACCCGCGACGTCGGCCATGTGCTCGCGTTCGGTGACTTCCTGACCACCGATGCCGTGACCAGCGGCATCGACGCGGCTGGTGCCTGGCGCGGAGTGGTGCTGCGGAACTACTCCGTCGGAGCGTGGCGCCGTCTGTGGTCCTGGCTAGTGGAGCAGGTCGATGGGCTGCTACCGATCGAGGAAGTGGCCGACCGCTTCGCCGCGGAGTTGCCCGACATGACGGTGGACGCCTTCCTGTCCTCCCTTCCTGCGACGCAGAGCACGACCGGAGCGCCGTTGCCCGCCGAGCACGACCTGCGGTGGGCGGGTGATCCCTTGCCCCTCGCCGAGCTGCGGGTGCTCGCCGCTGGCGCCCGTCGAGTGGACGAACTCACCGGTCGGGTCCGGGACGCGTTCCTCGGCCAGCGCGGTGTCGAGCTCGGCCCGGAATGGGTCCAAAGGCGGCTTGACGAAGCCCGGCCCATGAAATTGCGCGACGTCGCCCGCCGACTCACCTACGACCTGGTGGCGCGGTCGCAGCGGATCGCGCTGGCCAAGGCCCGCCGACGCACCGACGGCACGCTGTGGCTGCCGACCCGGCTGCACGAGCGCGGCGGGCTGCTGTACCGGACCAGCCAGGAAGGGCGCGGTGACGTCGGTCTGCGGCTGGACCAGCTCGGGACCGTGCTGGCCACCTGCGGCGTACTGCACTACCACGACCAGCACTGGTCGTTGACCAGTATCGGGAGGGCTCTCGTTGAATGAGACCGCACCGGCGCCTGGAGTGGAGCCACCGACCGCGTTCGCCTCACCGCTGACCCTCATCCTCGACGAGGAGCGCACCAGCGGACACGGCCTGGAAGAAGCGCTCTTCCTCAGCTTCACCGCCGATCTCGGCTTCTTCGAGGAGATCGCCCTCGGCGTCACCCAGGCCACCGGCGCACGCGTCACCGTGGCGGGAGATGTCTGCATGGCCCGGAATGATCCCCGGTCCGTCCGGCGGGCCGGTCGCAGCTACCTCGCCGGTCTGGCGTACGCCCACGGTGCCGCGTTCCACCCCAAGCTGATGGTTCTGGCCGGACAGGAGCGCGCCACCATCGCCCTCGGCTCCGGCAACACCACCCTGGCAGGCTGGCAGGCCAACGCCGAGCTGTGGACGGTACTTCGGGTGGATGGCGACCAGAGTCCCACCGCGATACCGGACCTCGCGGCATGGTTGCGCGACCTGCCGGAAAGGGTGAGGTTCTCCGCCGGTGTGCCACAGGCACTGGGTCGGGTCGCAGCGCTACTGGACCGGCTCCACCGCGACAGGACACCCACGGAGCCACAGGTCCGCGTCGTCAGCAGCCTGCGTTCACCCATCATCGATCAGCTGCCGCACGGGCCCGTCGACGAACTGGCCGTGTTCGCGCCCTTCTACGACCAGCGCTCCATGGCACTGCGGCAGCTGCTCGAGCGCTTCCGTCCGAGCCGGTTCACCCTCGCCTACCAGCCCGGACTCAGCGATCTCGACGGCCCGTCGGTCGCCGCCCTGGTGAAGGAATACGACGGACGCGTCATCAGCGACAACGACCAGCGGTACCGCCACGGGAAGCTCGTCGAGTGGGCCTCCGGCGGGCAGCGGTGGGCCCTGACCGGCAGCCCGAACCTTTCCGCCGCAGCCCTGTTGCTTTCCCAGGGTGAGGGCGGCAACTGCGAACTCGGCGTCATCACCCCCATCACCTCCACCCTCCTTCCTGTCGGCACCGAGGAGCCCGCCGCCCGGCTGCGCACGGCCGCGCCCCTCCCCCGCCCCACCGCCGGCACTGGACCGCTGTTGCTCGGCGCCATACGCGCATCGGACGGCCTGGAGATCAGCATGGCCCGGCCCCTCTCCGACACCGCTCATCTGGAGTTATCTCAGGCGGCAGCACCGCCGGAGGCATGGGAGCGCATCGCCGACGTCCCTGCCGGCCAGGCCACTCAGACTGTGACGGCTCCGGCGGATGCTGGCAGCCGTGTGCGCCTTGTAGTCGTCGGCAGCGACGGTGTACCGAGCTTCGGCAACATCGTGTTCGTCGTCGACCCTGACCGCGCGCTGCGCCGAATGACCCCGGCCCAGTCCCAGGCCCCCACGACACGGCCACCCGACCTGTTCGCGGACCCCCGGCTCGCCGAACGGTTCCTGGGCGACCTGGAAACCCTCCGTACGGGACTGACCTCCACCCCAGCAGGCGTATCGGCGAGCGGCAGCACTGGCGGTACGGCCGCGAAGACCCCGCTGGACGGCGACGAGGACGGCTGGGAGCGTTATCTGGACGAGTGCGCCGGGCGCGTTGGACACCCGCTCACGCGCTTCGCACTGGGGCTCCCCCTGCCCACCGACACCGGCACGCCCTTTCAGGACCTGCTGCCCGTCTCCTGGGACGAGCGGTTCACCGACGACATAGAAGCCGCCCTCGACGAGGACGACGCCGAGGCCGTGGCAGCGGAGCACGATCTCGAGACAGCCGGTGCCGAAGCGGGCGCTGCCGCCCTGCCCGATCTTCGGCAGGCCGGCCAGGAAGTCCGCCGCAGATACCGCCGCTGGGTGGAACGCCTCGTCGCCCTCGCTCCCCACCTGGGTCCTCCGGAACGCATGCTCGTCGTCCGGCTGACCCTGTGGACCCTCGCGGCAGGCGCCTGGCCTCCGGCAAACACAGACTGGCTACCACTGCTCTCCCGCGCCGTCCGCGCACTGGACCGGAACGATCTCCCTGAGCGGATCGAGCCCCAGGTCGGCAGCCTCGCCGCAGTCGCCCTCGCCGTGCTCCGAAGCCACGCCCCACGCTACGAGATCACCCCTGAGACGCTCGCCTTCAACGAGGCTTCCCAGGCAGTCGGCCACCTGCTTCCCGCAGTGGATTCCGCGTACGTCACGGAATACACGGCGCTGCTCGACACAGCCTTCGGCCCTGCCGTCGACCAGGCCGCCGTGCTCGATGTCGCGTCGGATGTCGTCCAGGACGATCCCCTCGCCGATGCCGTATGGTCCCTCACCGAGAAGGGACGCGACGTACACCGCCACGGGAAGCTGCTCCTCCACGTCACCGGCCGCTTCAGCAACCCCGCACTGGTGGCACTCGAAGCAGTCGGCGCCGCCGAAGACGCACCCCTGGTCGGAGCCTGGGCCGGCTCGGGCCCGGACTCCGGCGGGGGAGCCTGGGCTCTGGTCATCTGGCGTCGGCCCGACCTCATCGTGGTCGACGCCCGCCGGCCCACTCCCCTGTGGCGGCACCACCGGCTCGCTGGCCTCGTCGGGCCCAGAGCTCTCGCAGCACAACGCAGCTTCGAATCCGCCGCCTCCGTACCCCACGGACCCCGCAACCAGCCCTTCGAACTGGCTCACCAAGTCCTTTCGGACCTCCGCCTGGCCGGGCCCCGACCACCGCAGTGTGGGCCATAGCCTGGGAAAGTCTTTACGTGTCTGTCTCGGAAGATCCGTGTCACGAACCCCCGATCACCGCGCACGCACGTCCAGTCGTGGGCCAAGGTGCTCGCGGCATCGGCAGCGATGTGCACGTCGGTGCCACGGCTCAGCAACCGCGGCACCGCCCGCTTTCAGATCCCGGCGTGCAGGTGGGCCGCCCAGAGGTAGGGGGACTTGGGATAACGATCACGGACCTTGCGCGCGGTGTGGTGCAGAGCATGGGCTGCTGCATCCGTGTCGAGGCCACCATGCTGGTCGGTGTCCCCGCCGAGCTCAGCATAGAAATCAGCTGCCATATGCGAGGCCACCTCGTCGTTTATCTCCCAGAGGGTGCCGATGACGTGGGGAAAACCCGCGAGCTGAAAGGCCGATGTGAGATGGATGGCCTCGTCGATCAGCTCCACGGATTCCATGAACGCTGTTCGGCACGCTGACAGGTAGGCCAGTTGGGCCGAGTCCATCCTCATTTCTGCAAGGCTCGCCACCGTGAGCGGATCACGTTCGTGGTCGTGCAGAAGCAACAGGCTCTGGGAGGGGTCGTCGGGGTCGTGGGCACCGTGGCACGCGAAATGAACGATCCCACAATCGGAGAGGGTCTTCAGGACCCGAGCCTTGGTCGGTCGTGTCTCCGGCCCGGGGACGGTCATGCCGTCTTCAGCCCCTGCATCCGGCTCCATAAGGAGCGTCGGCTCAGGCAGCAGGCCGCACAGCAGTGCGGCTTCTTCCGAGACGTGGTCCAGGCGGCCTTGGACGCCCGGGGTTGTGGGCATGGCCACGATCAGTGATCGGCTCACAGCCGGCGCGGAGGTGAGGTGACGGCGCGCGTGGTGCAGTGCGCGGATAGTGGTGGTGTACGAGGAGACGACACGGTCCATGACTGTCGGCGGTTCCCTGTCTCTCAAGCCCGCCCGGGGCGGCTCGGAGTGACGGCCGGCAGCGTGCAGGGGTAGCAGTGAGAGGAGCCCACCAGGTGCCCACCAGACGCGGGGCCACGGCTCTCCGGGAGAGGGCTCACCGGTGAAACCGAGGCTACGCAAGACCGGTTCGGCCGCCGCGTCCCACAGCCACTCCAAGACAGCGTGAAGCGTCGATTGCGCCTCTTTTCGAGTGAGGGGTGATGTGCGCGGATCCGCAACGGTTTCCAGGGCCCTGTGGAAGGTCTGTATCTGGTCGATGACGAGGTCGTACGTGAGGTCGGGCAGGTTCAGGGACTCGATTCCATCGGACGTCAACAGCAGTGCGTCGCTGCGGTAGTGGCTGACGTTGAAGCTCACCACTGGGCCGGAGGTGGCTTGTGCCAGGAGCTCACTGACGGCGGGGGGACGAGCGAAGCTGGCGAATCCGTCCTGCGTTCGGATGCTGTCCAGCGTGGCCTGAAGTTGGTCGGCGCGGCTGCGTCGTTGCTCCTCGGCATCGACCGCACGTACGGCGGCGCTGGCTTGCCCCTCGGGCTCCGTGGGGGAGGCCATTTCCATCGGCCGGTCGAGCTCGTCCCGAAGTACCTCGAAGCGATGGGCCAGGTCGGGATGGCACTCGCGAAGCTCTGCGAGATCACTCCGCATGTCCAGCGCCTGGCTGTGGAGGACGCCGCGGCCCACCTCGATCAACTGCAGTGCCCACACTGCCCGATCAGCGGGTGTGCCTTCGTGAGAAGCAAGAGCCAGTGCCGCAGCGTCTCCAGCCAGCCCGGACCACTTGCCCATGGCGTGCTGCTGGTCACCGCGGCTCAGCCGGCGGTCTGCCACTTCGGGCAGCAGGTGTATGGCACCTGCCAGGAGATCGGCTGCGAGATCAGGATCCTGCTGTCCGGTCATTGAGGCCGCTGCGTGAGCGGCCCGAATCCGAATCGAGGGCCTGGCCCCGTCGGCTCGGGCGCCTTCCATGTGGACGGCCACGGCGCGATCGAAGTCGTGTCGCGAGTGAGTCCGCTGATACCGACGATGCAGGGCCGTACCGAGCTGGAACAGGTAGTCGGCGCGCTCCGGATGCTCCGCAGGCGAGATGTCGAGCGCGGTCTGGCACGCAACCACCGCGTCATCCAGATCCACTACAGACCCGGTCTTCTCGGACCTGGCGGTCAGCGCACCTCCCAGCAAGGACAAGTACCTCGGGCGCTCAGGATGGTGGGACGGAACGGTGGCGGTCGCATCATGTCCCGCCGCGACCGCGCCGTCCAGGTCCTCAAAGCCTCCAGTGCGCTGGAAACGGGCGTACAGGGCGGTGCACAGATTCGCAAGGAAGCGAGGGCGGTCAGGACTGCTTGCATCCACAATGCCGAGGACCTCGCGGTTTCTTCGGATCACCTCGTCGAGGTCTCGAAGGTCCCCGTTCCGTTCGTAACGTTGCAACAACACTGTGCCGAGATTGGACAGCATCGCCGACAAGGCGGAGTGCTCACGGGGCGCCGTATTCACAGCTTTGTGCGCGAACTCGATCGCGGCATCCAGGTCCGATAATGCCCCGGTGTGCTTGAACCGAGTCCACAGCATCAGACCGACGTTGGACAGACGGGTCGGCCGGTCGACGTGACCGTCCGCGGTGGCCTGAGCGGAAGCGCGACTGGCACTGATCGCCTCGCCCAGGTCGGCCATATCACCAGTGCATTCGAAACGCTGCCCGAGGGAGATGGCCAGGTTGTTGAGAACCGCGTTGAACTCGGTCTGGTGCGGGGTGACTTCCCGGGAGGCAGCGCGGTTCATTTCTATTGCCGTATCGAGGTCGGATCTGTCGCCACCAAGGCGGTATCGCGCCAGGAGAGCTTGCCCCAGGCCGGAGAGACGAAGCCCACGAGCCCGGTGCCCCGGCGGGAGCATCTCCAGAGCTTCCCGGAACGCAATGACAGATCGGTCCAAATACGCTGTTTCACCGGTGCGCTGGAATCGAGTCAGCGTGACGGTGCCGAGCCCAGACAGGAACATGGAGCGCGCAGGATGTTCCTCGGGAGCCGCCTCGACTGCGGCCTGGCAGCACTCGATCGCGTTGTCCAGATCCGCCAGCACGCCGGTGCTTTCATATCGGCCGTGCCAGGCGGTCCCCAGATTGTGAAGAACTCCTGCCTTTTCGTGGTCCTCGGTACAGAGGTCTGACGCTTCCTGGAAGGCTTCGATCGCCGCGTCCAGGTCCGACAGGATGCCTTCCTTGGTAAACCTGGTCTTCAGCGCTGTACCCAGGTTGTTTAGCCCGCCAGCCCTGCCGGCAGGGGAGCCCACGGAAGCTTGGACTGCCAATCGGCCGGTCGCGATCGCATCGTCCAGGTCCGCCGCCGCACCTGTATGGGTGAAGCGCTCCATCAGCACACCTGACAAGTTGGACAGCATGACCGGCTGGTTCGGATGCCCTGTTGCCGTGCTTTCCACTGCGCCCTGGGCAGCGTCGATCGCCGCGTCCAGATTCGCTGGTTCGCCACCGGCGTCGAAGTGGGATTTCAGGATGACAGAAAGATTGGACAGCGTTTCCGCGTGCTCACTTGCTCCACGTGGAATAGCTCCTGCGATGCGCCGCAGGAGATCCGTCACTCTTGCGCGCAGCGCCGGGTCCGGCGAAGGGTTCATCCCTTGCTGGATCCTCCAGACGAAGGCGAGCGCGCGCTGGGCCACGTCTGGAAGCAGTTCGTCCGGCAATTCCTCCTCACCGGCACCGAACAGGAAGCAAGGCGTGAACTTGGCGACGGCCTGCTCTCTGTCCCGTTGCCCAGCCTCTTCGGGAAGTGCCCGGTACCTGAAAGCGTGCAACCAGCCGAGGACGTAATGACCTTCCAGGTCGGACTCGTCGTTTCGGAGTATCGCGGCAAGTTGGCGTGCCTCGACCAATGCTTCCGGCTCCAGCACCACAGCAAGGTCTTGTTCGCGGGCCATCCGTTCCAGCCGTAAGCCCACTACAGCAATCCGCTTCTCCAGTTCGTCTTCCCTTGCGAAGTCCTGCTCACGACCCTGCATGAATCGCCCTGTCACTTCCCGTTCCTCGGTAGATCTGGTTGCTGCGCCGTTCAGGCCCGACGAGGCGAACCTTTGCATTCGATGGAGCTCACAAAACTGGTTCCGACACGGGCGCCGGACTGTTCAGCCGTCGCATGACCTCGCCACCCAGCAAAGGTCCCATCGGTTGTTCCTCGATGCGTAGCTTGTCCGCCAGGTCCGTCAGGTGAAGGCGCACGGATGCCTCGAGCAGCGCGGCATAGGTGTCCGCGGCCGTACGGAGGCGACGTGACAAAATGGTCAGGAGCGTGGCGCTGAGCGGCGCCGCGGGCCACCACCACCAGGCCAGAGGCAGATAGAGCAGGGCCCACCCACCGAGAACGGCAGCCCGTGTCAGTGCGGCGCGGCCCCTTCCGATCTCACCGCGTATCTCTTCCGACAGCAGGATCCAGAGATGTGGCCAAACGATGAGGAGATTGACGTGCGCGTCTCGGTCCAGCCGGACCGTCGCAGCATGGATTCGGTCACCGCTCCAGGTCGGCCGTTCAGGCCGTTCTACGGAGATGCGCTCGCACTTGCGCGCCGCACGATGACGCTCCCGGGTCTTGGGCCGGTCAGCCGGACGCGGAGCGCGTTCCCGAAGCATCAGGGCTTCGTACTCCGCCCGCGCCTCGTCCCAGCGATGCTGCCTGCGGGCCACGCGGTACTCGGCCAGCTCGCCGAACGGCCACGGCCAGACACCCCAGTCGGCGGCCAGGGCGACACGTTCGACGACGGAGCCGAGAGACTGGGCGGCAAGTCCGGCGGCGGCCGCACCGGCCAGGACGCCAGCCAGCAGCACGACCTGGCCGCCCACCGTGGTCACTTGGGGAGAGCGGGCGGCATCCGAGATCGCGTGGATGAGTCGGCCAACGTCCAGCGCGGCACTGTGCCCGAGGGTGTGTCCGGCTGCGGCGACCGCCAAGTACAGCGCGCCTGGCAGTACGAGCAGGGTCAGCCACCGCTCGGCCAGCTTCTTGCCGAGTTCGCCGAGGAGTACTCCCACTACGGGAGCCTCTCCCGGATCAGCGCCGTCTCGGCGGGGGCGAACTGGCAGCGTGGCACGTCGTCGTCCACTTCATGACCGGATCGACCGATGCACAGTTGCAAGGGGCACCGGTACACGACGTCCAAATCAGCAACACCGGCCGGCATCGCGCTGCGGCCCGTTCCCCCATACACCCCCGACGGGTCGCCTGCGCGTCGAACCGCTGCGTGCAAGGCGTCCAGAAGCGCAGTGAGCGAGACGTCGTCCGCGGGCGGCCTGCCGACTGCGGCTTCGACAGCACGCAAGGCGGCGGCGTCCTCGTCGAGCAGCGCGGCGAGTTCGCCCCGATGCCCACACACGTACGACAGTGCCTTGGCGATCCTCAGGCCGACTACTTCCACCTGGCTCGTCATGCAGAACTCAGCCCCCTGTTCCTTGTTGATCCACCAGGCAGCCATTCTTGCTCCACATGTGAAGGTGCACGCCCGGGTTCGGCCAACTCGCTCTGGCAGAGCAGGGAGGCGTCGAGGTCCTTGAAAGGACGGTTCAGCCGATCTCGGACTGTGCGAGCGATGCGTAGGCGGCGGTGCACCACGCGCAACGCGGCCGCTGACACCGCACGGCGTCGTGCAAATTCACTTGCGTAACGCGGCGTGCTGAAGCGCCCGTCACACTGTCACCTCGCCGCTTGGGAGAAATCTGGGAGAAGATCTCCTCCCAGAGCCCCCGCGAGACCACCCGAGAGCACCCACCACCAACGTGCTGACCTGCACAAATACCACCCACAGCAGGTGGCTAACATGATCGAACCTCATTCGGGACGAAGAGGTCGTGGGTTCAAATCCCGCCACCCCGACGCCGTAGTACCAGGTCAGGGGCCTGATCCGCAGTGCGGGTCGGGCCCCTGAGTGGTTTCTGGGCATCTTTTGGGAGCCGTTTGGGAGCCAACCTCGGAATCCGGCTCCCAAGGGAGCGCTGGTGACGCTCCTCAGAGGCCCGACACCTCCGAGCGCAGTCGACTCAGGTTCAAGCGGCCGACTCCTGCCCCCGGCCGGCTTCCTCCGGTGGATCGAGAAGCCTGAAGTCGCAGTCGCCCGGACGACGCCCCAAGCGCTGAACCATCAGAGCTCCGAGAAGTGCGGCCCCAGGGCCGTCAACCGGCCCCGCGTCCGTACCGACGTAGAAGATGCCGTTCTCATCGGGTTCCCGACCGCCGCGATCGGCACCGACGGCCAGCGCGAGGGAGAAGCCGAGAAGGTCGACGCGCAGACCCGCGGGCAGATCGCCGCGGAGGAACACCAGCGGATGAGCCAGCCCCTCACCGTCGTACCCGGCGGCGACAACTGCGCCCAGCCCGTCGGGCAGGGGATACATGTCCTCGGGAATGTACTCCACGACGCCCTTGAGGTGGTCCGCGGTGAACTGCTTCAGGTTCTCCCACACCTCGTCGTCGCTCCGCCATCCGTCCTTCGGTGCCCAGTTCCCGGCCTCGTACAGAGGCAGAACGTCAGCCGGCACCTCTGGCGGGTCCCCCTGCCCCCAGTCCGAGGCGTCGTCTGGTTCCTTAACCACCACACCTTGCCCACCTGTCTCCGGCCAAAGAGTCAGGAGAGAGGCAGGTCGGTGGATGTAACGGCCGAGCAGCGACCTGATGGCGACCGCCGCCTCCTGCTCGCTCAGACCGGGCCGCAACAGCACGCAGAGCCGCCCCGAGACGACGGTCAGTGCAGCCTGCATGCCTTGTTGTCCCAGGTCGATCGCGACGGCCCGTGCGTTCATCGTGTCCATCAGAACGGACAGCTCTAGCGCCCAGGCGTCATGTGCGCGCATCCTCCCGGGCGCCCAGTCCTGGTCCCGACCCTCCTCGGGCACGAGCCCCAGCGCTCGGTTCTGCATGGTGCTCCTTTCCTCTCCTCGACTTGGAGCACCCAGTTTTCGCCCGTTTCCAGACTGTGCGCACGTAAAATCATGAAATGCCATTACGTGTGCGTCCCATCTGCCAGGCTGGTCAGCGTCAGCTCGTCACAAACCGGGGATGAACTCTTCTCATACGGGTTGTGGTGAGGTGAGCACAGACGGTACGACGATCGCCATGCACCGATGGTCTCCGTTAAATGACCGGCAGCTCGCACTCCTCACCCGCATCGGGGACGGAGCCGACCCCGTCACGTCGGACAGCCCAGAGTTCGCCCTCACCGCCCGCGCGCTGAAGGAGCGGCGTCTGATCACCATGCCCAAGCAGGATGGGAAGTGGCAGGCGGAGATCACTGACGCGGGGCGCTTCTACCTGGAACACGGCCATCACCCGGACCGGCCGGAACCGGCGTCGCGCAAGCAGCGGTCGGCGGGTTCCGAGCAACGGACACGGCCCACCCCTGTTCCGCAGAAGCAAGACACAGCTCCGTCCACGACGAAGCCGGCGCCGCAACGCACCGCCAAGCCCCCACAGGCGTCGCCGGCGGAAATCGGAGCCGCCTTGATCGCGGAGGTACAACAGGCTGGGCGGTTCCTCCGGATCCCCAGCCCCAGCGACCAGGAGCGAGCCCGCTACCGCAGGGCTTTCGACGCAGCCCGGCAGTGTGCGCCCGAGGGGTACCACCTGAAGTACAGCGGCCGGGCGAAGGGGGACTTCTTCCTCGGACTGCTCAGGGTGTCGGGTGAGGACGACACCGAGTGGAACCGGATCCGGCTGGCGCGCAGCCGGGTGATCAGCGATGTCGAGGACGTGGTCGCCACTGTCACTGCGGACCACAGCGCCTTCGAGATCTCGGAGGAGGTCCTGCCCCGAGTCCTCTCGCTCCTCCGGCTCCTCGCCGAGCAGGCACTCGCCCGCCACGGCGAGATCACGGTGTCCAAGAAGCGCAAGCAGCCCAGGCCCCTGCTCACCGTCCACGGCAGGACGTACGAGGTCGGCTTCCGCGAACGGCAGAAGCAGGTCCGGTACGTGCCCAAGCAGCCGGGCCGTCGTACGTACGATTGGCAGCGGGTGACGCCGGCGCACAGGTTCGAGCCGTCCGGCGAGCTGGAACTGCTGATCAGCCAGCACTCGGGCTACGGCTACGGCCACAGCTACGGCTGGAAGAAGGAATGGGCCGACACCGCCAAGAAGCCGTTGGAGGAGCAGGTCGGTTCGGTGTTCCGGGCGCTGAAGGCGCGCGCGGAGGAGCAGGAGCGGGCTCGGCTGGAACGGGAGGCGGAGCAGCGGCGCCTGCGCGAGGAGCGGGAGCGGCAGGAGGCGGAGCGTCGGCGTCTGGAAGCGGAGCGGGAGGAGCGCGAGAGGCGGGAGTGGGAGTCGGCCGTCAGTGCCGCCTCGATCAAGGCGGTTCACGCTGCACGGGCGAAGCACTTCGGCACAGCCCTGGAGCAGTGGAAGGTGGCCGGAGAGATCCGGGTGTTCTGCGTCGCTCTGGACGAAGCCGCCGCAACATCGGACAACGCCGTCGAAGCCGAGAGGCTGCGAGAGTGGTCGGCTTGGGGGAAGGCGGAGGCCGACCGTCTGGATCCCACCATGAACAGCAAGGGCCTGGCCGCTCTCGACTTCCACATGGAGCCGACCGGAGATCAGCTGCGGCCCTTTCTCGGCGGCTGGAACCCGCACCGGCCGGAGAGGGAGCAGCCTGCGGCACGGCCCGAGCCGCCGAAACCGGACCCGGAGCCGTGGCATGGTTCTATCGACGCACGTCAGGATCAAGGCTGGCGATATGGACGCCAAGGTCGCGCTCAATGGTGGAGGCGATGACGCCGTGCCCACGGTCGCGTAGGGCCTTGACCGCCTTCTCCACCAGCTCGCCGAGCCTGATGACCTCGGCGCGCAGAGCGACCAACTCGTCGTAGCGGTCAGCCTTGTCCGCTCCGCACCAGGCCCGGACGGTTCGCAGGGCGGCCGCCTCCGCGTCCAACTTGCGGTCGTCCCGTCGGCTGTAGGGTCCCCAGGTGGGCCGTGTGCGTTCCTGCGCAATGTCCTGCTGCTTGCGGTCTACTTCCGGGAGGATCTCGTCGGCGAGGCGGCCCGCTACCTGACGGGCGACGCGCTCGGTGACCAGCCAGCCGGCCAGACACATGCCGGCGCGGTTCTCGTGCACCATCGGGTCACTGCGGAGCGCGGTGGCGTCCATGCCGATGAGCGGCGCCGTCTCGTCGAGTCGGCTCAGTTCCAGAACTCCCGCGTCCGCCACCCCTCGGCGGAGGCGCAGCCTGTTCTTCGGCCGAACGAACCCGAGGATCAAGCGCGCGGCCTCGAACTCCGTACCGCCCCGTACGTGGCGTGACGCCTCAGCCAGTCTGAGCTCTGCCTCGTCATCCGCGCGGAACGCGTCGACGTCTGACCACGGTGCTACGAGGCAGCCGGGGCTGACCCATTCCTGCAGGCCGGCGTCATCCCCTTCCAGGAACCGGATATGGACCCAGCCAGACCTGCCACGGTCGCCCACCCGAACGATCTCCACCCGCCTGACAGGGCTGCCCAGCTCCTTCGGCCTCGCGCGGTATGCCCAGTGCTCGCCAATCTCCATGTACCTATTGAGCCAGGTCCGTTGGCCCCGTTACTTGGCAATCGTCGCAACTGCTGGAGTGAGACGACCGTGTGGAGTTGACGCGGCCTCGCGCAGGCATCGGGAATACGGCAGTGGTCGCCGGAGGGCACAGCACTCTGTTGCTAAGACTTGGCGGGCACGCGTGACACTCCGCGTGCCCGCAGGAGATCACTCAGCACGCGCACTGGTGACGTGGCACTCATGGCCAAACGTGCGTCGAGCGCTGCCTCCCACTGCTCGGTCAGCCCCAGCATGAGACGCTTGCGCATGCCTGGGGTGACGTGGGCGTAGCGTGCCGAGACCGAGCCGTCGATGTGGCCCATGCGTTCGTCCATGAGCACCTTCTCGGTTCCCAGGTCCTCCATCATCGTCCGGTGGGTGTGGCGAAGGCCGTGGGGCGTAAGTCCCTTGGCTATCGGGAGCCAGCAGGCGTCGGCCCGGTCGCTGGCACCTCGCCCCCGAGCCGGGACGCCAGGCCAAGGCTCGCCGAGCAAGGGCACCGGCCGTGGCTCCTGCGGCGCCTTTTTCGGGTACCAGCCGGAGACCGCCGGCGTGAACAGCCAGGTTGCGAAACCGTTCCTGCGCCAGTGGGCGGCATGCTCCGGCACGACGCCGCCCCGTACGAACCGGAGGTCCGCGATGGCCTGCTCGACCTTCTCTCGCGTGGCCTCGGTGACGCGCTCGGGGTGGTTGAGGACGTTGGACACCGTGCCGGTCGAGACGCCGGCACGGCGGGCAACGTCGACGAGCTTCGCGCCCTGGTGGCCGCCCGTGCGCGCCGCACCTTGCCCTCGGAAGACGTAGGTCTTGCCGTGGCAGGGGCACGGCTTGGACTTCGTGCGGGCGATGTGGTTGGCGACCAGCGCGGACAGCCAGTCCTTCGAGTCGATGGTGCGGTAGCTGTCGTCCTTGGGCGGGCAGCGCACCAGCTCCCCCGTGTCGAGCTCGTACAGCTGCCACTCGACACGGACGGCTCCAGGGCGGACGAACGCGGTCTCCAGGCCGACGATCTCGCCCCAGCGCATGCCGGTGTACCCCTTGAGGACCACGGCGACGAACTCGTCGTCACGGCCCGAGAGCAGGGCGGCGCGCTCGGCGGTCAGCAGGATGCCGAGCGCGTCGGTGACCACCTTCTCCGGACCACGGTCTCGGGAGCGGCCGGCGCGCTTACCCCGTCCGCGACGCCGAGCGGCCGGGTTGGACGTGATCAGGCCCTCGTCGATCGCGTCCTCGAAGATCAGGTGGAGCGTCGAGCGCCAGGTCTTGACGCTGGACGCCGCGTAGAGGGCCTTCTCCTTCTTCTCCCACAGGTCGACGTCCGTGCGCAGGATGCCGGCGAGCGCCTTGTCCTCGAACTCGGGGAGCAGGTGCTCCTCGATGTGGCGCTTGTAGTTCTGCATGGTGGAGGCGGCCAGGTCCTGGGCCTCGTACCAGCGGTTCGCGTACTCGCCGAAGGTCTCCTGGCCGAGGGCCGGGTCGCGCCAGTCGCCGCGACGGTACTTGTTCTCGGCCTCGGCCGCTGCCCGTTGGGCCTCGCCCTTGGTGGCGAACCTGATCGCCTTGCCGTTCTCGTCAACGACCGTGTTGTGCTTGCCGGGCGCGACCTTGTACCGGCCGCGCCAGTAGTTTCCACGCTTCTCCGCGAAACCCAAGTCCCGCTGTTCCCCTCTTTCTTGTCCTCGGCCACGGCAGATGCGATCGGGTCACGCGACAGTGCTGTACTGCTGCTGTCGACGCGGCGGGCGGGCCCGCAGGCGAGTCGCCGGCGCCACGGCGGGGCGGCGACGTTGTGCGGAGTCGGTCTGCGTACCGGGCTCGGAGAGCGGCTCGGTCGCCCGGGCGGCTGTCTGCGCAGGCTGTGCCGGCCGCTCCTCGTAGAGGCGGATGATCTCGGCGAGGTGCTCGGCGGTGAAGCGGTAGGCGCGGCCGACCCGGGTGTGCGGGATCAGGCGCCGTCGCGCGCGGTCCTTGACCCACCAGGCCGAGCAGCCGAGGGTGTCGGCGATCTCCTCGGGGCGGTAGAGGCGGGGCGGAGGGGCGTCGGACGGCCTGTGGGGGACGGGCGCGGGCGTGGGTCGGTGCAAGGGGGCGGCTCCTGGTCGCGAGGGCGGGAGGGATGCGTGGGCGCGGCTCAGGTGGCGCCCGGGCCCTGGAGGAGGGCGAGGGGCGATACCTGCAGGGCTTCAGCGATGGCGACGAGGTCGTCGATATCGCATCGCCGCTTGGCGAGTTCGATGCGGGACAGCATCGTGTTGGACATAGGACGGCCCAAAGCGGTACATCGCGCGGCGAGTTGGCGCTGCCCAAGGCCGCGTTCCGTGCGGAGGATTTCAATGGTGCGAGCCGCCAGCATTCCTGCGGGTCCTATTTCCAGAGATCGTGCTGCCATGGCTCCAGTTGTAGCGTGCATTCGCCGGTTTGGTTAACCGGCGATCGTCGGCTATGTTGCGCCGCGCTCAATCGGTGAGCGAGGCGGTCGGGGTGCTGCGCAAGACCGGATCCCCGAACGGGTCCCAACACCAGAGACCCTCTCTGAAGTGGGGTGTTGTGTTGTAGCTTCGCCGCGCGCGGGGTGTCAACGGCTTCCGGATGTGATCCTTCCGGCTCGGGACTCGGGGCAACTATTTGGTCAACCGCCGATCGTGCCCTACCGTTTTTCGCACCGCCCTCGCCGATTCGATTTCCAGCGGCATTTCTGCCGTGAGAGATTGCGCCGGATAGGGCTGGACTTGCGCGCCGTGGGTGTGGCTATGTTGACGACACCCCGGAAAGCACAAGCGGTCATCAACGCTCCCGCGTCAACGGCCGTACATTCCCGCCCTTCACACCCGTCTCCGCCCCCGACCGACGGTGAACCGTGGGCACCCAACCCACCGGCCACCGAGTGAGGACCACCCCTCTTGGCACGAATCCGCACCATCAAGCCCGAAGCCTTCGTCTCCGAGTCCCTGGCCGCCGTCTCCCTGACCGCCGAGCGCACCTTCTTCGGCCTGCTCACCCAGGCTGACGACCAGGGCCGCCACCGTGACCACGCCGCGATCATCGCCGGGCAACTGTGGGTCCTGCGCCCGGAACACACGCCCTCCGCCGTCGAGCAGGACCTCGCCCAGCTCGCCGACGCCGGGCTGATATGCCGCTACAAGGGCACGGATGACAAGCGCTACCTGCACATCGTCACCTGGCGGCAGCATCAGAAGATCAACCGCCCCAGCGCGAGCCGCCTGCCAGCCTGCCCGCGCCACGACACGCCAGCCCCCGCGTCCGGCGTCGGCACGCCGGCTGCGGGGGCTGGCGTAACGGAGCCCGCACCGCTGTCTCCCGGAGCCCTTCGTGAGGGCTCCGGGCAAGTACGCAACCCTTCGGTGAATCCCGCTCCGAATGACGAACGTGCAGGTCAGGACGATTTCACGGAGTCCTCCGTGAGGAAGCAGGGAGGACTCGGTGCCGGAGCGGTGACGCCTCACGGTCCGGATCTAGGACCTAGGATCATGGATCTAGGAGATACCCCTTCGGGGGGCGCGAGCGCCCCCGCACCTCGCACCGTCTCGGCCAACCAGCTCATCGCCGAGTACGCCGCCGCTTGCACACACCGGCCACCCAAGGACGTCCTGGGCCATCTCGGCCAGCAGGTGCGCAAGCTGCTCGACGAGGGCATAGCCCCCGATCACATCCGGGCCGGACTCGGACTGCACCGCGCCAAGCGCCTGCACCCCAGCACGTTGCCGAGCCTCGTGCACGAAGCCATGAACGCGGCCCCCGCCGCGCCGGTTGTCCACAGGGCGTGGACAAACCCCGCCGATGTCGAAGCCGCCTACGGAGGTGACCTCTGACCGCCACCCTCACCCGCGAGCCCCACCGGGTCGGCCCGCTCGCCGACCGGCTCAATGGCATCCTTGCCAGTCGCGGCATCGACCTCGCCAGCGCGGCCGTCGAGGAAGGGCACGCCGAGCCCGTCACCGCGCTGGAACTCGCCGACGCCAGGATCCCCGCCCGATACCGCCGAGCCCTGGCCGACCACCCGAAGGTCACCGCCTGGGCCGACGAGATCGCCCGCGCCGGACGGCCCGGCCCCGGGGGGCCGGGCATCGCCGAAGGCCCGTCGCTGCTGATCGCCGGCCCCACGGGCACGGGCAAGACGTACCAGGCGTACGGCGCCATCCGCACCCTGCTCGCCCGTGGCGTCCGCCTGCGCTGGGAGGCGACCACCACCGCCGACTTCCACGCTCGCCTGCGTCCCCGCGCCGGCCATGACGCCGAACGTGAACTGCAGACTCTGGCGCGCTGCCCGCTGCTGTTCCTGGACGACCTCGGTGCGGCCAAGACCAGCGAGTGGACCGAGGAGCTCACCTACCGGCTCATCAATCACCGGTACGAGCACATGCTCCCCACCCTCATCACCACCAACCTCCCGACGGAGCAGCTACGCGTCGCCCTCGGTGACCGCGTCGCCTCCCGCCTCGCCGAGATGACCGAGCGCGTCATCCTCAAAGGCCCCGACCGACGACGCCGCACCGCGCCCTCAGCCTGACCGGCCTCCCCACCTGCCTCGCCGCGCCGCGCGCTCACGCCTGGCCTGCGCCGGCCCGCGCGGCAGGACCGCTCAACGCTCCGCCGGATCGTCCGGCCCTCCCCGGTTCCTCTACACCTTGGAGACCCTCCTGCCTTCTCTGGCCCTCGTTTCCCTGGCCACCCGGAACAGCGGCACGCCATTCCGCCCGGACTGGGTCACCTCCCCGGTGACAACCCTGGCGCTCCTCATATCTCTCGTGCTGCTGGGCCTGCTCGCCGGATGGCTGATTCGCCAGCAGCGCCGCCGGCCGCCCGGCAGCAAACGCTGGCGCGGGACAGTTGCGGTGCCCGTCGCGGCCATGGCCGCTCTCGGCTGCACCGCCTACAGCGCGGACACCAGCTGGCGGTTCGCCGCCGACTATCTCGACATGGGCGGCACCGCCGAGCGCGTGGCGATGTTCGCCGTCGCAGAGCTGGCCCTGTTCGCCACCGCCCTGATGGCCCGGCAGAATCTCAACGGCCCGAAGCAAGCACCCGGCCTGCCCGGCACCCTCACCTGGGTCATCACCACCGTGCAGATCCTGCCTGCCTACGCCGAGTCCGGGCTGGTCGGCGGCACAGTGCGAGCCTTCGTCGGCCCGGTCATGGCCGCGATGCTGTGGCACCTGGCCATGGGCATCGAGCTGCGCCACCGCACCCCCGACGCCGCCTCACGCGGCCTGGCCGCCGTCCTCGTCCGCCAGGCACGCGAACGCCTGCTCGCCCGGCTCGGCATCGCCGACCAGGACGCCGATGCCGCCCGCCTCATCCGCGACCGCGCGCTGAGCGAAGCCGTCGCCCTGATCCTGCGCGCCGAGTCGATGACCGACCGCCAGCGCGGCAAGCGACGGCAACGACGCCTGACGGAACGCCTGCACGAGGCGCTGGAGCGGGCCGGCGTCGACGGCGACCCGCTCCAGGACGAGCTGCTGCTGCGCAAGCTCGCCACCCGCAAGCAGGCCCTTGACCTCGCGGCCATCACATTGCCGCCGCGCTGGCAGATTCCGGCCTCGTCCTCCACCCGAGAGTCCGGGTATGGCCACCCGCGCTCCGACCGCCTGGAAGCAATGCCGCGGGCAGAGGACGCTGCCCGTCCTCACCCATCAGAGCCGGGTGACGACGAGGTGCCTACGGCTGCCCGCCCGCAGCCTGCCCGCCCGGGTCCCGGGCTGCCCGCACGGGCAGAAGCCGAAGACAGCCCGGCGCCGACGGGCAACAGCGCGGGCAACGTGTCGGGCAGGCGCGAGCGGAAGGCGGCTGCCCGGAAGAAACGCGACGCGGGCAAAGCCCGTGCCTCCGACGAGGTCATCCTCAAGCACGCTCGCCGCATCTATGAGGAGACCGGCAGCGTCGGACGCGACCGGGTTGAGGACGCCCTGCGCGCCGTCGGCTACACCGTCTCCAGCGACGGCGTCGGACGAGTCGTCCGCGAGTTCAAGGCTCAGCTCAAGGCAGCAACCGGCGATCCGCTCCGCTGATCCCCGCAGTACCAGCACTTCCGACCAGACCCCGACCCGAAGGGCCCCATGCACGCCCCGCACCACGAAGACCCCGTGCCTCACAAGCAATCTCTGCTGATCACCCCTGCCCCAGGCGGAGCAAGTTGGAGGTCCGGACACTCCCCCGCAGGGGGAGCGCCCGAACCCGACCCCGCCCCGGGGGTGGCGGGTCCCGTCCGGCACCAGGGGGCGCCGGACGGGAAGGCTGCGACCGAGGGCGGACCGCAGCCAGGCAAGGCCAGCCCGAAGGGCAAGGCCAGGAAGGGGAAGTCGCGTCCGCGTGACAAGAAGCAGCGTCCCGCTCACAGTGTCCGCCTCAACGACCAGGAATTCGCTCTGATCCAGTCCGGCGCCGACCACGTCGGCATGAGCGTGGCCGGGTTCCTCGCCCACTCCGCCCTGGCCGCTGCCCGCGACCAGTCCCGCACCGCAGCAGCCATCGCCACCGAGCGGGACATCCTGACGGCCCTGTTCGGTGTGCGCCGTCAGCTCGGCTGGGCGGGCAGCAACGTCAACCAGATCGCCAAGGCACTCAACTCTGATGCCGACGCGCCGCACTTCGCCGCCGCCCTCGCCGACCTGCAACGCGCCGCACAGGCCGTCCAACGGGCAGCCGACAGGGTCGCCAACGGACAGGAGGAACAGGCGGCTTGATCCCCCGGATCCACCAGCAGGGCAGCAACACCCTCGGGCTCCTGCACTACCTGTACGGCAAGGGCACCCACGAGGAGCACATCGACCCACACCTGGTCGCTTCCTTCGACGGCATGGCCGCCGACCCCGGCCGCGACCCCTCGGCGACGAAGAAGGACCTCCAGCACCTCCTCGACCAGCCCCTGTCCCTGCTCGACGCGGACCGGCGTCCCGACAAGCACGTCTGGCACTGCTCGGTGCGCGCCGCTCCCGACGACCCGATCCTGTCCGACGAGCAGTGGGGCGACATCGCCCGCCGCATGGTCGCCGCCACCGGCATCGACCCTGGCGACGGCGCCGGCTGCCGCTGGGCAGCCGTCCGGCACGCCGACGACCACATCCACATCATCGCCATACTCATCCGCGAAGACGGCCGCCGCCCCGACCACCACCGCTCCGGAAAACGCGCCCAGGCCGAGTGCCGACTGATCGAAAAGGAACTCGGCCTGCACCAGGTCGCGCCCGGGGACGGCACCGCCGCCAAGCGGGCCACCAGCGCGGAGCGGCACAAGGCCGAACGCACGGGCAGGCAGCGTCCGGCGCGGGAGGAGCTGCGGGAGACCGTACGGCGCGCTGTCGCCGGCGCCGGCAGCGAGGAGGAGTTCTTCAACCGGCTGGCCGCCGCCGGTCTTCTGATCCGTAAGCGCGTCGCGCCCTCAGGTGACCTGCTCGGCTACAAGGTAGCCCTGCCCGACGACCGCAACGGTGAGAAGGAGCCGGTGTTCTACGCGGGCTCGACGCTCGCACCCGATCTGTCCCTGCCCCGCATCCGCGAACGCTGGGCCCTGCCCGTGAAGGCTGTGACCTCGGCGAACGGCTCCGGGCGGGAACAGCCGGTCCGGCCGGACGTGACAGGTCCCGCGTTCGCGCGGCGCCGGGCCACCGCAGCCACCTGGCAGGCCCTCCTGGTCATCGATCACGGTGATGACGGCGCGGCAGCGGCGCAGATCGCTGCTGCGGGTGAGGTGCTGGACGCGCTGGCCAAGACCTCCGCCGCCCATACCCGCGCCGAGCTGCGCGAGGCGGCGTTCGTGTTCGAGCGGGCCAGCCGCTCCCACGTGAAGGCCGTACGCGGGCACGACCGGGCCCTGCGCCAGGCCGCCCGCGACCTCGTCCACAGCGGCCCCGCCCTGGGCCGAGGAGAAGACGGCGCCACCACCGCCATGCTCATCGACATGGCCTTCTTCCTCGCCACAGCTGCGGCGAACTGGCACGCCAAGAAGCACCACAGCCAGCAGGCCGCAGCAGCCCGGCAAGCCGCCGAACACCTGCGCGCCGCCTACCAAGCCGCCGCGGCCGAGTCCATGGCCGTCCTCCGCCAGCGAGGCCAACGCCTGGCCCCGCGTGCTCGGCAGCGGCAAGCCGACCTCCTGCACGAGGTGCTGCCGGATCTGGCCGCACAGGTCCAGGCCGAACCCGGCTGGCCCGCCCTGGCCGCCACCCTCGACGACGCCCGGAAGGCCGGCCATGACCCGACCGCCCTGCTGACCGAAGCCGCCGGACGGCGCGAGCTCGACACCGCCACCTCCATCAGCGACGTCCTGGTATGGCGCCTGCGGCGCAGCGCCCACCTGCCCGCCCTACCCGAGCACCCCCACGACACACCCGCGCGAGGCAGTCGGCGCCAAGGGGCCTTGGCACCCCGCGCGCTGCCGAAGCAGGGCGGCCTGCACGACCCCATCCGACGGCGCTGACCAGCGAAAAGCCAGTGGAACATAGCCGACGATCGGCGGTTGGGCAAACCGCCGAATCTCCGGATCATTGATGCCTCCACCCACCCCATTCCTGTGAGGAGCACCCGTATGCCCACAACCCAAGCCCGGCCCGAGATCGTCGTCCTGCTCTGCAACGCGGACATCAAGCACAAGCGTGAAACCAACACGTGGAACCACCTCGACGGGCGCCCGTTCAGCAAGGAGGAACGGGCCCTCGTCCTCAGCGCCACCCGCGTCGAGTTCGAAGAGATCCAGGAACAGTTCAACCGATACCGGGAGTACCGGCGCACGGTAGACGAAGCTCCGGATGTCCTTGAGCAGTTCCTGGCCCCATTCATGGAGCGGCTCGCCGAGAAGAAGCTCGGCAACGCCGTCGAGCTCATGAACGAGGACGAGCGAGCCGAGCTCGATCACCTCCTCGGCCTCATCGTCGGACCAGTCCGTCCCTTCGCCCCGTACACCTTCTAACCGGGAAGACCAGCGTGGCGGTGCCCCGCTCCCAAGCCAGAGCCAGCCTCTGACACACAGAGCCAAGGGCGTTCAGGCGGTAGCCGGTACAACGCACCGCCGCGAATGAAGCACGGACCGCTCCCTGTAACCGCGGACCGTGACGCCACGCAGACGCCGGCCGAGACACAGCAGCACGAAGCCGGGCCTCCCCTCGGGGAGGCCCGGCTTCCATACGTTGAACGGGCCCTCAGCTGGCTGGAGCGCGCAGGAGTCGCTCGCGTGTGCTCTCCGGCAACACCCGGCGCAGGACCGGGGCGCTGGAGCTGAGGGAGCCGGCGAACGCGGCGACGAGGTCGTGCGGCACGCTGACGCTGAACGACGCGGCCCACAGGTAACCCGCGCCGAACACCGGCTCGGCCCACGCCTGCCACCCCGCCAGGGTCGCCTCGCCAACGTCGGCCACCAGCGCGAGCGGGTCGCCATCCTGAATGAGGGGCGGCACCTCACCCAGGTGGATGTGGGAGGCGAACGTCGGGTCCACCGCTCCGGTGCCGGGCTGGTCGACGTCGCGCAGCCAACCGTGTGCCGTTACCGCGTCGAGGACCAGCTCGGGGCCACCGCACTGCAGAGCGGGCTGATCGCGGGCGTCGAGCCCGGCAAGGAAGCCGGCGAGGACCTCCCCCGGGACATCGGGGGTGAAGTAGGCCGACCACTGGGCGAGCGGACTGCTCGGGTCCGTACGCGCAGACACTTGCCAGGCGATCGGCAGGTTCCCCAGGTGGAACGGCTCGTCCGACAGAACCCACTGCGCCCACCGCAGGGAGTCGGGGCTGAAGTGCAGGACAGTGCTGCGCAGGACCTGACGGTCCTCCGGCGCCTCATCCGGCTCCTGGCGCCCGCGGACGATCGTCAGGTTCGTCCAGCCCAGACCGGCGAGCGTGTCAGCGACGGCGTCGTAGAGGCGTCCGTCGTCACCGGCCAGGTGCCGGGGCCCGACCCAGTACGCGGACGGGACGCAGGCCGGAGCGGGTGGATCGATCGGGAAATCGGGATGCAGGTATACCTCCAAGGGGTTGGGGGCTGGGGCTTGATGCCGCCAGTGCTGCGTGCAACTGGATGGACGTGCCGGACTGGCCTTCCGGCGACCTCGGGTGGCAGATACCGGTCCACCCCGTCTCGCCCGCACCAGGCAGACGACAGGTTCCCCAGGGGCGCCGATTCGTCTGGCTGTCACACCCGCTGGGAGGTCTCCAGCACGCACGCGACTGCGGCAGCGACGACATCCGCCGGCGTCTCGGTGTCGAAGGACATCTGGTAGCCGCGCACCTTGGCCGTACCGGTGACGGCGATCTTCCACCCCTCGCCGTCGGTACCAGGACGCCCGAGCGGAAACCATCCAAGGTAGAAGCGACCATCCTTCGAATTGACGTGCACGTCCGCGCGGTCGTCCACGACCAGGTGGAAGTCGTCGGCGGAGAACTGATCCATCACGAGCGTGGCCTGACCCGGGCCGAGCAGCCACTCACGCAGCCGCAGGGCCTCGACCGTGGTGGAGAATCCGGGGCCCTGGGGTGCCGCAGTCACGGGCAATCACCTCTTTGACCTGGAGCTTTTTGCGAGAAGGTCGTCCAGGTTCACATGCTCTTGCGGCGTTGGCCAGTCATTCATGGATCTTTGCTGTCTGCCCCCGGCGAACTGAGACACAGAGCGCCAGACCTCGCGGTTCAACCGCGGAAAGCGGCGTGCGCGCAGTGGGGGCAGTTCCACACCATGCCGATCTTCGGGCGGGGGCGCTTATACCGAGGGGCACTGACATCGCTCCCGTGACTGCGATCAGTTCAAGCCACCTTCGGGCTCTTCATCACGTGCCTTGACGATTGCGCGTTCTACGGCGCGCCCCATTTGACGAGGTGCTAGCCGAACCAAGAGCGTGCTCGTTCCGTACCTAATCGGCTGAAAAGCGCGCACCCTGGCGGTCACTTGCGGCGCCGTGGGTCACCCTGATCAGCCATGGCGCGCGAACAGAAGGATTTGGCGCTGACCGACGCGGTCGGCGCCCGAACGGCCACAGTGAAGCTGGTTGGTGACCTGACGACGGCCGGGCTGCGTGCCGCGCAGGCATGGACGGTTCGCCGGGAGCAGCCAGAGGCATGGCGAGAGGTCTCGCGCATGCACGGGGTCTTCCTCAGCCTGCTGTCTCCCGGCTGCGGGCCGGCGACGCCGCGCGACCTGATCAAGTTTCTCCACCGCCCCATGAGGGAGTGGGTGCCGCTCGACTGGGACTCGCTACCCGACGAGGTCGGCTCTTTCAAGATCCTTGGGGCGGACGACTTGCTGACCGGTGATGCCGTTGAGTATGGGTCCGACTACAGCGAGGCTCTCTTCGAGGACCACGAGGCCGGCATCGATTGGGTACCTCGGTGGGCCAGGCAGACGTTCGAAAGAGTCGAGCGCGCCATCTACGGGGTGCTGTCGTCAGCTGGGCAGGAGGAGTACGTCGCCACAAGGCAGATGCTGATCGAGGTACCGGCGGGCACGGCGGACCGCGTCAGCGACGAGCTGCACGCGCGCGGCGCGCTGCACACCGAGGCATATGAGTCGCTGCCACCGGACCGGCAGTTCGTGATGGGGTCCGAGTCCTGGTACGTGCCGTGTCCGACGTGCAAGTGGCCCATGCACGTCCAAGGCGCGTCGCTGGCGTGTCGTTATCCTCCGCACTTCGGCCGGTTTCAGGTGACGGACGAGCGTGACGGCAGCGGCGTGCCGCGAGTTCGCGGTCCCGTGGTGGCGTCCGCGCTCAGCGCTGCCGATGTGGTGTGCGTGCATGAGGCGGTCTGGCGCTACATCACGGTCCCCGGCGTCACCGAGGTTGCCTTGATGAGGTGGCTGGCGGATCAGGCTGGAATCGGCGGGGACGCGGTGACGAAGTGGCCGCACAAAGACAGGTGGGACATTACCGTGCGGGCTGGCGCCACCATCTTCGAGGTCGACCTCAAGGACACCAGATCCCCGTCGAAGATCACCGCCAGGCCACCCCGGGCCCGGCACGTCGTGGTGCCCGACTACCGGGCCTGGCAGGTCGCCCAGCTGCGACGCTCACTTCCCGCGGGCTACGAGGTGCGTACGGTGCGCGCGTTCAAGACCGCGATCCGGAACGCCCTGAAGGAGGCGCGGTGAGCGGTCGCTCCCTGGCCACTATGAATGTGCAGCGTCTGAGCACGCTGGCCGCGCTGGCTCTGGCAGCACGACTGTTCCCGAATCGCTCGGAGGAGCCCTTCCGTCACGCTTCGGCGATCCGTGACGCGCATTTCCTCCTGTCCGGGCATACCCACCTGTGGAACCGCTACGGGGAGCTGTCGTGCGAGGACACGCGGCGAGTCACCAGACTTCTGTGGCACCGACCCGCTCGCTTGGCGATCCTCGCGGCCTTCCGCCGGGCGGTCGAAGACCTCTTCGACTCGCCCGATCTGCCCGAGGGATTCGCGGCTCTTGACGACGAGCATTACTTGGTGACCGTCCATCAGCGTCTTGCATCGCTGGTGGACCAGGTGTTGGAGGAGCTAGATGGTCGCCGGGCAGCGGCCGACGAGGGACGGAGCCGGGATCTGGCCCTCCAAGGTCACTTCCGCATCGGCACCCAGATCCCTGACCCGAGCCGCCCCGGCAACGGCGTGATCCAGGCCCACTACGTCCTCGACCTGCCCCAGATCCAGGCGCCGCTGCCGGACTTCGGTAAGCCCAAGGAATGCCTCAGGCTGCAGGTGCCGATCGACGCACTGCGCGCGATCGCGGACGCGCAGGACCGCGCCTTCGGGCAGAGCCACCGGCGCAAGAGCCTGGAACGGCTCTTCAAGCACATCCGTCGAGCCGACGGCTCCCTGCTCGCCGACGGCTTCCTCATCCTGGACGCCGGCTTGATCCGCGTGCTGAGCGCCTGCACGGGTTCGGGCAAGAGCGTCCTGGCCAAGCTGCTCGCCGCGTGGGGCGTGAAGAACAACCTGGTGACCGGGATCGTCGTGCCGCGCAACGACAGCGTGCTCTCCTTCACCCGCGCGATCCGCGAAGAGCTGCACGCACTCGGTCTCCAGGACGCGGTCGTGGTGCCGCTGATCTCCCCGAACAGCATGCAGGAGGAGGCCGAGAAGGTAGCTCGCAGCCTCATTGAGGAAGGGCGAGCCCAGGAGGCGGATGAGGCGTACGGCGAGTTCGCCTATGGATGCGCCATGCAGGCTAAGTCCACCAACACGCAGGACGTCGACCTGTGGCAGCCCGGCCACGAGCGGTGCTCCGACTTCGAGGGGACCGATCCCGAGAGCGGTGAGACCCGGCGCCACCGCTGTCCGTGGTTCGCGCGCTGCGGGAAGCATCGTCATCAGCTGAACCTCGACAAGGCCGACGTCATCATCACCAACCACATCAACCTGATGTCCGGCCGCCTGCATATCCCTGTCCTGGCCGAAGGCGACGTGCGCAACCACATGACCGTCGAGGAAGCGCTCCTTCGGCTCACCCACGTTCTGCTCATTGATGAGGCGGACGCCTTCCAGGCCACTGGGTTCGCCAAGAGCGCCCACCACGTCACGCTGGCCCGCTACGGCAGCCGGCAACCCAGCGCCCTGCAAGAGCTCCACGACCAGTTCAGCATCCGCGCCGGTGCCCTGATGTACGAGCTGGAGCGCTACATCCACCCCAAGATCACCCAAGCGCGCTTCCTCGCCGAGAGCTATGTCAGCAACGCCGCGCATGGGCGTATCGCCCAGAGAGGGCCCAACGAACGCAACCGCCAGCAGCTGGCCCGCCGTCGCCTGATCATCCCGCGCCGCTGGGACGCCTGGTGCACCGCACGCCTGTGGCGGGCACCTGACGGCGAGTCACCCACGCGCGAGCAGATCGATACCTTCCGCAAGCTGTTCAACCCGAAGGAGGAAGCACAGCTCACGGGCGCGAGGGTCCCGGTCGTACCGGGGGTCGGCGAGAGCACTCGCGAACACCTGACCCAGTTGCGCACCGAATTGCTCGACGCGACCGCGCTGCGCGAAGGCACCGATCCCGTCTTCGACAACGTGCACGCGCGGATCGCCGCCGCCGCGCGTCCCCTCCTGGACGAACACCTTGCCGATGACGACCGCGAACTTCTCGTCGATCTTCTCGTACGCAGGGCGTACCTGGAACAGATCCGCGCCCAGATCGAGTACGTGACCAGGTCCGGCACCTCACTGAAAGCCTCCGGTATTACGGCGGCCAACGAGCTGACCGAGATGCTGGAGGACAACAACCAATGGCATGCCGCCCCCTACGGTCCCCTGGGGGCGCCGGTATTCGGCTTCACGGCCATCCACGACATCGAGGACAAGCACCGCACCGAACTGGCCCTGACCTCCTTCGCGGGCGACCCGCACGCGTATACCGCACAACTCGGTGACACCACCGCGCTGGCGCTGTGCGGTCAGCGCCGCATCGTGCTCGGGCTGTCCGCAACCGCCCACATGCCAGGCGGGACCATGCACCACCTGATCACACCCCCTACCTGGTACGTCCCCGACGACATCACCGGCTCCCTCGTACTGCGGTCGCTCACCTTGCGGGACGAGCGGAACAACCCCATCCGGATTTCGGGAACCTCCGACATCTACCGGGACCAGGCCCATCAACAGATGGGCCGCGCCCTGTGGTCCCAGCACATCGTCCAGCACTTGAAGAAGCTCGCCAGCCGCCCTGCAACCGCACACCGCGCCCGCATCCTCGTCGCCTGCACCTCCTATGTCGGCGCCGCTCAACTCGCCGAAGGAATGATCTCCGCCGGCGCGGACCCGGAAATGATCGCGGTCGCCACCCGTGCGAGCGACGAGAACACGGTGCCGGCCCACTACCGGCGCCGCCCCGCCTGGTACGAGATCCCCTCGGACGCGCTCGAGCGCTTTCCCCACCACCCGACCGCCAAGATCCTCATCGCGCCGCTCGCCATCGCCGAGCGTGGATTGAACATGGTCGATCACAGCGGCCGGTCCTTGGTGGGCGAGGTCATTCTCGCCGTCCGCCCGATCCCGCTTATGGACGAACCCGCCCAGCTCCTCGCCCTGATCTCAAGCCGCGCCTACAGCAGCGTCACCCGCTCGGCCGACCCCGCGGAGACGCTCCGGCACCTGGCCATCACCTCCAGCTCCGTTCACGAGGAGCTTTTCCGCAGCCACCACTTCTTCCAGTCCCTGCCGAACAAGGTTCGGTTGTCGATCGTCGCCGAGATGCTCATCGGCATCATCCAGCTCGGTGGCCGAGTACGCCGGGGCGGCGACCGAGGCGTCCTCTACCTGGCTGACTACGCCTTCCACAACCCCTCCAGCGGCAGCGACCTGCCACGCCTGATCCGCGAACTGCGGGAGGGATGGAGCCGGAGCGGCGAGCTGGAGCTTCTCCAGAACATCTACGGCAGCACCCTCCGGGCGATCTTCGACTTCGCCGACGAAAGGACCAGCAACTGATGGCCGCCGCCCCCACGCGCCTCTACACCACCGACTTCCCGCTCAGCCCGGATCTGATGGGGCAGGTGTGGCTCTACCCTCTCACCCCGGAGTTCGAAGACCTCTGGGAGATCTGCGAACGGCAGTGGGATCCCGAGGAAGGGTTCCGGACTCCACACGGCGCCCTGCGCGTCGCACTTGGCACGGTCACCGGCCGAATGATTGTTTTCACCGTCGCCCGCAGGCGCGAGGTTCGGCCCGGTGAGGAACGGAGCCTGATCGTCGCCGATGGTCCTCTGGACCCCAGGCTCACCACGAGGTGCTTCGACGTCTGGCAGAAGCTGCACTTCCGCAGCGTCCGGGACGGGCAGCTCCTCAGCCGCCACATCGACTTCGAGCGCGCCGTGTGCCGCCCCCTGTCCGATGTTCTCAAGCGGGACGAAGCCGGGTACGTCATCGGGCCCTGGTGGTGGAAAGACGCCGCCGGCTGGGCCGTCATCCAACGCCTCGCCGCACATCCCATGGTCGACAAAGCCGATCCCGCTCAGCGCGCCACGACCTTCCGCGTCGGGCTGGGACACGACGCCAAGAGGCTGGTGGCCTGGGACTATCCCTACTACCGCACCATCTACCAGGGAAGGTCGAACGAACGGACGGGATGGGCGATGGCCTATGTCTCCGTTACCGGAGGAACTCAGCGCGGCCTGCCCGACCCGGTTCTCCGCTTCGACTGCCACGTCACGCGCGTTGCCGACCACTGGAGCAACGTCAAGACGGTCACCCTCAACCACCCGCAGTTCGACACCCTCCTGCGCGTCCCGGTACGCCACGTCTCCCAGCGCGACCCTGACGGCGAGAAGCTCCGAGATAAGAACGGCCGCCTCATCTGGAAGACGGAGTTCCGCGGCCACACCGCCGCCATCGTCCAGGCATGCGGCCTGACTCCCGTGACGTTGCCCGACAAGGCTGACGGGGACCTCGAACGCGTCCGCGCCGTCTTTCGCAACAAAGGCAGTCACCTCGTCGGCAAGGGCGTGGGTGCGTACTTCACCCTGCGCATGGCCACCCACATCGCCGATGTCCTCGGCGTCCAGCCGATCACATACGACAAATCCCGCTACACGATCCCGGGTGCCACCATCACCCGCGGCCCCATCCCAGCCAAGAAGCTGCCCCCGGCGCTGGAGGCCGCCGGCTGGAAGTCCATGCGCCTGGTCGTCGTCCACGCCGCGGCCACCACCCCCCGCCGCGTAATGCGCCAACTCCGCCTCGACTACGGGGTGCCGATCCCCGAAGCCTTCGTCGGATCGGACGCCGGGTTCGACGCGAAGATCGTGGACGTCGCGCCAGGCATCACAGTGGAGTTCCGCAAGATCCCCGAACTGACCATGCACGGATCCCACGACCGCACGAGCATCGTCCGATCCAGTGGCTTCTTCCACTCCGACGACCCCGACCGGCTCGTCGCCGCCATCTGCGAAACCACCTGGGACGGTAAGCCCATCCCCAACGACGGCAAGCCCTCCACCCGCAAGGCACTCGCCGCAGCCGGGGTCGTCAGCCAGTTCCTCACCGTGGCCGACGTCCCGACCAAAGACGAGGAGACGGACTTCCGCACCAGCGCGGCCTTGCGCCACATCTTCCAGAACGCCGGCATCATCGATGACCGGCTCGCGCGCGCGACGTGCGCAGCGCCCGATGTCCGTATGGAAGCGCCGCTGACGGAACCCGTCACCGTGGTCGGTATCCACCTGCGCCGGCACAACTACCGGCGTGTACGCGGCCAGGCACCCCGGCGGCCCAAGCTCGTAGCTTGCCTGGTCGCGATGCACTTCACACCCGACGCCGAGACCCCGCCGTACACCGAGATGTACCACAATGGCCGGTGGCTGCGCTTCGCCGAGGGACGGGCTGTCTACCATGCCAGCGAGATCGGCAACGAGAACTGGGGCCGGGACGGCAACGGGGCCCGCGCGGTCCGCGACCACATCGAGACCGCCTTGGACAGCCTCGTCCTCCCGGAGGGTTGCAACCGTGTTGTCCTCGTGCTCGACAAGGAGGGCAGCCGGAGCATCTACCCCGGCATGGGCGACAACCCGTTCGCCGGCGGTCTGCTCCCGGGTCGCGGCCTCGCCCAGGACGGCGTGGACGTGGCCGTTGTCCGGATCGCCTTCGGCCACCACGCGGCCCGGCCTGCCACGGTCTACCGCGACGGCGCCGACGACCTCGCCACTATGAACCCCAGCTACCGGCGGACTCTGATCTTCGAAAAGAGGCACCCCCACGAGACGGTGTGGATGCTCACGCAGCAGTCGCGTCAGCAGGCCGGCAACTCACCCATGCTGCGTGAGGGCAACCGGCGAACTCGGGAGGACTTCCACACTCTCCCCTTCAATCCCATGAACAAGGACCTCCACGCCACCAGCCGCATCGAAATCGCTATCCCCAGCCCAGGTGGCTGGGAGTCCGGCGACCTCGTGGCTTTCATCGCCCGCCAGTGCGACCAGGCCGTCGCGTGGGACCACCGCACCCTGCGCTCCGCCCCGCTCCACCTCGCCCACCACTCCGACAGGGACCACCCCGACTTCGGCAGCCACGATCCGGGTGACGGCGACGCAGGGGACGGCGAGCTGGAAGAGGAGCTGCTGTAGCTATGCACGTCGTGCGCCGTGCTCAAGACCGGTGCCATGTTGCTCGCCGGGGTCGGATCACTTGGTGGCCAGCAACGTCCGAGCCTCCTCGGCGCACCCCCACGACAGCGTGACGCCGGCGCCTCCGTGCCCGTAGTTGTGCACGACCACAGTGCCGTCCTCCCCCATTTCTTCCTCAACACGGACCGTGGCGCGGGTCGGTCGAGCGCCGATCCGGTGCTCCAGGACACGGGCCTCGGCGAGGCGGGGCTCGACCTCGGCACAGCGGGCGAGGATGCCGGCAGCCGCCTTGTCGTCGGGGGCCAGATCGCCTTCGCCGTCGATCGCCGTGCCGCCCAGGACCACGGTGTCGCCGTGGGGATAGAAGCACAGGAGGTCCGGAGAGAGGCCGGTATCCTCCGAGAAGAACTCGGTCAGCCCGGGGTTGGTGACGACGACGTGCTGACCGCGGATGGGCCGGAGGTCAGGGTTCGGAACCAGGTCGCGCGCCCCGAGGCCCGCGCAGTTGACGATCGCCGAAGCCGGACCGGCGTCCGAGAGCGAAGTCAGCCGTCGCTGCTCGACCACACCCCCGGCATCGCGGAGCCGGCGCAGGAGGTAGTCGAGGTAGGTGGGCATGTCGATCAGTGGCACGGTGAACCGGTAGCCCGCCGTGAAGCCGGCCGGTAGTTCGGCCCGCTCGCACGGTCGGAAACCTGGCAAAGTGGTGGCCCAGTCCGGGGCGGCTTCGGCCGTGCGGGATGCCTCGATGCCACTGGTGAGTCGGACGCCCGTGGCCGGGTCCTGGGCCAGCTCCCGGAAGATCTCCAAGGACCGTTGCCCCCACTGGTCGACCTTGTCCTTCGGCTCGACCAGGTAAGGCCCCCACATCGCCCCGGCCGCCAGCGACGTGACCCCCGGCACCTGCTCAGCGATCACGTGCACGGAAGCCCCGGCCTCGGCGAGAACCACGGCTGTGGTGAGCCCAGCCACCCCAGCCCCGACAACGACAACACGCTCCCCTGCGGTCATGGACCTGACCTTAACGGCCGGGTTGCGTCGATGGGGCATGTTGGGCGAGGGCGTCCTCCAGGGCTGGCAGGAAGCCGCGCACGTGAGGGTTGCGCTGTCGGCGACGGAGGTCGGCGGCAAGCTGGTGGAGCAGCGCCGCGCTGCGAGGCGAGCGGACGGCATCAAGACGGTCGGCGGCGATCTGGCCGATCTCGCAAGCTGCCTCCAGGTCTCCGTGCGCGCTGTGGCCCAGGGCCAGCCAGGCTCCCTCGAACATGGCTCGGCGCTGGCTTGGGTCGCCGCGCGGGACGTCGTACGCCCCAGATCTGAGCATCTCGGTCCCTTGGGCGAGGAAGCGGCGACTCTTCTTTCCGCTCTCCGCCTTCTGCTGGGCACGACCCATTTGAATGAGGCCGTAACCGGCCTGGCAGTCCAGGTGGTTGTCGGTGAGGAAGTACATCCACCGGGGCTCTTCTTGGCTGCCGTCCCGGCTTGCGATCAGTTCGCGGGCAGCGCCACGAGTGTGGGCGAAGTCGTTGTCACGGCCAGCGGCGGCGTAGGCGTACGCGAGTCGGGACAGGACGGATGCCCGGACGGCCAGCGGGGCGGCGTCGCTTGCCCGGCGGGCGGCCTCACCGAGCGCAATGGCGTCCGCGGGGTGTCCTCGACTCGCCGCCTGGAAGGAGAGGTCGCCCAGAATGTGGGCACACAGGGGAAGATCATTGACCTGATGCGCGGCCCGGAGCGCCGTGACGAAGTAGCGCTGCGCCAGTCCGTGATCGGCCGCGTCGAAGGCCATCCAGCCAGCCAGCTGGCCGATCTCCGCGAGCGCGCGGATCAGACGGCTCGCGACAGCCGGAGAGTGGCCGCCTTCGCGAATCAGCAGCCCGACAGCCCGGAACTGCGCTCCGACGTAGGGCAGATGGCGTGCCCCTCCGTGCTCGTCATCGAGTAACTGGAGCATGGGAAGGTGCTGCTCGACCTGGTCCACGAGCGGATCGGTGCCAAGCGACGACGTCATTCGGGGCGTGTACTGACCGCGTCCCGCGGTGCCGTCGAGGTACTGGGCGACGATCGCGAGGAGTCCCGCACCCGAGATCGCGAGGAACCGGCGACGGTCGACGAGCCCTCCCACCACCCAGTCCTCCACGATCGCCTCCATGCCCTGCGCGGTCCAAGGTCGCGCGAGATCCGTGTTCGCGGGGACCAGCGCTGACGAGTCGCCCACACGGCCCTGCCACAGTTCGGCCACCGAGACATTCCTACCCAGCTCCTGGGAGAGCACGTAGGCGGCCATCATCGGCAATGGCGAGCGCGGCAGGGCGCCGGCGTCCCGCCAGTGGTACGGCGCCGACTCGGCCACCGTCCCCGCGCCGAAAACTCGGTTGAGCTTGCGAGCGAGCGCCTTCGGGCTCCACCCGAGTTCGTCGAGGCACCCCGCCAGTACGACGTTGGGCTCGCCTGTCTGCGGTGCCACGTGCGACCACCCTTCGCTCCAGTGGTTCGTCCATCACTTCGCAGCCCCCATGGTGATGCCCCTGGGCGGACGATTCACCACCGTCACATGGAAGTTGACCGAGTTGACCCACTGATCGGGTCCTGCCTGACCGTCCCCCTCCTGTGTTCTTGGATCTCGGCGGAGGCGCCTGTCTTCCGAGCCGACGGAGAAAGAGGTGGGTCTTGAGACAGCACACGAGCACCTCCCCAGGCCGACCGGGCGATGTGCTGGACCGTGACGCCGAACGACCGGCCTCCGCCCCCGGACGCGGGCTCGTCGCTGGCGATGGCACAACCACCCTGATCACGGATCTGCCGTACGGACCAGAAGCGGCCGAGGTCGCCCGGGGTGCCGTGACGCTGGCGCTGCGTGGCACTGAGACGGACGTACTTGCTGACGCCCGCCTGATCGGATCAGAGCTCGCGACGAACGCCTTCGTCTCGGGCAGTCCGCCGTTGGTTCTGTGCGTCGACCGCAGGAGTCTGGCCAGTGGTGGCCTGGAGATCGAGATCACCGTCACCGACAGCGGCTGTTCCCGCCCGGCACCCGCTTCTCCCGCCGCTCCCGACGAGCAGGCCGAATCAGGACGGGGACTGGTCATCGTCGATGCCTTGGCCGATGCCTGGTCGCTGACCACTGGCACCCACGGCTCTCGCGCCTGGTGCCGACTCACCCACAGGCCGTGCCCTTCGTCTGCCGGCGCCTGATGTCCACGCCTGCCCAAACCGTCCTTCAAGGAGGCATCACACAGTGCGCATCGACCATGCGACTGCCCCACCCTCACGCACGGCTGTGCCGGAGACCGCTCGCCAGCCCAGGGTCGTCGTCGCTCTCCACGAGGGCTTCTACGGCGCGGAGTCAGGCACCGGCTTCAGCAACCGCGCCTTCCTCACGGCACTGGCCCGGCTCCTGCCGGTAGGCCGCCTCTCAGTGATCACGCCGCACGTGTCCGAGAGCGCGGGAGCGCACGATCAGCGGTGGGCCGGCGAGGTGCGGCAGATGCTGCGACAGGCCGCGGCCGAGGTCATCACGATCCCGAAGGTCAACGCGCCGCCGGACTCGGTCCGCGGCTCGGTTCAGCTGTGCGACCTGGCGGGCGAGGCGGCCATACGCATCGCCGCGCGGGCAAGCCGGTGCCTCCTCGTCGGCCTCGACATCCCGTTCCTCGGGCTCGCGCCCTACACGTCGCCGACCACTGACCTGCTGCTCGTGCCCCGCTCCACCACCGCGCTGACGCGGCCCAAGGACGTCTCCCGCGTCCGCTGGGAGCGGGACGCCCTGCGAGCGGCGACACTCCGAGGTGCGCGCGTCGGGGCTATCTCCTCCCACATGCGAGGCCACCTCGTCGTCAACTACGCCGTCCCTCGATCGAGCATCGTGAGCATTCCGAACGGGCTGATCCGTGAGGAGATGATCAGGCCGGCCACGGCTCTTCCACTGCCTTTCAAGGCCCGCGCCGGATTCCTTCTCGCCATGGGCCGCGCAGTCCCGACGAAAGGCTTCGAAGACCTCTTGGAGGCGTTGCGTCTGCTGAAGGAACGCGGTGTCCCCGTTCCTCACATGCTCTTGGCTGCCGTGACCTCGGAGGAACACAAGCACCCCTCCTCGTATCAGCAGGACCTGGCGGCAGATATCCGCGCGCACGATCTGGACGCGACTCTGATCACTCGCTTCACCCCCGCGATCCGCGCTTGGTTGCACAGCCCGGCCCTGCGCGTGGTCATCGTTCCCTCTCGCGAGGAGCCCTTTGGCCGGATACCCCTGGAGGCGTTCGCAGCCGGTGCGGGCCCAGTGGTCGCGACCACGGCCGGCGGCCTGGCTCAGACCGTCATCGACGGCGAGACCGGTTTCACGGCCGCACCGCAGGACCCCAGGTCCCTGGCATCCGCCCTGCACCGGGCCCTGACCGTCCTGCCCCGAGAACGCGATCGGCTCCGGAGCGCCGGGGCGGCCCTGGTGCGCTCCCGCCACGACTACGAGGCCAGCGTCGGTTCCGTCATGGACCGCATCGCCCCTTGGGCGCTGGCACGGTCAGCCACCGTGGAGGGCCGCGCGCGATGAACCAGCCGGTGGTGCTGATCAGCCTGGAGTCCCCGCACTCCTTCTGGCGGCTGTCCTCCGAGCACGAGCGTGCGCTGTCCGCCGTCTTCCCCGGCGTCGAGTTCCGCAGGGCGACCGAGGAGGCCGTGCCGCACCAGCTGGCCGACGCACACGTCTACTTCGGGTGGCGATTCGCGCCCTCGTGGCTGTTCGCCGCGCCACACCTGAAGTGGATCGCTTCCCCGGCCGCCGGCACCGACCATCTGCCCGTCGCCGAGGCGCACTCTGTCGGGGTGGCCCTGACCCGCTCGTACGGCTTCCACGGCAGGCCCATGGCCGAGCACGCCATTGGCCTGGTCCTGGGCTTCTCCCGCGGGCTGTTCACCAGCCAGCGCGTCCAGCGGAACCGTGCCTGGTGGAAGGACGACCTGGCCGAGGAGTTCTTCGACCTGGCGGGGGCGACGATGACCATCGTCGGCTGCGGCAGCGTCGGACGCCACCTCGCCCAGGCCGCTCGGGCCTTCGGCATGACCGTCATCGGAGTGCGCCGGACACCATCTGCGGCTTCCGAGGACGGGATCACGTGGGTGCACACGACGGCGGTGCACCAGGCGGTGTCCGTCGCCGAGGTAGTGGTCAATCTGCTGCCCGCGACCCCGGCGACGGACGGCTACTTCGACCACAACCTCTTCTCGGCGTGCAAGCCCCGCTCTCTCTTCCTCAACCTCGGCCGCGCGGCAACCGTCGACCAGCCGGCCCTCCTGGCCTCCCTCGATACCGGCCACCTGCGCGGCGCCGCCCTGGACGTGTTCGATCCGAAACCGCTGCCTGCCCGCCATCCGCTGCGGCTCCACCCCCGGGTCGTACTCACCCCCAAAAGCTCGGTGTTCTGCCGCGCGTACATGGACGAGGCGGTGGCGTTCTTCGCCGACAACCTGCACCGCTACCTCTCGGGCCAGCCCCTCAACGGCCTGGCCGAGGCGCCCGCCACCCGCTCTCCGCTCGCAGGAGGCTGACCAATGCCCACCGCAGACCACGACGACCTGGCCGCCGCCTTCGCCGCCGCAGGCCGCAACCACCCCTACCTGGCCTTCACCCTGAACTCGCTGTGCAATCTGGACTGCGTGTTCTGCAAGCCCCGGTGCATGCCGGACTACGGGCACAAGGACCGGCCCCTGACCGCCTCCGACTACGCGGCCATCGCCACCGAGGCCGGGGCCTGGAAGATCAGGAAGGCACACTGCTCCGGTGGTGAACCGACCCTCCGAGCCGACATCCTCGACGTCATTGCGGGCCTCGCCGACGGCCTCGGGCCCGACGCCGCGATCGGCATGACCAGCCACGGCAACCTGCGCCGTGGGCTGAGCGTCGAACAGCTCCACGAGGCCGGCCTGACCTACCTCAATCTCAGCCTCCACAGCCTCGACCCGGCGCGGTCCGCCGCGATCATGGGCGGTGGCAACCCGCGCATCACCCGGAGCACCCTCGACGCCGCCCTCTCCCTCGGCCTGCGAGTGAAGATCAACTGCGTTCTTCAGCGCACCTACCTGGACGACGCCTTCGCCGTGGCCGAACTCGCCCGAGACCTGCCCGTCGCCGTCCGCCTGATCGAACTCCAGAACATCGGCCCCGCCCAGGCGCTCTTCGACACCGAGTTCATCACCGAGGCAGAGGTCCGCGACCGTCTCCACGAGTGGTTCGTGAATGCCGGCGAAGTCCCCCGGAACCAGCTGGGCGTCCGCAGCCCCGGTCAGTACCTCCGTCCCGACGGGTGGGCAGGATCGATCGGCTTCATCTCCAACTCCAGCTGCGCCACCTGCTCCGATGCCAACCGAATCAAGATCACGCCCACCGGAGTGGCGCGACCCTGCATCCTGCACAACCGCGACATCCCCCTGAAGCCCCACCTCGCCGACGGCACACTCGGCGACGCCTTCGCCCACCTCTTCCAGGCCATGCTCGACCGCAACACCAACGACGCCTGGCAAGGCTTCCACTACGTCGACTACGACCTGCGCTGGGACCGGATGGAGCGCCCCGAAGGCACCCCGGTCCTGCCCCTGCTCCCCGTCCTGTCCACGGGAGCGGCCGGCTCCTCCTGCGCCCGCGCCTCCACCGGGGAGCGGTGATGGTCGTGGTCGACGCGCCGCCTCTCTACCAGGAGCTCGGCGCTCTGTACGAACGCGAGCTGGATGCTCACGACGTCGGGGCCGTGATGCTCACCCACAAGTGGCAGCCGGCCGACCTGCTGGCTCCGCACTCCGACATCGACGTACGCGTCCTCCTTCCCCAGGCCCCCACCGACTGGGAAGAGTGGAACCACCGCCTGGCCGCCGCACACACCGCCGCGGTCGGCCGGGAAGTCTTCCATCGACGTCTTCTGGAGCACCCGCCCGGCTTCGCGTTCACCGTGACCGAGGCGGACGGGCGGCTCGTGTCCGCGCCCGAACTCGCGACCTGGTCACTGATCAGCGGCAGCGCGCGGGACTTCCAACGCTGGAAGTCCCGGGCTCAGATGGCGCCCTGGTGCGAGGTCGATGAGCGGTTCTACCGGGGGATCCTCCAGGCCAGGATGGGCGGCCGATACCAGCTGGCCGCGGACAGCACGGACAACGTGGTCGAGGACATCGCCGCTTACCGGCGCCACTGCGTGGCATGGCACTACCTCGCCCCTTGCTGGTTCGCCGCTGCCGCACTCGCGACCCGGACCCGCTGCCCCGGAAAGACGGCGGCCCTCACCCAGTGGCGGCCGGAGGGACTGGACGGATATGCCGAGCTGTTCCTCCAGCACTCAGAGAACCGCTCCGATATCCGACCACGGGGTCCGCGCCACCTGCTCCGCGCGGCCCATGTAGCTCTGGAGGCGGCCATGCGCCGCGTTCCTGACGGGGCCCGCCCAGGCGGCCAGGGGCATGAGCACGCTCGTACTGGCTGGGTGATGACGGCCGGCATGCTCCGTGTACGCGTCGCCCGCTGGCTGTACTACCTCGATCCGCCGCCCGGCATGGCGACCGAGTACCTGATCCGGCGGGAGGCGAAGGAACTCCGCTCCGCCGCGCAAACGCTGACCGTGCTCGCGGCAGACGAGGCGACTGCCGCCCAGCGGCTGGCCACCCGGATGGCGGCGCTGATTCCCACTGGGCCCACCACCGCCGACACCCTGCGCGCGACCCTCGCGCGCTGGCACCAGCAGAAGACCACCGTCCAGGACTTCCTCAGCTTCACCCCCGACGACGTCCACCTCTGCCCCAAGGAGTCTCGCCAATGACCCCGCGTGCGCCGGTGCCCCGCACCCTCAAAACGGCCAAGGTCAAGATCACCACGAAGTGCAACCGGCACTGCGACTTCTGCATCTTCGCCGACGGCGCCCAGGGCGAGAACATGTCCCTGGACCTGTTCTCCACCATCCTGACCCGGTTGGAGACCATCCCCTTCCAGCAGCTGCACATCAACGGCGGCGAACCCACCGTGCACCGGGACTTCCCGGCGCTCAGCGACGCCGCGCGCAAGCGGCTGCCGGACAAAGTCATGGTCCTGGGCACGAACGCCATCACCCTGGCCCGCAACAAGTCGATCATGGACGCGACCCTCCGCTCCTACGACCAGATCCTCATCGGCTGCGACGACGAACACGGGAACTACGACGAGGTGCACGCCGTCGTGCCCCGCCTCCGCGAAGCCGGCAAGACCGTGGTCGTCAACAGCGTCCTAGAAGGCATCAGTTCCACCCGGCTCACGCAGCTCGGGACGCTGTGTGAGAAGTACGGCGCCATCCACGTCACCAACCACGTGCACCACGTCGACGTGGGCCAGCCGGCGAACGAGCTGCGCGGCCTCTGCGACCGCTACCTCGACCAGCACCTGATGATCGAGATGGACGGGTCCTGCTACCGCTGCTTCAACGCCATGGCGAAGGACGACAGCGAGTTCAGCATCTGGGACGAGGACTTCGCGGCCAAGGTGTTCGCGCCGCGCGCCCACCACTTCCGGTTCTGCCTGCGCTGCCACGAGTACACCGACTCCGGCGCCGCACTCGTCCCCGCCCTCACCGTCTGACCGGGAGGTACACCACCATGCCCGCAGTCCTCGGACTGAACTTCCACCACGACACGGCCGCCACGTTAATCGTCGACGGCCGCATCTACGCCGCCGAGGAGGAGCGCTGGAGCGGCGTCAAGCACAACCACCCCACCCGCAAGGGCACGCTCACCGCCCCGACCCGCGCACTCCAGTGGTGCATGGAGGCCGCCGGCATCGAACCGGAGGACGTGGACGCCGTCTGGGCGGCCTCCATGCGTCCCAACCCCGCGGCCGGCTGGTGGCTGGCCGAGGAGCGGGAGGAACTCGCCGCCCTCCTGCCCGCCCCGCTCGGCGAACACCTCCGCCTCCTCTCCCACCACACGGCCCATGTTCTCTCCGGCTACCTGCTCTCCGGGCACGAGCACGCCGCGGGCCTCGTCATCGACGCCGGCGGCTCCTCACTGGGTTCCGACTTCGGCCCGGGCCGGGAGCGCATCACGGGGTACGACCTGTGGCCCGATCGCATCGACCGCCTTTACCAGGGCATGCCCGCCCTCGTGCCGGGCCCGGTCGGGCCCCGGCGCGTCCACTCCTCCCTCGGGCACTTCTACCGGAACCTCGCCCGGCGGGTGATCCCACCCGGCGACGAGCCCGAGGGCAGCATGATGGCGCTCGCGGCCTTCGGCGATCCCCAGCGCTACGGAACACACATCCGCGAACTGGTCCGGCTCGGCGACGAGGGCGAGGTCCGCATCGACCACCCGTGGGGTTCCGCGGACGGCAGCACACCGCTGCTGCTCGATGGCCGGGCCTGGACCGCCGACAACGTCGCGGAACAGCCGGAGCACAAGCGTGCCGACCTGGCCGCCGCCGTCCAGGAGGTCTTCGCCGAATCGGTCGTCCACATCGCCCGCCACCTGCAACGACTCACTCGAGCCTCAGCGTTGGTGTTCTCGGGCGGATGCGCCCTGAACTCCCACCTCAACGGCCGGCTGGCCGCCGACAGCGGCTTCGACACCCTCTTCGTCGCACCGGCCCCGCACGACGCCGGCACGGCCGTGGGCGCCGCGCTCTACGGCTGGCACTACCAGCTCGGGCAGGAGCGCGTTCCGGTGCCGACCGACGCGGCCTGGGGCCCCGATCCGGGCGCGCTGCCGACGACGCCGAAGCCGTCCGGCTACCACGCCTTGCCCCACCTCGGGCTCGGACTGGCGCCCACAGTGGCGGCACTGCTCGCCGAGCACCGCATCGTCGGCTGGGTGCAGGGACAGCTCGAATTCGGGCCGCGTGCCCTCGGCCATCGCTCGATCCTCGCCCACCCCGGTCGCGCCGCAACGAGGGACCGGCTCAACGCGATCAAGAAGCGAGCCGCGTACCGCCCGTTCGCGCCCGCCGTCCTCGCGGAGCACGCCACGGAATGGTTCATGTCGGCGGGCGACCCTTTCATGAACCGTGTCGCCACCGTCCGCCGGTGCCGAGCCGACCGCGTCGCGGGGGTCACCCACCACGACGGTACCGCCCGCGTCCAGTCCGTCGCCGCCGACCACCAGGGCCTGCGCGATCTCCTTGAGCAGTTCCACGACCTCACCGGACTGCCGCTGCTGCTGAACACATCCTTCAACCGCAAAGGCACCCCGATCCTGCGGACCGCTGAGCAAGCCGTGGCAGCGGCGGTGGAGCTGCGCCTCGACGCCCTCGCCGTCGGGGACACCCTGCTGCTCGCCGACCACGTCCCCGATCCCCGTGCCGCGTCCCTTCGTACGAGGTGAGGCGAATGGACCCCATCGATCTCGACCACGTCCTGACCGTGCTCGGTGCCGCCGCGTGGAGCCCGGACGAGCAGTCCCGCGCCCGTGTGGCCGCCGACCTCGCCCTCACGGTCTACGACGGCCACACCCGCGACCAGGGCACCCCTTACCTGGAGCACCCGCTGGCCGTCGTCAGGCTCCTGCGAACGGAGATCGGCGTCCGTCACCCCGAGACCCTCCTCCTCGCCCTCCTCCATGACGCCTTGGAGGTGGCCCCTGAGTCGGAAGCACTGCTCGTCCGCCACCTCGGCGGGCCGTTCACCGACCGCCTGCGTGCCATGACGGCCGACCACCGCCTCGAACGGCGCCCCAAGTCCGTCGGCGACGAGACCCGCTGGCGCGCCAAGCAGGCCGCGCTCCCGCCCGAGGACCTCCTCGTCCGGCTCGCCGACCGCCTGCACAACCTGCGCGACCTCGCCGCGTCCCCGAACCTCGACCGGCGCCGACGGTTCCTCCAGACCCTGGGCGATTTCCACCTCCCCCTCGCCGACGCCGCCCGCGACCTCGGCCCGCATCTGGAGACCATGCACGCGCGCCTGCACGCCGAGTACGTCCACCACATACAGGAGGTACGTCCGTGAAACGGGTCGTCTACTCGATGGAGCCGGTCGGCCGGACCGGCGGCCGGGTCTACCTGCGGATGCTCCACGAGGTGACGGCCGGCGACGTGGAATGGCGCACCGTCCCGGACCACAAGCGGACCTACCGGGTCCGCCGCTGGCGCAAGCTCCGCCACCTCGCCCGCCTGGCCCCTTCCATACGGGCGCTCCACGGCACCACCGGCACCTTCGTATGGGACGACCTGAGCCTGCTGCTGTTCACGCCCGAGATGCGCGCCCGCACGGTGTTCCTCCTGCACCACTACGAGCCGTTGCAACATGACTCCGCCCCCATCGAGGCCATGCTCTGGGAACGGCTGTTCCGCGTTCTGCCGCAGTGCGCCGCCGTCGTGTGCGTCGCCCCGTACTGGGCCGACCACCTCCGCGCCCGCGGCGTCCGCAACGTACGGGTGATCTACAACGCCTTCGACATGACCGAGATCGAGCAGGCACGCGGCTACGACCGGGCCGAGTGCCGCGCCGAGTTCGGCCTGCCGCCCGACGTGATCGGCGTCTACGCGGGCAAGGCCGTGCACTGGAAGGGAGCCGAGGAGGTCTCGGCAGCCCTGGCCGGCGTCCCCGGCCTGCGGGTGATCACCAGCGGCAGCAACACCATCGGCCTCGACAGCGCGCACTACGACGTCGAGCGCGAGCGGTACCTGCGACTGCTGCGCGCCTGTGACGTCGGCGTCTTCCTCCCACGGATGCGGGAGGGCTGGAGCCGCTGCGCCGCCGAGGCTTTACTCCTCGGCCTGCCCTGCCTCATCCGCCCGGTGGCCGGCTTGGGCGACCTCGCCGCGCTGGCAGGCCAGCCGGCCCCGGACCTCCGCCGCCTCCCGGCACAGGTCCGGCAGCGCGCGGCGACACGCCACACCGAGGCCAAGGCCGCGTACGAGGCCCTGGCCCGGTTCGACCTGAACTACTTCGGCAACGCCTGGGGCAACCTCCTGGCGCAGGTCGCCTGACCAGCGGCTAAGCCTGCGCGGCCAGCTTCTTGCTGGCGGCGTCCAGACGGGCCAGCACGCGGTCCCGGCCGAGCAACTCCATGGACTCGAACAGCGGGAGTCCGATCGTCCGGCCGGTGACCGCGACCCGGATGGGCGCCTGAGCCTTGCCCAGCTTCAGCCCGTGCTTCTCCCCGACGGCGAGCAGGACGGCCTTCAGGTCGTCCGCCTTCCAGTCCGCGACGTCGGCCAGCTCGGCGCGGGCGTCCGACAGGATGTCGCCGGCGCCCGCCTTCATCGCCTTGTTCCACGACGCCTCGTCCTCGACCGGCTCGTCGAGGAACAGGAAGTCCACATAGCTAGTGATCTCGGAAAGCAGCGCCAGCCGGGTCTGGGCAAGGGAAGCCGCCGCCTCGAAGACGTCCTTGTCGAACGCCTCCGGCCGCCACGGCGCGTACGGGGCGACGAGCCACGGCGTGCAGGCGGCGGCGAACTGCTCCGGCGGCAGGGCGCGGATGTACTCGCCGTTGAACGCCGTCAGCTTCTTCACGTCGAAGAAAGCCGGCGCGGTGTTCACGTCCTCGATCCGGAAGAGCTGCTCCAGCTCCTCGTACGGCCTGATCTCCCGGTCGTCACCCGGGCCCCAGCCGAGAAGCATGAGGTAGTTCACCATCGCCTCGGGCAGGAAGCCCTCGGCGAGGTAGTCCTCCAGCGCCACCTTGTCCCGGCGCTTCGACAGCTTCTGCCGCTTCTCGTTCACGATCACCGGCAGATGCGCCCACACGGGCGGCTTGGCACCGAGCGCCTCCCACAGCAGCTGCTGCTTCGGCGTGTTCGACAGGTGCTCCTCGCCACGAATGACCTGCGTGATTCCCTCATCCAGGTCATCTACGACGTTGGCAATCAGAAAGACCGGGGACCCGTCGCCACGGGCGATCACGAAGTCCTCGATCGCGCTGTTCGGGAACGCCGGCTCCCCGCGGACCAGGTCGACCACGACGGTCTCACCCTCGTCCGGCGTCCGGAACCGCAGCGCCCGCCCCTCCTCGAAGGCCAGCCCCCGGTCCCTGCAGAACCCGTCGTACCCGAGGTGCTCCGACCCCGTGCGCTCCTTCAGCTGCTCCCGGGTGCAGTCGCAGTAGTACGCCCGGCCGGCCGCGAAGAGCTGCTGAGCCGCTTCCCGGTGCCGGTCGGCGTTGTGCGACTGGAAGTACGGCCCCTCGAAGGCCGGGTCCTCGCCATGGATGCCGATCGCCGCAAGCGCACTGATGATGCCCTCAGTCCACTCCGGCTGGTTCCGGGCCGCGTCGGTGTCCTCGATCCGCAGGACGAACCTGCCGCCGGACTGTCGCGCCACCGCCCAGTTGTAGAGAGCAGACCGTGCACCACCGACATGGAACATGCCGGTCGGAGACGGGGCGAAACGAACGCGAACCGGGGCAGTAGACATGCGCTCCAGGGTACCGACGCGGGACCTCTGCCCTGCACCACTCGGCCTACCCCCACACCGACGTTTTTCGGCCGTCCTCGCCTTCTGCTCGCACGTCACCTTCCACCGCCGCTCCCGATCCCGACGGCCGCTACCTCGAACGTTAACCACACCGAGCGACCACGACGCACCGCGGTTCCACGATCCAAGGCGATCACGGTGGACGCAGGGATGCGGGACTCCATGGCGAACGTCTCAGCTCCCGCCTGAAGGGCCTGACCGCTGGGCTACCGTGCGCGCAAAGCGGCAGCCCCGTCGTGGGTCAGCCACTGTCACTGCTCGCCCTTACCCTCATCTGCACACATCCGACACAAGCGAGAGGCCGCCCGACATGACCAAGGACGATGGCATGTCCCCTGAGGTGCAGCGCATGATCCAAGAGGCGCAGGCCATGATGACCGACGAGCTCATGGAGGAGACCCTTCGTAGCAAGGCCGCTGTGGACCCCAACCACCTGGCCTCGTTGCTTGACCTGGTGGCGATCGGTATCACCAACGGCGCCTGGAGGAACAGCTGCATCGAAAACTGGCACGCCGAAGGCCGGTTGTCGGACGGCGACATGATGCGCATCAACAGCTACACCACGGATGCCATACGTCGACGCCTGAAGGGGTGGTGCGTCGAGTCCGGGATCACTTCGGCGAGCAGCACCGCGCTGGCAAGGACCGACGTGGAAGATGTGGATGTCCTTGCCGGCCGACTCTTCCGATGGCTGACGAATGCTGAGCGCAGGCTTCCTACCGGCATGACCCTTGGCGAGTTGGCTCGCTCCACTGAAGAGCTCGAAGAGTACGAGGATCACGCGGATCAGGTCCTCGGCGGCTTTGCCGGACAGATAGAGGACAGGGGCGTCCGGTTCGGCCTGCTCCGCACCGCCTGCCACGGTGCCCTGGCCTGCTCCCAGTGGTGGGGGCACCCCACATGGCCCGACCGCGTCGAACGCTTCATTCGCGTCCTTGACGATGCTAGCGACTCTCATTGGGGTTCTGACGGGGAGCGGAGGGAGAAACTCGGCGTCGAGCCGCCTGCCGTGCAGGACCGCGACATTCTGCGTGCCACGCTGCTGGTCAACCCGTGGAAACTCGATCCCACGGCCGCCGAGTGGATCGTGGATGCCGGGATCGGATACCTGAGGCCCGAAACGGCGTCCACGTCGGATTAGAAGCCGCCAGTAGGCAGCGGAGGATCTGGAAGGGCCGCCGCGGCAGCATCGGTGTGAGCGAGATCAGCAGGCCCACGATCTCCCGCAACTCAAGGCACCCCTCGCCCAGAACCCAAACCCTGCCGCGTGGTGCTCAACTACCGTGGGCCAGATGCGACCTGCCGACGTACCGATGCCACCCGCAATTGCCATCCGCCCCCGTGACTCTCGCGGCTACCCCGTACCCGCAATTACACCGTGGGAAGACGGCGTACCCCAATTCGCTTCCCTCAGCATGAGACGCGTGTTCCTTTGCGTAACGCAGCGAAGATGCACGGTCTGTGGTTTGGAGGTACCGCCTGGCCCGGTGTGGCGGGTGGTGGACACCGAAGAGACGGAGATGCTCGCTGAGGTGCTGTCACGCGGCGTAGGTGGCAAGTTCCTCAACATGGCTCCGACTCAAGAGGGCCCGGGCCACCGGTCATGCATGATCTACAGCGCGATGATCTGCCCCTTCCTCGGCGGACCTGAGGCCCGTCGCGGCCAGGGTGCCAATACGTACGGCGAGCAGATACCGCGAGGCGAGGCCCGGGGCAAGAAGGGCGGTGTAGTTGCCTACGACTCCTGCGAGTTCCGAGAGACGCAGGTAGGTCCCGGGTGCGTGTACGGCCACCCCCTCGAACTGCTGGAGTACGAGTACGGAGAGGACTTGCTGGTCGAGTTGACGGACGCCATCGGCGCCGACGCCAAGGCATTGACAGGCACGTGTCCACCGTGGCTACTGGATGACGAGGCTGCGGTGGAAGTGGCATTCGTTCGCGCTATTCGGAGCCCCGAAGATGCGGCGAGAGCCAAGGCCCAACGCCGAGCTGAGGCCGCACGGCGTAAGCGCCAGAAGCAAGCCAAGGCATCTCGCCGACGAAACCGCTGAGACCACCGCGTCCCAATGCCCTGACCAGGCTCCATGTCTTCTACGCACTCGTCTTCATCTGAGACGAGCGGCTCCGGCAGGCAGGCAGGTCGAACGCTCTGTGTCAGAAAAAAATCCCTCTCGGGGATTGCACGAGCGTTTGATGGTCAGTCAGGGCTGGCAGCATCGCGGTCAAGTGGCACAGGGAGGTCACCGCAGTCGCTCCTGCGTGCGGAGGTGTACAGCTCGTCCAGTGACAGTCCCAGCTCGGTCGCCAAGGCGGCGACAGTAAAGAACTCCGGTGTGACCGTGCGGCCTTTCTCGATGCTGCGCACGGTCTCTACGGAGATCCCCGCACTGTGGGCGACAGCCTCGGCCGAGCGCCCGGAGGCGTGCCGAGCTTGCTTCAGGCGGGAGGCGAGCTGCTGCCCACGGCGCTGGGCTGCGGGATCGAGCCTCCTACGTGGCATGGGTGTAACTATACCTGTAGCATGATACCCATGACGGTGACCGCGGCGGCTCCTTCCCCCAATTGGCCCGAAGATGTGCTGCGGCTGAATGCCGTCTGCCCGTACTACACGATGTTTCCGCTGGACTTCCCCCTCCAGCAGCTTGCCGCCCACCCCGAAGCCACCCGCGTACTGGATCCATTTTGCGGGCGAGGCACAACGCTGTATGCCGCTCGCCTGATCGGACTGCCGGCTGTCGGCATCGACATCAACCCGGTGGCCGCTGCCATAGCGCAGGCAAAGCTCATCCAGGTCACCCCCGGCGCCGTGGTCCGTCTCGCCCGGCAGATCCTTGACGGTGGCATGCGGGGCGACGTACCCGAAGGCGAGTTCTGGCAGTGGTGCTACGAACGCGATACGCTTCGCGAACTAGTGACGTTGCGCGAGACCTTGCTGGAAATGACCACGCCGACGGCAGCCATGCTTCGGGCAGTCCTGCTGGGCATCCTGCACGGTCCACGCAACAAGAACCTACCGTCCTATCTGTCGAACCAGATGCCGCGCACTTACGCCTCCAAGCCCGCCTACGCGGTGAAATTCTGGAAGTCGCGCGATATGGAGCCGGTGCGCATCCCGACCCTGGAAGTCATCGAACGGCGGGCAAGGCGCCTACTGGACGCAGCACCACTCGCTCGCGGCGGTCGGGTCTACCTGGGCGATTCCATCGAGACCCTCAACGGCCTGCGCCAGAGTTTCGATCTAGTAGTCACCTCGCCTCCGTACTACGGCATGCGCACCTACGTGGCCGACCAGTGGCTGCGACTGTGGTTCCTTGGAGGCCCTGCGGAGGTCCCCTACGGCACTCACGGCCAGATCGCCCGCCAGCCAAACCAGGAAGCGTTCATCCAGGCTCTGGGCGATGTTTGGGCCGCCACCGCCCGCCGCTGCCGCCAGGGCGCGCGCCTGGCGATCCGGTTCGGTGCCCTGCCATCGGCCCGCACCGACCCGGAGCAGATGCTGTTGGCCTCCGTGAAGGAGGCGAAGGCGGGATGGGTCGTCAAGGACGTTCGACAAGCTGGGACGCCACCCAAGCGCGCCCGGCAAGCCGAGCAGTTCGGCAAGGCCGGATCCGCTGTCGACGAGATCGACATAGTCGCCGAACTGATCGGATTGCCGCGCTAGAGGAGTAACTCGGTTACTTTTCTCCACTCCGTGACAGTCTGTCAGTGGTTCATGTCATGCTGTGTGAGCCAGACGGGTGAATCACCTGTCTACGGCAGCCTGGTCATGGGGTGGGGAGAGCCATGTTCGACGCGGACCAGATCAAACAGCTCAAGCAGCTGATTGGCGATCAGGTCGAAGCCGGCCGCGCGGAGCTGGACGAGTTGGTCGGGCATGCCCGTGCCATCAAGCCTGCGGTCCGGGTGATCAAGCCACGGGCAGCGACGTCGGTGGCGCTGATGGCATCCGACGGTGGCAACAACAAGGTCGCCTTCAACCCCTTCTATCTTCAAGTCGTGCGGGTCGTGGACTCCAACGGCAAGGAGCTGTGCTTGGAGGTGGTCTCCCCGATCGCCGACATCGACGCCCTTAGCCGCCGCCAGTTCCACGAGGACGGCAGCCCGCGCACCGCCCTGGGCAAGATGATGCACGGGCTCGGCGTCGAAAGGCTTCAGGACCTGTCGCCGATGATGTCCGGCAAATCGCCCAGCTGGGTGCAGGTCTTCCGGGACCTGTGCGAGTGGGCCACGCTGTACGACCTGATTTGCCACCGTGACTACGCTGTTGACACTCTGATCGTCCGCGATGGCCTGCTGCGCAGCAAGATCTTCCAAGGCGAACTGTTCGTGAAGATGGGCGAGCAGATGTACGACGCCATCGACCGGGTCGCGCGACGCGACCGGCGCAAGGTCTGGCTGGTGGGGCTGGCGAAGAAGACTCAGGTCCTGGAGTACTACCGACTGGCGATCTCGCTGTCTGGCGTCTTCGACAACGGCGCTGCCTGCTTCGCCAAGGTCCCCGCCGACATGCTGGAGAGGGCATACCAGTGGGAGGAGTACACCCGCGACGTCAGGGATGACTCCCCGGGTGAGAAGCCGAAGTTCAACTTCGGCTCGATGTATTTCGTCCGCTTCGGCCCGTACTCCGGTGACCCTATCTGGACCGTGGACATCATGTCCCGCCAGGACAAGGAAGCCCAGGCGGTCTTCGGCTATCTGCAGGCCGATGCGGTGGCCGGCTTCCCTATCCCGCTCTACCCTAACTGCATCCAGCAGGCCGACAGCTTCTCCCGCGTCGCCGATCTGGACATGGACATCGTCGAAGACCAACTCGTCGATGCCGTCCGGAGCCAGGTCGGCGAGGACAAGGCCCCGATCATCGACGCACTGCGGCTGGCCTCCGATGTTGCCGCTCGCCGCTACGAGTAGCACCTCCTACTGTGTCCGTCCCCACATCCCGTGGAGCAACAACCGTCATGAGCATGTTCGAGCGCGACAAGGTCGTCGGCACGTTCCGCGGCTTCTCCGAAAGTGGCATGGAGTTCCATGCGGATCTCGTTCTGCCGCACCACGACGACTTCCAGACCATGGCCATGCACGGCCAGTTCGTCCTTGTCCAGCTCGAACACGAGCGTGAAGCCATCCTCGGGCGGATCACCACCATCGCTTCCCACGGGCGCCTGGTGTCCTCCATCGGCGAGGACTACGCCACCCGCGCGGTGCGCGACCAGCGGCCTATACCCGACGAGCTGCGCGAGCGCTACCTGAAGTACAAGGTCGACATCCGCATCCTCGGCGTGCTCCGCATGGAGGGCGACAAGCACATCTTCGTCCCCAGCCACCGGCGCCTTCCACACGTCGGTGCTCAGGTCGCGCTCCTGAGCGACGACCTGCTCGCCGAGGTTGTTAACGCCAACGACACTGCCGACGGCGCGGTCCCCATCGGCTACCTCGCCTTCGGCGAGTTCATCTACGCCGGCAACGACAAACGCGTTGGCGACACCTCCTGGATGCAGATCCAGCAGCCCGCGATCATGCCGACCTTCCAAATCGGCAAGCTCGTGGCTCGCCGCAGCTTCGTTTTCGCCCGCGCTGGCTTCGGCAAGTCGAACCTTGTCAAGTTGCTCTTCTCCGCCCTGTACGAGGAACAGCCCACCGTCGATCGCCGCATCGGCAAGGCCCCCGTCGGCACGATCATCTTCGACCCGGACGGCGAATACTTCTGGCCCGACTTCAAAGGCCGCCCCGCCCTGTGCGACGTGCCGCACCTGCGCGACAAGCTGGTCGTCTTTACCAACCGAAAGGGCCCCAGCGAGTTCTACGACTCCTTCGTGGTCAACGGCGTGAAGCTGAACATCAAGGAGCTCAACGCCTCTCGCGTTCTGGGCATCGCGCTGCCCCCGGAGAAGCAGGACCAGCAAAACGTCGTCAAGCTCAAGTCCCTCGACGGTCCGAGGTGGAGTCGGCTCGTCGACCTGATCTACCGCGAGAAGTACGGCGCTGACCGCGCCCAGGTCCAGCAGCTCCTGAACCTTGACGCGGGGGAGGAAGCCCAGACCAACGCGGCGATTGGCAACATGACCCGCGTCGTCAATGCACTGCACGATCCCGACAGTCAGCTGCTGAGTGCGCTGAAGGACTGCCTGTCGCAGGGCAAGCTCTGCGTTGTGGACATCTCGCAGATGCGCGGCGCCCAGGGTCTCCAGCTCGCCGGCGTAATCCTCAGCGACATCTTCGAGCACAACCAGGCCCAGTTCACTGAGGCCGACCCGAAGTCCATCCCCACCATCGCCGTCATGGAGGAGGCCCAGTCCGTCCTCGGCGGTTCCAACCACAGTGAAGACGGCCCCTTCGTCTCCTGGGTCAAGGAAGGCCGTAAGTACGACCTGGGTGCCCTGCTGATCACTCAGCAGCCCGGCAGCCTGCCGCAGGAACTCCTCAGCCAGGGCGACAACTTCTTCGTCTTCCACCTGCTGTCTCAGGGCGACCTGGTCTCCCTGAAGAAGGCCAACGCCCACTTCTCCGATGACTTGCTCGCCACGCTGCTGAACGAGCCCCTCGTCGGCAACGGCATCTACTGGTCCAGTGCCCCCGGCACTGACCGTCACTCGCGCCCATACCCGGTCTCGGTACGCGTCCTGAGCTTCGAGGACTCCTATGAGATGGCCGACCCGGACTACTCCGCGGCCGCCCCCGTCAGCTTCGCGGCCCAGGCCCGCGCTGCTGTCGAGGAGCGACGCGCTGAAGCACGTAAAGCCACTGCAAGCCTCGCTGCTAGCCATCCCGAGGACGATGACAGCGGCCCCGACGACGGGGCACCCGCCGACGACGCCGCCATCGCCATCGCACATCTCCGGGACAAGTCCGAATTCCAGCGGAAAATCAACACGCCTGAAGGGATTAAGTGGGGAAGAATCGGCTTCCTTCTTGCAGAGAAGGCGCCTGGACACGCTAAGCGCACGGGGTCTGACCGAGATTGGGGCTTCGGACTGGTCAAGGAGGCCCTGGACCGCCTGTACCCGGACCAATGGATTTCCGTGCCGCGCCTGGAACCTGGCAGCACCACCGAGACCCGGAAGTGGGTAATGCTCAAGGAGCACGCTCCGAAGGAGGGGTCGAAATTGGAGGAGGCGCTGAGCGACGCTCTGTTCGAGTCCGTACAGAGTGAGGACGAGCCGCCCTTCTAAGCTCGCGCCGCCACCGAGGAAGGAGGGGCCGTGACCGCCAGCAACCGCAGCGCCCCCCTGACCCTGGCTGAGAGTGACCTCCTTCAGACCCTCTCGGCCCGGTGGACCATGCACATCCTGTTGACTCTTTACGCCTCCAAGGATTCGGGGCGATTCGGTGAAATCCAGGAGGCTGTCTCCGGGATCTCCAACCGTGTGCTCTCCAGCCGCCTTGCCGACCTGGAGAGCAGCGGATTGGTGTCCCGGAACGTCAATGCCACTCGGCCGGTCACCATCATTTACAAGCTGACCTCCCGCGGTCGGCGAGTTGCTGGCGCCTTGACCCATCTGTGCGAGGTAGCAGAGAGCCCACTCGATATGGGAGACACGTCGTGAGTTACCTACCTGCAGACGTCTCGCACAAGCACCTCCGGCGAGCGGGCTTCCTCTGTCACACCTTGCGGTCGGACTGATTCCTCCACCATGAAGCACCAGCCGAGTCGCAGCACCGCTGGGAGCCAGCTGGGAGCCGACCTGCTTTCGAAACCCTCCCCACGCCACGCGAAGCCAACTGAACCCAACGCCCTGACCAGGCAAAACAGCAACCTGCCGGGTGCCAATCTTGACCGAACCTCATTCGGGACGAAGAGGTCGTTGGTTCAAATCCCACCACCCCGACAGCTGAATACCAGGTCAGGGGCCTGATCCGCTTAGCGGGGCGGGTGCCTGAGTGGTTCTGGAGATCGTTGGGGAGAGATCCCGCCGGATTCGATCTGGTGCTGAGACGTGGGGCCGCAGCGGGAACAGCGAGGCCCGTCGGCGCTGTTGCATCGATCGAGGGGCCGGCGTCGCGCGGGCGGGGAACTTGGAGACCACGAGGTCATCCGGCCCGACAGAATCCGGGGCGTCCCAAGGCGTCGCGGTACGCCCGCCCCGCCCTCGGACCAGACGTATCTCCGCAGGAGGACTGCTTGATGACTGACCGGCCCTTGACGCTCATGGCGGTGCACGCCCACCCCGACGACGAGGCCACCGGGACCGGAGGGGTCCTCGCGCGGTATGCGGCGGAAGGTATCCGTACGGTTCTCGTGACGTGTACCGACGGCCGTTGCGGCGACGGGCCGGGGGGTGTCAAGCCGGGGGATCCCGGGCACGATCCTGCGGCGGTTGCGTTGATGCGCCGTCGCGAACTCAGGGCGAGTTGTGACGTTCTGAAGGTCAGTGACCTGGAGGTGCTGGAGTACGCCGACTCCGGGATGATGGGCTGGCCGAGCAATGATGCCCCCGGATCCTTCTGGCGGACCCCCGTGGAGGAAGGCGCGGCCCGACTCGCGGAACTCATGCGGCACTACCGACCTGATGTGGTCGTCACCTATGACGAGAACGGTTTCTACGGCCACCCCGACCACATCCAGGCCCACCGCATCACGATGGCGGCGCTGGAGATGACCGCGCTGACACCGAAGGTGTACTGGACGACGATGCCCCGCTCGATGATGCAGCGGTTCGGCGAGGTCCTGCGCGAGTTCGGTGAGGGCATGCCGGAGCCGGATCCTGCCGAGGCAGCCGCGATGGCCGAGATCGGCCTCCCCGATGACGAGATCACCACGTGGGTGGACACCACCGCGTTCAGCGGCCAGAAGTTCGACGCGCTGGCCGCGCACGCCAGTCAGGGCGAGAACATCTTCTTCCTCAAGATGGGCAAGGAGAGGTTCGGCGAGCTGATGGGCATGGAGACCTTCGTACGAGTCAAGGACTCCACCGGCACGGCCGTACCCGAGACCGATCTCTTCGCCGGACTGCGCTGATCCGCTCATCCGGGCCGTCCGGTGTTGCCGCCCCGTGTGCCGTGAGGCGTTACTACGATCGCTGTCATGGATTGGCTTGAGCGTGCTGCCAAGTTGAGGCAGTGGAGTCGGGGTGGGGTGCGGGCTCCGCACAAGCCGTTGCTGTTGCTGTATGCGCTGGGGCGTTTTCAGGCGGATGACGGTGACGAGTTGCCGTACAGCTCGGTGGAGGCGGATCTCAAGCGGCTGCTGGTGGAGTACGGTCCGCCGCGTGGGACGTCGCCTGCCTACCCCTTTCACCATCTGGTCAGCGACGGGGTGTGGGAGGTACGGACGGCGCACGGGGTCGGCAGTCCGGGTACCGGGGTGCGGCAGCTGCGGGACAGTCTGGCGACCGGGCGGCTGGCACCGGACCTTCAGGGGGCGCTCCGGCGGGAACCGTCGTTGCTGGGTCGTATGGCGAGGGTGTTGCTGGATCTGCACTTCCCGGCGTCACTGCACCAGGATCTGTGCGACGCGGTGGGGCTGGAGCTGGAGCCGGCCGAGACCGGCGCTCTGCTGGCGCCCGAGCGGCGGCAGCGGGATCGGCGTATGAGGGAGAGGGTGCTGACCGCGTACGAGTACCAGTGCGCCTTCTGCGGCTACGACGGCATGATCGACACGACACCCGTCGGGCTGGAGGCCGCGCACGTGCGCTGGTGGGCGTTCCACGGTCCGGACGACGTCGACAACGGACTGTGCCTGTGCTCGCTGCACCACAAGCTCTTCGACAAGGGCGTCCTCGGCATAGGCGACGGCCACCGCATCCTCGTCTCGCAGCAATTCGTCGGCCGCGGTCAGGTTGCTCGTGAGCATGTCACCGCACTCGCCGGGCGTCCGCTCATCGGCCCGCAGCCCGGTGCCCGGCCCGTTGCGGTGGATCATCGTTCCTGGCACACCAGTCAGGTCTTCCGCGGCAGCCCACGCCCCGCCGCCGCCTGACCCGGTGGGCCGGCGTTCCGGCCGGGTCGCGGCGGTGGTGCGGGTGTGTTGTGCTGGAAGCAGCCGCAGGAGGCGACACCCATGGATCGCAACTGGGCTACCGTGTTCGTGCCCTCTCGGCCGGCCGCCCCGACCGGAGTGGGTGGGACCTTGCTGCCGGCGCGGGACCTCGTCGTCGGCTGGGTTCTCCTCGTACTGATCGCGGTTCCGGCCTGGGTGCTGACCATCGGGCAGGCCCGGGACATGGGGGTCGAGCCCGGCACCATGGGGCTGGCGCTGCCGCTGTTCCTGCTGCTCTGGGTGCTGATGATGGCGGCCATGATGCTGCCCTCCATGGCACCGGTGGCCATCACCTGGGTGCGAGGTATCGGACGGCAGACCGCCGGCTGGACCCGCGCCGCCCGCACCGCCGAGTTCGTGGGCGGATATCTGCTGGGGTGGACCGCCTTCGGACTGCTCGCCTACGGAGCCCTGGCCCTGACCGGTGGCCTGGTGGACGACCATCCGACCGCCGGACGCTGGATCGGCTCGATCGCCTTCCTGCTCGCGGGGCTGTATCAGCTCGGCCCCCTCAAGCACGTCTGCCTGCGGCACTGCCGCGACCCGCTGGGGCATCTGGTGCGCTACGCCGGCTTCCGGCGACCGGCCCGTGACCTGCGGGTGGGCGTCCACCACGGTGCCTACTGCGTCGGGTGCTGCGCCGGGCTGATGGTCGTCCTCGTGCCCCTCGGCGTGATGAACGTGGCGGCGATGGCCGGGCTGGCCCTGGTGATCTTCGCGGAGAAGCTGTGGTCCCGCGGCTACATTCTCTCCGGCGTCGTGGGTGTCGCCTTCCTCGTCCTGGCCGTGCTCGCACCGTTCCACGACTGGCTGCTGCCGGGGCTACAGGGCTCGATGCCGTCCATGGGCGGCATGTGATGCCACCTTCAATTGATTACTCCGAGTGAGCTCCTTCGGGCTCGGCAGGAGGGAAGCGAGATGTCAGAGCAGGTCACCACCGATGTCACCACCGGTACCCGCTGGCATCTGACCGGCGACTGGTTCGACGTGTGCAAGTGCGCCATCCCCTGCCCCTGCACCTTCGCGCAGCCCCCGACCTACGGCGACTGCGAAGGCGTACTGGTCTGGCACATCCGGGAAGGCACCTTTGGCGACATACGACTCGACGGTCTCAACGTCCTGATGCTCGGCTCCTTCGAGGGCAACCCGTGGGCCGGGACCCATACGGAGCCGTACGCCGTGGTCTTCCTCGACGAACGCGCCGACGACCGGCAGCGGGCCGCGCTCGGCGCCGTCTTCGGCGGGGAGGCGGGCGGCTGGCCGGCGCAGTTCGGGGAGATGTTCCACCCCGAGATGCGGGGCATGGACTTCGCCCCCATCGTCGTGGAGATCGACGACGACCTCGCCACCTGGCGTGCCGAGATCCCGGGCCGGGTCACGGCGAGCGCCGAGGCTCTCACCGGCCCGACCACGCCGGACGGCGCTCGCGTCCAGGTGCACAACGCCCCCGGCGCCGAAGTGGGGCCGGGCCAGGTCGCCACATGGGGCCGGGCCACCGTCGACCGTGCCGATGCCTTCGGCTTCTCCTGGGAACGCTCCGGCAAGTCGAGCAAGCACTTCCCCTTCGACTGGAGCGGGCCCGACTGAGCACGCGGACAGTCCGGGCTGCGGGCTGCAGGCTGGGCTGTGGGCTGTGGGCTGTGGGCTGTGGGCTGTGGGTTATGAGAGCAGGCCCGTCAGCGTCCCCGCCAGGGTGAGGGTCAGGAAAGCCGCGCCCCATGTCATCGCCTGGCGTATGCGGCGGTGCTTGACGTGGGTGGTGCGGGTCAGGAGGTGGGATGGGGTGCCGGTCGCCGGGGGCTGCTGGGGCCTGGCCGCCAGGCTCAGGAGGACCAGGGAGGGGGCGCAGGCCGCGCAGCCCGTCCAGAGGAGGAGCTGGGGGACGGTCGCGTACTGGGTGGGGGTGATGACGCCCGCGATGATCGCGGTGAGGAGGGCGGTCAGGGCCGCGCCCAGGGTGGCCAGGATCAGGTTGGCCCGGTGGTCGGCCTTCGCCAGTTCCTCGCGCACCGTCTCGGGCAGGAGCGGCCGGTCGATTTCCGCGGTGTGGCCGCCTCGGAGTGTGGTCATGAGTGCCCCTCGCTGATCAGCGGTTCCCTGCGAGTACCCCAACGGGGCCGTGGCGTAACGCGGTTCAGGAGTTCCACGTCTCGTCGTACGGGTCGTGCGGAGTGGGGACCGGCCTCGCGGTCGTCACCTTCAGGTACGGGATCGGGCCGTCGTTGACGGGGTCCTTGGTGCGGCGGGGTGTGTAGGTGCCGGTGACCTCCAGCCAGGTGTCCGGGCTCAGGACCGGAGGGACGTTGCCCATCAGGGCGATCTTGACCGGCTGGGCGTCCGCCGCGCAGCAGTTGAGGCCCATCCGCACCAGGTAGGGGGCGCCCTTACGGTCCAGCGTGACGAAACCGGTGATCTTCAGTTCGCGGTCGCGCAGAGCACGGCCGTCGTCGTAGATCGCGCGGCCCGCGTAGTCGGCCACGGCCAGGCGGAGGGGGGCGTCGCCGGTGGGGAGGGCCGGGAAGCCGAAGGGCTTGGTCAGGGCCGTGCCGGTGTGTGCCGCGCTGTAGGAGCCGAGGGCCGGCGGGGCGACCAGGATCAGGGCGAGGACCGGGAGCGTGAGGAGCCAGGAGACGCGGGGTTCTCGGTGGTGATCATGGGTGGGCATCTGTTGTTCGGGGGTGGCTCGGTCGGGGGTGACTCCGTCGGGGGTGGCTCCGTCGGGGGTGCCGGACGTGCCGGACGTGCCGGGCGCGTCGGGGGTGCCGGACGTGCCGGACGTGCCGGGCGCGCCGGGCGCGCCGGGGGTGCCGGGGGTGCCGGGGGTGCCTCGGCGGTCGTACCAGAGGGTCGCCGCCGCCGTGATGATCAGGACCGCGCCCGCCAGCAGGACCAGGGGGCGCAGGCCCTCCTTGACGTAGCGCAGGTAGAGGTCGGTCGTGGCGGCGTGCAACAGGGTCGCGCCGAGCAGGAAGAGGAGGGCCGTCTGGGCCAGGCGGTTCACAGCAGGACCGTTCCGGTCAGGGCCGATACGACGATGGCCAGGGCGAGGGTCGCGGGGGCGAAGCGCAGGGCGAAGGTGCGGCCGAAGGTGCCGGCCTGCATCGCGAAGAGCTTCAGGTCGATCATCGGGCCGACGACCAGGAACGTCAGACGGGCCGTCAGGGAGAACTGGGTCAGGGACGCCGCGACGAACGCGTCCGCCTCCGAGCAGATGGAGAGCAGGACGGCCAGGGCCGCGAGGAACAGGACCGACAGCACGGGATGGCCGGCCGCGACGCCGAGCCAGTCCGCCGGGACCACCGCCTTCAGGGTCGCCGCGGCCATCGCGCCGATGACCAGGAAACCGCCCGCGTGTGTCACGTCGTGGCGGACCGAGCCCCAGAAGGCCGCGCCCTTGCTCCGGCCCTCGTACGACGCGCGAGCCGGGGGGCGCAGCCAGTCCGTGCGCCCGAGGCGGTGCCAGAGCCAGCCCATCGAGCAGGCCACGAGCAGACTGGCGACGAAACGGGCCACGACCATCTCGGGGTCGCCGGGGAACGCCACGGCCGTCGCCGTCAGCACGATGGGGTTGATGGCCGGCGCCGAGAGGAGGAAGGCCAGGGCCGCCGCCGGGGTGACGCCTCGGCGGACCAGGGCGCCGGCCACCGGCACCGACGCGCACTCGCAACCGGGCAGGACCGCGCCCGCCGCGCCCGCGACCGGGACGGCCAGCACCGGGTGCTTGGGCAGGGCCCGGGCGAAGAACGACGCCGGCACGAACACCGCGATGGCCGCCGACAGCAGCACACCGAGCACCAGGAACGGCAGTGCCTGGACCATGACCGCGACGAACACCGTCATCCAGCTCTGCATCACCGGTGCGGCCAGGGCACCGCGGATCGGGTCCTGGAACATCACCGCCGTCAGCAGCAGAAGGGTCAGCAGGAGGGGGGAGTTGAGGTGCCGGGCATCCTCTTTGCCGCTGCCGTCCGGCGCGGTGGCGCCGCGCTCGGTACCTCCGCTGCCGGCGTCACCGCGCTCGGCGCTGTCGTCGTGCGGCGCGGTCTTGGTGATGGCCACGGGCCCGGTACCTCCGGTGGTGCGCGAGGGCATTGCCCCATTCCCTCCCCTTGCGTACGGACGGCTGCGGCCGGGCGTTCACGCGCCACCGGCCCCTTCTGGAACCGGCCGCCCCGGTGCGGCAGTCTTCTCCTCGTGGGGAGCGTTCCGAACCAAGGTCAGCCGAGTATTCCGGCCACGCACATGATCGTGTGCGGTGACGACGGGCTCGCGCACCGGCTGGCCGCCGAACTCCGCGGTGTCTACGCCGAGCAGGTCACGCTCGTCGTGCCGCCCTCCGGGAGACGGGTGCGCCGGCCCGTGGTCGGGCGGGCCCGGGCCGCCTCGGCGGCGCTGCTCGACCTGGTCGTGAACGCGACCGTCAACCGGACCGGCGCGAGCGCCGAACCGGCCTCGAACGAACAGGTCGTGGAGGCTCCGGAGATCACCGAGGCCGTCCTCACCGAGGTGGGTGCCGAGCGCGCGGCGGCCCTGGCGCTCGTCTACGACGACGACGAGACCAACATCCGCGCCGCCCTCACGGCCCGCCGGTTCAACCCCCGCCTCCGCCTCGTACTGCGGCTCTACAACCGGCGGTTGGGACAGCACATCGAGGAACTGCTGGACCAGACCGCGGCCGTGGCCTCCGGGGACGGGCGGGGAGCGGGCCTCGACGCGTCGACGACGGTGCTGTCCGACGCCGACACGGCCGCGCCCGCGCTGGCCGCCACCGCCCTCGTCGGCACCAGCAAGGTCGTGCAGACGGAGGGGCTCGTGCTGCGTGCGGTGGAACGGCAGCCGCCGCGGCCGGGCGAGGTGGCCGACCCCGGTCTGTGCACCCTGGCGCTGCTGTCCGCGACGAGCAACGACCCTGCCGGGGCCGACGGTTCCGAGGGCAGCGGGGAGCACGGGCCGCACCTGCTGCCGGACGAGGCGGCGGTGGCGTCGGCGACCGGGCGCGGCACCGTCGTCCTGGAGCAGGTGTCGTACTCCGGGCCGTCCCTGCCGGCCGGGCGGGGTGGGGTGCCGCCGCTCGCCTCGTTGTTCTCGCGGCGGCTGCGGTGGTCGCTGGCCGGGCTGGTCGCCTGTGTGCTGGCGCTCGCCGTGGGGCTGATGATCGTGACGGGCGAGGATCCGCTGTACGCCACATATGTGACGCTGCTCGATCTCTTCGGCATCAACGATCCCGCCTTCCACGAGTCGACGGCACGTCAGGTGCTGCAACTGCTGTCCGGGCTGGTGGGGTTGCTGCTGCTGCCGGTGCTGCTGGCGGCGGTGCTGGAGGCGCTCGGCACGTTCCGCAGCGCGTCCGCGCTGCGGAAGCCGCCCCGCGGGCTCGGCGGTCATGTGGTGCTGCTCGGGCTCGGCAAGATCGGGACGCGGGTGCTGACGCGGCTGCGGGAGCTGCACATTCCCGTGGTGTGCGTGGAGTCCGATCCGGACGCGCGCGGGATGGCCACGGCGCGACGGTTGCGGGTGCCGGTGGTGCTCGGGGACGTCACGCAGGAAGGGGTGCTGGAGGCCGCGAAGATCCATCGCGCCCATGCGCTGCTGGCGCTGACCAGCGTGGACACGACGAATCTGGAGGCCTCGCTGTACGCCCGGTCCGTACGGCCCGATCTGCGGGTCGTGCTGCGGCTGTACGACGACGACTTCGCGACGGCGGTGTACCGCACGCTGCGGGCCGCGCACCCGTTCGCCCTCACGCGCAGCCGGAGTGTGTCGCATCTGGCCGCGCCCGCGTTCGCCGGGGCGATGATGGGGCGGCAGATCCTGGGGGCTATTCCGGTGGAGCGGCGGGTGCTGCTGTTCGCGGAGGTGGAGGTGGCCGGGCATCCGCAGTTGGAGGGGCGGACGGTCGGCGAGGCGTTCCGGGCCGGGTCGTGGCGGGTGCTGGCGCTCAATACGTCACCTCCTGGGGGGCGGCGGGGTGAGGGGGAGGCGTCCGGCGAGGAACGGGTGCCGGAGGCGGCGTCCGGGCTGGTGTGGGATCTGCCTCCTACGTATGTGCTGGGGGCCGGGGATCGGGTGGTGCTGGCGGCTACCCGGCGGGGGCTGGCGGAGTTGCTGGGGCGCAGGAGGCGGGATCGGGCGGGGGCGTAGACGCCGAGCGGGTTTCCCTGCCCGGCGTCATGAGGTGCTCGGCGGTAGGTTTCCGGACCAACGGGCCTCTGCGCCCGGCGTCACGAGGTGCTCGGCGGTGTGCTCGGGCCGGGGCGTGGCGCAACCCGGCGCAGCGGGGTGCCGCCCGCGCCCACCCGTGCCGCCCCAGCGGCACGACTGCCCGCGGGCTGGGGGGGGCCGCCCGCGCCCACCCCTGCCCGCCCCAGCGGCACGAGTGCCCGCGGCTGGGGGGGGTGCCGCCCGCGCCAGCGGCACGACTGCCCGCGGCTGGGGGGGTGCCGCCCGCGCCAGCGGCGCGAGTGCCCGCGGGCCCCGCCACCCCGCCCCCGGGCTACTGGGCGCTCCGTCCCTCCAAGTGCCGTTCCGCGAATTCCAGTTCCAGCCGGACCTGCTTGATGCGTTCGTCGACCACCAGCGAGCCGTGACCGGCGTCGTACCGGTACACCTCGTGGACCGCGCCTCTCCTCTCCAGGCGCTTGACGTAGTTCTCGATCTGGCGGATCGGGCAGCGGGGGTCGTTGACTCCGGCCGAGATGTAAACCGGGGCCTTGACCCGGTCGACGTAGGTGAGGGGGGAGGACGCCTCGAAGCGGTCGGGGACCTCCTCGGGCGTGCCGCCGAGGAGCGTGCGGTCCATCGCCTTCAGCGCCTCCATCTCGTCGTGGTACGCCGTGACGTAGTCGGCGACGGGCACGGCCGCGATGCCGAGCGTCCACGCGTCCGGCTGGACGCCGAGGCCGAGCAGGGTGAGGTAGCCGCCCCAGGAACCGCCGGTGAGGATCAGCCGGTCGGGGTCGGCGAGGCCCGAGCTGACGGCCCACTCGCGGACCGCGGCGATGTCCTCCAGCTCGATGAGGCCGACGCGGTGCTTCAGGGCGTCCGTCCAGGCACGGCCGTAGCCGGTGGAACCGCGGTAGTTGACACGGATCACCGCGTAGCCGTGGTCGACCCAGGCCGCCGGGCCGGCCGCGAAGGAGTCGCTGTCGTGCCAGGTGGGGCCGCCGTGGATGTCGAAGACCGTGGGGAGCGGGCCGCTCGCGCCCCGCGGCTTCTGGACGAGGGCGTGGATACGGCCTCCCGGGCCCTCCACCCACACGTCCTCCACCGGCACCGAGCCGGGCGACTTCATGCCGGGCGGGTCGAGCACGACACGGCCCGTCGTGGAGCGCACGGCCGACGGCTCGGCCGACGAGGACCACAGGAACTCCACGCTGCCGTCGGGCCGGGCCGTCGCGCCGGACACCGTGCCCTTCGGGGTCGGGATCTCCGACAGCGCGCGGCCGGCCAGGTCGTAGCGGAACAGCTCGCTGCGGGCCTCGAAGCTGTGGGCGATGAGCAGGCCGCTGCCGTCCGGGTACCACTCGGCGCTGACGTCGCCCGGCAGCTCCAGCGCCAGGTCCGTCTCCTCGCCGGTGGCCACGTCCCACACCAGGGGTTCCCAGCGGCCGCGGCGCTGGTGGCCGATGAGCAGGCGTGTGTCACCGTCGACGGGGGCGAAGCCGAGGACCTCCAGGCCCAGCTCGCGGGTGCCGCCCTCGGTGTCGTCGAGGTCGGCGACCGCCGTGCCGTCGGGGCGCAGGACGCGCAGCGCCGAGTGCATCGCGTCGCCGTGCTCGGTGTGCTCGATGGCGATGAGGGAGCCGTCGTGGGAGAGGTCGCCGACCCCGGCCGACTCGCGGTGGCGGTAGATCTCCACCGGGGCCTGTCCGGTGCGCACGAGGTGGATCGTCGTGCCGTCCTCGTCCGTGGAACGGCCCACGACCGCCGTACGCCCGTCACGGCCGAGGGCGAGGCCGGCCGGGTAGGAGGCCTCCAGGCCCGCGGCGGCCGGTTCGTCCGCGCCGCCCGTGAAGGGCTGGCGGCGCCATACGCCGAACTCGTCGCCGTCCTTGTCGTCGAACCACCAGATCCACGCGCCGTCCGGGGACAGCACGCCTTCCGTCGTGCCGTTGGGCCGGTCCGTCACCTGGCGCTGCTCACCCGTCGAGCGGTCCCAGGCGTACAGCTCGTACGTCCCGGTCGCGTTCGAGACGAACAGGGAGTGGTCCGGCGCGTCCTCCGCCCAGTCGGGCAGGGACACGCGGGGCGCCCGAAAGCGCTTCTCCCAGTCCGGCATCCGCTCCTGCCGACCCGCCTGTACCGCTTGCTCGTGCTGGTCCCGCTGATCCCGCGCGTCGGACCCGTTGCTCTCAGTCATGGCCCCATACTGCCCGCCCCGACCGACAATCCGCTGGCGAGGCCCCCAGCCTGTGGACAACCTCCACCGATCCCCCCTCCGAGCAGGGCAGGATTCGCACCGTCGTACTCCCCCACCCGCCCGGCCGGAACGACGCCGGCCGCGCCCGCCGGCCGAGAGGGGCGTCGTCGGCAACCGCTCTCTGCGCACGCGTTGCTCACCCCGCGGCCGGGCCCCGCCCGGTGCCCCCGTACCGTGGGGGTGTGTACCGGTTTCTGCTGACGCCCCGATGGTGGGGGATCAACGTCTTCGTGCTGTTGTCCATCCCCTTCTGCATCTTCATGGGGTCCTGGCAGCTGGGCCGGTTCGAGGACCGGGTGCAGGATCACCGGTCCGCGACCGAGCAGGTCTCCGAGGCCCGGCGCGAGGCGCCCCGGCCGCTGAAGGACATGCTGCCGGTGGACAAGGCGACGTCCGGGAAGCTCGTCACCGCGAGCGGCACGTACGGCAGGCAGCTGCTGGTGCCCGGGCGCGAGCTCGACGGCAGGCAGGGCTTCTACGTGCTGACACTGCTGCGGACCCCCTCGGGCGAGGCGCTGCCGGTGGTGCGGGGCTGGCTGCCGGGTGCCGCCGACGCGGCGAAGGTGCCCGCGCCCCCGGCCGGTGAGGTCACCGTCACCGGTGCGTTGCAGGCCTCGGAGACGCCCGGGGACAACGGCGTCAGCGCGCGGGGCGGGCTGCCGGCCGGGCAGACCGCGGCGATCAGCGCGGCGTCGCTGGTGAACCTGGTGCCGTACGACGTGTACGACGCGTGGGTCACGCTGGCGAAGGGCGACTCGGGCATGAAGGCCGTGCCGGCCGCCGCGCCGCCGGACTCGGGGCTGGATCTGAAGGCCTTCCAGAACCTGGGCTACACCGCCGAGTGGTTCGCCTTCGTGGGGTTCGTGATCTTCATGTGGTTCCGGCTGCTGCGGCGCGAGGTGGAGTCCGTACGCGACGCGGAGCTGGGACTGGTGACGGACGAGGAGCCCGTCGTCGTGGACGCCGCGGTGAAGTGAGCGGCCTCCCGGCCGGAAGGGGAGGGGCCGGGGCCAGCGCCCCCCTCACGGGTGGCGCCCGTCATGGGTAGCGCCCCTTCACGGGTAGCCTCCCTCACGGGTAGCGCCCCTCACGGGTAACCCCCTTCACGGGTAGCGCCCGTCCTGGGTAGCCCCCCTCACGGGTAGCCCCCTCCGTCACGCCCCCGCCAGCACGCCCGTCCAGTACACCGTCCCCGCGCACGCGTTGGACACCGTCACCGATGCCGCGCCCGAGCCCGTGGCCGGGGTGTAGGTGACGGCCACACTGCCGTCGACCGTGCCGTCCTCCCGGACGAGCTGGGGTGCCGTGCCCGTGTCGCCTCCGGTGGAGGTGCCGGCCGTGGCCGCCGGGTCGTCCGAGGGGGTCGGGTCGGGGCTGGGGTCGGGGCCGCCGACGCTGCCGCCGGGGGTGGGGCAGGTCTCGGAGGGGACCCAGGCGAACTTCACGTCGTAGCCGACGCCCGGCTGGAGGACCAGCTGGGCGGCCTCCAGGGACGGGTCGGGCAGCAGACCGGCCGCCGCGTCGCCCGCCGCGTGCCGGGCCGAGCCGACCTTGCTGATGTCGGCGGCACCCTGCGGCAGCGCGCTCACCGAGCCGGGGCCGGTGACCGTGCAGGCCGTGCCGGAGACGTTGGTGACCCGGAAGGAGCCGGAGACCGCGCCCGTGGAGTCGGGGGCGTTGCTGCTCCCGGAGGCCGGGCCGAGCTGGGCCGCGGTGCACACCGGGATGCCGGCGGCGGTCGTGGAGGAGGGGTCGGCGCCCTGGGACGCGCCCGTGGAGACGCCGGACCCCTTGTCCTTGTCCTTCTCCTTCTTGCCGCCCTTGTCCTCGCCCTCGATCCGGTCGGAGGAGCCGCCCGCGGCGCTCTCGCCGCCGTCCGGTCCCTTGCCCTGGCCCGCACCGCCCTGGGTCTCGGAGGCGTGGCCGGCGACGGACGGGTTGGCGTCGGAGCCGGTGGCGTTGGAGACGTGCACCAGGGCCGGGACGGCGGTGCCGATGAAGAGCGCGGCGGCGGCCATGCCGACGAGGGCCTGCCGCTTGCGGGTCCGCCGCTGCGGTACCGCCTTGCGCAGGTAGTCCAGGGTGCCGTCGCGCGGCTCCACCTCCTGCACCACCTGGTGCAGCATCCTGCGCAGGTCCAGCTCGTCCGAGTCGAACCCTTCGGGGCTCTGGTCGTCGGGGCCGTGGTTCACAGTTCCGTTCCCAGCGTGCGATTGCTTCGGATCTTGCGCGTGGAGCCTGGCCGGCGCCTGCCGGTCGTCGGGGCGCTCGGCGGGCTCGGGGCGGTCGCGCCCGTTGCCACCCGTGCCGTTGCCGTCACTCATGCCGGCGCCTCCATGGCGATCCGCAGCGCCGCGATACCGCGCGAGCCGTAGGCCTTGACCGAGCCCAGCGATATGCCGAGCGTCTCGGCGACCTGCGCCTCGGTCATGTCGGCGAAGTAGCGCAGCACCAGCACCTCGCGCTGGCGGCGTTGCAGCCCCTTCATCGCCTTGATGAGGGAGTCGCGCTCCAGCTGGTCGTAGGCACCTTCCTCGGCGCTGGCCATGTCGGGCATGGGCTTCGACAGCAGCTTCAGGCCGAGTATGCGGCGGCGCAGCGCGGAGCGCGAGAGGTTGACGACGGTCTGGCGCAGGTACGCGAGCGTCTTCTCGGGGTCGCGCACCCGCTTGCGGGCGGAGTGGACACGGATGAACGCCTCCTGGACGACGTCCTCGCAGGAGGCGGTGTCGTCGAGGAGGAGCGCGGCGAGACCCAGCAGTGAGCGGTAGTGCGCCCGGTAGGTCTCGGTGAGGTGGTCGACGGTGGTGCCGGCCGCGAGGCCGTCCTCCGCGCCGTCGCGCTGACTGGGGATGCGGGCCGGCCGCGCTGCGGGCACGGGCGCGATCACCGGCATGCCACCGGGCGTACCGGCCATGCGGGGTCGTAGAGCCGCCGGACGGGGCGGTCGAAGGACCGTGCCGCGTGCCGCGCTGAAGTCGAGTACCTCTGCCACGCCTGTTGGACACGCTGACCCCGGTGAGGGTTGTACGTGCCGGGCATCACTTTCACGCCGACCGCCGCCGTCGTCGGTCTACCCGCGTCAGGCAGCGCAACCGATGGTGCATCAAATGCCCTCATGCGTCCCGCTCTTCCCCTATGTCCAGATGTGAACGGACGTCCCCACGCCCGGTTCCAGGCGTCCCCACGCCTGATGAAGCGCTCCCACGGCCGAAGGGCGACCGCAAAGACGCTCCCCGCCCTCCGCGCGGTTGCGGAGGACGGGGAGATAAATCCTCTGATGCCGAAGCGCCACGAACAAGTGGTCCGGACCATGGACCGGCTCACATGTCGTCCACAGATCCTACAAACCGCCTCTGACATCGGCCGGGGGTTTACGCGCCGCCGAAACTTCACGAAACCCGGGCGGTCACCCTGTCAGGACAGCTCCGCCGCCACCACCTCGGCGATCTGCGCCGTGTTCAGCGCGGACCCCTTGCGCAGGTTGTCCCCGCACACGAACAGTTCGAGCGCCGTCGGGTCGTCCAGCGCCCGGCGGACCCGCCCGACCCAGGTCGGGTCGGTGCCGACCACGTCGGCGGGGGTCGGGAACTCCCCCGCTGCCGGGTTGTCGAACAGGACGACCCCGGGCGCGGTGGCGAGGATCTCGCGGGCCTTGTCGACGGTGACCTCGCCCTCGAAGCGGGCGTGCACGGTCAGGGAGTGGGTGGTGATCACCGGCACCCGGACACAGGTGACGGCCACGGGCAGGTTCGGCAGGCCGAGGATCTTGCGGGACTCGTCCCGCACCTTCAGCTCCTCCGAGGACCAGCCGTCCTCCTGCGCGGTGCCGGCCCACGGCACCACGTTCAGCGCGACCGGCTCCGGGAACGGCCCGGTGCGGTCCCCGACGGCCCGGCGCACGTCGCCGGGGTGGATGCCCAGTTCCGTGCCGGCGACCAGGGACAACTGCTGCCGCAGGGTCTCCACGCCGGCCCGTCCGGCGCCGCTGACGGCCTGGTACGAGGAGGCGACCAGCTCGCGCAGCCCGAACTCGGCGTGCAGCGCGCCCAGGGCGACGATCATGGAGAGGGTCGTGCAGCTGGGGTTGGCGATGATCCCCCGGGGCCGCATCCGCACGGCGTGCGGATTGACCTCGGGCACGACGAGCGGCACGTCCGGGTCCATCCGGAAGGTGCCGGAGTTGTCGACCACCACCGCGCCCTTGGCGGCGGCCAGCGGCGCCCACCGCTCGGCGACCTCGTCGGGGACGTCGAACATGGCGACGTCGACCCCGTCGAAGGCCTCCTCACCGATGGCCACGACCTCGGTCTCCTCGCCGCGCACGGTCAGCTTGCGGCCGGCCGAGCGCGGGGAGGCGATCAGCCGGATCTCGCCCCAGATGTCCGCCCGCTGGGACAGGATCCGGAGCATGACGGTGCCGACGGCACCGGTCGCCCCCACCACGGCAAGCGTCGGACGCCCGGACCGACCGGTCCGGGCGTCCTGTCGGAGATCGGCCATCAGCGGCCGGTGCCTCCGTAGACGACTGCCTCGTCACTGTCGGAGTCGAGCCCGAACGCGGAGTGCACGGCGCGGACGGCCTCGGGGACGTCGTCGGCGCGGGTGACGACCGAGATGCGGATCTCGGAGGTCGAGATCAGCTCGATGTTCACGCCCGCGTCGGACAGGGCCGTGAAGAAGTCGGCCGTGACGCCCGGGTTGGTCTTCATACCGGCGCCGACCAGGGAGATCTTGCCGATCTGGTCGTCGTAGCGCAGCGAGTCGAAGCCGATGCCGGCCTTGTTCTTCTCGAGCGCGTCGATGGCCTTGCGGCCCTCGGTCTTCGGCAGCGTGAAGGAGATGTCCGTCAGGCCCGTGGAGGCCGCGGACACGTTCTGCACGACCATGTCGATGTTGATCTCGGCGTCGGCGATCGTGCGGAAGATCGAGGCCGCCTCGCCCGGCTTGTCCGGCACGCCGACGACCGTGACCTTGGCCTCGGAGGTGTCGTGCGCGACACCGGAGATGAGAGCCTGCTCCACCTGCTTTGCTCCTTGCTTCGGCTCGCTGCTGACCCATGTGCCCTGAAGTCCGCTGAAGCTGGACCGGACGTGGATCGGGATGTTGTACCGGCGGGCGTACTCCACACAGCGGTGGAGCAGCACCTTCGACCCGGAGGCGGCCAGTTCGAGCATGTCCTCGAAGGAGATCCAGTCGATCTTCCGGGCCTTCTTCACCACGCGCGGGTCGGCGGTGAACACGCCGTCGACGTCGGTGTAGATCTCGCAGACGTCGGCGTCGAGGGCGGCGGCGAGAGCCACCGCGGTGGTGTCGGAGCCGCCGCGGCCGAGCGTGGTGATGTCCTTGGTGTCCTGGGAGACACCCTGGAAACCGGCCACGATCGCGATGTTGCCCTCGTCCACCGAGGTCTTGATCCGGCCCGGCGTGACGTCGATGATCCGGGCCTTGTTGTGGACCGAGTCGGTGATGACACCCGCCTGGCTGCCGGTGAACGACTGGGCCTCGTGGCCCAGCTTTTTGATCGCCATGGCCAGCAGGGCCATGGAGATCCGCTCTCCGGCGGTCAGCAGCATGTCGAGCTCGCGCCCGGCAGGCATCGGGGAAACCTGCTCGGCGAGATCGATCAGCTCGTCCGTCGTGTCGCCCATCGCGGAAACCACGGCAACCACCTGGTTGCCGTTCTGCTTCGCTTCCACGATCCGCTTGGCGACGCGCTTGATGCCCTCGGCATCGGCTACGGAGGAGCCTCCGTACTTCTGCACGACAAGGCCCACGTGCGCTCCTCGCTCAATCCGTCTCTATCCGCTCATACGCATTCGTACCGCGGTCGGCTCAGTCTAACGAGCGTCCGAAAAACCCCTCCGCGATATCGCATGGTGAGATCCGGGTCCGCCCGTCCAGAGTCGCTCATGCCCATCTGGGCACGGGCCACTCGAGAAAGTGCCCGGCGTCACAATCGCACACGGCCTCGGGCCTGGTAACTCAACTTTCAAGCACTAGGGTTCGGCTGTGCACGTACTCCTGGTGGAAGACGATGAACCGGTCGCCGAATCCCTGCGCCGGGGCCTGAGGCGCTACGGCTTCGAGGTCGCCTGGGTCACCACGGGCGGCGCGGCCCTGAAGCACGAGGGCCCCTACGACGTGGTCCTGCTGGACCTCGGCCTGCCCGACACCGACGGCCTGGACGTCTGCAAGGCGCTGCGCGAGCGCGGTGACGTTCCGATCATCGTGATCAGCGCCCGCAGCGACGAGACGGACCGGGTGGTCGGGCTCGAACTCGGCGCGGACGACTACGTCTCCAAGCCGTTCGGCGTCCGTGAGGTCATCGCACGCATACGGGCGGTCATGCGCCGCACCCGGCCCCGCACCCCCGCCGAGGCGACCGACACCGGACCCGACCGCTACGGCACCCGCCTGACGATCGACCGCAAGGCGGCCCGGGTGCGCCTGGACGGCGAGGAGGTCGCCCTCGCGCCCAAGGAGTACGACCTGCTGGCCTTCCTCACCGAGGAGCCCGGGGCGCTGATGTCGCGCGAGCAGATCATGGAAGCGGTCTGGGACGCGAACTGGTTCGGGCCGACGAAGACGCTGGACGTGCACGTGGCGGCGCTGCGCCGCAAGCTCGCCGGGGCGATAGCCATCGAGGCCGTCCGGGGGGTCGGGTTCCGGCTGGAGATCGTCAAGGGCGACCGGGACGACGCCCCGGGCAGCACGTCATGATCCGCCAGCTGATCCGCAGCTATGTGGTGCTCGTCGCCGGGGCCGTCGCCATCTTCACGGTGCCCGTGGCCTTCTCCCTCACCGACCAGCTGCGGGACGACACCGCGGCCTCCGTACGGCGTGAGGCCGAGACCATGGCGCTGCTGCTGGGCAACGGCAACCCCCCGTCGTGCGCGGCGCTGCTGGAGATGGCCGACGCGTTCGAGGGCGAGACGCCCGGCGAGGTCGAGGTGACCGAGCGCTGCGACACCGACCTGCGCAGCCCGCGGCGGGACGAGGACCTGACCAGGACCCTGGAGACCGGCGATCCCTCGATCGACTGGGGTTCGTCCTTCATCTGGGGCCCGGAGCTGAAGATCACGGTCGCCGCCCGTGAGAGCAGGGAGGACCTCGACGGCCGCAACCGGGGCCCGGTCGTCGGGGCCGTGCGCATCGTCTACAAGACCACCGACCTGACCGACCGGCTGTGGACGATCTGGGGCTTTCGCGCGGGCCTCGCGGTGGCCGTCCTCATCGTGGCCGCCGTGATCGGCGCGGTGGTGGCCCGGCGGCTCACCCGGCCGCTGCGCCAGCTCAACGACACGGCGAGCAGGTTCAGCGACGGCGACCTCGCGGCCCGCTCTCCGGTGACGGGCCCGCGCGAGACCCAGACCCTCGCCCGCACGCTCAACCAGGCGGGCGAACGGCTGGACACCCTGATCGCCGCGCAGCGCATCTTCGTGGCCGACGCCTCGCATCAGCTCCGTACCCCTCTCACCGCGCTGCGGCTGTCGCTGGACAACATCGCCGACGGGGTGGACGACGAGTTCGTCAAGGAGGACGTGGAGCAGGCGACGGCCGAGGTGGTCCGGATGAGCCGCCTGGTCAACGGCCTGCTGGTGCTGGCGCGGGCGGAGGCGAAGGTGACGGTGGCGGAGCCGCTGCCCCTGCGGGACATCGTGCGGGAGCGGCTGGACGTGTGGAGGCCGGCCGCCGACGAGCGTGGAGTCACCATCACGCTCGGGGGGAGTGCCGACGGCCGGCTGCTCGTGCTGACCAGTCCCGGTCAGCTGGAACAGGTGCTGGACAACGTGCTGTCCAACGCCCTGGAGGTGTCACCGGACGGCGGCACGATCACCGTCCGGGTGGAGCAGCGGGGCGACGAGGTGAGCCTGTCGGTGTGCGACCGGGGGCCCGGGATGTCGGACGCGGAGAAGTCCCGCGCCTTCGACCGCTTCTGGCGCGGCCAGGGCCTGACCGGCAGGTCCGGCTCCGGCCTCGGCCTCGCCGTCGTCAAGCAACTGGTGACGGACGACGGCGGAACGGTCTCCCTGACGGACTCGCCGGGTGGCGGCCTGTGCGTGACGATCACGCTCCGGGCCGCCCACCGCGGCTGAGGCGCGTCCCTGCGGCGCCTTCGAGGGGTGGTGGTTCACGATCAGCCACGTGCCGCCGGTGAGCGCGACCGCGTCCGCGGCGTACCGGTCGGCCTCCGCGTTCTCCGCGGTGGAAGTGACTCGCGCGCTACCGTCTGGGCATGGAGATACTGCGCTACGTGGCGTTCAGCACGGATCCCGCGGGGGGCAATCCGGCCGGGGTGGTGCTCGACGCGAGCGGTGCCGACGACGCGGTGATGCTGGCGACGGCGGCCGAAGTGGGCTACTCGGAGACGGCGTTCGTGACGGACCCCGGCGACGGCGCCCTGGACGTCCGGTACTTCAGCCCGCTCGCCGAGGTGCCGTTCTGCGGTCACGCGACGATCGCCACGGCCGTCGCCCACGCACAGCGGCACGGCACCGGGCGGCTGCACCTGCGCACCCAGGCCGGACCGGTCGTCGTCACCACCGACCGGGCGGCCGACGGCACCCTCACGGCGACCCTGGTGAGCGTCGCGCCGCGCACGGCTCCGCTGGAGGAGACCGACCTCGCCGAACTGCTCGCGATCCTCGGCTGGTCCACCGGGGACCTGGACCCGGCGCTGCCGCCCCGGGTCGCCTACGCCGGGGCCTGGCACCCGGTCCTCGCCACCGCGAGCCGGGACCGGCTGGCGGACCTGGACTACAACATGGCCGCGCTCGGCGACCTGATGGCGCGCCGGGACTGGACCACGGTCGACCTGGTGCTGCGCGAGTCCCCCACCGTCTTCCACGCCCGCAACCCGTTCCCGCCCGGCGGCGTGACCGAGGACCCGGCGACGGGAGCGGCGGCAGCGGCACTCGGCGGCTACCTGCGGGAGCTCGAACTCGTCCCGGCCCCAGCGACCCTGACGATCCATCAAGGTGTGGACATGGGACGACCGAGCACGATCACGGTGACGGTGCCCGCCGACCCGCACAGCGGAATCGGCGTCACCGGCACGGCCGTTCGGATCTGAGGCCGGGGGGACGATCATGATCGTGCAGTGGTGCATCAAGGGGCTGGCGTTATCGGGTGACGACGAGGCCCGCGCGCTGATCGACCGCCGGTCCGGGATCTCCAGCCGTTGGTTGCTGAGGCACGGCCGGGTCCCGCTGGCCGAGTTCGCCACCAAGCTCACCGAGCAGAACCTCGACCGGCACGTCAATCACTTCGAGCGGACGGACCCGGCCACGGGAGAGCCGTTCTGCGAACAGAGCCCGTTCATCTCCCTGTCGTGCGGGACGGTGGAGCGGGACGCGGTGGCGAAGACCAACTTCGTCCACACCGCCCGCCACACGGCGTTGTGGTTCGGCACCCGGTTCGGCGCCCGGCGGGAGGCCTACCTCTACACCTGCTGGGTCGTCCTGGCACCCCGTTCCGCGGTGCCGGTGCACGGGGTCGCCGAGGAGATCCGGGACCTGAACACCTACCGCAGATACTCGCCGTTCCAGACCGAGGGCGAGGTGACGGCCAAGGTGTACGTGCCGGCGACGCAGGTGCGCGACTGCACGAAGTGGGTCTGGGACCGCGACGCGGACTGCTGCGCAAGGAGTGGGAGCACCTCAACCCGCACTTCACGGAGCCCGAGGCGCTGAGCAACGTCAGGGAGCTGATCTGAAGTGGTCTCTCCGCCCTCGGACTTCTCGCCGCTGGAGCCGCTGCGGCTCTCCGCCGAGCAGGTCTCGACCGCCGCCGACTTCCACGAGGCCTACGCCCGACTGGTCCTCGGGGAAGCGGAATCGGACGAGCGGCCGGGCGCACCCGCCCTGATCGAGGCCGCGTCGGCCTACCGGCTGGCCGGGCAGTGGCGGCTGCTGGTCGAGCCCCGCCGGGCCGTTCGCGGGGCGCTCGCGCAGGCCGCCGGCCTGTTCACCAGATCGGGCCTCACGTTCGGCGCCTATCTCCGGGCCTCCCTGGCACCCCGCGGGGTCGAGCGGCCCACCAGCGACGGCTGGACCCGGCGGCTCCTCACCGAGGGCCCTGGCACAAGCGAACCGGACGGCCTGCTGGACCATCCGCAGCAACAGACCTATCTCCTGCTGGCCTGCGCCATGCTGGCCGGGGACGATCCGGCGGCCCGGGACCGGCTCACCGCATTCGCCACCGAGTCGCCCCACCGCGTCGGCGTGGTCCCGGTGGGCTCCCTGGCCATGCCCGTACGGACGTTCTGGGGGCTCGCCCTGAACCTCCTGGAGGACGGCGACCGCGCGGCGGAGTCCTACGCCGCCACACTGGCCGAACTGTCCCGGGCCTACGCCAAGTCGGTCGATCTCGCCATGGCGAACGAACTGACCTGGTCCAAGGCCGCCGCCCCCGTCGACGTCGCGGATCTCGACGTGATCGGGGTGGTGGCGATGGGCGTACGGCGCTTCGGCGGGAGGACGATGCGCCGGCTGCTCGCGGAAACCGTCGGTGAACTGCCCGCCGTCGCACGGGTGCCCTGGGCCATCGGCATGACGGTGGCCCGGCCGCCGGGGCCGGACATCGCGCCCCCGGCCCTGTGAGGGCGCCCCTCGAACGGACCGCGGCTACTTCGCCGGGCGCAGTCCCAGCGGTCCCGCGATCTCCTCGGCCATGACCCGGCCCGCCTCGATCTCCAGGGTGTCGTCGCCCATGCCCTGGTCCGTGTCCAGGCCGTCGAGTTCGGCGAGGGGCTGGTTGAGGCGGACGTGGGCGAGGACCGACTGGAGGGCCCGGAGGGTGGCCGACGCCGTGGAGCCCCAGTTGGAGAAGTAGGAGAACTGCCACCACCACAGCGCCTCGGTGGTGCGGCCCGCACGGTAGTGGGACATGCCGTGCCGCAGGTCGGCCATGACGTCGGCGAGGTCGTCGGAGATCCGGGCCGGCACGGGCGCCTTGCGGGGCTCGTAGGGGTCGAAGACCTCGGAGTAGACGTCGATCGGGTCCAGCAGGCGGATCAGGTTCTCGCGGAGCGCGTCGACGTCCGGCTCGGGGCCCGAGTCCGGTTCGTAGCGCTCGTCGGGCACGATGTCCTCGTGCGCGCCGAGGCGGCCGCCGGCCAGGAGGAGTTGGGAGACCTCCAGGAGGAGGAAGGGCACGGCCGATTCCGGCTCGTCGCCCTTCGCGACCTCTGTGACGGCGACCAGGAAGCTCTCGATCTGATCCGCGATCTGGACCGCGAAATCGTCCGGGTTCTGGTCGGTCGCGTGCAGCGTGGCGTCAGACATCTAGGAGTCGTCTCCCCTCGAAGGCGCGTCCGAGGGTGACCTCGTCCGCGTATTCCAGGTCCCCACCCACCGGGAGGCCGCTGGCCAGGCGGGTGACCTTCAGGCCCATGGGCTTGATCATGCGGGCGAGGTACGTCGCCGTCGCCTCGCCTTCCAGATTCGGGTCCGTGGCCAGGATGAGCTCCGTGACCGTGCCGTCGGCCAGGCGGGCCAGCAGTTCCCTGATGCGCAGGTCGTCCGGGCCCACCCCGTCGATGGGGCTGATCGCGCCGCCCAGGACGTGGTAGCGGCCCCGGAACTCACGCGTGCGCTCGATCGCCACGACGTCCTTCGGCTCCTCCACCACGCAGATGACGGCCGGGTCGCGGCGGGTGTCGCGGCAGATGTTGCACAGCTCCTCCTGCGCGACGTTGCCGCAGGTCGCGCAGAAGCGGACCTTCGCCTTGACCTCCATCAGCGCCTGCGCGAGGCGCCGTACGTCGGTCGGCTCGGCCTGGAGGATGTGGAAGGCGATCCGCTGGGCGCCCTTCGGACCGACGCCGGGCAACCGCCCCAGCTCGTCGATCAGGTCCTGGACCACGCCTTCGTACAACGGACTGCCCTTCCTGGGTCTTCGGGGTCGGTACGCACCGTCCCGTACGTACCGTAGTTGTCTGCCGCCTCTTCGAGGAAGGCGGTGCGCCGGGTCAGAACGGCAGGCCGGGAATGCCTCCGCCGCCCAGACCCTGCGCGAGGGGGCCCAGCTTCTGCTGCTGGAGCGCCTGCGCGTTCTCGTTGGCCGCCTGCACGGCCGCCACGACCAGGTCGGCGAGGGTCTCGGCCGTCTCTTCGAGGGTTGCGGCCTCGGGATCCACCGCCTTCGGGTCGATCTTCAGGGCGCGCAGTTCTCCGGCGCCGGTGACGGTGGCCGTCACCAGACCTCCGCCCGCCTGCCCGTCGACCTCCGTCTGCGCCAGTTCCTCCTGCGCCTGTGCCAGGTCCTGTTGCATCTTCTGGGCCTGCTGGAGCAGCTGCTGCATATTGGGCTGGCCACCACCGGGGATCACGATCAGCTCCTTGCTCGGTACGGGTTTTCCCGTTCGGCACGAGCCTACGTGGTCGGGGCTGCCGCCGCCCCAGCACTCTTTCGAGTGAGTCCCCCTCGCGCCCTATACCTGATCAAGGAATACTTCCGGGCGGAAAAGAGGCGAAAGCTACGTCTTCGCCACCCATTGGGAGGTAGGAAGGGTCGGGCGCGGGGAAGGCGCGGGCTTTCGTCCATCACGCAGCGTGATCGGTGAGTGAACCGTACGTGGTCATTCGTGGTCAGTGAGGAGTGCCGGGTGGGTCAGCCGGAGATGCAGCCCGAGGGGCCGCCTCAGGACGGACGGGGCGAGCAGGCGGCGGCCGGGCTGCGGCCGGGCGATCTGACCGGGCGGGTCTTCCCGCTCGGGGACTGGGGTGAGCCGGCGCTCCGGCTGGACGAGCTGTACCGGTGGGTGGAGCACGGGGCGCTGCGGACGGCGGCCTGGTACCTCGCGGACCGGGTGTGGAAGCGGCGGTGTGCGCGGGCGCTGCGCTGCGGGGCCGCGGTGGGGGCGGCCACCGGGGTCACCCTGCCTCTGCTGGACCTGACCGGGGTCGTGGGCGGGATCGCGCCCTGGGGGTGTCTGGCACTGCTCGTGGGGGCGGCGTGCGTGGCCGTCGACCGGTACTTCGCGGTGACGTCCGGCTGGATGCGGGACGTGGCGACCGCGCAGGCCGTGCAGCGGCGGTTGCAGGCTCTGCAGTTCGACTGGGCGGCGGAGAGTGTGCGGGAGGTGCTGGGGCCCGCGGAGGGGACGGCCGGGGAGGCGGCGGAGCGGTGTCTCGGGGTGCTGCGGAGGTTCTCCGAGGATCTGACGGAGCTGGTGCGGGTGGAGACGGCGGACTGGATGGGGGAGTTCCGGACCGGGGGGTCGACGCCGGCGGGGTTGCAGGCGGTGGTGTTCCCGGGGCCGGGGCGGGGGGCCGAGGTGGGGGTGAACGGGCGGTTCGCGGTGCCGCCGCCGCATGGGGCGGCCCGGCCGAACATGCCGCGGCAGCGGCCGCCGGAGCCGCGGTGAGCGTGTCGGTTACTGCTTCGTGTAGGTCAGGCGTTCGCCGCTGCTGGTGTTGACTCGTTCCAGCGTGCCGTCGGGCAGGAGGGTCACCTCGGTGGCCGCGCCGGGGGTGCAGGCGGTGCGGGGTTGCCCGACCTTCACGGTGGACGGGCCGATCGCCAGTGCGCCGCCGGTGCCGGGGGCCGCGGTCAACCGCCCCTCGAACACGCAGTGGTAATTGCCGCCCCCCTTCGTCGGGCCGTCGGCCACGAGGGAGAGGACCGTGTCGCCCGGTTCGCCCTGCCGGATGGTGAGCGAACGGCTGTGCTCCCCGTCGGCGTTGTCGATGGTCGTGGCCCAGGTGCCCAGGTACCCGGCCGGGATCGTGCCGTCCGCCGGGGACGGGGAGGGGCCCGGCTGCGAGGTCGTCGGGGACGGGCCCGGGGTGGTCGGCTGGGCGCTCGTGCCCTGCGTGGGACCGGGGCGGTCGTCGGCCCGGTCGTCGGCGCCGCCCTGCATCAGCGCGTACACCGACCCTCCGGCGGCGAGCGCCACGACCAGGGCGATCACGACGAGCAGCGCGGTGGAACGGCCGTTCCCCCGCGGCTGCTGCGGCTGCGGGGGGCCGTACGGCGGGGTCGTGCCGTACGGCGGCGGGCCGTAGGGCGGGGTGGAGCCGAGGCCGCCGTAGCCGGGGTGGGGCTGGGGATGCTGCTGGGGATAGCCGTACGCCGGGTACGGGGGCGGGGGTGTCTGCGGCTGTGACGGCGGGTGGGGGTGGGGCGGGGCGCCCGCGGGCGGGAGTTGCGCGGGCGCCGGGGGTGCGCCCTGCCCCGCGACCATGGTGGGCAGGTGGTTGACCGGCGGCCCCTCGCCCGGCCGGCCCGGCGGGGGCGGGACGGGCGTGACGCCGGGCGCCGCCGCGGAGGCCGGGCGCGGCGACGACGACTCGTCGGCGGCGGGGGCGTGTTCGGGAGTGGGCCCGGGACCGGAGCCCGGAATCATGCCGGGGCCAGAGCCCGGATTCGCTCCAGGACCAGAGCCCGGCTTCACGCTGTGGTCAGGACCCCCGCCGGAGCCCATGCCCCCTCCGGGTCCAGGGCCGGGATTCCCGTCGGAGCCGGGGCCCTGGGTGCCGCTGGGGCTTGTGCCGGGGGCGGGGGGCGGGTTCGTGCCGGGGTCGGGGGCCGGTCGTCCCGTGGGTGGTGTGGCGGCGCCGACCGCCCCCTCAGGATCCTCCGCGTCCAGCAACCGCACCGCGTGTCGCCCCAGTTGGGCCACCAGCGCGCTCGGTAGCCAGGGGTCGAGGGCGCGGCCGTCGGAGACGGTGTCGTCCGCGCCGGTGCGTTGCAGGACGCGGTCGAGGGAGGGGCGGGCGGCGGGGTCCTTGCGCAGGCAGTCGCGGACCAGGTCGGCGATGCCCTCGGGGACGCCGTCCAGGTCCGGTTCCTCCTGGGCGATGCGGAACATCAGGGCGTGCACGCCGCTGTTGGCGGTGCCGAAGGGCAGGGCGCCGGTCGCGGCGTAGGCGAGGACCGAGCCGAGGCAGAACACGTCGCACGCCGGGGTGATGCGGTCGCCCCGCACCTGCTCGGGCGCCATGAAGCCGGGCGATCCGACGAGCGCGCCGGTACGGGTGAGCCCGCCGTCCGTCACGGTCTCCAGGGCGCGGGCGATACCGAAGTCGATGACGCGCGGGCCGTCGATGGTGACCAGCACGTTGGACGGCTTGAGGTCACGGTGGACGATCCCGGCGGCGTGGATGTCCTTGAGCGCGTGTGCGAGCCCGGCCGCGAGGATGCGCACCGTCCGCTCGGGCAGGGCACCGTGGTCGTGGCCGACGACCTGCTGGAGGCTCGGCCCGGCGACATAGCCCGTGGCAACCCACGGCACCGCCGCCTCGGTGTCCGCGTCCAGCACCGGCGCCGTCCAGTACCCGCCGACCCGCCGCGCGGCCCGCACCTCCTGCCGGAAGCGCTCCCGGAACTCCTCCTGCGCGGCCAGTTCCTCGCGCACGAGTTTCACGGCGACCGTACGGCTCCGCTCCGAGCGGGCCAGATAGACGTGCCCCATGCCCCCCGCACCGAGCCGCGCCAGCAATCGGTACGAGCCGATCTGCTGCGGATCCCCGGGCCCCAGCTTCTCCATCGCTCAGCCGCCTTCCCCCCACACGTGAGCAACAGATCGAGAATAGTGCCGGGCCGGGGCGGGGTGGCCTGGGCGATGTCTACGGTTCCGTAACAGGCCAAGGCGGCTTCCCGGGCGGGCCCACCTGGTCCAGCACCGTCGAAAGACGTTCGAGCAGCCGTACCGCCTCCGCCAGCTCCGCTTCGCCGAAGGCCTCGGCCAGCCGGTCGGCGAACGCCGCGTGGCCGGGGTCGATGCGGGTGACCGCGGCACGTCCCTCGGCGGTGGGTGCGAGGAGCTTGGCCCGGCGGTGCGCCGGATTCGGCCGGTACTCCGCGAGCCCCCGCTCCACCAGCAGGTCGGCGATGCGCTGGACGCTCTGCCGGGTGATGCCCATGGCGCGGGCGATGCCGGAGACCGGCAGCGGCTCCCCGAGGACCGCGCCGAGCACCTGCCACCAGGCGGCGGTGAGCCCGGCGGGCCGGGCCAGTTCCTCCGCGACCGCGAGGAACTGGCCGTTGAGCCTGAACACCCCGAGGGCGCTGCGGCTGAACAGGTCCTGGCGCTCCCGGCTCACAGCGCCCCGGCCTTCTCCAGCACCCCGTAGGCCGCCGGGTCGGAGTCGTGGAACAGCCGGTACCAGGCGTCCAGCACCTCGCCCTCGTAGACGCCGAGGAGCCGGAGGATCTCCCGGGCGAAGGCGACCGGCTCGGTGGGACCGGCGGTGATCAGGGGGCCGTCGGTGACGGCGTCGGTCGCGATGTAGCGGGCGCCGCCCGCGTAGCCGGTGGCGGCCAGGTAGAAGGAGACCGCGCTGGTGTGGTCGCGGTCGTCGAGCAGGCCCTCGCGGGCGAGTCCGGCGGTGGCGCCGCAGATGGCGGCGACCGGGACGCCCGCGTCGAGGAAGGCCCTGGCCGTGCGGGCGAAGGGGGCGAGGTCGTCGCCGGTGTCCCAGAGGTCGGCGCCCGGCAGGATCAGCAGCGCGCTGTCCTCGGGACGCAGGTCCGCCAGGGCCAGGTCGGGCTGGATGCGCAGGCCGCCGATGCTCCGCACCGGGGCGGTGGCCGGGCCGACGGTGCGGATCTCGTGGCCGGTGCGGGCCAGCTGGGCCGTGGCGTGACCGGTCTCCCAGTCGGCCAGGGTGTCGTAGACGGCGAGATGGACGGGCTTGCCGGTGGTGGCGTTCATGACTTCTCCTCGATCCCCGTGCGCTTATGACAGCATTCTGTCGAGAAGGCAGCATGCTGTCAATACTCTTCCTCCCGCCCGTCCCGTCTGGACAACCTGTCGGGGGGCCGCCGCCGACTCCAGACAGGCCGCCGATTTCACCGCCCTCTCCCCCGCGCCTACGCTCGCCCGCATGACCCCTCAGCCGAACCCCGAAGCCGGTGCCGCCGTCAAGGCCGCCGACCGTGACCATGTGTTCCACTCCTGGTCCGCTCAGGAGCTCATCGACCCGCTCGCCGTCGCCGGTGCCGAGGGGTCGCACTTCTGGGACTACGACAGCCGGCGCTACCTCGACTTCTCCAGCGGGCTCGTCTACACCAACGTCGGCTACCAGCACCCGAAGATCGTCGCCGCGATCCAGGAGCAGGCCGCGAAGATGACGACCTTCGCGCCCGCGTTCGCCGTCGAGGCCCGTTCGGAGGCGGCCCGGCTGATCGCCGAGCGCACCCCGGGCGACCTGGACAAGATCTTCTTCACCAACGGCGGCGCCGACGCCGTCGAGCACGCCATCCGGATGGCCCGTCTGCACACCGGCCGCCCGAAGGTGCTCTCGGCGTACCGCTCGTACCACGGCGGCACCCAGCAGGCCGTGAACATCACCGGTGACCCGCGCCGCTGGGCCTCCGACAGCGGCACGGCCGGGGTCGTGCACTTCTGGGCGCCCTACCTCTACCGCTCCCGCTTCTACGCCGAGACCGAGGAGCAGGAGTGCGCCCGGGCGCTGGAGCACCTGGAGACGACGATCGCGTTCGAGGGGCCCTCGACGGTCGCGGCGATCATCCTGGAGACCATCCCGGGCACGGCCGGGATCATGGTCCCGCCGCCCGGTTACCTCGCCGGGGTGCGCGAGCTGTGCGACAAGTACGGGATCGTCTTCGTCCTGGACGAGGTCATGGCCGGGTTCGGGCGGACCGGTGAGTGGTTCGCGGCCGACCTGTTCGACGTCACACCGGACCTGCTGACCTTCGCCAAGGGCGTGAACAGCGGATACGTGCCGCTGGGCGGGGTCGCGATCTCCGGCGCGATCGCGGAGACGTTCGGCAAGCGGCCCTACCCCGGTGGTCTGACGTACTCGGGGCACCCGCTGGCGTGCGCCGCCGCCGTCGCGACGATCGACGTCATGGCCCGGGAGGGCGTCGTCGAGAACGCGGCCCGGCTGGGCGCCGACGTCGTCGGGCCGGAGCTGCGCGCACTCGCCGAGCGGCACCCAAGCGTCGGCGAGGTGCGCGGCGTGGGCATGTTCTGGGCGCTGGAGCTGGTGCGCGACCGCGAGACGCGGGAGCCGCTGGTGCCGTACAACGCGGCCGGTGAGGCGAACGCCCCGATGGCCGCCTTCGCCGCCGCCGCCAAGAAGGGCGGACTGTGGCCCTTCGTGAACATGAACCGCACGCATGTCGTGCCGCCCTGCAACATCGGCGAGGCGGAGCTCAAGGAGGGCCTCGCCGTGCTGGACGCCGCGCTGTGGGTGGCGGACGAGTACACCGGGTAAACACCTGTAAACCCGTCAGTAACCGGCATCCTCGCGTCCCGTTCGAACGCGTAAGGTGGCGTGCTCGTAGACATCCATGGAACGCGCATGGAGATCCATGGACGCGCACGCCACCCGAACGCGACGAGGGAGACGCCCTGACCATGCCCGCCAGCTCCGGCAACGGCGCCGTGACGCGCAGCACCCTGCGGCAGCAGATCGCCGACGCGCTTCGTGACGAGGTGCTGGCCGGGCGGCTCCAGCCGGGGCAGGAGTTCACGGTCAAGGAGATCGCCGAGCAGTACGGGGTGTCCGCGACGCCGGTGCGCGAGGCGCTCGTCGACCTCTCCGCGCAGGGGCTCCTGGAGGCCGTGCAGCACCGCGGCTTCCGGGTCCACGAGTACTCGGTGGACGACTTCCGCGGCATGATCGAGGCCCGCGGTCTTGTCATCGAGGGCATGTTCCTGGCGCTGACCGAGGGGCGGCCCAACGCCGTACGGCCGGACGATCCGCGGTCCGCCGCCGTGGTCGCCGGGGTCCGCAGGCGCGGCGAGGAGGCGCAGCGCGCCGCCGCCGCCGGTGATCTCACCGTCCTCATCGGCTACGACCTGCGCTTCTGGCGCGAGCTCGGCGCCTGCTTCGGCAACCCCTACCTCGCCGACTTCCTGCACCGGCTGCGCGTGCAGACCTGGGTGTGCGCGGTGCAGCACCTGCGGCGGCTCACCGATCTGCGGGGCGAGCTGTGGGCCGGTCACACCCAGCTGGTCGACGCGCTCATCGACCGCGACAACGACGCCGCCCGGGCGATCATCGCCGCGTACAACACGCACTCGCTCAGCCTGATCGAGCGGCTCGCCTCCCGTTGAGCCGAGTCGCCGCCGCCGGTCTGGGTATGGGACATGCACGGCGGGAGCCGTGACCGTGCCGCACCGCTACCCTTCTTGACCATCGTGCTACCCGACCACCGCGCTGAGCGAGGAGCCTTCTTTGGCCTGTGACCTGTGGCTGGTACCGCTCGTCGACGTGTTGTGCCACACGCCGGACAACCCCTTCGCCGAGGAACTCGCGCAATACAACAAGGTGCTCGCCGAGGCCGGTCTGCCGCCGGTGCCGGTGTACCAGTACATGCCGGGCCTGTCCGGCGAGGTCGCCCCGGTCGCGGGCTTCGACTACGACGCGCTGCACTTCCTGCGCCGGGCCTATCTGCTCCAGGTGTGCGGCCTGCCGGTGACGCCCGTGGACGAACTCGGCGGTGACTACGAGCAGTTGCTGGAGATGTTCGAGTCGACGGCCCAGCAGTCGCACCTGGTCTGGCACTACGACCACGCGGGCGCCTACGTCCCCGTCGACTTCCCCGGCCCGCTCGCCGACGACGCGCTCCTGGCCGGTGGCGGCCCGCTGGGCTCCTCGCACGCGCTGCTGCGGGAGCTGGAGGTGGTCGCCCCGGCCCTCGGCATCGACCCGGCGAACCCGCCGGCGGCCCCGCAGCCGCCGCTCGCCCCGACGGAGCTGGAGGAGCCCGCCGTGCCCGCCCCGTACGACCCGAGCCCGTTCGCCCGGGAACGGCACGTCTGGCTCGGGCTGCACGCGGCCGTGACCCGCAGTCTCGCCCAGGGGTCGATGATCGTCTTCAGCTGAGCCGCGGCTCAGCGTCCCAGCTGGGACAGGCCCTTCTGCACGTCCTCGGCGTTCATCACCGGGGTGTAGGTGATCTCCGCGCCGAGCTGGAGGAAGAAGGGCTCGCTGATGACCGGCATCTGCCAGCTCTCCTTCATGTCGAAGACCAGGTAGGCGGTGCGCTTGCCGTGGTCGGAGGTGAAGTAGGCCGCTTCGGGCTTGATCTGTTCCAGCGACTCCTGGATCAGCTTCGGCAGGGTTCCGTTCCGGATGGCCTCGTTGGCCTTCTCCGTGTCCATGGACGCCTTGAGCAGTACGCGCATCGTGGTCACCTTCTTCGGGTCGACGCACGCCGGGTTACGACTTCAGCGTATGCCCGATCCGGGCGACTCTCCCTGCGAAGGAACGCAGGCCGGCCCCCGTGGGCACGGGGGCCGGCCGGTGGACGCGGGGGCGGGTCAGAGGAAGGAGTTGATCTCGATCGTCTCGTCCCGGCCCGGCCCGACGCCGATCGCGGAGATCGGGGCGCCGGACATCTCCTCCAGCGCCTTCACGTACGCCTGGGCGTTCTTCGGCAGGTCGGAGAACGACTTCGCCTTGCTGATGTCCTCGGTCCAGCCCGGCAGCATCTCGTAGACGGGCTTCGCGTGGTGGAAGTCCGTCTGCGAGTAGGGCAGCTCCTCGACGCGCTTGCCGTCGATCTCGTACGCCACGCAGACCGGGATCTGCTCCCAGCCGGTGAGGACGTCGAGCTTGGTGAGGAAGAAGTCGGTCAGGCCGTTCACGCGGGTCGCGTAGCGGGCGATGACCGCGTCGAACCAGCCGCAGCGGCGGTCACGGCCGGTGGTGACACCACGCTCCCCGCCGATGCGGCGCAGCGCCTCGCCGTCCTCGTCGAACAGCTCGGTCGGGAACGGACCGGCGCCGACGCGGGTGGTGTACGCCTTGAGGATGCCGATGACCCGGCTGATCTTCGTCGGGCCGACACCGGCGCCGGTGCAGGCACCGCCCGCGGTCGGGTTCGACGAGGTGACGAAGGGGTACGTGCCGTGGTCGATGTCCAGGAGCGTGCCCTGGCCGCCCTCGAACAGGACGACCTTGTCGTCCTCCAGCGCCTGGTTGAGGACCAGGACGGTGTCGGAGACGTACGGCGCGAGCTTGTCGGCGTAGCCCAGCAGCTCCTCGACCACCTGCTCCACGGCGATCGCGCGCCGGTTGTAGAGCTTGGTGAGGACCTGGTTCTTGACGTCGAGGGCCGCCTCGACCTTCTGCGTGAGGATCGACTCGTCGTACAGGTCCTGCACGCGGATACCGACGCGGTTGATCTTGTCGGCGTAGGTCGGGCCGATGCCGCGCCCGGTCGTGCCGATCTTCCGCTTGCCGAGGAAGCGCTCGGTCACCTTGTCCACCGTCACGTTGTACGGGGTGATGATGTGCGCGTTACCGCTGAGGAGGAGCTTGGACGTGTCGACGCCACGCTCGTTCAGACCGCTCAGCTCGGAGAGCAGGACCGACGGGTCGACGACGACGCCGTTTCCGATGACCGGCGTACAGCCGGGAGACAGGATTCCGGAAGGGAGGAGGTGCAGTGCGTACTTCTGGTCACCTACGACCACCGTGTGGCCGGCGTTGTTGCCGCCCTGGTAGCGCACTACATAGTCCACGGAGCCACCGAGAAGGTCGGTGGCCTTTCCCTTGCCTTCGTCACCCCACTGAGCACCGAGCAGCACAAGTGCGGGCACGCGCGTACACCCCTTCCGGGCGGGGCATGTCCATGGTCGAGGGCGAACGCGCGGGATCGCAGGCGCGTACACCGCGACCGCCGTTGGCCGCCAACCGTCGGACCGGATGCCCCGGAATAGACGAAGCCCCTGGCGCAATAGCGCAAGGGGCTCTTGCACAAAGATGCTACCCGAGGAAGCGAGGCATGGCCGAGGTGGCGACTTCCGCGACGTCCGAGCAGTTGCTGGTGGTGGTCGACCCGGTCGCCCGCAGGTCGGACGGAGAGTCCGTCCGGATCGCGAAAGACGTGCTCGGAGCGGGTGCCGGCATCAAGCTGTGCCTGCCGGACGGGCCGGAGGAATTCGCCCGGGCGCTGGCCCGGCGGGGCTCGCGGCGACCGGTGGTGGTGGGCGACGACCGGGCCCTGATCCGCGCGGTGGCGCTGCTGCACCGGCACCGGGAGCTGGCCGGATGTGCCCTGTCGGTGGTGCCGGTCGGGGGCGCGCTGTCCCTGGCCCGGTCGCTGGGGGTGCCCACGGGCACGGTGGCGGCGGCCCGGGCGGTGCTCGACGGGGTCGAGCGGCGCATGGACCTGATGGTCGACGACAGCGACGGGGTGGTGCTCGGCGCGCTGCGGATACCGCCCCTGCGGCCCGCTGCGGCCGGGACGGTCCCGGAGGACCTTCCGGACGCGGACGGGACGCCGGGCCACCCGTGGCTGCGGACCTGCCAGTCCCTGGTGCGGACGCTGGTCCCGGCGGGCCGCCCTTCCCGGGTCGCCGCCGCGCCCGAGCCGGGGCCGTCCCGGCTGCGGGTCGAGGTGGACGGGGAGACGCTCGTCGACCTGGACCAGCCGGTGGAGGCCGTGTCGGTGGCACCGGTCACCGCGGGGGTCGCGTCGGTGGAGGTCAGGCCGGTGTCGGTGGGCGCGGAGGCCGCGCCGCTGCTCGCGCAGGGCCGAACGGTGACGGTGTCCGGGGCGCACTTCCGCTACCGCGCGGACACGGTGGTGTCGGGGCCGGTACGGACCAGGACGTGGGTGGTGCGGGAGGCCGCCTGGGGGCTGACGGTGCCGTCGGGGCGGTGAGCGGGACCGGACGACTTCTCCTGACGGTCTTCCGGTGCCAGGTCACCCGATCTCCACGGCCAGCCCCTCCAGCCCCCTGATCACGAAGTTCGGCTTCCGCTCGGGCTCCGCCGCCAGTCGCAGCGTCGGGGCCCGCTCCAGCAGCGCCCCCATCGAGGCGGCCAGTTCGATACGGGCCAGCGGGGCGCCGATGCAGTAGTGGATGCCGGCGCTGAAGGAGATGTGGGGGTTGTCCGCGCGGGTGAGGTCGAGGGCGGAGGGGTCCTGGAACACGGCCGGGTCGTGGTTGGCGGAGCCGAAGAGCATGGCGATCTCCGCGCCGCGCGGGATCGTCGTGCCGGCGATCTCGATCTCGTCCAGGACCCAGCGTTCGAACAGCTGGAGCGGGGTGTCGTAGCGCATCAGCTCCTCGATCGCGGAGGGGACGAGCGAGTGGTCCGCGCGCAGCAGCTCCAGCTGGGAGGGGTTGCGGAACAGGGCGTACCAGCCGTTGACGGTGGCGTTCACGGTGGCCTCGTGGCCGGCGTTGAGCAGCAGCACGCAGGTGGAGATCATCTCCTGCTCGGTGAGCCGGTCGCCCTCGTCGTGGGCCTCGATGAGCCCGGAGATGAGGTCCTCGCCCGGCTCCTTGCGGCGGGCCGCGATCAGCTCGCGCAGGTAGTCGGAGAACTCGACCGACGCCCGGACCGCCTTCGCCGCCGTGTCCTCGGACGGGCTCAGCTCGTACATCCCGCAGATGTCCGCCGACCAGGGGCGCAGCGGGGCCCGGTCGGACTCCGGGATGCCGAGCATCTCGGCGATCACCGCCACCGGCAGGGGCTCGGCGACGTCCTTCAGCAGGTCGCCGCCGCCCGCCTCGACCAGCGCGGACGCCAGATCGTCGGCCAGGCCCCGCACATACGGCTTCAGCCGCTCCACCGTGCGCGGGGTGAACGCCTTCGACACCAGGCGGCGGATCCGGGTGTGGTCCGGCGGCTCCAGGTCGAGCATCCCGTGGTCGTTGAGCGTGTGGAACGGCTCGTGCTCCGGCGCGGGCGCCGTACGGCCGAACTCCTCGTGCGTGAACCGGTGCTGGTACGTCCGGCCCAGGCGCCGGTCGCGCAGCAGGGCCGAGACGTCCGCGTGGTGCGGCACGAGCCACTGGTCCGTGGGCTCGAAGTACCGCACGCGGCCCTGGGCACGCAGTTCGGCGTAGGCGGGGTACGGGTCGGCGAGGAACGCCTGGTCCCACGGGTCAAATGCAGCCATGCCGGGACGCTAGCCCCCGAACCCCCTCTCTGACCAGGGGTGTTCCTTCACACGGTGGGGACACGACCGCGATGAACCCGCTACAACAAGATCGTTAAGCTGGTCCGGCCGTGTGAACGGCACGCGTCTTAACGAGGGAAGAAGTACATGACACAGCAGCGAGCCAAGCTCCGCACCCGCGTCCCCGCCCGTCTGGCCGCCTCGGCCATGCTGGCCCTGTCGCTGACCGCCGGTGCGGTCGCGGCCAGCGCCCCGGCCGCCACCGCCGCCGAGATGCCGTGCAAGCCCAAGGTCTACTACTACGTCTACAAGGGCAGCGGCGTGAACTTCCGCACGGGCGCCGGCACCGGCTACGCGTCCAAGGGCATCCTGCACAAGAACGACTGGGGCAAGAAGCTCGCCACCAAGGGCTCCTGGATCAAGCTGCGGCTCGGCACGAAGTCCAAGAGCGGCCTGGCCAAGGGCACCACGGGCTGGGTCTCCAAGTCGTACGTGAGCGACTGCACGCCGATGCAGCTGGACTGATCCGTCCTCGTCGCCCCGGGGCCGAGGGCCTGCGGGGCGACGTCCCCCGGCTGCCCGAGTCGACCGGGGCCGGGGCTATCCGGGCGTCACCAGCCGGGCCTCGTAGGCGAACACCGCCGCCTGGGTCCGGTCCCTGAGGCCCAGCTTGACCAGGATCCGGCTGACATGCGTCTTGATCGTCGACTCGGCGACCACCAGCCGCTCCGCGATCTCCGAGTTCGACAGGCCCTGCGCGATCAGCACGAGCACCTCCGTCTCCCGCTCGGTGAGATCGCCGTAGGCCGCCTGCGCGGAGGGCATCAGCCGCGGCTTCTCGGACAGCTTGGAGAACTCGGTGATCAGGCGCCTGGTCACCGAGGGCGCCAGCAGCGCCTCCCCCGACGCCACCACCCGCACCCCGTCGGCGAGCTGGCGGGCCGAGGCGTCCTTGAGGAGGAAGCCCGAGGCGCCCGCGCGCAGCGCCTGGTACACGTACTCGTCGAGGTCGAACGTGGTGAGCACCAGCACCTTCGCCGCGCCGTCGGCGGCGACGATCTCACGGGTCGCCTCGATGCCGTTCAGCTCCGGCATGCGGATGTCCATCAGCACCACGTCCGGGGCGAACTCGCGCACCTTGGCGACGGCCTCACGGCCGTTCACCGCCTCGCCGACGACCTCGATGTCCGGCATCGCGTTCAGCAGGACCGAGAAGCCTTCGCGCACCATCATCTGGTCGTCCGCGATCAGGACCCGGATGGTCATGCGTCGTCCCCGCCCGGCAGGGCGACCGGCAGGAACACCGTCACCTCGTATCCTCCGTCCGCCGTGCCGCCCGTCGTCATCTCTCCGGTCAGCATCGTCACCCGCTCCCGCATGCCCGTGATGCCGTGCCCGGCGCCGGGCGAGGGCTTGATGAGGCTCGGGTTGGGCGGAGGTCCGTTGACCACGCGCACCCCCAGGCCGCCGAGAACGTACCCGATCTCCACCCGCGCGGTGGCCCCCGGCGCGTGCCGCAGGGTGTTGCTCAGGGCCTCCTGCACGATGCGGTACGCCGACAGCTCCACCCCCTGCGGCAGCTCCCGCACCGCGCCCGTCACCGTCTTCTCCACGCCCAGCCCGGCCTCCCGGACATTGGCCAGCAGTGCGTCCAGGTCGGCGAGCGTGGGCTGCGGGGCGTCCGGGACCTCGTAGTCCTCGGCGCGGACGACACCGAGCACCCGGCGCAGTTCGGTCAGGGCCGCCACCGCGTTCTCCCGGATCGTGGCGAACGCCTTCTCCAGCTCCGGCGGCGGGTTCTCCACCCGGTACGGCGCGGCCTCCGCCTGGATGGCGACGACCGACATGTGGTGGGCGACCACGTCGTGCAGCTCACGGGCGATGGTGGTGCGCTCCTCCAGCAGGGTGCGGCGGGAGCGCTCGTGCGCCGTGACCGTCTGCTGGGCGGTGACCTCCTGCTCGGCGTGGCGCCGGATGTGCCAGACGGTGACGCAGAGCAGGATCAGGGCCGATATGACCAGCATGGCGGCGGAGTTGCTGCCGTACTGGTAGTAGGTCGGGCCGATGCCGGTGTCCGCGACGAGGGCGTACAGCGCCGTCAGCACCCACATCCACCCTGCGGTGCGCGGCCGGGTGCGTATCGCCACGACCGTCAGCACGGTCAGATGGCAGACGAAGCTGCCTGCGGCCCAGGGCCATTCCCCCCACCGGCTGCCGAGCGCGGAGGCGATCGGCGTGGAGACCATGGACGCCCAGAACGCTCCGACCGGGCGCACCATGGTCAGCAGCACCGGGATCACGCAGAGCAGACCGAGCAGCAGGGCCGGGCCGCCGGAGTCGACCGTGGAGAAGGCCAGGGTGATCAGGGCCGCCGCGATGATCACCGCGTGCGGGAGCCATGCCGCGTACTCCCGAAGCCGGCCCGGGAGCCGCCGGACGATCGGCCCGTCGGTGCGCCGGCCCGGCAGCGGCCGGTAGGCGAACGCGTCGTGGAGGAGGTCCTGCCTCAGGCCGCGCAGGGAGTCCACCGCCACCCGGTACTCGGGGCTGCGCGGCTTGGTCCCGCCCTCCGGCGGCGTGGTCTGCGTGTGAGTCGTCTCGGTCACGTACAGAACGGTATGCGCACCCCCGGGTCCCGGTCGTCCCCAGTGAGAGGGGTTCGCGGCCCTCCCTCTCAGGTACTACGGGGGCCGAGGGGAGCTCTCAGTACCCCGATGGCCGCACCAAGCCCGACTCGTACGCGAACACCGCCGCCTGGGTCCGGTCCCTGAGGCCCAGCTTGACCAGGATCCTGCCCACATGGGTCTTCACCGTCTGCTCGGCCACATGCAGGTGCCGGGCGATCTCCGCGTTCGACAGGCCCTGCGCGATCAGCGAGAGCACCTCCGTCTCCCGCTCGGTCAGGTCGCCGACGCGCTCCTTGAGCGGGGCGCGGGGCTTGCCCTCGAGCCGCGAGAACTCGGCGATCAGCTTGCGGGTGATGACCGGGGCGAGCAGTGCCTCCCCCGCCGCGACCACCCGGACCGCCTCGGCGAGCTGCTCCGCCGACGCGTCCTTCAGCAGGAACCCGGAGGCCCCGCAACGCAGCGCGTCGTACACGTACTCGTCGACGTCGAAGGTGGTGAGCACCAGCACCCTGATGTCCGGGTGCTCGGCCGTGATCCGCTCGGTCGCCTCGATGCCGCCGATGCCGGGCATGCGGATGTCCATGAGGACGACGTCGGGGAGGGTCTCGGCGACCATCTCGATACCGGCCTCGCCGGTCTTCGCCTCACCGACGACCTCTATGTCGGGCTGGACGCCGAGCAGCACGGTGAAGCCCTGCCGGACCATCGCCTGGTCGTCCACGATGAGAACCCGGATGGGATCACCGGTGCCGCTCGTCATGAGGTCCCTTTCCTGGGAGCCGTGGGGTGGTCGGGGTGGCCGAGGTGGTCGAGGTGGCCGCTGCGCAGGGCGTCGGTGCCCGGGGCGTCAGTGGGCGGGGCGTCAGTGGGCGGGGTGTCGGTGGGCGGGGTGTCGGTGGGCGGGGTGTCCGGGAGGAAGGCGGTGACCTTGAAGCCGTCCCAGTGCCACGGGTGCGCGGTCATCGTGCCACCGAGCATCGCGACCCGCTCCCGCATGCCGAGCAGCCCGTGCCCCGCCCCCGTCGACGGCGGAGGCGCCCCGGTCGGGCGGCCGTTGACTATCTCCACCTCCAGACCGTCCTCCTCGTACGTGAGGCAGACGGTGATGTTCGCGCCGGGTGCGTGCCGCAGGGCGTTGCTCAGCGCCTCCTGCACGATCCGGTACGCCGACAGCTCCACGCCGGGCGGCAGCGGGCGCCGCTCGCCCTTGATGTCGGTGACGACCTCGCGGCCGACGGCCCGGGTGTTCTCCACCAGCGTGTCGAGCCGGTCGAGGGTGGGCTGGGGGTTGCGTGGTGCGGTCCCGTCACCCGAGCCGTCGAGGAACTCCCCGGGCCCGGGGTGCTCCGAGCGCAGCACGCCCAGCACACGACGCAGCTCGATCAGTGCCTCCAGCGCGTTCTGCCGGATGCCCGCGAGATTCTCCCTGAGCTCGTCGGTCGGGTTCTCGACGAGGAGCGGGGCGACCTGCGCCTGGATGGAGATGACCGACATGTGGTGGGCCACCACGTCGTGCAGCTCCCGGGCGATGCGGCTGCGCTCCTCCAGCAGGGTGCGCCGGGTGCGCTCCTCGGCGGTGAGCGTGGTCTGCTCGACGAGCTGGGCGCGGGCCTCGCGGCGGCCGCGCAGGGCGCTGCCGAGTATCACGACGATCGTGACCAGGCAGACCGCGAGCAGACCGGTCGTGTCGTAGCGCCGCGCTCCCCACATGCTCTCCATGCCGTAGGTGAGCAGGGCGGTCACGAGCAGGGCCGTCATCGCCGCGCGCGTGGGCACGCGCAGCGCGAGCAGCAGCAGCACGAACATCTCGGCGATGATCCCGGCCGCGGTCCAGGGCCAGGTGTACGTGTCCGGGTCCCACCCGAGTTGGCCGTGCACCATGGTGGCGCCGAGGACGAAGGCCCCCAGGGAGAGCCACCACGCCGGGACCGGCCGCCACATCCCCAGGACCACGGCGCTGCCCTGCCCGCCCGCGACCAGCAGGGCCAGGCCGGATCGCAGATGTCCGTTGTCCGTCATGTCCCCCGCGCCGCCGACCGTAATGCCGAAGGCGGCCAGGCACAGCAGCCCGTGCGGCAGCCAGCGCAGCCAGGTGGAGGGGGGCAGCGGATCCGCCCTGACGGTCCACAGGTCTTCGCGCAGGGCCCGCAGCCAGCTCCTGACGCGCGCTCGCAGCACGCGGCCCACCCCCGTGTCCGTCACGCCGCTCAGCCTAGACATGTCGCGCCTCCACCGCTGTGCCCCGGTCGGACGGGCTGTGCGAGCGCACCACCCGCGACCCGCGGCCCCGGCCGCCACCGCCTCGCTCGAAGGAGCGAAAGGCGGCCCAGCAGACCGCGAGGGCCAGGGCGAACACGGGCAGCCACAGCAGCCGGACGCCGACCCAGCCGAGACCGTCGGGCGGGGTGTGCAGGCCGGGCAGCCGACCGGCGAGGAGGCCGCTGGCGGTCGTGGCCATCAGGGCCGTCTGGTGCCAGAGGAAGACGGTCATCGCGGAGAGGTTGACGAGCGCCACCGCCGCCCACACCACGGGCCGGCGCGCCACCTGCCGCAGACGCTCGCGCAGCAGCAGGGCGAGACCGCACTGGGCCAGGCCGAATGTGACGACCGCCAGCGACGGCGGGTCCAGGTTGGAGATGCCCCCGCCCGGGACGCCGACCATCGACGCCGGATAGCCCGCCGCCGCGACGAGCGCCGCGGTCGCCGCCGCCCCGGCCCCGAGCAGGACCCATCCCGCGCGGCGGCGCTCCAGCTCACCGCGGGTCCACGCGGCGCCGAGGGTGAAGGGCACCATCCAGCCCGCCGCCACGTTCACCCAGCCCCAGGACGGGCCGCCCAGGCCGAAGCGCAGCAGGTCGACATGGAGCACGACGGCCAGCGGCCAGAGCGGGCTGAGCCGGGTGAGCAGCGGGGTCGCGGCGGTGAGGCCCGCGAACACCAGGAGGAACCACAGCGGGGACAGGGCCAGTTTCACCAGCGTGCGGACCGTGCCGAACTCGGCGCCCGACAGCAGCAGCGCGAGCGCGGCCACCGTCCACAGGGTGAGGACGGCCGCGACCGGCTTGAACAACCGGGCCAGACGGCCCCTCAGCCACTGGTGGTACGGCACCCCCCGGGCCCGGGCCGAGGCGTATCCCCGGGTGGCGAGATGGCCCCCGACCAGGAAGAACACGGCGAGTGTCTGGAGCAGCCAGGAGATGGGCGCCAGCCAGGGCATGTGCTGCAGGGGGCTTGCCGTGCGCAGGGTGCGGCCGTCGGAGACCAGGGCGGTGACGAGCCAGTGCCCGAGGACGACGCCGAGGACGGCGACGGCCCGCAGTGCGTCCACGGCCCGGTCGCGGCCGGGCGGGGTGGCCGCGCCGATACGGTCGGCGCGGCGGAGCACGCCCTGCCGGACGACGCGTACGCCGATGTCAGTCATGGGTCACCGCCTTGGTCTCGCCCAGGACGATCCGGGCCAGGTTGGTCAGGGAGGTCGAGCCGGGCTTGAAGTAGTCGCTGTGGCCGCCGTCGCCCGCCGTGAAGACCCGGGCGCCGAAGGCCGGGGAGACGGGGTCGGTGCCGAAGCCGAGCGTGGTGCCGAACAGGTCCAGGTCGAGGTGCGGGACGTTCTCCACCCAGTCGTCACCGCCCCGGGCCGCCCAGACGCGGGCACGGGTGCGCAGGGCGGCAGCGGTGTCCGCGCCGGTGCCGGGGCTGCCGACGAGCGCGATATCGTCGACGTCGAGCCCGGCGGCGGCACGGCCGCAGACGACCGAGCCGTAGGAGTGGCAGAGCAGCGCGATGCGCGCTTCGCCGCCTGATATCGCCCGCAGTTCGGCGACCAGGGCGCGCAGGTGCGGGGCCGCCTGGTCAGCCCTGCCGGTCGTCGTGACGGTCGTGCTGACCGTGCCCGGCGTCTCGTAGCCCAGCCAGGCCACGACCGCGGTGCGGGTGCCCGCCGGGGCCTGCCGGGTGAGCTGCCGGTGCAGGGCGGAGGCGGCCGCGTGGAACCGGTCGTAGGTGTCGAGGCCGGTGTCGGAGCCGGGGACCAGGACGGCGACGCGGTCGGCCCGGGCGAGGTCGCCGAGGACCTCGGTCACCCGGCCGGAGCCGCGGCCGTCGAAGTGCAGCAGCTGCCGGGTGGGGGCGGCCAGACGGTGGTCCGTCGCGGCGCGGCTCCGGTCGTGGTGATCGGCGGCCATGCGGGACGCCTCGGCGGCGTTGGCCCGGTTGGCGGCGTAGGCCGCGTCGAGCGTCGCCGCGTCGAGGGGTGCGAGGGAGGCGGGGGCCGGGGCGGGGATGTCCGGCCGCACGGCGGCGGAGAGGGGCAGGACGACGGCGCCGGTGACGAGGGCGGCGAGCAGGGCGCGACGCCATCGCCCGGCACGGCGTGTGCCACCGACGCGATGTGTGCCGTCGGTACGGCGTGCGTCGGTACGGCGTGTGCCGCCGACGCGGCGTGTGCCCTCGGTACGGCGTGCGTCGTCGAGACGGCGTGTGCCGCCGACGCGGCGTGTGTCCTCGGTACGGCGTGCGTCGTCGAGACGGCGTGTGTCCTCGGTACGGCGAGCGTCGTCGACGCGGCGTGTGCCCTCGGTACGGCGGTGCTTCGATACGAACCCGGGCCCCATGGTCGCCCCCTCCAGCGCGCCCGACCATCGGGTCTGCATGGATGGGAAGTTACGGAGCGGGGGACCTCGTCCGCGTCACGCCCGGGAACTCATCTGCCGCGTAGCTCTCAGGTACTACGGGTATGACCGGGTGCCCCTCCTACGGCTACGCCGGTACGACGGGCGCCGGCCTCGAAGAGCGTTGCTCACCAGGCCAGTTGTGCGATCTCCTCCACGACCACCGCGCACGCGTCCGCCGCCGGGTCGATCAGCGGGAAGTGCCCCACGTCCTCCAGCAGGGTCACCCCGACCATCTCCCCGGCCTTCGCCGCCGCCTCCGCGTACGACTCGGCGACGGCCTGCGGCACATCGAGGTCGGTGCGGCCCTGGACGAGGGTGGTGGCGATGCCGGTGGGCAGCAGCAGCGCCGGGTCGGCGTGCGGCCGGCGTTCCGCGAAGTGCTCGTCGCCGCCCAGGAGTTGACGCGCGGCGCCGCCGCACACGTCCAGCTTGTCGGCGATCGCGAAGTCGGCGATCGGGGCGAGGGCGACGACACCGCGCAGCGTCGCCGGGCTGCCGCCCCACCAGGGCGAGCCGGCCGGCAGGACGTGCCGGGCGGCGCCCCACAACGCGAGATGCCCGCCCGCCGAGTGTCCGGTGAGGACCGTACGGCGCGGGTCGGCCTGCGGCAGCAACTCCCGGACCAGCGCCGGGAGGGCGTCCAGGGCGGCGGCGACGTCGTCGAAGGTGTCGGGCCAGCGGCCCGCGACGGAGTCGTCGGCGTCGCCGCGCCGGTACTCGGCACTGGCCACGGCGAACCCGCGGCGGGCGAGGAAGTCCGCGAAGGGGCTGATGTGGCGCCGGTCGTAGGGGGCCCGCCAGGCACCGCCGTGCAGGACGAGGACGACCGGGGCGGGCCCGGGGCCCCCGGCGCGGCGCGGGGCGAAGAAGTCGATCACCTGGTCGGGGTGGTCGCCGTAGGCCGCGGTGGCGTCGGGGTCGACGGGCGCGTGGGAGAAGGCCGACTTCTCCTCGGCAGCGGCCCGTGCTGCTGCGACGTCGTCCGTCATGCTCCAACCTTCCAGCGAGTGGCCGTACGCGGCCGCCCAGTTGGGGGTCGGCCGTTGGCCGGGACGGTACCAGGCGGGTGACATGCCCGGACATGCGGATGTCACGCTCGGTGAAGCCCACACGGACTCCACACGGCCGGGCCGGAACACCGCACCGGCACAACGGGACCGGGGCAGCACACCGGCACAACGGGACCGGGGCAGCACACCGGCACAACAGCACCGGGGCAGCACACGGGCACCACAGGACCGGGACACCACAGTCGTCCCGGCACCACGGGACCGGAACACCACAGGCGGTCCGGCCCCGCCCCCGCTCAAGCCAGCGTCTCCCCCAGTACCCGTGCCGCCCGCTCCACGTCGGCGAAGCCGACATACAGCGGCGTGAAGCCGAAGCGCAGTACGTCCGGGGCCCGGAAGTCGCCGACCACGCCCCGCTCGATCAGGCGCTTCATGACGTCGCCCGCGTCGGCGCAGCGCAGCGCGATCTGGCTGCCCCGCTCCTCGTGCGGCAGCGGCGTCACGCACTCCACCCGGCCCTGGGGCACATACGCCGCCACGCACTGAAGGAAGAAGTCCGTCAGCGCGAGCGACTTGGTCCGCACCGCCTCGACCGACACCCCGTCCCAGACCTCCAGGGCCGCCTCCAGGGCGAGCATGGAGAGGATGTCGGGCGTGCCGACCCGGCCGCGCAGGGCACCGGGGGCCGCCTCGTACTCACCGCGCATCCCGAACGGCTCGGCGTGCGAGTTCCATCCGGGCAGCGGTGAGTCGAAACGGTCCTGCAACTCCCGCCGCACATACAGGTAGGCGGGTGAACCGGGCCCGCCGTTCAGGTACTTGTACGTGCAGCCGACCGCGAGATCCACGCCGTGCTCGTCCAGCCCGACCGGCAGAGCGCCCGCGCTGTGGCACAGGTCCCAGACGGCGATCGCGCCCGCCTCGCGCACGGCGGCCGTCAGCCCGGGCAGGTCGTGCAGCCGGCCGGTGCGGTAGTCGACGTGGTTGAGCAGGACCGCGGCGGTGCGCTCGCCCAGCGCGTCCGGCACGTCGGCCGGTGCCACGGGCCGCAGCGTGCGGCCGGTCATGCGGGCGGCGGACTCGGCGATGTACCCGTCGGTGGGGAAGGTCGTCGCGTCGACGAGGACTTCGTCACGGACCTCGTCACGGCCCTCCCCGGCCATCCGCACCGCGCCCACGAGCGCCTTGAAGACGTTGACACTGGTGGAGTCGCCCACGACGATCTGCCCGGGCGCGGCCCCGACCAGCGGGGCGATCCGGTCGCCGATCCGCTCGGGCGCCGTCCACCAGCCGCTCTCCTCCCAGGACCGGATGCGCAGCTCGCCCCACTGGCGGCGTACGACGTCCGCCACCCGGCCGGGCACCGCGGCGGGCAGCGCGCCCAGCGAGTTGCCGTCGAGGTACACGACGTCGTCGAGTACGAACTCGGCGCGCCGGGGCGCCAGTTCATCGAGTGCGTCCAGCTTCTCCGCGACGATGGCCAGGTCGTCAGACATAGGACCGCGCCGTCCACAGCTCGGGGAACACGTTCTTCCGCGCGCGCTTCTCCAGCCAGGCCACCCCGGCCGAGCCGCCCGTGCCGGTCTTGGCGCCCATCGCGCGGCGGGTGGCGACCAGGTGGTCGTTGCGCCAGCGCCACACCAGCTCGGCGACATCGCTCAGCGCCTCGCCCAGCCGGGCGACCTCGTCGTTCTCGTCGCCCGAGTAGACGGCCGTCCAGGCCGCCTCCACCTCCGGCGACGGCTCGTAGCGCTGGGAGACGTCGCGCCGCAGCACGGCCTCCGGAACGGCGTGCCCGCGCCGCGCCAACAGCCGTACGACCTCGTCGTACAGGCTCGGCTCGTGCAGTGCCTTCTCCAGCTCGGCGTGCACGCGCGGTGCGCCCCGGTGCGGGACGAGCATGGACGCGGACTTGTCGCCGAGCAGGAACTCCATGCGCCGGTACATCGCCGACTGGAAACCGGAGCCCTCGCCGAGGGCGCTGCGGTACGAGTTGAACTGGGCCGGCGTGAGCTGGGCCAGCGGCTTCCAGGAGTGGTTGAGCGCCTCCAGCTCGCGGACGGACCTCTTGAGCGCGTGGATGGCGGTCGGGATGTCGTCACCCCGGAGCGCGCCTGCCGCCGTCTCCCACTCGTGGACGATGACGGTGAACCACAGCTCCATGACCTGGGTCGTCACCAGGAAGACCATCTCTCCGGGATCGTCGGAGAGGGTGTGCTGGAGGTGGGTGAGTACGTCTGCCTTGACGTAGTCCTCGTACGGCGTCGTGCCGTGGAAGTCGAGATGCGGGGTCTCGGGCTCGTGAGCCTCGTGGGACATCGCTGTCTCCTGCGTATAACTCCGGGTAGCGGTCCGCCCCTGCCGAATCCGACACGGGGGCCCCGGTCCCCGAGGGCATCTTGCGCAATCGTCCCCCGAAACCGCAAGGCCCGCCTTTCGGGGACGGGCCTCGCGTGCACGGACCGTGTCTCAGCCCAGGACCTGCGCCGCCGTCGGCGAGGAGTCCTTCAGGAACTGGGAGCAGCGCTCGTACTCCTCCTGCTCGCCGATCGCCTGCGCGGCACGGGCGAGGGCGTGCAGGGCCCGCAGGAAGCCGCGGTTCGGCTCGTGCTCCCACGGCACCGGGCCGTGGCCCTTCCAGCCGCTGCGGCGCAGCGCGTCCAGACCGCGGTGGTAGCCGGTGCGGGCGTACGCGTACGACTCCACGGCGGCGCCGCGCTCGAACGCCTCGTCGGCGAGCTGCGCCCAGGCGAGCGAGGAGGTGGGGTGTGCGGCGGCGACTTCGACGGGCGAGGCACCGGAGGCGAGCATCTCCCGCGGCCCGGGGTCGTCGGGGAGGTGGGTCGGGGGCGGGCCCCCGAGAAGGTTCTCGTGAATGGACATGCCCCCAAGTCTGCGCCATCCCGGCCGGCCGCGGGCACCGGTCCCGCTCAGCCTCAGCCAGAACACCGGCAACCCCAGCCTCAACCAGAACAGCGGCAACCCCAGCCTCAGCCAGAACACCGGCACCAGTACAGCACCAGGACCAGCACAGGCACAGGCACACGCACACGCAGGTACCAGACCGCCGAGACCGGCCCCGCTACCCCAACCGCTTCCGCACCGGCTCCCCCTCCAGCGGCGGGGCCGTCACGCCGCCGTGGTGCAGGCACTCCGGGCGCTTGCAGTCCGGCGGGGGCCGGCGTACCACCGCCGCCGCGAGAAGCGCCCCCGCCGCCATCGCGCCCGCGCACCAGACCATCGCCTTGTCGAACGCCGTGTCGAAGGCGGCCGGCTCCCGGTACGCCTCCTCCCCCATCCCCACCAGCAGCGGCAGCGCCGCCACCGCCAGCAGGCCCGCCGCCCGGGCCGCCGCGTTGTTGATGCCGCTGGCCAGCCCCGCCCGCACCACGCTCACCGAGCCCAGCACCGTCGACGTCAGCGGCGCCACCAGCGTGACCAGGCCCAGCCCGAGCACCACCAGCGCGGGCAGTACATCCGCGAGGTAGGACGCGCCCGGTCCGACCCGCAGCATCAGCAGCATTCCGGCCGCACACAGCAGCGGCCCCACCGTCAGCGGGATCCGCGGCCCGATCCGGTCGGCCAGCTCCCCCGAGCGCGCCGACAGCAGCAGCATCAGCACGGTCGTCGGCAGCAGTGCCGTACCGGCGGCGAGGGCGGAGTAGCCCACGACCACCTGGAGCTGGAGCGCGGCGAGGAAGAAGAACCCTCCCAGGGCCGCGTACACGCACAGCGTGACGAGGTTGACGGCCGTGAACTGCCGGGACGCGAAGATGTCCAGCGGCATCATCGGATCGGGCCGGCGCCGCTCGACGGCCACGAACGCCACGGCCGCGGCCAGCCCCGCCACCGCCGAGACGGCCACCACCACGCCGCCCTCACCGGCCTCGATCAGCGCGTACGTCACCAGCGCGAGGGCCAGCGCCCCCAGCAGGGCCCCGAGCACGTCGAACCGCCCGTGGGCCGAACCGTCCCCCGACTCTGGTACGTGCCGCAGCGCGACCGGCACGCACACCAGGGCCACCGGCACGTTCAGCAGGAACACCCACCGCCAGCCCGGCCCGTCCACCAGCCAGCCACCGACGAACGGACCGACCGCCGCCCCGATCCCGCCGAACCCGGACCACAGGCCCACGGCCCGCCCCCGGTCGTCAGGGTGGAAGGACGCCTGGATCAGCGCCAGTGACCCGGGGGTCAGGAGCGCGCCGCCGACCCCCTGCAACGCCCGTGCGGCGATCAGCACGCCCGCGTTCGGCGCGATCCCGCACAGCAGCGACGCCGCCGCGAACCACACCACGCCGACGACGAACACCCGGCGCCGCCCGAACCGGTCCCCCAGTGCCCCGCCCAGCAGGATCAGCCCGGCCAGCGTGACCATGTAGGCGTTGACCGTCCACTGCAGGGCGGACAGGCTCGCGTCGAGGTCACGGCCGATGCGCGGCAGGGCGACGTTGACGACGGTCGAGTCCAGCATCGCCATGCTGGAGCCGAGGACGGTGGTGAGCAGGACCCACTTGCCCTGCGGTGAGGCCAACCGGACGTCGGGCATGCAGGGAGCATAGGAGCACACGGAAGAGCCCGGCACCTCAAGGAGCTCAAGGAGCTCAAGGAGGTGCCGGGCTCGACGCGAGTGGAACCGGGACTACTTGATCTTCGTACCGGTCGAGCGCAGGTTGCCGCAGGCCTCGACGACACGCGCGGACATGGAGGCCTCGGCCAGCTTGCCCCAGGTGCGCGGGTCGTAGGTCTTCTTGTTGCCGACCTCGCCGTCGACCTTCAGCACGCCGTCGTAGTTGCGGAACATGTGGTCCGCGACCGGGCGCGTGAACGCGTACTGGGTGTCGGTGTCGATGTTCATCTTCACGACGCCGTTCTCCAGCGCGGTGCGGATCTCCGCCTCCGTGGAGCCGGAGCCGCCGTGGAAGACGAAGTCGAACGGCGAGCCCTTGCCGAACTTGGCGGCGACGCCCTCGTTCAGCTCCTTGAGCAGCTCGGGACGCAGCACGACGTTGCCCGGCTTGTACACGCCGTGCACATTGCCGAACGACGCGGCGAGCAGGTAGCGGCCCTTCTCACCGAGGCCCAGGGCCTCCGCCGTGCGGATGGCGTCGTCGACCGTCGTGTAGAGGGAGTCGTTGATCTCGTGGGTGACGCCGTCCTCCTCGCCACCGGTCGGGGTGATCTCCACCTCAAGGATGATCTTCGCGGCGCGGGCCTGCTCCAGCAGCTCCTGCGCGATGGAGAGGTTGTCGGCGAGGGTCTCGGCGGAGCCGTCCCACATGTGCGACTGGAACAGCGGGTTCAGACCGGCCTCGACGCGCTTCTGGGAGAGCGCGAGCAGCGGACGTACGTACCCGTCGAGCTTGTCCTTGGGGCAGTGGTCGGTGTGCAGCGCGATGTTCACCGGGTACTTCTCGGCGACGATGTGCGCGAACTCGGCCAGGGCGACGGCGCCGGTGACCATGTCCTTGCTGTACTGACCGCCCAGGAACTCGGCGCCACCCGTGGAGATCTGGACGATGCCGTCGCTCTCCGCCTCAGCGAAACCGCGCAGGGCCGCGTGCAGGGTCTGGGTGGAGGTCACGTTGATGGCCGGGTAGGCGAACTTTCCTGCCTTCGCCCGGTCCAGCATCTCGTTGTAGACCTCGGGAGTTGCGATGGGCATGCGTCCGCTCCTTGTATCTGCGGGTTGACGTACTGCTGTGTCTAACGGCCCTGACCTAGACCTTGGGGTGCGACGTCATCGTCGGCCCCATCTTTCCAGACTTGGCCGGAAGGTCCAGGCCACTGTCCACGCCCTGGTCTCTCCCCGGTCAGTCGAGGCCCAGCTCGTCCTTGGAGAACGCGAAGAGATACGGCACTCCGGCGCCCTCCTGGATCTTCTCCGCGGCGCCGGTCGCCCGGTCCACGATGGTCGCGACGGCGACGACCTCGGCCCCGGCCTCACGCACCGCCTCGACGGCGGTGAGCGGGGAGCCGCCGGTGGTGGAGGTGTCCTCGACGACGAGCACGCGCCGCCCCGCGATGTCCGGCCCCTCCACCCGGCGCTGGAGCCCGTGCGCCTTGGCCGCCTTGCGTACGACGAAGGCGTCCAGGCGCTTGCCGCGCGCGGCGGCCGCGTGCAGCATCGCGGCGGCGACCGGGTCGGCGCCCATGGTGAGCCCGCCGACCGCGTCGAACTCCAGGTCAGCGGTCAGGTCGAGCAGCACCTGGCCGACCAGCGGGGCGGCCTCGCCGTCGAGGGTGACGCGCCGGAGGTCGACGTAGTAGTCGGCTTCCAGACCCGACGACAGGGTCACCTTGCCGTGCACCACGGCCTTGTCCTTGATCTGCTGCAGCAGCGCGCCGCGTGTGTCCGTCATGGCGCCCAGCTTAGAGGCGGCGCCAGCTCCAGGTCGTGGTGGCCTCCAGCGGCTCCAGGGGCGTGACCAGGTGCGGCAGGGTGTTGAGCCCGTTGGGCGGGCCGGTCTGCGGTTCCACGCACACGGCCTCCCGCTGCTCGTCGTAGACGACGACCCACTCCTCCCGGCTGGTCACCCTCAGCTCCAGCTGACCGGGCCAGGTCAGGGTGGCCTCGACGCCGCCGGGCATGCCGAAGCAGTCGTCCCAGGGGCCGGGCCTCGGGTCGAGGCGGTTGCCGGTGGGCAGGTGGTCGTCGCCGCGCTCCTCCTGCCAGGCGGGGGCGAAGTCGAGGGTCACGTCCTCGCCGCCGAGGTTCCGGTTGAACCAGGGGTGCCAGCCGATCTGTGCCGGGAAGGACGACTCGTACGTCTCGACGGACATGGTCAGCGTCAGCGCGTCCTCGGTGAGCGCGACGATCTGGGTGACGAGGCCCTTGTGGGGCCAGGGGTCGACGAGCTCGCAGGTGAGGACGGCCTCGTCGGTGCCGGTCCGGGCGGTGCGCCAGACGCTGTCGCGGACGGTACCGTGGATGGCGTGGGGCGGGGCGTTCAGCGGCAGCTGCCGCACTTCGGCGCCGTCCAGGAAGCGGCCGTCCCTGGTCCTGCCGCACCACGGCACCATCGGGAAGCACCCGAACCGCTCACCCTGGCGGAGCAGTTCGACCCCACCGATCCGCAGCCCACCGACCCGTCCGCCGTTCCCCGGCTGCACGGTCACCTCCGCGTCACCCGCGGTCAGCGTGATGTCTTCGTCACTCACGCGTCGACCCTACTGCGGTGATCAAGACCACCTGCCCCGGTTACGGGGTGGTTCGGCCATACCGAACCGACCACGTGGTGCCCCGGCCCGGCCCACGGGCGTCGGCCAGCGCCCGCACTGGCAGACGTCCGGCCGCAGGCCCGTGCCAAAGCGGCGGCGCACCACCGCAGGCGGACAGGCGGGCAGGCGGACAGGCGGGCAGGCGGGGGCCCAACGGGGGCCACAACGGCGGCAGCACGACGCCCGCCCCGCAGAGCCCAGCACCGGCGGCATCGAGCTCACAGAGCGGAGGGCGACTCAGCGACACCGACGCAGGACCGCACGGCCGATGCCCGCGTGGCAGCGGCGCAACACCCGCACGCGAGGCGGCCCCGCGGTGGCGTAGGGCCGCAGGCAGCGGGGGCCACAACGGCGGCAACACGACGCCCGCCCCGCAGAGCCCAGCACCGGCGGTGTCGGGCTCGCGGAGCGGAGGGTGGCTCAGCGGCGGCGGCGTAGGGCCCGGACCGCGACGATGGCCGAGGCCACCGCGAGCGCGGCTGCGGGGGCCGCCCAGCGCAGCGGGGCCGGGGGTGTCACGGTCTGCGGCGCGGGCACGGGGGCGTACCGGCCGCGCGGCGGTGCGTGGTCGACCTCCTCGGCGCTGCGTCCGATCATGGTCCGCCGCGCGTGCGCCGCCTCGGCGATGTCCTCCTCGTCCTCTCCGTCCTCTCCGTCCTCCTCGTCCTTCGGCCCGAGGGAGGACGAGGGGGACGGCGGGACATCGGCCCCGAAGCCGGAGGGCCGCTCGGGGGCGGCGGGGGACGGGGGTTCCTCGGTGAGACCGGGGTCGGCGGGGGCCCTCTCCTCGGCCCCCGCGCCCTCCTCGGCCCCCGCGCCCGGGTCCTGGCCGGAAGGGGCCGGGGGCGGTGGCGCCTCGTCGTCCGCGCCCGTGGCCGCCGCGGCGAGGTGTTCCGCGAAACGGTTCAGCAGGCGGGTGACCGCGCTGTGCACCGCGTCCGGCGGGAGGTCCTTGATCCGGCCGTCCGCGGAGGCCGTACCGCCGTACACGACGGTGCAGCCGTCGTCCGCCGCGCGCAGGTCGATCCGCAGGCCGAGCTTGACCGAGCCGCTGCCGCGTGACTCCTCCGCCTCGCCCTCGACGGCGTACGCCCCGTCGCCCCGCCGGGAGACCCGTACGGCGCCCCGGTAGGTGACGGAGTGGCTGCCGACCCGGATCTTCAGCCGCCCGGCGACCGGTTCGGCGCCGGCGTCCTGCTGGAGCCCGGGGACAGCCCGGGCGACCCGCGCGGGGTCGTCCAGCACCTCCCTGAGCCGCTCGGCCGGAACCGGAACGAACACCTCGTGCTCCATGTCGACGGACTCTACCCAGCACAGACCGAAACGCACCCCCGCCCGGGGGATTCACCCCCGATCCACCCCCACCAGGCGTATCCTCCGGCCCCACTCGACAGCACCCGGCACCTCGGCACCGCGTCAGTACCGCGGATGCACCAGCGTCGACGCCGGCAGCCCCGCGATCCGCGTCCCGCGCACCGCCCGCTCCCCGGCCTCCAGGGACGCCTCCGTCAGGACACGGGGCCGCGGCCCCTCCGGGTCGAGCCGCGGACGCGGTTCCGCGCGGCCGGCCAGCACGAAACCCCAGTCCCGGGGCGCCCGGGCGCGTTCGCCGGGCGTGCGGTCGGACCCGGCAGCGACGCCCCTGCTCCGCACGCCGTACGGGACGGTGCGCAACCCCGCCGCGCGCAGGCTCGCCTCGACCGTCCAGTACGCCCGGGTACCGGTCGCGACCGGCCCGGCGTGCACCACGAGCCGCCCGCCGGGAGCCAGTACGCGCCGCGCGAGGCCGTAGAACTCCTGCGAGTACAGCTTCGTGCTCGCCGTGATCCCCGGGTCCGGAAGATCCGAGACGACCACGTCGTACGCCGCCGGAGGCGCCCCGCGCAGCCAGCCGAAGGCGTCCGCGATCGTGACCCGCACGCGCGGATCGCCGAAGGCGTGTTCATTGAGCGCGGACAGGCCCGGGTCGGTGCGGGCCAGCCGGACCACCTCAGCGTCGAGTTCGACGACGTCGACCCGGTCCACTCCGGAGTGCCGCAGCACCTCGCGGACCGCCAGACCGTCACCGCCGCCGAGGATCAGCACGCGTGCGTGCGGCCCGGGCATGGCCGGGTGGACGAGGGCCTCGTGGAAGCGCGCTTCGTCGCGCCCGCCGACCCGCAGCCGGCCGTCGAAGTAGAGGTCGAGGGGCCGGCCGCCCGTACCGCCGGCGAGGACCACCTCCTTCACACCGGTCTGCACCGCCACGCGGACGTCGTCGCCGTACATCGCCTGCCGTGCGGCCCGTTCGAAGTCGTCGACGAGGACGGTGGCGCAGGCGAGGACGGCGAGAACGAGGCCGTTGCCGATCAGCAGCAGCCAGCGGGCCCGGCGGGTGAGGTCCCGCCGGAACAGGACGAGCACCAGCGCCCCGCCGACGACCGCGTTGACCGCGCCGGTGAGCAGCGTGCCGGTCAACTGGCCCAGGAACGGCAGCAGCAGGAAGGGAAAGGCGAGTCCCCCGACGAGGGCTCCCACGTAGTCGGCGGCGAACAGGTCGGCCACCGCGCCACCCGCGTCCTGGCGGCGGATGCGCTGGATCAGCTCCATCAGCAGCGGCACCTCGGCGCCGATGAGCAGCCCGATGGCCAGGGAGAAGGCGACCAGCAGGCAGCGCGGCCCGTTGGCCCACATCCCGCCCCAGTCGCCCGTCCAGGCGAACACGGCGTACAGGGCCATCGCGCTGCATCCGCCGACGAGCGCGAGGGTGGCCTCGACGGCGCCGAACCCGGCCGCGGCCAGCCGGCGCAACCGCTTCGCGGCGAGCGAGCCGACGCCCATCGCGAAGACCATCACGGACAGCACGACGGACGCCTGTGTGACCGAGTCGCCCATCAAGTACGAGGCGAGCGCGACGAGTTCCAGTTCGTACACGAGTCCGCAGGCCGCGCAGACGAACACCCCGGCGAGGACGAGGAACCGCCCGGTGCCGGGCCGGACGGGCAGTAGGGCCGGGCCGTCGGGGCCGCCCGGGGCGCTCCAGGGCACCGTCGAACGGGGCGGGGCGGGCGCGTGCGGCTCGATCACGCTGCGACGTTACGTCACGTCCCGACCGCGGTCCGTCACCCACACGTGTGGTGCTGGTTTACCGGGGCCGGATGCCGGTACGAGATGCGGTTGGTCAGTTGGCGGCGCAGACGGCCGCCGGTACCCGCACACCCACCTTCGTGCGGGTCGCCACCAACTGCCCGTCCTGCGGGTAGGCGTGCCAGGTCCGCCAGTGCACCTGCCCCTGGTGGTACTGCGCGAGCAGGGCCGTGAAGGCGTACGGGCTGCCGGGGAAGACACCGGCGAGGCCGTGCGGATGGTCGGAGACGAGGGCCAGCAACTCCTGGGCCCGGCCCGCGAAGGAGCCGGGCGAGAGGACCTCGACCCGGGCCGCGAACTCGTACTCCCAGTCGTCCACCCGCTTGGCGACGCCGAGCGGCAGCGGGGTGCTGCTCCCCGCGATGCACGCGACCGTCTCCGAGCAGATGCCCCGCTCCTCCTCCAGCAGGACCTGGTGGGAGGCGCCGAGGAGTCGCAACTGCAGTTTGACGTCCGCCAGTTCGAGGTCGAGTGCGGCCAGTGCGGGAAGCGGCTCGCGTCCCAGGGCCCATGCGAGATCGGCCGCGCGGGTGTCGGTGTAGGAGGTGTTCAGGGTCGTGAGCATGGATCGGCTCCGCAAGCACACAAAAAGGAGAGGGAGATGGGTCCGCTGCACCCCGGTCGCACCGGGGGATGTCGGCCCGGGCAGCCCGGTCGACCGGTTCGAGGAGGGTCCCGCAGGACGTCCGTGGGGCTGCGTCGGTGACTTAGAGGGAATCATGAACAGGGGCGCCGCCACAGCGTTTTTACCCAAGTTCGTAGGGTTTCCATCCCTCAGAGGGCTCCACAGCTCAACTGTTCAACTACGGCGTGCGCCGGTGCCGGGGAGGCGTGCGCCGGTGCGCCGTGGATCGCGACCGGAGCCGGAACGAACGGGAGCGCGCAGTTCCGCCCGGTCCCCGAAGAGACGCTCCCCCGCACGCGGTTGCCACCGCGGCACCGGGCCGGGCGGGGAATTGTCCTACAGGCAGGAAGCGTTGCCGGATTTCCCCCGAAGCCGTCCGACACGCGTTCGCCCGCTGACCCGTCCGGGAAGTCCCGGACACGACAACGCGGGGCCCGCCCCGGATGCGGACCCCGCTTCAGCGGATACGGCTCCCCCGCGGGGAGGTCGGCCGACGTCGGTCACCTCCCCCGCGGGAAGGTCGGCCGACGTCGGTCACCTCCCCCGCGGGAAGGTCGGCCGACGTCGGTCACCTCCCCCGCGGAAAGGTCGGCCGACGTCGGTCAGCTGCCTCCCCCACCGCAGCCACCGCCACCGCCACCGCAGGACGACGACCCGCCCCCGCAGGACGACGACCCGCCCCCGCAGGAGTGCCCCCCGTGGTGTCCGCCGCTGTCGGACGAGCCGGAGTCTCCCCCGCCCGCCCACCAGCTGTTGTGGCTGCTGTCCGAACCGGAGGACGAGGACCCGGACGACGCCCACGCCCCGCGCCGCGCCGTCCGCCGGGAAGGGGACCCGCCCGACCCGACCCTGCGAGCCCTGGAGACCAGCGCCCCGACCAGGACGACTCCGAACACCGCCAGGATGATGCCGACGATCATGGCGTCACCCTCCTTTCGTTTCCCCCGAAGCGGCCCCCCGTGGGCGCCTCGCTCTTGCGTGAGGCGGTGATGCCCGCCCCCGGAACGCCCCAACACAGAGTTGAGGAACTCCAGAGCTTCGGCGCAGGATGACCGACATGACCTCCAGCGCGCGCCCCCTCCTGAACCGCCGGCTCGCCGAGTTCCGGACGACGATCTTCGCCGAGATGTCCGCCCTGGCTCTGAGCACCGGCGCCATCAACCTCGGGCAGGGCTTCCCCGACACCGACGGCCCCGAGGAGATCAGGGAGGCCGCCGTACGGGCCCTGCGGGACGGCCGCGGCAATCAGTACCCACCCGGGCCCGGCGTGCCCGAGCTGCGCACCGCGATCACCGCCCACCAGCAGCGCCACTACGGGCTGTCCTACGACCCCGACGCGGAGGTCCTGGTCACCGCCGGTGCCACGGAGGCCATCGCCGCCGCCCTGCTGGCCCTGGTGGAGCCCGGCGACGAGGTGATCGCCTTCGAGCCGTACTACGACTCCTACGCGGCGTGCATCGCGATGGCCGGCGGGCGCCGGGTGCCGGTCACCCTGCGGGCGCACGAGGACGAGGGCCGTTTCCGTCTCGACCTGGACGAGCTGCGCGACGCCGTCACCGACCGCACCCGGCTGCTGCTGATCAACACCCCGCACAACCCGTCCGGCACGGTCCTCACCCGTGAGGAGCTCGCCGCGATCGCCGAGCTGGCGGTGGAGCGCGACCTGCTGGTGGTGACGGACGAGGTCTACGAGCACCTGGTTTTCGACGACGCCGAGCATGTGCCGCTGGCGTCGTTCCCGGGGATGCGCGAGCGCACGGTCACCATTTCGAGCAGCGGAAAGACGTTTTCGTTCACGGGGTGGAAGGTCGGCTGGGTGACCGGGTCCCCGGAGCTGGTGACGGCGGTGCGCTCAGCGAAGCAGTACCTGACGTACGTGTCGGCGGGCCCGTTCCAGTACGCCGTCGCCGAAGCCCTGTCGCTGCCCGAGTCGTACTTCGCGGACTTCCGCGCCGACATGCTGGCCAAGCGCGACCTGCTGGCGGCGGGCCTCGCGGAAGCGGGCTTCCGGGTCTTCCGCCCCTCGGGCACCTACTTCATCACCACCGACATCCGCCCCCTCGGCGAGACCGACGGCTTCGACTTCTGCCGCGGCCTCCCGGAGCGCGCCGGGGTCGTCGCCATCCCCAACGCGGTCTTCTACGACCACGAAGAGGCCGGGGCACCCTACGTACGGTTCGCGTTCTGCAAACGCACCGAGGTACTGGCGGACGCGGCAGAACGGCTCCGCAAGGCATTCGCGCACTGAACGCCGCTGTACGGGGTCAGTTGTATGGGGTCAGTCGTCCTTGGCGCCGATCCGGCCACCGGACTCGGCCGGGTCGCCCTCCAGCAGCATGGCGAGCATCTCCAGATCGACCGCGAGCGGACGCAGGAGGGGATCGCCGCATCTCCCGTGGCCGCGCGCAACCGGTCCGCCAGCTCACCGTCGCCCCGGAAGCCACGCTTCTGGAGCGCGCCGAGAAACAAGGCCGCCGTCTCCGCGGCCCCCGGCAGGGCCCTGCGCCGCAGCCCCGGCCACACCGTCGCCGGCCAGCTGAAGCACCTCACGCTCGGGTCCACGACGCAACGCCGTTCGCAGCGCCACCCTGTCCTGCGCGTGGAGCGCGCCACGCAGGGCCCGCAGTCCGTCCTCGCCCCATCCCTCAATCACGACCCGACGGTAGCGCCACCAAGGACGCATGACGCCAGGACCATCGGTCTCCCTCCGCCCGGCTCCATGCCGGTACTGGCGCACCCGGCGCCTGGGGGCCAGGCGGTGTTGCCCGGTCAGCGGCGCCGCTTGCGGCCGGTCCTGCCTGAGGAACGCCGGGGTCTTCCGGGCGCGGCCGACGCGGGCACCGTGGGTACCCAGTGCCCGGGCCGCCAGCTGCCTGAGCTCGTCGAGTCCTGCCCGGTCCGGGTGCGCGGAGTCCAGCGCGGCGGCAACCGCGCGCCCGCGCCCGCCAATATACATTGGATCATGTACATTGATACACTGTCTGGTGCATATGGAGGTGGGGCTCATGAGCAGAACCGTCATCGATCTCGACGACGACGCACTGGAGGCAGCGGCGAAGGAGCTGGGCACCTCCACGAAACGGGACACCATCAACACCGCCCTACGGGAGATCGTCGCCCGCAACCGGCGCCTGCGCGCCCTGCACGAGCTGCAGGATCTCGCGGAGGAAGGCGCCCTCGATGTCGAACTCCTTCTGGACAAGCGCAACTATCGGGGCGGTCCCGCCCGGTGAGCGTTGCCGACTACCTCATCGATACGTCGGCCCTGGCTCGCGTTCTGCTGCGTCAGGCAACCGAAGAGTGGGAACAGCGGATGGGCGCCGGGCTGATCGCCTTGTGCGACCTCACTGAACTGGAAATCCTCTACTCCGCACGTTCCGCGAAGGACCGCGAGGCCATCCAGGAACGGCTGAACCAGTTCGCCTGGTGCCCCATGCCCGACGGCATCTACCGGCGAGCCCGCGTCGTCCAGCGCGAGCTCACCACCAAGGGTGAACACCGAAGCGCCGGAGCTGTCGACCTCCTCGTGGCCGCAGCCGCGGAAGAAGCAGGACTCACACTGCTGCACTACGATCTCGACTTCGAGACCATCGCCCGCACCACCGGGCAGCCGGTTCGAACGATCGACCTCAAGTAACCGGTCAGCCCCCCCGAGGTCCACCACCCAAGCCTCCCGACTTGCACCGTCCCGATGGCCGCACCCTCCAGCGCCTCCCACTCGGCGACCGGCCTTGCCTTCCGCACGGGCGGAACGCCGGAGGCTATTCGGTGTCCTCGGCTTGCAGCCCGTCCTCGCCCCATCCCTCAACCACGACCCCGACGGTAGCGCGCCACCGAGGACGTACGACGCCGGGACTCATCGGTTTCCCTCCGCCCGACTCCGTGCCAGTGCCGGCGCCTGGGGGCAGGCGGTGTCGCCCGGTCAGCAGCGCCGCTTGCGGCCGCTCTTGCCTGAGGAGGACCGCCGAGCCTTCCCAGCGCGGCCGACGCGGGCGCCGTGGGTACCCAGTGAGCCAGGAACCCGTCCACTGGAGCGCGCCGGGGTCGTCGCCATCCCCAACGCGGTCTTCTACGACCACCACGAGGAGGGCGCGCCGTTCGTACGGTTCGCGTTCTGCAAGCGGACGGGGGTGCTGGCCGACGCGGCGGAACGGCTCCGCAAGGCGTTCACGCACTGACCGCTGCCCTACAGGTGGCGTACCGGGCCCTCGCGGACAAGGGCCCGGTGAGTCCGAAGGCCGCCTCAGGGGCGGTGGTGCCCGGACTTCAACTCGGCTATGAAGGCCGCCCAGGAGGCGGCTTCGAAGCACAGCGTCGGACCGGCCTGGGCCTTGCTGTCACGGACCGGGACGACGGCCCGGAATCCGTCGGCCACCTCCACGCAGTCGCCCCCCTCCTGATTGCTGTAGCTGCTCTTGCGCCAGGCGACGCCGTTCAGATCGGGACGGGAGTTTCGCTCCACGATGGTTGTCCTCCCTCACGGATCGGATCATGTCCAGGGACATGAGCGGGGGCAGAGCTGCCGCCCGCAGCCGATCGTAAGTGAGCGCGAAACTCCTGACCTCGTCCGGATCCTCGATGAGTTGGCCGTAATGCGCGCCTTCCGTGTACGCGACCTCCGAGCCGTCCGGCATGGTGAGCACAGTGAGCGAACCGCCCATGACCTCGTGCTCGCCCTGGTCGAACGGCAGTACCTGCACGGTGATGTGCGGTTCCGCCCTGGTCATGAGCAGTCGTGCCAACTGCTCGTGCATCACCCCCTGGCCGCCAACGGGACGCCGTAGCACCGCTTCGTCGAGAACGACCCACAGCTCGGGCCGATCGGGCATGCCCAGCCGCTCCTGTCGTCCCAGCCGAAAGGCCACCCGTTCTTCCAACTGCTCTTCGCTGCCGAGCGTCCGACCGACTCTCAACACCGCCCGCGCGTAATCCTCCGTCTGCAACAAACCCGGCACCACATGAGCCGCATACTGCCGGACCGCCACCGCCCGCTCCGCGTACTCCATGTACTTCCGCGACCAGTCCGGGAACGCCTCCCGGTACACGTACGGCCACAGCTCCACCAGCAGATCCTCCGCACCCAGCACCGCGTCCAGCGCCCGCGCCAGTTCCAGCGTCGGTTTCGCTCCGGACGCCCGCTCGATCTGCGTGATCCGCGTGCTCACCACATGCGTCCGGTCGCCCAGCTCGGCCTGGGTCAGCCCCGCCGCCGTCCGGAGCCTGCGCACCCGCGCACCGAACAGCGCGGCCATCGACGCACTGGGGTCAATTCCCTTGGCCAAGGCATCACTTCCGTTTCTTACGGCCCCACAATTAAGGCTGCGCCCCCTGTCGAGCGTAGGGCGATCGGTCGACTCTTGAGCACGGAACGTGATGACTCGTGTGCGTCGTGAAGTGGAACCGAGTCGACGGAGAGAGAGACGAAGAAGACCGTGCTGACAGAAACCGCCATCCAGTCATTCGCCGAGCAGTTCCCCTCCTCCCCGCGAGGTGCCCGGGCCGCCCGGCGTCACGCCGTCCGATGGATGGAGGAGCGGGGCCACCCCCCGGCGTCGGACGTCTCCTGCGCGGTCGCCCTCGTCGTGGGCGAACTCGCGGCGAACGCCGTACAGCACGGTCGGGTTCCCGGCCGGGATTTCGGTCTCAGGCTGCTCCTGGACCGGGCCGCGGGCGTGCTGCGCGTCGAGGTCGCGGACGCCGCCTGTGCGAAGCGGCTGCCCACGGCCGCGCCCTCGTCGTCTCCCGACGGTGAGTCCGGCCGGGGCCTGCTCCTGGTGGACGTGCTGGCCGTGCGCTGGGGGTCGGCGCCCCGCAGCCCGGTGGGCAAGACGGTGTGGGCGGAGCTGACTCTCGAGATCTGACCCGGCGAGGGAGGAGAGGCGGCGCCCGAAAAGGCGTACGGCGCGTACAGCGCGTACCCGTTCGTACACGCCGACGCGCCGTGTGAGGGGCCCGGGTGAGGGGCCTACTCGTCGTCCTCGGGCTTCTCCGCCTCGTTGATCTCCTCTTCGAGACCGAGCTGCTCGATGAGCCACTTGTCGAACTCGATCGCGGCGCGCACCCAGCTGACCGTCGAGGAGACGAAGTGCTCCAGGCTGACGCCCATGCCGATCAGCATCTGGGCCTCGCCGATCAGGCGGACCGTGCCGTCGTCGTGGGTGTGGCTGTAGACCTTGGGCCACAGGGTGCGGCGGTTCCAGTCGTCGATCGACTCCAGGATCTGCGGCTTGGCCTCGATCTGGTGGGGCCGGTCGTAGAACGTCCGCACGGAGAAGACCTGCTGGTCTCCCTCACCTCGGAACATGAAGTAGGTGCGGAACTGCTCCCACGGCGCCGCGAGGTCTCCCTCGTCGTCGACGACGTACTTGAGCTCCATCTGGTCGAGGAGCTGCTTCACGAGGTCCTGATCCGGGACGACGGGGCCGGCCGGGCCGCTGCCGGGCTGCGGCTCGGGCTGGCCCCCGAAGTTCGGAATCGAGGACGGGTCGATGGTCACCGTGAATTTCCCTTCGTACGGATTCCGCCATCCTCCCCCATGCGGGGAGGGGGGTGGCAAGCCCCGACGGACCCTGTCAGCCCTGGGCTGACACGATCCGGTCAACTGCAACCTCCGGGTACCCACAGCCGTCCTCCTGAGCAGCCGGCGGAGGGGGCGATGGGTGATGCGGATGCGCGCGGCGGAGCGGGGCCACACCCGGTGGGGGATCGTCCTGGCGATCCTGGCGCTGCCGGTGGCGGTGCTCGGCGTCCTGATCACCGGCCTGTTCCTGTGGGCCTGGCCGGACGGCGACGAGGCCCGCGGCGACGCCCGCGCGGGCGCACCGGCGACCGTCCCCTGCGCCGAGGCCCTGGCCTTCGGCGCGGCCGAGCGCCCCGCGCACGGCCGCGCCCGGGACTGCACCGTGCAGCGGGGCATCGACACCTCGTACGCGGCGGTGCTGCGGATGCCGCGCGCGGACGTACGCGACTGGCTGCGCGAGACGTACCCGAACGGCCCCGAGCCGCGCACGGGCGGTGGCGCCTGCGGGGCGCTCTGCCTCGACGTGACCCACGAGAACGGCCTGCCCGGCACGGCGGAGGCGCATGTGGTGCAGGTGCGGGTGGAGTACGAGAACGCCGAGACCGCGCTGGTGCGGTTCTCGGCGTTCACGATGTGACCGGGGACGGCCCTACAGCGTCTTGCCCGTCGCCGGGCCGACCAGCAGCCCCTCCTCGAAGCGGTCCACCCGGACCGTGTCGCCGTCCTTGATCTCGCCGGACAGGATCTCCTTGGCGAGCCGGTCGCCGATGGCGGACTGCACGAGGCGGCGCAGCGGCCGGGCGCCGTACGCCGGGTCCATGCCCTCCTCCGCGAGCCAGGCCAGCGCCGCGGGCGTGATGTCCAGGGTGAGTCGCCGCTCGGCGAGCCGCTTGGCCAGGCGGTCCAGCTGGAGCTTCGCGATGCGCTCCAGCTCGGGCCTGGTCAGCGCGGCGAAGACGACCAGGTCGTCCAGGCGGTTGAGGAACTCCGGCTTGAATGAGGTCCGCACCACCTCCAGGACCTGCTCCTTCTTCTCCTGCTCGCTGGTGACCGGGTCGACCAGGTACTGGCTGCCCAGGTTCGACGTCAGCACCAGGATGGTGTTGCGGAAGTCGACCGTGCGGCCCTGCCCGTCGGTGAGCCGCCCGTCGTCCAGCACCTGGAGCAGGATGTCGAAGACCTCGGGGTGGGCCTTCTCCACCTCGTCGAGCAGCACGACGGAGTACGGCCGCCTGCGCACGGCCTCGGTGAGCTGGCCGCCCTCCTCGTAGCCGACGTATCCGGGCGGGGCGCCGACCAGCCGGGCCACGCTGTGCTTCTCGCTGTACTCCGACATGTCGATGCGGACCATCGCCCGCTCGTCGTCGAAGAGGAAGTCGGCGAGGGCCTTGGCCAGCTCGGTCTTGCCGACGCCGGTGGGGCCGAGGAAGAGGAAGGAGCCGGTGGGCCGGTCCGGGTCGGCGATCCCGGCCCGGGAGCGCCGTACGGCGTCGGAGACGGCCCGCACGGCCTCGGTCTGGCCGATGAGCCGCTTGCCCAGCTCGTCCTCCATGCGCAGCAGCTTCTGCGTCTCGCCCTCCATCAGCCGCCCGGCCGGGATGCCGGTCCAGGAGGCGACGACGTCGGCGATGTCGTCGGAGCCGACCTCCTCCTTGACCATGGTGTCCTTCGCGACCTCTTCCTCGGCCTCGGAGGCGGCTTCAAGCTCCTTCTCCAGGGCGGGGATCTCGCCGTAGAGGAGTTTGGAGGCGGTGTCGAAGTCGCCGTCGCGCTGGGCGCGTTCGGCCTGGCCGCGGACCTCGTCGAGGCGTTCCTTCAGCTCACCGACGCGGTTGAGGGACTGCTTCTCCTTCTCCCAGCGGGCGGTGAGGCCGCGCAGCTCCTCCTCCTTGTCGGCGAGGTCACGGCGCAGCTTCTCCAGGCGCTCGCGGGAGGCGGCGTCGGTCTCCTTGCCGATCGCCAGCTCCTCCATCTTGAGCCGGTCGACGACGCGCTGGAGTTCGTCGATCTCGACGGGCGAGGAGTCGATCTCCATGCGCAGCCGGGAGGCCGCCTCGTCGACGAGGTCGATGGCCTTGTCGGGCAGGAAGCGGGAGGTGATGTACCGGTCGGAGAGCGACGCGGCGGCGACGAGCGCGCTGTCGGCGATCTGCACCTTGTGGTGGGCCTCGTAGCGGCCCTTGAGTCCGCGCAGGATCGCGATGGAGTCCTCGACGGTGGGCTCGGCGACCAGCACCTGCTGGAAGCGGCGCTCCAGGGCGGGGTCCTTCTCGATCCGCTCGCGGTACTCGTCGAGGGTGGTGGCGCCGACCATGCGCAGCTCACCGCGGGCGAGCATCGGCTTCAGCATGTTCCCGGCGTCCATGGCGGAGTCGCCGCCCGCGCCGGCCCCGACGACGGTGTGCAGCTCGTCGATGAAGGTGATGACCTGCCCGTCGGAGTCCTTGATCTCGGCCAGGACGGTCTTCAGCCGCTCCTCGAACTCGCCCCGGTACTTGGCGCCCGCGACCATGGCTCCCAGGTCGAGCGCGACGAGCCGCTTGTCCTTCAGCGACTCGGGCACGTCGCCCTTGACGATCCGCTGGGCGAGCCCTTCGACGACGGCGGTCTTGCCGACGCCGGGCTCGCCGATCAGCACGGGGTTGTTCTTGGTCCGCCGGGACAGCACCTGCACGACCCGCCGGATCTCCTGGTCCCGCCCGATGACGGGGTCGAGCCTGCCCTCCCGCGCGGCGGCGGTGAGGTCGGTCCCGAACTTCTCGAGGGCCTTGTACTGCCCCTCGGGGTCGGCGGTGGTCACGCGTCGCTGCCCTCGTGTCCTCTGGAATGCGGCCTGGAGCTTCTTGGCGTCGGCCCCCTGCCGGGACAGCACCTCACCTGCGGCCCCGCCCTTCGCGGCGAGGGCGATGAGGAGGTGCTCGGTGGAGAGGTACTCGTCGCCGAGGTCCTTGGCACGGGCCTGCGCGTCGGCGACGACGGCCAGCATCTCCCGGTTGGGCTGGGGCGGCGCGACAGTCGACCCGGTCACGCTCGGCAGCCCGGCGAGCACGCGCTCGGCCCCGGAGCGTACGGCGGCCTGGTCGGCCTCGACCGCGGCGAGCAGGTCGGTGATGTTCTCGTTGTCCTGTCCCTGGAGCAGCGCGAGCAGCAGATGGGCAGGGGTGAGGTCGGCGTGTCCCTCGGTCACGGCCCGGTTGCTGGCAGCGTTGATCGCGTCCCGGCTCCGGTTGGTCAGCTCGGCGTCCACGTTCGCGTTCTCCTCCTTGCACTGACCCGAACAGCTTGCACAAAGTTGAGTCTAGTGCACTCAAGTACGTTCCGGGAGGCTCAGGGGTCTAAGTTCCGGGCATGGCGACCAAGCACTCCGTGGACCCCGGCGCTCCGGACCCGTCGTATCTCGGCTTCTGGCGGGAGCGGCACCTGTGCACCCTGACGACTCCCCGCCCGGACGGCACTCCGCATCTGGTACCCGTCGGGGTCACATACGATCCCGAGGCCCGGTTGGCTCGGGTGATCACGAACCGGGCAAGCGCGAAGGTCCGCTATGTGCGGGCGGCCGGCGAGGAGGGGGCGGCCGTCGCCGTCTGCCAGCTCCAGGGGCGCCGCTGGGCGACGCTGGAGGGCCGGGCCTTCGTCCACGAGGAGCGGGAGCGGGTCGCGGAGGCGGAGCGGCGTTACGCGGAGCGCTACGGCAGGACTCCGTCCCCGAATCCGGCGCGCGTGGTGATCGAGATCCAGCTGACGCGAGCGATGGGCCGAGGTTGAGTGAAGTGAACATCCACACCGGTGATCGACTGGATCCGGCCACCGCCACAGAGGGCCGATACCCGGAAATGTCCCCCAAAACTGCAGCGGCGTCACCGTGTTCAGGTCACGGTGACGCCGCTGCGGGGGGAAGCACCTGAGCGATCTGTTACGACGGGGGAATCGCGTCAGGCACTGCGGGGGGTGGCAGAGATGGTCCTCGGGGCAGGGGAGTCGACCTCCACCTGCTGGTGGTCCCTTTGGTCCAGGTTCACAAAGATCATTCCGTACCGTACGGCACATCGCACAGGCTGCGGCGCCCCCCGAGGCCGCCGCAGACACCGGTACGCCCGTACGTCCTCGTCGTCGTCCCGCGTGACGACCACCGGCTCGCCGAAAACAGTCACCATCAACGAGTCACCACTGTGGGGGATGGCGGTGACCAGGTCGATGAAGTGCCAGCCGGAGCGGTAGGCGGTGGCCATTTCACGACGGAAGGAGCGGTCGTCGGGTGGAGTGGTCACGTCAGCTCCCGGCTCCGTCTGCCCCAGGGCTCGGCCAACTGCTGTTGTCCTCGCCGCCGGCACTGCTCACGGCAACGGACGGCCAGCTGCTGTTCGCCCGAACATCGTCCTTCACATCGGAGAAGCCGCTCAGTGCACCGAGGGCTACAACGGCGGAGAAGGCGGCGACAAGCACCGAGCGAAGCATTCTGTTACGCATAGTCGGCTTCGTCCTCACTTGAAGGTCCCCTTTTCCCCCGTCAGGTACGACGATGGCTCATTCGGGCACGTCATGGCCACACAATCGATGCATCATGTTCCTGCATGTTCAGGACCCTGGGGGGTGGAAATTTGGCATCGAATCGGACTAAGGCGGCACATCCCCACGCGATGACCGAGTGGTGCGATGAGGGTAGCCGTCTTTATGCCACCGCTCTGCGGGCCGGACGGATCGCCCGCGTGGACGCGGAACCCGCCCCGTGCCTGATGGAGTTCGCCCTGCTCCACCCCGATCCGGACGACCCCACCTGGCTCCGCCCGGTGCCCCCGGCCGTCGCCCTGTCCCGGCAGCTCAACCCGCTGGAGCAGGAGATAGCCGACCGCCGGCGCCAGGCGACGGGACTCGCGGAGACCTTTCAGCCGTTCCTCGCACTGGGTACCCAGCTGGCGGCGACCAGTGACGCCATCACTGTGCTGGAAGGCGGCGAACGAATCAACGCCGCGCTCAACATGGCCACCGTCCAGTGTCAGACGGAGATGCTCACCGTCCAGCCGAGCGACCGGATGTCCGAGCGCAGCCTGCTGCGCGGGCTGGAGCGCGACCGGCCCCTGATCGAACGCGGCGTGCGGATCCGCACCCTGTACCAGCACACCGCCCACTACAACCCCGAGCAGCTGGCGTACGCCGCCCAGCTCTCCGACGGCAAGGCGGAGTACCGCACGATCGACGAGCTGGTCGAGCGCCTGATCATCTGTGACGAGTCCGTCGCCTTCATCCCCGCCCGGGACGACCAGCAGGTCGCCCTGGAGCTGCGTCACCCCGGCCTGGTCCGCTACCTCATCAAACTGTTCGAGTACTTGTGGGACCGGTCCGTCCCGCTCAGCACCGGTACACCGTACGGGACCGCCCGCGACGGCATCACGGAGATCCAGCACTCCATCGCCAAGCTCCTGATCGAGGGCCACGTCGACGAGGCCATCGCCCGCCGCCTCGGCATGAACGTGCGCACCTGCCGCGCCCACATCGCCAAGCTGGCGTCGGCTCTGGGCAGCGGGAGCCGTGCCCAACTGGGCTATCTCATCGCGCAGTCCGGGATTCTCGACCAGGAACGGTGAGGGGTGTCGTGGCCTGGTGAGGGCCGTCCAGGCCGGCCTGGGCGATGCGTACGCCCAGTTGTGTGCGGCTCGCCGCGCCCAGGGTTTCCGACAGGCGCGCGATGTGCGCCCGGCAGGTGCGGACGCTTATGCCCAGCCGCTCCGCGATCACCGCGTCCTGATGTCCCTCCGCCAGCAGCGCGGCGATCGACTGCTCCCGGTGGGAGATGCCCTCGATACCCGTGTCGGGGAGCGAGGCCGTGAGAGGGATGGCGAGACGCCACAGGCGTTCGAAGACCGTGACGAGGTACTCGACGATCGCGGGATGCCGTAGCTCAAGGGCCATCGTGCGGTCGGAGTTGGCGGGGATGAAGGCGACCGTGCGGTCGAAGAGGATCAGCCGGTCGATCACCTCGTCCAGCGTGCGCGCCTCCACCGCGTCGCCCATCAGCTCCAGATACGTCAGCAACCCCTGCCCGTGCCGGGCGACATGGGTGTACAGGTCCCGCATCCGCACCCCGCGCCCCCGCAGCGCCAGCGCCCGGTGCAGGCCCTCGGAGAGCTCCGCCTCGCGGCGGATGCCGCCGGGCTGGACCGTGAGCACCTCGGCCGTGCACGCCTGGGTCGCCTCGTCCATCGCGGCCTGGATCCGGGCGAGTCCGTCCAGGACCCGGATCGCCGGGCCCTCGGCCGCAGACGCGGCCGGCCGCACCTGGCGGCCCAGCCCGGCGTACCACTCGACGGCCGCGACGGCCGACCCCACCCGCCGCTGGCTCGCACTGACCTCGTCGTGCATCCCGCGCAGCAGCCGGGTCATGACCTCCTGCGGGGAGGTCGGCACCAGCCAGTCCATGTCGTCGGGGTCCGGGTGCAGCAGGGCGAGTTCCAGCAGGCAGGGCACCGGATCGGCGTCCCGGCGCGGCACCCGGCCGCGCCGTACGGCCCGGGAGTACACGCGATCCCCGGCCTCGCACAGTCGGTCGGCACCGTGTGGATGCTGCTCCGCCCCGTGCCCGGCCATCGCCCATCCCACCCCCGGTTCCGCCGTCCTGCCGCAGCGCAACTATGCGCGGACGGGCCGTGCTCCGCAACACGGCTCCCCACGCGACGAGCACCGGAAACCACCGTTACGCGCCGGTGTCCGCGGGCCTCGGCCCGTCGTCGCGGCGCGACAGCCTGCCGGGGAATGGGTGAACCCGGCCCGGGATGCGCCGGGGCCCGGCTACTTCAGACCCGCGCTCTGGCACGCCGCCTTGTACTCGGTCGTGCAGATGTCCGACACCTTGTAGATGTCGTCCGCGACCACCGTGTCCTTGATGTTCTCCTTGGTGAGCGCGACCACGGGCACGAGCTGGGCCGGGATGGCCTTGTGGGTGGGGCTGTCGACCTTGTCGCGGGTGAGCGCGGCGAACTGGATGTCGCGGCCCTGGACCTTGGCGACGGCCATCTCCGCGGCGTTCTCCGCCTCCTGCGGGTAGGACTTGTACACGCTCATGTACTGGTCGCCGCTGAGGATCCGCTGCACGGCGGGCAGTTCCGCGTCCTGCCCGGTGATCGGGGGCAAGTCGGTCACGCCCACGGCCTGAAGCGCCTTGACGATGCCGCCGGCCATGCCGTCGTTGGCGGAGTACACCGCCGCGATGTTGTCCTTGCCGATCTTCCGGATCGCGTCGGCCATGTTGGCCTCGGCGTTCTCCGGCTTCCAGTCCTTGGTGTCGAAGGACTCGGCGATCGTCACCTTGCCGTTCAGCTCGGACATCGCGCCGGCCTTGAACTGCTTGGCGTTCGGGTCCGTCGACGAGCCGTTCATCATGACGATCTTGTCGGAGAGGCTCGCCTTCTCGCCGATGGCCTCCAGCAGCGTGCGGCCCTGCACCTCGCCGACCAGCTCGTTGTCGAAGGAGATGTACGCGTCGATCGGGCCCTCGGCCAGCCGGTCGTAGGCGATGACCGGGATACCGGCCGCCTTGGCCTTCTTCACGCCGCTCGCGATGGCCTTCGCGTCGACGGCGTCCAGCAGGATCACGTCGACCCGGTCGTCGATCATCCGCTGGAGCTGGCTCGCCTGCTTGTCCGCGCTCGCCTCGGCGTTGGCGTACTCGACGCGGCCCTTGTCGTTGGTGAGCGACTCGACCTTCCGCTTGATGATCGGGTAGTCGAAGTTCTCGTACCGCGTGTTCGCCTTCTCCGGCAGCAGCAGGCCCACGGTGATGTCGTTGCCCTTGGCCGGGCTCGCCTCGTCACTGCTCTCCGTCGCGTTGAGCATGCCGCAGCCGGCGAGCGTGACGGACATCGTGGCGGCTGCCACGGATATGGAGAGGCGACGACGCATGCGGGGGCTCACTTCACGTGTGATTCGGACGTGGGTACAGCTTTTGGGACCCATGTGACTGAAAAGCCAACGCGGATGCGCCCCCAGCGTCAAGCGGAACCACTTAACGAGATGACAACACCACGCTCCGCAGCAGTTGTGAAGACTCTGCGGAATCACCTTCAAGTGACGGACACCACCCAGCCATTCACGGGAGGCCCAGAGAAACCGGGGCAAGGCGCCCCAAACAGACGAAAGGGACCGGGAGTCGAACTCCCGGTCCCCTCGCGTGCGCGTGCGCGTCAGTCGGACTGCTGCTGCCGCTTCGGCCGCCACACCACCAGCGCGCTGGTCTGCTGCACCTCCTGGTACGGCACCAGGTCGCGGCGGTACGACGCGTGCACCGCGGCCTCGCGCTGGCGCATCGCCGCCGCCGCTCCGTCGAGCGCGTCCTGCATCTCCGCCACCCGGGCCTGGAGCGCGGCGACCTGGTTCTCCAGTTCGATGATGCGCTTGATACCGGCCAGGTTGATGCCCTCGTCCTGCGACAGCTGCTGGACGGTGCGCAGCAGTTCGATGTCGCGGGCCGAGTAGCGCCGGCCCCGGCCCGCGGTGCGGTCCGGGGAGACCAGGCCCAGCCGGTCGTACTGGCGCAGGGTCTGGGGGTGCAGGCCGGACAGCTGGGCCGCCACCGAGATGACGTAGACCGGGGTCTCCTCGGTCAGTTCATACGGATTGCGCCGACGACCGTCCATCTGACTCATGCTCCCTTCGCGGCCTGGAACAGATCCGCCCGCGGATCCTCACCCGCGGTCGCCTCGCGGTACGCCTCGAGTGCGTCACGAGCCTTCCCCGTCAGGTCCTTCGGAACACTTACCTCGACGGTGACCAGAAGGTCGCCGCGGGTGCCGTCCTTGCGGACCGCGCCCTTGCCCCGGGCCCGCATGGTGCGCCCGTTGGGCGTGCCCGGAGGCAGCTTCAGCGTGACGGGCGGGCCGCCCAGGGTGGGCACCCGCACCTCGCCGCCGAGGGCCGCCTCGGTGAAGGTTACCGGGACGGTGACCGTGAGGTTGTCGTCCTTGCGGCCGAACACCGGGTGGGTGTCGACGTGCACGACGACATAGAGGTCGCCCGCCGGCCCACCGCGCTCGCCCGGCGCGCCCTTGCCGCGCAGCCGGATCCGCTGGCCGTCGCTGACGCCCGCGGGGATGCGCACCTGCATGGTCCGCGAGGACTTGGCACGGCCACTGCCCTTGCACACCTCGCAGGCGTTCTCCGCGATCAGGCCGCGGCCCTTGCAGTCCGGGCAGGGGTCGGTCAGGGAGAAGCCGCCGCCGCTGCCCCGGGCGACCTGCCCAGTGCCGACGCAGGTCGGGCACACGCGCGGCGTGCCGTTCTTGTCGCCGGTGCCCGAACAGGCCTTGCAGGGCGACTGCGACGACATCCGCAGCGGGACCGTCGCCCCTTCGATCGCCTCGGTGAAGCTGAGCGTGACCTCGGACTCGATGTCCTGGCCGCGCCGGGGGTGCGTACGCGTCCCCGGTCCGCCCGCGCCGCCGCGGTTGAACAGGCCCCCGAAAACGTCACCGAGTCCGCCGCCGAAGCCGCCGGCCCCCTGGCCGCCGCCCTGGGCGCCGCCTCCGAAGAGGTCGCCCAGGTCGAAGTTGAACGAGCCGCCCGCGCCGCCCGGCCCCGGGCGGAAGCCGCCGTTGCCGAACAGGGCGCGCGCGTCGTCGTACTCCTTGCGCTTCTTGGGGTCGCCGAGGATGTCATTGGCCTCGGAGATCTCCTTGAAGCGCTCCTCCGCCTTGACGTTTCCCTTGTTGGCGTCCGGGTGGTTCTCGCGGGCGAGCTTCCGGTACGCCTTCTTGATCTCGGCCTCGGTGGCGTCCTTGGGGACGCCGAGGACCTTGTAGTAGTCCTTCTCGATGAAGTCCTTGGTGCTCATCCTCGACGCCCCTCCTTCCCTTCGTCCGTGACGTCAGCCCTCGTCCGGGCCACCGCTCTCCTTGTCGTCGGCTTCGGCGGACTCGTCCGCCTTGACCGTCTGCGCCCCCGGCTGGGGTTCGGCCACCGCCACCCGCGCGGGGCGGATGGTGCGCTCGCCGATCCGGTACCCGGGCTGCAGGATCGCGACGCACGTCGTCTCGGTGACGTCCGGTGCGTAGCTGTGCATCAGGGCTTCGTGGATCGTCGGGTCGAAGGGCTCGCCCTCCTTGCCGAACTGCTGCAGGCCCATCTTCGCCGCGGTGCTCTCCAGCGACTCGGCGACGGACTTGAAGCCGCCGACCAGTTCGCCGTGTTCGCGCGCGCGGCCGATGTCGTCGAGCACGGGCAGGAGCTCGGTCAGGAGGTTCGCGATGGCGATCTCCTTGACCGCGATCCGGTCACGCTCGACCCGGCGGCGGTAGTTCTGGAACTCGGCCTGGAGGCGCTGGAGGTCCGCGGTGCGCTCGGCGAGCGCCGTGCGGGCCTGGTCCAGCTGGGCCACCAGAGCCACGTCCTGGCCCGTGTCCCCGGCCGGGGCCGCCCCCTCCTCAGCGGAGGGTGAGGCGGCCTTCGGCTCGGCGTCTTCGGAGGTGGCGCCGGAAGGGACGTCGGGCTGCTGCTCGTCGAAGCCCGGGGTCTCCTCCGTCACGCGGCACCGTCCTTCCGGTCCTCGTCGACGATCTCGGCGTCGACGACGTCGTCGTCAGCGGCCTTGGCGCCACCGGCCGCACCGGCACCACCGGCGGCACCGGCGTCACCGGCCGCCTGGGCGGCACCCGCGTCCGCGTACATGGCCTGGCCGAGCTTCTGCGAGACGGCCGCGACCTTCTCGGTGGCGGTGCGGATCTCGGCGGAGTCCTCGCCCTTGAGCTTCTCCTTCAGCTCGGCGACGGCCTCCTCGACCTCGGTCTTGATCTCGCCCGGGACCTTGTCCTCGTTGTCCTTGAGGAACTTCTCGGTCTGGTAGACGAGCTGCTCGCCCTGGTTGCGGGACTCGGCGGCCTCGCGGCGCTTGTGGTCCTCCTCCGCGTACTGCTCGGCCTCCTGGCGCATGCGGTCGACCTCGTCCTTCGGCAGCGAGGAGCCGCCGGTGACGGTCATCTTCTGCTCCTTGCCGGTGCCGAGGTCCTTCGCCGTGACGTGCATGATGCCGTTGGCGTCGATGTCGAAGGACACCTCGATCTGCGGGACGCCGCGGGGCGCCGGCGGCAGACCGGTCAGCTCGAACATCCCGAGCTTCTTGTTGTACGCCGCGATCTCGCGCTCGCCCTGGTAGACCTGGATCTGCACGGAGGGCTGGTTGTCCTCGGCGGTGGTGAAGATCTCGGACCGCTTGGTCGGGATCGTCGTGTTCCGCTCGATGAGCTTGGTCATGATGCCGCCCTTGGTCTCGATGCCGAGGGACAGCGGGGTGACGTCGAGGAGCAGGACGTCCTTGACCTCGCCCTTGAGGACACCGGCCTGGAGGGCGGCGCCGATGGCGACGACCTCGTCCGGGTTGACGCCCTTGTTGGCGTCCTTGCCGCCGGTCAGCTCCTTGACGAGCTCGGCGACGGCGGGCATACGGGTGGAGCCACCGACCAGGACGACGTGGTCGATCTCGCTGATGGAGATGCCGGCGTCCTTGATGACGTTGTGGAACGGCGTCTTGCAGCGCTCCAGGAGGTCCGCGGTCAGCTGCTGGAACTGGGCGCGGGTGAGCTTCTCGTCGAGGTGCAGGGGGCCCTCGGCGGAGGCGGTGATGTAGGGCAGGTTGATCGAGGTCTCGGTGGACGAGGACAGCTCGATCTTCGCCTTCTCGGCGGCCTCGCGCAGCCGCTGCAGGGCCATCTTGTCCTTGCCCAGGTCCACGCCGTGGCCGGACTGGAACTGCTGGACGAGGTAGTCGACGACGCGCTGGTCCCAGTCGTCACCACCGAGGTGGTTGTCACCGTTGGTGGCCTTCACCTCGACGACGCCGTCGCCGATCTCCAGCAGCGAGACGTCGAACGTACCGCCACCGAGGTCGAAGACCAGGATGGTCTGGTCGTCCTTGTCGAGGCCGTACGCCAGGGCGGCCGCGGTGGGCTCGTTGACGATGCGCAGCACGTTCAGACCGGCGATCTCGCCGGCCTCCTTCGTGGCCTGACGCTCGGAGTCGTTGAAGTACGCCGGGACGGTGATGACCGCGTCGGTCACCTTCTCGCCCAGGTAGGACTCGGCGTCACGCTTGAGCTTCTGGAGCACGAAGGCGCTGATCTGCTGCGGGTTGAAGGGCTTCCCGTCCAGCTCGATCTTCCAGTCCGTGCCCATGTGACGCTTCACGGAGCGGATAGTCCGGTCCACGTTCGTGACCGCCTGGCGCTTGGCCACCTCTCCGACGAGCACCTCACCGTTCTTGGCGAAGGCGACGACGGACGGCGTGGTCCTGGCGCCCTCGGCGTTGGTGATGACGGTGGGCTCGCCGCCCTCCAGAACGCTGACGACGGAGTTAGTCGTGCCCAGGTCGATGCCGACCGCACGTGCCATGGTTGATTCCTCCAGCTGACTTGAGTGGAACGGACTCAAGTGTGCACGACGGCCACCGACCGGTCAACAGAGCTGAGTCGGGCAGGCTCAACTCTTATCCGCTCCTTACACGCAATGGCCCTTCGACCTGCGACGATACGCTGCGTGGAGCGCCGTACACAGGGACACGCGAAAGAGCGAACACCACGACGAGGACCCCTCCCACCACCCACCACAGGGTCCCGGCCCCGAGGTGGCCCGCGTGCGCGAGTACCCCGACGAGCATCCCGGACAACGCCCCGATCCCCAGCAGCAGACTCACGCCCGGCGCGGTCAGCCCGAGCCGCCGCAGCCGGTGCGCCAGATGATCGGGGCCACCGCGGAGCAGACCCCGCCCGCCGAGGCGCCGCACCACCAGCACCAGTACGGCATCGGCGGCCGGCAGGGCGGTCAGCGCCAACAGCACCCCCGCGCTCTCCACGACACCGGAACCGGCCCGGGCGTACACGGCCCCGACCGCGATCACGAACCCCGCGGACATGGACCCGCAGCCGCCCAGCGCCACGCGCGCGGGATGCCAGTTGTGCAGCAGGAACCCGGTCAGGGCGGCGGCCAGGACGCTCATCAACCCCGCGATGCCGTCCATCACCTCGACGGCCGCACAGGCCGCCGCACCGAAGGCCATGACGACCCCGACCGTACCCGCCAGCCCGTCGGCGTGATCGAGCCCCCGGAACGCCAGCACCACCACCACGACCCACCCGACGGCCAGCAGCCCGGTCCCCACCCCGGTCTCCCCGTACGGCACGACACACGCGGCCGCCACAGCCGTACCGGCGGCCAGGACCCGGCGCCGCAGCCGCCACACGTCACCGGCGAGCCCGAGCAGAGCGACGGCGCCCGCGGCGAAGAGCACCCCGCGCGTCCCGTCGGCGGGCGGCCCGGCCCCCAGCCACTGCCCGGCCCCGACGACCAGGCCGGTGACGAGCACGACGGCCACACCCCCGGACAGCGGTACGTCGCGCTGCCGCCGCCGCTCGACCAGCCGCAGCCGGAGCGCCGGGGCCCGCAGGGCGGCGGCGAGCAGGGCGGTGAGGAGGAGGGCGGTGGCGGCGGCGGTGATCCCGTAGAGCACGGATATAAGGTAGGCGGGATTATGACAATTCGGTATGAATAACACGGCGGGATCACGTCCGGATCCGGTCGGTGGAGTGTCCTTGATCCGGTCGGCGATCCGTCGGTGATCCGGTCGGCAATCCGTCATTGATCCGGTCGGTGATCCGGTCGGCGATCCGTCGGTGATCCGGTCGGTGATCCGGTCGGCAATCCGCCATTGATTCGGTCGGTGATCCGGTCGGTGATCCGGTCGGTTTCTGAGGCAACCCTCAGCGATTCAGATCACTGCCCACCCGGCTACGCTGCGGCGGAAGATGAGGGTAGTCTCAGACGGACTGCATAAGTTACCGCTTAGTAATTTCGGGGAACCCTGCACCACGACAGGTCAACCCGACGAAACCCCTCGCAGGCCCGAGGAGCCCCCATGCAACTCGCCGCGATCATCGTGTCGCTGGTACTGACCGTGATCGGCGTCGCGCTGCTCGCACGCGCGATCGGCCAGTTCGTCCGGTACTTCAAGCTGGGCCAGCCGGTCCCCGCCGGTACCCGGACCGACAACCCCTACCAGCGCAGCGTGACCCTGGTGAAGGAGTTCCTCGGCCACACGCGCATGAACCGGTGGGGCATCGTCGGTGTCGCCCACTGGTTCGTCGCCGTCGGCTTCCTGACGCTCCCGCCGACCCTCGCCCAGGCCTTCGGCCAGCTGTTCCAGGCCGACTGGGTGCTGCCGGTCATCGGCGGGTTCCTGCCGTTCGAGCTGTACATCGAGTTCATCGGCGTGATGACGATCCTGGGCATCGCGGTGCTCATCGCGATCCGCCTGCTGAACCTGCCGAGCCGCCCGGGCCGCAAGTCCCGCTTCGCCGGGTCCAAGGCCGGCCAGGCGTACTTCGTCGAGTACGTCATCCTCACCATCGGCCTGGCGATCTACGTGCTGCGGGGCCTGGAGGGCGCGCTCCACCACGTCGACCACTACGAGGCGGCCTACTTCGCGTCGTATCCGCTGGTCCTGGCCTTCAAGGGCCTGAGCGTGGCGGCGCTGCAGAACCTCGTCTACTTCACCGCGATGATCAAGATCGGCACGTCGTTCGTGTGGATGATCGTGGTGTCGCTCAACACCAACATGGGTGTGGCCTGGCACCGTTTCCTGGCCTTCCCGAACATCTGGTTCAAGCGCGAGGCCAGCGGTGGCACGGCCCTCGGCGCGCTCCAGCCGATGACCTCGGGCGGCAAGCCGATCGACTTCACCGACCCCGGTGACGACGACGTCTTCGGCGTCTCCCAGGTCGAGCAGTACTCGTGGAAGGGCCTGCTGGACTTCTCCACCTGCACCGAGTGCGGCCGCTGCCAGTCGCAGTGCCCCGCCTGGAACACCGGCAAGCCGCTGTCCCCCAAGCTGCTGATCATGTCGCTCCGCGACCACGCGCACGCCAAGGCGCCGTACCTGCTCGCGGGTGGCGGCAAGACCATGGAGGGCGAGGAGAAGGCGTCGTCCGAGGCTCTCAAGGACGTCCCGGCCTCCGCGCTGGCCGAGGCCGAACGCCCCCTGGTCGGCACGCTGGAGGAGAACGGCGTCATCGACCCGGACGTCCTGTGGTCCTGCACCACCTGCGGCGCCTGCGTCGAGCAGTGCCCCGTCGACATCGAGCACGTCGACCACATCGTCGACATGCGCCGCTACCAGGTCATGATCGAGTCCGCGTTCCCGTCCGAGGCGGGCACCATGCTCAAGAACCTGGAGAAGAAGGGCAACCCCTGGGGCCTGGCGAAGAAGCAGCGCCTGGAGTGGCTCAAGGAGGTCGACTTCGAGGTCCCGGTCGTCGGCAAGGACATCGAGGACCTGTCCGAGGTCGAGTACCTGTACTGGGTCGGCTGCGCGGGCGCGCTGGAAGACCGCGCGAAGAAGACGACCAAGGCCTTCGCGGAACTGCTCCACATCGCGGGCGTGAAGTTCGCGATCATGGGCGGCGACGAGAAGTGCACCGGTGACTCCGCCCGCCGTCTCGGCAACGAGCCCCTCTTCCAGGAGCTCGGCATGGAGAACGTCATGGCGCTGAACACGGCGTTCGGCGAGGAGATGGACGACGAGGGCAAGGTCACGCCGGAGTCGGCGAAGCCGAAGTCTGCGAAGAAGATCGTCGCGACGTGCCCGCACTGCCTCAACACGCTCGGCAACGAGTATCCGCAGCTCGGCGGCGACTACGAGGTCATCCACCACACCCAGCTGCTCCAGCACCTCGTCGACGAGGGCAAGCTGATCCCGGTCACCCCGGTCGAGGGCATCATCACCTACCACGACCCCTGCTACCTGGGCCGCCACAACAAGATCTACACGCCCCCGCGCGAGATCATCGCCGCCGTCCCCGGCATCCGCAACGAGGAGATGCACCGCCACAAGGAACGCGGCTTCTGCTGCGGCGCCGGCGGCGCGCGCATGTGGATGGAAGAGCGCATCGGCAAGCGCATCAACAACGAACGCGTCGACGAAGCGCTGTCGCTGAACCCCGACATCGTCTCCACCGCCTGCCCGTTCTGCCTGGTCATGCTCACCGACTCGGTCAACGGCAAGAAGAACGACGGCAAGGCGAAGGAGTCCATCCAGGTCGTGGACGTCGCCCAGCTGCTGCTGGACTCGGTGAAGACGCCGGTCCAGGCGGAGGCCACCGACGACGACGGCGACGACGAGCCGCCCGCCGGCACGGCGGACTCCACGAGCGCGCCGGAGCCGGAGCCGGTGAAGTAGGCGGTTCCAGCCGGTTGTTCCGACGGTTTCGACGCCCCCTGTCCCGAGTCATCGGGCGGGGGGCGTCGGCGTTCTACGACTGCTGCCGTACGGGTGGCACGGGCAGCCGCAGCGCGGCTGGAGCAGGATGCCGAGGGCGAAGGGGAGGGCAGGTCGCGGGTTTGACGGCAGTGGGTGTGAAGGTCCTGGTAACCGGGGCGGGCGGCGAGTGTGCACTCGGGGGACGAGCTCGACCGGTCGGCGGGCCTCATGGAGAAAAACAGTCCGAGGGCCCGTCGCCATGTGCCTGGTCCCGGCTCTCGGCGATACGGAGGATGTCCCGCAGGGCCTCGGTGAGACGCTCGGCGAGGAAGCGGAGTTGGGCCTCGGTGGCATCGGGGAGCAGGTCGCCGGCGTGGGCGAGGAGTTGCGCACCCATGTCGAGCCTGGTCGCTTCGGCGATGTCGGCCAGGCGGGACACACGTCCGCCGTCGTTGTCCGTGATCAGGAAGCAGGGCTTGGCCTCGGGACCGGTCCAGGGCAGGAGCCGGAGCGTACGACGCGGGTCGGTGTGCATCAGGCGGCCTCGCTACCGGCGGCCGGATACAGGCCTGTGCCCGGCCGTGCCGATGTGGTGTCGCCCTGTGGGCGCCACTGTTGCTGTTCGTGGGCCACGAGGTAGGGGCGCACGGCGACGGTGGAGGTGCCGTCGATGACGGTGTCCGCGCAGTAGGGGCTGCGGTGGTCGGGGAGGCGGTGGAACCGCGGAGAGGAAACCCCGGTTGCAGGGAGGGGATCGCATAAGGCGTGACGGGGCGCCGGGCGGAGCCGGCATGAAAGGCCCACCCGGGCGACGAGGCGACGCAGGAGCTCGGTCATGGCGTGACCGTATCGCTATTCGCGAAAGGTAGCAAGGTCGAGGAACCGCGTTCACCCTGAGCCCCTGGCCACCAAGTCGCTTACCGTGTAAAGCGGCAAGGTCGAGGCGAGCGTCAGTTGTGGGAGGACATCGTGAGCGCGAGCAGGTGGATCAGTACGTCGATGCCGTATCTGACGCCCCGCGAGCAGGGACAGGGCGACGCCTGGAGCGCGGACGCGGCCACCCGGGGCAGGCGCGGCTCCCAGCGCATCGTCCATGCCGGAGAGGTGCCCGCTCCGGCCGAAGTCGCGCAGTTGCTCGGGCTTCAGGACGGAGAACCGGTCGTCGTACGACGCCGCCTGATCCTCCTCGACGACGAACCGAACGAACTGACCGACACCTACTACCCCACCGCGATCGCACGAGACACCCCTCTTGCCGCAACGGCCAGGATCCGGGGCGGAGCTGTCACCCTGCTCGCCGATCTGGGACATGTCGGCGCCCTGGTCAGGGAGGACGTGACCGCCGGCCTGCCGGACGAAGACGAACAAGAGGCCCTGCGGCTCACCGCGACGGATCCCGTCCTGCGCCTGACCAGGCTCACCCTGAGTCACGACGACCGGCCGATTCAGGTGGACCGTATGGTGATGCCCGCCCAGCGCCAGCAGTTGCGCTACGAGATCAGAATCGGATGACCGTGCCCAAGGCAGAACCGGAAGCCCACGACCGCCGCTCACTGCACGAACGGATCGCGGCCGGCCTTCGCGACGACATCATGACCGGCGAACTGCCGCCAGGCGCGAACCTGCCCTCCACCGCACAGCTCAGGACCCGCTTCGAAGCCTCCAACGCGACGATTCAGAAGGCCCTGCAACTCCTCAAGGACGAGCGCTTGGTGGTGGGACGGGCAGGTGCGGCGGTGACCGTACGCGAGCACAGGCAGCGGACGATACGCCCTGACACGTCCCTCACACCGGCGGCAGCCGACGAGCCCTACCCCTGGCTGGCCGAGGCCGCCGAGCACGGCAGGGACGCCCGCATTACGCTCCTCGACGTGGCGGAGACGAGCGCGCCCGCGGACATCAGAGCCGCTCTCGGCCTCAGCGACGACGACACGGCCGTACTGCGCAGCCAGTTGCTGTTGATCGACGATGAGCCGGCGGAACTCGTGCGGTCCTACTACCCGTTGGACATCGCCCGGAGTACGCCGTTGATGGAGCGGCGCCGGATCAAGGGCGGCACCGCGACCCTGCTCAGGGAACTGGGGCACACACCCCATCGCTGCGTGGACCGGGTCTCGGCCCGGGTCCCCTCGCAGGAACAGTTCGAGGCCCTGCGTCTTCCCGGCAGCCTGCCGGTCCTGTGCACGCTCCGGGTCGTCTACGCCGCCGACGGGCGCCCGATCGAAGCGACCTCGATGGTGAAGGCCGGGCATCTCTACGAGTTGCAGTACGAGTTCGCGGCGGAGTAACTGGCCCGAATGCGAGAGCGGCCACCGCATGGAGCATCTGCCGACCATCACCGGCGACATCCAGCTGGGCGACTGCGGGGGCGTGTACTTCTTCCACTGCCGCCGGTGCCCGGGCCGACCGTGGGACTGGCGCTTCGACTGCCATTGACGGCCCGGAAGGGCGGGCCGTCAATGGACGTCAGGGGCTATGGACGTCAGGGGCCATGGACGTCAGCGGCCTACCCGTACCGCCTCCGACGTCGCCCCGCGGAACGACTCCGTCTTGTCGAACTGCGCGCGGTAGTAACCCCGGCGCCCGTCCGCGATGTCCGCCGAGAAGGCGTGGCCCTCACCGGACCAGGTGGCCTGCGCCGTCACCAGGTCCCTCCAGCGCTTGCCGTCGCGCGAGTACTGGATGTGCACCGGGATGTCGGCGGGCGTCCAGCCGTCGGGGAAGTCCATGGCGCCCTCGACGCGCACGCCGCCGTCCTCGGTGCGGGCGGCGGAGAACGATGTGAAGGCGGAGGCGCGCAGCACGGTGATCTCGGCGCTGTTCGCGGAGGCCTCGGCGATGAACGGGTCGTCGCTGTGCGAGGTCACGCGGAAGGTGCCGGTCTCCCCCGGGACGTGGGTGAAGGTCGTGGCCCTGCCGTCGGCGCCGGTGGTGAAGTAGCCGACACTGGCCCACTGGCCGCCGGACGAGGCCTCGTACAGGACGCCGCCGCTCTGGCCCTCGAAGGGCACCCAGCCCTGCGGGGTCTCGCGCTCCAGGGTCGCCGTGACGCTGACCTCGTCCCCGTAGTCGATCGTCCGGGCCTCCGACGGGGTCTGGATGGTCCAGCGCGTGGCCACCTGCCGGATGTCGATCCGCGTCGACTCGGACTCGCCGTAGACGACGTACGGGTTGGCGCTGTCGTGCCGGTAGACGGCCTGGACGGGCACCGCGTCGTTCACCGTGACCGTGCCGGAGAAGTGGCCCTGCGCGTCGGTGTGGACGGTGTTCTCCGTCCAGTAGTCGACGTCGAGGTCCACCCGGTGGTCCGCGAGCGGCTTCAGCTCGCGGGTCGCCGGCCAGCGTCCCTTGAGGGTGCCGTCGATACGCACCTGCCGGTGGTCGGTGTCGATCTCCGTACGGTCGGGGCGTACGTCCTCGAACACCGCGACCACGAAATAGGCCAGGCTGCCCGCGGAGTTGTCGACGCCCCGGTCGCCGTCGGCGTCGGTGGCCTCGATGCGGACGTCGTAGCTGCCGAGGTCGGGAAGGTCGAGCGGCTTCTTCGTACGCCACACGCCGTTGTCCGCGGTGCCGGAGACGAGGTCGAACGCGTCGAACTCGACGACGGCGACTTCCTGCTGCGTCGCCGCGGAGACGAGATGGGCCGTGATCCCCGTGATGGCACTGTCGGAGCTGATGCCGACCTCCAGGGTGCCGAGATCGCCAGTGGCGCTGTGCGCGTACCGCACATCCGGAACCTGAGCCTCCGCGGCGTTCGCCGCCGGAGCGCCGGTCACCAGCAGCGCCACGACACCGATGGCGGCCGAAACCGCCCGAGTTCTGAACAAGGTCCCCCCACAGGGCTCCATCAAGGCCGTACCTCACGGCCGAACGCCCTTTCTACCGCACGGCGTTGACGGCGGCGCGCGAGTTTCCCGGCAGAGAGACCCCCGCCCCCCCCGGCTGACGCCAGCCGCACAAAGAGAACCGGAAAGCGCCACTCCGTCACCCCCTTCAGTACGGGACGACAGGCGGGTACGACCCTTCAGTACGGGACGACGACAGGCGGGTACGACGCCGAGCCGGTCCGCACGACTACTACGCGGCGGGCGACCCACAGGACCTCAAGGGGTTTCGACTTCGCGGTCATCACCGTGCCCACGCCCTCACCGACCCTGTCCCGGACCTGACTTGCGATGCGCCCGGACCTGCGCGACAACGACTGGCCCGTTTCGGGGTGGGCCGCACGAAGAGGTAGGGCTCACCTTCACCAGCGCTGGTTAAGTATTGAAGGTTCCATCGGCGCTCTGCCTGGGATCGAATGGTTATCGCTGCGTAACTTCCGTACAACTGGCGGAAGTTGCGGGCGGAATCATGGCCTCCGTCACAGCCTGGTCGATCTTGGTCTGCTTCTGTTGCTCTCGACCGCACCAAGTCGCATGCCCACGACCCCCCGCCTCACAAGGGTGGGGGGTCACGCGTGCGCGCATCTTCACAGAGACACACGGGGAAGATGGTCACAGCACGACCGACCGAACCCTCTTCACGCGCGGCACCGCCATGCTCGTCTCCGCCCTCACCGCGGGCGCGATCCTCACCGCGAGCACCGGCGCCCACGCGGCCGAGGCCACCCCTCGCACCACCGCTCCGGTCTCCGTCGCCGCCGAGGCGGCCGACGATGCGGCGGACGACGACGCGGCGGCCGACGCCCAGTGGGAAGCCCTGCTCACCTCCATGCTGTCCATACCCGAGGACGTGCTGGAGCAGGGCGACGCGGCCACCGCCGCCCACCTGAAGCAGCAGGAGACGCGCCACAAGCCGCCGCGCGGTCAGCGTTTCGGCTGGCCCAGCTTCGGGTGCATGGGCGCCGTCGCGGTCGCCATCGGCACCGTGGGGGTCAAGCGGATCGTGAGCGCGATCAAGGCCATCCGCAAGGTAAGGGACGCACGCTCGCCGACGACCTCCAGTGGGTCGGCGCCCAGCTCCTGGGACTCGAGGGCGTCAAGGCAGCCTGCCGCTAGTCACGATCGGAGGCATCGACATGCCGGCAGCGAACATCGTCTTCGCCTGCGAAACCCTGCTGGTCGTCGCGGGCATCATCTGGATGCTCGCGGTCGTCCGCACCCGGGCCCGGGTCGCCGGGGCCGATCGCCCCCGCCTCGGCCTCATCCAGCCGAGGTGCCTAACCTGCTCGTGTTGGCCATCCTCGGGATCGCTCTGCCGGCCATGGCCGGCATGGCCCTGGCGCTGATCATCCGCCAGGAGGAGTCGCCGCTGCGCAGCGCACGCGGCTGGCCGGTGCTGCTCGTGCCCGTCATCGGGGGCGCGACGGCGGGCCTGGCACCCCACCTGTTCTGACGACCGGGAACAACTGTGTCCGGCGGGGCCACGCCCCGCCGGACACGCGCCGTTAGGCGCGATCCCCGCGCCACGACACACCGTCGTCCCCGGACCACGGAAATCAACCGAACTCACGTACAACCCTTACGCCCCGCCACAGGTCTCTTGATCGCCGAACAGCCGTGAACGCCAAGACAACTCCCCGCGAACACGGACAGTCCGGCCCTTCACCGACTGTGGATGTCCGCCAGACATCCCCGCATGCAGCAGGAGACCCCGCATGCAGCAGCACGAGCACCACGCCGGGCGTCGGCCCGTACCCGCACTCCCGTCCCGGCGCCCCCGCGTGCGGCTCGCCCTGACGACCGCCGCCGCGGCCACGCTGACCGGCACGCTGCTCTCGGCGACGGCCGGTACGGCCACGGCCGCGGACGGCACGCACGCCCCGCGGGCCGACTTCAACGGCGACGGCATCGGCGACATGGTGGTCGGCTCGTTCGAGAACGACGGCAACGGCGCGGTCCCCTACCTGCCGTCCGTCTCCCCCAGCACCTCGGGCGTCTCCACGACGGGCTACCCGAACCTCGGCGGCTGAGCCGTACGGGGCTCCCTGGCCGACCGGTTCGTCTCACACCGGCGCCCCCCGAGCAAAGCCCCTCGCGGCACCACCCGCCCACCACCCGTCACGCGAACCCCCAGGCCCGGCTCCCGCCAAGCCCGGCCCGGCACCGCCCCACCCCGCCCCACCCCCACCCCTCCCCATCCCGGAGTTCCGCCTTGCGTACCCGCACCCTCCTGCTGGCCGCCACGCTCACCACCGGCCTGCTGACCATCACCACCCCCGCCACCGCCGCCCCCTCCGGTCTCGCCGGGGACTTCAACGGCGACGGGTACCGGGACATCGCGGCCGGCGCCGCATGCGCCGATGTCGGCTCGGCCTCCTGCGCCGGTGCCGTCGTCGTGCTGTACGGCTCGGCGTCCGGTGTCACCGCCGCCCGCAGGGCCGTCATCACGCAGAACTCCGCGGGCGTGCCCGGCACCGCCGAGGCGGGCGACCTGTTCGGCTCCGCGCTGGCCTCCGGCGACCTGGACCGCGACGGCTACTCCGACCTCGTCGTCGGCGCGAGCAACGAGAGCATCGGCGACCGGGACGGCGTCGGCTCCGGCACCGTCCTGTGGGGCAGCAAGTCCGGCCTGACCAGCGGCAAGGGCCTGCCGCAGCCCTCCACACTCTCCGAGTACGGCAACTTCTCCCGGGGCATCGCCACCGGCGACTTCGACGGCGACGGCGACACCGACGTCACGCTCACCGGCCAGACCCACACCCGCATCTACAACGGCCCCTTCACGCGCACCGCGGGCCCGGTGAGCAACCTCCGCGTCGGCGAGGTCGGCACCACGTTCGAGGTGTTCGCGGGCGACCTCACCGGCGACGGCGCCGCCGAGCGCGTGTACCCCTTCAACGTGGACGGCGACACCGGCGGCGAGATCGACTACTTCCGCTGGACCGGAATGACGTACAAGATGATCGAGCTGCCGAACGCCGACGGCTACCCCGGTTCCATCGGCGACATCAACCGCGACGGCTACGGCGACCTCGTCCTCGGCGACCCCACCGACCCGTACGACCTCAAGCCCGGCGGTCACAAGGGCGGCCAGATCACCGTCTGGTACGGCGGCCCCAACGGCCCCGACCCGGCGCAGCAGCCGACCGTCGTCCACCAGGACACCCCGGGCGTGCCCGGCGCGGCCGAGTCCGACGACGGCTTCGGCGGCGCGGTGAGCACCGGCGACATCAACGGCGACGGATACGCCGACGTCGTCGTCTCCGCCCAGGGCGAGGACATCGACGCGGCGCGGGACGCGGGCTCAGTGACCGTGCTGCTCGGCTCCGCCTCGGGCCTGAAGACCGGCAGCGGCGTGAAGTCGTACACCCAGAACACCGCCGGGGTGCCCGGCTCCGCCGAGTCCGGGGACCGTTTCGGTTCCACGGTCGGCCTGACCGACGTCACCAAGGACGGCAAGGCCGACCTGGTCATCGGCGTCCAGGGCGAGAACAACACCGGCGGACTGTGGACCCTGCGCGGTTCCGCCAGCGGCCTGACCACGACCGGCGCGCAGGGCATCACGGCCGCCGCCGTCTCCCTCAAGGGCGGCGTCCACCTCGGCTCGACGGTGGCCCAGTGAGACGGATCGAGGGTGGCCCGGTGACACGACACGCCCCCGGCCCAGCGACCCAACACGACGTACCAAGGCCCCTCCGAACCCTCCGAACCCTCCGCCCCCTCCGACTCCCCTCAGAGGCACCCACACCCATGCGCCCCCGCCCCCACATCACCACCGCCGCCCTGACCCCGCTGGCCCTCTCCCTCTCCCTCTCCCTGGGAGCGGCCTCCCTCGCCCTCCCCGCCCCGGCCGCGCACGCCGCGCCGACCGCCGCCGCCCCCTACGACTTCAACGGCGACGGCCGCACCGACCTCGCGATCGGCGCGCCGGGCGCCACGGTCGCCGGGCAGGCGCGGGCCGGCGCCGTGTCGGTGGTCTACGGCAGCACCAGCGGCCCGAAGACCTCCACACGCACCCTGCTGACGCAGAACACCGCCGGCATGCCCGGCGCCGCCGAGGCCGACGACGCCTTCGGCTCCGCGCTCGCCTCAGCCGACCTGAACACCGACGGCTACGCCGACCTGCTGGTCGGCACCCCGGGCGAGGACGGCAGCGACAGCAACGACGGCACGGTCACCATCGTCTGGGGCTCGGCGTCCGGACTGTCAGGGGCCCGCTCGCTGTTCAGCTTCTTCAGCACCGACTACGACCGCTACGGCAGGACCCTGGCCGCGGGCGACTTCGACGGCGACGGCGACATCGACGTCGCGGTCGGCTCCACCGGCCCGATCACCCTCTCCCTCGTGAACGGCCCGCTCACCAGGACCGGCGGGTCCAACGGCGGCTCGGGCTCGCGCAACGACTGGTGGTCGTCCTCGAACGGCGTCACCCACCTCTCCTCCGGTGACGTCACCGGCGACGGCCGCCCCCGCGTGGTCCTGCACGGCCGTACCGCGCACGACGGCGCCGCCGCCACCGCCCTCGCCGACATGAAGATCGGCAACTACACCGACTGGTTGCAGAAGCTGCCCGCCGGGTTCGTCTCCGCCGTAGGCGACATCGACGGCGACGGCCACGCCGACATCGCCGTGGGGAACGACCGGGAGGCCTCCGCCGACCCCGGGGGCGCCCTCGGCGGCAAGGTCACCGTCGTCTACGGCGGACCCGACGGCCCGGACAGCGGCCGCGCCCCGCTCGTCCTCACCCAGGACACCGCCGGTGTGCCCGGCGCCGCCGAGAAGGGCGACCGCTTCGGCAGCGGCGTCTCGCTCGGCGACATCAACGGCGACCGGTACGCCGACCTGGCCATCGGCACCCCGGGCGAGAACGGCTCCGCCGGTGCCGTCACCGTGCTGTACGGCTCGGCGTCCGGGCTGACCACCAAGGGCGCCCTCTCGTACACCCAGAACACCGCCGGTGTGCCGGGTGCCTCCGAGACGGGCGACCGGTTCGGGGAGCGCGTCACGCTCACCGACCACACCGGCGACCGCCGCGCCGACCTGTCCGTCTCCGCACCGGGCGAGAACTCCGGCGACGGCGCCGTCTGGTCCCTGCGCGCGACCGCGACCGGCCCGACCACGTCCGGCTCGACGAGCTTCGGCCCGGGCACCACGGGCATCTCGACGTCCGGCACCCCTGGCTATGGCACCGCGCTCAACTCCTGACCCACGCAAGCCCCTTCCGACCGGGCACCCGCCCCTTCCGAGCCGGCATCCGCACCTTCGGCACCGGCCTCATCGACCGACGAAGCAGTCGACGACCCAGCCGCCGCACCAGCCGCCGACCCAGCCCACGCACCAGCCGCCGACCCAGAAACGACGCACCAGGAGATCCCCATGCGCAGATCCACCTCGACCGCCCTGGTCGCCGCCCTGCTGGCGACCGGCGTCACCCCCGTCCTCCTCGCCGGCCCCGCCACCGCGGCGCCGGCCAAGCACTACGACGACTTCAACGGCGACGGCCGCCGCGACCTCGCCTACGGCGGCTACAACGACGTGGACCGCGAGGGCGGCACGATCACGGTCGTGTACGGCACCGCCACCGGCCTCGACACCGCCCACCCCAAGTACCTCCACCAGGACAGCGCGGGCGTCCCCGGGGCGGGCGAGGAGGACGACCAGTTCGGCGCATCCCTCGCGAGCGCGGACCTCGACAAGGACGGTTACGCGGACCTCGTCGTCGGCAACCCCACCGAGCACGTGGGCAGCGACGACTACCGCGGCACCGTCACCGTCCTGTGGGGCTCGAAGTCCGGCCTGTCCGGCGGCACCAACATCTCCCCCGTGGGCGGCGCGGGCGGCCACTTCGGCCGTGACCTGGCGACCGGCGACTTCACCGGCGACGGCTCCCCCGACCTGGCTGTGATCGGCGGCGAGGAGGCATGGCTGTTCCGCGGCCCCTTCACCAGGTCGGGCACCACCGGCAAGGTCAGCAAGATCGACAAGGGGTCGGCGGGCTGGTACTCCTCCGCCCTCGCCGCCGGCAAGGTCGACGGCGACGGCAAGACCGACCTGGTCGTGATCGGCACGGAGATCAACGGCAGTCAGATCCGCGAGCGCGCCTGGTACCTGAAGGGCACCTCCTCCGGCCTCTCCTCTGGCGCCTCCAAGACCCTCAGCGACCGTCAGCAGGGCCTCTACCCGAGCCCGGTGATCGGCGACTTCGACAAGAACGGCTACGGCGACATCGCCCTCGGCGTGCCGGACAAGGACAACGGCAAGGGCGCCGTCACGGTCTGGCGCGGCACGTCGTCGGGCCCGGGCACATCGGTCACCTTCACCCAGGCCACCTCGGGCGTCTCCGGCAGCCCCGAGACCGACGACAACTTCGGTTACGCGATCTCGGCCGCGGACACCAACGGCGACGGCTACGCGGACCTCGCGGTGGGCGTCCCGCACGAGGACGTCGACGGCAAGGAGGACCAGGGCGGCGTCCACGTCTTCCGCGGCGGCTCCGGCGGCCTCAGCGGCGCACGCTCGTCGTGGATCGCCCAGACGGTGCTCGGCGCGGCCGACTCCCACGCCGCCTTCGGCTACACCCTCCGCCTGCGCGACCTGACCGCCGACGGCAAGGCGGACCTGGCCGTGGGCGCGGCGGGCGGCGCGCTGCTCATGCGCGGCACGAGCACGGTCCCGACGAAGACCGGCGCGATCGCCCTGCCGGAGCTGGGCGGCGGCTTCGCGGACTGACCGGCTTCGAGAGACCGGCCCGCGCCGGCTTCGAGAGACCGGCCCGAGGCGGGTTCGAGAGACCGGCCCGGGCGGGTGCGCCAAGGGCCGGCCCCTCCGCACCCGCCCCGCACATGGCCCGTACGGCCGAACCCTGACACCCCACGGACACCCAAAGCCCCTTCCCCTTAAGGGATGTCACAGCTCGGCCGCAAAGCCCGGCCCACAAGCCCGGGCCCGGCACGCCACCGCCGGGGACCAGGTACGTTCGAAGACGTGGCTGGATTCAGGATCGGACGCGGCCGGAACAACGGCGCTCCTCAGACGCGACCGCACAACCCTCCGTACGGGCAGCAGACGCCGCAGGGACCGCCGTACGGCTCCCCGCCGGCGCCTCAGCCGTACCCGCAGCAGCAGCCGTACGGCAACGGCGGCGGCCCCACCTGGCCGCAGCCGAACGCCGGGCACGGCGGCGGCTACGGCGGGCAGGGCGAGCCGGAGTACTTCGGCGACGGCGCGTACCCACCCGGCCCGCAGGGTCCGCACGACCCGTACGCGGCGAACAACCCGGGCCACACCCAGGCCTTCTCGGTCGGCGAGGACCCCTACACGCAGGGTGACACCTACCGCGCCGGCTCGGCGGCCCCGGCGCCCGGCCCGGTCGGCCCGCGTCTGCACTGGAAGCAGCTGCTCCGGGGCATTGTGCTCGCCCCCAACCAGACGTTCCTCCAGATGCGGGACTACTCGATGTGGGGCCCGGCCCTCGTCGTCACGTTCCTCTACGGCCTGCTCGCCGTCTTCGGTTTCGACGGCGCCCGCGAGGATGCGATAAACGCCACACTGTCCAACGCGGTGCCGATCGTCCTGACGACGGCGGTCGCCATGGTGCTGAGCGCGTTCGTCCTGGGCGTGGTCACCCACACGCTCGCCCGTCAGCTCGGCGGCGACGGCGCCTGGCAGCCCACGGTGGGCCTGTCCATGCTGATCATGTCCCTCACGGACGCACCCCGGCTGGTCTTCGCGATGTTCGCAGGCGGCGACGCCACGTTCGTGCAGCTCCTGGGCTGGGCCACCTGGATCGCGGGCGGCGCGCTGCTGACCCTCATGGTCAGCCGCTCCCACGACCTGCCCTGGCCGAAGGCGCTGGGCGCGTCGGCGATCCAGCTGATCGCGCTGCTGTCGATCGTGAAGCTGGGCACGGTCTGATCCGTCACGCACGAGAGAGGGGCTCCCCAAGGGAAGCCCCTCTCTGTGTCTACGTGTCTGTGTCTCTGTGTCTGTGTCTCTGTCCAAGAGTCCGCCGGTCAGGCGTCGAGCACCTGCCCGGCCCGCCGTACGACGGGCGGTTCAACACTCCACGGGAAGTTGATCCAGTCGTCGGTGCGCTTCCACACGTACTCGCACTTCACGAGCGACTGGGACTTTTCGTAGACGACGGCACTGCGCACCTCGGCGACGGTGTCGAGACAGAAGTCGCGCACCAGCTTGAGCGTCTTGCCGGTGTCGGCGACGTCGTCGGTGATCAGCACCTTCTTCCGCGAGAAGTCGATCACGTTGGGCACGGGCGCGAGCATGACGGGCATCTCGAGGGTCGTCCCCACGCCGGTGTAGAACTCGACGTTCACCAGGTGGATGTTCTTGCAGTCGAGGGCGTAGGCGAGCCCGCCGGCCACGAAGACACCGCCGCGGGCGATGCTGAGGACTATGTCGGGCTCGTAGCCGTCGTCGGCGATGGTCTGCGCGAGCTCGCGCACGGCGACGCCGAACTTCTCGTAGGTCAGGTTCTCCCGTACGTCAGTCATGCCGCTGTCGCTCACACCTGGGTCCGATGGAAGTTGAGGAAGGACCGGGAGGCGGTCGGCCCGCGCTGCCCCTGGTACCGGGACCCGTACCGCTCGCTGCCGTAGGGGAAGTCGGCGGGCGAGCTGAGCTTGAACATGCACAGCTGCCCGATCTTCATGCCCGGCCAGAGCTTGATGGGCAGGGTGGCGAGGTTGGACAGCTCCAGGGTCACGTGGCCGCTGAAGCCGGGGTCGATGAACCCGGCGGTGGAGTGCGTCACCAGCCCCAGGCGCCCCAGTGAGCTCTTGCCCTCCAGCCGGGAGGCGAGATCGTCGGGCAGGGTGATGACCTCGTACGTGCTGGCGAGGACGAACTCGCCCGGGTGCAGGATGAACGGCTCGTCGCCCTCCGGCTCGACGAGCCGGGTCAGGTCGGCCTGCTCGATGGCGGGGTCGATGTGGGGGTACCGGTGATTCTCGAACACCCGGAAGTAGCGGTCGAGGCGCACATCGATGCTCGACGGCTGCACCATCGATTCGTCGTACGGGTCGATCCGCACCCGCCCTGCATCGATCTCGGCCCGGATGTCTTTGTCTGAGAGAAGCACGCCCCGAGGATACGCAAGGCGCACGGAGCGACCACAACCGGACGTCTCCGCGCGCCTTGCCCCTGTTGCCCTACTGCTCATCCGCTACGGCACGGCCGCACAGCCCTGCGCCGACACCCACCGCGGCTGCCTCCGCCGGCCCCTGCGTGACCACACCGTCCGGCTACTGCAAGCTACGGCCCGCTGCCGATACCGCTACCGCTACCGCTTCTGATAGCTGACGGGCACCACGCTCCGGAGCCGCGCACATCGCGGGCACCGAAGCAGCCGCCCGGGGCCGAGCCGCTCGGCCTGCTGCATCGGGAACGAAGCGGTGCTGAACACGTGCCCATCGGCACAACGGACGACGGTGCGCTCCATCAAGTCCCAGAGTCCCTTCCCCAGAGCCGCGTCTGGCTACTGCTCGCCTGACGACAAAAGCCACAGTACGGGATCAAAGGGACGCCCCTCCAGGCGGCACTCCGATCCCGCCCGGACCCTCTCACGCCCGACACGGTACGCCCCAACTCCGTTCCCCCGCAGCCGCATCCCACCCCTGAAACGCCCTCAGGCCCCGCGACGCGAACGCCGGAGGCCTGGCATGAGGTAGAGTGAGCGAGCATTCGACACCGACTCCGGTCGGCGTCTTACGCGGGTGTAGTTTAATGGTAGAACATCAGCTTCCCAAGCTGAGAGCGCGAGTTCGATTCTCGTCACCCGCTCCACGAAGAAGGCCCAGGTCAGAGACCTGGGCCCTTTTGCTGTCCGCTGTGATCACTCACCGCGTGCCAGATCCGTGCCAGAACGCTTCTCGGCGGCCTTCCGGGCAGCCTGCTCCCGAGCCTTCTGGACCGTGGCGTCGAGACCGGCGGCGGCCTCTTCCTGTCGCTCCTCGTCGGAGTGCTGATAGATCAGCGCGGCCTTCTCGGACGACTGTCCGGCGCGCACCATCGGTGAGTAGGATCGTGGCGGTCGAGGCGTCAATGCGGATCACACGCACAGAGATTTCTCCTTCTGAGTCGACCAACCCACCACTTGGGATCGAACTCCTAAAGCGGGTGTCGCAGGTTCGAACCCTGCCGGGGGCACACGTAGAAGGGCCCAGCTCAGGGGTTTCCTCCCAGGCTGGCCCTTCGCCGTTTCAGGCTCCGTGCCACACGCGTGCCACTACGTCCATTCAGCGTCCTCACCTGAGGGGCCTGGGGCCACTCCCCACCGCCCCGGATCATGGCCCCGACTCCAGCGATCTCGACTTGGCCCCCTCCCGATCACCCTCAGCGGACCACTCATTGCTGGTGGCTCCCTTCCGAGGCTCGACGACGCCGGCGTGCGGCGGCAGACGAGCACGGACGCCTACGGACTATCAGCACAGGTGAGTGGCACACCAGCCCAAGCCATCAGCATCTCGGCGGTGTCAGCGGCGTTCACGGCCTCTTGATGGACCACCCGCGGCTACTCTTGAATTCGCTGAATCCACGAGGTGCGAGGGTCGGCTTGGCGGTCGAACGATCGGGGGATGGCCCATGGATGACACCGGGAGAAGTGACAGCCCGGCGGGCGTGAACACGAAGCTGTACCTCTCCTCCCTCGGTCTGGCCGCTGCCCTGCTGATCGTCATCAGGCTGTTCGCGTTGCCGCACCTCGGCGGGGCGACCAAGGTGGGTCTCAGCGACACGATCATCTCGATCGTCGACTCGCTCACCGGAGCCGCGGTGGCCGCCTTGTGCGTCTCCCTGCTCGTGGTGTTCTTCTACGGCCTGAAGCGGCAGGAACCGATGGAGGTTCAGGTCACCGCCCCCGGATCGATCGCCGCGGAGCTGACCAAGGCAGCAGACGCCACCAACTCCTGGGACTACCGAGGTCATACGGCTCGGTATTTCAGATCGACGGTCCTACCGACCCTTCTCCAGCGCGCAGAGAGACAGGGGCACTATCTCTCGGTGAACGTGCAGGTGCTCGATCCGGACAACGTGGAACTCATGGACTTCTTCACCGAGTACCGGAGGAACGCGAACCCTGACCGCCGGGACTACTGGACCCGGCGGCGCGCGCAGGCGGAGATCGCCGCGACCATCATCAGGCTCCAGCTCTTGAGTTACCAGTTCTCCCGGCTCAACTGCCGGGTGTACCTGGCGTCCACCGTTTCACCGTTCACGATCGACCTGTCCGATACCTGCGTGATCGTGACCCGCGAGAAGGCCGGCACTGCCGCGTTGAAATATCCGGTCGGTTCATCCTTCTACGACTCGACCAAAGAGGACATGCGGTTGAGCAACCGGCAGAGCACGGAGCTGCCCCTCCCCCGGTCCGCCACCGAGCTGGATCCTGGTTCCGTCGCGGACGTTAGAGAAGTCCTCTCCCTGCTAGACATACTCCAAGGGGCGGACGACGAACTCTTGAACCTGACGCTGGACGCGTACCGAAGGCCGGTGAACCCCTATGCCAGCGCGTGAGGCGATCAGCTCGTGGATGACCCGTCAAGGGTGGCCGAACCTACGGACGTACTTAGACGACGCACCCTCCTACCTGCACCCGTACGGATTCCTCGTGTTCCGCCTGCCTTTGGACACGTTCCCGGAGTGGGGCATCCGCGTGCATCTGTGGCCGCCCGCCGGAAAACGGAGAACAGACTCCGACCCCTTCATCGTGCACAGCCACGGCTGGGATCTGCTGACACGTTCCGTCGTGGGCTGTGTCCGGCACGCGATGTACGACGTGGATGACGGCGCGACGGCTGTCTGGTACGACTCGTTCACCGTCGAAAGCTCGCCCGGAACCGGAGTAAGCGTTCTCTCGCCGGAAGGAAGGTCCACGAGTGTCCGCATGGTGTCGGAATGGGACGCCACACCGCAGGAGAGCCCGCTCCACATTCCTGCCGGGAGGTTCCACACCACGACAGGCCCGCATGAAGCCGTATGGGATTCCTGGTCCGTGACCCTGGTCGCCACCGAGCACGTGGCCAGCAACGACTCAAGGGTGCTCGGCCCCTCCAAAGGCAGTGCCGTGGTCAACGAACGAGCCGCGATCACAGATCCCGGTGTTCCGCTCTCTGTGGTTGACCACGCGTACGAGCAACGGATCAATGGATCCAACCAGTGGACGTCTTTTGTCTTCCTGATCGACTCGGGAAGGATCCTGCTCGCGCGGACTCGCCGCTATCCCAGGTACTGGCATCCCGTCGGGGGCCAGATGGAGTCCTGGGACGACACGCCCTTGGACACCGCTCGCCGCGAGGTGCGTGAAGAGCTGGGCATTGATTTGGACGCGGGGGAGATGATCTCGATCGGGTGCCTCCCCAGGGACGAAGGGCCCGGGAAGATCCACGCATGGGTCTGCGTCGGAGCCTTTCCCGCGCGTCCCGAAGTACAGGAGGAGGAGATCCACGAGGTCCGGTGGACGACGCTGGAGGAAGCCCTTCGCGCGGACTCCCTGGCCGCGTCGCAGGGCTTCCTCACCACCATCTCCGACCGGCGGCGCGAGTTCGGCCTGGAGATTTGACCCCGGCCTCGAAAACGGGCGTCGCCCCCACCTGAACGCCCCACGGATCCGGCGACAGCCACCACTACCGCACCATCAGCGATCCGGGGTGTTCCTGCCGATCCCTTCGCACCTGGGGTGAGGATGACAGAGGCTCGGTGCGGAGACTCAGGGCGTCTGACGGCTCCGGGGCCGCAGGATGCCATGGGGCGACGATCCAAGCTGCTGGTCAGGAGTCGAGTTGGTTGCGGACTAGTCGGTGGCGCGCGATAGGCGCAGACCAAACAGCCACGCCCGTGCCAGACGCGTGCCAGATCGTGTGGGGAGCCATGGGGAACACGGGGTAGAGGCTCGGCGAATGGTCAGACGCCAGCAGCGCTCCCGTGCAGGTCAGTCGGCGGCGCCGACTACCTCCTCTGCATCAAGGTTCCCGGAGAACCCAACGGCTCATGCGAGGTTGGCCAGGGGCCCCTACGGGACGTTCTCACCGTTCCTGACGGAAGGGCTCATCGACGGATCGCAGATCCCGGCAGAACGGTAGGTCACCAACCGCAGCCTGACCGTGCCGAGGGAGCCGAGCGAGCTCTCCTGCCCCCTGCCTCCCCTTGCTCAGGTCTTCCTCAAAGCCATTGCCGGAGAGGCATGTTCACCACAAGATCCAGATGTCGGGCCGATCACTGCGACCGTCTGACCCACGGTTCACTCATGCGGCGCGACAAGCATCTGACCAACTGTTGATCAAACAGCACCAGCCCTGAGGAAAGGAGACGCGCCATGCAGACCGTTGCTTCGACCCTCCAGTGGACCTTCCTCGTCGCCGGGTTCGGCGTCCTGGGCGCGGCCTTGATGAGTTCGGTGCGGATGAAGCTCTCCGGAGCAGGCTTCGGCAAAGTCGTCGAGAACCTCGAGGGCCGGTGGTTCGGAGCGGGGTCGGTGCTGCTCGCGCTGCTCGTCGGAGTGGCGGCGATGACCGGTGTCGGACGCTTGTCCGGTCACGGTGTCGGCCTCGACGAGGCCGCCCTGGTGGTCTTTCCGCTCGCCCTCGTCGCGGCCTTCGCGGTGCGCCGGATGCCCGAGAAGCTCGGAAACACGACCGTGGCCCGCGCATCGGGGCTGATCGTCGCACCCGCGCTGCTGGGCGCGATGTTGTCCGCCGCCGGCTGAACCTGCACCCCCCTCCTGGGGATGGATGGCTCACAGGCCGCGTAGACCGCCGCAGGGTAGCCCTCCTGAAAGCGCACCGCGCGTCCGCGCAGGAAGGAACCGTCTCAGTCCCGCGCCGCCCGGCCCAGGACAGGTCCCAGTACGCGGGGTACCGGCCGGCGCGCCGCAGCAACTCCTCATGGCTGCCCTGTTCGACCACCCGCCCGGCGTCCAGGAAGCTCGATGGCGTGCCGAATGCAGCCGGGCTTGCCGAGATCACCGCCATGCCTCACCACATGCAGCCGCCCGCCCTGGGCGCCACTGTCGTCGGTGAGGTGATCTGGCGGACCACAACCGCCAGGGCAAATCCGCCTCAATGAATGGCAGGTACCCAGATGATCACCTCCTGGTCGCCGCAGCTCCGCACCACTGCCGCACCAGAACGAGCGGGTAAGTGAGTTGAGACAGCGAGTGGGGCGAGTCCAAGGTTGTGCGGGTGCCGGGTCGCCGGGTCGCCGGGGCCGCCGAACCGTGGGTCGTAGGCGTACAGGCGCTCGGTCTCCCGCGGCTGGCCAGGCTGTCGGGCGGCGATCGCTTGGTACACCTGCCGTCCGTATGCGACCCGGGCCACGAAGGGTGCAACGGGTCGCCTGCCGCTGCCGAGGTCAGGCTGAGCGCGTCAGCTCGCCGGCGAGTCGCCAGGTGCGGCGGCGGTCTTCTTCACGGGCGATGTCGGTGTAGGCGACGGTGATCTCGGTGGCGCCGGCTTCCATGTAGCGGCGCAGTCCGGCTGCGACGGTCGCCTCGTCGCCGATCAGTGCCAGGTCGGCGGCGCCGTGTGCACCCTCCATGTCGCGGACGCGGCGGTAGGACGGGATCGAGTCGTAGAACGCCAGATGGGCGGTGGCCGCGGCCCTGGCCTGATCGATGTCGTCGGTCACGATGACGGGGACCGAGGCGATCACTCGTGGAGCGGGGCGGCCGGCACGCGTGGCTGCTTCGGTTATCCGGGGAACGATGTGTTCCTCCAGGGTCCGGGGTCCGGCCAGGAAGGGCATCGTTCCGTCTGCCAACTCGCCTGCCACGCGCAGGGCCTGGGCCCCCATGGCGCCCACGATGAGCGGGACCTCCGGTTCGGCGCCGAGCACCTTGGTGGGTCCGACCGGGCGCGATGTCAGGGTGCTGCCCTCGTAGGGGGTGACTTCACCGGCGAGCAGTGGCCGCAGGGCGCTGAGGTACTCGCGCAGGTGAGCGATCGGCGGCGGGTAGGGCAGGCCGTAGGCGTGTGTGAGCAGGTCCTGCGCGCCGAGGCCGATGCCGAGTTGGAAGCGGCCGTGAGTGGCCGCCTGGGCTGTCTTGGCCGCGGATGCGAGGATCTGCGGGTGCCGTGGATGCATGGGTACGACGGCGGTGCCCACGGAGATGCGGGGGACCTCGCGGCCCACGACGGCCGCCAGCACGATGGCATCATGCGTGGCCGGCTGGTTGAACCAGACGGCGTCGATCCCCAGTTGTTCGGCTTCCCGGCCCAGTTCGGCGGCGCGGTCAGCGACGTTCTTGAGGTTCTCTGTCGGCGCGAACTGGGGCATGGCTACTCCGACGCGCATGTGTTCTCCCTCGTCTTGGTGAGCGATGCGCTCGTCATCATCGGTGTGCAGGTGCAGGTGCTGGTGAGGTGATGAAGCGGCGGGCCCGCAACCGTGCGGACTCGGCGGTCCGGCTGACGACCGTGCGCGGTGCCGGGAGTTCGTCGGGGTGGAGGCACGGTCGCGCAGGTGGCGTCTTCGCGGCGGTCAGGCCGTGGTGGCGGAGGTGCGGAAGTTAAGGCCCTGGTCGAGGTCTTCGAGGAGGCCGGGGTGGGTCGGGTGCCAGTCCGGCAGTTCGCGGGTCAGGGTTTTCGACCTCGGCTCGGTCGCCACCCGCCCGGGCGCGAGGCCGAGGAGGTGGGAGGCGATGACGAGGGGCGGCCGGTACCGGCGAGCGCGTCGCCGAAGGTGTCGACGGCGCGGCGGTCGGCCTCGACAGTGCCTTGGAGTTTGCCGGCGAAGGCCATGTCGTCCTTGAAGGCGAGATGGATCACCCCGTCCGGAGGGGCGGCGGTGCCGCCCAGGACGTCGAGATCGTCGACGTGCCGCGGACCGCTTCCGCCCCGGCGTCGGCGGTGGCGTCGGAGCGGACGAGCCCGAGGACCTGGTGCCCTGCGCCGTTGCGGTCGGGCACGACGGCGGAGCCGATCCAGCCGGACACACCGGTCACGAAGATGCGCATGGGGAGGCCCCCGACCCATTGATGTCAGTCACTGTCATCGGACCCTAACACCTGATGTCAGTCACTGTCATCACGTAGGATCCGGGCATGGGCAGATGGGAGCCGAACGCATGCGGTCGCCTGGCGCAAGCGGCGTTGGAGCTGTTCAGTGAGCGCGGCTACGAACAGACCACGGTGGCGGAGATCGCCAAGCGGGCAGGCCTCACCGAGCGGACCTACTTCCGGCACTACGCCGACAAGTGCGAGGTGATGTTCGGCAAATCCGGGGCGCTGCAAGAGCAGTTCGTGACCGCGGTGGCCGAGGCACCGCAGTCCATGGCGCCGATCGACGCCGTAGCGGCGGGACTTGAGGCGGTCGCCCAGTCGTTCGCCGACCCCCGCGAGTACCGGCAGCGCCAGGCGGTCATCGCGGCGAACGCGGAACTCCAAGAGCGTGAACTGACCAAGTACGCCTCGATGTCGGCCGCGATCGCCGATGCCCTGCGCCGACGCGGCGTCGCCGAGCCGTCCGCGACCCTGGCCGCCGAGGCGGGGATCGCGGTCTTCAAGGTCGGCTTCCAGCTCTGGCTCTCGGCCTCCGAGGAACGCGAGATGCTCCAGGTGATGCGGGAATCGCTCGACGAGCTCAAGGCCGTGACCGCGCGGCGTGCATAGACCGTGACCGCGCGGCGTGCATAGAAGAGAGAGCCGCCCCCTGTCTCGCCGACCAGACCACAGAACCCGCCGACGCCTGCACCAACGGTGAACACGCCCGGACTTTGTGAAAGCCGGGCGGGTTCACTGATGGGGGATCGCCAACAGCAGTGATACCCGGCTTCCGAGGGCCCAGGGACAGACCGATCCGCTGCTCTGCAAAACAGCGGGTTCCGCTTGTGATCTCCTCCAAGGCGCACCTCGGTGACGTGTGAGCGCTTCTCATGGGGCAGCAGGCCATCTGCGTACCACTTCTGGATTACCTCAGCAAGATCGAAAGTAGGACGCCGTCGGCCTCCCACAGCGGCCAATATCGCTGCATCTGATCGGTGAGACCCGATCATCCCCGCCTTGAGAGGAACGCATGATGCAGACGCAACTCGTACACCACATAACCCTCGCCGCCACCAGCGAAGAAGTGGCCGGCGCGGCGGTAACGCTTGCGTTGATTCTCTGTGGCTTTGCCGCCATCGTGCTGTTCATCAGCGCACTGGTCAGCATCCTCAGGTCCCGCCTTACCGGGGGGATGAAGCTGGTCTGGATCGCTTTCGCCTTCGCGGCCCCCTTCCTCGGCTCCCTGTGCTGGTTCGTCATCGGCCGCAAGGACGCCCGGCGTCGGCCAGGCGTCGTCTGACACAGAACCTTCGATCAGCTGTAAGCAATGCGGACACCGGCCGGGCCGGCGCCGATGTCGGCGTCGGCCTCACGCGCTGGGTCGCCCGCTGGGGCAGGGAGTACGGCGGTGACCTGCCAGCCTCGGTCGGGGCGTGGACCGGTGCGCAGTTCGCCGCCGAGCGCGGTGACGCGTTCGGTGAGGCCGACCAGGCCGAAGCCGCCGCCGCGGGCCGCGGCCGGCAGCGCCGTGCCGCCCTTGCCGTTGTCGAGCACGGTCACCTCCAGGCGCTGGCCGTCGTGGGCGAGGTGGACGGCGACTTCCGTGGCGTCGGCGGCGTGGCGGCGGATGTTGGTGAGGGCCTCCTGTACGACGCGGTAGGCGGCGACCTGGACGTCGTAGGGAAGGTCGTCGGGAACCGACTCGTCGCGGTGGAACACCGCGTGCGGGCCTATCGGGCCGCCGAAGCCCTCGACGAGTTCCGGCAGGGACGCGAGAGTGCCGACGCGGCGATCGTTGGCCGCCTTTCCCTCGGCCGTCTCCTCCAGGCTGTCCCGCAGGAACCCGACGGTGCGGCGCATGGAGGCGAGCGCTTCCGTGGCGCCGTGCACGACGCCCTCCAGGAGCGTCTCCAGTTGCTCCGGATCGCTGGTCCGGATCATCTGTGCCATGCGGGCCTGCATCAGGATGCCGGTGACGTGGTGGGCCACGAAGTCGTGCAGGTCCGCCGCCATCGCCAGACGCTCGGCGCGCTGGGTCGCGGCGACGGCGGCACGGCGGCGTTTGGCCAGGGCACGCAGATAGCCACCGAGTGCCGCCATGCCGACGCCTGCGAAGATGCCGGTGGGACCGCCTCCGAGGACGAGCGCGACGCCGACGAGGAGGGAGCACCCGACCACCCACCGGGGACGGCAGTCGCGGACCGCGATCAGCTGCAGACCCGCCAGGGCACCGGGCACCGCGAAGGACAGATCGTCTCCCTGCACGACATCGGTCATCCGCAGGACCGAGATGATCAAGGCGAGGCCGGCGGGCACGGCGGTGCGCAGTTCGGCGGTGAACCAGGCCGGCCGCTTGGCGACCGGCCACGCGAGGCCGACCAGGCAGAACGGCAGCACGAGCAGGTCCCACCACAGGCTGACGTGGTAGTGCCAGACCTGTTCCTGCTCCCAGTAGGCCGCGAACACCAGCATGGCGACCACGGTGGCTCTCAGGACGCCGCGCCCGCGGATGGGGCGGGCGGCGAGATCATCGGCAGGGGGCTGCGTCATCACACGTCACCTCGGTGCACGGTGGGCAGGTCCGCCGGAGCGGTGGCGGCCGGCCCCGGACCCGGCCGTCGGCCGGACGGCGCGCATTATGCCCGACCGTGTCCGAGGGGTGACGGCCTGGATCACCATGTGGCGATCGTGCGGATATCCATGCAGGTCAGGCAGCATCCGGGGTTTTCGCCCACGGCTCCGCCGCACGTGGGACGGGTTCACAGGGCGAGCACCACGCCGATGACGGCCAGCAGCGCGCAGATGCCGAGATTCAGCACCCGGTGGGACAGGAAGACGGCCACGAATTCGCGGATCGTCGCGCTGGGCCAGAAGTAGCGGGCCGTCGGAGAGCCGATGACCTGTGCCATGACCTTCTCCTTGCGCGCGATCTGCGCGGCGCGCATGACATGGAAGTTGTTGGTCACCACCAGGGCCCGGTAGTCCGCTTTGCGGTCCTGCATGAGCGCCTTGCTGAACCGCAGGTTCTCCTGCGTGGTCCGGGACTGGTCCTCGACCAGGATCCGGTCGGCCGGTACGCCGGCCGCGATGAGGTAGTCGGCCATGGCCCGAGCCTCGGGGAGGTCCTCGTCCGGCCCCTGGCCGCCGGACGTCAGCAGCATCGGATCCCGGCCCTTGGCCCGTTCGGCGTCGAAGGCGGTACGTCCCCGCTCCAGCCGTCCGGCCAGCAGCGGCGGGACCCGCGAACCTCCGACCAGCCCGGAACCGAGGACGACGACGAAGTCGACGGCGTGGCGACCCCGGTGCCCGATCCTGCCGTAGACGAAGGAGTAGAGCAGGAAGATCGTGAAGAGCAACGAGACATAGCCGAGGACGCCCGTCACCGGGGCCATCGCCAACTCCAGCGGCTTCCAGCCGGTGTCGGCGGCCAGCACTTGTAGCCCGAGGAACAGGATGATGCCGACGCCTGCCGCCAGCGACAGCAGGTTCGCCAGGCTCCTGCCCTCACGGCGCAGCATCGTCACCCCGTTGACGATCAGGAAGACGGCGAGCACGAGCATCATCGGGGGCAGGAGGAGGAAGGGGACGGCGGACAGGACCCCGGCCGCCCTCACCGACACCTGCAGCACTTCCCCCACCAGCCCCACGAACAGGAAGAGGAGCGCGAAGAACAGGTAGACGCCGTTGCGTATGAGTCTTCGGTCGTACGCGAAGCTGCAGGCGAAGATCAGAAAGAAGACGCCTGCGGGAGTGAACAGAACCAGGTGCACCACTGTGCCGGCCCCTTGTACGTCATTGATCGTGCCGGAGGTCTCCGGCCGAAGGAGGGAGGAAAGGGAGAGGGGAAGGAAGAGGTGAGGAGGAGAGATGTGCCGTGGCAGCCAGGAGACACCGGCCGCGCCTGGCCGTTGCGGGTCAGGCTTCGCCCGCCTGGTGGACGAGGATGGCGATCTGGGTGCGGTTCTCCAGGTCCAGCTTGGTGATGATCCGGCTGATGTGGACCTTCACGGTGGCCTCGCTCATGTGGAGCGTGCGGGCGATCTCCGCGTTGGCGGCGCCGGTGGCCACGGCGGCGGCGACCTCGCGTTCCCGGCCGGTGAGCCGGGACAGTTTCCTCCGGGCTTCAGAGGCTTTGCTGCCCGCTCCGGTGGCGAACCGGGTCAGCAGCCGTTTGGTGACGGCCGGGGCGAGGATCGCCTCGCCCTTGGCCACGATCTCGACGGCCCGGGCGATCTCGTGCGGCGGGGCGTCCTTGAGGAGGAACCCGGCGGCGCCGGCCTGCAGGGCCAGGTACACGTACTCCTCGAGGTCGAAGGTGGTCAGCACCAGCACCTCGGGGGGAGAGGTCAACGCGCGCACCCGGCGGGTGACTTCCAGGCCGTCCACGACGGGCATGCGGATGTCGGTCAGCAGCACGTCCGGCCGGTGCGCCTGCACCAGCTCCACCGCGCGGGTGCCGTCCGCGTCCTCCGCGACGACCTCCGCGGTCCCGGTGCTCTGCAGGATCATCCGCAGTCCGGCACGCACCAGCGGCTCGTCGTCCAGCAGTACGACTCGGATCATGACGGATACCTCGGCAGGCTCGCGGTGACCAGAAAGCCTCCCCCGGGCCGGGGGCCGGCCGTCATCCTGCCACCCGCCAGCGCCACCCGCTCACGCAGCCCCAACAGTCCGAAACCGGTTTCCGCCGCAGCCGCCGACGGACACGCCGCGGGTGAGCTGCGTACCGAGAGGGTCACCTGCTCGTCCGACACCCCGAGGGTCACGTCCACCTCGGCGCCGGGCGCGTGCCTCTCTGCGTTGGCCAGGGACTCCTCCACCAGCCGGTACAGGGCGCGCTCGGTCGTGCCGGGAAGCTCGGGGAGTTCGCCGGGCAGGCCGACGCGTATCCGGCGGCCGGAGCGGGACGCGTCCTCGACCAGTCGGTGCACCCCCTGAACGGTCGGCAACGGGTGCAGCGGCACGCCCTCGTCCCCCTTGCCGAGCACGCCGACGAGCTTGCGCAGCTCCTTCAGCGCCGTCGCTCCGGCGGTCCGTATCGCGGCCGCGGCCTCTCCTGCGGCGGCGTCTCGGGAGGTCGTCTCCAGCGCGCCGGCCAACAGGGTCATCTGACTGATCCGGTGGGCCACCACGTCGTTCAACTCCCGTGCGATACGGGCACGTTCCTCGCAGACCGCCCGCGCGGCCAGCAGCCTGCGCTCGCGCTCGGCCTGCTCGGCTCGCTCGCGCAGCGAGGCGAGGAGCTGCGAGCGTTGCCGCAGCCACAGTCCGAGCACCACCGGGGCACCGACCGCGGTGACCGCGACGCCCGCCATGACCGGCAGGCCGAGCCCCAAGGGCCAGGTGCTCCACGGCGCGGCCACCACCACGCCGCTGACGGCGGCGGTCACCCAGGTCACGGCGGAGGGCCCGTACCGCCTCGCCACCGTCCAGCAGGCCACGGGCACCGCGCACAGGGTGCCCACGAGCACCCAGCCCAGGAGCCCGGCCGACACCGCGGTGAGGGGCAGGCGGCGGCGCAGGACGATCGCACACGCCACGGCGAGCGGCACCACGGTCCGTCCGCCGGACAGCAGCCCGAACCCCGAGCCGCGGGCCATCGCCACGCCGAGGGCCCCCACGAGCACCCCCAGTGCCCCGTCCCCGAGACACCCCAGGAGGGGGTCCCCGCCCCACCAGGGGCGGAGACTCCGGTCGCCGCGGCTCGGCGCCACCGCGGCGCCCCCGGGCTGTCCGGCGGACGGCATCACACGTCCCGCCGCACCAGCGCCGTACCCGCACCGACGACGACCAGCGCGGCCAGCGCCGTCAGGGGCAGCGGCGACTGCCACTTGAAGGCGTCCACCAGCGACGCGGCGGAGAAGAACGGCGCCATCCACCACTCCTTCAGCCACCTCGACAGGAGGCCCTCCACCACGATCGGCACGGCGAGCATCACGATCATGGCCACGGTCGCGTTGCGGGTCAGCGCCGCGAGGCCGAGCCCGACGAGGAAGCTCAGCACCCCGTAGACGACCACCGCGGCCAGCACCTGCCCGATGCGCGCCCAGTCGTCCGGCGCGCCACCCCGCAGCACCTGGGCCAGCAGCGTCACCAGCACCAGCAGGACGCCGGTGACGGCGGCGAGGAGAGCGGAGACCACGGCCTTCGACGCCATCACCACCGGGCGGGACCTCAGCGTCAGGACCGTGGTCGTGATGGTCCGGTAGCGGTACTCGTGACCGAACGCACCCACCACGATCGCCATCGGGAACAGCAGGACCAGGGGCAGCGTCGTGTTGAACGAGGCGAGGAAACGCCAGAGCCGAGTCTGGTCGCTGTGGCCGGCCGCCACGTAGGCCACGAGGAACTGCACGGCCGCAGCGGCGGCCAGGAGTATCCAGGTGGAGCGGATGGTCCGCATCCGGATCAGTTCGTAACGAAGCGCGTTGAGCATGAGGATTCTCTCTTCCAGGTCCGTGACGGTCAGTTGCTGCCCTGCGGCGCGTGCGCCTTGTACGCGGCCACGTCGGAGGTGGCCTGGAAGAACGCCTCTTCCAAGTCGGCGCGTACCGCGGAGAGTTCGAGCAGGGTCACGCCGGCGCTCCTGGCGGCGGCGGCCACGTCGTCGGTGGCGGCGTTCACGACGGTGATCCGGCCGTCCTGCCCCTGCGACGCCTCGAACCCGGCCGCCCACAGCGCCCGCAGCAACTCCTCGGGCCGGTCGGCGCGGGTGATCACCTCCTTGCGGGAGTGACGGGCGATGAAGTCGTCGGCCGACTCGGCGGCGATCAGCCTGCCCCCGCCCAGGACGATCAGGGAGTCGGCGAGCACCGCCATCTCGTTGAGCAGGTGCGAGGACACCAGTACCGCCCGGCCCTCCGCGGCGAAGACCTTCAGCAGGTCACGCAGCCAACGGATGCCCTCGGGGTCCAGCCCGTTCGCGGGCTCGTCCAGCATGATCGCCGCGGGGTCGCCGAGCAGGGCGGCGGCCAGCCCGAGCCGCTGCCGCATGCCGAGCGAGAACCCTCCGGCCCGCCGGTCCGCGGCGGATCCCAGGCCGACCATCTCCAGCACCTCGTCCACCCGCCGCCGCGGCAGACCCGCTCCCGCGGCGATCATCCGCAGATGCGCCCGCGCCGTCCGCCCGGGGTGCACGGCGCCCGCGTCCAGCAGCACACCGACCGTCTGTGTCGGGTGGTCCAGCTCCGCATACGTACGGCCGTCGAACGTGGTGCGGCCCTCTCCCTGGTCGAGGCCCAGCATCAGCCGCATCGTGGTCGACTTGCCCGCCCCGTTCGGCCCCAGGAACCCGGTCACCACACCCGGTTCCACCGTGAACGACACGTCGTCGACGGCTGTCACCTGCCCGTACCGCCTGGTCAACCCCTGCGCGACGATCATCCTGATCTGTCCCCTCACGAATCCCGGCACCCCCTCGGCACCGGCAGGGCACCAGACTCGTCACAGCGGGATGGTCAACCGTCCGCCATCCGGCCAAAGCCGTGTACACCAAACGATGTACGTCCTCAGCAGCCAGCCGCCGCACGGCAGCCACGAAGTCGATCCGTGGCTCACCGACGTGGCTTCAGAGGGGCACCCGGCGATACCGACAACCACCGTCAGCCACGCAGCGGCTGCGGCAGCTTCAGGTCAGCGGACAGACGGTCGACGGGCCCACGGAGAACCCCCGGCGGGACAGGGGGGGTGTCCTCGCCGGGGGCGGTTCTGGGTGGGGCGGTGCGTCAGGAGAACGCGGGGACGGCGGCGGGCCGGGCCTTGTTGATGTTGCTGACGAGGTTGCTGGTCAGCGGGAAGTTGGCCAGGCCCCACTTGGAGTTCCAGAGGGCGTCGCGCGGCGTCTTGGCCATGTTCTCCATGGTGACCAGGGCGGGCGTGTCCCACTTGCCGGTGCCCCAGGCCACCGGCCTCTCGCCCCACTTGGCGAAGCGGAAGGCGTGCGTACTGGGTCCGTCCTTGTGGTAGACGATCTTGACGTGGTTGCCGTCCATCGGCACCTCGTTGATCGGGTGGGTGCTGTAGCCGCCGTGCCGTGAGGCGGCGAGATAGCGGGGCCGCTCCTCGCCCTGCTTCTGGAAGACCACGACGGACTCCCAGTCGTGGCGGTGCCCGCACTCGGTGATGCCCGTGGGGTCGCACTGGTCCTTCTCGAAGTACAGCCCGTAGACGTACGCGCACCAGCCGTGCTGGCACTTGGACTGCGCGTAGGTGTTGGCCTTGCCGAGGTGGTTGCTGCGGCACATGCCGGTGAGCGAGCCGGACACGGCGAGGCCGCCGTTGAGCCTTCCGCTCGCGTCGACGGCCGCCGCCGGGAAGCAGCTGTCGGAGTCGTAGTCGAACTGCGGCATGTACTTGTTCTGGAAGGTGCTGGCGTTCCACCCCAGCGGGTTCAGGACAGCGGCGTGGGCACTGCCCGCCAGTCCGGCGGTCAGCGCGGTGACGCTGCCGAGGACGACGGCCGCCTGAGCGAGACGGGATCTTCTGGGGAGCTTGGACGGCTGGGCCATGCGGGCCTCCAGTTGCTCGGTTGCCGGCACCCCTCGGCACCGGCGGGGCACCAGACTCGTCACAGCGGGCTGGCCAACCGTCCGCCATCCGGCCAAAGCCGTGTACACCAAAGGATGTACGTCTGTGCCTGTCGGGCCGACGCAGGATGTCAGGCGGCGAGGGAGGGCGGGTGGTCAGGGCCCTGCCGGGGGTCTCAGGTGCGGGTCCACTTCTGGTTGGCCCCTCCGGTGCAGGCCCACAGGATCAGCTTGGTGCCGTTGGCGGTCGCCGCGTTCGAGGCGTCCAGGCAGAGGCCCGAGGCGTTGTTGGTGATGGTGCCGCCCGAGTTGACGGTCCACTTCTGGTTGGTGCCGTTCGTGCAGTCCCAGATGATGACCTTGGTGCCGTTGGTGGTGCCGCCGCCTTCGGCGTCGAGGCACTTGTTGCCGTAGACGACGAGTTCCCCGCGCGAGGTCTCGGTGAAGGTCTCGTTGCGACCGCCGGAGCAGTCCCAGAGCTGCGCCTGGGTGCCGTTGACGTAGGTGTTCTTGTCGATGTCCACACAGCGGCCGGACGCGGTACCGACCAGGGCTGCACCGTCCGTGCCGGGGATGCTCTGGACGCGGAGGGCGTCGATGTCGGGTGCGGTGCTGCCGGACACCGCGGCGAAGCTCACGGTGTTGCTGCCCTTGGCCAGGCTCGCCAGCACGGACACGGTGCGGTAGGTGGTGGCAGAGCCGGTCGGCGGGAACGCCACGATGTACTTGTACTGGCCGCCCACCTGAAGGGTGGCCTTGCGGGTGGTGGTGCCGCCGTTGGCGTACGTGATGTCGACCAGCTTGGTGCCCGCCGCGCCGGCGGTGACGCCGCTGAACGTCGGGGTGGTGGCGGTGGTGGCGTCCTCGTACGTGGTGCCGGTGGCCTCCGTGCCGGAGACCGTCAGGAGCACCGCCTCGTTCGCCGGGACGGAGGTGGTGTAGCCGGTGGCGGACGATCCGGCGTCGGTACGGGTCCAGGCGGTGCGCACGGTGGCGGAGGCGCTGGTCAGGCCGAGGTCGGACCAGCGGACGGTGATGTTCGCGGCGGAGCCGGTGCGGTTCAGCAGCATCACCGCGCGCTTGCCGGTGCCGGAGAGCACCTTGCCGTACACCTGGAGGTTCCGGGTGTCCTCGGCGACCTTGACGCCCTGCAGTCCGCGCGGGTCCTGGTCGATGGCGAGGACCTCGGGGTTGGTGAGGATGTCGCGGGTCTCGGTGGTCATCGTGGCCACGTTGTTGCCGGCCAGCAGCGGGGCGCCGGCCATCGACCACAGGCTCATGTGCAGCCGGTTGCGGGCGGCGGTCATGCCGTTCAGGCCGACCATCAGCATGTCCGGGTCGTTGTAGTACCCGGTGTGCTGGGCCGAGGGCTGCAGGGCCTGGTCGAAGTTGCGGTACATCTTGGTCAGCCCCGGCGTCTCCTTGTAGAAGAGGACGTCGTCGCTGGTGCGCCACAGGTCGCCGTGGCCGGTCGCCCAGTTCCAGGGCAGGCCGGAACCCCACTCGCAGAAGGAGAGCACCAGCTTGCGGCCGGTGACCGCGGAGGCGGCCTCGTTCGCGGCGGAGATCGCCTTGTACGTGGTCTCCTGGTTCAGGCCCTCCACCCGGCCGCCGCAGAAGTCGAGTTTGACGTAGTCGAAGCCCCAGCGCTGGAAGGTCTCCAGGTCCTGCTGGTAGTGGCCCTCCATACCGGTGTTGGGAGCCGCGGGCCGGGTGGTGGGGTAGTAGTAGCCGCAGCCCTGCTTGCCCGCGTCGGTGTAGATGCCGGCCTTCAGGCCCTTGCTGTGGATGTAGTCGGCGATGGCCTTCATGCCGCCGGGCCACAGGCTCTCGTCCACGACGATGTTGCCGTCGGCGTCGCGCCGGCCCTGCCACCAGCCGTCGTCGAGGTTGACGTACTTGTAGCCGGCCGCCGCCATGCCGGAGGAGACCAGGGCGTCGGCCTGCTGCTTGATGACGTTGGAGTCGATGCTGCTGAAGAAGGTGTTCCAGGACGCCCAGCCCATCGGCGGCGGCGTGACGCCGATCTGACTGGTGCTCACGGCGGCCGGTTCGGCGGCCAGGGGAACGGACGCCTCTTGCCGGTCGAGGCTCGCCAGACCGGCGACCGCGAGTCCGGCGGCGATCACCTGGGCGGTGACCCGTCTGACCCACGTTCGGGCAGGGGTGTGCGACATGCGGCTCTCCAGAGGGGAGTCAGGATCCGGGAAGGGCATGCCTCCCCGGCATCCACCGTCGTCCGATATACCGACCGTGGCTCGGTGGGTCGAGCAGAAAGTAGAACTGGGACGAGGGATCGTCAATGATTCTGTCGAAACGCGTTGGATTTTGTGTGATCGTCGACAGCTGGCTTCCCTCCTCCCGCTGAAAGGTCGTGATGATGTCCTCCCACCCTGTGCCTGCTCCGCCCGTGGGCGGTCTCGAGGAACTGACCGTGGACGACGAAGTGGGGCTGATCCTGGAGGCGGGCGAGCGCTGGTGGGGCGGCGCCGCGGAGGACGGCCTGCTGATGCCTTTCGGCGAGCAGCCGTTCGTACGTGATCTCGGCGCAGCCCTACGGCATGAGTCCGGTGACGGGGCGCCGTCGAATCAGAGCAGCCCCCTGCTGGTATCGACGCGCGGGCGCGTGATCTGGTCGGACCGGCCCTTCACCTTCGCTTTCGAAGGCGGCGAGGGCGGTTTGCTGCGGGTGACGGGACGACAGGTCCGCGTCGGGCAGGCCGGCGCCACCCTGCGGGAGGCGTTCCAGTGGGCCGCGCGCCGCTTCTTCCCCCCGTCGGGACGGGCACCCGCGCGGGAGCTGTTCACCGGGCCGCAGTACAACACCTGGATCGAGTTCCCCCACACGCCCACGCAGGAGGCGGTCCTGGGGTTCGCCGCCGATCTCCTCGCCGCCGGGATGCCGCCAGGTGTCCTGATGATCGACGACTGCTGGTCGCCCGGCTACGGCACCTGGCGGTTCGACGGTGCCCGCTTCCCCGACCCGGCGGCGATGATCCAGCAACTGCACGACTGGGGCTTCTCGGTCATGCTGTGGGTCGTCCCGTTCGTCAGCCCGGACTCCGCCGCCTTCCGGGAACTCGAAGGCAAGGGGCTGCTGATCCGCGACCGGAACGGCGACACCGCGATCCGCCGGTGGTGGAACGGGTTCAGCGCCCTCCTCGACCTCACCGACCCCGCCGCCATCGCCTGGCTGACGGGCCACCTCGACACCCTCATGGCCGAGACCGGCGTCGACGGCTTCAAGTTCGACGCCGGTGACATACGGGACTACCGCGCCGACGACCTCACGGCCACGCCGGCCGAACCCGTCGACCTGTGCGAGGCGTGGGCTCGGGTGGGAGTGCGCTACCCGTTCAACGAGTACCGGGCGTGCTGGCGGATGGGCGGTCAGCCGCTCGGGCAGCGGCTGCAGGACAAGCCGCCCCGGTGGGGCACGGCCGGGATCGAGTCGCTCATCCCCGAGATGCTCGCCCAGGGCATGATCGGCTACCCCTTCACCTGCCCCGACATGATCGGCGGCGGTGAGATCGTGGCGATGGGCGAGCAGGGGGCGACGGACCAGGAGTTCTTCGTCCGGTACGCCCAGATCGCGGCACTGAGTCCGATGATGCAGTTCTCCGTCAGGCCCTCCCGCGTTCTGGACGACGTCCATCTCGCCGCGGTGCACGCGGCGCTGGCGATCCGCGCGTCCCTCCTGCCGCTCATCCTCGATCTCGTGGAGGAGGCCGCCCGGACCGGTGAGCCGATCGTGCGCCCGATGGCCTACCACGCGAGCGGACTGGAGCACGTCACCGATCAGTTTTTCCTCGGCCCGGACCTCATCGTGGCACCGGTGACCACGCAGGGCGCGACCGAGCGGAAAGTCGCCCTCCCGGCAGGTCGCTGGCGCGGCGACGACGGCACCGACGTCGAGGGCCCCACAGCCGTGACGGTGCGCTGCGACCTCACACGCATCCCGCGTTTCGAGCGTCTCACCGACGCATGACGGACCGCCGCTGGGCGCGCACCCGGTCACCGAGCCCGGCGGCGACCTCCCGCTGCCGCCCAGCCTGCTGTGCGGTGTCGAAGGGCGGGTCGTGGGATCCGGGGGCCCGGTGTCGTACCGGAAGAGGAACGGCAGGTGCCCAGCCTTTGCGGGGCGGCATGGTGGCGGCCACTTCGTGGCGGTCGTACGGCGGTCGTACGGCCGGTGCCGCGGAGTCCTGTTCCCGGGCACCGGGGGGTGCCATGCCGGGGTCAGCCGACGTCGAGCACGATCTTGCCCCGGACGCGCTTGGTCTGGCTGAGGCGGAACGCCTCGGCCGCCGCAGCGAGGGGCAGGACGCGGTCGACGTGGACCGTGAGCTTGCCGGTGTCGGCGAGCGTGGCGAGCTCCTCGAGGTCCGCGCTGACGGGCTGGGTGAACACATGGCGCCCGCCCTTCGCGGCCACCTGCTGGTCGACGATCGAGGCGACCCGCGAGGAGTCCTTGAGCAGTTCCTGCGAGACGGCGACGGCGTCACCGCCCACGCAGTCCACCGCGGCGTCGATCCCCTCGGGGGCCAACTGCCGCACCCGCTCGGCCAGGCCCTCGCCGTAGGTGACGGGCTCGGCGCCCAGCGACCGCAGGAAGTCGTGGTTGCGCTCGCTGGCCGTACCGATGACCCGGGCGCCCCGCGCCACCGCGATCTGGGCGGCCAGTGAACCGACGCCACCGGCCGCGGCGTGCACCAGCACCGTCTCCCCCGCCCCGGCGCCCACCGCTACCAGCGCCTGCAGCGCGGTGAGCCCGACCAGCGGAAGGCCGGCCGACTGCTCCCAGTCCAGCGAGGCGGGCTTGCGCGCGAGGGTGTGCACGGGTGCGGCGACGTACTCCGCGTAGGTGCCGTGCTGCACCTGCTGCGTGCGGACGTAGCCGATGACCTCGTCACCGACGGCGAACTCGGTGACGTCGGGGGCGACGGCCTCGACCACGCCCGCCACGTCGAAGCCCGGCACGACGGGCAGGGTGACCTTCAGCATGCCCTCCATGTGACCGGCGACGATGTGCCAGTCGACCGGATTGACCGCGGTGGCCTTCACCCGCACCAGCACCGAGCCGGCGCCGACCTCGGGGGTGTCGGTCTCGGCCAGCTCCAGGACGTCGGGGCCTCCGTACGTACGGGCGAGGATCGCTTTCATGACCAGCACGTGCCTTTCACTCCCAGAATGTGTACGGCGCTTACATTAGCTTCCAGATGTAAGCAGCGTCAACTTTGCTGGCCGTTGCTGCGATGATGGAAGGGAAAGGAGAACTCATGGCGATGTCCACCACCTCCCCCCGCGGTCGGTACCACCACGGCGACCTGCGAGCCGCCTGCCTCAAGGCGGCCCGTGAGCTGCTGGAGGAGGGAGGCGAACTGTCACTGCGCGCGGTCGCCCGCCGCGCGTCCGTGTCCACGGCCGCTCCCTACCGGCACTACGCGGACAAGGACGCGCTGGTGTCGGCCCTGGCGGCACAGGGCTGCCGGGAACTGCACGACTGTCTCGCCGCGGCCGCCCCCGCCGTGACCTCGGACGACTTCGCCGCCCTGGCCGTCGCCTACGTACGTTTCGCGCTCGCACACCCCGCTCTGTTCCGGATCATGTTCAGGACCTCCTGCACCCCCGCGGACACCGAGCGGGACGCGGCCGCGGCGGACGTGGACGCCTTCGTCCGCCGGGCCGCCGCGCGCGCCCGCCCCGACGCCGACCCCGACGCCCTGGGCGTGGCGTGCTGGGCGCTGCTCCACGGGCTCGCCTTCCTGTATCTGGAGGGCAAGCTGCCGACGGATCCCCCGGCCGCGGTCGACGCACGCGTCCGCACATCAGTCGGAGCACTGATCGACGCGTGACGGCCCGGCTGGTGACGCGATTCCACCGCCGGGTTGTCGGCCTGGGGTGTTTCTTCGGAGTGGCAGACCCCCACCCTGGGAGAAACGGACCGCACCGCTGAACCGGGGCGCGGGGCGAGCCGGACCCCGGATCCGACCGAGGCCGGGAGGGCGGGAATCAAGACTCCCAACGGCGAGCGAACCTGGTTGAACGCGGCCGAATGGACGGGAAAGATCAACAGCGAAGGCCGGCGAACCTCTGAGGGCGGGATCCACCCCAAGCCGGTCGGCAGCGATGATCGCGGCGCGGGCTGGTGGCGTACTCGGCGATGTACGCCGCAACGGACCGCTCGGTCAGCTCCCGGCCGTCGTCGAAGAGAACGGCCGCTTGCCGGTCGCAGGTGCCCGGGTCGAGCGGCGTCCCCAGGGCGGGTCCTGCTCATCAGCCCTCGGCAGCCTCCTCGCTGTGGTGCGCGTCGTGGTGCGCGAGGTCGTCGCCTTGACACTTCGCACGCTCGGCGCGCACCCGGCCATCGGGCCGGGCGGCGACCTCCCGTCGCCGCCCACCTCCGAAAATGTTTCGTAACCGAGGAATTTCACCTCCTTGTCCCCGCCGCGAATTCCGTGTCAGTGTCCCGGTCCAGCAGGCAGGAAAACCACGGCGATGGCATCCGAAAGCGTTTCGCACCAGCCGCCCATCTGCCTGACGCATGCATACGGCATGTCGAGAGAAGAGAGGCAGATCATGCGCGGATTTCCGGCACCCGGAAAAGACGGGGCGATCATTCCGAGAGTGCGACGGGGGATCGGTGTCGCGATCGTCGTAGCGGCGGCCATGTCCCTTTCCGCATGCGGGACTTCGGGGCCGGCGGGCTCGTCCTCGGGTTCGTCGTCGAAGGGCCTGACCATGTGGGCGCTCAACGACCAGACGATCCTCAAGGCGTCAGTCGACGCCTACAACAAGGACCACCCCGACCAGAAGATCACCCTGCGGCTGTTCGCCAACGACGACTACAAGCAGAAGCTGCGAGTGGCCTTCGGCGCGAACCAGGCCCCGGACCTCTTCTTCAACTGGGGCGGCGGCGCGCTGGACGACTACGTCAAGGCGGACAAGGTGGCCGCCGTCACCGACGCCCAGGTGAACCTGCTGCGCTTCACCCCCAGTGTGCTGAAGAGCGCCACCTTCGCCGGTGACGTCTACGGCGTCCCGGCGAACGGTCTGGCTCCCGTCGTCCTCTACTACAACAAGAAGGTTCTGAAGGACGCGGGCGTCGAGCCGCCGAAGACGTACGGCGACCTGCTCGCGGCGGTGAAGAAGCTGAAGGGCGACGGCGTCACCCCGATATCCCTCGCCGCGAACTCGAAGTGGCCCACGCTGATGTACCTGGAGTACCTGCTGGACCGCGAGGGCGGGTCCGAGGCCTTCGACGCCATCGCCTCCGGTGACGCCTCCGCGTGGAAGAGCCCGGCGGTCACCGCGGCCAACACCCGCCTCCAGGAGCTGGCCGAGGCCGGTGCCTTCGGCGACAACGCCTCCTCCGTGAACTACGACCAGGGAGCCTCCACCGCGCTGCTCTACACCGGCAAGGCCGGCATGGAGCTGATGGGCACCTGGGAGTACGCCAACCTGGTCAAGGCCGCGCCGGACTTCGTGAAGAAGGACCTCGGCTACGTCGCCTTCCCGTCCCTGTCCGGCGGCAAGGGCGACCCGAAGGACATCGTCGGCAACCCGTCGAACTTCCTGTCGCTGAACAAGGCGAGCAAGAACAGATCCGCGGCGCTGACGTACCTGAAGGACTACGTCATGAACGGCGACCAGGTCGACGCCTACCTCGCGGCCGGCAGCGTGCCGCCGGTCAACGGGCTCGAGTCGAAGCTGGCGGCCGTGAAGTCGGACGACAAGCGGTGGCTGACCTTCGTCTACAAGCTGGTGCAGGACTCCCCGAACTTCCAGCTCTCCTGGGACCAGGCCCTCCCCTCCGACCAGGCCGACCCGCTGCTGACCAATGTGGACAAGTCGTTCCTGCGGCAGATCAAGCCGGAGGAGTTCGGTACGAACATGAGCAAGGCGGCGCAGTGATGGCCACCGTGGTCCGTACGTCGCGTCCGGTCGCGGCCCACAGGGCGCGGCCGGGCACGGCCCGTGGCGGGCGGCGCCGTCGCCTCAGCGGCCTGCTGATGGCCGCGCCCGCGCTGCTTCTGTTCGCTCTGTTCGGCCTGGTCCCGCTGGTCGGCGTGCTGGTGCTCAGCCTCGCCCGCTGGGACGGTCTGGGTTCCGTCGGCTGGGCCGGCCTCGCCAACTGGACCGGCGTCCTGGGCGACGGCGCGACCTGGCAGGCGCTGTGGCTCACCCTCAAGGTGATGGTGGTGAGTTGGCTGGTGCAGACGCCGCTCGCGCTGGCGCTCGGTGTCTTCCAGGCTCCCCGGGGACGGCTGCGCGCGCTGTTCGCCGTGCTGTGGTTCCTGCCCCTGCTGCTGTCCGCCGTGGCCATCGGCCTGACCTGGCAGGCGCTGCTCGACCCGTCCTTCGGTATCGGCGCCACGCCCGGTCTGCACTGGCTGGCCCAGCCCCTGCTGGGCTCGCCCGACCTCGCCCTCTACACGGTGATCTTCGTGATCGCCTGGCAGTTCACGCCGTTCCACGCGCTGCTCTACCAGGCCGGGATCCGGCAGATCCCCATCTCCCTGTACGAGGCCGCCGCGATCGACGGCGCGGGGCCGATGACCCGCTTCCTGCGCATCACGCTTCCGCAGCTGAAGTACACCTTCGTCACATCGAGCACGCTGATGCTGGTCGGCTCGCTGACCTACTTCGACCTGATCTTCGTCCTCTCCGGAGGCACCGGCGGCCCCGGCACCGCGACCCGTGTGCTGCCGCTGGCCATGTACATCACGGGCTTCCAGGCCCACGACATGGGCCGGGCCAGCGCGATCGCCACCCTCCTGGTGGTCTTCGGTCTCGCGCTGTCGCTGCTCACCACCCGCCTGTCCGGCTTCACCCGGATGGACAGCCAGCAGGAGGGCCTGTGAGTACCGCCGCCACCACCCTGCGCCGCACCGTCACCGGCGGTGCCACGCTGGCCTGGACCGCGCTCGTCGTCGTACCCGTGTACTGGGTGGTGGTGACCAGTCTGCGGGGCAGCGCCGACTTCACGACCGCGAGTCCGCTGGCACCTCCCGCGCATCCGACCCTGGACAACTACCGGAGCGTCCTCGACGGCGGCTTCACGACCTACCTGCTCAACAGCGTGGTGGTCACGGTGGCGGCGGTCGCGATCACCGTGGTCGTCGCGCTGATGGCGGCCTTCTCCATCGTCCGCTACAGCAATCCCTGGTCGCGGCTGTCCTTCCGCCTCTATCTCCTGGGCCTGGCGATCCCCCTCCAAGCGGTGATCATCCCGGTGTACCTGCTGATCATCCGCATGCACATGTACGACAGCCTGATCGCGATCGTGCTGCCCTCGGCGGCGTTCGCGCTGCCGGTGACGGTGATGATCCTGGTCAGCTTCCTGCGGGACGTGCCGCGTTCGCTGTTCGAGGCGATGGTCGTGGACGGCGCCGGCGACTGGCGCATGCTGTTCTCGCTCGCCGCGCCGCTGGCCCGCCCCGCGCTGGTGACGGTCGCGGTCTACGACGGCCTCCAGGTCTGGAACGGCTTCCTCTTCCCGCTCATCCTCACCCAGAGCGGCGACAAGGCCGTCCTGCCGCTCGCCCTGACCCTCTTCCGGGGGCAGTTCGGCATCAACGTGCCCGCGACCATGGCGGCGGTCGTCCTCTCCACTCTTCCCATGCTGGTCGTGTTCGTCCTCGCCAGGCGGCAGCTGGTCGCCGGACTGACCGCCGGATTCTCCAAGTAACCCACGCCTGTAGGGAGTCGGCCGGGGCGACGGAGCCGCCGGCCGCCCTCGGCATGCCCGTGCAACACCCCCTGAGGAGTCGTGCATGACGACCACCACGCCGGACCACGCCGATCTCTCCCCGGCGGACGACGACCGTCCCTGGGCCGACCCCGCCCGCCCGGTCGACGAACGCGTCGAGGCGCTGCTGGCGAGGCTCACCCTGGAGGAGAAGGTCGCCCAGCTCAGCAGCACCTGGGAGGACGTCGAACCGGCCGGCCCGGAAGTCGCCCCCGGCACCAGCCTGTTCGGGCGCGTCGGCGACCTCGACGAGACCGCCCGGCACGGCCTCGGCCAGCTCACCCGCCCCTACGGCACCGTCCCCCGCCCCGCCCTGGAACACGCCCGCCTGCTGGCCGCACGCCAGCGCCAGATCATGGCGCAGAGCCGCTTCGCCATCCCGGCGATGGCCCACGACGAGTGCCTCACCGGCTTCACCGCCTACGGCGCCACCATCTACCCCACCTCCCTGGCCATGGCGGCCACCTTCGACCCCGCGCTGATCCGCCGGGTCGGCGCGGCCATCGGCGCCGACATGGCCGCCGCGGGCGTCCACCAGGGCCTCGCCCCGGTGGTCGACGTCATCCGCGACTACCGCTGGGGCCGCTGCGAGGAGACCTACGGCGAAGACCCGTACCTCGTCGGCGAGATGGGCGAGGCGTACGTGCTCGGATTGCAGGAAGCCGGGGTGTACGCCACCCTCAAGCACTTCGCCGGCTACTCCTCCTCCATGGGCGGCCGCAACCACGCCCCGGTCGGCATCGGCCACCGCGAGCTCAGCGACGTCATCCTGCCGCCCTTCGAGCGGGCCGTGGCCGCCGGAGTGGGCTCGGTCATGAACTCGTACGCCGAGATCGACGGCGAGGCCCCCGCCGCGAGTCGCAGACTGCTGACCGGTGTGCTGCGTGAGCAGTGGGGTTTCGAGGGCACCGTCGTCTCCGACTACTGGTCGCTGCCGTTCCTGGTGAACGCGCACCGGGTGGCCGCCGATCTGCCGGGCGCCGGGGCGCTGGCACTCGGGGCCGGACTGGACGTCGAACTACCGGACCAGCGCGGTTTCGGCGCCGCACTCGTCGCCGCCGTCCGCGACGGAGCGGCCGAGGAGACCGACGTCGACCGGGCCGTGCGGCGGGTGCTGCGGCAGAAGGTCGCACTCGGGCTCCTCGACCCCGACTGGGACCCGGAGCCGCCCGCCCTGCGCGAGGGCCGACTCGACCTGGACAAGCCGCACAACCGGCGACTCGCGCACGCCGTCGCCCAGTCCAGCGCCGTGCTGCTGCACAACGCCGGGGGCCTTCCGCTGCCCTCCGCCGGCCGGATCGCGCTGATCGGCCCGTGCGCCGACGACGTGCGCACGATGTTCGGCTGCTACAGCTTCCCCAACCACGTCCTCTCCGACCGCGACGACCTCGGCAACGGAGTGGAGGCGGTGTCGCTGCGCGCGGCGCTCGCCGCCGAACTCCCGGATGTGCAGTGGCTGTTCGCACAGGGGTGCCCGATACGGGACGTGGAGCGGGGCGGCATTGCGGCTGCGGTGGAGACGGCTTCCGCGGCCGACCTCACCGTCCTGGCCGTCGGCGACAAGCCCGGCATGTTCGGGATCGGCACCTCGGGCGAGGGCTGCGACGTGGAGGACCTGCGGCTGCCGGGCGTGCAGGAGGAGCTGGTCGAGGCGGTCCTCGCGACGGGCCGACCCGTCGTCCTCGTCGTCGTCAGCGGTCGCCCGTACGCCGTGGGGCGGTTCGCGGCCGGTACGGCGGCCATGGCGCAGGTCTTCCTGCCCGGCGAGGAAGGGGGCCGAGCGGTCGCCGAAGTCCTCTCCGGCCGGGCGAACTTCAGCGGCAGGCTGCCGGTGCAGATCCCCAACTCGCCCGCCGGACAGCCGTACACCTATCTCCACCCGCCCCTGGGCGACCGGCAGAGCTGGCTGTCCAACCTCGACCCGACCCCGGCGTTCCCCTTCGGGCACGGCCTGTCCTACACCGCGTTCGAGATCCACGGCCTGGCGACGGACCGGCAACTCGTCCCCACGGACGGCGACTTCGAGGTCTCCGTGCAGGTACGCAACACCGGGCCCGTCCCCGGCGCCGAGACCGTCCAGCTGTACTTCACCGACCCGGTCGCCCAGGTCACCCGGCCGGTCCGGGCGCTGCTGGCCTTCGCCAAGGTGCACCTGGAGCCGGGCGAGGAGGCGACCGTGCGCTTCGACGTCCACACCGACCGCCTGGCCTTCACCGGCCTGGACGGCCGGCGCATCGTCGAGCCCGGCGAGATCCTGCTCCACGCCGGGTCCTCCAGCGGTGACACCCCGAACGAGGCGAGCGTTCGGCTCGTCGGTGAGCAGCGGGACGCGAGCGTGGTGCGGCGGCACGGGGTGCCGGCGGTGGTCGAGCGGAACTGAGGGGGTCCTTGGGCAGGAACGGGCACCTCGCCGGGGCGGGCGGTCTCTCCACGGGGCCGTCCGCCTTGTCATCCGCCGGGCGGGGCGGCCGTGGAGGCCCTCAGGACCAGCTCCGTGGCCAGTTCGATGCGCGGGGAAGCGGGCGGACGGCCCTCGGCCACGGACAGCAGCACCCGGGTGGCCTCGCGCCCCAGTTCCTCGAACGGCTGGCGCACCGCGCTGAGCGGCGGCGACGCCATGGCCGCCACCAGGGTGTCGTCGAAGGACATCACCGCCAGGTCGTCCGGCACCCGCAGCTTCAGTTGCCGGGCCGCTTCCAGCACCCCGAGCGCCTGGGCGTCGCTGGCCGCGAAGACCGCCGTGGGCCGCCGCTCACCGCGCAGGATCCTGAGGCCGGCCGCGAGCGCCTCGTCGTAGTCGAAGTCGGTCGAGCCCACGATCGCCGGGTCGTAGGCGATGCCCGCCTCCTCCAGCGCCGCCCGGTAGCCGTGCAGCCGGGCCGCCCCCGCCAGGGAGTGCGAGCGCCCCGCGACCATGGCGATCCGGGTGTGGCCCAGGCCGAGGAGATGCTGCACCGCCTCCCTGGCCCCGCTCCAGTTCGTCACCCCGATGCTCGGGATGTCGGCCGACGGCGCGCTCAGCGGGTCCACCAGCACCACCGGCAGCCGCTGCTCGACGATCCGCCGCTGGTCGTCCTCGGACAGCATCGAGATCACGATGACCAGCCCGGCGGCGCCGAGCGCCACGCACTCCTGAAGCCACTGGGAGATGGACCGCCGGCTCGTGGTCCCGGTCACCACGTCGACGCCGAGCTCACCGGCCGCGTCCACGATCCCGCGGACGACCTCCAGGGTGTACGGCCCCGACAGGTCGCGGAAGACGGCGATGATCTGCGGGGACGCGGCGGACTCCCGGTCCCAGGAGCGCACGTACCCGTACCGCTCCAGCAGTTCCTCGACCCGGGACCGGGTCTTCGCGCCCACGTCACGGCGCCGGTGCACCACTTTGGACACGGTGCTGAGCGACACCCCCGCTTCCTGGGCGATGCTCGTCAGCAGGCCGTACTGCGCGTCCAGCTGCCCCTTGTCCTGAACGGTCACTGTCCTCGTTCTCCCGTGGCGACGTGGCGCCATGCAACAGCAGCGGGCGCCGGCGGACAAGCCTCCGGCGCCCGCGGTGTGACTCAGGGGTCCCTTAAGAGACCCTGCTCCACTGCTGGGTGGCGTTGCCGAGGCCGGTCCACAGCTGGACCTTCGAACCGTTGGCGGTGCCCCAGCCGGTCACGTCGATGACGAGACCGTTGGAACGGTTGACGATTGTGCCGTCCACCCGGAACGCCCACTGCTGGCTGGTCGTGCCGTTGCAGGTCCACAGGATCAGCTTGGTGCCCGCGGTGGTGCCGTCGGCGTTCGCGGCCAGGCACTTGCCGGAGATCCGCAGTTCGCCCGCGCTGGTCCGGGTGATGGTCTGGTTGGCGTTGCCCGAGCAGTCGTAGATCTGGACCTGGACACCGGTCTGGCCGTTCGGGACGTCGAGGCAGCGGCCGGAGTGGCTGCCCTGCAGGGTGAACGTCGCGTCCGTGGGCAGCGGGTCCCGGACCAGCTTCCAGTCCTGCGAGCCGTCGTCGGTCGACGCGGCCAGGGTGACGGAGCCGCCCGCGGTCGCGCCGGTCAGGTAGAGGTTCGTGTTGCGGACCGAGCGGAGCTTGTAGTACCCGCTGGTGGCGGAGGCGACCTGCGTCCACCGCTTGTCGGTGGCATCGTCGTCCACCCACTGGGCCAGCTTCTGCCCGGCCGTCGCGGTGCCGGTCCAGATGGCGACCGCGCGGCCGCCGGCCTTGTTCAGCAGGGTGATGTCGGAGCCCTTGGCCTGGGTGTGCCAGCGCTGGGTGTCGTCCGAGGAGCTCACGGCGCTCGTCACCAGGTCGGCGGCGTCGCCGGTGAGGTTCGCGTCCTGCGTCTTGCCGGAGGCGGGGGCGAGGGCCTGGCCGGTCAGCCGGTTGACGAGGGTGTGGTAGGCGCCGTCGGACCGGCCGAGGTCGACCTCGGCGTACTTGACCGGCCCGACGCTCGCGCCGCTCCATGACGCCTGCAGGATCAGCACGCGTCCCGTTCCGTCGACGTACTGGAGATGACGGCTGTACCCGCCGGCGATCGTCGTCTGGTACTGCTTCCAGGTGCCGGTGCTCAGCCCGGACTCGTTCACCCACACGCTGCCGCTGCCGGAGGCGTTGTACGCGATCCGTCCGTCGGGCATCGGAAGGAGGACAGGGCTGCCTCCCGTGGACAGCGTGTTGCCGCCCGACGGCACGGGCAGCGAGGTGATCGCCGCGTCCGTGCCCGAGCGGAACTTCGTCGGGTCGTCCGCGATCCGGTAGCGGACGTTCGTACCGCCGCCCCAGTACTCGTACGTCATGAGCCACTTGCCGTCGGTGGTCGGCGCGACCGTGGTCATGCCGGGGCGTCCGCCGCCGATCTCCGTCTTGCCGCTGCCCATGCTCACCGTCGAGCCGGGAACGTCGACGACCGGGTTGCTCCAGTCGGAGTTGCTGGTGCCGTCCCAGGTGCGGTGCATCAGGACCTGGCCGCCGGAGTCCGTGGCGGTGGCGTTGTCGGGGTCGAGGGTCGGGGCGCCGGTGGACGTGTCGTAGCCCGTGTAGTCGTTCTCGTCGGAGTAGTAGGCGATCAGCTGCCCCTTGTGGGCGAGCAGATGCGGCTCCCAGACCGGGTCGACCTGCTTGTACGTGTTCGCCGTGGAGGTACGGCCGAGGCTGCCCGCGCTGCCGCCCTGCCAGCCACCGGCGGCGATGATGTTCTGGAAACTCCAGGTCGCCCCGTCATCGTTGCTGGAGTACAGGGCCAGCGCCACGTCCTTCCGGTCGCCGTCGCCGGTCGGCGTCCAGCTGGAGTTCGCCGCCTTCTGCTCCTTGTAGTAAGAGTCGTCGCCCGAGACGATGCTCGCGAGCAGCAGGGTGCCGGCGCTCAGGTCGCCCACGTCCTGCGGGAGGACGTAGAGATACGGGTTGGTCCAGTTGCTCGTGTACTTCGCGTACGCGGAGTCGCCGGACAGGTATGCGGGGGCTTTGACATCGGCCAGCTTCGCCCACGTCGTGCCGTCGTCGTCACTCTTGTAGACGGGCATGGTCTGCCCCACCGGAGCGGTCTCGCTGTCCTCGAACGTCGCCACGATCCGGCCGCTCGGCAACTGGGCCGACTTCGGGTACAGCACGCAGGGACTCTTGTTGCACGCGGCGGAATTCGTCGCCGTGTAAAGGCTCGCGGGACTCGGCTGATAAGCCGACGCGTTCCCCGCTGAGGCGATGGTGAATGCCATACCGATGCCCGCAGCCGCTGCCGCCGCGAGCACCTTCCGTATCAGTGAACGAATCAACGCGGTTCCTTTGTGGCCTGAGCGGTTCCTCTGGCAGAAATTGCCGGACGAAAGGTGAGGACAGTATTGGGAAGCAGCGGCTGTGTGTCACGGGCCCGTTTCCGAAAGTGTTTCGCATACAGGCGGTGACCGGATATTGACGAGAGGACCGGGCCACCAGCTCCGAGATGCAGGTCAGGTGTACGCCTCGAACGCACCACTCCGGCCCCTCTGGGATCGCCGGTACCGGAATCACGACAATGTTGCACTTCAAGCGATCTGCCTCGTCCGTGCCAGAGGTGCCCTACCGTGACCGTCACGCACAGCAAGCGAGGGGGACCGTGAGTACACCACCGGCACCGCAGCGGCCGCCGCGTCCTGATGAAGTGCTTGCCTTCCACAACGGGGACACGCTGGAGAACATCCCCGTGATCCGCGACGAAGCAGCACCCCGCACGCCGCGGGTCCCTTGGAAGGCGACGATGGTCGGGGCAGCGGTCGTCGGTGTCTGCGTGGCCCTGTTTCTGCACCAGCACACGGGATCCGGTCACGCTCCCGACGGGAAGGCGCTCCCCGAGGCGACACACGGCGTCGCGGGAGCTGGGCAGGCGAACAGCGGAACCTCTCCGACACCCCCGGAGCCGCCCTCGGCGTCGAGCGCCGCACCGCCTCGCTCAGCGGACGCATCGCCGTCATGCGTCCCGGTGACCTACAAGACGCCTGACGGCCCGGCGGACTGTAAGCCGAAAGCCGATGTCTGTGTTGTGGGCGCACCCTGGCATGCGGCAGACATCGACGGGCTGTGCGGCGGCCCCGCGCCACTGCAATCCATCCACGTCATCGCGCAGCCCGCCACCGGCGGGGATCCCGGTGCCACTTACTGTCTCGCGTGGACCGGCAGCAGCGACGGCGCGGGGAAGGACGCCACCCTTCTTATGAACGCGGCAGGCTATCAGTGTGGTGCCTATCTCGTTGGCCCAGACGGACAGGTGATCAACGCGGACGGCACTTCTGTCTTCTCGGACACTCCCCAGTACTGTGAGGGGGACTACCCGGGCACCAGGATGACTTATCCGGGAGTCCTGGACTTTCCGAACGAGGGCGGTGCACAACCGCCCACGTATGTCTGCGTTGCCGAGAACGCAGGCGCATGAGGGGGAACAGCGGGAGCCAACGGCCGAACGCAGACCCGACCCCTGGTCGCTGACAGGCCGTGCGCGGGCGATGGCGGGGATGATGGACGTATGCGCATCCGCATCGACGCAGTCGACCTGCCCGGCCGTACCCGCCCCGCCCTTGTCGACGGCGAAGCCCCCTCCTCCTACGGCAACCTCCACGTCGCCGTGCAACGCCGTGACCGTCCGGCCGAACTCCTTGAGCCACAGCCCGCCGACGGGTTGTCCGCGACGTGGACCCTGGAGTGCACCACGAGCGCCTCGCTGACCGGCATCGAGGTCAAAGGCCCCTACGTGCAGGACCGTCTGGGCCGACGGTTCATCTACCTGTCGTGGGGCACGGTCGACGAGTCGGGCACCTTCACGATGTTCCGCCGCGCCAAGCTCATGCTCGACGTCATCCCCGCCGACGTTCTCGCCGCAGCCGCACGCGACGGGTTGCTGGTCGGACGCCTCGGCCTGACCGATGCGCGGGGCGGGCCCCTGTGCGCACGTGTCGAGCCCCCTCACATCACCTGGACCGCCGCCCGCCCCGGCTAGGAACCGTCGGCCCGGGTGGCCCCGTCACCCTCCATCACCCGCCGGGCCGCATGCCGGGCTGCCGGGTTGGCGATCAGGTGGCGTGGGTCGCCGACCCGGTTGATCGCCGACTCGACGGCCGCGATCCGGTCGGCCAGGAGGCCCAGGGCGGAGACGGCCCGGGCGAGTTGGTCGTCCTCGGGGCCGCCGAGGGACTGGGCCCGGACGTGGGCTGCCTTCAACTCGGCCCAGCGCGCCGCCTGTTCGACCGTCAGGGTGCCGCGCAGTTCCGCCAGCTTGAGGAGGTTGGCCTCGGCCCCGGTGGTGAGGGTCTGGGCCTCGGCACGGTAGTGGTCCTCGATCAGCGCGGACAGCTCGGCCTCGTTCATGACGGGCTGTACGCGCTGGGCGATCTTGTTCATGGTGCGGTAGGAACCCTGGAGCCGGAACGGCGGTTCCGTGCGGGTCGTGTCCGACTGGGCCGCCGAGGCGATGTACGCCGCGTTCACGGCCAGGACCGTCTCCCGGACGGTGAGCAGGTGGCGGAGCACGGCCAGGATCCGTTCCAGCTCCGCGGGGGCGTAGGGGTGGGTGAGGTGGTCCGCGTGGGCCGTCGCGTCATGCTCGGCGAGGCGGATCAGCAGGGCCAGGTCGGCCCGGTCGCGACCGGCGAGCGGGGCGAGGACCGGGTTGGCGGTGAGGGCGTTCTCGATGAAGCTGAGCGCGAAGGCGGCGCCCTTGCCGGTGAGGACGTCGCCGAGGTTCCACACGTCGGCGCGGTTGGCGAGCATGTCGGGCACCTGGAAGCGGCCGCCGGACTCGGTGTAGGGGTTGCCGGCCATGCAGACCGCGAAGCGCTTGCCGCGCAGGTCGTAGGTGCGCGGCGCGCCGTCCCGGACGCCCTCGATACGGCGGGTGGCGTCGCAGAGGGGGATGAACTTCTGGAGCAGTTCGGGCGAGGTGTGCTGGATGTCGTCGAGGTAGAGGAGGGTGTTGTTGCCCGCCGCCAACGCGAAGTTGATCTTCTCGATCTCCTGGCGGGCCGTGGCGTTCGGGGCCTCGGCCGGGTCGAGCGAGGTGACGGCGTGGCCGAGTGCCGGGCCGTCGACCCTGACCAGGATCATGCCGAGCCGGTCGGCGACGTACTCCATGAGGGTCGTCTTGCCGTAGCCGGGCGGGGAGATGAGCAGGAGCAGGCCGCCGGTGTCGGTGCGCTTGGACTCGCCCGTGGTGCCGAGCTGCTTGGCGAGGCTGTCGCCGATGAGGGGGAGGTAGACGTCGTCGATGAGCTTGCTGCGGACGAAGGACGACAGCACGCGGGGGCGGTGGTCGTCCAGGTGGAGGCGGGTGCGCTCGGCGTCCACCAGGGCGGTCCGGCGATGCTGGTAGGCGCGGTGGGCGGGTGCGTCGTGGGTGCGGAACCGGGTGGTGCGGGCGAGGAGTTCGTCGATGCGGAGGGTGAGGGCGCCGTCGGTGACGCGGGGGTGGGTGCCGCGCAGGCCCGTGACGGTGCGTGTGAGCGGCGCGTCGGACTCGTAGCGGGCCAGGTCCGGGCAGAGTTCGGCGGCCACCGCCTCGGCCAGGTCGCCGGGGGTGAGGTCGGTGCCGGTGGCGGTGGTGTACGCCGTCAGCCAGGCCTCGACCAGTTGCTCGCGGGCGGCCGGGTCGGTGAGGGCGGTGAGGTCGTCGTCGTAGGCCGAGGTGCCCACGGCGCGGCGGAACTTGTCGAGCAGGGTGCGGGTGCCGGCGCTGATGACGAAGCCGGGCGGGCCGCTGGTCAGCTCCTCGAAGAGGTACGCGGCCGCCGCCGTACCGCCCGCGACCTCCGCCAGTTCCCGCCGCAGGTCGGTGATGGCGGGTGCCAGGCCGAAGGTGTCCCGGGCCCGGGCCAGGGACACCGCGCGCCGGGTCCAGCTCTGCCGTTCCCCGTCCGTCGTGCCGTGCGCCCAGAACAGCTGGGCGGCCGCTCGGGCGGCCGGTTCGTGGCGCAGCGGGCCGGCGGTCTCGTGCAGGCTCAGGAGCGCGGTGAGGATCGCTGTCGCGTCGTGGTCGTGGACACCGCGCTCGTAGCCCTCGTCGTACGACGCCTGCGCGGCCTGCCGTACGAGGGCGGGCAGGTCGGCGTCGGCCAGGGCCTCGGGGCCGTGTTCGTGCAGGAGGCGGGCGGCGAGGTGTTCGGCGCGGTAGACCTCGGGCGACTCCGAGGGCAGGGGGCGGTCCCAGTACGGGCGGGTGGCGGCGAAGTCGGGGTCGGTGACCGCGCAGCGGTAGTCGGTGCCGGTCAGGGCGAAGGCGAGGGTGTCGCCGTGCGGGACGAGGGTGAGGTCGAGGGGCTGGGTGTTGACGGCGAAGCGGTGGGTGCCCAGGCGGATCGTGCGGCCGTCGTCGGTGTAGAGGTCGGTGCGGTCGCGCAGCGCGCGCAGCGCCTCCTGGCGGGCGGCCTTGAGGCGGCCGTCGAGTTCCTCGGCCCGCACCTGGTCGCCGAGGTCGCGCAGTTCACCGGCGATGCGGCGGACCTTGGCGGGCAGCGGGTCGGAGGTGAAGAACGTGGCGACGGCGTCCGCGTCGGGCTGGGCGGCGGCCCGGCGGGCGACGGTCCCGAGGACGCGGGCCGCCGACTCGGCCATGCGTTCGGCGCGCCGGGCGCGGGCGTCGGCGAGGGTCTGCTTGCGGGCGGAGAGCGCCTCGTGGATCTCCTCGCGCTTGTCGGCGAGGGTGGCGAGGAAGTCGTCGGACTCGGCGAACCGGGACTCCAGGTTCTCCACCTGCACCAGCAGGCGGGCGAGCTGCTCGTCGCAGGCCTCGGGGCTGTCCGAGGCGGCGAGCGCGCCGGTGACGGACTGGCCGAGCAGGGCGAACTCGGCGGCGAACTCGGCCCGCCCCTCACGGTCGCGGAGTGCGCGGCGGCGGCCGTCGAGGGCGGCGCGGGCGCGGTTGACGTCGCCGAGGACCTCGGCGACGCGCTCCAGGATCGTGGTGCGGACGGTGGCGTCGGCGATGTCCAGACCGGCGACGACCTCGGTCACCGTGCGCAGCCCGTCGGCGAGTTCGTCCACGCGGGCGGCGACGGGCTCCGCCTCGGCCACGGTGGCGATCGCCTCGGCGTCGGCGACGAGCCGCTCGACGTCCGCGTGGTGGCCGGCGAAGGCGTCCTCGCGGGCGAGGTGGGCCACGGCCCGCCGGCCGAAGGCGGTGAGGTCGGACTCGGTGTCGGCGGCGAGTCGGTCGATGCGGGCGGTGTCCGCGTACCGCATGTCCTTGAGGGTGAGCAGATGGCCCTGCGCGTGGCGCAGTTCGGTCAGGCCGGTCACCCAGTCGGCGGCGCTGCGCGCGGACTCGCCCCGCAGCCGTCGTACGACCTCGGCGACCCGCGTGGCGGCTTCCGTGAGCGCGTCCTCGGCCTGCCGGGTGAGGGTCTGGACGGTCTCGAACTCGGTCAGAACCTGCTGTGCCGTGTCGCGCAGATCGGTCAACGGGGTGGCGAGGTCGCCGAGTTCGGGGTCGCCCAGCCAGTGGTGGGTGTCCGCAGCCCGGGCACAGGCGGCCAGCAGCGCCTCGTACACCTCGCGGGTGGGGGTGGTGTCGGCGACGGCGCCCGTGATGGACAGGCAGTCGGAGATGCCGCGCACGAGGTCGGCGTTGCCGATCCGGGCCAGGGGGCCGGTGCCGACGGGCTGGGCGGCGGCGTGGGTGTCCGAGACGAACGGGGAGGTCCACAGCTGCACGGGGTGGACGCGCCGCGGCTCGTCGGTGTCGGCCCGCAGGGTCACGAGCGCACCGTCGTCGAAGAGCGCCCAGCCCTCGCAGGGCAGGGGGTTGGCCATCTCCTTGCGGATGGTGTTGTACGGCAGGAGGAGGCTGCGGCCCTCCGCGCGCGCGTGGAAGGCGTAGAGGACGTCCTCGCCGTTCGGGGAACGGATCTCCGACTCGAACTCCAGTCGTGCCGTGTCGAGTTCGTACGTCTTGTGGGTGCCGGTGGCCAGGCAGTAGCCGCCGGGGAAGACGATCCCCTGGTCGTCGGGCAGGCGGCGGCAGGCCCGGCCGATGCCGTCGAGGCGGACGACGGTCTTGGTGAGGGTGTTGAACACCAGGTGGCGGTCGGTGTTCTCCTTGTAGGGGCGCACGCGCAGCAGGATCAGGGCGCCCACGCGCGCGTGGGCGATGTCCGCGTCCGCAAGGGACTGCAACGGCTCGTCGACGGGCTCGCTGTGGACGCCCTCCGCCGTCTCGGTGTCGTCGTCGGTCTTGACGGTGAGGGCGCCGCCGACCGTGGAGACGAAGATCTCGCCGCCGATGGACACGTGCGGGTGGCGTCCGAGGACGTGGTCCTCGCGTGTGCTGTCGGTCCATTCGACGTCGTGGGACGGCGGCAGGACGTGGTCGCGTTCGCCCCGCGCGTCGAGGAACGTGGCCTGTCCGCCGTCGGACACCGCCCAGCGCAGCACCCTGGTGTCGTCCGCCTTCTCGCCGGTCTGGAAGACGGCGAGCAGCCGGCCCTCGGTGTGCCGGAGCCGGAGCAGGCGGGCCTGGCGGTAGTAGCGGTGCAGGGCGCCGAACTCGCGGACGAAGCCGGGGTCGTCGAGCAGGCCGGGCACGGCGTCGTCGGGCAGCCGGTTCAGGTCGCGGTCGTACAGCGCCAGGACGTCGCCGACGCTCGTGCCGGCCGCGCGGCTCGGGACGGCGTTGCTGCCGGAGAGCAGTACGTCGCCGACGGCCACGATGTCCCGGGGCACCGCGGCGTGCTCGGTGCGCAGTCGCCCGGTGCCGCCGAGGTCGAGGCGCGTCGAGCCGAACTCCTCGCTCCGGCGGGCGTTGAGCGCCTCGGCGCGGCGGGCGAGTTCGGCGGCCTGCGCGGTGAGACGGTCGCGCAGCACCTCGTACGTGCCGGCGTCTACGGGGGCGGGCGTGGTGGCGGGGGTTGCGGGGGCGTGCGTGCCGCCCGGGTTTCCGGGCGTGTGCGTGGCACCGGAGTTTCCGGGAGCGTGCGTGGCGTCGGCGTCCACAGGGGCGTGTGTGCCCCCGGCGTCCACGGGAACGTGCGTGCCGCCGGCGTCCGGGCCGATCGTCATGGCGTGCCTCTCAGGAAGTCGGTCAGGGCCGGTCCGGAGCCGCCGTCCCCTGCGCGGCGGCTCCGGACCAGGAGGGCGCGAGCCCCCTGGTGGCGGGTCAGGCGTGGGCGGCGCTGCCGTTCAGGTGGGTGAGCGGCTTGTCCGCCAGGCCCAGCTCGCCGGCCCGGTCGAGCAGCTGCTGGAGCTGCCCCGAGTCGGCCCCGCCGGTCTTCATCAGCTTCATCAGCAGCGCGGAGACGGTCAGGTTCTGCACGTCGGCTGTGGAGACCGAGCCCAGGATGCGGCTCAGGTCGTCGGTGAAGCTGGAGGTGCCGTCCAGCCAGGGCCGGGCCAGTGCCTGAGCGGTCTCGGAGTGCTGGACGAACCCGTCGATGCCCTTGCCGAGCGCGATGGAGGACATCAGCCGGTCGAAGAAGACCGACTCACCGCCGACGATGTTGATGTCGGCGCCCTCCAGGCCGGTGGCGAGCACCGCCGCCTGCGCCTCGGCGACCTGCCGCTGCACGTCGAGCCCGGCGAGGCGGACCTCCTTGTCCGCCTGGACGCGCAGCCGGTACTCCTCGTGCCCACGGGAGGCGTCGTCGAGGGCGGCCATGGCGGCGGCCTTCTGGGTCAGCCCCTCGGCCTCGGCCTTGAGCTTCTCGCCGATGGCCGCGGCCTCCGCCAGGGCCTGGGCCTGCGCACCTTCCGCCTCGGCCCGGAGCCGGGCCTCGGTGGCGACGGCCTCCGCGCGGCCGGCCTTCTCGATGACGTCGGCTTCCTTGTCGCGGACCTGGACGGCCGCGAGCCCTTCGGCGGCCGCCTCGGCCTGGACGCCCTCGGCGAGGCGGAGCTTGGCCCGGGCGTCGAGGTCGGCGGTCTTCAACCGGGCCTCGGCCAGGGTGAGTTCCTCGGCGGCGCGGTGGGTGGCGGCCTGCTCGGCGGCTTCGGCGGCCTTGATGTCCTTGACCAGCTTCTCCTGCGCCTCGGCTTCGGCGGCGATGATCACGGCCTGCCGCTCCCGCTCCGCCTCCTCCACGGCCCGCAGCTTCTTGATGGACTCCTCCTGCTCGGCGACCGTACGGTCCACCGCGACGCGCTCGCGGATGACCTCGGCGATGTCCCGCTTCTCCGCCTCGACCTCCTTCTCGGCGGAGATCCTGGTCAGCTGCGTCTCCCGCTCCCGGGCGATGACTTCGAGGAGGCGGTCCTTCTCGATGCGCTCGTTCTCGACGGCGATGACCCGCTCGCGGTTCTTCGCGGCGACGGCGACCTCGCGGGCCTGGTTCTCGCGCTGCACGCCGAGCTTCTCCTCGGTGGCCAGGAAGGCCGTCTGGGCCCGCAGCCGCTCCTCCTCCACCACCCGGGCCGTCTCGGCCTCCTCCCGGGCCCGTACGGTCGCGATCTCGCGCTGCTGCTTGATCTCCGCGTCGGCCTGCCGGCGCTCCAGCTCCAGGATGGCCTCGCGGGCGTCGACGTTCTGCCGGGTGATCTCCTTCTCCTCGGTGCGCCGGAACTCGTTGGTGCGCACGTGCTCCACGGCCGTCAACTCGGTGATCTTGCGAATGCCCTGGGCGTCGAGGACGTTGGCCGGGTCGAGCTGGGCGAGCGGGGTCTGCTCCAGGTAGTCGATCGCGGCGTCCTCCAGGTGGTAACCGCTGAGGTCGACGCCGATGACCTCGATGATCCGGTACCGCAGCTCCTCGCGCTTGGTGTACAGGTCGGTGAAGTCCAGTTGCTTGCCCACGGTCTTCAGCGCCTCGGAGAACTTCGCGTGGAACAGCTCCTGGAGCGTGTCCCGGTCGCTGGCCCGTGCGGTGCCGACGGCCTGGGCGACCTTGATGACGTCCTCGACGGTCTTGTTGACCTTCACGAAGAACGTGATCCGGATGTCGGCGCGGATGTTGTCCTGGCAGATCAGACCGTCCTTGCCGGTCCGGGTGATCTCGATGGCCTTCACCGAGATGTCCATGACCTCGGCCTTGTGCAGCACGGGCAGCACGACCTGCCCGGTGAAGGTCACGTCGACCTTCCGCAGCTTGGAGACGATCAGCGCCTTGCCCTGTTCCACCTTGCGGAACAGCCGGGAGACGAGCAGGAGGGCGAGCAGGGAGACGGCGAGGAGCGCGCCGACGCCCAGGAGGATGACAGTCATGGCAAACGTCCTTGAGGCGTGAAGGAGTCGAAGCGTTGAAGGGCGGTGCGTCGAGGAGACGGTGCGTGAACGGCGTCGATGGGTGAAGAAGGCGGCGCCTGAGGGAGGCCGGCGCTGAGGGCCGACGGGGCGCTGCTCAGGCGGCGTGGTCGACGTGCCGCCGTGCCTCGCCGCGACGGGACGGGCCGGGTTCGTCGGGGCGCAGCCGATGCAGCGGGCGCACGAACAGGCAGGTCAGCCGCCATGCGACGGGCAGGGCCGCGAGGGGCAGGGCGATGCGCAGCAGGCCGGTGGCGGGGTACGGCGGCGTGCACGCGGCCAGCAGGAGGACGCCCCCGACGCTCAGGCACCAGGCCACGGCCGTCAGCGTGGAGACGGCCACCGCGACGGGTACGCCGTCCATGCCCCAGGCACGGAGGTCCACGTCCGCGTCGAAACTGCCGGCCGAGGTGACGCCCGCGGCGACGAGGAGCCAGAAGCACAGCACCACGACGAGGGCGGTGGTCAGGAGGAGCGTGGGCGGGCCGGTGGCAGCCGAGAGCAACGTCCCCATGCCCGACCCCCCGTCTCTTCCGCACTGCACGTCAACCCTGCTGGGCGGTGCACCGCTTGTTCGGGGTTCGGCTGCCGGACGTCTGCCGACGTCCGGCACCGAATCCCCCGTAGTGCTCCCCGCGACCCATCCTGCATCGCCGGCACACACTCGCGCATTTCCGGATTCCGGCAACGTTGAGCGGGGTTTGCGTGCCGGACGGTTGCCCAGGGGCCGTCGGCGGGAACCAGCGCCGTGACCGTCAGGCGCGCACGAGTTCGGCCGCGCCGAAGGACACGTCGAAGCGGTCGCACCAGATGCTCACGCTGGTGTACCGGGCGAGGTCGACGTCAGCGGGGACGACGTAGTTCTGACTCCCCTTGTTGCCCTTGAGCTTGCCGAGGCTGACGTACTTGCCGTCGTCGAAGACGTGCCAGCCGGCCCGTCCCTCCTTCACCGGCGCGTCGGTCAGCCACACACGCAGATCCGGGCCGTTGCTGGTGTCGAGGTCCTCCAGCCGTACGACATGGGAGCCGTCGGCGAGCCGTATGAGCTTCACCTGGCCCGAGGTGGCGTGCTCGTGGCTGATCAGCCCGCCACCCGCCAGCGTCCGGGGCGCAGAGGCCGGGGAAGTCGGCGAGGAGGATGCTGCCGCCGGAGGGTCTGCGGGGGTCGTGGGGGCTGAGGGGGGTGCGGGGGTCGTGGGGTCTGCGGGGGCCACGGCACCGGGCACGCCGGGCACGCCCGACACACCGGGCAGGGCCTCCTGCACGGTCTCGTCCTGCCACAGCTTCCACGGCTGGAACCAGTACAGCCCCAGCCCGACGCAGGTGAGCGCCACGACCAGCGCCCCAATGACCAACGGCCCGCCCCGCTTCTTGCGCCCACGCCCCATGCCCGCCCCGATTCCCGAGTGCTCACTGCCGCTTCGCTTCAACGTCCATTCAACGGGCCGGACAGGCGGCGGTGGACCCCGGCGCGGATGACGGAAGTCTTACGGCCGGGGCGTGGTCCGGTCATGTACGGGGCGCGGACCAGGAGTTCACGGGCCGCGGGCCGTCGCCGGGTGTGGCCGCGGGCGGTCAGGGGGCGGCGGTGAGTGGGGCGGCGGGGCCGTCTATGAGCCTCCGGGGGTCTGGCCCCGGCGTGGTGTCTGTGGTGATCTCGCCGCCTCCGCCTCGGCCCTCGCGTCGCTGACCGCGGCCGCGGCCTGGCGGCCCGCCTCGTCCGCGGCCGCGGCGGCGTCGAGGGCGGCCGTCGAGCCCGCGCCGAGTTCCGGAGTCCGGCCTTCTTGCGGTGTGTCGTGGTCGTGGGCGGCCGTGGGCGTCTCCCCGGGTTGCGCGGGTGCGGGGCCGCTCGCTGTCGACTGGTCTCCGAACGCCGTGGTGACGGTCCGGATCGCCTCGGTCAGCTCCCCGGGGATCACCCAGAACGTGTTGTTGTCGCTGTTGGCCAGGTGCGGCAGCGTCTCCAGGTACTTGTAGGCCAGGATCTTCGCGTCCGCGTTGTTGCGGTGGACCGCCTGGAAGACCAGCTCCACCGCCTTCGCCTCGCCGTCGGCCCGCAGGATCATGGCCTGCTGCGTGCCCTGCGCCTCCAGGATGTCCTTCTGCTTGGTGCCCTCCGCGGTGAGGATCTTGGCCTGCCGCTCGCCCTCGGCGTGCAGGATGGCCGCGCGCTTGTCCCGCTCCGCGCGCATCTGCTTCTCCATCGCCTCCTTGATGGTGTGCGGTGGATCGATGGCCTTGATCTCGACGCGGTTGACACGGATGCCCCACTTGCCGGTGGCGTCGTCGAGGACCGCGCGCAGCCGGGAGTTGATCTCCTCGCGCGAGGTGAGCGTCTCCTCCAGGTCCATGGAGCCGATGACGTTGCGCAGGGTCGTCACGGTGAGCTGGTCGATCGCCTGGAGGTAGTCGGCGACCTCGTACGCCGCCGCCCGCGGGTCGGTGATCTGGTAGTAGAGGACGGTGTCGATGTTGACCACGAGGTTGTCCTCGGTGATCACGGGCCTGGGGTCGGAGGAATACACCTGCTCGCGCACGTCGAGCTTGGTGTTGATGCGGTCCGCCACCGGCAGGAGCAGGTTCAGCCCGGGCTGGAGCGTCCGGCGGTAGCGGCCGAACCGCTCCACGTTGTAGCGGCGCGCCTGCGGGACGATCCGCACGCTGGAGGCCACGAGGAAGACGACGACGATGGCCGCCACCAGGGCGAGTACGACAACTGGTTCCACGGTGCCTCCGTTGCTGTGCGTTCAGCCGTTCACGGAAGGAGCTCGCGAGGGTAGACGACGGCCGTGGCGCCTTCGATCTCCATGACGTCCACCAGCGCTCCCACCGGGATCACATGGCTCTCGTCGAGCGCGCGGGCCGACCACTCCTCGCCGGCAAGCTTGATCAGGCCGCGGGTCGCGGTGACCTCCTGCACGACCTCGGCCCGCTTGCCGATCAGCGCGTCGCTGCCGTCGCGGCTGAGCGGCTGCTGTGTCATCTGCCGCAGCGCGACGGGACGGACGACGACCAGGCCCGCGGCCGCCGCGACGCCGAAGGCCACGAACTGGCCGACCACGCCGATGCCCACCCCGGCGACGACGGCGGCGACCACCGCGGCACCCGCCAGCAGGCCGAAGACCAGGGTCAGGGTGAAGAACTCCGCGGCGCCCAGCGCCGCGGCGGCGAGCAGCCACGCGAACCACGCCATCGAATCGCCCTTCTTCAGGGGCCCTCTCCACCCAAGCTACCGTCCGGGACCGGGCACCGGACAGAGGACGGCGTTCCTCCGGGTCCGGGCGAGCGCCACCCACCGGCCGGTTCCCAACCTGTGACGCGCATCACTATGGTCGCATTGAGCGTGACACCAGGGGGGCGGCCGTACCCAATCCCTGAGGCCGGATCCACGGATGCGAGGATGAGCCGCCATGACTGCGGGGTGGTGTTCACGCACAGGACGGGCCGCGGTGTTCGCGGCTGTCTGTGTGGTGCTCGCCGCCCTGGGTCACGTCCTCATGGCGGAGGCGGCCGTCGCCTGGTGGGCGCTGGTCACGGGAGCCGTGGCGGTCGGCGGTTCGGCGTGGCTGCTGGCCGGGCGGGAGCGCGGGCTCCGCGTCGTCGTGCCGTTCACGGTCGCCGCCCAGACGGCGCTGCACGCCTGGTTCTCCTTCACGCAGACGGCCGTGAGCCCGGCACAGGCTCCCTCGGTACCGGTACACGCGCACGCCATGGAGCACGGCACGCACTCCATGCCCATGTCCCACTCGGGCCACGACATGAGCGGCATGGGTGGCATGGGTGGCATGGACGGCATGGGTGGCATGGACACGCTGGTGTCGGCCGGGCACGGCATGGCCGGTATGTCCTCCACCGGCATGCTCGCGGCGCACCTGCTGGCCGCCCTGCTCTGCGGGCTGTGGCTCGCGCACGGCGAGCGGGCCGCCTTCCGCGTCCTGCGGGCGCTCGCCGGACGGCTCGTCGCGCCCCTGCGGTTGCTGCTCCGCCTTCCGGCACCACCGCACCGCCCCCGCGTCCGCGCGCGCCGCGCTGATTCCGCCCGGGCACCACGCGGGCTCCTTCTCACCCACGCCATCACCACCCGGGGTCCGCCCGTGGGGACCGCTGTCGCCTGAGACAGCCGGTTTCCCGACCTCCCACGGCGCCATCGCGCCCGGGCGGCTCGGGCACCGGTCGGACGCCGCGCCGCGCATCCGTTGGTGATGCGCCGGCGTGCGCGCGTCCGGCCGCACCCCACACCCTCACCGGCTCCGCCGGCCCTTCGCGTCGGCCCGGATGCCGGATCTCCGAGAAGGACACCAGGTGATCACTTCTGTCCTGCCGACCCCGCGCGAGAAGACGGCGCACGCCGACAACACGGCGCACGCCGACAACACGGCGCACGCCGACAACACGGCGCACGCTGACAACACGGCGCACGCCGACAAGACCTCGCACCCCGACCACCCGTTGCACGCCGACACCGCCACACCGGCCGAGGAGTCGATAACGGCGTGGGCGCTCGCGGCCCGCGGCGGCGACCCCGAGGCCGTCGAACGCTTCGTGCGCGCCCTGCACCGCGACGTCCGCCACTACGTCATCCACCTGGGAGGCGACGCCCAGGCCGCCGACGACCTCGCCCAGGAGACGTTCCTGCGCGCGCTGGGCAGCCTGCACCGCTTCGAAGGCCGCTCCTCGGCCCGCACCTGGCTGCTGTCCATCGCCCGCCGCGCGGTGATCGACAGCCTCCGCCACGCCGCCGCCCGCCCCCGACTCGCCGACACCGACGACTGGCAGTACGCCGCCGAACGGGTCCAGCCGCGCGGCCTGCCCGGCTTCGACGACGGTGTCGCGCTCGCCCAGCTCCTCGCCGAGCTGCCCGAGGACCGGCGCGAGGCGTTCGTCCTCACCCAACTCCTCGGGCTGCCCTACGCCGAGGCGGCCCACCTCAGCGACTGCCCGGTCGGCACCGTCCGGTCCCGGGTGGCCCGGGCCCGTACCTCGCTGGCCGCGTCGCTGCGGGAGGCGGAACGCCCAGGTCCGTCCGGGGCGGCGGCCTGACCGACCGCTCTACGCGGCGCCCCGCTGATCCGGCTGGGCGGGGCGCTCGTAGAACTGCAGGAGGCCGCCGATCGCGAAGCACGCGGCGCCGATCCCGGTGGACCGGTCGGCGAGGCCGGCGTCGACCAGGACACCGGTGGAGGGCCGGGTGAAGGCGGCGATCGCCGAGAGCATGAAGAGGACGGACCCGAGCTGGTTCACGGCGACGATCCACCAGCCGAGACTGCGGCGGCGGACACACAGCCGGCCGTGACAGATCTCGACGAACCCGAGGTGCCCGGAGATCAGGAAGAGCACACACCCGATGACGTCCGGGGCCCAGACCAGCCGGTCGATCTGCTGGACGGTCAGCCCTTGGAGGAAGGAGTCCAGCAGGTCGACGGCGAACACCAGCGTGCCGGCGAAGAGGACGAACGCGCTCAGCCAGTCCACCCGCCCCGGCTCGTAACTCCACCAGCGCCAGTCCTGGGTGACGAGCCGCCCTTCACCGCCGGGCACGTGGCGGGGCGCGTTGACGACCTGGAGCAGGGAGACGTAGCCGCCGGTGTTGAAGAACAGGCCGCCCGCGAAGTAGACGGAGGCGCAGGTGGTCTCGTCGCCGGAGCCGAACTGGGCGATGCCCGCGCCCACCGCGAAGAGGGCTCCGCCGATGACGAAGGCGGTCGCGGCGGTGGCGTTGAGCCCGCGCAGGCGGCGGAGCGCTACGTCATCGGCCCTGGTGTGCCGCGTGGTGGCCGAGCCGGGCGGCCGGACGGCGAGGGTTCCGCGCCGTCGCGCGGGCCGTGACTCCCATACGGCGGTGCCCCCGTCCGGAGGGTGCCAGGTGAGCCGGGTGGTGAACGGTCCCGCTCCCTCGGCGCGTTGCTCGGTTCGTGCCACCGGCCGAGCGTAGGTCGCAGGCCGGGCGGTCTCGCGGACAAAACGCCGCGCGCCCCCGTGAGTGCGTCGCACGCCCCTGGTGCGCCCCACCCGGGGGTGTGACTCTGAGGGACTCGTACCCGCGCATATCACCCGACAGAGGTGTCGATGGACAGCATCTGGAACCTGCTCGGCCTTCTCCTCGTCCTGTCGATCCCGCTGCTGATGGTCCTGCGCGCCATCGTCGATGCGCGGCGCTCGACGTATGACTGGCCGCAGCGCTACACGGCGCCGCCGACGCCCCCGCCCCCACGCGTGCCTCCGAACCCGGCCCGCTTCTTCGCGGGGGCAGGGGGCATCGAGGACACGATGCCGCCGCCCCGCGGGCGTCAGTAGCGGTGGCCGGGCCAGTGCTCGTCCGTCCAGCGGGCCTCGTCGGTGAGGCCGAGGAGCCGTATCCGGTGCCGCAGCTCCGTCGGCGCGCCCGACGCTTCGAGGCGCGCCGCGGCGTGGTCGAGGAGCCAGGCGACCAGGTCGGCGCGCATCCGCTCGGCGTCGTTCTCGTACCAGTCGACGCTCCACGGCAGGCTGTCCCCGAGGAGTTCGTACTCCCATTCCGCCGCCGCCTCGGCCAGCCGCAGGTCGGCGAGGCGCCCGGGCTGCCGCTCCCACTCGGCGAGCCAGGGCGCAACCGTTCCGGACGCCTCGGCGCACAGCGCGAAGACCTGGTGGGCCGGTACGACCGCGTCCGGATCGGTGAGGCTCTGCGCCCACCAGGCGTCGAGGAACTCCCGCACCGCACCGGCCTGCTCTGCGGGCCACTGCTGCCAGCGGCCGCGGGCCAGCGAGTACCCGGCCTCCTGGAGCTGTCCGAACATCGGGTCCGCGCGACCGGCGACCAGGACCCCGGCGAACTGCGGCAGGACGCGGCGCAGCACGGCACCGTGATCGGACCAGTCGATCGCCTGCCAGGTGCGGCGCAGCAGGTCCGGCTCCAGCTCCACGTCCGGTGTCTTGAGCAGGGCGAGTTCCTCGGGACTGCCCCAGTGGCACTCGCAGTTGTGCTCGTCCGGATGCGCGGTCATGCCGCGGAAGGTGACGGAGAGGTGCTCCAGCGCCGCGTCGAGGCGGCGGTGTGCGGGACGGTCGGTGAGATGCATGGGCCCGGCCTTCGGGGACTCCGTCCGGCTCACGCCGTCCGAAGGTCCCCACCCTACGGCGTGTTCAGGCCGGCTCGGGCTGGGGTTCCGGTTGCCGGGCCGGGGCGAGCGTCGCTTCCCAGCGCCTGGTGGTCCGGACGTAGCCGTAGATCACCGAGGTCATGGCCAGGATGAGCAGCGGCCCGAAGAGTTCCGGGTGGCGGGCCATCTCCATCGGCAGGTAGCGGTACGACACCAGCAGCGCGGTGAAGACGACGGTGCCGTAGGCGACCAGTCGCACGCCCTGCCGGTCCCAGCCGCGTTCGGACGCGCGCAGCGCCCCCTCGATGGTCAGGGCGAACACCACACCCGCGACCAGGTCGACGCCGTAGTGGTAGCCGAATCCCAGCGTCGCGGCGAGGGTGGCGACCAGCCAGAACGTGCCCGCGTACCGCAGCAGCCGCGGCGCCCGGCGGGAGTGGACGAAGATCGCGACGGCCCAGGCCGTGTGCAGGCTGGGCATGCAGTTGCGCGGGGTGATCCCGTCGTACGTCATCGGGGCCGGGGTGGTGATCGGCAGCGGGGTGTGCGGCCACAGGTTGGCCGCCGCCCACTCCACGCCGCCGGTTCCGGAGGCGCCCGGGCCGTAGGCGAAGACGGGTCCGACCACGGGGAAGAGCATGTAGAAGGCCGGTCCGAGCAGGCCTATCACCAGGAAGGTGCGTACCAGGTGATGGCTCGGGAAGCGGCGCTCGGCCACCACGTCGCGCAACTGGTACGCCGCGACGACCACGGCGGCCACCGCGAGCTGGCCGTAGACCAGTTGCAGGACGTGCGAGCTGACCGGGTCGGTGGCCTCGACCAGCCGGCCCGCCAGCCAGGACGGGTTGCCCAGCGCGTGGTCGGCCATCGCCACGTACTGGTCGAGCACCGTCGGGCGGGTCTTCGACGTGATGAGCAGCCAGGTGTCACCGGTCTTGCGCGCGGCCACCAGCAGCAGGCCCAGTCCTACGCCCTTCAGCAGCAGGGCGCGCTCCGCGCCGGTGCGGCGGGTGACGGCGACGACCCCGAAGCCCAGCATCACCCACAGCGCGCCGGTGCCGAAGAACTCGCCGTCGGCCGCCTCGACACCGGCCGCCCAGCGCACCAGCAGGAGGACGGAGTCGAGGGCGATCGCGGCCCCGGCCGCGATGAACCGCTGCCGCCAGGTCAGCACCACCATCATCAGCACCAGGCCGCCGTAGAGCGGGCCCGGCTTGGGGGCGAAGACCAGGGCCCTGACCTGGTTGGTGATCGGTCCCGGTTCGCCGTAGCCGCGGGAGGCGATCTCCAGCGCGACGAGGAATCCGCACGCCACGACGGCCGCCGCTGTCCACAGCGTGGCACGCCGGTGGGGCCACGCGGCCCATGACGTCAGGCCGCCTGTTCGCGAGGACTCCCGCGGTGTTCTGGCTATCAATCTTCTGGCCGATTCATCCGAATGCCTGGGAGACGGACCGCGATGGCGGGACCACCGCGCGGTCGAACATGCTATCGGAGCCCCTCATCCGGTCACCGCTTCCGCGAGCGGGTCGGTACCGAACAGCCCGTCGACGCGCCCGCCCAGTGCCCGGCCAGTGACATGTTGCGTACAGTACAGCGCCGTCCTTTTCGTCCTTCTCGTGCGTCGTGGAGCACGAGCCCCTACGCCCCCCGGCCTTCACCGCCCTCTGGGGGGCTGGGCCGTCCGGGGGATGTGACCTTCGTCGCCGCGGTGGCGTTCCGGGCCGTGTGCCGAGGTGCGTGCGCCGATGGCGGCGGCAGCGGCGCATCGGCCGTAGGAGGAGGTCACAGGGGTGCGGGGCGAGGGCGCGGCAGGTAGGCCCGCGCCGGTGGAGGGCAATATCTGTGCTCGCAAAATGAGAAAGAGAAGCCGGGCCTGCCGAATATTCCTCGATCGTCCGCCGGACCGGAATTTTCCGTCACCACAGGGCCGAAGCCATCGTGCTACTGTCGATCGAAGTTGCAGGTGTGGTTGCCAGAAGGTTCATTTCCTACGGGGTAATCATCACGGCGACACGGAATTCACACGAGGTGAATTCCCGAAACCGCCTCCGAAGGAGAACAAAATGGCTACCGGTACCGTGAAGTGGTTCAACTCTGAAAAGGGCTTCGGCTTCATCGAGCAGGACGGCGGCGGCGCCGACGTCTTCGCCCACTACTCGAACATCGCCGCCCAGGGCTTCCGCGAGCTGCTTGAGGGCCAGAAGGTGTCGTTCGACATCGCGCAGGGCCAGAAGGGCCCGACGGCCGAGAACATCGTGCCCGCCTGACATCGGCGCTCGCGCATATTTCGCAGCTGGGGCCCGCACCTGAAGGGGTGCGGGCCCCAGCTCGCTGCTTTTTCCCGCCGGTTCGATCCGGCCCCATCGACTTCGGCTCGTCTCGAGATTCTCTGCGCCGCTCCTCTGCTGCGGATTTCCTTGCTACGCGCCCGTCAAGGAAGGTCCCGCATGAAGCGTGCCCACACATCTCGTACCCGTGACCGTTTCCCGCAGGGCGGCGATCCCGACGGCCGTTCCGGTGGCCCCGACGGCCGCTCCGGCGGTCCCCGGCGCTCCGGTGGCCCGCGCTACTCCGGTGGTCCGCGCCGCTCCGGTGGTCCGCACCGCTCCGGCGGCTTCGGACAGCGCAGGGCTCCCCAGGGCGAGTTCGCCCCGCCGAAGACGCTCACTCCCCCGCTGCCGGCCGTCGAGGCGTTCGACGAACTCGGCCTGCCCGACCGGCTGTTGGCCACCCTGGGCCGCGAGGGCGTGACCGTGCCCTTCCCGATCCAGGCGGCGACCCTGCCGAACTCCCTGGCCGGCCGGGACGTGCTCGGCCGTGGCCGCACCGGCTCCGGCAAGACCCTCGCCTTCGGCCTCGCCGCACTGGCCCGCACGGCCGGGCGGCGCGCCGAGCCCCGGCAGCCGCTCGCCCTGGTCCTCGTACCCACCCGCGAGCTGGCCCAGCAGGTCACCGACGCGCTCGCCCCGTACGCCCGCTCCGTGAGCCTGCGGCTGGCCACCGTCGTCGGCGGGATGTCCCTCGGCAGGCAGGCCAGTGCCCTGCGTGGCGGGGCCGAGGTGGTCGTCGCGACGCCCGGGCGGCTCAAGGACCTCATCGACCGGGGCGACTGCCGTCTGGACCAGGTCGACATCACCGTCCTCGACGAGGCCGACCAGATGGCCGACATGGGCTTCATGCCGCAGGTCACCGCCCTGCTCGACCAGGTGCGCCCCGGCGGGCAGCGGATGCTGTTCTCCGCCACCCTGGACCGCAACGTCGACCGCCTGGTCCGCACCTACCTGCACGACCCGGTGGTGCACTCCGTCGACCCGTCCGCGGGCGCGGTCACCACGATGGAGCACCACGTCCTCCATGTGCACGACGCCGACAAGCACCGTACGACCACCGAGATCGCGGCGCGTGACGGCCGGGTGATCATGTTCCTCGACACCAAGCACGCGGTGGACCGGCTGACCACGCACCTGCTGAACAGCGGTGTCCGCGCCGCGGCCCTGCACGGCGGCAAGTCCCAGCCGCAGCGCACCCGGACCCTCGCGCAGTTCAAGAGCGGGGACGTGACGGTCCTGGTGGCGACCAACGTCGCCGCCCGCGGCATCCACGTCGACAACCTCGACCTCGTCGTCAACGTGGACCCGCCCGGCGACCACAAGGACTATCTGCACCGCGGCGGCCGTACGGCCCGGGCCGGGGAGTCCGGCAGCGTGGTCACCCTGGTGACGCCGGGCCAGCGGCGCGGCATGAGCCGGCTGATGTCCTCGGCGGGCATCACCCCCCAGATCGCCCAGGTGCGTTCCGGCGAGGCGGAGCTGAGCCGCATCACGGGCGCCCAGGCCCCCTCCGGGATCCCGGTCGTCATCCCCGCGCCGCGCGCGGAGCGCTCCCGCGGCGCGTCCGCCGGCTCCCGGAGCCGCCGGGGCCGACGCCCCGCCGGGCAGGGCCGCCTCGCCGGGCAGGGCCGTCCCGCCGGTGAGGCGGGGCGTCGGCAGGGGCAGCGACGGACCGGTTCCGGCTCGGCCGCGTAGCGCCCGGCGCGCACCAGCCGTCCCATCGCCCCTCCCCTCTCGGCAGGAGACACCCATGACGCCGGTCCTGACGCAGCACCCCGCCACGGCCCACGCCCCTCGGATCCGTGACGACATGACGGTCGAGGTGGCGCTGTCCCTCATGGCCGGCGCACAGGTCGACCACCTCGTCCTCTGCGACGGCGACGACCAGAGCACGGGCCTGGTCACCCTGGCCCGGCTCACCCGGCTGCGGAACGCCCCGACCTACACGGACCGCGTCCGTCTGAGGGACGTCCCGGCGGACACGGACTGAGACCCGGCGGGAAACCCGCCACCAGAGACCCAGTAGGGCCCTGCCGACGCGCGTCGGCAGGGCCCTACTGCCGTATCGGCGCACGATCGGCCCCGAAGGACGCCCCGGCCAGATGGCTGCTCCCACCGGACTCCAAAATCTGTCTTTGTCAGGGTAGACATTGCTCCTCATCGTGGTTAGTCTTCTTCTCGTAGACATGGTCAGAGGAGAACCGAGGAAGGACGGAGGAGCAGACGCCATCAGGATCGCCCGGCCGGGAAGATCTCGGTCCGGGTACCGCAAGACCCCGGATTGGATGGTGGTCCCCGGTCACGCAGCCGCGATCCTCGCTACCCCTCCCGCAGCCGGGCCGGGTAGCGGACACAGAAGGTCGGCACCGCATAAGGGCCGACAGATGGTGTTGAATTTCCTTCGGGGCCCTGGTGCCGTACGGCGCCAGGGCCCCTCGACGCGTTGCACTACGAGGTGACATGGCAGCAGATACCCCGCTCAGCGATCGTCTGGACGACGACGACTACCCGGCCTACACGATGGGCCGGGCCGCCGAGATGCTCGGCACCACTCCCGGCTTCCTGCGCGCCATCGGGGAGGCCCGGCTGATCACGCCGCTGCGCTCGGAGGGCGGGCACCGCCGCTACTCGCGCTACCAGCTGCGGATCGCCGCGCGCGCCCGCGAGCTCGTCGACCGGGGGACGCCGATCGAGGCCGCCTGCCGCATCGTCATCCTCGAGGACCAGCTTGAGGAAGCCCAGCGCATCCACGCCGAGTACCGCGCCGCGCACGAGGCCTCCGGCGGTTCCGCTCCCGCCACGAGCTGATCGCGGGACGGCGCCCCCCTCCGTGCGACCCCCGGTCGGCGACCTGGGGTTTTCCATCGCCCGGGTGCGTGCGCCACCATCCCGAGGGCGACCTTTCGCCATACCGGGGCCGGCCGCCCGCCCCGCCCGTGGTCGGTGCTCCGTCCCGCCCGGAGGAGTCGGTCCACCGTCCCGCCGGAGTCGGCCCTCCTCTGCCCCGCGTTCGGCTTCCGTCCAGCCCGAGACCGGTGCTCCGTCCCGCCCAGAGTCGGCCCTCCGTCACGCCGGAGTCGGCCCTCCGTCCACCCCGCGTTCGGCTTCCGTCCCGCCCGCGACCGGCCCTCTGTCCACCCCCAGTTCGGCCCTCCGCCCGCCCCGACATTGGCTTCCGTCCCGCCCGGGGCCAGTGCTCCGTCACGCCCGGGACCAGCTCACGCCCGAGACCACTCCTCCGCCCGCCCGGAGCCGAGCCGACCCTCCGCCCACCCGGAGCCGACCCCCGTCCGCCCGGAGCCGCCCCGTCCACCCCCAGGCCAGCCCTACGCTCCCCGGTGGCGGATCTGCGGTCTCCCCAAGGCGGCCCCGGGCCCCCCGTAGAACCGCCCCGCCTCCTCCCGGGGTTCGCCCCCGGGCCCCCGACGCGCCCCGCCTCATCAGGTCAACCGTCCTGAACCCTTGACTCATTCAGCCCCAGTGGCGATCCTCGTCGCACGCTTTGCGAGGTCATGACAAGACGACCGCGCGACCCCGCCGACCTAGGGACGTGGGCTGTGATCAGTTCCGGACGCCCGTACCGCAGACGCAAGAACGTCACCGTTGTGTCGCTCCTCCTGCTCGTGCTGTCGCTCGCGCTCGGCCCCACCCCGAGTGCGGCGGCCGGGAACGACTGGTGGGAGCCGACCGCACGGCCCGCGCCGGACTCCCGGATCAACGTCACGGGTGAGCCCTTCACCGGCACCGACGGCGAGGGCAAGGTGCGCGGGTTCGTCGACGCGCACGACCACATCTTCTCCAACGAGGCCTTCGGCGGCCGGCTGATCTGCGGCAAGGCGTTCTCCGAGCAGGGCGTGGCCGACGCGCTCAAGGACTGCCCGGAGCACTACCCCGACGGCTCGCTCGCGATCTTCGACTTCATCACCAACGGCGGTGACGGCAAGCACGACCCGAACGGCTGGCCCACCTTCAAGGACTGGCCGCGGCACGACTCGCTGACCCACCAGCAGAACTACTACGCCTGGATCGAGCGGGCCTGGCGCGGCGGACAGCGCGTGCTGGTCAACGACCTCGTCACCAACGGCGTGATCTGCTCGGTGTACTTCTTCAAGGACCGCTCCTGCGACGAGATGACGTCCATCCGGCTCCAGGCCAAGCTGACGTACGACATGCAGGCCTACGTCGACAAGATGTACGGCGGGCCCGGCAAGGGCTGGTTCCGGGTCGTCACCGACAGCGCGCAGGCCCGCAAGGTCATCGAGCAGGGCAAGCTGGCCGTCGTCATGGGCGTCGAGACCTCCGAGCCGTTCGGCTGCAAGCAGATCCTGGACATCGCGCAGTGCAGCAAGGCGGACATCGACAAGGGGCTCGACGAGCTCCAAGCGCTGGGCGTGAGCAGCATGTTCCTGTGCCACAAGTTCGACAACGCCCTGTGCGGGGTGCGCTTCGACTCGGGCACGCTCGGTACGGCCATCAACGTCGGGCAGTTCCTGTCGACCGGCACCTACTGGAAGACCGAGACCTGCAAGGGCCCGCAAGCCGACAACCCCATCGGCAACGCGGCGGCGCCCGCGGCCGAGAAGAAGCTCCCGGCGGGTGAGGAGGTCCCGTCGTACAGCGCCGACGCGCAGTGCAACGTGCGGGGGCTCACCGATCTCGGCGAGTACGCCGTCCGCGGCATGATGAAGCGCGGCATGATGCTGGAGATCGACCACATGAGCGTCAAGGCCACCGGCCGGGTGCTCGACATCTTCGAGTCCGAGTCCTACCCGGGCGTGCTCTCCTCGCACAGCTGGATGGACATGGACTGGACCGAGCGGGTCTACGGGCTCGGCGGTTTCATCGCCCAGTACATGCACGGCTCCGAGGGCTTCATCGCGGAGGCGAAGCGCACCGAGGGCCTGCGGGACAAGTACGGCGTGGGCTACGGCTTCGGCACCGACATGAACGGCGTCGGCGGCTGGCCCGGACCGCGCGGGGCGGACGCGCCGAACAAGGTCGTCTACCCGTTCAAGAGCGTCGACGGCGGTTCGGTCATCGACCGGCAGACCACCGGCGAGCGCACCTGGGACCTGAACACCGACGGCGCCGCCCACTACGGCCTGGTCCCCGACTGGATCGAGGACATCCGCCGGGTCGGCGGCCAGGACACCGTCGACGACCTGTTCCGGGGCGCGGAGTCCTACCTGGGCACCTGGGCGGCCTCCGAGAACCACAAGCCGGGCGCCAACCTCGCGACGGGAGCGGCCACTTCGGCCAGTTCCTCGGAGTGGAGCCTGTTCACGAGCTACCAGCCGCGCCGGGCCGTCGACGGCGACCTCGGTACCCGCTGGGCCAGCGACTGGAGCGACGACCAGTGGTACCAGGTCGACCTCGGCGCGGCGCGCAGCGTCGGGCGGGTCACCCTCGACTGGGAGCGCGCGTACGCGAAGTCGTACCGGATCGAGCTGTCCGGCGACGGCGTGAACTGGCGGACCGCCTGGTCCACGACCGCCGGTGACGGCGGCCTGGACACCGCGCGGTTCGCCGCCGAACCGGCCCGGTACGTCCGCGTCCACGGGCTGGAGCGCGGCACCGGCTGGGGCTACTCCCTCCGCGAGGTCGGCGTCCACAGCAACTGACGGGCACGAGAGGGGCTCCATGGCACGGTTGCCGTCCGCCGAGCGGCGGCGACAGCTCACCGAAGCGGCGATCAGGGCGATGGCCCGGGACGGCGTCCCCAGGACGACGACCCGGTCCATCGCCGCCGAGGCGGACGTCTCACTGAGCGTCTTCCACTACTGCTTCGACTCCAAGCAGCAGCTGATCGAGTCCGTGATCACCACCATCACCGGGCACTACGTCACGGTGGTGCGGGAGGCGCTGCGGCCCAGGGCCACCCTGGAGGAGACGGTCCGGGCGGGCTTCCAGGCGTACTGGGACCACGTCCGGGCCCATCCCGACGAGCACATGCTGACCTATGAACTCACGCAGTACGCCCTGCGCCAGCCCGGTTTCGAACATCTGGCGCGTCGTCAGTACGAGTTGTACGCCGAGACGTACACCGAACTCATCGAGCAGCTACGGCAGTCCATGGGGCTGCGGCTGCGTGTACCGGTCCCGGTGCTGGCCCGCTATCTGGCCGCCATGACGGACGGCCTGACGCTCAGCCACCTCGTGCTCGGCGACGACTCGGCCTGGGCGGGCGTCCTCGACATGGTCACCGCGCATGTCGCCGGGCTGGTGGACGAGAACTGAGGGGCCGGCCCCTTCTCCAGAACTGGTTGTCATGGGAACGGCTCTGAGGGGCATTCGAACACAACGAGTCGAAAGTGAGGAGAGTGCGGCCCCCTTCGGTCCGCGCCATCGACAACTGGGAGTTCTCCATGGCGAGTTACGGCGGTTCTTCTGCCGCGTCCTCCGGTTCGCGCACCAACGGCCTGGCGATCGCGAGCCTGTGCTGCGGCATCATCGGCCTGTTCTTCCTGAACATCATCCTGGGTCCGCTGGCCATCGTCTTCGGTGCCGTCGCCCGCCGCCAGGCGTCGGTCAGGAACGGCGCCGGGATGGCGAAGGCGGGCATCATCCTCGGCATCGTCGACGTGGTGCTGTGGCTCGTGCTCCTGGCCGTGGCCAGCAGCAACGGCGGCTTCAGCTGGTACGTCGGCGGCTAGCCCCCGTCACGGTCCTCCCGCGGGCCGGGTACGCGGCCCCGGTCCTCCCGCGGGCCGGGTACGCGGCCCCGGCAGGTCACCATTCCGGGCGGTGGCGTCTGTCCGGGCGAGCGGAATCGTAGGGTCCGTCGCCGGTCGCGAGGTCGGGCCGGGCCCGGCCGGGGGCGAGGCGGCGGTAGGCGGCGCGGGCGTGGGCGAGACGGGCCAGGGCCGTGCCGATGAGGGCGGCGGTGAGCAGGCAGGCCAGCCAGGTGGTGTCGCGGTGCCCGGCCCAGGTGAGGGCACCGGCGGGCGGTATGGCGAAGCCGTTGAGGAACAGCCAGCACAGCAGGGCCGTCCCGGGGGCGGCCGTGAAGCGTGCGCACACGCCCAGCAGGGCGGCCAGCAGGGACAGCGCGGGCAGGGCCAGTTCCGGCCGGTCGGGCCCGACCACGATGTTGACCACCGCCACCAGCACCAGGGCACCGCCGCCGGCCCCGGCCCAGACCAGCGGTGTGGCCACGGGCTGCGGTACGGGCCTGGCTCCGGTGCCCAGGGGCATCCACTCGATCATGCTGGTGCTTCCTTCCGGTCCTCCTGGACGGAATTCTCCCCCTGGCCTCCCCCACCGGCTCCCGGGCTGCTCGCCAGGGTGCCAGCACGGCCCTGCCCGGGAAACACCCGATTCAGCCAGCCGGTGACGCCTGCGGCGTTTCGGGCCCGCAACTGCTACCGCGAGCAGAGCAGTTGTTCACGCCAAGCCGCTCAGCTCAGCAACCGTTCCCTGACCACCGCGAGGACCTGTGTGCGGCAGCGGGCCCTCGACCTCGCCCTCGTCGGGACAGAAGGCCCCGTAGAGCTCGCGTAGACAGTCCATGCGCCGGTGACCGGCCCGGCGCAGGCCACGCGCGACGTCCTCGTCGCGGCGAGCCGCGCTCAACGGTGGGCCGGGGCCGTGTCCTTGACCGGCTCGACGACCGGCATCGGCTGGGCCGGGCGGCGGGTCGCCCGGCGGGCCAGCGGTTCCGTCCAGCGGGCCGCGAGCGGGCCGAGGACGACCAGGATCAGGACGTAGGCGGTGGCCAGGGGGCCGATGCGGGGCTCGGCGCCGACGGCGAGTCCGGCGATGACGATGGAGAACTCGCCGCGTGCGACGAGCGTGCCGCCCGCGCGCCAGCGGCCCCGGGGCGAGACCCCGGCGCGGCGGGCGGCCCACCAGCCGGTGGCGATCTTCGTCAGGGTGGTGACGGCGGCCAGGGCGAGTGCGGGCAGCAGCACGGGCGGGATGGCGGCCGGGTCGGTGTGCAGGCCGAAGAAGACGAAGAACACCGCGGCGAACAGGTCCCGCAGCGGGGTGAGGAGACTGCTGGCGCCCTCGGCGACCTCACCGGACAGGGCGATGCCGACCAGGAACGCGCCGACGGCGGCCGACACGTGCAACTGCTGGGCGACGCCCGCCACGAGAAGGGTGAGACCGAGGACGGCCAGCAGCAGCATCTCGGCACTGTCGGAGGACACGGCACGGCTCACCAGGCGGCCGTGCCGCAGCGCCACGTAGAGAACGGCGCCCACGGTGCCCAGTGAGATCAGCAGGGTCACCGCGCCGCCCGCAAGGCTCACCCCGGCCAGCAGCGCGGTGAGGATCGGCAGGTAGACCGCCATGGCCAGGTCCTCCAGGACCAGCACCCCGAGGACGACCGGTGTCTCGCGGTTGCCGAGCCGCCGCAGGTCGCCCAGCACCTTGGCAATAACCCCGGAGGAGGAGATCCAGGTGACCCCGGCCAGGGCGACGGCGGCCACCGGCCCCCAGCCGAGCAGGAAGGCCATCGCGGCTCCCGGCAGGGCGTTGAGCACGAAGTCGACGGCTCCGGAGGGGTATTGGGTCTTCAGTGTGGTGACGAGCTCGGAGGCGCTGTACTCCAGGCCGAGCAGGAGCAGCAGGAGGATGACGCCTATCTCGGCGCCGGTGGCGACGAACTCCTCGCTGGCCTGGAGCGGCAGGATGCCGCCCTGGCCGAAGGCGAGTCCGGCCAGCAGGTAGAGGGGGATGGGCGAGAAGCCCACCCGTCCGGCGAGGCGTCCAAGGAGTCCCAGGGCGAGGATGATCGCCCCGAGTTCGATGAGCATGGCGGTGGTGTCGTGCACGGGCGTCTGACCTCCGGTGATCGGGTCTGCGGCGTCTGTGCCAGTGGGCGTGGGTGCCCGTGGGTGAGGCTCGGCGAGCGGCGCGGCGGTGCGTGCCCTCGCGTGGAAAGGGATGGGTGGCCCGGTGGTGTGCTCCGCCGCGGCCGTGGTCGGCCGGGGGACGCGGACGGTGCGCCGTGCCCCGGACAGCGGGGGTCAGGCGTCAGGTGTCACGCGTCGGACGGAGAGGAGACCGCTCAGGCGGCGCGGTCGGTATCAGGGACGCCGTCACGGGCGGCGTTGTGAACGCGGACAGGCACTACTCGCCCCATGTCACGCCCCCCTCACGCCGGCCCGGAAACCGGGCGGCCACTGTTTCGACGAACCGAGCGGCCGTACGACTGTGCACGGCATCGCTCAACCGAGCGTAAGAGCTCGGTAAAGAATCCTATCGCACGTCAACAGCGGCTGATCGTTCACACGTTCCGGGAAGGACGAAACCCTCGATCGGGCGCGCGTGCCAAAGAGTGAACGCGGCCCGGTCCGGGTGACCGCCCGGGCCGTCTCGGGAAGGCCTGCCGCATGCCCAAATTCCTCATCCAGGCCTCCTACACCGCCGACGGCGCCCGCGGGCTGCTCAGGGAGGGCGCGAGTGGCCGGCGATCCGCCGTCGAGCAGACCGTCGCCGGGCTCGGCGGGCGGGTCGAGGCCATGTACTACGCCTTCGGGGCGGACGACCTCGTCGTGATCGTCGACTTCCCCGACAGCGTCTCCATGGCCGCCGCCGCCCTCACCGTCAAGGCCAGCGGCGCCGTGCAGACCCGGGCCACCCCCCTGCTCACCGACGACGAGATCGACGAGGCCGCCCGCCGCCAGGTCCCCTTCCGCGCACCCGGCGCCTGAACCTCCCGCCCCCGCTACCGTTTCACCCTCGTCTACAGCGTCAACTCCACCGACGCCAAGGGCCCGGACATGAACCGCACCGCCGAGAAGATCATGGTGGCGGCCTACGGCAGGCCGTAGACCAGTCCGCTCACGTCACCGGCGGTGTGGCCCGCACCAGTCCCGTCTGGTAGGCGATGACGACCAGCTGGGCGCGGTCGCGGGCGTGCAGTTTGGTCATGGCCCGGTGGATGTGCGTGCGCACGGTCAGCGGGCTCAGTGTGAGGTCCTCGGCGATCTCCGCGTTGGACCTGCCCTCCGCGGCCAGCGCCATCACCTCGCGCTCGCGGCCCGTGAGATCGGCGAGACGCTCCGGTGGCGCGAGCGAGGCGTCGGAGGCGGGTGCCATCAGGAAGCGGGTGATGAGGGAGCGGGTGGCGACGGGCGACAGGAGAGCCTCGCCGGAGGCCACCGTGCGCAGCCCGGACAGCAGGGTGTCGGCGGTGACGTCCTTGCCGAGGAAGCCGCTGGCCCCGGCGCGCAGGGCCTGGGCGACGTAGTCCTCCGTCTCGAACGTGGTCAGGATCAGGACGCGGGTGGCGGACAGTGCGGGATCCGCGCACAGCTCGGAGGTGGCGGTCAGGCCGTCGGTGCCGGGCATGCGGATGTCCATCAGGACGATGTCGGGGCGGAGCCTGCGGGTCAGGGCGACCGCCTCGGCGCCGTCGGAGGCCTCGGCGACCACCTCCATGTCCGCGCACGAGTCGATGAGGATGCGGAAGGTGGCCCGCAGCAGGGCCTGGTCGTCGGCGAGCAGCACCCTGATGCTCATGCGGTGGTTCCTTCCGCGAGGTGGAGGGCGGGTTGCAGGGGGAGCGCGGTGGTGACCTCGAAGCCGCCCTGGGGGCGGGGGCCCGCGCACAGTTCGCCGCCGATGGACAGGGCGCGTTCGCGCATGCCCATCACGCCGAAGCCGCGTCCCCGGGCGGCCTCCGGCTTGCTGGGGCCGTCGTTGGTGACCGTGATCAGCAGCCGGGACCCGGTGTAGGCGAGGAGCACGTGGGCGGCCTCGGCCGTGGCGTGCTTGGTGACGTTGGTGAGCGCCTCCTGCACGATCCGGTACGCGGTCAGGTCGACGCCCGGCGACAGCGGCTGCGGCTGCCCCTCGGTGGTGACGGTGACCTCCAGGCCCCCCGACTCGCACGCCGAGACCAGCTCGGGCAGGCGGGACAGGCCCGGGGAGGGCTCCAGCGACTCGGCGCCGGGCAGCTCGCCGTCCTGGCGGAGCAGGCCCAGCGCGGCCTTCAGCTCCCGCAGCGCCGAGGAGGTGGTGCCGGTCAGGTCGTCGAGGATCCTCCGGGACTCCTCGGGGCGGGTGAGGGCGAGGTGCGCCGCGGTGCCGGCCTGGGCGTTGGCCAGGGCCATGTGGTGGGCGACGACGTCGTGCAGCTCCCGGGCGATGCGCATCCGCTCCTCGGTGACGCGCAGCCGGGCCTCTTCCTCGCGGGTGCGCTCGGCGTGCTCGGCCCGGGCCTGCACGGCCTGGAGGTAGGCGCGCCGCAGCCGAGTCATGTTCCCGGCGGCCAGCGGCAGCATCAGCCAGAAGAACGGGCCGATCGTGCGCAGCAGCAGCGAGATGTGGTCCATGGACGCGGAGAACACGGCCGCGACGATCACCGCGACCATGGTGGCGAGGCCGTAGACGCGGGTGGTCGCGCGGTCGGTGAGGATGGCGAGCCAGTACAGCGCCGCCATGATCGGTGCCAGCAGCAGGGGCGTGAGCAGGTAGCCCATCATCACCACTGTCACGGTGCAGCCCATGGTGATCACGACGACGGTGCGTGGGAAGGCCCGGTGCTTGAGCAGCGCGAGGCAGGCCACGCCCATGAGGATCACTCCGGTCGGGTCCTGGTCGGGCGGGTCGGCGCCGGGCAGGGTGAGCGAGATGCCGAAGGCCGCGCAGGCCATCAGTGCCGAGATCATCGCCAGGTCGATGAGGAAGGGGTGCTGCTCGGCGAATTCCTCGACGCGATCCGCGTAGCGACGCTCCAGGGGGATGCTCATCGGGCTCTCCGGTCGGTGGGACTGGGACCATCGTGGTCGACTTCGGGCCAGAACGCCCGGGAGGCCGCCCGTGTCCTTCGCCACGGGCGGCCCTGCGCTGCGGCTTCCTCAGGTGCGCGCGGGCTCCAGGTCGGGGGCCGCGTCCTGGGCCGGTTCCCGCTCCGGACGGGACAGGGCCTCGCCCTCGACGTCGACCCGGGGCAGCGCCCGGTCCAGCCACTTCGGCAGCCACCAGGCCTTGTCGCCGAGCAGGGCGAGGACGGCCGGCACGATCGCCATCCGCACCACGAACGCGTCGAGCAGGACGGCGGCGGCCAGCCCGAAGCCGATCATCTTGATCATGGAGTCGCTCTCACCGATGAACCCGGCGAACACCGCGATCATGATCAGGGCCGCGGCCACCACCACCCGCGCGCTGTGCCGGAAGCCGGACGTCACCGCACCGGCGGCCGGCTCGCCGTGGACGTACGCCTCCCGCATCCGGGAGACCAGGAACACCTCGTAGTCCATCGCCAGGCCGAAGACGATGCCCACCAGGAAGATCGGCATCAGGCTCATGATCGGGCCGGTCTGCTCCACGCCGAGGAGTTCGGCGCCGTGGCCCTGCTGGAAGACCACGACGACCGCGCCGAGGGAGGCCAGCACCGACAGCAGGAAGCCGAGCGCCGCCTTGAGCGGGACGAGCAGGGACCGGAAGACCACCAGCAGCAGCACGATCGCCAGACCCACCACGACGACCAGGTAGGGGATCAGCGCCGCCTGGACCTTCTCGGCGATGTCGATGTTCATCGCGGTGGTGCCGGTGACCTCGTAGCTCGCGCCGGTGCCGGACTCGATGCCGGGGCGCTCGTCCCGGATGGTGGTGACCAGGTCCTTGGTCTTCTCGTCGGTCGGCGCGGTGGCGGGCACCGCGGAGAAGACCGCGGTGTCACCGGCGTCGTTGAAGCGGGCCGGGGAGACGGACACGACGCCCTCGGTGCCGCCGATCTCCTGCGCGACCCGGTCGGCGGCGGCCTTCGGGTCGGCGGCGCCCTTGGCGTCCACGACGACGGTCAGCGGCCCGTTGAAGCCCGGCCCGAAGCCCTCGGCGAGCGCGTCGTAGGCCCGGCGCTCGGTCGTGGAGGTCGGCTTGGCCTCGTCCCCGGGCATGCCCAGCTGGAGGTCGGCGGCGGGCAGGGCGAGGGCACCGAGACCGACGACGCCGAGCAGCAGGACGGGCAGGGGGCGGCGCAGCACGAACCGCGCCCAGCGGGTGCCGGCGTTCGTCCCGGTGCCCTCCTCGATCCGGCCGCTCCTGCGGGCCCGCCGGCTGAGCACGGCGTTCGGCCAGAAGCCCAGGAGCGCCGGGACGAGGGTGAGGGCGACCAGTACGGCGACGACGACCGCGCCCGCCGCGGCCAGCCCCATCTTGGTGAGCATCGGGATGCCGACCACGGCCAGCCCCGCCAGCGCGATCACCACGGTGAGCCCGGCGAACACCACCGCGGAGCCTGCCGTGCCGACGGCCAGCGCCGTCGACTCCTGCGGCGTGCGGCCCCGGGCGCGCTCCTCCCGGTAGCGGGAGACGACGAACAGGGCGTAGTCGATACCGACGGCCAGGCCCAGCATCATCGCCAGGGTGCCGGTGGTCGTGGACAGGCCGAGGGCACTGGACAACGCGAGGATCGTGGCCATGCTCACGCCGATACCGACCACGGCCGTCAGCAGGGGCAGTCCGGCGGCGGCCAGCGAGCCGAAGGTGATCAGGAGCACGACGGCGGCGATGGCGACGCCGATCACCTCGGCAGCGCCGCCCGGTCCGCCCTCCTGGCTCAGCGCGGTGCCGCCCGCCTCGACGGTCAGCCCGGAGTCCCGGGCCTCGTCGATGGCCCGTTCCAGGTGGTCGCGGCTGGCGTCGGTGAGGTCGTGCGAGCCGACCTTGTAGGTGACAGTCGCGAAGGCCGTCGTGCCGTCCTGGCTGACCGTTTTCGCCTGGAACGGGTCGACGGCGCTCGCGACCTGCGTGCCGTCGCCGAGTCCGGCCACGGCCTTCTCGATGGCCTGTTTGTTACCCGCCGCGGTGACCTTCTCGCCGCCCGGCGCGATGAAGACGACCCTGGCCGTCGCGCTGTCGGCGGTGGCCCCGGGGAAGCGCTCCTCCATCAGGTCGAACGCCTTCTGGGACTCGATGCCGGGCATCGAGAACTCCTCCTCGACGGCCCCCGGCGCCTTGAGGGAGCCCAGCCCCACGGCGGCCAGGACGGCCGCCCAGACCAGGGCGACGTACCAGCGTCGCCGGAAGGCCAGACGGCCCACTCGATACAGGAATTCAGCCACGGCAGCAGGTCTCCCCATCTGATGTCGAACGTCCGTCCAGACTGTCCGCGGAAGGGGGGTCCCGTCGTCGTGCGCCTGCCGACACTCTGCGGTACTCGAAACGCAGTACGCGGGGCACCCGGCTCCACCCCGGGTACGAGATTCCCGAGCCGTCCGACGCCGCCTGTGCTACCTTGGCTGGCGTTGCAGTTTTGGTTCCCAGAGACTTCGAGTGCTCTTTCGACCTTTGTCGACACGAGCACTCTTTTTTGTTTCCGAGGATTCTCGGATCTCCTTAGGGTGATCATTTCGGCGACTACGGGTCCGCAAGGTGCGGGCCCTGAGTACTGCCCTCAAGGGAGATTCATATGGCTACCGGTACCGTGAAGTGGTTCAACTCGGAAAAGGGCTTCGGCTTCATCGAGCAGGAGGGTGGCGGCCCGGACGTCTTCGCCCACTACTCGAACATCGCCACCTCTGGCTTCCGTGAGCTCCAGGAAGGCCAGAAGGTCACCTTCGACGTCACGCAGGGCCAGAAGGGCCCGCAGGCCGAGAACATCGTTCCCGCCTGACGCGTACGCGTATGCCCTGAACCGGGGCCCGCACCCTCGCGGTGCGGGCCTCGGCTCGTTTTGTCGCAATCCGGCTCAACTCTTGCGAATCCCGCGGCTCTTGCTCTGCCGTCGCGCATTCCTCGACGCGTGCCGCATCGAGGAAGGTTCCTTCATGGACCGCACAGCTCGCAGGAGCAACGGCTCCCCCCACTCCCGCGGCAACGGCTTCCGCGGCCGTAAGCCGGGCGGCGCAGGCGCCGCCTCCCGTCCCGCAGGCGGCGGCCGCGGCGGGCGCCGCCCCGCGCCCAGCCGGGAGTTCGCCCCGCCGGTCACCGTCACCCCGGCACTGCCGGCCGTCGAGACGTTCGACGCACTCGACCTGCCCGAGCGGATGCTGGCCGCACTGCGCGCCGAAGGCCTGACCGCCCCGTTCCCGATCCAGGCGGCGACTCTGCCGAACTCCCTGGCCGGCCGGGACGTGCTCGGCCGTGGCCGCACCGGCTCCGGCAAGACCCTCGCCTTCGGCCTCGCCCTGCTGGCCCGTGTCGACGGACGGCGCGCCGAGGCCCGCCAGCCGCTCGCCCTGGTCCTCACGCCGACCCGTGAGCTGGCCCAGCAGGTCACCCACGCCCTCACCCCGTACGCCCAGGCGCTGCGGCTGCGGATCGCCACGGTGGTCGGCGGCCTGCCGATCGGCCGGCAGGCGAACGCGCTGCGCACCGGCGCCGAGGTGGTCGTCGCGACGCCCGGGCGGCTCAAGGACCTCATAGACCGAGGCGACTGCCGTCTGGACCAGGTCGACATCACCGTCCTCGACGAGGCCGACCAGATGACCGACATGGGCTTCATGCCGCAGGTCACCGCCCTGCTCGACCAGGTGCGCCCCGGCGGGCAGCGGATGCTGTTCTCCGCCACCCTGGACCGCAACGTCGACCGCCTGGTCCGCACCTACCTGCACGACCCGGTGGTGCACTCCGTCGACCCGTCCGCGGGCGCGGTCACCACGATGGAGCACCACCTGCTGCACGTGGAGGACGACGACAAGCACGCCACCACGACCCGGATCGCCGCCCGCGACGGACGCGTGATCATGTTCCTGGACACCAAGCACGCCGCCGACCGGCTGGCCAAGAAGCTGCTCGCCGTCGGTGTGCGCGCCATGGCCCTGCACGGCGGCAAGTCCCAGTCGCAGCGCACCAGGACCCTGGCCCGTTTCAAGGACGGCGAGGTCTCGGTGCTGGTGGCCACCAACGTCGCCGCCCGCGGCATCCACGTCGACAATCTCGACCTCGTCGTCAACGTCGACCCGCCCGGCGACCACAAGGACTACCTGCACCGCGGCGGCCGTACCGCGCGGGCTGGGGAGTCCGGCACCGTCGTCACGCTGGTCCTGCCGCACCAGCGCCGCGAGATGACCCGGCTGATGTCCGACGCCGGGATCACCCCGCAGGTCACCCGGGTCCGCTCGGACGAGGACGACCTCAGCCGCATCACCGGGGCGCGGGAGCCGTCGGGTGTGCCCGTCGTCCTCACCCCGCCGCCCGCCCAGAAGCCCCCGGCGCGCACGGGTTCCGCCTCCAACGGACGGCGCGGCAGGCCGTCCCGGGGCCGCCGCCGCTGAACCGGCCCCCGGGCCCAACGCGCCCGGCGCCGGCCGCAGCACCGTGCTCTCCCCGTTCGAGGGCCTGCTGCGGCTGTCCCGGGACGAGCCGGGGCTGCGGGCGGTGGGGCTGATCGGCACAAGGCCACTCAGGGTGCGCGGAAGCCTGACATGTGACGCCCCCGGCGCCGCGGCCGGAGGGCGGCCGTGGTGCAGGGGGCGTCGAGGGTGTACGCGGGTCATCCATGTCGTCCGGTGTTCAGGGCCGGACGACGCGCCGGATGGAGGGCGGGAGGCGCGGGATCAGTCGCCCGCCACCTCCGTGACCCTCCACCGCTGGTTGGATCCGGAGTTCGGCTGCCAGACGCCCACGGAGGCGCCGTCGTTCGTGGACTGACCGCCGACATCCGGGAGCTGCCCGGTCGCCGCGTTGACGAACGTCCATGAACCGTCCCCGGTCGAGGAGGCGATCCACTGCGTGGCGGCGTCGCGGCGGCCCTCGTCGGGCTCGGCGACCAGGGATCCGTCACGGATGGCCAGGCGCTTGTCCGTGCCGGTCTCGGTGAGGACGTAGCGCTTGCGGTTGTCCTCGCCGCGGATCTGCTCCACCCGCCACTGCTGCCCGCTGGGGTCGGTCGTGTTCGGGGTCCTGATGACCAGGCCGGTGCCGTTGCCGGCGATGGTGAGGTCCTTGCCGCTCTGGACGCCGGTCAGGCGGTAGGTGTGGCCCTTGCGCAGCTCGGCCGCGTCCTTCGCGACCCCCGAGACGCCCTTGACCAGGAAGGACGTCACCGACTGGGCGGGCACGGCGATCGTGGCCTGCTTGCCGCTGACACGGACCGGCTTCTGCTTCTCCAGCTTGCCGTCGGCGCTGGTCACCACCGGGGTGACGGTGGCGCGGGACGAGACCCGGCCGAACTTGGAGAGGTCGAGGGTGACGTCACGCGCCCCGGCCGTGCTGTTGACGTGGACGACGGTCGCCGCGTCGCCCTTGCGGGAGACCGCCGCGGTGCTGGACGTGTCGTCCGTCTTGATCAGCCGGTCGCCGGGCTTGATGTAGTGGGTGAAGTTGCGGGCCGTGTCGAACTTCGTGTTGGTGTAGATCGGGCAGGACTTCAGGGTGTCCTTCGCGGTGCAGCTGAAGGGGAGCTGGATCTCGCCCCAGTTGCCGCCCTTGGCGGACTCGCCGCCCGGCTTCATGTTGTCGTAGTCCTCGACGGGCTGCCAGAACACCCAGGCCTTGGGCTCCAGTTCACGCAGGTCGTCCACCATGCGCTGGGCCAGGCCCAGGCCGGGCCGCATGTCCGTGAAACTCTGGCCGTCGCCCCAGTCGCCCTCGACCTCGCTCATCCACAGCGGCTTGTCGGCCGCCTTGGCCAGGTCGCGGACGGTGGTGCGCTGGCCGGTGCCGTAGGTGTGGACGTTCATCTGGCCGACGAGGTCACGGACCTCCTGCGGGTAGGAGTTCCAGTTCGTGGCGAACGTGCCGGGGTTGGTCTCGTCCATCGCGGATATCTCCGCGTCCGACCGGGACTTCCTCAGGACCGGGGCCAGGGCGCGGATCACCTTCTGCTGGAGTTCGGGGCCGATGTGGGCGCCCTCCTGGCGTCCGCCGGTCGGCTCGCCGTCCTCGCCCAGCTTCGTACCCCAGTAGTTGGTGTTGGGTTCGTTGAACGGGTCGAGGGTGTCGACCTTGATGCCGTGCGCCTTCTCCAGGCGCTCGGTCGCGCCCACCAGGTACTTGGCGAAGTCGTCGACCGACCCCGGCTTCAGCTGGTCCTTGCCCGCGTCGAAGTTGCCGGAGACGTAGCCGCTCTCGGTCATGAACCAGGGCGGGGAGTTGCTGAAGGTCTCCCAGTGGGTGATGTCCTTCTTGATGCGGTCGACCCACCAGCGCTGCGTCTTGTCGGCCTTCTTGTTCCAGTCGGCGGGGTCGTCCGCGTCCCACCAGTCGACGTCCTCGCGGGTGGTCCCGGCCGGGGCCTTCCACCAGCCCTCGACCGCGCCACCGGCCCGCAGGTAGTCCTTGGCGTCCGGGGCGTTGCCGCCGCCGATGTTGTAGCGGGCGATGTTCAGGTTGAGGCCGTCGTCACCGAAGAGGAGCTTGTAGAGCTTCTCGCGGATCGCCGGCGGGTAGTCGCCGGTGGCGTTGGCGAACCAGACCAGGCTGGTGCCCCAGCCCTCGAACCTGTCCCCCGAGTACGAGGGGTCCGGCCGGACGGTGACCCCGGCGGCCGCGGCCTGGGCCGGTTCGGCGTGCGCGGCGGGCAGGGTGGTGGTGGCCAGGAGGGTTCCGGTCGCCACGGCGGTGACGCCGATGGCCCCGAGGAGCCTTCTCTTGCGGGTGCGGTGTGCCATCTCGAGTACTCCAGGGCTCTGGTGCGGTGTGGCGCCTTCTCGTACGATTTCCGCTGTTTTCTGCTAGGCAATGTTTACGTAAACATCCACTGGCGGGATGTCTACACTGTCCGAATCTCAGGGGTCAAGGACTCGTTCCGGACCGAAAATTGCGCCAGGTGCGCGGCGAGGGGAACGAGGGGCAGGTGGCACCGTGAACGGCGAGATCCAGCCAGGAGGCGCGAGCCGTACGAGACGGCGTGCGGCCCGGCCCCGCCAGGGCGCGTCCATGGCGGACGTCGCCCAGCTCGCCGGGGTCTCCTCCCAGACCGTCTCCCGCGTCTCGAACGGGTTCCCCGGCGTCACCGAGGACACCCGCGCACAGGTCCTGGCGGCCATGCGGGAGCTGGGCTACCGCCCCAACAGCGCGGCCCGGGCGCTGCGCCGGGGCGAGTTCCGCACCCTAGGCGTGATCACCTTCTCCCTGTCCACCATGGGCAACATCCGCACCCTGGAGGCCATCGCCAACTCCGCCGCCGAGCACGGGTACGCCGTCACGCTGCTGCCCGTGGCCGTCCCCACCCAGGACGAGGTGAACGGCGCCTTCTCCCGGCTGGGCGAGCTCGCCGTGGACGCCGTCATCGTCATCATGGAGATACACCTGCTCGACGCTGCGACGGTCTCCCTCCCGCCCGGCGTGCAGGTCGTCGTGGCCGATTCCGACGCCGGCGACCGCTACACCGTCGTCGACACCGACCAGGCGGGCGGCGCCCGGGACGCCGTACGGCACCTGCTGGACCTCGGCCACGACACGGTCTGGCACCTGGCCGGGCCGGAGGGCTCCTTCGCCGCCCAGCGCCGTGCCAACGCCTGGTACGCCACCCTCACCGAGGCGGGCCGGGTGACGCCGCCCCTGGTCCGGGGCGACTGGTCGGCCGAGTCCGGCTACCGGGCGGGCCTCCAACTGGCCGACGACCCCGAGTGCACGGCGGTGTTCACGGCCAACGACCAGATGGCCCTCGGCCTGCTCCGGGCCCTGCACGAACGCGGCCTGCGCGTCCCCGACGACGTCAGTGTCATCGGCTTCGACGACATCCCCGAGTCGGCGTCCTTCCTCCCGCCCCTGACCACCATCCACCAGGACTTCGCGGAGGTGGGGCGGTTGTGCGTGGAGGGGGTGCTCAGCAAGATGCGGGAGGACGGGGCGGAACACGGGACGACGCTGGTGCCCACGCGGTTGGTGCGGCGGGCGAGTACGGGAGCGCGGCGGGGGCGGGGCTAGGCCACGATCTAGCTGTATTGACCTGATGCGTTGTTGACGCGGCTAAGGCTCGTCAGGCGCCGGTTCGCTTCGGCCTCATCCGGCGGGAGGGGTGAACTCGGGCTGGTCGAGGACGCGCAGCCAGCTTCCGTCTGGTTGGCGCCTGACCACCTGCGCGCGGGCACCCGCCCCGTCCTTGGGCGGGGTCGACGTCAGGGCGATGTCGCCGCTGACCAGGGTCGGTAGCGGCGCTTCCGGCTCGAAGCGGGGGCGGTCGGCCAGGACCTTCTCCCAGAGCGCGCGGATCGCTTCGCGGCCCACCGTGCGCCGGCCGGGCGGGTATGCGAGGACCGCGTTCTCCTCGTAGAGCGCGGCGACTCCGGCCGCGTCACCGGCGTTTGAGCGTTCGACGAACAGACGGGTGATGTCCTCGGGGCGCATGGCCTTCTCGTACTCCGGCACGGAGTCCTCCTTACCTCGGTGTTCCTCGGTACCTCCAGCCTCACCGTGCGGTGATCAGAAGTCCAACAGATGGATCTGATCGAAACTAGAATCTGAAGTCATGGAACTAAGGCAGCTGGAGTACTTCATCGCGGTCGCCGAGGAGCGGAACTTCACCCGGGCCGCCGAGCGGGTGCACATCAGCCAGTCCGGAGTCAGCGCCCAGATCCGCCAGTTGGAGCGTGAGCTCGGAGCCGAGCTCTTCGACCGGGCCGCACGCACCGTGACGCTCACCGCCGCGGGCAGGGCGGCGCTCGACCACGCCCGTGCGACGCTCGCCGCGGCAGGGGCGGTCGGACAGGCGGTGGGTGAGGTGACCGGCCTGATCCGGGGCAGGCTCGTGGTCGGGATGGTCATCGGCTGCACCGTCACACCCCTGTTCGACGCTCTCGCCGCGTTCCACCGGGCCCATCCGGGGGTGGAGATCGCCCTGCTGGAGGAAAACTCGGACCGGCTCATCGAAGCGGTGCGCCTCGGCACGCTCGATGTGGCCCTCGTCGGGACGGCTGCCGTCCCCGAAGGGCTGGAGGCCCTGACGATCATCAGCGAGCGGCTCGTCGTGGTGGTTCCGGACGGTCACCCGCTGGCGTCGAGGCGGCGGGTGGTGCTGCGGGACGTCGCCGCCCATCCGATCGTGTGCATGCCCCCAGGCACCGGCCTGCGTACCGTTTTCGACGGTGCCTGCGCCGCGCGGGATCTGCGGCCCCGGATCGCGTTGCAGGCCGGGGCCGCGGACGCCGTCGTGGACCTCGCGGCCCGCGGGCTCGGCGTGGCCGTCCTCAGCGAGTCGATGGCGTCGGGCCGGAGCGACCGGGTCGTAGTCCGCACCATCGACGACGTCGAGACACCGGCGCTGCTCGCCCTGGTCTGGCGGAGTGGGCGGAGCCCTTCGGTACGTGAGTTGCTCAGGCACTGCGAGCGGGCATTCAACGTCTGACACCGCACGTCCATGCCGGCCGACGGTGAACTCCCCCCAGACTCCTACGGCCGTCTCTCCGCTCTCGGCGTCACCATGCTCAGTCGCTCCGGCTGCCGTGACGTCCACCGGCCGGGTCCGCACTCGGGGCGCAGCACCCAGATCACACCGGCGAGGACATCCGTGACGACACCGAGCCGGTCATTGGCCTCGTCACGGACCAAGTCACCGACCCAGGGGCTCCTCGTGCCGGTCATCCGCGCAACTCCCCGTGCAGCTCCGCCCACACCCGTTTGCCCCACGGCAGCCGGTCGGTCCCCAGTCCTTCGCCAGCGCACCCACAAGCGCCAGGCCACGCCCGTTCTCGGCTCCCTCACGCGGCTCCCGCACCTCCGGTAACCGTCTGCACTCGTCGACGACGCCGATGCGCACCCGCACCATCTCGGGACGACTGACCGCCACTCGGATGGAACGACTGCGCGCGTGCTGAACAGCGTTGGATACCAACTCGGAAACGATCAGCACGCCGTCGTCCGCAAGGTCGTCCAGACTCCAGGCGGCCAGCGCGATGCGTACCAGGCGCCGGGCCGTGCCGACGCTCTCGGGCATGCGCGGAAGGGTCTCGCTGTAGCCGGGACAGCCAGTGGAACGCGAGCGCTTCGCAGGGTGCGGCATGTCGGTCTGCTCTCTCGGATCGGCCGAGCCCCGGGCCCGATTCGCGCGGTCTCCGGGGCACTGACCGTCATGTAAGCGGCATACCCATGACGCTGACAGGGGCGCAACGTCCCACTTTTTTAACGCTATTCGGCGATTCCCAGGAACTCCGCCAACGGGCGCAGTCCCGGCGGATGGTGGGGGAGCGCCCACAAGTCGCGCACGATGGCCATGGCCAATGTGTGGTGCTGCATCCACGTCGGCGCGACTCGGCGCAGCGACTCCAAGGTCTTCACCGCCCCGGCTGCGTCCCCCGTGTCCGTATGGGCCCTGGCCACGTCCAGAAGCAGCCAGGTCCGCCAGGACGGTGGGGTGTCCTTGCTCAGGCGCATGCCCTTGGCCAGCGCCAGGGCGTCGTGAGGACGGCCGTACTGGACGGCCAGCCGGACGCGCTCGATGCGGACCGACGACGGGCTGAAGACGCTGACCATGCGGTGGTCGCCGCTGTCGGGCAGCTTCACGACTCGCGCGGCTTCCTTCTCCGCCGTCTCCATCATGGATGCCGCACGCTCGTAGTCGCCGCTTCTGGCGGCTGACGTGGCGGCGCTCATGGTCAGCGCTCCCCACACCTTCAGGCCGTCGGCCGTCTCGGCGTCCGCGATGTCGGCAGCGGCCCGTACCGCGATGCCCAGCGCGTCCTCAAGGCGCCCCTGCCGCTGATAGGTCCACGCCGTGGAGTTGACGATCATCGGCACGAGCAGCGGTTCGCAGGACTGTTCCGCGGCCTGTATGGCTCGCTCCAGGCTCGTCAGGGCGAGGTCGGTCTTGCCCATCCGTACGGCGACGTGTCCGGCCAGCTGAAGTGCCTTGCCGAGAGCGGCGTAACCGGCCCGGCGGTCCTCGTCCCTTGTCGACGAAGTTACGGTACGCGCATCCGAGATCAAGTCGGGCAGCGCCTTCATCACAGTGTCGAACTCGGCCGCGTGGTACTGCGTCCAGCCGTCCGCGATCTGTTCACGCAACCGCTCCAGCGAGAAGTCCGGCCCTGGCGGCTCCGGGTCCGGCCCCCAGAGCACGGGCATGATGGCACGGCGTACGGCGACGAAGCGTGGCCCGTCGTTCTCACCAGAGGCGGAGACCGCGGGCGGGTCGCCCAAGAGCGTGGTGAGTTCCACGCCCAGACCATTGGCCAGCGCGTGCAGCGTAGGGAGGCGTGCCGAGTGCTTGCGTCCTTGCTCCAGTTGACGGATCACATCGACGGACACGCCGGAGCGTTCCGCGAGTTCCTCCTGCGTCAAAGAGGCCAGACGGCGCAGGCGGCGCAGGGTCCGTCCCAGGTCTTCGTTTGCCACGGTGCCACGGTACGCCGCCCTAGGGTGGGGCACCTGGCGACGCTGTGACGGATCAAGCAACTGCCCTGCCTTGCAAGGCAGTCGGAGAGGACCTCCCCCATGCCCGAGCTCTACCCCGCCGGCATCGAGCCGTACGCGCACGGCATGCTCGACGTCGGCGACGGCAACCGCGTGTACTGGGAGGCCTGTGGCAACCCCGCCGGCAAGCCCGCCCTGGTGCTGCACGGCGGTCCGGGGTCGGGGGCGGGGCCGTTCTGGCGGCGGCTGTTCGACCCGGCGGCGTACCGCATCGTGCTCCTCGACCAGCGCGGGTGCGGGCGGAGCACGCCCGACGCCGCCGATCCGCGGACCTCGCTCGCCGCCAACACCACGCACCATCTGATCGCCGACGCCGAGCGGTTGCGGCGGCACCTCGGCATCGCGGAGTGGCTGGTCCTCGGCGGCTCCTGGGGCGTGACCCTCGCGCTGGCCTACGCCGAGCGGCACCCAGGGTCGGTGTCCGAGCTGGTGTTGTTCAGCGTCACCAGCACCACGCGGCGCGAGGTGGAGTGGGTCACCCGGGACATGGGGCGGATCTTCCCCGAGGAGTGGGCCCGGTTCCGGGACGCCGTACCGGAGTCAGAGCGCGACGGGAGCCTGGTCGACGCCTACGCCCGGATGCTCGCCGACCCCGATCCGGCGGTACGGGAGCGGGCCGCGCGGGAGTGGTGCCGATGGGAGGACGTGCACGTCTCCACCGACCCGGGCCACCGGCCCGACCCCCGCTACGACGACCCGCTCTTCCGGATGCGCTTCGCCCGCCTCGTCACGCACTACTGGCGGCACACCGCCTTCCTGGACGACGGTGCGCTGCTGCGCGACGCCGGGAAGCTGAACGGCATCCCGGGCGTGATGATCCACGGCCGGATGGACATCAGCGGGCCCGTGGACATCGCGTGGCAACTGGCCCAGGTCTGGCACGACGCGGAACTCGTCCTGATCGGCGACGAGGGACACGGGCTGTCGGGAACCTCCACGACAGCGGCGCTACTGGCGGCGACGGATGGGTTCCGGGGGGTGTGAGGGACGCGCCGAAGCGGGGGCGTGGAGACATAAGGCCGTAGCCACGCAAAAGCCCTGCCAGACGCAGATACGGAGCCCGATCGCGGTCAGCCGTCAGCAGCCGCCCGGCGTTCGCCCCGCCCCGCACGTCTTCAGGCTGCACCACCTCCGCCGCCCGCTCTCGTCGAGGAACAGCCACCCGCAGTCGGGGCCGGGGCAGGTGCGGACGGTGAAGCGGCGGGGGTCGGTGAGCAGTTCGCCCACCGGGCGGGCCACCGCGTGGAGGGGCAGTCGCAGGCCCGCCGAGGGGGAGGGGCGCCAGCGGGCCAGGCCGTCCACGCCCCGGGTGAGGACCGAGCCCCTCGCGGCCTCCTCCACCACACGGGCGACCGCCTTGAAGGCCCGGCCGTCCTGCGGGTCGGTCAGGCAGGCGTACAGGTCGCTGCGGAACCGCCGGGCCTCGTCGAGAGCGGCGGCGGCCTCCTCCGGCCGGTGCAGGGCCTGTTCGCGCAGCCGGGCGGTCTGCCGCTCCTCGATCAGGTCGAGGTGCCCGGCCCATACGGCGAGGCTGGCGTAGCCGGGCAGCCACTCCGACCCGGGCCGCGGCTCCCCGCCCCAGCCGGCGTAGGTGTTGCAGAACTCCAGTGCGGGGTGCCCGCTCGTGGTCCAGGGCAGCCACTGGTCGTCGACCCGGACCGCGTAGACGGGCCCGGGCGGCCGGTCCAGCCGGGGGTCGCCGCTCAGCATCCGCTCGTGCAGCTCGCGCAGTTCCCGGCCCGGTTCGACACCGAGTTCGTCCGAGAGGAGCGCCCGGGTGTACCCGTACAACTGGAGCGCTTCGGCCCGGCGGCCCGTGCGGTGCAGGGCGGTCATCCGGGCGGCGACGAGGCGTTCGCGGGTCGGGTGCTCCTGGAGCGGCGCGGCCAGGTCCGCCACGACCCGCTCGTGCAGACCCATGTCGAGCTGGGCGGATGCCCGTTGTTCCACGGCCGACAGCCGCAGTTCGGCGAGCCGGCCGCCCAGGCGTGCGCGCAGCCGGTCGTCGGCGACGTCCGCGAGCAGCGGGCCGTGCCAGAGGGCGAGGGCACGGTCGTAGTGGCCGATCCGCTCCACCGGGTCACGCGCGTCGGCCGCCTGCCCGACGAGCCGGGTGAACTCCTGGGCGTCGATCCGGTGCGGGCCCTGTGCCACGGCGTAGCCGTCGTGCCGGGTCTCGACGGACACCCCGCAGGGCCGGAGCGCTGCGCGGAGCCGGCCGACGTACGTGTGGACGGTGGCGCGGGCCGAGGCGGGCGGGTCGTCGTCCCAAAGGAGGTCGATGAGGCGGCCGGTGGGAACGGCCTGGCCGGCGTGCAGCAGCAGGACCGCCAGCAGGCACCGCTCCTGACGGCGGCTGCCGAGCAGCACGGACCGCCCCTCGTGACGGGCGGCGAACGGACCGAGCAGCTGAAAATCCATGACTGCCCGGCAGCGTAGCGGTGCGGTCGCCGCCCGGCCGGGGGCGTGGTGAGGCTTTGGTCAGACTCGACGGAGAACCTTCGGCGCACCTTCCATGTCGTTCCACCGATCCCTCGAGGAGACCCATGCGCCACCGAACCCTCCTGGCCCCCCTGGCCCTTACGGCCGCGCTCCTGGGCACGCACCCGGCCTCCGCCGCGAACGCAGCTGCCCCGCAACCGGTTTCCGCCGATGCCCGGTCGGACGCCCAGGGCTGGGAGCCCGCGCCCTCCGCGCCGTGGGACGTCGGCGCCGGTGTGCGGTGCGACTTCCCCGTGCACGGCGAGCCCGTCGTCGACGAGGTCGAGCAGCGCGTGCTGAGCACCCACCCCGACGGCACGGCACGGTGGGTGGCGTACCGGGGAGATCTCGTCATACGCGTCACGAACACCGACACCGGCGCTTCCCATGACGCCGACGCGAGCGGCTCGGCCCTCGTCGAGTACCGCGACGACGGCTCGCAGTTCTGGGCGGTGCACGGCCCGGTGCTGGTCGGCCTCGCGACGGGCAATCTGCCACGCGGCCTGTACATCATCGACGGCGCCTACACGATGGACATCGGCACCGACGGCTCCAAGAACATAGCCCTCACCCACGCGACCACCGACGACCTCTGCGCCCGCATCGACTGAGCCGTCCGCCCCGCATCGCGGTCGAGCGCGTCGACAACGACCTACCCGCGCGGCCCGGCCCCGGACAAGCACAGTTCGCCGCAGACATCTTGACCCCCTCTCGCCGCACCCCGTACAACTTGCTGTCGGTGGAAAACGCTTACTGAAACGCTTACTGCCGCCGGGATACGGCGTGAGAGGGGTTCGTGCGATGAGTGGTCCAGCACAGCAGTGGCCGACGTCCCGGCGGACCGTGCTCAAGGGGGCTGCCGCGGGGGCCGGAACGGTCGCCGTCGGGGGTCCGGCGCACGCGGTCGGGGGTGATCGGCCGGAGAGCCTCACCGCGCGGCTCGGCGGTACGTCCGTCAGCCTGGCGATCGTCGGTGGCGCCCTGCGCTGGTCCGTTCGCCGTGGCGGCAGGACGGTGATCGGCGACTCGGGGCTCGGGCTCCGGCTCGGTGACGGCACGGTTCTTGGCAACGATGTCAGAGCGGTCGGGCACCGGCACCGTACTCACCGCGCCACCTGGACCCCGGTCTACGGCCGCAACGCGACGGTCACCGACCACTACCAGGAGCAGCGCTGGGATCTGAGGGACCGGGCCACCGGGATCCGGTTCCGGGTGGAGGTCCGCGCCTACAAGACCGGCGTCGCCCTGCGCTACGTCCTGCTCGACCGGGGCACCGTCACCATCGCGGACGAGCTCACGACGTTCGTGTTCCCCCACGGCACCACCGTCTACAGCGCCCGTGACGAGGACGCCTACGAGCCGGTCGCGCCGGGTGCCGTGCCGGTCAGCGGCGCCGCGGGCACCGACAACGGCCCCCTCACCGACCTGCCCCTGACCGCCACGCTGCCGGACGGCCTCATCGCCTGCGTCTGCGAGTCGGCACGGGTGAACTACCCCCGGATGATGCTCGGTTCGGTGCCCGGCGAGACCGACGCCCTGTCCGCCTTCCTGATGGAGCACACCGCTCGCGGTACCGGCCCGGTGGAGACCACCACGACCGTGACCACGCCCTTCGCCACCCCGTGGCGCGCCGTGGTGATCGGCTCCAGTCACTCCGAACTCGTCGACAACGCCGAACTGGTCCTCAACCTCGCCCCGCCCGCCGCCCTGGCCGACACGTCCTGGATCAAGCCCGGCAAGGTCTTCCGCTGCGAACTCAGCACCGCCGCCGGCCTCCAGGGCGTCGACTTCGCCGTGGCGCGGGGCCTGCAGTACATCGAGTACGACGCCGGCTGGTACGGCCCGGAGTTCACCACCCCGGACGCCACGCGGCCCATCGCCGCCATCGACCTGCCGTCGGTCATCTCGTACGCCACGAGCCAGGGCGTCGGCGTCTTCCTCTACGTCAACCGGCTCGCGCTGACCGACGCGGACTCCCTGTTCGGCCTGTACAAGAGCTGGGGCGTGCAGGGGATCAAGCTCGGGTTCATCAACGACGGGACCCAGTCGATGACCGACCAGATCATCGGCTGGGCGAGGACGGCCGCCGCGTACGAGCTGCTGATCGACATGCACGACGACGTCCGGCCGTTCGGCTACGAGCGGACGTACCCGAACTGGATCAGCCTGGAGGGCGTGCGCGGCAACGAGCAGTTCCCGACCGCCACCCACAACGTGACGCTGCCCTTCGCCCGCAACATCGGCGGCCCGATGGACTACACGATCTGCTACGGCCAGTCCCGCGACAAGACGACCAACGCCCACCAGATGGCGATGGCCGCCGTGTACTACCAGCCCCTCAACTTCTGCTTCTGGTACGACAAGCCGTCCAAGTACAGCAACCCCGCCAACTGGCCCGGCCTGCCCTGGTTCAACGCCGTCCCGGTCACCTGGGACGAGAGTCGCACCCTGGCCGGCTCGATCGGCGAGTACGTCGCGGTCGCCCGGCGCAGCGGCTCCGACTGGTACCTCGGCGCGATGACGAACGAGTCGTCGAGGACCCTGTCCCTGCCGCTGTCCTTCCTCGGCGGCGGCACCTACACGGCGACGGTCTACGCCGACGGCACCCCGGGCGCCAATCCGTACCAGACCCCGGTCGTGGTGAGCACCAGGACCGTCACACGTGACGACAGCCTCGACATGGCGATGGCCCCGGCGGGTGGACAGGCGGTCGTACTGAAGCCGGGCTGAGCCCCTTGGGGGGGTTTCCCCGACAGGGGGTGGGGGGTTACCCCCTGGGGCCGGGTCCGCCGGTCGGTGGACGGCAGGTTCAACCGAGTGCCTCTGTCCGGCAACTGCCCAGTTCAGCAACGCTTTTGGGCATGAACTCATTGACTGTGCGCATGGCGCGCTGGAGTGCGCGGCACCCCTGGCAGGCGATCGTCGGCTGGCTGGTGTTCGTGGTGCTGTGTCTGGGGGCCGGCGGTGCCGTCGGCACGAACAGTGCGACGACGGCGGACTACCGGGTCGGAGAGGCCGGGCGTGCCGAGGCCCTCGCCGCCGAGGCCCATCTGGAGCGCAGGGCCGCCGAGCAGGTGCTGATCTCCTCCCGTTCGGGCGGCGCCCTCGACCAGGACGCCGCCCGGGCCGCCGCGGAGGATCTCACCGACCGGATGCGGCGACTGCCCGACGTGGCGGGCGTGGCCGACCCGTCGCTGTCGAAGGACCGCCGGACCCTGATGGTCGAGGTGGCGCTGAAGGGCGAGGAGCGGGACGCCAAGGACAAGGTCGACACGCTCCAGGCGCAGACCGCGGCGGTGCAGAAGGGCCACCCCGGGCTGCTGCTGGAGGAGACCGGAAGTCCCTCCGTCAGCAAGGGCGTCGACCAGCAGCGCAGTGACGACCTGGCGCTCTCCGAGGCGATCACCCTGCCCGTCACCCTGCTCACGCTGCTGGTGGTGTTCGGGTCGGTGACCATGGCCGGGGTGCCGTTGCTGCTGGCGCTGTCGTCGATCGCGGCGGCGATCGGGCTGGCCATGGTCGTCTCCCACGTGTCGCCCGACGCCGGGGTCGGCACGAACGTCATCCTGATGATCGGCCTCGCGGTCGGCGTCGACTACACGCTCTTCCATCTCAAGCGCGAGCGCGAGGAACGGGCCCGCTCCGGCGGCCGGTTGTCCTCCGAGGCGCTGGTGGAGCTGGCCGCGGCGACCTCGGGCCGGGCGGTCGTGGTCTCCGGGATGGCCGTGGTCGCCTCCACGTCGACGCTGTACCTGGCCTCCGACGTGATCTTCTCCTCCCTCGCGACCGGCACGATCGTGGTCGTACTGGTGGCGGTGGCGAGTTCGCTGACGGCCCTGCCCGCGCTGCTCGTGAAGCTCGGGCAGCGGGCGGAGCGCCGCGCGCGGCGGCAGGCCGAGCGTGGCAAGCCGGTCCGCCGGGCGCCCGGGGAGCGAGGCGGCGGCCGGGTGTGGGACGCCCTGCTGCGGCCCGCCGCCCGGCACCCCCTGGCCACCCTGTGCGTCTCGCTGCTCGCCCTGCTCTCCCTCGTCGTACCGCTGGCCGGACTGAAGATCACCGAGATGAGCCGGGACACCCACTCCCGGGAGATCCCCGCGATGCGGGTGTACGACCGGCTCAACGAGGCGTTTCCCGAGCGGCGGGTGACGCATCAGGTGGTGGTGCGCGCCGATGCCGCGCGAGCGGGGGAGGTCGTCGCCGCCCTGCGGAAGGTGGCCGGGCGGGCACAGGCCGACCCGCTGTTCACCGGCGCGTCGCGGCTGCGCACCTCGGCCGACGACCGCACCAGCACCCTGGAGCTGAAGGTGCCCTACCTCGGCAACTCCGAGGAGGCCCACGACTCCCTCGACCGGCTCCGGGACGACTTCCTGCCCGCGACCGTCGGCCGGATCGGCGGCGCCGAGTACGGCGTGAGCGGCGACGTCGCCCGCTACGCCGACTATCCCGCCCACCAGAACGGCAAACTGCCGCTGGTGCTGGGCGCGTTGCTGCTGGTGACGTTCGCGATGACCGTGTACGCCTTCCGTTCGGTGGTGCTCGGGCTGCTCGGGGTCGTGCTGAACCTGCTGTCCGCCGCCGCGGCGCTCGGGCTGCTGGTGCTGGTCTTCCAGGGGACCTGGGCCGAGGGGCTGCTGGACTTCGACTCCACCGGGTCGATCGGGTCGCGGGTGCCGCTGTTCCTGCTCGTGATCCTCTTCGGACTGTCGATGGACTACCAGGTGTTCGTGGTCAGCCGGATCAGGGAGGCGGCGCTCGCGGGCGTGCCCACGCGGCAGGCGGTGCTGGACGGCATCCGTTCCTCGGCGAGCGTGGTGACTAGTGCGGCGGTGGTGATGACGACGGTGTTCGCCAGTTTCGTCTTCCTGCACATCATCGAGATGAAGCAGATCGGATTCGTCCTGGCGGCGGCCGTGCTGATCGACGCGTTCGTGGTCCGGGTGATGATCCTGCCGGCGGCGATGCTGCTGCTGGGCGAGGCGAGCTGGTGGCCCTCGCGTGCGGTGCGGCGGGCGCTCGGCGCCCGCGGGGACCGGGCGCCCTCCCGCGCGGTGGCCGACGTACGTTGAGGGGTATGACCGCTCTCGCCGGGTCCACCGCCGACGCCTTCTGGCCCACCTCGCTGCGCCGCTGGAACGCGGTGTGCTGGCTGCTGTTCGCGCTGATGGCCGTCGGGCTCGTCGGCATGGAGCGGTCCGGCGGGAGCAAGTACGTGGCGCTCGCCCTGCTGGGTGCGATGGTGCTGTGCTACGCGATCCTGTACCGCTTTCCCGCCAACCCCGTCGTACGGCCGCACGTGTATCTCTCGGTGCTGGTCGTCGCGTTGGGCGGGCTGGCGTATCTGCGTGGCAACTACGCGGCGCTGTTCATGGTGACGTTGCCGCACTACTGGATGTTCGGGCGGACGCCGCGGGCCTCGATGGTGTTCCTGGGGCTCGCCACGGCCGCGACCCTGGCCGGGAACGTGGCGCGGCAGGACGGGTGGACGGTGGAGTTCTTCACCGAGATCCTCGTCTCGACGCTGATCGTCGTCGCCGTGGGTGTGCTGATCGGGCTGTGGACACACTCGGTGGTCGAGCAGAGCGCCGAACGGGCCCGGCTGATCAGCGAGTTGGAGGAGACCCAGACGGAGTTGTCCGAGGCGCAGCTGCGTCAGGGGGCGGCGGACGAGCGGGAGCGGATGGCCCGGGACATCCACGACACCCTCGCGCAGGGCTTCGCCTCGATCATCGTGCTCGCCGAGGCGGCCCGTGCGGGGCTGGAGGTGGATCCGGCGCGCAGCGCCCAGCAGTTGCGGTCGATCGAGTCCACCGCCCGGGAGAACCTCGCCGAGGCGCGGGAGCTGGTCGGATCGGTCCAGGGCCCGGGCCGGGCGGTGGCCGGTTCGGTCGCCGGGACCCTGCGCCGCACCCTGGACCGTTTCGCCGAGGACACCGGCCTGACCGTCGACGCGGAGCTGGAGGACCTGGAGTGCGACCAGCAGACCCGGATCGCGCTGCTGCGCTGCACGCAGGAGTCCCTGGCCAACGTACGCAAGCACGCCCGCGCCTCCACGGTGGGTGTGGTCCTGGCCCGGCAGCCGTACGGGGTGGAGCTGGAGATCACCGACGACGGGGCGGGGTTCCTGGTGGAGGAGTCGGCGGGCTTCGGCCTGGACGGGATGCGCAAACGCCTGGCGGAGCTGGGCGGGAAACTGACGGTGACGAGTTCGGTGGGGGACGGGACGCGGGTGCTGGCGCTGATACCGCAGACGGACACGCCAGGCCCGAGCAGCACGACCGGCAACGAGAACGGGGACCGGGCATGACGGACAGCGGGAGCCAGACCAACGGCGCGGGGGCGACCGAGGGCGGTGGCGGGGGCCGCGCTACGGGCATCACCGGCGGCACGGGCACGACCGGTGGCGCGGGCCTGACCGGCGGCGCGAGCAGGAGCGGCGGAGCGGGCACGACCGGCGGCGGGGGCAGGAGCCGCGCTGCGGGCATCACCGGCGGCACGGACAGGACCGGCGGCGCGAGCACGAGCGGCGGCGCGAGCACGAGCGGCGGCGCGGGCCTGCCGGGTGGCGCGGGCCTGCCCGGCGGAGCGGGCACGACCGGCGGAGCGGGCAGGAGCGGCGCTGCGGGCCTGACCGGCGGCGCGGGCATCACCGGCGGCGCGAGCCTGGCCGGCGGGGCGGACAGGAGCGGTGGTGCGTTGCGGGTCGTCGTCGTTGACGACCACACCGTCATGCGGGCCGGAGTCGTGGCTCTGCTCGCCTCCGAGTCCGGCATCGAGATCGTCGGCGAGGCGGGCGACGGCCGCGCGGCCCTGGACCTCGTCGAGCGGCACGCGCCCGACGTCGCCCTGGTCGACCTGCGCATGCCCGTACTGGACGGGGTGGCCACCACGACCGAGATCGTGACGCGCTTCCCCCACACCCGGGTGCTGATCCTCACCACCTACGACACCGACGCCGAGATCGAGCGCGCGGTGGAGGCCGGGGCGATCGGCTACCTCCTGAAGGACACCACCCGTGAACAACTGGCCGACGCGATCCGCTCGGCGGCCCGCGGCGAGACCGTGCTGGCTCCCCGGGTCGCCGAGCGGCTCGTCGCCCGGATGCGCCAGCCCGCCCAAGTCCCGCTCACAGCCCGCGAGTCGGATGTGCTCAACGCGGTCGCGGACGGCCTCACCAACGCCGAGATCGGCCGCCGCCTCGTCATCGCCGAGGCCACCGTGAAGACGCATCTGCTCCGGCTGTTCGCCAAGCTCGACGTCAACGACCGTACGAGGGCGGTGGTGGTGGCGATGGAGCGGGGGTTGTTGCGGCGGCCGTGAACCTCAAGCCCGAAGCCCCGATCGCCAAGCGCCAAGCCCCAAGCCCCAAGCCCCAAGCTGATTGTTTCCGGCCCGGGCTTTGCCATCCTTTTACAACCCGTCCTGCCGCCCCCTCGTCTCTCCGCACGAACTGTCACCCCGCCCGCCGACCGTCGGGCGGACCGACGAAGGAGTGCGATTCCATGCGCCGAACTGTCCTGAGCGTCCTGGCCCTCGCGGGCACCGCCGTACTGCTGGGTGGCGGGCCCGCGTTCGCGGACGGGCCCGCGACCCCGAGCCCGGTCGCCTCGGACGCCGCGCCCTCCACCCGTCCCGCGCAGAGCGCGGAGCCGACCCGGGCCCCGGCCGAGGACCAGGTGTCGGTCCGGCCGAGCGGCGCGCCCGACACCGGTGTGGCGGCGGCCGGCTCGTCCGGGACCGGCGGCACGGCGGTCGGCGCGGGCGCCGCCGCGGTGCTCGCCCTGGGCGGCGGCACGGTCTTCGTCGTGCGCCGCCGCCGGGCGACCGGGGCATGAGCTCGTTCTCCAGGCGCGCGTTCACGGCCGGGGCGCTGGCGTCCCTGCTGACGGCGTGCACGAGCCACGAGGGCGTTGAATCCCGGCCTGCGGACGCCACTGGGCCGGTCCCGGCGAAGCGGGCCCGCCCCCTGGCCCGTTCGGTCCCGGTCCGGCTGCTGATCCCGGCCATCGGCGTAGACACCCCGGTCATCCGGCTGGGGCTGGCGGCCGACGGCACCGTGCGGGTCCCGCCGGTCACGGCCCACGACCGCGCGGGCTGGTACCGGCACTCGCCGACGCCCGGCGCGAACGGGCCGTCGGTGATCCTCGGCCATGTCACGGTCGGCTCGTACGGCGACGGCGTCTTCCGCCGGCTCGACCGGCTGCGCCGGGACGACCGGATCGTGGCGCGCCTGGAGAACGGCACCGCCGCGGAGTTCGCCGTCACGGCGGTGCGGACCGTCCCGAGAACCGACTTCCCGGCCGACGACGTCTACGGGAACGTGGACCGCCCGGAGCTGCGGCTGATCACCTGCGGCGGAGCACGGACCGGCGACGGCTATGCGGACAACGTGATCGTGTTCGCGGCGCTGAGCGGCACGAAGTCCCCCACCTCTGGAGAGCGTTGAAACGGTCCCGTGAGAAGGCGGCGTCCGAGCTGTTCGCCGCCCTCTACCCGCGCCTCGCCGGCTGGTGCCGCCGGCTCGTCGACGACGACGGGACGGCCCACGAGATCGCCTCGGAGGCGTTCACCCGGCTCTGGGCCCGCTGGACGTCCGTGGAGGAACCGCGCGGGTTCCTCTACGTCACCGCGGCCAACCTGGTCCGGGACCACTGGCGCAAACTGGAGCGCGAGCGCCGGGCCATGCACCGCGTCACCTCGGAGGCCGCCGTACGCCCCCACCCCGAACAGGCCGATCCCTCGGTGCGGCTGCTCGTGCAGTCGCTGCCGGAGCGACTGCGCGTCCCGATCCTCCTCCACTACTACGCTGACATGCCGATCCGGGAGGTGTCCGCGCTGACCGGACGCAAGGAAGGAACCGTCAAGGCCGACCTGCACGCGGCCCGGGAACTGCTCCGCGCCCACCTGAGGAGAAGCCTTGACCACACGCCTTGACGACGACGGCCCGCAGTCCGGCGCCGACGACCCGCTCGCCGTGATCCTGCGCCCCTCCTCCCCCGACTACCTGGGCGCGCCTCCCGGCCAGTTCGAGACGATCCGCCGCCGGGCGAGCCGCCGCCGTCTGCTGCGCACCGCGGCCGGGGCGGGGCTGTGTTGTGTCGCGGCCGCCCTCATCGCCGTACCCCTGCGCGACACGGCACCCGAACGCCCCGCGACCCCGACGATTCCGATGGCCCCGCCCACCTCCAGGACGGCGCCGCCCACCCCCTCGGCGTCCCCCAGCCCCGCGCCGTCTCCGTCGGACTCCCGCCCCTCGGAGTCCCGTCCGCCGGGTTCCCCTCCGTCGGCCCCGGGCCTGCCCCGGCCGGGCACGAGCGACCCGGCCACCGACGAGGAGAGCGGCCCGGCGGCCGTGTCCCGCATCCCGTCGACCGCGCCCACAACGGTGCGGCCGGTGCCGTCCAGCGCCCGCACGAGCACAGACCGCGGTACGACGGACAGCAGCCGCTGACCTGCGCAGGAGGCCGCCGGGGTCAGCCCCCGCCCGTCGCCTCCGCACCCGGTAGCCTGGGCGTATGGCACTGGCATGCAACGCCCTGCCTCACTGCTTCCTCTGACGCCGCGGTGAGGACGGCGACGTGAGTCGCTCACGTCGCCGTCCTCGGCGTACCCGCCCCCCGGCCGCCGGTTCACGGCGAGCCGGCCGGCGGGCGCCGACGTCTCACCGTCCGCCGCCCGCGCGCGCATCACCGCCCCACCGCGGTGCGCCGCGTTCCGAGGAGCACCCTTGCCTTCCGACCGACTCCTGTCCGTCCTGACCTGCCCCCTGTGCCCGGCCGCCCTGCGGCGCGCCGACGGCGCCCTGCGCTGCGCCCGGCGCCACACCTTCGACATCGCCCGCCACGGCTACGTCAGCCTGCTGACCGGCCACCGGCGGGCGCCGAGCGCCGACTCCCCCGACATGGTCCGCGGCCGGGCCGCGTTCCTCAGCGCCGGGCACTACGAACCGCTGGCCCGTACCCTCGCGGGACTCGCCGGGGAACTGGCCCCGCCGGACGCCACCGTCCTGGACGCCGGGGCGGGCACCGGTCATTACCTCGCGGCCGTGCTGGACGCCCTCCCCCAGGCCCTGGGGCTGGGGCTGGACAGCTCCGTGCCCGCCCTGCGCGCGGCGGCCCGCGCGCATGCCCGGGCGGAGGCGGCCGGCTGGGACGTATGGCGGCCGTGGCCGGTGCGCACCGGCTGCGCCGACCTCGTCCTCAACGTCTTCGCACCCCGCAACGGGCCCGAGTTCCACCGCGTCCTCGGCCCGGACGGCGCGCTGCTCGTGGTCACCCCCACGGCTCGCCATCTGCGCGAACTGCGCGTGCTCACGGGGCTGCCGGACGTCGACCCGCTGAAGGAGGACCGTCTGCGCCGGACCCTGGGGGCGCGCTTTCGGCGCGAGCGGGCCGAGCCGCTGGAGTACTCCATGAGCCTCACGGCCGGGGAGGTCACCGCCCTGATGACCATGAGCCCGGCCGCGCGTCACATCGACGCGGCGGAACTGCGGGACCGGGTGGCGCGGATGGCGACGCCGGTGAGGGTCACCGCCTCGTTCGTCACGTCGGTGTACCGCCCGCGTCCAGGCGCTGCCGCTGGGCCGTCGTGAGCGTGTGAATCATGAGGGCGGCGGCCACGGCCGCCGCCACGATCACCAGGTCGGCGGCGAGCAGGGGCCAGACCTCGCTGTAGGCACGGGCTATGACCTCGTCCGTGTCGTCGGCGTAGATGATCCCCACGCCGCCGGCCAGGCCCGCCAGCCACAGGCCCCACCACCAGTTGACGACGGCGGGCAGCCGCAGCTCGGGGAAGACCGAGCGGTGGACGTCCGCGACGACGCTCCGGGGTATCCAGAGGTTCACGACGGGCACGATCCAGCCCAGCCAGAGCCAGGGGTAGCCGTAGCGCGGGGCCGTGCCCGACAGGGTCTTGGCGTTGTCCCGCACCTGGTCCAGCCAGAACAGGAACGCGAGCGCGCACACGGCCGTGACGGCGCTGCCGAAGGAGGCGACCAGGTGGTAGGAGTCCTCCAGCGCGTTCAGCGGGCGGTGCACGCCCTCGCCCTGGTCGGGCGGGCCGGACGCCGGCTGCCCCGCGAGGGAGAGCCGGAGGTGCCAGACCGCCCGGGCCACCCAGGCGAGCGCGGCCAGGGCGAGGGCCGCGACGGCGCAGCGGGCGGCTCCCCGGACAGGGCGCAGGACGGGGCCGGGCGGGGCCGGGGTGGAGTTCTGTTCGATCACTCGATCATCCTGCCGTACGCAACTCCGAGGCCCGTCCCTCCCCGTCGAACCGCACTTCCAGGACGTGGTCGACGGCGTCCCGGTCGAGGGGGCCGAACACGTGCGGGAAGAGGGTGGCCCCGCTGACCCCGGGCGGCGGGGCCGGGGCCGCCGCCTCCCACTCCACCCGGGCGGTGAGCCGCGTCTCGTCGAGGGCGAGCACCAGCAGGGGCCCGGCCTCATCCCGGTAGAAGGCGTTGACGACGGCCAGTGTGGTCGCCTCGTCCGGGGAGCAGTGCACGAAGCCCTCCTCGGCGAGGGAGCCGGGCGCGTAGGTGGGGCCGGTGGCGGTGGTCCAGGCGGTGCGCGGTACGACGTGATAGATCATGGCCCCGTTATAGACGGCGAAGGGCGCCCGGGGAGCGCCGGGAGGCCCGGGAGCTTCAAGGCGGCGACGGTGCGCCGGGTCGCCTCGGCGATCAGGGCGTCGGAGGGCTCGGCGGTGCGGGCGGCCCGGTCGGTCATGACGGCCAGGACGAGCGGGCCGCCGCGGGGCGGGTGGACGACCGCGATGTCGTTGGCCCGGCCGTGGTCGCCGGTGCCGGTCTTGTCGGCCACCTTCCAGTCCGCCGGGAGCCCGGCCCGGATGCGGCGGGCCCCGACGGCGGTGGCGTTGCGCTCCAGCCAGCCCATGAGGAGCCGTCGTTCACGGGCGGGCAGGGCGGTGCCCAGGAGCAGTTCGCGGAAGTCGCCGGCGATCGCCTCCGGGGTGGTGGTGTCGGCGGGGTCGTCCGGCGGCACGTCGTGCAGTTCGGGCTCGTAGTGGTCCATCCGGCTCGTGGTGTCGCCGAGCCCGCGCAGGTAGGCGGTGAGTCCGGCGGGGCCGCCGATGTCGCGCATCAGCAGGTTGCCGGCCGTGCCGTCGCTGAAGCGGACGGCGGCGTCGCAGAGTTCACGCAGGGTCATCCCGGTCGCGACGTGCCTTCCGGTGACGGGCGCGGTGGAGCGCAGGTCGGCCTCGGTGTAGGTGACACGGCGGTCCAGCCCGGCCGCGGAGCGGTGGTGCAGGACCGCGGCGGCGGCCAGTGCCTTGAACGTCGAGCAGAACGCGAAGCGTTCACCGGCCCGGTGCTCGACCGTGGCACCGGTACCGGTCGCGAGGGCGTAGACCCCGACGCGTGCGCCGTACTCGCGCTCCAGATCCGCCAGCCGGGGGCGGTGGACACCGGCTTTGCCGGACGGCGAACCGGTGGGCGGCGCGGTGCTCCGCAGCCTCGCGTGGTCGGCCGGCCGCTCGTCCGTGCCACAGGCGGCGAGCGGCAGCAGGGCCGCGGCGGCCAGCAGGGCACGGCGCGAGGGAGGTACGCTCCGGTCGGGGATCATTCGGGCTCCTTCACCGGTGGGGCCGCGCTCACGCGGAGTCGTCCGGGACCGTGGACAGCAGGCTGTGGACGATCGGCCCGGCCGAGCCGCCGCCGGTGACGCCCTCCTCCACGACACAGGCGACGGCGACGTTGCCGCGGTGGGCGACGAGCCAGCCGTTGTTGTCCTGGTCGTCGGAGACCTCGGCGGTGCCGGTCTTCGCGCCGATCTCGCCGGGCAGGTCCGCGAGGACCTTCGCGGTGCCGTCGGTGACGGTGGCGCGCAGCATCGCGCGCAGCTGGGTGACGACCTTGGGCGGGAGCGGGGTGGTGCGCGTCCCGTCCTCGGTGCCGGCGGTGAGCGAGGGCTGGTGGAAGGTGCCGGACACGGCGGTCGCGGTCACCGACGCCATGATCAGCGGGTTGGCCTGCACCCGGCCCTGCCCGATCATCGAGGCGGCCTTCTCCGTCGCGTCCTTGGGCACCGGCACCGAGCCGTCGTAGGTGGGTGCCCCGACGTGCCACTCCTGGCCGACCCCGAAGTACGTGCGCGCGACCTCCCCCAGCCGTCCGTCGTCGAGCCGGTCGCGCAGGCTGATGAAGGCCGTGTTGCAGGACTCGGTGAAGTCCTTGCGGAAGGTGGCCCCCGGGTGCGCGGAGAGCTCCACGTTCTGGAACCTCTTCCCCACCGTGAGGTACTTGGGGCAGTCCACCACGTCGTCCGGGGCGACGGCGCCCTCGATCAGCAGGGCGCTGCTGGTGACGATCTTCCAGGTGGAGCCGGGGGCGTAGGTGCCGGAGAGCGCGCGGTTGAAGCCCGTGGACGGGGAGTTGGCGACGGCCAGGATCTCGCCGTCGTCGATGCGCAGGGCGACGAGCGCGGCGTTCTTGCCCTGCGCCCGGGAGGCGAGGGCCTTCTCGGCGGCGGACTGCCAGTCGGCGTCGAGGGTCGTGCGGGCGGGGCCCTTGTCCGCCCGGAGCGTCTTCGCACCGAAGGACGCCTCCGTGCGCTCCACCTCGCCGGTGGTCCGGTCGACCAGGCGGATCGCGCCGCGTGCGCCGGACTCCTCGCCGCCCCCGGCGAGCCGGGTCATCAGGGGCGCTAGGGAAGGGAAGGCGTCGCCGGTGAGCCGCGTGCCGCCCCGGTCGGTGACCTCGGGCGGCTCGGTCTCCTCCCGTTCCAGGCGGAACTTCTCGGTGTCGCTCAGGCGGGGGTGGACGAGGGACAGCCGCCAGTCCACCTTCCAGGTGCCGTCGCCCTGTTCGCGCAGCGGCAGCTTCGACTCGTAGGTCCAGGTGCCAAGGCCCGTGACGGGCATCCGCGCGGTGAACGGCACCGCGACCGTGCCGTCCCCGGTCTCGGTCGCGGGCTTCGCGGTGAGCTCGGGCTCGTCGATGTCGAGTCCGGTGGTGAAGCTGTCCAGCACCCGCCGCGCCGTGCCGGGACTGGTCGTACGGCCCGCCGCGCTCTCCGTGCGGCCGGCGGCCCAGTCGGCGAGGAACGCGCGGGCCTGTTTCCCGGCCGCCGGGTCGGGCCCGGTGTCCCGTTCGAAGGGCCCGAGACCGGCCGCGTACGCCCCGCCCGCGACGGCGGCCAGCACCACCGCCCCGGCGACGAGGGCCCGCCCGGTCCTCCGGCGCGGCCCCGGGCCGCCGGTGGTGACGCTGGAGTGGTCGACGTGAGTGTCCATGGGCCGAGAACAGCAGCGGCCGGGCACTCTGTCCAAGACCGGTATCGATGTCGGATCAATATCCAGCCGATATGATTGCTGCTCGTGGACCTGGTGCGGCACCTGGAGTGCTTTGTGGCTGTTGCAGAAGAGTCACACTTCGGCCGTGCCGCAGCCCGCCTCGGCATCGCCCAGCCGCCGCTCTCGCAGCGCATCCAGCGCTTGGAGAGACACCTGGGCGTCCGGCTCTTCGAACGCACGAGCCGGCAGGTGACCATCACCGAGGCCGGGACGCTGCTGCTCGCCGAGGCCCGGGAGGTGCTCGCCCGCTCCGAGGCGCTGATGGCCACCGCGCGCCGTATCCGCGACGGCGAGACCGGCCTGCTGCGGGCCGCGCTGCCACCCGACGTGTCCGGCGAGACCGTCGCCGCGCTGCTCGCGCGCTTCTCCGGCACCGCCGCGGGCCTGGAACTGGAACTGCACGAACTGCCCACCGCCCAGCAGCTGGAGCGGTTCGCCGCGCACGAACTGGACGTCGGGCTGATCCACCACCCCTGCGACGTCTCCGGCCTTGAGCTGGGCCCGGTGCTGCGGCGGGAGCTGGGCGTCCTGCTGCCCCGGGACGCGGCGGCGGCCGGGCTCGACGAGGTCCCGCTCGCCTCGCTCACCGGCTACGACCTGATCCTCTTCCCCCGGGCCGGCGCCCCCGCCGTCTACGACGACCTCCTGACCGCCTGCGCCCGCAACGGCTACACCCCACCCGCCGTGCGCCACGCCCAGGGCACCAGCTTCGTCCGCGGCCTGGTGCTGTCGGCGCGGGCGGTGGCGCTCAGCCCGCGCGACGCGCACGGCCAGGGGGAGAGCGACCAGCGGCCCGGCCCGGCCCCCGGCGTGGTCTGGCGGCCCCTCACCGGTGCCCCGCTCGCCCTGCGGCACTCCGTGGCCTGGCCCGGTGGGCGCGGGGACGCCGCCGTCGCCGCGTTCACCGACGCCGCCACGCGGGCGCTGCGCGACACCGCCGGGGCGAGCCCCGATCTGCCCGCCCGCCCGCTGCATCTGCGCCCGGCCTCGGAGTACTGGCTGTGACCGACGCCCTCGCCCGCATCCACGCGGCCTTCGCCGACGCCGGGGTCACCGGACGGCTGCACGCCCTCGACATCGACTCCGGCGCGCAGCTCGACGCCGGAGCGGACCAGCCCGTCTGCACCGCCAGCGTCCACAAGCTGTGTCTGCTCGTCACGCTCCACGAACAGGCCGCCGCCGGACTCCTGGACCTCACCGAGCAGGTGGAGTGCTCCCCGCGCGCCCGAACCACCGGCCCGACCGGCCTCGCGGCGATGCTCGACGGCGCCCGGCTGTCCCTGCGCGACCTCGCCTACCTGATGATGTCGGTCAGCGACAACGCGGCGGCCGACCTGCTGCTGGAACGCGTGGGTCTCGACGCCGTCAACCGCACAACGGCCCGCCTCGGCCTGAGCCGCACCCTGGCCGTGCACAGCTTCGGCGAACTCCTCGCCACCATCAAGGAGGACGCCGGGCCGGGCGGCGCCGGGTCCCTGGCCGACCCGCTCGTGGTCTCCCGGCTGCGCGCCCTCGACCCGGCCCGCACCAACCGCAGCACCCCGCGCGACATGACCCGGCTGCTGGCCGCCGTCTGGCGTGACGAGGCGTGCACGCCCGAGCACGGGGCGGCCGTCCGCCGCATCCTCGGCCTCCAGGTGTGGCCGCACCGGCTGGCCTCCGGCTTCCCCTTCGACGATGTGCACGTCGCGGGGAAGACCGGCAGCCTGCCGACCGTGCGCAACGAGGTCGGCGTCGTCGAATACCCCGACGGGGGCCGCTACGCCGTCGCCGTCTTCACCCGCACGGCCCGCACCTCCGCGCTGCTGCCCGCCGCCGACGCCGTCATCGGCACGGCGGCCCGCCTGGCCGTGGACGCCCTGCGCGCTCCCTGAGCCGCCCGGCCTCGCCGGATCAGAGCTGGAACTCCGCCGGATTCACCCCCAGCGCCGCACAGGCCTCGCGCAGGACCGCCGCCTCGGCCTGGGAGAAGTGGCCGTCCGCGCCGGCGATGACGATGCCGGTCTGGATCACCGCTCTGGCCTCCGTGGGCTTCTTGGCGGTCTTGGCGATCTCCTGCATGGCCTCCGACTTGCCGTGCTGGAAGTTGGCGGTCAGCTGGTCCACATGCTTGTTGAAACGCGTCCGCAGCTGCTCCGGCGGGAAGTTCTGCAGGACGTCGTTGCTGAGGATCATCGACTCGACCTGCTGGCGCTCGGCCGGGTCCACACTCCCGTCGGCCGCCGCGACCAGGGCGCACATCGCCATGCTCGCGTCCCGGTACGCCCCGCTCTTCAGCTCGTTCTTCAACGACCCGAGCTGCGTCTTCAGCAGGCCGACCAGCTCGGCCTTGCCACCGCCACCGGACCTCGCCGCACCGCTGCCGTGGCCACCGGCACTGTGCCCACCGCTGCCGTGCCCACCGGTCGCCGCGCCCCGTCCGCCCTGCCCCTGCTGGAGAGCCTTGGCCTGGTCCTTGAGCCGGTCCCACATTGCCATTGACGTCACCTCGGTACTAGTAGGCCTCACCCGGCGCACCCGCTCACGTGCGCACACCCGTCCAACGCCCGGCCCCCGGGCAAAGTTTCCGCAAAACGAAACGGAGACCGCCCGCACCCGGAAGGGGGTGCGGGCGGCCTTCGTGACAGAGCGTCAGGTGCGGTCACGTGAGCGGAGCGTCAGGCGTTGTCGCGTGAGCTGGGCTTCAGGCGGGGGGCGAGGCGGAACGCCGCGAAGCCCACCGCCGCCAGGGCCGCCGCCGCCGCGAGGAGGAGGCCGATGCCGCCCGCGCCGGTGGAGGCGAGGCTGCCGCCGTCGAGGTCCGTGGAGGTGCCGCCCGTGGTCGAGGTGCCGCCGCCGGTCGTACCGGAGGTGCCGGTACTGGTCGACGGGCTCGGCTCCACGGAGGGGCTCGCGTCACTCGTGGGACTCGCGGACGGGGAGGGGGACCCGTCGCCGGGTCCGGGCTCCGGCGAGCCCTCACCGGGGACGACCTCGACCGCGAACTGGGTCATGGCGTCACCGACCGACGCGGCCACGGTGTACGTGCCCGTGCCCTCACCGGCGGTCAGCGTCGGGGCCGTCGCCCTGCCCGAGCCGTCGGTCTTCACCCGGACGACCCGGTCCTCGCCCTCGAAACGGGGAGCGCCCTCGGCGGTGTCCTCGACGCGGAACTCCACCTCGGTGCCGGCCGGTGCCGTCGCGCCGGACTTGACCACCCGGGCGACGAGCGCGTCCTCGAAGTCCTCTCCCTGCCCGGCCTTCTGCTCGTTGCCGCCGCCGACGCTCACGGTGAACGGCGACTCCTTGACCCGCACGGTGAAGACCGTCTCCGCGCCCAGGGTCTTCGCCCGGACCGTGAATGAGCCCTCCTTGCGGCTGCCCAGGCCGATCCAGGGGGTCTGCGCACGGCCCCGGGCATCGGTCGTCACGACGGTCTCGTCGTCGTCCGGGCCGCCGGTGAGGTAGAAGAGCGGCTTCAGACCGTCCGGGTCCTCGATGGTGAAGGTCACCGAGGTGTCGCCGACCGGCTCGCCGTCCTTGTCCCGGGCCGCCACGGCCAGGGGCCTGACGTCGACACCCGGCTGGGTCGTCACATCGGTGCCGGAGACCTGGACCAGACGGTCGACGGCCGTGGCCTGCCGCCACTGCAGGACGATCCGGCCCGGGCCGCCGGGCGCGTTGACGCCGCCCTCGGCGACCCCGGAGTCGATCGGGTTGTCGGAGGGGGCCCAGAAGGGGTCCTTCTTCTCCGGCGCGGTGTAGTTGCTGCCGACGACCAGCCGGGCGTCGTCGACCCGGGCCGGTTCGGCGAAGCTGGAGCCGCCGCCACCGCTGCCGGTGGCCGGGTCGTTGCCGGTGGACGAGCCGGTCTCGGCACCCGTGCCGCCACCGCCGCCCGCGTATCCGGCACCGCCGCCGCCACCGCCGTAGCGGCCCGCGCCGCCGTCGCCTCCGGCGCCGCCCTTGGCGTGGTCGGCGCCCGCGACGCCGTTGCCACCGCCCGCGCCGCCCCGCGCGCCGGTGGCGCCCTTGCCGCCGCGGTCCTTCTCGCTGCCGTCCTGGGCGTTCTCGCCGCCCGCGGCGCCTGCCTGGCCGTGGGCCATGTCGCCGCCGCCACCGCCACCGCCCCCGGCGACGATCAGCGGAGAGCCGCCGCTGGTGCGGACGGCGCTGCTGTTGCCGCCGCGCTCGCCGCCCCCGACGCCCTTGCCTGCGAGGGCGTCACCGAATCCGGGTCCGCCGACGGCGAGGCTCAGGGCCTCGCCCGGGGTGACCTTCAGGGTGCCGGCGACGAAGCCGCCCGCACCGCCGTACGCCATGGAGTTGCCTCTGCCGCCCTCTCCCCAGGCCCGGACGTCCAGGCTCGTCACCCCGGACGGCACGGTGAAGGCCTGTTCGGCGTCGGTCGGGACGAACAGGCGGCAGCCGGAGAAGCCCTCCGTCGGCGCGCACGCCTTCCCGGACAGTGCCACGCTGCCGACGGCCGTGGCGGCCGGCGCTGCCGTCAGGGCGGTGCCGGCGCTCAGCGCCACGAAGGTCAGGGCCGCGGCGCCGCGCCGGAAACGGGCGCGGCGCGGCACGGCGGAACGGTGATGCGACAAGGAAACTCCCCAACTCGTCACGAACTCCCCCCAGGGAGCCATGAAGTGCTCGATCAGAATCGAACATGACTAGTGGGACAGCTGATCAAACCTGAGACTCTTGGTCAACCGAGAATGGTTGATTCCGGACGCGGGGGCGTCCGTGCAGAGCGCCCGGACGATGTACGTGGCCATGGCGTCGTCGATCGGGTGCTGCTTGGGGCGGCCGTTCTCGTCGAGCTCCTGGTACTTCATCAGGTTCTGCGCGAGAGCCACCTGGCGCTTGCCGTCACGGCTGGACAGCGCGATCGTGCCGGCGCCGAACACCGCCCCGTCGTGGCCCCAGAAGCGGCCGCAGCCGGGCAGTTCGAGGGAGTAGATGCCGAGGCCGTAGTCAATGCCGGAGACAGGGACCGTGCGCGTCATCTCGTCCAGCGACGTCTTCGTGACCAGCTTCCCGCCGAGCAGGGCGCGGTAGAAGCGGTTCAGGTCGTCGGTGGTGGAGACGACCGAGCCCGCGGTGGACGCCCACGACATGTCGTAGATGCTGAAGTCGCGGGGCGGGTCGAGCAGTCCGAACCAGGACTCGTACATCCGCGGGTGCGGGCCCTTGATGTACGGGGTGCGCGGCAGGTACGTGTGGCGCAGCCCGGCCCGGTCGATGACGTGGCGGGCGAGGTAGGTGTCGGCCTTCTGGCCGGTGACCTTCTCCAGGAGCAGCCCGGCGACGACGTAGTTGGTGTTCGAGTACGAGCCCGGGACCGTGCCGGGGCGGCCGGTGGCGGGGGCGGCGAGGCCCATCCGGACGAGTTCCGCGGGGCGTACGGAGCGGAAGCGTTCCTCTTCGAGGCTGTCCGTCGAGTTCTTGGCGAGGGAGGGGAAGGCGCTCACGATGTAGTCGCCGATGCCGCTGGTGTGGTTGAGGAGCATGCGGACGGTGATCTCCCGGCCGCGCTCCCCGGGTATCAGGTCCGGGAGGTAGTCGCCGACGGGTGCGTCGAGCCGGATCCGGCCGCGTTCCACCTGCTGCATGATGCCGACGGCGGTGAAGGTCTTGCTGATGCTGCCCACGCGCTGCCGCATGTCCGGCGTGACGGGCCGTCCGGTGGCCACGTCGGCGACGCCCGAGGCCCCGCTCCAGCGCTCGCGGCCGTCCCGTACGGACGAGAAGACCCCGTACATACCCGCCTCGTGGACCGCGTCCAGCGAGTCACGCAGGCCGGGTCGGTCCAGGGCGGCGGTGTCCCGGCCGGCGGGTGTGCTCGCCTGCGCGGGGGCCGTCAGCACGACGGTGGTGGTCAGCAAGGTGGTGCCCAGAACGGTTCCGAGGAGCCGTGCGATACGCAACTGCTTGTCCCTTCCGTGGTGTTCGACTGTGTCGCTTGTCGACCGCGAATGTTCGAACAGGTCGGGAACATCGTCATGGGTGGCGGACGGTCCTTACATCCTTCGAAGGGATGATCGAAAACCGGCCGCGGACCGCGCGGCACCGCCAGCAGGCCCGACCCCGGGCACGGCAAGGCCGCCTCGGGCATGAGGGGTGACCAACAGACCGCGCGCAGCGCGCAGCGCGCGGTGCGCGGTGCGCGGTGCGCGGTGCGCGGTGCGCGGTGCGCGGCGGCGTCGTGCCGGGCGGGGGGGGGCTCCTCCGCGTGAGCGGGCGATGGCCGCGCTGGCGGGAGATGGCCGGGCGGGGGGGGGGAGATGGCCGGGCGAGGGCCGGTGATGGCCGGGCGAGGGCCGGTGATGGCCGGGCGGGGGCGGTGGTCGTGCGGCGCCAGGGGATGGCGGTCCGGGTTTGGCACGGACTTGCGGCACACGGGCCCGCGGCCCTACGGGAGCAGGCGGGAAGGCCGGTCCCGGCTCCCGAGCGGCACACGCGGGGACGCGACGGCCGGGGCCGGCCTTCCTCTGGGCGCAATCTGCCAGTCCGGGACCCGCGGCGCCTCCGGGGAGGGCCCGAACGAGGAGGGACGGGGCGGTGCTGTGATGATGAGCGCATGTCGACCGTCGCCACGCTCGCGGTGCTGGCCCTCGCCGCGCTCCACGCTTACATCCTGGTGCTGGAAATGTTCCTGTGGACCACGCCGCGGGCCCGGGCCGCCTTCGGCACCACCGCCGAGTTCGCCGCCGAGACCAAGGCCCTGGCGGCCAACCAGGGCCTCTACAACGGCTTTCTCGCCGCCGGTCTGGTGTGGGGCGCGGTCGCGTCCGACCCGGTGGGCTTCCAGGTCTCGGTGTTCTTCCTGGTGTGTGTCGCGATCGCGGGGATCTACGGCGCCGCCACCGCCAGCCGGAAGATCATCTTCGTCCAGACCGTCCCGGCACTGGCCGCCCTGGTCCTGGTCCTGCTCGCGCACTGAGCCGGACCAGAACCAAGACCAGGACCAGAATCAGGGCCAGAACCAGGACCAGGGCCGGACCTTTACAAGCCGTAGCGGCCCTTCAGGTGGCGCCAGAAGTCGCGCAGCATCCACGTGTCGAACTCGGTGATCTGCGCGGCGCTGCCCGCCTTCATCAGGAAGCAGCACTGGCCCGTCGGCGACCAGTCGTAGAAGTCGTCGAGGCCGAAGGTGTGGCCGACCTCGTGCAGGTAGATGTGGATGTTCTCCTGCCCGAGGGCGCCGGTGAAGTACTCCTGGCCCATGCGCTGGCCCCAGTCACCGCCCGCACCGCCCCCGAAGCCCTTGGTCAGCCACAGCGACTGGTCGTAGTGGCGGGTGGCGCCGCCCGGGCACTTCGAGTAGTCGCCGTCCTGGTGGAAGAAGCGCCCGCAGTCCGGGGCGCACTGCGGGGCGCCGGCGCTGTCCAGGACGCCGCTGTAGATGTCGACGGAGTTGTCGCTCCACTGGAGGGTGGAGCGGTTCTTCACGGCCCAGCCGACGATGTTGACCGGGACACTGGTGTACGGCCAGGCGTTGTGCCCCTTGCCGTTCACCACCATCGCGGACATCCACTTGCCGAACTGCCGCTTCAGCGCCGCGTGGATCCGGTCGCGCAGGGCGGCGCTGACCGGGGCGTCCGACTCCCAGCGCACGCAGTAGTTGACGTTACCCCGGTTGGCCATGACCTGGTCCCAGCCGTAGTTCCGGAATCCGTACAGGTCCGGGTAGGTCGACGAGACGTGGTTCCACACCTCGTTCAGGGGCTGGGAGAGGTGGGCCGGCGGATTCCACTCGTCGGCGGCCCGCACCGAACCGGACGCGGGCCCCGACGTCGTACGGGATGTCGTGCCGGACGCCATGCCCGGCACGGATAACGCGGCAGCGAGGATCGCGAGCACGGTGAGCAGCCGCGCGAGCTGTCTGCGCATGGTGATCTCCTCGTGTGGGGAACGGAGGGTGTCCCCCTGAGGTCGTCACCGGCGCGTTCCGGGTTGCCGGGCATACCGGCGGGCATTCCGGGCGCTTTATCTCATTCCGTCGGCGATACTTGGGGCATGAATACGGCAACGTATGCAGAACTGGCGGCGTCGTCAGATCACGCTGTCGCCGTGGCCATCGCCTTCGTCGGCGGGCTGATCGTGGCCTGTGCGCTGATCTGGGCCGTGCGGGTCGGGATGCGGGTCATGGACAAGGACATCCATCACCCCGCCCCGGAAGAACAGCCGCAGATGCCGGACGGCGGGCCGGTTCGCGAGATGCGGGAGATGCGGGAGCCCGACGACGTGCCGGTCGTGACGCGCGACGGGCAGCGGCTCATGCCCCATGAGCTCCACCGCGCGAGCACCAGGACCGGAAAGGACCAGAAACCGCGCCGTTGGTCGCCGGGGTCCAGCGGTTCCTTCGGCGGCGGCGGCCTCGGCCGCACATGACCCTGAGACCGCAGACGCAGAGGAAGGACCAGGGAGGCGACATGGCTGCCCGCCACCGGACCCGCTGGGCGACGGGAGGGGCGGCGCTGGCGCTCGCCCTGTCCGCCGCGCTCACCGGCTGCGGCGGCGACGACACCCCCGCGGACACCGCCAGCAAGGCCGAGTCCGCGGTCGGGTCGCTCGCCTCGGGGGCCTCCGAGGCGATCGAGTCCGCCACGGCGGAGGCCGGACGCCGCCTCGACGACATCCAGGACGGCATCGACGTCAAGGACGACGTCCGCGTCGGCACGCCCGTCACCGGCTCCGACGGCCGGGTCCGGGCCGAGGTCACCGTCCGCAACGCCGACGACTCGACCCGCTCCTTCGCCGTCCAGGTCGACTTCCGGAGCTCCGGGGGCGACCTGGTCGACACCGTCATCGTCACCGTCGACCACGTACAGGCCGGCGAGTCCGCCACGGCCACCGCCCGCAGCACCCACGACCTCTCCGGCGACGTCCGCACCGAGGTGGCCCGCGCCGTGCGCTACTGACGACCCGCGCCCGCCTCCCGCGCCGCCACCACGATGTCGATCTGCTCGCTCATCGCGCTCACCCCGTTCAGGGCGGCGACCGCCTGGAGCCGGTTGGCGCCCGCCGGGAGGCCGGTGCCGGGGGTGCAGCTCCAGGTGCCGTCGGGGGCGGCGGTGCTCGCGCAGGCCTCCTGGTCGTCCTTGTCGCGGACGGTGACCTGGGCGCCCGGGTGGGCGGTGCCGGAGACCTCCGGCCGGGCGCCCAGCGGTACGCCGGACAGCGGGCTGGTCAGGGTCGGCGAGGCCAGGCCCACGGTCACCGAGCACCGGCCGACGGCCCGCGGCACGCCCCGGGCATCGGTGAGGCGCAGCGAGCAGTCCCGCAGCCGGGTGCCAGGGGCGGCGTCGCCGGGGACGGCCAGCACGAAGGGCAGCACGCCGTCCTGCCCGGACACGCCGTCCTGCCCGGAGACCCCGTCCTGCCCGGACGCCCCGCCGCTGACGGTGTACGCGGCACTGCGGCCGTCGGCGGCGACCGAGCCGCGGTAGCCGGACGCGTCGAGCGGTACGCCGGTCACCCGCGTGCCGCGGGGCGCGGTCAGCGTGAGCGTCACGCCCTCGGCGCCCTGGGGGACACCCGCGACCTCGACGATGCCCTCCCGGCCGGGTGCGATCGTCGCCGCTCCCCACAGCCCACCGTCCCGGGCCACCGCGGACGCCCCCGGGACCACGAGCACCCCCGCCACGACGCCCCCCACCACGGCTGCTGTCCTGCTGTACCTGTTCATCGCGGGCGGGGCTCCTTGTCCGCAGACGGCCTGGGGGACACACTTCGCCGACGATCCTCCCGGCGGTCCCGGTGAACGGCACGCCCGGCTGATCCACACGAGTGGGCCACCGGACGACCTCACCGCCCCAGCCAAACCGTCGTGTCCGGCCCGACCCGCCCGTCCTCCAGCGGCGCACTCGTCAGCAACACCTCCCCCGCCGGCAACTCGACCGCCCGCGCCGAGAGATTCGCGACGCACCGCCACCCCTCACCACGATCGAACCTCAGCACGCCGTCCGGGGCGTCCGCCCAGGTCAGCTCCTCCCCGTCGAGCAGCTTGCGGCGCAGCCGCAGTGCCGTCCGGTACAGCTCCAGCGTCGAGCCCTCGACCCCGTCCTGCGCCTCGACGGCGTACGAGGCGAAGCCGGGCGGCTGCGGCAGCCACGCCCCGCCGGACCCGAAGCCGTACGACGGCCCGGTCGTCGTCCACGGCAGCGGCACCCGGCAGCCGTCCCGGCCCTTGCGGACGTGACCGGTCTGCTCCCAGATCGGGTCCTGGAGGACCTCCGTGGGCAGGTCGGCGACCTCCGGCAGACCGAGTTCCTCGCCCTGGTAGAGGTACGCCGAGCCGGGCAGCGCCAGCATCAGCAGCGTGGCCGCCCGGGCCCGGCGCAGCCCCGCCGCCTCGTCGAGGGCCGGGGCGTGGCCGCCGGAGAGCAGCCAGGCGTCGGGGTCGGTGCCGGGCGGCAGCACGAGGCGGGAGGCGTGCCGTACGACGTCGTGGTTGGACAGCACCCAGGTGGCCGAGGCGCCCGCCGCCCGGGCCGTGGCGAGCGAGTCGGTGATGACCTGCCGCAGTTCCTCCGCGTCCCAGCCGGTCTGCAGATACTCGAAGTTGAAGGCCTGGCCCAGTTCGTCGGGCCGGGCGTACAGCGCGCGCCGGGCGCCTGGCACCCACGCCTCGGCGACGGCCATGCGGGGCGGGCGGTAGGCGTCGAGGATCTTGCGCCAGTCGCGGTAGATCTCGTGGACGTCGTCGCGGTCGTAGAAGGGGTGGGTGCCGGGTGGCATGGCGGTGAGTGCCTGCTCGCCGCTCAGTTCGGGGGCGCCGAGGTCGCGCAGGGGTTCGCTCAGGTCCTTGGCGAGGGCGTGGGCGACGTCGACGCGGAAGCCGTCGACCCCGCGGTCGGACCAGAAGCGCAGGGTGGTGCGGTGGTCGGCGCGGACCTCCTGGTTCTCCCAGTTGAAGTCGGGCTGCTCGGGGGCGAACAGATGGAGGTACCACTGGCCGTCGGGCACTCGTTTCCACGCGCTGCCGCCGAAGACGGACTGCCAGTCGGTGGGCGGGAGTTCGCCGTGCTCACCGCGTCCGTCGCGGAAGACGTAGCGGTCGCGGGCCGCCGAGCCGGGGCCGGCGTCCAGGGCCTCCTGGAACCAGACGTGCCGGTGCGAGGAGTGGTTGGGCACGAGGTCGACGACGACCTTCAGGCCGAGGCGGTGGGCCTCGGCGACCAGGGCGTCGAAGTCGTCCAGGGTGCCGAGGCGCGGGTCGACGTCCCGGGGGTCGGCGACGTCGTAGCCGCCGTCGGCGAGTTCGGACGGGTAGAAGGGGCTCAGCCACAGGGCGTCGACGCCCAGGGCGGCGAGGTGGCCGAGGCGGCGGGTGATGCCGCGCAGGTCACCGAGTCCGTCGCCGTCGGCGTCGGCGAAGCTGCGGGGGTAGATCTGGTAGACGACGGCCTGCCGCCACCAGTCGGGGTCACGGGACGACAGGTCGAGGGTGGAGCGCTCGGTCACGCGGTCTCCTTCCACGCGGTCTCCTTCACAGGGCACAGGGGCGACAGCATTGAATCTGTCCAGAATGCCGGGAAAAGGAACCTTCGCGCCGATCGGAGTGATCCATTCCTGCTGTGACGAAAGCGTGATGGCGGCCCAACTTCCTTTGCATCAGCGCAGGTTGACAGCGTGCTGCGGCGCCGCCACGATGGGGCCACTGAGGCGCATGTGACCAATGAGCCCAGTGTTCTCAGACCACTCACCCCCGGTACGGCCCCGGCAGCCGCGCGCTGCCCGCATGCCGCCGGCCGGGTCTGCACACGCCAAGAAATGGGATACGCATGTCCATAGCGAGACGTGTCACCGCGCGACGCCTGCTGGGGACGGGCGCCGCGGCCCTCGCCCTCTGCGCCGCCTCCGCCACGACCGCGTTGGCGCACGGTGCGCCCGGCGGGGACGGCTGGTCGTCCGGCGGCAGCTACCGGCCCGGCACGGGCGCGGGCACGGAGACCGGGACGGATCGCTGCCAGTTCTCGCTCGACGGCACCACGTTCCAGGACTCGGTCAGGGTCGACGACCAGAACCTGAAGCCGACCGACGACGGCAAGGTGCACATCAAGGTCCGCACCGCCGGTGACGCGGCCACCTGCACGGCCTCCCTCGCCTCCTACCTCGCGCACGGCGCCACGTTCGCGACCTCCGGCGAGCAGGTGTTCGTCGACTTCGACACCGTGACGGTCAAGCCGGGCGGCACCGAGTCGCTCGACATCGCCATCCCGGACAAGGGCTGCTTCGGCCAGATCGACCTCTACCGGGGCGCGGTGAAGTTCGACGGCGAGCTCGACGCGAAGGACGGCTTCGTCCACGGCGACCTGCCCAAGGGCCCGGACCGCCCGGTCATCAAGGACAAGCTGATCGCGGCCTGGAACGGCGGCACGAAGGACTGCACCACCCCGCCGCCCGCGGAGGAGGAGCCGCCCGCCTCCACGCCTCCGGCGTCCCCGTCCGAGCCGGCCGAGGAGACCACGCCCCCGGCGTCCCCGTCCGAGCCGGCGAAGCCCTCGGCGCCGCCGTCCTCCGACACGGACACGCCCACCCCGAGCGCCTCCGAGTCGACGCCCGTCGCACCCGAGCCGAACGGCGGTGGCGGCGACCTCGCCGAGACCGGCGCCGACAGCAACACCGGCCCGATCGCCCTCGGCGCGGCGGCCCTGCTGGCGGGCGGCGCGGCCCTCGTTGTGGCGACCCGCCGCCGCGCGACCAAGCGCAAGGCGTAGCAACAGCGGGGCCCTGTGGCCAGGCCAGACCCGGCCCCGAAGAGCGCCCGGTGTGCTGTCGTCCGGCGGCGACAGCACACCGGGCGCAGTCGTACGCCCGCGTCCGCGCCCGCCGTTCCGCTCTCCCGTCAGCCGCGGCCGAGCGGCGGCGAGGGCGTCACCTCTCGACCGTCGCCAGGTACAGCTTCACGTAGCGCTCCACGTCCACGTCCAACCCCACGTCGACCAGCGGCTGTTCGCGCGTGCCCTCGTGGAGTTCCGACTCGCCGGGCCGGGGGCGGCGGTCCACGATCGTCATGCCGCGCGTCGGGCCGGGCGCGAGGGAGACGTCCACCGGGAGGCGGTGGGTCGTCAGGCCCTCCGGGTCGACGACCGCGCACACCGCGCCCGCGTCGCCGAGGCCGCCGGACGTCTCGGAGGGGTCGCCGGGGCGGCTGTCCGGATGGGCCGGACGGTGCGCGAGCAGCTCCCCGGCCAGCCGCGCGCCCGGTTCGGCGCTCGCTCGCAGCCTGCGCACATCCGCTGCGGGGACCACGACCCGCGTGAACACGTCCAGCCCGTACATCGTGATCGGCACCCCGGCGGTGAGCAGGATCGCGGCCGCCTCCGGGTCGTGCCAGACGTTGAACTCCGCGACGGGCGTGGCGTTGCCGACGGCCGCCGCGCCGCCCATGAAGACGATCCGCTCGATGTTGCCGACCACCTCCGGATGCGTGCGCAGGAGCAGCGCGATGTTGGTGAGGGGAGCCGTGGGGATGAGGGTGACCGGGCGCGGGGAGGCGAGGATCTCGCGCCGCAGCAGCGTCACCGCGTCGACGTCGGCGGGCCGCCGGGCCGGCGCGGGCAGGCCCAGGTCGGCCATGCCGTCGTGCCCGTGCACGTGCCGCGCCGAGCGGGGAGCCTCGATCAGCGGCCGCTCGGCGCCCCTTGCGACGGGGATGCGGGGAGCGCCCGCCCGCTCCAGCACGGTCAGGGTGTTGCGGACGACGCCGTCGACGTCCGTGTTCCCGGCCACGCAGGTGATCGCCCGCACGTCGAGCGCCGGGTGCCTCACGGCGAACAGCAGGGCGAGGGCGTCGTCGACACCGGTGTCGCAGTCGATGATCACCGGGATGGGCTGACCGTCCGTCACGGCGGGGACTCCTTCCAGTGGCCCACGCGGGAAAGCTCCGCACCAGCGACCCTACGGCGCCTGCCGTGCCGGACCGCGACACGAACGGACGCGGCGATGACTCCGGCCCCGCCGGACGGTCGTTACGGGCAGCAGACGAGAAAGGAGCCCCGCCATGCCCGCACAGCCACCGACGACCGAACTCGACGCCCGCTACAGCTCCGCGCTCACCCCCCGCCCGGGTGCCCCGGAGGTCACCGCCACCCCCTGGGCCAAGGCGCGAGAGCGGCTGGACAGCGCGGAGATCTTCTGGGTGTCCACGGTCAGGCCGGACGGCCGGCTGCACGTCACGCCCTGCATCGCCGCCTGGCACGACGGCGCGCTGTACTTCTCCACCGGCCGCGCCGAGCAGAAGGCGAAGAACCTGGCGCACGACGCCCACTGCGCGCTGACCACCGGGGCGAACTCCCTGACCGGCGGGCTCGACCTGGTCGTCGAGGGCCGGGCCGAACCGGTCACCGACCGGGCGCTCCTGGAGGAGGTGATCACAGCGCACGAGACGAAGTACGGCCCGCACATCACCTCCCCCGAGGGCACCTTCCACGGCATCGGCGACTCGTTTCGCAGCGGCGCAGCGGTGGTGTACGCGGTGCACCCGGACACGGCGTACGGCTTCGGCCGGGACAACGGGGTGTACAGCCACACGCGTTACACGTTCTGAGACCGCCCGCACCCCGTGGCGGGCCCGTCCCGTCCTACGACGGGTCCCACAGCCCGAGGCCGCGGGCCGCCACGCGGTCGCCGATGCGGCGCAGCAGCTCGTCCCCGGGCAGGGGGTCAGGGCGGCCACCGTCGCGCAGCCGGGGAGCGACGAGGCCGGCGGCGGCCTCCCGCCCGCCGAGCACTTCGGGCGGGTGAGGGAGGGCGGGTGAGGGGAGACGGACGAGGGGAGGCGGGTGAGGGGCGGGGTGCCGGGCCCGTCACCCGGACGGCCCGTATCGCTGGTGGGAGGGCGGGCGCGGTGGTGCCGTAAGAGCACTCACCCGATCTTGGAGAGCCGCCCGCCCGCCCGACGGCGAAGGCGCCTCCTTGAGCCCCCGCAGGAGGCACCCCGATGACCCGTCCCCCGGCCACCCGTGCCCTCCTGGTCTCCGTACTGTCCGTGACCGCCCTGCTGGCCACGGCCGGCTGCTCCGTCGACGACGAGCCGCGGCCCCGCTGGTTCTCCGCCTCCGCGTCCGCCACCGCCGTGTCCCCCGCCGTCGAGCAGCCCGCCGGATCCGGGGCCGCCCTCACCGAGGCGCAGGCACGGGCGGCCCTGGTCACCGAGGCCGACCTCGGCGAGCCGTGGGCGCCGAGCCGGGGCTCGCGGACCTGGCGGGACGGGCTGCTCAAGGCCCGCACGGAGGACCGGGACTGCCAGCGGCTGCTGGACGCCCTCTACACGGAGGAGCCGTTCGGCCCGCCGAAGGGCCCGCAGGCGACGTCCTCGCTCGACGACGGCGACACCGACGCCCAGTTGCACTACCGGGTCACCGCCCACCCCCCGGCCGAGGTGGACCGCACCCTGGACTGGATGAGGTCGCTGCCCGGCCGGTGCGGCACGTTCACGGCGGCGACCACCCGCGGCGTCGTCCAGAGCGTGGAGGTCGGCGAACTGCCGCTGCCGCCGGTGGGAGACGCCCGGCAGGCCCTGCGGATCACCCTGGCCGGCGAGACGGAGGAGGGGGAGCTGACGTACCTCACGGTCGACCTCGCCGCCGTCCGCGTCGGCGAGGAGACGATCACCCTCACCAACGGGGGCCTCGACGAGGTGTACGAGGAGGTCACCCAGCAGGCGGTGCAGCTCGGGGCGCAGCGCCTGGCCGACATCAGGAAGCAGGGCCGGGCGCAGATCTGACGCCCACGGGTCAGGACGGGTCGAATCGGGTGCGGTGGGCGATCACGTCACGCGCCGCGTCCAGGGCCGTGCGCCCGTGCGCGAAGGCGTCCGCCCGCAGCCGCGCCAGCGCGTCGTTCGCGCCCACGCCGAGCTGCGCCATGATCATGCCGACGGCCTGGTAGACCTCGTCGTGTTCGGCGGCCAGGCCGCTCAGCCAGTCGTCCCGCGCGCCCCGCGTCTCCGGCTCGTCGCCGTGCGGCAGGGCCATCAGGGCCACGGTCATCACGCCGGCCACGATCCGGGCCACGTACAGCTGGCGGTCGGTGAGGGCACCGGGGCGGTCCCGGTACAGGTCGAGCGTGCCCACGCACGCCGGTCCGCTGCCCAGTGGGACCGCGTACACGGCCCGTACCCCGGCCTCCGTCGCCTGCTGGGCGAAGACCGGCCAGCGTCCGGCGTCGCGGCCGGTGGTCAGGTCGCAGGCGAGCACGGGCGCCCCGTCCGCCACCGCGCTCTGACAGGGGCCGTCGCCCAGCGTCGCCTGGATGTGCGACAGCCGCGCGGCCTGCGGACCGCTCGCGCTCAGCTGCACCGGCATGCCCTCGCTGCGCAGCGACACGCTCGCGCCGATCACCGGCAGCAGCTCCACCGCCACCTCGCACAGCCGCCCCGGGACCTCTCCGGGCTCGGCGCCCCGTACGCCTCTGGCGATCACGTCGGCGGCCCGGGCGCTGTCGTCGCCGGAGCCGCCTCGGGGGTCGTCCCTGGGCCGCACGACCACCGCCTCCTTCGATCACACGGCCGACCGCACAGTGCGTGAACCGTGCCCCGACTACCCGCTGCCGATGGGGCAAAACCCCCAGGCCGGGGTGTCACAGGGGAGGCTGCGCGGGCGCGGGCCCGAGGGTGGTGGTGCCGGGGGCCGTACGGTGCCCGAGGCCCGTCCGGTAGGCGTCCAGGGCCGCCTCCACCCGCCCGGTCCGCCGCAGCAGGTCCCCGAGCAGCCGGCACAGGTCGGCCAGGTCACCGGCGGCGCCCGCACGCTCCAGCAGGCTCAGGGCGCGGACGTAGTGCTCCTCGGCGTCCTCCGTGCGGCGGGCGTCCTCGGCGATGATGCCGAGCAGGCGGTGCGCGGCGGCGGAGTGGACGGCCCCGCGCTCGGGGGACAACTGCCCGAGGACGTCGTGCAGCAGGGCCGCCGCCTCCTCGGACCGGCCGCGCCGGTGCAGCACGTCGGCGAGTTCCACGGTGACCTGGCTGCTGTAGAGGGCGGCGCGTCTGGCCGACAGCATGCCGAGGGCCTGGCGCAGCTCCTCCTCGGCGCGCTCCAGCCGGCCGTCCTGGGCGTAGACGTAGCCGCGCATCCAGTGGCAGTTGGCGAGTTCGGTGCGGATCTGGAGGCTCCGGTACAGCTCGGTGGCCTTGGCCAGGGAGGCGTCGGCCTCGGCGAGACGGCCCTCGGCGACCAGGGTGCGGGCGACGGAACGGTGCATCCGGGCGACCAGGGCGGGATCCTCGGAGCGGGGGGCGAGGGCCAGGGCGAACTCGGCGGCCTGGGCGGCCCGGGCGTGGGCGCCCATGTCCATGTAGGGGCCGATGGCGCTGGCATAGAGCAGCAGGAGGGCGTCCGGGTCGTGCAGGCCGCCGCGGTTGAGTTCGTCGAGGGTGGTCTCCAGCAGGTAGACGGCGTAGCGGAGTTCACCGGCGAGGTAGTGCGCCACGGCCCGCCCGCGCAGGGCCGGGACCCGGGCGGGCAGCGGGGCGCCGGCCAGACACTCCTCGGCCCGCTCGAAGTACTGCCGGCCGGCCAGCAACTCGCCCGTCTCCAGGGCGCACTCGCCGAGCCCGAGCAGCGCGGCGGACTGCTCGGCGGCCAGGTGGTTCGCCTCGGCCTCGACGAGCAGCTCGGCGTAACTCCCGGCGGCCGCCTCGGCCTCTCCGTCGGCGAGGACGCGCCGGGCCTCGGTCAGCCGCAGCCGCAGTCCGGTGACGAGCCGGGCGGAGTGCCCGCCGGCGAGCTCGTCGAAGGCGACGCCGAGCCGCTGCGCGAGATGCCGCAGGGCGTCGTCCGAGGGGCGCACCCGGCCGGACTCCAGGGTGGAGATGTAGGCCGGTGTGTAGACGGGCTCCGCCAACTGCCGCTGTGTCAGCCCGCGTTCCACACGCAGCCGCTGCACCCGGCGGCCGATGGTCCCCGGGTCGTCCCGCTCCCCCACGCCAACTCCCCCTGCGCCTCTTGCCGTTCGACCTGTGCTGCCCCTAGGTTAAACGGAGTGTTAAGCCGCAGTGTCGAGCGTGCTTAACACGTCGCCGCTTAGTCGCCGCCCCAGTTGCGAGGTCGCCGTGCTCGAACGCACACGCACCGCCGAGCGGTACGCCAGAGGCCTGACCGCTGCGGTCGTCGCCGTCGCCACGCTCCTGCTGGCGGCGAACACGGGGTCGGCGAAGGCGGGGGAGAGTCGGCCCGAGCCGGCACCTCACAGCGACGTGAGCGGCACAGACGGCGCAGCCGGACGATGAGACGGTGAGGGGCGGGAATCAGCCAACGGAGTGATCAGGAACCCCCCTGACTCTTCACTCGTGCTTCACATGAGGCGCACTGTTCAGCTGCGGCACCATGCCGTGAACACGTCATTCCAGCAGGCTTGCGCCCACATGAAGCGTTCCGGCCATTCCTTCGGCCGACCGATCCGCACGTCGGCTCTTCAACTATGTTCTACGCCTGTTGCGATACACACACGGGACGGAACGACCAGTCCGTCCCATCAGGCGCCCGCCCGACCACCGGGAGCCTCACCGGGGGGAACATCGCTCATGCCTTGCCACTGTCTTTTGTGCACACCGATGTGACCCGTGGTGGTCCCTCGCCGGTGCACACGTGCCCGATTCCCGGCGAAGCGTCCGAAGATGACGCGTGCGGTCCTGAGCCAGCTCTCTTTCGAACAGGAGCACCTGACTATGCGCACATTGATACGTTTCACCGCCCCGGCGGCCGCCCTCGTCTCCGTTCTCGCCGTCACCCCGCAGGCCGTGGCCACCGACCACGCCCCCTCGGGCGGCATGCGTGTCCCCGGGACCAGTGTCGTGTTCTCCGAGAACGGAGCCCGTGACGCCCGGACGCGTGCGATCGCGGCGGAGAACCCTGCCGCCGTCCGCGCCACCGCGACACTGTGCGGATCCGGCTACGAACTCGAGCTCGCCGAGCAACTCCCGGACGCCCGCCGCTTCGGCACCCTGTTCACCTACACGAGATCCACGACCAGAGTGTCGGGGGCGTGCGCGGTGTTCGACAACAACCTCGGCACGGCGAAGCACATGAAGCTGAAGCTGTGCCCGAACAAGACCGGTGTGGCCTGCAAGGTGGACGAGGGAACCTACTCACAGTACGCGGGCCCGGTCAAAGGCGAGGGCAACCACGACGCCGGCTGGAACAACTGCTCCCGGGTGACCGCGATCCTGTGGTCGAGCGGCGTCGCGATCATCGACCGAGTCAGGTACGTAGCCCCCTGCGACTGACCGTTCCGGGCGTCTGCGTTCACCCATCGAGTCGCGGGCGCCAAGGGGTGTGACGCGACAGCGGGCGCGTCCACGGACGGCGCCCGCCTGTGCCCGGACGCCTCAGGGCCGGCAGAGATTGCCGCACCCGTCACAGCGGACGCCGGGTGCGCCCCTTTGGCGCGCCGTCGCCTTCACATCGGCGCTCGGCCCGCGCGTCGGCGCCCGGCGTGCGACCGGGCCCGGCGCGGCGCGCTGGCTCTTCATCGGCACCGCGCACGCCGGCCACGCGCGGCTCGGCACCTGAGCGCCTCACCGCACTCACACCCACAGCGTGCGTGTGCTCACCCGGCGGGACGTCTCGTGCCATGAGCCGGCGTCGTCCGCCTCCGCGCCCCAACCCGTCAAGCAGTCCAGGAGATCCGACATGGCCGACGAGAAGGTCCTCGAAGCGCAGAAGTGGGTCAACTCGACCTATGCGAGCGTGTCCGGCTACCAGAAGTGCCCAGAAGACGGAAAGGTCGGCTGGCCCACGATGTATTCCTTCATCATGGGGCTGCAGAAGGAACTGGGCATCAGCCCCGTCGTGGCGAACTTCGGCGACGGCACCGTTTCCAAACTCGCGGCGCTGGGCGAAATCGGAAGCGGCTGGGCAAAGAACAAGAACATCGTGAAGATCATCCGGTACGGATTGTTCTGCAAGGGCTATACCGGCGGGTACTCCGACACCGGCTTCTACGACCCGGACATCGAGCTTGCCGTCAAGAAGATGCAAAGCAACATGGGCCTCTCGCAGAGCGGCAGCCTCAAGGCGAAGGTGTTCAAGGCACTGCTCAACATGGATGCCTACGTCGTCACCGCCGGCGGGTCGGAGGAGGTCCGCTCCGTCCAGCAGTGGCTGAACGGCCGCTACTGGACGAAGAAGACGGTCGACATCGGCCCGACCGACGGCCACTACTCCCGCAATGTCCAGCAGAACCTGATGAAGGCCCTCCAGCTGGAAATCGGCATCGCCGAAGCGGACGCCACCGGCAACTTCGGGCCCGGAACGCAGGCCGGCATCAAGTCCAAGGCCGGCGTCTCGGAAGGCTCGTCCGGAATCTTCGTCCAGTTGTTCTCCGCCGCGTGTGTCTTCAACCAGCCGATCGTCACCGTGAACGGAAACGGCGACACCGTTCAGACGAAGACGGTGTTCAAGACATCGTTCGACAGCAATCTGACCGACTTCGTCACCACCTTCCAGCGGTTCTCCGAGATATCCGCCAATGGCCGCGGCGACTACGCGACATGGGCTCAACTCCTTGTATCGATGGGAGACCCGGACCGACCGGTCACCGCCTCCGACACCGCCTACACGATCACGGCGTCACGCGCCAAGAGAATGTACAGCGACGGATACCGCTATGTCGGCAGGTACCTCAACGAAGCATCCGCCGGCGGCGGTTCGAAGATGATTGAAGAAGGTGAAATCTCCAACATCTTCAATGGCGGACTTCGGATATTCCCGATCTTCCAGGACAACGGCAGATCCCTGGCCGAGTACTACTGGGGGAACGGGTACGCCCACGCGAAGAAGGCCCACGACCAGGCCGTGCACTTCGGTTTCAACCGAGGGACGATCATCTACTTCGCCGTCGACTACGACGCCACCGACGCCGATATGCCGGCCATCCTCGAGTACTTCCGAGGCGTCGCTGCCGGGCTCGGGAGCAAGGGGAAGCGGTACGTGCACGGCGTGTACGGCTCTCGGCACGTGTGCGCCGAGGTGACGAAGGAGACCTACGCCCGCTACTCGTTCGTGTCCGGCATGTCCTGGGGCTTCTCAGGCAATCTCGGCTATCCGCTGCCGCCGAACTGGTCCTTCAACCAGATCAAGGAGTACCAGGTCACCAACGGAACGGACACCTTCTGGCTGGACCGAGACGCGCACCGCATCGGTAGCGACCCCGGCCAGAGCAGCGTCAACAGACCGTCGTCCCCGGCGGACGAGTTCGTCAACTACATCAAGTCCCTCTACGACCTGGCCAAGGCGTACGGCAAGGGCAACCCGAACCAGCTCGTCATGGAATACCTCCGTAGCGACGCGTACGACGACAACCAGTGGCGGGCTCTGATCGGGAAGGTGGACGCCGGCTTCGTCTCCTATGTGAACAGCCGCAACCTCAGTATCTGGCCGGAGTTCAAGGATCCGTTCACCGGTCAGCACCTCGGGATCGAGCACCTCATGGCCACGGCCAACGGCCAGTTCGTCAAACCCAACCCGGCGGGTGACATCAGTCTCGGGGACGTCGCCGGCTGGGGCGGCGACCTGATGACCCTGTACGGCGAATGGCGGCGGGACCACGACACCTACGCCTCCGGCGCCACCTACATCAACGACAAGATGGGCAAGATCGGCGTCGCGTCCAGCTTCGGCTTCACCGACCTCGTCGAAGACGCCGACGGATACCTCATCGCCCAGGCCGTGCGTGGCGGTAAGACCATCGTCGACGCGGTCCGTGATCACTACCAGGGCAACGGCGGGCTCACCCGGTTCAGGGACTACCTGAAGCGACGGTTCGGCGGCACCATCAGCGAGGCAGCCGCTCAGGCGAAGAAGATCCTCACGGACGAGCCCCTCAGCGGGGACGGGGTCATCCTGGTGGGTGGCCGCGCGAGCCTGATCCAGAAGTTCGGCGGCATACCCACCCTGATGCCGCACCACCTTCCTTCCGACCAGCTCAACGCGTGGTGCAACGCGTTCGGCAACAACCTCGCCCAGCACGCCTCCACGGAAACGCTCCGGCGAGCGCAGTACCAGGCGAACCAGCGGCGTCTCCTCGGAGCGAAGTAGCGTCAGCACGCATGACACTCTTCGCGCTCTTCGGCCCGCCCGCGATCACGCTCGGCCTCTTCGTCCTCGGAGTGTTTCCCTACGCGCTGTGGGTGACCAGGAAGAAGCCCTCGCGGACGGCCCGTCTGGCCGCGGTCGGGAGCGCGGCGGCTCTCGCCGCCTACGGTGCCGGAACCTTCTACGGTCTCGCCTATACGAACCCACTCGACCTCTGTGCGACGAAGACCGCCAGTGGCGATTACGTGGACTCCGGGCGGGACTACAGCCTGACGTCGGCGACCGTCCACCATTTCCCCCCATCCGTCACCTGCCACTGGAGCAGCGGATACAGCACCAACGACGTGTCGTTCTGGGTCACACCGCTGCTTTTCGCGGGGCTGGCCTGCGCCACCGTCTGTTTCACCCTGATACTCATCAACCGCTCTCAGCGCAGAAGGGCCCCCCATGACAACGAGCTTGACGCGTAGACGGGTTCTCGGCCTCGGGGCCGGAGCGGCGATGGCCGTCGCGGCCGCCGGCCCGGCACAGGCCGCCCCTACCGCCGTCGACCGTGCCTGGACCGAGCGCGAGTCGGCAAACGGCTGGCCCCTCCTCGACCGCGCGGGGAAGTACCGGGTCGAGGGCACCAACGTCGACGTCTTCCTGGCGGGGGGAGACGTCGCGACGGTTCTTCTCCACGTCGCCCGCCGGTTCGCCTACGAAGTCGACATGCTGTTGCCCGGTGACCTCCAGGGGCACACGACGGAGCGTGAGATCGGCGCGGCCTTCGAGTCGAACCACCTGTCGGGCACGGCCGTCGCGATCCGGCCCCTGCACTACCCGATGGGAGCCGATGTCAAGAACACCGGCATGAGCGAGGCCGAGCAGATCGTCGTCACGGACATCCTTGCGGACTGTGAGGGCGTCATTGCCTGGGGCGGGCATCTGCGGCCGGTGAAGCAGTCCCACTTCCAGCTCGCCGTCGGGCCCGAGGATCCCCGGCTCCGAAAGCTCGCCGACCGCATCCGGGGATGGAACAGCGCACCGGGCAGGGGCGCGGGGACGATCGACGCCTTCGCGCCGGCGAGGCGCCGCCGGGCGGCCCGATTCACGTAGGCCGCGTGAACGCCGCCCCGTCCGGGACGCGTGTTCCGGTTCCGGCGGGCGTCTGCAACTGCCGCAGCTGGCGCTGCACATGGTCCAGCGCCCCTTCGCGCCGCCCGGGCACCCGCCCGCGCAACGCGGCCAGCGCGCCGCCCAGTTCACGGGCGGGCGCGGGGTCGTGGACCTGGCCCCACTGGTGGTGGGCCCGGTCCACGGCGGCCTCGACGGCGGGGGCGTCGGGGGCCTGCCCGGCGTTCAGACGGGCGGTGGCGATCATCAGCCAGGTGCGGCAGCTGCGGGCGGCGTCCCCGGCGAACATCGCCAGGTCGGCCCGTACCTCGGCCCAGTGCAGGGCCTCTTCGGACGCGGGCCCGTGCGCGGCGACGGCGGCCTGCTCGTGCCGGGCGGCGAGCGCGTCGGCGTCCGCGTGCCGGCCGGAGCGGACGGCGGCGGAGATGGCGGCGTGCGGATCCCCGCCGGTCGGACCGGGCGTGCTCAGCACCAGGTCCGTGCCCGCGCTCTCGGGCGCGATCCGGGTCAGCGCCTGCTGGTGCAACTGCTCGACGGGCGGCCGGAATCCACTGCGCAGGATCGTCGCGACGGCCTTCATGTACGCCGGTGCCGCGACCGTGCGCCGGGACGGCGGGGGCGCGATGCGACCGTGCACGGCGTTGCCGCGCCCCGAGTCCAGCGGGGTGCTCCGCAGCAGCTCCCAGGTCTCGGCGTCGGCGTGCAGGTCGAGCAGGAGGGTGGTGGCTCCGGCCGGTCTGAGCCGCAGCTCCTCACGGAACCAGTGCCAGGGGAACGCCGTGTAGCGGACGGTGGAGGCGGTGGTGCGGGCGAGCGCGAGGTGGGGCAGGCGCTGCCGGCGGTCGAGCTGGAGCTGCCCGGTGACGTAGACGGTGAGGGGCCCGGGGGCCGCGGCGGCGGCGCGCAGCCGGGTCAGGACGGCCTGCGGCTCCAGCGGGTCGGCGAGTTCGACGACGTTCGCGGTGTCGGCGCCGGACAGTACCGCGGGCGGTACGGCGGCCAGGACGGGGAGCACCGAGGCGGCGTCCACCAGGCGCCCCCTGCCCACCGGCGAGGCCGCCAGCAGCAGCACGGTTCCGGGCATGGCCCCACCCCCTGTGTCGATCACGTACGTCAGCACCGTAACCGCTGCGGCTGCGAAGGTGGGTCTCAGGACCGCAAACGTCCGCCTTCGGGGGCTTCGCGGCCGGGCCGCCCGCGGACGGCGAACACCGTGGTGTCGTCGCCCAGCCGCCCGCCGCAGTGCGCCAGCGTGCCGTCCCGTACGAAGGCGGCGAGGCGGGCCGGTTCGGCGGTGCCGGGGTCCTCGGCGACAGCCCGGGCCACCTCGTGGGCGAGCGGGTAGAACGCGCCGGTGCCGTCCCGGGCCTCGGTGACGCCGTCCGTGACCAGCAGCAGCGTCTCGTCGGCACCGACCCGCCACCGCCGGGCGCGGGGCGGGCCGGGCGCGAGGTCCTGGCAGCCGAGTGGCAGCCCGGGCCCGGCCGACAGGGTGCGCACCCCGCCCGGCCCGACGGCGAGCGGCGGCTCGTGCCCGAACAGCAGGACGTCCACCGCCTCCCGGTCGTCGTCGGGGAAGGCGAGCAGCACGGCGGTGGCGAACCGGTCGCCGTCGGAGCGGCCCAGGGCGACGGTGTGCTCGCGGTGCCGGACCATCCGCGTCTCCAGCCGCTCGGCGACGGTCACCAGTTCGCTCTCGTGATACGCGGCCTCCCGGAACGTGCCGAGCAGCGCGGCGGCCGCCTCCACCGCCCCCAGGCCCTTGCCCTGCACGTCGCCGACCAGCACCCGGGTGCCGTGCGGGCCGGGCTGGATGTCGTAGAAGTCGCCGCCGACGCGGGCGTGGGTGTCGGCGGTGAGGTACACACCGGCGTGGTCGAGGCCGCCCCAGCCGGGCGGCAAGGGGCGCAGCACGGTGCGGCGGACGGTTTCGGTGACGTCGCTCATGTGCAGCGCGCGGTTCTCGTCGCGCACGCGGATCGCGCAGGCCAGGGTGGCGAGGATGCCGCCGAGGGCGACCAGGACGAAGTCGGCGCGGCCCGACCGGTACTCGTGCGGCCAGCTGCTGTCGGCGACGACGTAGGTCACCAGGGAGAGGACGGCGAAGAGGGCCGTGCCCCACACCCCGCAGATCGAGGCGGCGATGGCCGGCACCAGCACGATCCAGGAGATCATGCGGAACTCACCGATGGTGTGGTAGTCCGCCACGGCGATGGCGAGGAGCAGCAGCAGCGGCGGTGCCCAGGCCACGCGGCGGCCCCGCACCCGCAGCAGTTCCTGGCGCCGCACGACGTCGCGGCGTCCGGCCCGCGCGGGCCGGACGAGCGGGCCGTGCCCCTCGCGGTGGCGGCTCACGGCCCCAGCGAAACACGGGCCCGCGGTGGCCGCATCCCGTTCCCCCGTGCCGCCGACTTGCCAGGGTCTGCCCGCAGGTGTGCCCTGGTTGCTGGGGGCAGGGACAGAGAGGAGAGCTGTCATGGCTCATGCGGCACCCGCCTCACGCAGGATGATCACCCCTCGTCGCAGGCCCGACGTCTTCGGGCCGCGCGTCCATGCCGCCGTGAAGATCGGCCTGCCCCTGGTGCTCGGGCTCACCTACGGCTACTGGGCCGCGGCCGTCCGGCGCGACGCCGGGCCCATCACCGGCTGGAACCTGGCGTTCGGCTTCGTCACGGCGCTCGTCTTCGCCGCGGTCTTCGCGGCCGTGTGCGCGCTGGCGCCCCTGCTGCCCCGCGAACTGCACGCGGTGTGCTGGTTCGTCTTCGCGGGCGCCGCGACCGGCTTCCTGTACAGCCAGTCCCGCGCGTCGATCATCAGCTCCAGCGGCCTGGGCCTCGCCGTGGGCGCGGCCGTCCTGGTGATGGTCTTCTACCGCTACTACACCCACGAGGACGCGGCGGGCCGCCGAATCGGCTGAGGTCAGCGGCCCCCCGCCCCCCAGGGGAGGCCGGTACACCCGGCCGAGCGCCCCGGCACCGCCCCCGCCCAAACCCCCAGAGAAACCGCCGAGCCCCCGCACGAACGGCCCCGGGGCCCGCCCAAGGGAACCAGCGCGCAAGCAGCCGGAGGCACCGGCACGCAAAGCCCCGGGGACCTGCGCGCAGAAGCCCGGGGGGATCGGCGCGGGGACACCCGGACGCACCGGCACGGGCCCGCCCGAAGAACCGGCACGCAGACACCCGGACATACCGGCACGGGGCCCGCCCAAGGGGACCGGCGACCGGCGCGGGGTGTGCCCGAGGGCACCCGCGCGCAGACCGCCGAACAGACCGACGCGGAGCCCACCCGAGAAGCCGGCACGCAGACACCCGGACAGACCGGCACGGGGCTCGCCCAAGGGGACCGGCGACCGGCGCGGGGTGTGCCCGAGGGCACCGGCGCCCAGACCGCCGAACAGACCGACGCGGAGCCCACCCGAAGGACCCGCGCGCAGACACCGGACAGACCGGCACGGGGCCCGCCCGGGGGGACCGGCGACCGGCGCGGGGCGTGACCGAGGGCGCCCGCGCGCAGACCGGCGGAGGGACCGGGGCGGGGGCTGCAGGGACCGGGGTCCGGAACCCCCGGAGGGGTCTGGTACCCGTTCGGGGGACCCGGGTCGCGTCGGCCCGTACGCGGGTTCGCGCAGGTGGAGGGCGTGCGGCGCGAGCGACAGGTCGGTCGAGGGGGCGCGGCGCGGTCGCGGGGGCGGGGGCGGGGTCGTTGCCTGGGAGGGTGTCCGAGTCCGACCGGGCGCCCCGTCGTGAGAAGGCGCCTCCACGAGCGCGGAACGTGCTGGCGGCCGTTCTGCTCACCCTCGCGTGCCTGCTCGTGCCGTTCGCGGCGCTCGCCTCCTGGGCTGCCCACGGGCTCACCGACACCGCCCGCTACGTGCGGACGATGGCGCCGCTGGCCGAGGACCCGGACGTGCGGCGCGTGGTCGCGGAGGCCATGGGCGAGGGCGTGCTGCGGGAGGCCGGGCGGCGCGAGGTCGGCACCGGCCCGCTGCGCGGCGCGGTCGGGCCCTTCGTGCACGACGCGGCCCGTTCCTTCACCCGCACCGAGGCGTACCGCGCGGCCTGGGACGCGGCGAACCGGGCCGTGCACGACGCGGTGCTGCGCGCCCTGCGCGACGACGGCGCCCGCGGAGCCCCGGTCACCGTGGACGCCGCCCCGGTGATCGCCCGGGTCAAACAGCAATTCTCCGACGACCACGTGCCGTTCGCCCACCGCATCCCGGTCACGCACACGCGGATCCCGGTGCTCCCGGCCGAGGACGTGGACCGACTGCGCAAGGGGTACCAGGTGCTGGACACCGCCGCCTTCTGGCTGCCGCTGGCCGCGGCCGTCCTCGCGGTCGCCGCGATCGCCGTCGCCGCGTGCCGCCGCCGTGCGGTCACCGCGCTCGGCTTGGGCACGGCCCTGGGCGGCGCGCTGCTGGTCCTCGCCGTGGCGATCGGCCGCCGCCTCACGCTCGCCGACCTGCCCGACGCCCTGCACCGACCGGCCGCGGGCGCCGTCTACGACGCCCTCACCGCCACCCTGCGCACGGTGTCCTGGCTGTTGTGCCTGCTGGGCCTCGCCGTGGCGGCGGGCGCCTGGGTCACGGGCCGCTACGGTCCCCGGATCGCCGCGCGGCGACGTGCGCGAGGGTCCGCAGCGCCCGTCGCAGAGCCGGTTCCGGAGCCGACGCGAGCCCGAGCCTGACGGCGTCGGGCGTGTGCCCGGGGGCGACGGCGAAGGCGGGGCCGGGGGTGACGGCGATGCCGTGGGCCGCGGCGGCGGCCGTGAAGGTGTCCGCGCGCCACGGCGCGGGCAGCTCCCACCAGGCGAAGTAGGCCCCCGGGTCGGACCGCACGGTGAAGCCCGCCAGTTCCTCGGCGAGGATCCGCTGCCGCCGTGCCGCGTCCGCCCGCTTGGCGGCCACCAGCCGCGCCACCGTCCCCTCCCCGGCCCACCGCACGGCCGCCTCCAGCGCGAACCGCCCCGCGCTCCAGCCGCCCGACCGCACGGCCCGGGCCACGGCGTCGACCCGGTGCGGCGGCACCACCAGGAACCCGGCGGTGAGCCCCGGGGCGACCCGTTTGGAGAGCCCGTCGACGACATGGGTCAGGGCGGGGGCGTGCGCGGCGAGCGGATCGCCGTTCTCCCGGAGGAAGGACCAGATGCGGTCCTCCACCACCGGCAGGTTCAGGTCGTGGACCAGCTGGGCGAGTTGCAGCAGCCGCGGCCGGGTCGTCGTCAGGGACGTCGGGTTGTGCAGCGTCGGCTGGACGTACAGGGCCGACAGGGGAGCCGAGCGGTGCGCTGCCACCACGGCCTCCGGGAGCAGCCCGGACGCGTCCTGCGCCAGCGGCACCAGGGTGATGCCGAGCCGCGCCGCGATCTCCCTGACCAGCGGGTACGTCAGCTGCTCCACCCCCACCCGGCCGCCCGGCCGGACCAGCGAGGCGAGGACGGCGGCGATGGCCTGCCGGGCGTTGCCGGTGAACAGCAGCCGCTCCGGGGCGGGGCGCCAGCCGGGGGTGGCGAGCAGCGTGGCCGCGGCCTCCCGGGCGGCCTCGGTGCCGGTCGCGGCGGCCGGTAACAGCGCCTCGGCCAGCACGTCGGGCCGCAGCAGCGGCGCGAGGGCGGGCGCGAGCAGCTCGGGCTGGCCCGGCGCGGCCGGGTAGTTGAGCTCCAGGTCGACGGGTGCGGCGGCCGGGCCGGGCTCGACGAGCGCCCGCCCCACGGGGCCGTCCGGCGCGGCCCGTACGAAGGTGCCGCGCCCGACCTCCCCGACGACCAGCCCGCGCCGTACGAGTTCGCCGTACACCCGCCCGGCCGTCGACGGGGCGATACCGCGCCGCCGTGCGAACGCCCGCTGCGGTGGCAGCCGTTGCCCCGGTCGCAGTCGCCCGGTGGCGATGTCGTCGGCGATGCGGTCGGCGATGCGCCGGTAGTCACTCATCGGCCGGTCTCCCCCTTGGGCCACTGGATTGCACCGAGAGCAAAGATCTTATTGCACCGAGTAGTTGAGCTGCCTAGGCTCGGTCTCATGGCACCCTTCCTCGCATACGAGGACAAAGGCCCCGATACGCGTCGGGTCCCTCTGGTCCTCGTCCACGGCCACCCCTTCGACCGCACGATGTGGGCCCCGCAGCTCGGGCGGTTCCCGGGTACCCGCCGGGTCGTCGCACCCGACCTGCGCGGCTACGGCGCCTCCCCGACGACCCCGCCCGTCACGGACTTCTCGGACTTCGCCCGGGACATCGAGGCCCTGCTGGACGAGCTGGAGGTGCAGTCGTTCGTCCTGGCGGGCCTGTCGATGGGCGGGCAGATCGTCATGGACTGCTACCGCCTCTTCCCCGAGCGCGTCCGCGGCCTGGTCCTCGCCGACACCTTCCCCGCGGCGGAGACCCCCGAGGGCGTGCGCACCCGCGACGCCATGGCGGACCGCCTCCTCACCGAGGGCATGCGCGGCTACGCCGACGAGGTCCTGGAGCGGATGGTCGCCCCGCACGCCTCCGCCGAGGTCAAGGCGCACGTCCACGGCATGATGACCGCCACCGCCCCCGAGGGCGCCGCCGCTGCCCTGCGCGCCCGGGCCCGCCGCCCCGACTACACCGCCCTGCTGCCGCGCGTCCACGTCCCGGCCCTGGTCGTCGTGGGGGCCGACGACACCTTCACGCCCGTCTCCGACGCCCTGGCCCTGCACGCGGCCCTCCCGGACGCGGAGCTGCACATCGTCGACGGCGCGGCCCACATGCCCAACCTGGAGCGCCCGGAGGTGTTCGATCAGGCGCTTCAGGAGTTCCTGGCCCGGGTCGACGCCCGGCAACCATCCTCCGCCCCACCCCGTCTTTGAGGGAGGATTCGCCCTTGAGGGAGGATTCGGGCATCCCACCCCGCGAACGGAAGGCCGGGCCTTGGACACCGCCGCTGCCGAGTGGACCGCCAGGGACGACGGGCGCGAGCACCGCCCGCCCGGACGGCGGTTCGGCGCCTGGTGTGCCGGCCTGCTGTTCACCGGGGTGAGCGTGGTCGTGGGCTGCCGGGTGGCCGACAGCGACGGCGTCACCCCCGTCCCCCAGCTCCTCGCCTTCCTGCCCTGGCTGCTCGTCCCCACCGCCGCCGGGCTGTTGTTCACCCTGCTGTCCCGCTGGTGGCTCGGCACGGTGTGGGGCGTGCTCCTGCTCGGCCTGCTGGCCTGGTTCATCGAGCCGTACGGCACGGTCGACGACCCCTCGGGCCGCCCGGTCGCCGAGTTGCGCGTGCTGACCTCCAACGTCGAGTTCGGCCAGGGCACCGCCTCCCTGATCACCGCCGTCCGCCGCGAGGAACCGGACGTGGTCTTCGTGGAGGAGTGCGACTTCGCTTGCGACACGCTGCTTCGGCGGGACCTCTCCCAGGACTTTCCGCACCGCCGGGCCGTGGCGGGCGGCGGCTCCGAGGGCTCCGTCATCCTCAGCCGCTTCCCGCTCCGGCCGACCGGGGGCGTATCCGGCACGATGGGCATGCCCGGGGCGGTCGCCGACGTCGACGGGCACGCCGTACGGCTGCAACTCGCCCACCCCATGCCCCCGCTGCCGGGCCAGGTGGATCTCTGGCGCCGGGAGCTCGGCGCCCTGCGGGACGCCGCCGCGTCCGACCCGGGCACCCCCCTGGTGCTGGCCGGGGACTTCAACGCCTCCCAGGACCACGCCGCCTTCCGCCGCATCCTCGACACCGGCCTGCGCGACGCCTCCCGCCTGGACGGCGCCGACCGCACGGCCACCTGGCCGGCCCGGACGGCACCCACCCTCGGCGCGCAGATCGACCACGTGCTGGTCTCCGAGGACTTCGGGGCGAGCCGTACTCGCATCCTGGACCTGGCCGACACCGACCACCGCGCGGTCGTCACGGACCTCACGCTGCACGAGCGCCGCTGACCGGGGCGAGCGGTTACGCGCACGGATACGGCCGCCCCGCGCAGCAGCGGGACGGCCGTATCCGTGTGGGGGTCTCAGCGGATCTCAGCGAGCCTGAGCGGGTCTCAGCGGGCCGACTTCTCCAGGGCCTTGTCCATCGCCGCCGCCAGGCCGTTGGCCCACAGGCGGTTGACACGGGACCGCTCGGTCGAGTTCGGGATCGCGTTGGTGCAGGACGGGCCGGGTCCGCCGCCGGACATCAGCTCACTGCACGGGCCCGAGTAGTGGTCGGGAAGGCCGAGGACGTGACCCGTCTCGTGGGCGGTGACCCGCGTGGAGTCGTACTGCTGGTTCTGCCGGTAGTCCAGGAAGATGTAGCCGTTGCCGTGGCCGTCGGTGGAGGCGTACGAGCCGCGGGAGTCGTTGCCCTCCCGGTAGCTGAAGTCGGCCGACGACGCGGAGCCCGACTGGAGCCGCACGTTCGACACCGAGCTGTTCCAGATCTGGGTGCTGCGCGATATCTGGGCGCTGAAGGTGGGCGCGCGGGAGGCGTCGTAGACGACGGTGACGGCCGCGGTCGCGCTCGGGTTCTCGGCGCGCTTCTCGGCGACGGACTTCAGGACCGCCTGGAAGAACGCTCTGCTCGCGTCGGACTCGGCCGACCGGGCGGACGCGGACGACTCGGCGACGAACCCGGAGTGGGGCTGCGCGGCCGGGGACGCCGCGGCGGGGGCAGCCGTTCCGAGTCCGGCCATCGTGAGGCCGAGGCCGAGAACCGCCAGGGACGAAAGGGACTTTCGCATCGAGGACTCCTTGGGTGGGGTTGAGTCTCACCGGTGAGTCTCGATGCCTGTGCGGCGCCTGTGATGATGGCAACCGGCGATAGGACGGCCCTATCGGCTGCCCAATTCACCTGGTTTAGCGATGAATTATGTGGCTGGTTAACGCCGCGATTCCGCTTTAGCCTCACAGAGCATGGAGCTCGAGGTGAGGCACCTCCGCGCGCTGTGCGCCATCGCCGACACCGGCAGTCTGCACCGTGCCGCCCGGCAACTGGGCGTTGCCCAGCCGTCGTTGAGCACACAACTGCGCCGTATCGAGCAGGAGCTCGGCGGCCCGCTCTTCCTGCGCTCCCACACCGGCTGCCGTCCCACCCCGCTCGGCCGCCTGGTCCTCAGCCGCGCCCGCCCGCTGATGGCCGATCTGCACCTGCTGGTCACCGAGGCCCGGGCGGCGGCCTCCGGCGGCGCCGAGCTGCGCATCGGCTCGACCGCGAGCAAGGCCCTGGCGGGCTGGCTGCGCCGGCTGCGCGCCCGTGGCCAGAACCCCAGCCTGCACATGAACGTCTCGCCCAACGCCCTGCTCCGCATGGTCGCCGACGGCCAGCTCGACGTCGCCTTCGTGCACGAGGTGGAGGGCTGCCCGCTGCGCATCCCCGTGGAACTGCGGCTGCGCGTACTGGTGGAGCGCGAACCGCAGTGCGTGTCCCTGCCCGTCGACCATCCGGCGGCCGGGAAGCCGGAGGTCGACCTGGCCGACCTGGCCGCCGACCGCTGGATGATCGACCCCACGGTCGACGGCGAATGGGACGCCGTCCAGCGGATGTTCCGCGCCGCCCGCGTCAGCCCGCACGTCCTGCACGGCGACTACCACACGGCCGACGCTCTGGTCGCGACCGGCGAGGTGGTCACCGTCTGCCAGCCGACCCGCACCCCCCGCCCCGACATGGCCGTACGCCGCATCAAGGGCGACCCGCTCGGCGTACGGCTGCTCGCCGCGGCCCGCACCGAGACCGACCTCGACGGCGTCTACCCCGCGCTGGAGGAGGCGTACGGGGAGGTGGCCCGGCAGGCACCGGCCTACCGGGACTGGCCGGAACGGGACCGGCCGGCTTCCGAGAGCCCCTTCAACCCTCCGGGAGGCCCCTTCAGCCCTCCGGGAGGCCCCTTCAAACCTCCCGGAGGACCCTTCAAACCTCCCGGAGGACCCTTCAGACCCCCGAGCCCGGCCCTCCCCTGAACCGGGCTCGTCGATCGGCTCAGACGCCGATGTCACACCCGTCGGCACGCCACACGGCCACCACCGCGGGCCGGACGTAGGTGCCCGGCCCGTCGGGCCAGACGCTGGCCGGCCGCTCCACGGACGCGCCGTCGATTTCGCCCGGGTGCTGCACGGAGACCAGAACGCGCCGGTCCTGGATGATCGGCCCGCAGGTCTCGGCCCCCTTCGGCACGGTCAGGAACTGCTTGAGCTCACCGCGCCGCTCCCCCCGCGTCGCCACCCCGAACAGCCCGTCGTGCGAACCGAGCTGGGCGCCGTCGGTGGAGATCCACAGGTTGCCGTGCGGATCGAAGGCCACGTTGTCCGGGCAGGAGATCGGGCTGACGGCCTCCTTCGGAAACCCGGCGAAGTAGGTCGCCGGGTCGTCCGGGTCACCGGCCACCAGGAACAGCGACCAGGCGAACCGGGTGCTCTCGGGCCGGTTCCACCGCTCGGTGAGCTCCAGCACGTGCCCGTGCTTGTTGGCGTTGCGCGGATTGGCCTCGTCCGCCTTCGCGCCGGAGCCGACCCCGCGGTTGGTGTTGTTGGTCAGCGCGACGTAGACCTTGCCGGTCACCGGGTTGGGCTCGATGTCCTCGGGCCGGTCCATCTTGGTCGCCCCCACCTTGTCACCGGCGAGCCGCGTGAAGACGAACACCTCCTCGGCGCTCATCCCCTCCACGTGCGAGACGGCACCCTCGGCGGTGGCGGTGGCCAGCGGGATCCACCGACCGCTCCCGTCGAACTCACCGTCGCCCGGCAGCCTGCCCGACCCGTCGATCTCGATCGCGGGGGAGTCACCGGTCAGCTGGGCGACGTACAGCGTGCCCTCGTCGAGCAGGGAGAGGTTGTGCTCCCGCGCGGAACGGGAGGAGCCGTGCCTCATCCGCTTGCTGCCGACGAACTTGTAGAAGTAGTCGAACCGCTCGTCGTCACCGGAGTAGACGACGGGCCGCCCGTCGTGCGTGAGCCGCACGGTGGCCGCCTCGTGCTTGAACCGCCCGAGTGCGGTGTGCTTACGGGGCGTGGAGTCCGGGTCGTACGGATCGAACTCCACGACGTAGCCGAACCGGTGCACCTCGTTCGGCTCCCGGGCCACGTCGAAGCGCCGGTCGAAGCGCTCCCACTTCCGCTCGCTGGCCCCGGTCCCGATCCCGTACCGCTTGTCGGTCGCCCGGCCGCTGTGGGCGAAGTACTGGTTGAAGTTCTCCTCGCCGTGCAGGGTCGTGCCCCACGGGGTGACGCCGCCGGAGCAGTTGTTGAGGGTGCCGAGCACGGTGGTGCCGTCCGGGTCGGCGGAGGTCTTCACCAGGTCGGACCCGGCGACGGGCCCGGTGAGCCGGAACGCGGTGGTGGCGGTGACCCGCCGGTTCAGCCGGTGCCGGGGGACGGCGGTGAGCCTGCCGCTCCGGCGGTCCTCCTCCACGACGACGGCGGACAGCCCGTGCGCGGCCCAGGCGACCTCGACCTGCTCACGGGTCGGGGCGGCGGGGTCGTACCCGCGGAACATCAGGATCTCGTCGGTGTACTCGTGATTGGCGACGAGCAGCTGCCGTCCGCGCTCTCCGGGCAGCGGAAGCAGGGCGAGGAAGTCGCAGTTGTACCCGAACTGCCCGGCCTGGGCCTTCGCGGTCTGCCGCTCCGGGTCGAAGGCGGGCGCACCGCGCAGGATGGGCTCGCCCCAGCGGACGACGACGTTCTGCCGGTACCCCTCCGGCACGGTCACGGCGTCGGCGGTGTTCGGCGCGACGGGCGCGAAGCGCAGCCCGCGCGCGCCGCGGCGGGTACGGGGCGCGGCGGCGGACGACGCGTCGGCAGCGGACGGTGCCGTGGCAGCGGACGGCGCTGCGGCGGCCCCGGGGGCCCGTACGAGACCGCCGGCAGCCGCCCCCGCGGCCGCAACGGTCACCACGGCCGCGCCCCGCATCATCGACCGGCGGCCGATCGCACCGGCGATCACATCCCCGACGTATGCGTTGGAGCTGGTGTTGGGCACCTCGTGGAAGCAGGCGTCACCACACCGGAAACGACAAGTCATGGCGGACCGGCCACCGGGGTGCGAACCGGACGGTGTTCCGATCAACGGCAGCAGCTTGCGCACTTTACTCTCCCCATGGATGCCCTTGGTGTCAGCGTGACCGTAGGGGCGCATGCGTGCGAGAGCCGGTCGCCCTGGTGAACAACGGCTGAACCCACGGGTGACGTACGGGGGTTGCGGAGATCAGGCCCGGCGACACCGCCGCAGGCCGGATGCCCTCTTGACAGACTGGACCTGGCACACCAGACCCTGCCCAAGATCACACAGGAGGGCCGCTAACCTTACGTGTCCGTCCTGGCCAGGGATTGACGGGCTTCAACTCACGCGAAGGGTTGCGCGCACATGGGCATTCTCACTCGGTTGCGGAACGCGTTCGGACGATCCCGCAAGTCACATACCGCCGAGGCGGAGGGTGCGACGCGTACGGCTACCGCCGGCGAGACCGGCGGCACGGAGGGCCTGACCGGCGAGGCCACGGACCACGCCCCGAAGGTCCCGTCCCCCTCCCCCGAACCGGCCCCCGCCCCGACAGCCGACGTCCCCGAGCCCCGCACCTCGGACTCCGCCACCCCCGAGCCCCCCGCCTCGGACTCCGACGAGCACGACCTCGTCTCGGCGGCCTTCGACCGTGTGGCGGTCCCGAGGCCGACACGATCGACGGAGGGGGAGCAGGAGGCTGCCGCCAAGCCGGGTACTGCGCCCGAGCCGGCGGACGCCGAGAAGCCCGAGGCCGACACGGAACCGACGGCCGCCGAGAAGCCGGCCACGGCCGAGGAACCGGCCGTTGCCGAGGAAGCGGCCGTTGTCGAGGAGCCGGCCGCTGCCGAGGAAGCGGCCGTTGCCGAGGAGCCGACGGTCGTCGAGGAGCCGGAGGCGGTGGAGCCTGCCGTGGCGGAGAAGGCCACGGTTGCGGAGGCCGCTCCGGCGACGCAGGACACGAAGGCGGACGCGAAGACGGACGCGAAGACGGAGGCCGAGCCCGAGCCGAAGACCGAGCCCGAGCCGAAGACCGAGAAGGCCCCCGAGCCCGAGCCCGAGCCCGAGCCCGAGCCCGAGTCCGAGTCCGAGGACAAGGCGCCCGCCGAAGCAAAGCCGCAGGCCAAGCCCAAGACCACAACCAAGACCACAACCAAGACCACGAAGAAGACCGCACCCGCGGCCAAGGCCGATCAGGGGACGAAGTCCAAGAAGGCCCCCGAGCCCGCGGCCGCCGACGGCGAAACCGCCCCGCAAGGGCCACCCGCACCCGACGACGAAAGCCGCACGGGTGGTGCGGGCGGGAACAAGAACACGGCCGAAGGCGAAGCCGAGGCCGCCCCCGCCCTCACCCCGGCCGCACTCAAGAAGCAGGCCCCCGCCCTCACCACCGCCTACAAGGCCGCCGCCACCACCCTCACCCGCAACAACCTCACCGGCACCCGCGCCAAGGTCTACCTCGTCCTCGACCGCTCCGCCTCCATGCGCCCGTACTACAAGGACGGCTCAGCCCAGGCCCTGGCCGAACAGACCCTCGCCCTCGCCGCGCACCTCGACCCCGAGGCCACCGTCCCGGTCGTCTTCTTCTCCACCGAGCTCGACGGAACCGGCGAGATCACCCTCACCGACCACGAGAACAAGATCGACGACCTGCACGCCGGCCTCGGCCGCATGGGCCGCACCAGCTACCACGCAGCCGTGGAAGCCGTCCTCGCCCACCACGACAAGACCGCCCCGGCCCCCACGACCCCCGCCCTCGTGATCTTCCAGACAGACGGCGCCCCGGACGCGAAGACCCCGGCCACCCAGGCCCTCACCGACGCCGCCAAGACCCACCCCACCGTCTTCTTCTCCTTCGTCGCCTTCGGAGACCCGGAGAACAAGGCGTTCGACTACCTCCGCAAGCTCAAGACCCCCAACACGTCCCACTTCCTCGCCGGCGAAACCCCCCGCGAGCTCACGGACAAGGAGCTCTACGAGGGCGTACTGGCGAACTGGCGCCCGTAGGGCACGCCACCACCCCCACACGCCCCACCCCGCGCCGCCCGCGTCCCACCCCGCAAAAGGGGAGGCGGGCGGCGTACCCATGTCAGCTACGATTTCAAGGTTCGTAGACGACCGAGACCACGAGATCGTCACCCCGCGTAGCGACTTGGGAGCAGCCCGCGATGGCTCGACACCTCATCACCAGCGCCCTTCCGTACATCAACGGGATCAAGCACCTGGGCAACATGGTGGGGTCCATGCTCCCGGCGGACGTCTACTCCCGTTACCTGCGCCAGCGCGGCCACCAGGTCCTCTACATCTGCGCGACGGACGAGCACGGCACCCCCGCCGAGCTGGCCGCCAAGGAGCAGGGCATCCCGGTGGACGAGTTCTGCACGGACGCCCACCACCAGCAGAAGGCGATCTACGACGGCTTCAACCTGGCCTTCGACTACTTCGGGCGCAGCTCCTCCCCGCAGAACCACGAGATCACCCAGGAGATCGCCCGCGAGCTGAAGGCGAACGGCTTCATCGAGGAGCGTTCGATCCGCCAGGTGTACTCGATCGCCGACGGCCGCTTCCTGCCCGACCGCTACATCATCGGCACCTGCCCGCACTGCGGCTACGACAAGGCCCGCGGCGACCAGTGCGAGAACTGCACGCGCGTCCTGGACCCGACCGACCTCATCGACGCCCGCTCCGCGATCAGCGGCAGCAGCGACCTGGAGGTCCGCGAGACCAAGCACCTGTTCCTCCTGCAGTCGGTGCTGGCCGGCGAGGTCGAGGCGTGGGTCGACGAGCGGGCGGAGAACTGGCCCGTCCTCGCCTCCTCCATCGCCCGCAAGTGGCTGACGGAGGGCCTGCACGACCGCGCGATCACCCGTGACCTGGACTGGGGCGTCCCGGTCCCGGCCGACACCTGGCCGGACCTCGCCGCCGAGGGCAAGGTCTTCTACGTCTGGTTCGACGCCCCGATCGAGTACATCGGCGCGACGAAGGAGTGGGCGGACCAGGACCCGGAGAACCGCGACTGGCGCTCGTGGTGGTGGGAGTCGGACGCGAACGTCCACTACACGCAGTTCATGGGCAAGGACAACGTCCCCTTCCACAGCGTGATGTTCCCGGCGACGCTGCTGGGCACCCGCGCCCCGTGGAAGAAGGTCGACGTCATCAAGGCCTTCAACTGGCTGAACTACTACGGCGGCAAGTTCTCCACGTCCCAGCGCCGGGGCGTCTTCACGCACGACGCGCTCGACATCCTGCCCGCCGACTACTGGCGCTACTTCATGATGGCGAACGCCCCGGAGTCGGACGACTCGTCGTTCACCTGGGAGCACTTCACCGCGACGGTGAACAAGGACCTGGCCGACACCCTCGGCAACTTCGTCAACCGCGTGCTGTCCTTCTCCAAGAAGCGCTTCGGCGAGGAGGTCCCGGCGGGCGCCGAGCCCGGTGAGGCGGAGGCGAAGCTGGGCGAGGAGATCGCGCGGCTGCTCGCGGAGTACGAGGCCCAGATGGAGGCCATCCAGTTCCGCAAGGCGGCGGCCGCGCTGCGCGCCCTGTGGTCGGCGGGCAACTCCTACCTGGAGGAGAAGGCCCCCTGGCTGGAGATCAAGACCAACCCGGAGGGCGCCGCGCTCACCCTGCGCACGGCGATGAACCTGATCCACCTCTACGCGGTGGTCTCCGAGCCGTTCATCCCGACGTCGGCGAAGAAGATGCGTGAGGCGTTCTCCCTGAAGGACGACACCGCGCTCTGGGCCACCGCGGACGAGGCCCGCTCCCTCACCGCCGTCCCGGCCGGTACTCCCTTCACCATCCCCCCGGTCCTGTTCGCCAAGCTCACGGACGAGGACCTGGAGTCGTATAAGGAGCGCTTCGGCGGCGAACCGGCCGCGTAACCGGCGTAACGCGCTCGCTACAGCACGGGGCCCGGGAGAACGAGAGCCTTCTCCCGGGCCCCGTGCTTTGCGAAGATCCCCTCAGGACGGCCACGAAGGCCGCCCCGACTCGACCAGGGGGAACACATGGCACTCTTCGGCAACGCACACACCGTGAACCCGCAGACGGCCCAGCAGGACTACGCCCGCCTCCTCGGCCACGGCGAACAGGTCCACGCGGCGTTCCTCCTCATCCGCGACACCATCCTCTTCACCGACCGCCGCCTGATCCTGATCGACAAGCAGGGCATCACCGGCAAGAAGGTCGAATACCACTCGGTCCCGTACCGCAGCATCACCCACTTCGCCGTGGAGACGGCCGGCACCTTCGACCTGGACGCCGAACTGAAGATCTGGATCTCCGGGACCCCGACCCCGATCGAGAAGACGTTCACCAAGGGCGTCGACATCTACGAGGTCCAGGCGATCCTGACTCAGTTCGTGGCGAGGTAGGGCAAGAAGTCCGCCCAGGCACCGGGCGCGATCGCCAGACGGGGCCCTTCGACGTTCTTGGAGTCGCGAACGTGCACGGTGCCGGGGGTGACGGCAAGCTCAACGCAGGAGTTGCCGTCGTTGCCACTGCTGTAGCTGCTCTTGAACCACACCAGCCCAGAGGCGTCCCCAGCGGTGCTCTTGCCGATCATGTCTCTCCCAGCAGTTGCTCGATGAAGGCCAGCGACTCCCGTGGTGAGAGTGCTTGGGCCCGGATGGTGCCATACCGCAGCTCAAGGACGCGCAGGTGTTTCGGATCGGAGGTCGGCCGACCGCTGAACGCACCATCGGAGCGTCCCACGGCGGAACCGTCCGCGAACTTCAGCAGTTCGATCTTGCCGTCCATGCCGGAGTGGGTTTCACAGTTCAACGGCATCACCTGAAGAACGACGTTGTGTAGCCCCGCCACCTCCAACAAGCGTTCGAGCTGCTGACGCCACACCATTGTGCCCCCGATCGGACGACGCAGAGCCGCCTCTTCCAGGACGAAGCTGAGCGCAGGTGCGGGATTACGGTCGTAGATCGACGCACGAGCCACACGCGCGGCCACCATGCGCTCCACCTCGTCCGGAGAGTACGGAGGTTGCATGGCCTCGAACAGCGCCGTCGCATGGCCTGGGACCTGCAGCAGACCGTTGATGCCGTTGCTCTCGTAGACGGCGACCTCTACCGCCTGCGACTCCAGCTTGGCCAGTTCCCGAACCCTCTTCGGATACCGGACCTTCTTCACGTCCTCCCAAGCCGCCGCTACGAGCCCACCCGCTCCCAACACCTCGTCGGACTTGTCCAGGTACTCCTGGCGGGGAATCCGCTTCCCGCCCTCGACCTTGTAGACGAGGTCTTCCCCGTACCCGACCGCCACCGCGAAGTCGGCGACCCGCAGCCCCACCGCCTCCCGCCGCAGCCTCAACTGCCGCCCTACTGTCGCGAGAACGGCCACGCCCCACTCGTCGTCGGGGTCCACCTCCCACCCCGGCTCGTCCGCCTCGGTCCGGAGCCGTACCGCCTCGCCGTCCACCGACATACCGCACCCCTCTGCCGTACCGCCGTGCCGTAACGCCCCTACCCGTAGGTCTGTCTCCGACGGTCCGGACAACGGCCGACAAGCCTCGGACAGTCACCCTACGTATCAGCACTGTCACTGTTCACAGTAAGCACGCGCCGCCACGCTCAGTGACGTGAACCAGGAAAAGTCCACCCAACTTCTCTCGCCCACCGACCACTTCAGCGTCCTGCTGTCGTCCACGCCACGCGGCGCCCGACTCGCCCGGCTCCTCGCCACGGACTGGATGCGCACGTTCGGCCTGCCTCACCGCGTCGCCGAGGCCGCCGAGCACCTCGTCGCCGAACTCGCCGCGAACGCCGCCACCCACGGACGCCTCCCCGGACGCGACTTCCGCCTCGTGCTCCTGAGCGCCCCGGCGACCCTCCGCATCGAGGTCACGGACACCCGCGCTGACGACCTCCCCCGCAACCGCCCGCCAACCCCCGACGCAGAGTCCGGACGCGGCCTCCTCCTCGTCGAGGCCCTCGCCGACCGCTGGGGCGTGCAGCTCGGGCCGGCACCCCGCAAAACCGTATGGGCAGAACTCGACCTACCGCGCACCTGACCAGCGGAAACAACACACGCACCGGAACCTCACCGCCTGCGCTCCGGTGCCACGGGCGATCTCCCCCAAGGAACACGAGAGAGAAAGAAACCGCACCAAGCCCCACCCCTCCCGCCCACGGCACACGCTCACTCGCCCGAGTGAACATCACCAACTGAGCTGGATTCGCGGCAGGTTGCCTGCCCTACGCTCAGCTCAGCTCAGCACCCCGAAAACGCAACGGCCCTCGCAGGGACTGGCATCCCAGTGCGAGGGCCTGACCACCAAGGAAGAAACCCCTTCCCGATGGACACCCAAAACCCTAGCGTGCACCCCCACGCTCAGTCCCGTAACAGCGGGAAAAACCACCCCTCCAGGCCCGCCCGCGCGAAGGGGCACCCCGGCGGGGTCATCCACGACAACACCCGCCACACCACCCGATTCACGGTGGTCGGCAACCACCTCACCCAGCACCCGGACCTGTCGCTGCTGGCGATCGGACTGGCCTGCCACATCCAGTCGCTGCCCACCGGCGCAGCCATCGACATCAAGACCCTCGCCGCCCGCTTCCCCGAGGGCACGAACCGGATCTCCGCCGCCCTGCGGGAGCTGGAGACCCACGGCTACCTGCGCCGCACCCGCCAGCGCACACCGGCCGGCCGGATCGTGACACGCACCGTCTCCTGCAACCAGCCGGGCAGCCGACGCGACGCCACATCCGAAAAGATCGAGGCAGCGCCCCGGCCCCCGGCCCGCCTAACAGCCACCGCCCCGCAGCGGGAACCGGTACGCCGCCGCGCCCTGCCCCCCGTGCCGAAACCCGCATACGCCTCCCCCACCCTGCTCCTGACAGCCACCGAGATCCTGGCCGGCCTCCGCCGCACGGACCCCCGCCTGCTGCTCTCCGCCACCGACGCCGAACACCTCGCCCCCGGTGTGGTCGCCTGGCTGGAACGGGACCTGACCCTCACCGCCGTACGCCACGCCCTGACCACCGACCTGCCACCGGAGCCCCTGCGCCGCCCCGCCGCCCTCCTGGCCCACCGCCTCACCGCCGAGCTCCCGCCCCTGCCGCCGTTCCGCACCCCCGAGCCACCCCCGCCCGTCCGGCACCCACTCCGCAACTGCGACACCTGCGACCGCGGCTATCGCGGCCCCGACCCACGCACCTGCCGGGACTGCGGCGAACTCCGGCAACCGACGCCCACGGCCGCCTGACGAGTCGGCCACGACCCGGCGCCGCTGAAGATCGGCGCCCTTTCCCTTCCTTGTCACCTCCCCCTTCAGAGGACTCCGCATGGTCAGCTCGCCCCACGAGGCGATGCACCGCATCTTCCAGCAGTATCCGGGCCTCTTCTCCGGGGTGTCCGAGGTCCTCGGCATCGATGTCCCCCCGCCCACCTCGGTCACCGTCCTACCCAACGACCTCACCGAGGCCAGCCCCGTCGAACGCCGCGTGGACACTCTCCTGCGGCTGGACACGGAGGACGGTGAACCGCTGCTCCTCGCGGTCGAGGCCCAGGGCGGGAAAGACCCCGACAAGCCCGCCAGCTGGGCGTACTACGCCTCGTACCTACTCACGAAGTACCGACTGCAGCCGCTGCTGCTGGTCGTCTGCCAGGACCGCGCCACGGCGGAATGGGCCGCGCGCGAGGTCAGCTTCGGCCCTCGCCAGTGGCCCCTGCTGACCCTGCGGCCACTCGTCGCCGGACCGCACAACATGCCGGTGATCACCGACCCGGCCGGAGTCCGCAAGGACCTCGCCCTCGCCACGCTGTGCGCGATCACCCACGCCAGGCATCCGGACGCCGGGGTCATACTGAAATCGATGACGACCGTTCTGCGGGACACACCGCGGAGCATCGCCGACCCGATCATCGAACTCATCGCACAAGGCCTGGGCAAGCACCCGGCCGCACGACTGTGGAGGAAACTGGTGGCCGTGGACCTCTCCTTTTACAAGTCACCCCTCTCCGAGGAAATCCGCGACGAGGGCCGAGCCGAAGGCGTGGCCCGACGCGCCGCCGAGGACGTCCTGGACATCCTGGACGTGCGCGGCATCGACGTCCCCGACGCGGTCCGGGACCGCATCACCGGCTGCGGCGACCCCGAGATCCTGCGCCACTGGCATCGGCGTGCCGTCACAGCCCCGACGGCCGAAGACATCTTCACGGACGAGTAGCCCCGGACCATCAGAGAGGCGGACCCGGTTCGCAGACCCCCCGCAGGCCGGGCGGGGAAAGGTGTACGTGAATGTGGGGCGGACGACTTGTACGCGTCCGCCCCACCCGTCTTCCTCAGCTCGCCGAAGCCGACGCCGAGGCGCCCGGCTGGACCGCGTCCCCCGTGCCGTCCTGCGTGGCCTCAGGGTCGACGCCCATGGTGAGCGTGGCGACGACGCCCTTCGCGATGGCGCCCTTCTTGTACGTTAGCTTCAGCAGGCCGCCCTCGGTGCCGTTGCCCGGGTAGATGCTGTCCTCGTCGAGGGTGGTGCGGGTGGTGGTGTTGGTGGAGTACGGCGCGACCTCGGCCGTGGCCAGCACAGACGCCTCGTCGAAGAAGAGCTGCCCGGTGTGGCAGGTCGTGCCGCCCTCGTAGCCCGCGTCGGTCCAGGTGCCGTTCACATGCACCTTGGTGTGGATGTGCACGCAACGCCCCTGGTACCAGCCGGGGAAGACCGTGCGGAACACGACCTCGCCCTTGCGGTCCGTCCGCCACGTGCCCCGCAGGTAGCGCTCGTCGTCGGTGGGCTCCTCGTGCCCACCACCGCCGCCTCCGCCTCCCGGAGGCGCGCCCGTAGGGGTTCCGGTCGGCGTACCGGAGGGCGTACCGGACGGTGGTGTACCGCCACCGCCCCCTCCACCGCCCCCGCTGCCCATCGACTCGTACCCGGAGTACACGCCCAGCGCGTTGCAGTGCCAGATGTCGACGGCGGCGTTCGCGAGGGGCTCGCAGGTGCCGGCGTCGATCACCTTCAGACGCAGGGTGAGCGGAATGCCTTCCTGGTCCTCGGTGATGTTCCGGCGGAGCTTGTCCGCGTCGATGTAGTAGGGGCCTTCGGTCGTCTCGGAGGTCAGTTTGTAGCAGGCCTCACCCGAGGTTCCCGCCGTCTTCTCTTTGCCGACCGTCTTCCCCTTGCCCGCCGTCGTCCTCTCGCCGGCGAAGGCGCCCGCGGCGAACGCGCCGCCGACACCCGCCGCCACCACCGCACCGGCGGCCGCGGCGACGACCTTGCGGCGTGTCAGGTCCCTTTTGTGTTGCGGCCCTTGGGCCGTCTCCTGTCCCGTCATGGGAAGGGAAGCTACGGAGCGCGGCTGTCAGGAGCCTGGGGGAGAGCTGGGCAAGAGCCCTGGACGCGAAAGTGGCTCGGAACCGGCGACGGTTCCGAGCCACTCATGCCAGATCGGCTACTTCGGCTGCGGCTTGCGCACCGACAGGTGCAGCTCCTTCAGCCGGGCCTCCTCCAGCTCCGTCGGTGCGCCCATCATCAGGTCCTGGGCGTTGCCGTTGAGCGGGAAGGCGATGGTCTCGCGGATGTTGGGCTCGTCGGCGAGCAGCATGACGATGCGGTCGACGCCCGGGGCGATGCCGCCGTGCGGCGGGGCACCGAAGCGGAAGGCGCGCAGCATGCCCGCGAACTTCTCCTCGACGGTCTCGCGGTCGTACCCGGCGATCTCGAAGGCCTTGAGCATGATCTCCGGCTCGTGGTTCCGGATCGCGCCGGAGGACAGCTCGACGCCGTTGCAGACGATGTCGTACTGCCAGCCCAGGATGTCCAGCGGGTCCTGGGTCTCCAGGGCCTCCAGTCCGCCCTGCGGCATGGAGAACGGGTTGTGCGAGAAGTCGATCGCGCCCGTCTCCTCGTCCTTCTCGTACATCGGGAAGTCGACGATCCAGCAAAACCGGAAGACGTTCTCCTCGAAGTGCCCGGCACGCTTGGCGGCCTCGACCCGGACCGCGCCCATGATCTTGGAGACCTCGTCGAACTCGCCCGCGCCGAAGAACACCGCGTGACCGGCGGCCAGCGACAGGCGCTTGGTCAGCTCGGCGACGTTCTCCTCGGTGAGGAACTTCGCGATCGGGCCGGACAGCGAACCGTCCTCGGCCACCCGCACCCAGGCCAGGCCCTTCGCGCCCTGCGCGACCGCGAAGTCACCGAGCTGGTCGAAGAACTTGCGGGGCTGCGCGGAGACGTCCGGCACGGGCAGCGCACGCACGTGCTTGCCGGCGAACGCCTTGAACTCCGAGCCCTCGAAGATGTCGGTGATGTCGACGAGTTCGAGCTGGGCGCGCAGGTCGGGCTTGTCGGAGCCGTACTTCAGCATCGCCTCGCGGAACGGGATCCGCGGGAACGGCGAGGTGACGTGACGGCCACCGCCGAACTCCTCGAACAGCTCGGTCATGAGCTGCTCGATCGGCCGGAACACGTCCTCCTGCTCGACGAAGCTCATCTCGACGTCGAGCTGGTAGAACTCGCCCGGCGAGCGGTCGGCGCGGGCGTCCTCGTCGCGGAAGCAGGGCGCGATCTGGAAGTAGCGGTCGAAGCCGGAGATCATCAGCAGCTGCTTGAACTGCTGCGGCGCCTGGGGCAGGGCGTAGAACTTGCCCGGGTTCAGACGGGAGGGGACGACGAAGTCGCGGGCGCCCTCGGGAGAGGTCGCGGACAGGATCGGCGTCGCCATCTCGTTGAACCCGAGAGCGACCATCTTCGAGCGGATCGAGGCGATCACCGACGACCGCAGCATGATGTTCTTGTGCATGCGCTCGCGGCGCAGGTCCAGGAAGCGGTACTCAAGGCGCCGCTCCTCGTTGACCCCGTCCTCGGTGTTGATCGTGAACGGCAGCGGGGCGGCCGCGCCGAGCAGCTCGACCTCGCCGACCTCGACCTCGACCTCACCGGTCGGCAGCTCGGGGTTGATGTTCTCCGCGCCCCGGGAGACGACCTTGCCGTCGACCCGGACGGTCGACTCCTTGGAGAGCTTGTCGAGGGCCTCGTAGGCGGGGGTCCCGGGACGGGCCACGAGCTGCGTGATGCCGTAGTGATCGCGCAGATCGATGAAGAGGATGCCGCCCAGGTCGCGCCGATTGTGCAGCCAGCCACTCAGCCGGACGTCGCTGCCGACGTCAGAGGAGCGGAGCTCGCCGCAGGTGTGGGACCTGTACCGATGCATCGTCGTTCATCCAGTCTTCGCTGATCGGGGTCTGTGTTTCACGTGAAACGCCTCCCCAGCGTACCGGGCAGGCGAAGATCGGCTCTCCACAGTTATGGATCGGGCACACGGCGATGGATCTCCGCACCGGCACGCGCCGCCGTTCGGGCACACGTGCGCTATCGGTGGCAGCGTTCGACGGCCTCTTCTTAAAGTAGGGCAATGCGCACTGGCGAGCCTCTGCCCGCCGTGGGGGAGGCACTCACCGCCCTCGCGACCGGCCTGTGGCACTGGGACACCGCCACCGGGCTGGTCACGGTCGATGCCGAGGCGGCCCGGTTGCTCGGGCTGCCCGCCGAGCAAGTCAGCCTCACGGAGGCCCAGGCCCGGGCCCGGCTGCACCCGGTCGACTGGAACGAGATCACCGGCGTGATCCAGCTGGCCGTGGCCGAGGGCACCCTCGCCGAGGTCCGGATCCGGATCATGGACGAGCAGGGCCGAGTCGTGCGGGTCGTCCGCAGCCGCTCCAAACCGTCCTTCGACCGGGCCCGTAAGGCGTACCGGCTGATCGGCACGCTCCAGGAGGTCACCGAGCCGACACCGGGCACCCCGGCCGGGCGCAGCGCGGTCACCGGCGACTGGCGGCGCTCCCGGGAGGCGTTCCTGCTGGACGCGGGCCGGGCGCTGGCGGAGGCGCGCTCCACCAACGAGGTCCTGCGGGTCACCGCGAATCTGTCGATGCCCGGGTTCTCACCGGACGGGCTGGCGGTGTTCGGAGTCTCCGGCGACCGTCTGACGATCATCGGCCACCACGGGCAGCAGCACGGCACCGAGAGCCCCTTCTCGGACATGCCGCTGGACACGGACTACCCTGCCGCCGAGGTGGTGCGCACGGGCCGGGCCGTCTACCTCTCCTCCGCCGAGCACTACAAGGCCCGCTACCCGCTGACCTGGCCGCTCGCCGAGCGCTTCGGCCGCCGCTCCTGGGCTTTCCTGCCGCTGACCGTGGCCGGGCGGACGATGGGCGCGTGGATGGCGGCGTTCACCTACCCGGTCGCGTTCACCCCGGACGAGCGGTCCGTGCTGGCGACGGTGGCGCGGATGCTGGCGCAGGCCCTGACCCGGGCGGGCCTGGCCGAGAGCGAGCGGGCCCTGACCGACGGGCTCCAGCGCACGATGCTGCCGAGGCTCGGACCGCAGCGCATCCCGGGCATGAGCGTCGCCGCCCGCTACGTCCCGACGGGCGGCGGGCTTCAGGTCGGCGGCGACTGGTACGACGTGATCCCCCTGCCCAGTGGGCGGTTCGCGCTGGTCATCGGCGACGTCCAGGGCCATGACGTACGGGCGGCGGGGCTGATGGGCCAGCTGCGGATCGCCCTGCGGGCCTACGCCTCGGAGGGCCACCGGCCGGACGCGGTGCTCTCGCGGGCCTCCCGGTTCCTGCACGGCATCGGCGACGAGGACCCGGCCGACGCGCGCTTCGCGACCTGCGTCTACGTCGAGGTCGACCCGGCGACGGGGGTGCTGGACATCGCCCGTGCCGGGCATCCGGACCCGGCGATCCGGATGGCCGACGGCACGGTGCTGACCCGGCCGACCTCGGGCGGTCTGCCGCTGGGCATCGACCCGGACGGCGACTACCCCACGACCCGGCTCGCGCTGGAGCCCGGCGAGACGATGCTGATCTGCACGGACGGCCTGCTGGAGACCGGCGGGCACGACCTGGACAGCGGGTGGCGGCGGTTGCGCGGGATCCTGGAGGAGCACAAGGGCGATCTTGAGGAACTCGCCGACACCCTGGTGCAGGCGGTGCACGGGCCGTCCTCGCACCACACCACCGGCCCGCTGGCGGACCGCCGCGAGGACGACATCGCGATGCTGCTGCTGAGCCGGGAGGGCGGGGGCTGCGGCTGCGGTGACGCGATGACCGTACGGCCTGCGGTGCGGCGCTCGGTGCTGACCGTCGCGCAGGCCGAGCCCGAGCGGGTCGCGGTCGCCCGGCAGCAGCTGCGCGAGCTGCTGCACGACTGGGCCTCGCCCGATCAGGTCGACTCGGCGGTGCTGCTGCTGTCCGAACTGCTGACGAACGTCCTCGTGCACACCGACCACGACGCGCTGCTGGTCGCCGAGATCACGGGCGAGGTGGGCGGGCGGCGGTTGCGGATCGAGGTCACGGACGCCGGAGACGATCTGCCGCACCGTCGCCGCCCCGGGGAATTGGCGTCCTCCGGTCGCGGCCTGGTCCTGATCGAACTGCTCGCGCACGGCTGGGGCGTCGACCCGCGCGGTGAGGGCAAGAGCATCTGGTTCGAGCTCTACGAGTCGGTGAACGGCTCGGGCGACGGCTCCTGGTCGCCGTAGCGGTCACGCCCGACCGGACGACGGTGGTTCCTGGTCGCCGTAGCGATCACGCCTCACCGGACGACGGTGGTTCCTGGTCGCCGTAGCGGTCACGCCTCACCGGACGGCGACGGCTTCTCGTCGGCGTAGCGCGTGCGCAGTTCCTGGATGATGCCGAAGGCCGCCGCGGTGAGGGGGACCGCGAGGAGCATGCCGAGCACCCCGGCGACGGAGGCCCCGGCCGTGATCGTCACCATCACCACCGCCGGGTGCATCTGCACGGTCCGGCTCTGGATCATCGGCTGGAGGACGTGCCCCTCCAGCACCTGCACGGCCAGGACCACACCGAGCGCCCAGAGCGCGATGACGAACCCGCGGTCGGCGAGGGCGACCAGGACGGCCAGGGCGCCCGAGATGAAGGCACCCAGGTAGGGGATGTACGCCCCGACGAAGACCAGGGCGCCCAGTCCGGCAGCGCCGGGCACGTCGAGGACGAGCAGGCCCACGGTGATGAGCAGCGCGTCGATGAGGGCGATGAGGGTGGTGCCGCGCATGAACCCCTCGACGGCCCTCAGCGCCCGCCGCGCCATGGCCTCCAGGGTGTCGGCGGCGCCCCGGGGCGACAGCGAGCGCAGCGTCCCGGCCGCCTTGTCGGAGTCGCGCAGGAAGAAGAAGACGAGCAGCAGCGCGAGGACGGCCATCGCGATGGACTCGCCGACGACGCTGACGCCGCTGATCACGCCGGAGGCCGCCGTACCGCCGAACTTGCCCAGCAGTTCACGGGCGTTGGAAGCGAGGTCGTCCAGCGAGGTGCCGGCCGCGCCGAAGTGCGCGGAGATGCCGCGAGCGGCCTGTTTGAGCGAGGTGACGATCTCGTCGCCGGTGTCGATGAGCGCGGCGACCACGATGTACACGGCTCCGCCGACCACGGCGGCCACCGCGACACAGGTGAGCCCGGCCGCGACCGACCGGTGCACCCCGGCCTTGACGAGCCGCCGGTGCAGCGGCCCGAGCAGCGCCGTCCCGAGCAGGGCGAGCAGTACGGGCACGACGGCGGTCCGGAACTCCACGACGAGCCGGATCCCGACGTAGACGACCCCGGCGGCGAGCAGCAGCACGGCGCACCAGGCGGCGAACCGCCGGACGGAGACGGGAAGGAGCGGGGTGGGGGCCTGCACATCCCCACCCGACCACGCCCCGGGCGGGCCGTCCCGTCAGGGAGACCCGCCAGGGTGACGGGGCGTCAGCAGCCCCGGCGCGGCATCAGTCCTGCGGACCGCCCGCGGTCATGCCGTGCACCGCCGGAACCGTGCCCAGGCGGCCCTTCTGGAAGTCCTCGAAGGCCTGCATGAGTTCGTCCTTGGTGTTCATGACGAACGGACCGTAGTGGGCCATCGGCTCGCGGATCGGCTGCCCGCCGAGCAGGACGACCTCCAGGTCCGGGGTGTGGGAGTCCTGCTTCTCGTCAGCGCGGACGGTCAGCGAGCCACCGGCGCCGAAGACCGCGGTCTGGCCCATGTGGACCGGACGGCGCTCGGCACCGACCGCGCCCTTGCCCGCCAGCACGTACGCCAGCCCGTTGAAGTCCTCCCGCCACGGCAGCGTGACCTCCGCACCGGGCGCCACCGTCGCGTGGATCATCGTGATCGGCGTGTGGGTGATGCCGGGACCGGCGTGCCCGTCCAGCTCACCGGCGATCACCCGGAGCAGCGCGCCGCCGTCGGGCGTGGTCAGCAGCTGGACGTTGCCGCCGCGGATGTCCTGGTAGCGCGGGGGCATCATCTTGTCCTTGGCCGGGAGGTTCACCCACAGCTGGAGGCCGTGGAAGAGCCCGCCTGACATGACGAGGTGTTCCGGCGGCGCCTCGATGTGCAGCAGGCCCGAGCCGGCCGTCATCCACTGGGTGTCGCCGTTGGTGATGGTGCCGCCACCGCCCTGGCTGTCCTGGTGGTCGAAGATGCCGTCGATGATGTAGGTGACGGTCTCGAAGCCGCGGTGCGGGTGCCAGGGCGTGCCCTTGGGCTCACCCGGCGCGTACTCCACCTCGCCCATCTGGTCCATCATGATGAACGGGTCGAGATGGCGGTAGTTGATCCCCGCGAACGCCCGGCGCACCGGGAAGCCCTCGCCCTCGAAACCGCTCGGAGCGGTCGTGACGGCGAGCACGGGACGTGCCACGGCCTCGGCAGACGCGGTCACGCGGGGCAGCGTCAACGGGTTCTCGACGGTCACTGCAGGCATGTCGGTTCCTCCTCGTGTACGCCCATTTTAGTTGAGCGTTGAACTTTCCGCCACCCCTAACGAAGAAATCCGGGAGGGCATTCCCGACGTGGGGGACGGCGCAGCGAACCACGGGAGACGGGCGTGGCGGAAGGCCGTCACCCCGCAGCGGGGTGACGGCCCTCGACATCCGGGCAGCTCAGATCGCGGACCTCCGACCCCGCGAAGCTGCGCGACGACACGTTCGCCTACGGCCCGGGGGCGTCCTGGACGGCCTGGCACGGCGCCCGCCGAAGATGCGACGGCCCGGCCCCAGCCGCCAGTGGCAGTGACTACGGCCTTGGCTCAGACACCACTGACTACCTACGGCCTTGGATCAGCCGCCCGTGACTTCGGCCCTGGCTCAGCCGCCGTCCGCGCGGCAATGGCGTCTAGCCGTACATCCGCCGCATCGCGAACTCGACCATCTGCTCCACGGCCTTGGCGTCGAACACCATGCGGTGCTCGCCCTCCATGTCGAGGACGAAGCCGTAGCCGGTCGGCAGCAGGTCCAGCACCTCGGCGCCGGTGATCACGAAGTACTTGGACTCCTTGCCCGCGTACCGGCGCAGCTCCTTGAGCGTGCTGAACATCGGGATCACCGGCTGCTGGGTGTTGTGCAGGGCCAGGAAACCGGGGTTGTCGCCGCGCGGGCAGTAGACCTTCGACGTGGCGAAGACCTGCTGGAAGTCCTCGGCGGCCATCTGCCCGGTGGTGAAGGCGCGCACCGCGTCCGTGAGGGAGGGCGGGGACGGCTCGGGGTACAGCGGCGGCTGCTGCCCGTACCCGCCGGACATCGGCTGCTGCGGAGGGGCGTACTGCCCTTGCGGGCCCGCTGTCTGGTCGTAGCCGTACATGGGCGTAAGCGTACCGAGAGCGGACGGGCGGGCGGGCCGGTACGGCGGTCCCGGCAAACCGACAGCGAGTCGACAGCGCCCGGTCCATGGATCGCCGCGGTCCGCGCTCGTAGCGTCGTGGCATGAACGCACGCCATGACGAGGGACAGGGGCCGCCCGAGCACGGCGGGGGCCTCTCCCACGACCTTCCCGTCCTCGCCCGCCGGCGGATGATCCGGCTGATGGCGGGCGCGAGCCTGCTCCCGCTGGTGGGCTGCACCTCGGAGGGGGAGACTCCGGCGGCCCCCTCCTCCTCGTCCGCGGGGTGCGCGGAGATCCCCGAGGAGACGGCCGGACCCTTCCCCGGCGACGGCTCGAACGGTGTGAACGTCCTCAAGCAGAGCGGGGTCGTCCGCAGCGACATCACCCGCAGCTTCGGCGACTCCGCGGGCGGCACGGCCGAGGGCGTCCCCCTGACGATCACGCTCACGGTGGTGGACGCGGCCTCCGGCTGCGGGACGCCGAAGAAGGGCGCCGCCGTCTAAGTCTGGCAGTGCGACCGGGAGGGCGCCTACTCCCTGTACTCCGAGGGCGTCACCGACGAGAACTACCTGCGGGGCGTGCAGGAGACGGACGAGAAGGGCCGGGTCACCTTCCGGAGCGTCTTCCCCGGCTGCTACCCGGGCCGCTGGCCGCACGTCCACTTCGAGGTCTACGGCAGCCTGGCCGACGCCACCGCGGCCACGTCGATCACGAACACCTCGCAGCTCGCCTTCCCCGAGGACGTCTGCGAGACCGTCTACGCCACGGACGGCTACGCGGCGAGCGTGCGCAACCTCGGCGAACTCTCCCTGGAGGACGACGGGATCTTCCGCGACGGCCACGCACACCAACTCGCGGCGATGAAGGGGAGCACGGGGGACGGCTACACCGCGGCACTGACCGTTCCGGTGTGACCTGTCACAGATGACGGATCGGGGTTGCTTCTTATTACCGACGGGTAGCATCATCGTAGCTACTTGTTGGTACGTGAACTAGCGCGAGGATCCAGTGCCTCGCCGATCTCTCTACGGAGCCGGGAGCCGTCGCCATGGGGCACTACAAGTCGAATCTCCGCGACATCGAGTTCAACCTCTTCGAGGTACTCGGGCGGGACAAGGTGTACGGCACCGGTCCGTTCGCTGAGATGGACGCCGAGACCGCGAAGAGCATCCTGGAGGAGATGACCCGCCTCTCGGAGAACGACCTGGCGGAATCCTTCATCGACGCCGACCGCAACCCGCCGGTCTTCGACCCGGAGACCAACACCGCGCCGGTCCCCGCCTCCTTCAAGAAGAGCTACCAGGCCTTCATGGACTCCGAGTACTGGCGCCTCGGCCTGCCCGAGGAGATCGGCGGCACGACCTCGCCCCGCTCCCTGATCTGGGCCTACGCCGAGCTGATCCTGGGCGCCAACCCGGCCGTGTGGATGTACTCCTCGGGCCCGGCGTTCGCCGGCATCCTCTTCGAGGAGGGCAACGAGGTCCAGAAGCACATAGCCAAGGTCGCCACGGAGAAGCAGTGGGGCTCCACGATGGTGCTCACCGAGCCCGACGCGGGCTCCGACGTGGGCGCCGGCCGCACCAAGGCCGTGCAGCAGGAGGACGGCTCCTGGCACATCGAGGGCGTGAAGCGCTTCATCACCTCCGGTGAGCACGACATGTCGGAGAACATCCTCCACTACGTGCTGGCCCGCCCCGAGGGCGCCGGCCCCGGCACCAAGGGCCTGTCCCTCTTCCTCGTCCCGAAGTACCTCTTCGACTTCGAGACCGGCGAGCTGGGCGAGCGCAACGGCGTCTACGCCACCAACGTCGAGCACAAGATGGGCCTGAAGGCCTCCAACACCTGCGAGATGACCTTCGGCGACCAGCACCCCGCCAAGGGCTGGCTGATCGGCGACAAGCACGACGGCATCCGCCAGATGTTCCGCATCATCGAGTTCGCCCGCATGATGGTCGGCACGAAGGCGATCTCCACGCTGTCGACGGGCTACCTCAACGCGCTGGAGTACGCCAAGGAGCGCGTCCAGGGCCCCGACCTGGCGAACTTCATGGACAAGACCGCGCCCAAGGTCACCATCACCCACCACCCCGACGTCCGCCGCTCGCTCATGACGCAGAAGGCGTACGCGGAGGGCATGCGCGCCCTCGTGCTCTACACCGCCTCCGTGCAGGACGAGATCCAGCTCAAGGAGGCCGCGGGCGAGGACATCTCCGCCCTGGAGGCCCTGAACGACCTGCTGCTGCCCATCGTCAAGGGCTACGGCTCCGAGAAGGGCTACGAGCAGCTCGCGCAGTCCCTGCAGACCTTCGGCGGCTCCGGCTTCCTCCAGGAGTACCCGATCGAGCAGTACATCCGGGACTCCAAGATCGACACCCTCTACGAGGGCACCACGGCCATCCAGGGCCAGGACTTCTTCTTCCGGAAGATCGTCCGCAACCAGGGCGCCGCGCTGAACTCCCTCGCCGAGGACATCAAGAAGTTCCTGGCACTCGGTGAGGGCGGCGAGGAGCTGGCCGGTGCCCGCGAGCACCTCGCCAAGGCCGCGGTCGAGCTGGAGGCCATCGTCGGCCTGATGCTCACCGACCTCGCCGCCACCGAGCAGGACGTCAAGAACATCTACAAGGTGGGCCTCAACACCACCCGCCTGCTGATGGCCTCCGGTGACGTCGTCGTCGGCTACCTGCTGCTCAAGGGCGCGGCCGTCGCCGCCGAGAAGCTGGAGACGGCCTCCGCCAAGGATGTGTCCTTCTACACCGGCAAGATCGCCGCCGCGAAGTTCTTCGCCGCCAACGTCCTGCCGGGCGTCACCCTGGCCCGCAAGGTCGCCGAGGGCGTCGAGCTGGACCTGATGGAGCTGGACGAGGCCGCGTTCTAGATCATCACGTCCGCTGTTCGAGGGCCTGTTCCCCTACGCCGGGAACGGGCCCTCGTCCGTCGTTAAGGTTTACCCATGACCGAACCAGCCCGCCTGTCTCGGACCGCCTCTTTCGACCGCGGCCACACCGACGACCTCATGACCTTCCTGGCGGCGAGCCCCACGCCGTACCACGCCGTGGCCACGGCCGCCGAGCGCCTGGAGAAGGCCGGCTTCAGGCAGGTCGCCGAGACGGACGCCTGGGACGCGGCGACATCAGCGGGTTCCGCCGCGGGGAGCGGCGGCAGGTACGTGCTGCGCGGCGGCGCGATCGTCGCCTGGTACGTGCCGGAGGGCGCGGCACCCCACACGCCGTTCCGGATCGTCGGTGCCCACACCGACTCCCCCAACCTGCGCGTCAAGCCGCTCCCCGACACCGGGGCGCACGGCTGGCGCCAGGTGGCCGTGGAGATCTACGGCGGACCGCTGCTCAACTCCTGGCTCGACCGCGACCTCGGCATCGCCGGCCGGCTGACCCTGCGCGACGGCTCGACGCGCCTGGTGAACGTGGACCGGCCGTTGCTGCGCGTCCCGCAGCTCGCCATCCACCTCGACCGCTCGGTGACGGCCGACGGCCTCAAGCTCGACAAGCAGCGGCACATGCAGCCGGTCTGGGGCCTCGGCCGCGACGTCCGCGACGGCGATCTGATCGCCTTCCTGGAGGAGACGGCCGGCATCCCCGCGGGCGAGGTCACCGGCTGGGACCTGATGACGCACTCGGTGGAACCGCCCGCCTACCTGGGCCGCGACCGCGAACTGCTGGCCGGGCCGCGCATGGACAACCTGCTGTCGGTGCACGCCGGCACCGCGGCCCTCGCGTCCGTCGCCTCCTCCTCCTCCTCGCAGCCGGCCTCCATCCCGGTCCTGGCCGCCTTCGACCACGAGGAGAACGGCTCCCAGTCGGACACCGGCGCCGACGGCCCGCTGCTCGGCACCGTGCTGGAGCGCTCGGTGTTCGCCCGCGGCGGCTCCTACGAGGACCGTGCCCGCGCCTTCGCCGGCACGGTCTGCCTGTCCTCCGACACCGGCCACGCCGTCCACCCCAACTACGCCGAGCGGCACGACCCGACGCACCACCCGCGCGTCAACGGCGGCCCGATCCTCAAGGTCAACGTCAACAACCGCTACGCCACGGACGGTTCGGGCCGGGCGGAGTTCACGGCGGCCTGCGAGGCGGCGGACGTGCCCTTCCAGTCGTTCGTCTCCAGCAACTCCATGCCCTGCGGCACCACGATCGGCCCGATCACCGCCGCGCGGCACGGCATCAAGACCGTCGACATCGGCGTGGCCATCCTGTCGATGCACAGCGTGCGCGAACTGTGCGGCGCCGACGACCCGTTCCTCCTCGCGAACGCTCTCACGGCGTTCCTGGGGAGGTAGAACGGGCCGTCACCGCATGGGTGTTCCCCTCGGGGGTACCCGGTGTTCCGGGACCGGAACGACCGGACCGTACAGGGAGGCGACACACATGGGCCTCGGCGGATGCATCATCCTCATCGCCGTGGGAGCCATCCTCACGTTCGCGACCGACTGGGACATGCAGGGGGTCAACCTCGACCTCGTCGGCATCATCCTGATGATCGTCGGACTGATCGGCGTCACCACGTTCAGCAGCATCGCGCGGCGCCGCCGCGTGGTGGTGCCCCCGACGACGCCCGGTGTCGTCGAGGACCCGGCGGTCCACCGCCGGGACGGCTACAGCGACGGGTACGGGGTGTGACGCCCGGGGTTCTCAGGCCTCGCCGGGGGCCACGTCCATCCCGGCCAGCACCAGCCCAAGCCGGTCCGTCCCCGCTGCGGTGAGACGGACGGGCACACCCCAGTCCTGCTGGTGGACATGGCAGGCCGGGTAGGCGTTGTCCGGGTCGTCGTCGCAGGAGGCGGCCATCGCGGACACGTGCAGCACACCCTCCGGTACGGCGGGGTCGAGTTCGAGGGCGCGGGAGAGGTCCGTCCCCGCGCCCTCGCCGCCGCGCAGCAGCTCCGGCGGGGTGGAGGAGACGAGCAGACGGGTCGAGGGGCCGTACCGGGTGTCCAGCTTCTGGCCCGCCGGGGCCTGGAAGATCACGTCCAACTCCAGGCGCCCGGGCGCTACTTCGGTCGCTTCCCGCCGGGAGCGGTGAGCGACCCCGGCGACCCGCACCGCCTCCTCCGGCAGCCGCAGCCGCGTCAGGCGGTGGCGGGCCGACTCGACGACCACGATGTCGTCGCCGGCGAGCACCGCGTCGCTGGGTTCACGCAGGTCCGTGGCGAGGGTCGTCACCTCGCCGGTCGCCGGGTCGTAGCGCCGCAGGGCGTGGTTGTAGGTGTCGCTGACCGCGACCGAGCCGTCCGGCAGCGCGGTGACGCCCAGCGGGTGCTGGAGCAGGGCCTGTTCGGCGGGGCCGTCACGGTGGCCGAAGTCGAACAGGCCGGTGCCGACGGCGGTGTGCACGGAGCCGTCCGGCTCGACCCAGCGCAGGGCGGACGTCTCCGAGTCGGCGAGCCAGAGCCGCTCGGGCGTGGCGGCCAGCCCGGACGGCTGCGCGAACCAGGCCTCTTCGGCCGGCCCGTCGACGAGCCCCTCGTTGGTCGTCCCGGCCGTGACCTCGACCGTTCCGTCCCGCGGGTCGTACGCCCACAGCTGGTGGACACCGGCCATGGCGATCCAGACCCTGCCCTGCCACCAGGCGACGTCCCAGGGGGAGGACAGGTCCACCTCGCGGGCCGGGCCCGAGGTGGGTGAGCCCCGCCACCACTGCCGGCCCGTGCCCGCGAGGGTGGTGACCTCACCGGTGGCGAGGTCCAGCCGCCGCAGGGCGTGATTGACGGTGTCGGCGACGACGACGGAGCCGTCGTCCAGCAGGGCGAGGCCCTGCGGTTCGCTGAAGGCGGCGGTGTCACCGCTCCCGTCGGTGAAGCCGCGCTCCCCCGACCCGATCCGGCGCACCACGCTCTCGCCGTCCTCGGCGAGTTCGACCAGCTGATGCCGGGTGGTGTCGCTCACCAGGAAGGTCCCCGACGGCAGCGGCAGCGCCTTGCCCGGGAACCGCAGCACGGTCGGCTCCGGCTCGGGCGCCACGTACGGCCCGTCGCCCCGCCGCAGCGTCCCCTTCGCCGAGTGCTCGGCCTCCAGCTCCCCGACCAGCCGCTCGATGGCGTGCACATGCCCCTCACCGGCGTGCTGTGCGACGACGTACCCCTCGGGGTCGATCACGACCAGCGTCGGCCAGGCCCGCACGGCGTACTGCTTCCAGGTGGCGAGCTCGGGGTCGTCCAGCACGGGGTGCTCCACGCCGTACCGCTCCACGGCGTCGACGACCGCCCGGTGCTCCGCCTCGTGCACGAACTTCGGCGAGTGCACCCCGATGACCACGACCGTGTCCCGGTGCTTCTCCTCCAGCTCGCGCAGCTCGTCGAGGACGTGCAGACAGTTCACGCAGCAGAACGTCCAGAAGTCCAGAACGACGATGCGTCCCCGCAGGTCGGCGAGGGTACAGGGCTGCCCACCGGTGTTCAGCCAGCCACCCTTGCCGGTCAGCTCGGGGGCACGGACGCGGGCGCGCCGGGGTGCGGGCCTTTCCTCGTTGCTCATGGGTCCAGGATGCCTGGAGACATCGCGAGTATTCGAACGGAGATTTAAGACATAGAACGCGCGAGCGACTGGTTTTTGCATATCTGCATTAAATAGATGATCTTGCTGCAAGATGTGTCAAACTCGAGCGCGTCGATCGGCACGAGGCGGGGGAGCCACCATGTCATCACAGGCCCCGACGTTCGGTGAGGAACTGCGCCGGCGTAGGAACGAGTCCGGGAAGTCGCTGACCGACATGGCACGGCTCGTCCATGCGACGAGGTCTCATCTGAGCAAGGTCGAGCGAGGCCTCCGCAAGCCCAGCGTCGAACTCGCCCGCGCCTGCGACGCCAAACTGCACGCCGACGGCCGGCTCCTGGCCCTGCTGCCCGCCGCGGCACGCAAGCGGAAGGAGCACCCCGCCTCGCGCGGCGGCGACGGCGTGCCCTGGTCGCTGAGTGTCTCCGCCGACGGCGAGAGCACCTTCACGGCCTGCGACCCCGAGGCCCTCGCCGACGGTCACGCCTCCGCCGCCATGGCGCACTGGGCCGTCGTGCCGGGCGCCCGGGAAGCGGTCTCCGTGCAGGCGTCGCTCCCCGTGTTCCACGCCGTGTTCGACGAGTACCGCCGACTCGGCCAGTGCTCCGGCCCCGCCCTGGTGATCCCGCTGAGCAGCACGGCCACCGGGGCGTTACGCGGCCTCGCCCACAGCGCCGCTCCGGCGAGCCGCGCCGCCGTGCTTCGGCTCGCCGCGCGCTTCGCCGAGTACACGGGCTGGATGTGGCAGGAGGCGGGCGACGACCGGGCCGCGCGCTGGTGGACCGAGCAGGCGGCCCGCCTCGCCGCCTCGTGCGGTGATCACGAGATGGCCGCGTACACGCTGCTGCGCCGGGCCGAACTCGCCCTCTACCAGGGAGACGCGCAGACCACCGTGGACCTCGCGGAGGCGGCCGGGCGGCAGGCACGCGGCCTGCGGACCAGGGAACTGGCCGCACAGCGCGAGGCCCAGGGGTACGCGCTCATGGGCAGCGAGACACAGTGCCGGCGCGCCCTGGACCGCGGCGCCGAACTCGTGGCGGCTGCCCGGCCGCAGACGGACGACACCCCCGCCCTGGGCAGCACCCACCTCCCCGACCTCGCCGCCTTCGTCGCGGCCTGGTGCCTGCGTGAACTCGGCGAATCCGAGGCCGCCGTCGCCCTGCTCGACGCGGGCCAGGACACCATCGCCCCGCACGCCCTGCGGGCCCGTGCCCGTCACGGCGCCCGGCTCGCCCTCGCCCTCGCGGACGCCGACGAGGTCGAGCGGGCGTGCGCGGTGGCCCGGTCCGTCGCACAGGACGTACAGACCACCGACTCCGCCACCGTACGGGCCGACTTGCGGCAACTGAGGTCGTCGCTCGCCACCCGGCGGAAACATCCCGCCGTCCGCGACCTCCTGCCGGTCATCACCGCGAGCCTGCGCGGGGACCGGACGGGCTGAGAGCCACCGCCCCACCGCGCCCGGACCGCGACAGCAACCCGGGCGGACGCCGACGACCGCCCCGGTCGCCTGTGTCCTGTTGGCACCGGAAGTGTCAACAGGCAACGCGTTGACCGCCCTTACGGCGGCTGAAAACGTCGGATTCACCCAGCGCCGCCACTGCTGCCACGGCCGCTGCCCGAACCGTCCGCGGAGCCCACGACTCCCGGCATCCGCCCAGCCCACCCGGGACCCACCGGGGGGCGCGGCCCTCCCATGAAGCGAGGAACAGCATGGCTCCCCGTATCTTCATCAACTTCCGTCGTGCCGACACCGATACGACCGGTCCGCACCTGGACACCATGCTCCGGAAGGAGTTCGGCGACGAGGCGGTGTTCCGGGACCAGCGCTCGATCGAGAAGGGCGCTCACTTTCCCGACGAGATCAAAGGCGCCCTGCGCAAGTGCGACCTCCTGCTCGCGGTCATGGGTCACCGCTGGGCGACGGTGACGGACGGCAACGACCGCCGCTGCATCGACAACCCCGAGGACTGGGTCCGCAAGGAGATCGCGCTGGCCCTCGCCTTGGGCATCAAGGTCATGCCGGTCCGGGTCGACGGCGCGAAGGTGCCGGACGCGGCCGAACTCCCGGACGACATCCGGGACCTGAGCACCAAGCAGGGGGAGTTCTTCCGGCCGCACCAGGAACACATCGACTTCCCGCCACTGCTCGACGCCATCCACAAGGCGGTGCCCGACCTGCGCCGCCGGCGCCCGCGCCGGCCCCAGGGCGACGGCGGCGGAGCGACGTACCACATCGACCGCTTCGACCACGGCTCGGCGAACTTCGGTGGCAGCGGCAACACGGCGAAGACCTACAACTCCGACCCCGACGAAGACGACGAGGCACGCCCATGAGCACGAGTGACGACGTCCCCGCGTCCGGCGTCCCGGACCCGGGGCCCGCCCACGAGCCGGTACCGGACGCCCCGCCGCCCGGCCACGAGGAGCCGCCCGCACCGGAGGCCGCCGCCCCGTCGGACTCCGGCGAGGCGGCCGGCCCCGGCCCGGACGACGACCCGGCCCGCGAGGACCGGGCCGACGACGCCCGGGCCGACGAGGCACCCGGCGAGCAGGACGGCTCCTCGCCGGACGACGCCGGGCCCCGGCCGCGGGCGCGTGACACGGAGGACCGCCACCGGGCCGAGACGGTGTCCTCCGCCGCCTTCAACGAGGCGTTCAACAACGCCATGTCCTTCGGCGGCAACGCCTACACGCTGAACGTCGGCACGGCCAAGGACGCCGAACTCCAGCGCATACGCCTCGACGCCACCGGGACGGCACGGCAGCACCGGCTGCACCACCCGGTCCCGCAGCAGGACCGCATGGCCGAAACGCTGCGCGAGCACCACCTCGTCGCCCTGTTCGGGACGGCGGGCAGCGGACGGGAGGGGACCGGCACCTTCCTGCTGGCGGACCGGTGCGGCAGCGAACACGTCGTCGTCCTGCACAGTGCCGACACCGACCCGTTGCAGGCCCTGGTCGCCCAGGCCCGCCGCTGCCTCAAGCCCGGGGAAGGCGTCCTGGTCGGTCTGGGCACCCGGCGGCCCGGACGGAGCACACTCAGAGCGCTCAGCCTGCTCGCCCGGGAGCGGAAGGCGTACGTCGTACTGATCGTCGACGCCACCCGGACCGACGACGATCTCCCCGCCCCCTACGCCGTGCGGCACCAACGGCCCGAGCCGCGGCCGGTGCTGGACGCGCACCTGCGGTCCGTGCTCGAAGAGCACCGCGCCGGGTGCACGGCGCGCGACCGCTGCGACCGGGCACGGATCCGCGTCTTCGCGGACAGGGTGCTGGACGATCCACGGGTGGCCGGCAGACTCGACGCCGCCCGCAGGGTCGACCGGATCACGTCCTTCGCCCAGGACATCGCAGCCTGCCTGCACGACACCGGGGACGCCCTGGAGGACCTGCTCAACGCCCCTCAGGAGGATCTACGGAGCCTCGCGAGACGGTTCCTGAAGCTGTCGGAGCCGCAGGAGAGCGAGGAAGCACCGGCCGCCTCGGAGGCCGAGACGCACCACCAGGCCGTGCGGATCTCGTACGTCCTCGGATACGACCTGCCGCTGTCCGACGTCCTGCGGATGGGCACACGGCTCAGCGCCGAGATGCTGCGCGCCGAGTACCGCGAGTCGGCGCCCGCGCGCCCCGTGTTCGAACTCGACCTGGACCGGCTGGTCGCGCCCGGCATGGGCATCGCCGCCGAGTCCGGCGCCCACCGGTCCGACAACCCGCGCCGGGCCCGGCTCGCGGACCCGGAGCTGATGCCGGCGGTCGTCGAGGTGATCTGGCACGGATTCGGGTGGCTGCGCGAACCGCTGATCGCATGGCTGCGGGCCCTGGCCGACGACCGGCTGGAACGGGTCGGCACACGGGCCGCGGTGATCGTCGGCCAGCTGCTCCGGCACGACTTCGACAGTGTCTACCGCGACGTGGTGAAGGACTGGGCGCGCAGCCCGTCGGTGCGCGACCGCCGGTACGCCGCCATGGCGCTGTCCGTGGCGATGGCCGACGACGACCCCCGGCTGACGGCCCAGGTCGGGCGTCAGGTGGCGGACTGGGCCGGCAGTCCCCGTGCGCAGCTCCAGGACAGCGCCGCGCGGGCCTACGGGACGCAGCTGGGGACCCAGGACGTGCCGGGCACCTTGCGGGCCTTGCAGGATCTGGCCGGCCGGCCCGCGCTCGACCTCTACGCGTCCGTCGCCTACTCGACCGCGACGCTGTTCCTCGCCGAGGGTGGCGCGGAGCCCGTCGGCGACACGCTCGGCCGGTGGATCCGCGCGGACGACGGCCACCTGCCGCGCCACGCGGTCCGCACCCTGCTGGTCCTCGGTCCCCTGGCCGCAGGGCCCGAGCTGCCGTCCCGCCCGACGCTCGCGCACCAGGTCATGGAGGCCCCCGGGCGCGAGGAGACGCTCCTGCTGCTGTGGCAGCGCGCGCTGATCGACCCGGCCCACTCCGGCCAGGCATGGCACCTGCTGTGCGACTGGCTGGTGGCGGCCGACGAGGACGAGGACCTGGCCCTGTTCCTGGAGAAGTTCGCACTCCGGATCTGGCCGCCCAAGGACCGCCGCGCTCTCTTCCACCTGCGCCGGTGGGCACGCCGGCTGCCGGACGCGGCGCTGGTGGCCCGGCTCCTCCAGGCCCTGAAAGGCCTGTGAGCCCCGGCGTACCGGCCTCTTCCGCCCGGCCGCACCGGCCGCACCGGCCGCACACGGCACACGACACCCCGGAACAACCAGCCCCACAGGAGGATCGACATGGCACGGCGCAAAGGCCTGTTCGCCACGCTGCGCGAGGCGTGGCGCACCTGGCGACGGAACCGGTACGACGACCCCTTCGAGGAGGAGCTGGACACCACCGGCTCCGGCGAGGGGGACGGGACGGCTCCCCAGCCCCGCCGCAGGAAGGTTTTCGTGCAGTCCCCGCCCCCGAAGACCCCGCTGTCCATGGCGGCGCGGGACGACGTCTTCTCCTACGAGGTGATCCCGACGTTCCAGTGGAGCAGTTCGGCGATGTCCCGCGAGACGCTGAAGGAACGCGTCGTGCACCACGAGGCGACCGCGCGCGAGGAACTGCTGCGGGTCGGCTGGTCGGCCGCCCGTGACTGCGACCCGGCCGACCCGGTCGCCGCCGAGCGCGCGATCAACAGGAAGCTGTCCGTCGACGGCAACTGGTGCTTCGACGACACCGAGGGCCTCATCCGGTGCACCCCCTCGGTCCGGGTCCGGGTCGACCCCGCCCTGCGCGAGCACGTACTGCCGCACCGCCTGGACGAGCTGACGCTGCGGGAGACCCAGCGGCTGGGGCTGATCAGGGCGGAGCGGGCGCGGGTGCTCACCGAGGCCTGGCTGAAGGTGATCAGCGAGCTGGAGCTGATCGGCGAACTCGACGCCCACCAGCGGCGTCTGCTGGTCCCGTTCGCGGCCACGCTCGCCGACCAGGAGTTCCGCAAGGTCATGGAGGGGCTGCGCAGGCAGCGCCGGACGAGCGTCGACGCGCTGATCACGACGCTGGAGGGGGCGCGCGGCGCCCACCAGGAGGCCGGGCTGTTCGAGTTCGCCGACGCCTACGACAAGGCCATCGCCGCGTTCCGCCGGGAGATGGGGCTCAGCGAGTCGTCCTGGATCGAGGACGCCGTCGCGCCCGACGGGCCGGCCCGGTGAGCGCCCCGCGCGCTGAGCGCGCCGCCCGGCAGCGGCGGCGGGCCCCGTACCGCCGTGGCCGCGCGCTGTCCGCCGCCATGGCCGTGCTGGGCGTCCTGACGGCCGCGACCGTGCTCACCGGCTGCGAGGACGAGGACGACAGAGCCGGGTGCGCCTGGACGAAGACCCAGGCGCCGACCGCGGAGGCCGGGAGCACCGTCGTCCTCGTCGACGGTTCGGCGTCCGTGCACGTCAAGAAGGCCGGGTCCCGTGGGCCCGACTACGGGCAGACCATCGACGAACTGCTCGACGAGGACGACGAGCAGGGGGAGACCGTCTCCATCGGCACCTTCGGCGGCAGCGCGGGGGACGTCGTGTGGACCGTGCAGGAGCGGCCCGGCGACTGGCGGGAGAGCAACGACAACCCGCGCAACCAGGAGCTGAACCGCCAGGCGGCGAACGGCTGTCTGCGTGACGACCTCGCCACGGCCCAGCGGACGCGGCCCGTGGACGGGGGCACCGACGTCCTCGCCGCGCTGACGGCCGGGGCCGAGATGCTCAGCGGCGCCGAGGGCGAACGGCACCTGCTCGTGCTCACCGACGGGCTGTCCACCACGGGCTGCGCCGACCTGCGGGGGGCACGGTTCGGCTCGGCCCAGGACATCAGGTCCATCGTCTCGGTGTGCGCGGCGCGGGGGGAGTTCAGCGAACTCCCCCGTCTGGAAGGGGTGAAGGTCACGTTCGTGGGCCTGGGGCACTCGGCGGGCGGCCAGCCCTCCGCGGACACCTCCCAGCGCGTCTGGCTGCGCAAACTGTGGACCACGCTGTGCGAGCGGGCCGGCGGCACGTGCGACGCCGAGGAAGCCTCCGTCATGGCGGAGTCCCCCGCTCCGGCCCGTCCGGGTTCCCCGAGCGAGCCGGTGGTGCGCTACGGCAGCAGCCGATCCCGGACGATCACGTTGCCGGGCGCCGCCCTGTTCGACACGGACTCGCCGAGGGTGCGGCCGGCGGCCGTCCGGACACTCGCCGACGTCGCCGCGACCATCCTCACCACCCCCTCCCTCGACCGGGTCGTGGTCAACGGCTACGTCGACCCCCGAGGCGGCTCGGGCAACGACCGCGCGCTGTCCGAGGGGCGTGCGGACGCGGTGCGGGAGGTCCTCGTCGACCACGGGGTGTCCGCCTCCCGCGTGACGGCGCACGGCCGGGGCCGGTCACCGGGCTGCCCCGAGTCCGCTGACGGCCCCGCCGAGGACATGACCCGGGAGCAGCGGTTGCAGTGCGACCGCCGCGTCGACATCGAGATCATCCGGAAGTGAGGCGAGGCACCGCCATGAAAGTGAACGGCAGCAACGGTTCGCACGGGGGCGCACGCGAGGCGCCGATACCCTGCCCCAAGTCGTTCCTCCCCCTCGTGGGCCCGGACGGACTCCGGCCCGCCGGACGGCCGGCCGACCCCGTGGACAGCCGGGAACACGCCGTGCTGATGCGGGCCTTCACTCAGGCCAACGGTGGCCTGGCCAAGGCCCAGCGGCGCCTCGGGGAGCTGGGCACGACACTGGTGGAGACGTTCCAGTCGGCGCTCACCGCGATCGACGCCGTGGAGCGTTACACGGTCGGCCGCACCGCGGGCGAGGCCCGCGACCGGGTCCACGCGGTACGGATCCGGCACACCGCGGACGGGCCGGAGGGGCTGCGCCGCAGCCGGCGGCCCTGGTCGTGGCTCCAGTGGATGATGCTGGGGCTGAGTGCCCTGTTCGACCTGCCCTTCGTCGGTCAGGCCACGGCACAGGCCCTGAGCGTCGGCCCCGGCGACCTGTGGCAGACCGTGGTCTACGCCCTGTCGTTCCTGGTCGCGCTCGGGGTGTCCACCCTCCAGTTCGCGCTGAGCTGCTGGCTCGCGAGATCACTCTTCCGGCTGCGGGTGCGCGCCGCGCACCGCACCGAGCGGGTGCTGCGTGCTCCGTGGCCCGCACTGCGCCATGCGCTGCGGCTGGACGGGGCACGCACCGAGACCCGGCGGCCGGACGGCCTGCCCTGGTCCGCCCCGGCCCTTCCGGTCCTCGCCAACCTGCTGCTCATCGGCCTGCTCGCCACGACCGCCTACACGCGCACGGGCCAGAGCAATCCGCTGGCCTTCGACACGGCCGGCACGGTGATGGCCGTCTTCCTCATCGTCTCGCTCGGCCTCGCCACCGCGGCGACGGCCATCCTTGCGCACAACCCCTACGCCGAGGCCGACAAGTCCGCCTCGGGCACCGCGTCCGACGCCGAGGAGAGCGCGGAGCGGCTCGTGTCCGAGGCGAGGCAGCGGCTCGTCGCGCACAGCGCCTCCTGGCACGAGCTGCGCTCCGCCCTGGAGCAATCCGAGGCCGACGCACGCCGTGCCGTGGACGACGCCTGTGTCGCGATCGTCGAGGAGCGGGCCGACAGCGGGGTCGCCGGCGCCCTGGAGCTGCCGCTGCGCGGCCACACCTGGCCCCCTCGCCCGGACAACGCCCCGTCGAGGGACGACGGGGCCGGGGACGACGGCAGGTCCGGCCTGCCCCGCCTGCGTCTTGAGCTGCTGGAGCACGGCGACGGACTGCTGGACCGGTACGCCCCGACCCTGCTGGAGAACTGGCTGGAGGACACCGTCGAGGAGCTGAACGCGCAGTTCTCGCTGCCGGACACCGAGCCGCCCGGCACCCCGCCGGCGCAGGACCCGCCCGGCACCCCGCCGGGGACGCACGGGGCATCCGCCGTATGACCGGTGGCCCGCACCTCGACGAACAGCGCGTCAAGCACCTGGAACTGCTCCAGAGCGTGATCGCCCGCCTCGGCAACAACTCGTTCCTGATCAAGGGCTGGTGCATCACGCTGAGCGGCGTGCTCGTCGCGGTCGCGGACCGCCGCCCGGGCGCCGCGACGATCCCCGTGGCCCTGGCCCTGGCCGTCGGATTCTGGCTGCTCGACGGCTACTACCTCCGCCAGGAGCGCCTCTTCCGGGCCCTCTACGAGCGCGTCGTCAGCGACCAGGACGACCCGCCGCCCCCGTTCACCATGGACGCCGAGCGCTACGGCGGGACGGTGTCGCGGTTCGCGGTGCTGCTGTCCCGGCCGATGCTGTTCTGCTACGGCGTGCTGGCCGCCGCCAACAGTCTGCTCCTCGTCTTCCTGGGCTGAGGCGTACCGGGCCGCCGCCGGAACCGGGCCGCCGCCCCGAACCGGCTCACCGGCCGGCGGGCCGGGCCGACCAGGGTCGCCGGTCCGGGCCCGGCCGGCGGCTGCCCGCGGCGGCCGGCGTCCAGGGCAGCAGGATCCCGTCGCCCGCGCGCCGCGGCACCAGGTGGACGTGCAGGTGCGGCACGGTCTGGGTGGCGGCGGCGCCCCGCGACGTGATGACGTTGCAGTCGCCCACCTCGGCCGCGAGTTCCGCGACGCGCCGCATGGTCGCCGCCGACACCAGCGGGTCCGCCGCCACGTCCGGGACGTGGGTCTTGGGCAGCACCAGCACATGCCCCGCCGTGACGCCCCCGCCACTGGGCAGGATCGCCAGGGCGTCCGGCCAGTCGCGCAGCACCTGGGCCGGGTCGAGCCCGCGCACGATGCGGCAGAACGGGCACGTGACCCCGCTGTGCGGGCCGGGCGCGGCCGGCTCCTCGGGAAGATCGCGGTCCTCTGCTGCCCGGTGCATGATCCCTCCAGGGTGCGGACGTGACGGCGGTTCACCGTCACCGTACGGTTGCCGTGGCCGAGTTGGGCTCGCGGCCGGCTCCGGCGACGGACGGGCCTCGGCCCTTCGGCCTATCGGCGGCGTTTCGGACCTGGCTGCGGGGAAGCCCTGGTCCCATGAGATTCCTCGTGTACGACCGGCTCCTCGGTTTCGGTGACGACTACTGGATCGAGGACGACCGCGGCGCCAAGGTGTTCCTCGTCGATGGCAAGGCCCTGCGGCTGCGGGACACCTGGGAGCTGAAGGACACCCAGGGGCGCGTCCTCGTCGACATCCACCAGAAGATGCTCGCCCTGCGCGACACCATGGTGCTCCAGCGGAGCGGGGAGCCGCTGGCGACGATTCGCCGCAAGCGGCTGTCCCTGCTGCGCAACCACTACCGGGTGTCCCTCGCCGACGGCAACGAACTCGACGTCAGCGGCAAGATCCTCGACCGGGAGTTCGCCGTCGAGTACGACGGGGAGCTGCTGGCGGTGATCTCCCGGCGGTGGCTGACCGTACGGGACACCTACGGCGTGGACGTCGTCCACGAGGACGCCGATCCGGCGCTGCTGATCGCGGTGGCCGTGTGTGTGATCCACCTCGCGGAGAAGGAACGGGAGGACTGAGAGCGCCGGTCAGGGCCTGCGCGGCGGCTGGAGTCCCAGCATCCGGTCCTTCAGCGCCGGGAACAGCTCCCGGGTCGTCGCGACCTTCCCCGGGTCGAACTCCACCGTGAGGACCTCCTCGCCGGCCCCGGCCTGCGCGAGCACCTCGCCCCACGGGTCGACCACGATCGAGTGACCGGCCTGGGGAACTCCGGCGTGCGTCCCGGCCGTTGCGCAGGCGAGGAGGAACGACTGGTTCTCCACGGCCCGTGCCTGGGCCAGCAGCGTCCAGTGGGAGCGGCGGCGCTCCGGCCAGCCCGCCGAGACCACGAGCGTCTCGGCACCGGCGTCGACGAGACCGCGGTAGAGCTCGGGGAAGCGGAGGTCGTAGCAGGTGGACAGGCCGAGGGTCGTCTCGGGCAGACGCACCGTCACCAGCTCAGCGCCCGCGCCCATCAGCACGGCCTCGCCCTTGTCGAAGCCGAAGCGGTGGATCTTGCGGTAGGCGGCGGCCAGGTCGCCGGCGGGGGAGAAGACGAGGGAGGTGTTGTAGAGCGGCCCGTCGGGGTCGCGCTCCGGGATGGAACCGGCGTGCAGCCACACGCCCGCGTCGCTCGCGGCCTTCGCCATCGCCTCGTACGTCGGCCCTTCGAGCGGCTCGGCCTCACGGGCGAACTCCTCGTAGGCGAAGGCACCCGTGGTCCACAGCTCCGGCAGGACGACGAGGTCCGCCCCCGCCTGCTCCCGGACCGTCGCCGCCACGCGTGTGCGACGCGCTTGAACTGATTCGTCCGGATTTACGGCGATCTGGATCACAGAGGCGCGCACACTACCACCGTCCTGGCATTCGAGCCGTCCACTCGGGCCTACGATCGTCACACGAAAGCACTGCCGGGGTGCCTCACAGCAGCGTAACTTAGCTCGCGAGACGCCCGCCGACACCGCCACCTCCCACTGGCAACGACGCCACCACCTGCCCGTGACCGAACCGCCGAGGGGTCCCGTTCCGTGAGTCTGCATTCCACCCTCCAGCCCTACGCCGACGCCTGGACCCACTCCATCGAAGCGATATCGGAGCTGTTGCAGCCGCTCGCGGAGGCCGAATGGAACCGGCGGACGCCGTGCCCGGGGTGGTCGGTGCGGGACGTGGCCTCCCATGTCATCGGCCTGGACTGCGAGATGCTCGGCGACCCGCGCCCCATCCACAGCCTGCCGCGCGACCTCTTCCACGTCACCAACGAGCACCAGCGCTACATGGAGATGCAGGTCGACGTCCGCCGCCACCACACGGCACCGGAGATGACCTCCGAGCTCGAGTACGTGATCACCCGCCGCAACCGGCAGCTGCGCAACGAGTCGCGCGACCCGGGCACCAAGGTGCGGGGGCCGCTCGGCAGGGAGCTCACCCTTGAGGAGGCGATGCGGCGGCACGCCTTCGACGTGTGGGTGCACGAGCAGGACCTGCGCACGGCCCTCGGCCGGCCCGGCAACCTCGACTCCCCCGGCGCGCTGGTCGCCCGTGACGTGCTGCTCGGCGAACTCCCCCGCGTGGTCGCCGAGGGCGCGCAGGCGCCGCGCAGCTCGGCGATCGTCTTCGACGTGCACGGGCCCGTGGAGTTCCTGCGCACGATCCGCGTCGACATCCAGGGCCGAGGCACCCTCGAAACGGCCCCGGCCCTCGGCCCCGCCGCGACCCTCACGCTCGACTGGGAGACCTACGTCCGCCTGGCCTGCGGCCGCGTCACGCCGGAGTCGGTGTCCGACCGGCTGAAGACGGAGGGCGACCCGGACCTGACGAGGGCGATCCTGGACCACTTCACGGTGACGCAGTAGAGCTGCGGGCATGCGTGCCGCCAGGGGCGGCACCCGTCCCGAGGAGAGCGGCACCCCGGGCCGCGGACCCACCCGGCCTCAGCACAAACCCCGAGCACCAGAAAACCCGTGCCACACCCCCGGCACCGCCCGTAACCTCCCGCGGCATGACCACCCCACCCCACCGCACCCGCCTCACCTTCCACGGCCCGCTCTCCGAGCCGAGGGCCACCGCCCTCGTCCAACGCCTCACCCGCCACCACCCGACCACCGTCCTGGACATCGGCTGCGGCTCCGGCGAGCTGATGCTCCGGGTCCTGGCCGACACGCCGGAGGCGACCGGCACCGGCATCGACCTGGACCCCGGCGACCTGGCCCGGGCCCGCAAGGCCGCCGAGGACCGCGGGCTGACGCCCCGGGCCCGTTTCGTCGAGGAGTCCGCCACCGGAACCGACCGCGGCCCCGCCGACCTCGTGCTGTGCGTGGGATCGAGCCAGGCCCTCGGCGACCGTCTCCCCGACGCCCTGGCCGAACTCCGCCGCCTGGTCACCGACCACGGCCGCGTCCTGCTCGGCGAGGGCTTCTGGGAGCGCACCCCGACCCCCGGCGAGCTGTCCCGCATGTGGCCGGACGCGGCCGTCACCGACCACCCCGGCCTCCCGGCGCTCATCGACCTGGCGGTCGAGGCCGGGTTCAGGCCGGAGTGGACGGAGACCGCGAGCCTGGAGGAGTGGGAGGAGTTCGAGTCGGGGTACCTCGCGGACACCGAGGTGTGGCTCGCCGAGCACCCCCGTCACCCCCTGGCGGAGGAGACGCGGCAGCGCGTGGACCGGCACCGCGCCCGGTGGCTCACCTACCGCGGCGTCCTCGGCCTGGCGTACCTCACCCTCGTACCCGCCCTCGCACCGACCCGCGTAACGACGACCGCCTGACGGACGACCGCCGACGGACGTCACGCGGGCACGTGCACCGTCTCCACCCGGCTGGCCACCAGCCGCTCCCGTTCCCGCCGGGCGGCCTGCCCGCGCAGCCGCAGGATCTGGGAGACGCCGACCGCCTGGAGGACGAACACCACCGAGAAGGCGAGGGAGTAGTCGTCGCCGGTGGCGTCCAGGAGCACGCCGATCGCGAACAGCGTCGTCATGGAGGCGACGAAGCCGCCCATGTTGGTGATGCCGGAGGCGGTGCCCTGCCGCTCGGGCGGGTTGGCCGGGCGGGCGAAGTCGAAGCCGATCATCGACGCGGGTCCGCAGGCCCCGAGCACCGTGCACAGCACGATCAGCAGCCACATCGGGGCGTGCGGGCCGGGGTGGGCGAGGGTGGCCGCCCACAGGACCGCCGTCGTGGCGACGGTGCCGAGCGCGAGCGGCAGCCGCGCGCCGTGGTGCCGGGCGACGATCTGGCCGTAGACCAGGCCCACCACCATGTTCGACAGCACGACCAGCGTGAGCAGTTCGCCCGCCGCCGCCCGGGACAGCCCCTGTGCCTCGACGAGGAACGGCAGGCCCCACAGCAGCAGGAACACCATCGCCGGGAACTGGGTGGTGAAGTGCACCCAGAGCCCGAGCCGGGTCCCGGGCTCCCGCCAGGAGGCGGCGATCTGCCGCTTCACGTAGGCCGCGCCCTGGTGCGGCAGGGGATCGGGCTCGTGGCCCTCCGGGTGGTCCTTGAGGAAGAGCAGCACCAGGACGAGCACCACCGCACCGGCCAGCGCGCTGCCGGCGAACGCCGCCGTCCAGCCGATGCCGTGCAGCAGCCGGGCCAGGACGAGCGTGGAGACCAGGTTGCCCGCCATGCCGACCAGTCCCGCGAACTGGGCGACCAGTGGGCCGCGCCGGGCCGGGAACCAGCGGCTGCCCAGGCGCAGCACGCTGATGAACGTCAGCGCGTCGCCGCAGCCGAGCAGCGCCCGGGAGGCGAGCGCCGTGCCGTAGGAGGGGGAGAAGGCGAAGCCCAGCTGCCCGGCGGTGAACAGCACCGCGCCGAGCGCCAGCACCTTCTTGGTGCCGAGCCGGTCCACCAGCAGGCCGACAGGGATCTGCATGCCCGCGTAGACCAGCAGCTGGAGGATGGAGAAGGTGGACAGGGCCGAGGCGTTCACCTGGAAGCGGTCGGCGGCGTCGAGGCCGGCCACGCCCAGGGACGTGCGGAAGATGACCGCGACGAAGTAGACCGAGACGCCGACGCCCCAGACGGCCAGCGCCCTGCGCCCGCCCGGAGGGTCGCCCGGTATGGCGGTGGCACTCACCGGACCTCCCCGCGGGCCAGGTGGGAGAACCAGCCGATGTGCCGGTGGACGAGGCCGACGGCGCTCTCCGCGTCGCCGGAGCGCAGCGCTTCGAGGATCTCCTCGTGCTCGGCGAGGGTCTTGGCGATGCGGTCGGGGTGGGAGTGCATGACGGCGACGCCCATCCGCAGCTGGCGGTCGCGCAGCTGGTCGTAGAGGCGGGAGAGGATCTCGTTGCCGCCGCTGCGGACGATCTCGGCGTGGAAGCAGCGGTCGGTGACGGCGGCCGCGGCGAGGTCACCGGCGGCGGCCTGCTTCTTCTGCCGGGCCAGCAGCTCCTCCAGGCGCTCGATGAGCCCGGCGGGCGCGGGTACGGCCTTGCGCGCCGCGTGCTCCTCGACGAGCAGCCGGGTCTCGACGACGTCGGCGATCTCCTGCGCGGAGACGGGCAGGACGAGGGCGCCCTTCTTCGGGTAGAGCCGGATCAAGCCCTCGGCCTCCAGCCGCAGCAGCGCCTCGCGGACCGGTGTGCGGGAGACGCCCACGGCTTCGGCGAGCTCGCCCTCGGTGAGGAGGGTCCCGCCCTCGTAGCGACGCTCCAGGACGCCCTGCTTGACATGGGCGTAGACACGGTCGGCGGCGGGCGGTTGCTTCACGGCCAAGGTCATGCGGACAGCATAGATACAACAGGTACGCATGAAGAGATACGTCCAGTATGCGGACTTGTATGTCACACATCTGTGGCAAAGCGGGGGCCCGGCTCGGCAACAGCACAACTTCGTGTGCTAGTTACAAGTCAGACACGTGCGGCCCCCTTCCCCTCGTCCTCAACTCGGCCGCACCGTTGGGGCATTCGACGCAATCGGGGTACTTCACTTGATAACCGGCATTAAGGGCACTCGTCTCCGCAGAGCCGCGGCCGTCGCCGTCACCACCGGCGCCATGCTCGCGACCGGGGCCCTCACCGTCGCGCCGGCGCAGGCCGCCTCGGCGCCCTCCATCGCCGCCAAGGGCGGCTATGTGATGAACAACGCGACCGGCAAGTCGCTCTACACCAAGGCGGCCGACACCCGCCGCTCGACCGGCTCGACCACCAAGATCATGACGGCCCTGGTGGTGCTGAAGCAGTCGAACCTGAACATGAACAGCAAGGTCACGATCCAGAAGGCCTACAGCGACTACATCGTCGACAACAACTACGCGTCCAACGCGAAGCTGATCGTCGGCGACAAGGTCACCGTCCGCCAGCTGCTGTACGGGCTGATGCTGCCGTCCGGCTGCGACGCCGCGTACGCGCTCGCCGACAAGTTCGGCTCGGGCTCGACGCGGGCCAAGCGCGTGGCGTCGTTCATCGGCAAGATGAACACCACCGCCAAGAGCCTGGGCCTGAAGAACACCCACTTCGACTCGTTCGACGGCATCGGCAAGGGCAAGAACTACTCCACGCCCCGCGACCTGACCAAGCTCGCGAGCGCGGCGATGAAGAACTCCACGTTCCGCACGGTCGTCAAGACGAAGAAGTACACCGCGAAGACGACCACCAAGTCCGGCGGCACCCGGACCATGGCTCCGTGGCAGAACACCAACCCGCTGCTCGGCAGCTACAGCGGCGCGATCGGTGTGAAGACCGGCTCCGGCCCGGAGGCGAAGTACTGCCTGGTCTTCGCCGCCACCCGCAGCGGCAAGACGGTCATCGGCACGGTCCTCGCCTCGACCGGCCTGACCGCCCGCAAGACGGATGCCACGAAGCTGCTCAACTACGGCTTCAGCAAGTAGAACGGCATGCGTCGAAGGGGTCCCGCCGCAGACCGCGGCGGGACCCCTTCGTCATACGCCTCTCACCAAGGCGCCTCTCACGCCACGCTGCGCTGACGCCGCTCCAGCGCCCGGGCCGCCTTGCGCCGTCCGCCCGACAGCACGTTCACCGGGGAGCCCGCACCCGCGCCCGGCTCCAGCCACCAGCCGCGGATCCGCGCCGCGACCCGGACGAGCCTCTCGTCACCGGGCCGTACGTCCACGCTGAACAGCGACTCGTCGGGCGTACGGTCGTCGCCGCCCCAGCGGACCACGCCGTCCAGCTCGGCGAGGATGTCGCGGAGCACGACCTCCTGCTGCGGGAAGAAGCCGCCCCTGACGCCGCGCGGATAGGCGCCGGGCCGGATCCGCACAGCCGTGCCGGACGCCAGATTGGACTCGGGCCGGCTCCTGGCGAGGCCTGCGGGGTCGTGCCAGCCGACGACATCGCCCTTGCGCAGCGCGTCGACCTCGTAGTGGAAGCGGCGCACCAGATGCACGAGGACGGTCTCCACGTCGCCCATCCGCACGGCGACGCCCTGGAGCGGGGTGCCGGGGACCGGGCGGGTGTAGACGGTGCCGCCGTCGTCGGCGACGTTCTCCATCTCCCAGCCGTTGTGGGAGCGCGAGCCCGCCAGCACGCGCCGGGTCCGGTCCTGCGCGCTGCTCACGGCGTCCCGTACGCGGGCCGGTATGGGATTGTGCGCGTCGGCGTACGCCTGGGACAGGAAGCGGGACAGGGGCAGGGCGGCGACGCCCACGGCACCGCCGACGACGGCGATCCGGCCGAGCAGCGCACGGCGGGACAGGACCCTGCGGTGCGCGGCACCGGGCACCGGTGATCTGCCGGGGACGCGGGGGAGGTTGAGCTTCAACGGAGTCTCTTCCTGAAGTTCACTGATTCGCTGTCAGTGCTCCGCGCGCACACGCTCAGGCGTTGCGGGCGATGCTGTTGTACGTCTCGAAGATCTGGTAGACGGCCATGCACTGGTGCGTCTGGGACTCCACGTCGGGGTCCCAGGCCCGGTAGCGGCGCAGCAGTTCGGTGATCTCGAACTCGGCGAGGTCGAGGCGCATGGAGCGCGGGGTGGTGACGCGGTCGCCGGGCGGCAACTGGCCGCCGGGCCTGCCCCGGGTGCCCCACAGATGGATCAGGGCCGCGGTGCGCACACTGAACGCGTTGTCCTTGTTCAGCCGCTGCCACACCGCCCACAGGTCGGCGTCCTTGCCCGGATCGCGGTGGTCGCCGGTGGCGAGACCCCAGCCGATGCAGTGGTTCCAGGCCTGGATCGCGTCGCTCGCGCTGATCTCGCCGATGCCGGTGTGCGAGTCCCGGACGGAGCCGGAGCCCGTGAGGTGGTGGTCGGCGACCTGCTGGTCGGTGGACCGGGCGGCGAGGTCGTAGTCGCGCATGGCCCAGTAGACGGCCGTCTGGATCAGCGCCTTGCGCATCGTGTGGGTCGTCGACAGCTCGGTGATCAGGCCGTCCTGTTCCTGGATCGCGGCGACGGCCTGCGTGTTGGTGTAGAGCCATGCGTCGCTGCCGACGCCTCCGGCGTCCGGGCGGCCGATCGACCGCATGTAGCGCGAGAGGTCGGCCCGCAGCGCGGGCACCTGGCGCGCGTCGAGGGCGACGTCCGGGACGGCCGGCCGCGGCCGGTCGAACACGCCCTGCCCCGTGTCCCGCCCCGAGGCGATGTCGGCGTCGATGTCGAGCTGCCCGTCACCGGAGCCGAGGGTGCGCACGGCGAACTGGTCGTAGGCCCAGTCCCGGGGCAGCGGGTGCCCGGCGTTGCCGTCGAAGGCCGAGGACAGGTCGGCGACGAAGCTCGCGGTCGAGCAGCCGGCCGCGCCGACCCGCGCGCACACCTTGCGGGAGCCGTAGACACCGATCTCGTAGGGGTGGCCGGAGTCCGCCATCGCCTCCTTGATGCCCTTGAAGTGGGGCAGGACGTGCGCGGTGATCTCGGCGTCGATCGCGTCGAAGTCGACGGCGAAGAAGATCCGGGAACCGCGCCGGAAGCCGTGGTCGCGGGCGGCGTTGACCGCCGCGTACCCGGCGGTGCGCCCGGCGACGTAGTCGAAGTGCGAGGCGTCGTTGCCGACGGTCTGGTAGATCGGGAAGCAGCGCAGCCCCTGCTGGGCGATGACGGCCAGTTCCCCCGGCTGGATGGCCTTCTCCGGCAGGGAGGTGGCGCTCGGGTTGGTGAGGTAGCGGCCGACGTAGGCGATCCCGGCCGCCTTGAGCGAGGCCGCCCGGGCCGGGGTGATCTTCGCGATGGTGTCGCAGGCCTTGGCGGGGCGTGACTGGTCGCCGAAGGACGCGAGCAGGGAGGCGAAGGTGGCGAAGTCGCCCTCGCCCGTGGCCGGGAGCGCCACGAAGGTCTGGAAGGCCCGGACGGCGGCGGCGAGGGAGGAGTCGAACGTGTCGGTGAGGGCCACGGGCCGCCGGCCGAGGACCATCCCGGCGGAGAAGAGCCGCACGAAGACGCCCTTGTCGCCCTGTTTCACGGGGTGCGCCTTCAGGCCCGACTGGGTGCCGGGCCCGAAGTTGCCGTTGGCGGTGCCGTCCGCCATGCCCAGCTCGTACTGCACGCCGAACAGCAGGGCCTTGACGCTGTCCTTGGACACCAGCCCGTCGCAGGCGGTGACGTAGAAGTCCTGCCGGTTCAGATAACGGCCGTTGAGCCACTGCTGGACGGCCCTGACCTGGCCGGTGCCCGAGGCGGCGGGGACGTATCCGTCCATCGTCAGCAGCGCCTTGACCAGCTTGGGCGTCAATCCGCCTCCGGGTAGGGCCTGTTCGACGCCCATGTCGGTCTTCATCCGGGTGACGGCCTGCGCCACCCGGGTGCCGTAGACGCCGTCGAGGTCGCCGCCGTCGTAGCCCTTGCAGTACAGGCCGGCCTGGAGGATGCGGCAGAAGTCGGGCGACGGGACCGTGTCCGCGTCGAGCTCGGGGTACTTGTCCGTCAGGGTGCGCAGCGTGGTGGGGCCGAAGGTGTCGGAGAGTGCGGTGATGCCCAGTTCGTACTGCAGGGCACGGGTCAGTGCGTACATCGTCGCCCAGTCGGCCTCGCCGCTTTCGGGCGCGGTCGTACCGATACGGCTGCCGTAGACGGAGTTGACGAACTTCTGGGCCTTGAGCACCATCGCGTCGCGCATGAAGAGTGATCGTATGTCCGGCTAAACCGCTTACTGTGGGGTACTTGGGCGGGTCTGACGCGCTTCTTGTGCGTCCCGGCGCACGCCCGGTTCACCTCCGCACAAAACCCGGCGGCCCCCCGCCCGAAGGGGCAGGGGGCCGCCGGGTCGGTTCACGCCCAGGTGATCAGGCGCTTGGGCTGCTCCAGGATCGCCGCCACGTCGGCCAGCACCTTCGAGCCCAGCTCGCCGTCGACCAGCCGGTGGTCGAACGACAGGGCCAGGGTGGTGACCTGACGGGGCTTGACCTTGCCCTTGTGGACCCAGGGCTGCGGCTTGATCGCGCCGACCGCGAGGATCGCGGACTCGCCCGGGTTGAGGATCGGCGTGCCCGTGTCGACGCCGAAGACGCCGACATTGGTGATCGTCACCGTGCCGCCCTGCATCGCCGACGGGGACGTCTTGCCGTCCCTGGCCGTCGACACCAGCTCGCCCAGCGACTCGGCCAGCTGCGGCAGCGTCTTGGTGTGCGCGTCCTTGATGTTCGGCACGATCAGACCGCGCGGGGTCGCGGCCGCGATGCCCAGGTTCACGTAGTGCTTGACCACGATCTCCTGGGCGGCCTCGTCCCAGGACGCGTTGACGTCCGGGTTGCGCTTGATCGCGACCAGCAGCGCCTTGGCGATCAGCAGCAGCGGGTTCACCCGCAGGCCCGCGAACTCCTTGTCCGCCTTCAGCTCCTCGACCAGCTTCATCGTGCGCGTGACGTCGACCGTCACGAACTCGGTGACATGCGGCGCGGTGAACGCCGAGCCGACCATCGCCGCCGCCGTCGCCTTGCGCACGCCCTTGACCGGGATGCGGGTCTCGCGCGCGGTGTCGTAGGACGCCGGGGCCGGGGCCGCCGCCGGGGCGGACGCGACCGCCGGCTCGGGGGCCGCGGGAGCGGTGGCGACCGCCGCGTGCACGTCCTCGCGGGTGATGATGCCGTCCGGGCCGGTCGGGACGACCGTCGTCAGGTCGACGCCCAGGTCCTTGGCCAGCTTGCGGACGGGGGGCTTGGCCAGCGGACGGTCGGCGCCGGCCGGAGGGGCCAGAGCCGCCGGGGCCGCCGGCGCGTGGCCGTTCAGCTCCGTCTGGATCGCCGTCGAGGCCTGCTGGACCGGGACCTCCGGGCCCTTGCGGGGGCGGCGGCGGGTGGACGAGGTCGCCACCCCGTAGCCCACCAGGACCGGCTGGCGGCCCGAGCCCGCGGCCTTCGGCTCCTCGGCGGGCGCGGCCGCCGAAGGCCGCGCGGCGGCGGGCTGCTCGGCGGCGGGCTCCTCGGGGGCGGGCGCGGCGCTGCCGCCGCCCACGTCCACCGCGATGATCGCGGTGCCCACGTCGACCGTGGTGCCCTCGGGGAAGTGCAGGTCCCGGACCACGCCGTCGTACGGGATGGGCAGCTCTACGGCCGCCTTCGCCGTCTCGACCTCGCAGACCACCTGCCCGTCGGTGACCGTGTCACCGGGCTGGACGTACCACTTGAGGATCTCGGCCTCGGTGAGTCCCTCGCCCACGTCGGGCATCTTGAACTCGCGCACGGACGCTTGTGTCATCGTCGTCACGACCCTCTCCTCAGTACGCCAGCGAGCGGTCGACGGCGTCGAGTACCCGGTCCAGGTTCGGCAGGTACTCCTCCTCCAGGCGGGCCGGCGGGTACGGCGCGTGGTAGCCGCCGACCCGGAGCACCGGGGCCTCCAGGTGGTAGAAGCTGCGCTCCGTGATCCGCGCGGCGATCTCCGCGCCCGACCCGAAGAACACCGGGGCCTCGTGGACGACGACCAGGCGGCGCGTCTTCTCCACCGAGGCCTGGATCGAGTCGAAGTCGATCGGGGAGACCGAGCGCAGGTCCAGGACCTCCAGGTTCCTGCCCTCCTCGGCGGCCGCGTCGGCCACCTCCTGGCAGAGCTTCACCATCGGGCCGTAGGCGGCCAGGGTCAGGTCGGTGCCCTCGCGGACCACCTGGGCCTTGTGCAGCGGGCCCGGGATCGCCTCCGCGTTCACCTCGCCCTTGTCCCAGTAGCGGCGCTTGGGCTCGAAGAAGATCACCGGGTCGTCGCTCTGGATGGCCTGCTGCATCATCCAGTACGCGTCCGACGCGTTCGACGGGCTGACCACCTTCAGGCCCGCCACGTGCGCGAAGAGCGACTCGGGGGACTCCGAGTGGTGCTCGACCGCGCCGATGCCGCCGCCGTAGGGGATGCGCACGACGACCGGGAGCTTGACCTTGCCCAGCGAGCGGGCGTGCATCTTCGCGAGCTGCGTGACGATCTGGTCGTAGGCCGGGAAGACGAAGCCGTCGAACTGGATCTCCACCACCGGGCGGTAGCCGCGCAGGGCCAGGCCGATCGCCGTGCCGACGATGCCCGACTCGGCGAGCGGGGTGTCGATGACGCGGCTCTCGCCGAAGTCCTTCTGCAGGCCGTCCGTCACCCGGAAGACGCCGCCGAGCTTGCCGACGTCCTCGCCCATGATCAGGACCTTGGGGTCGGACTCCAAGGCGCGGCGCAGCGACTCGTTGATCGCCTTGGCCAGTGCCATCTTGTCGGCCATCTCAGTTACCCCCCTCATCGGCGAACGACGCCTGGTACGCGGCGAACTGGGCGCGCTCCTCGTCGACGAGGGCGTGTCCGTCCGCGTAGGCGTTCTCGAAGATCGCGAAGTGGTCCGGGTCCGGCATGGCACGGACCGCCTCGCGCACTCGCTTGCCCAACGCCTCGGACTCGGCCTCCAGTTCCGCGAAGAATCCCTCGTCCGCGTGGTTTGAGGCCTCCAGGTAGCGGCGCAGGCGCAGGATCGGGTCCTTGGCCTCCCACGCCTGGCGCTCCTCGTCGCCCCGGTAGCGGGTCGGGTCGTCGGAGGTGGTGTGGGCGCCCATGCGGTAGGTGAACGCCTCGACCAGGGTCGGGCCCTCGCCGCCGCGGGCCCGCTCCAGGGCCCAGCGGGTGACCGCGAGGACACCGAGCACGTCGTTGCCGTCCACCCGCACGCCCGGGAAGCCGAAGCCCTGGGCGCGCTGGTAGATCGGCACGCGGGACTGCTTCTCGGTCGGCTCGGAGATCGCCCACTGGTTGTTCTGGCAGAAGAACACGACCGGGGCGTTGTAGACCGCGGAGAAGGTGAAGGACTCGGCCACGTCGCCCTGGCTGGAGGCGCCGTCGCCGAAGTAGGCGATCACCGCGCTGTCGGCGCCGTCCTTGGCCACGCCCATCGCGTAGCCGGTGGCGTGCAGCGTCTGGGAGCCGATGACGATCGTGTACAGCTGGAAGTTGTTGCTGTTGGGGTCCCAGCCGCCGTTGTTCACCCCGCGGAACATGCCCAGCAGGTTGGCCGGGTCGACACCGCGGCACCAGGCCACGCCGTGCTCGCGATAGGTGGGGAAGACGTAGTCGTCCTCCCGGGTGGCCCGGCCGGACCCGATCTGGGCGGCTTCCTGGCCGAGCAGCGACGCCCAAAGGCCCAGCTCGCCCTGGCGCTGCAGGGAGGTGGCCTCGGCGTCGAAGCGACGGGTGAGCACCATGTCGCGGTAGAGGCCGCGGAGCTCTTCCGGGGTGATGCCGGCGACGTACTTGTCGTACTCGGCGTTCTTGACGCGCTTGCCCTCGGGCGTCAGCAGCTGCACGAGCTGGGGCTCGGCTCCGGCGTCCTTCTTGGCGGTCGTGCGGGTGCGCTTGGTGCCGGTGGTGCCGGCCTTGCTTCCGGCGCTGCGTCGCGGTGTGCGCGCGGCAGTGCTCTCCACGGTCACGTGTGCTCCTCCGTCGGTCCGGCCCCCGGGGTTGCCGGTAGGCCAGTGCGGCTCACCTGTTCTCGGCCCGCGGGGCACGGGGTGGGTGCCACTCGGCCGGGAACAGGCGTGACAGGTGCCCCGGCGAGCGCCCTGCAGAAAGCACGTTACCCAGTGCGCCACATTTCTGTGAAACCCCCTCTGACCTGCGATTTTGCTTGGATATCCAAGTAAATCGGGGAGGCGTGGAAGGGGCCCTGGTCACAGCCTTGCAGGAGGCCGGAGCTACCGCACGTTAACCCGGTGACCCAGGTCACGGGAAGGGTCAACTTTTCGGCGCGCCCGAAACGGCACGCGCGCGTGGGTCCCGTTCCCGGGTCCCACGCGCGCGTGGATCATGCGCTTGTACGGTCGGATCAGGTGTCCTCTTCGCCGCCCGGGCCGCCGACGACGCCGGTCGTGGTGCCCTCGGTGTCGCCCGTGTCGCCCGTGGGCGGGGGCGAGGCCGAGGGCTCGGGGTCCGTCGGGTCCTCCGTCGGGTCCTCGGTCGGCGGATCGCCCGACGGGTCCCCGGAGGGAGGCGGGGAGACACTCTGCGACGGGGCGGTGGACGGGCTGTACGAGGGCGTCCACTCCCCGTTGCCCGCGCCGGTCCCGGTGCCGTCGTCCGTGGTGGTGTCGGTCGGCTCGCCGGTCTCGTCGTCGCTCGGCGTCTCGCTGGGCGTCTTCTTCTCGGTCGTCTGCGAGGTGGTCGGCGACTGTTCCTTGCTCGGGTCGTCCTTGCCGCCGCCGGTGTTCTGCAGGGCCAGCGCCACACCGGCGGCGACGGCGATCACCGCGAGCACGGCCAGGATCCACAGCTTGCCGCGGCCGCTGCCCTTGTTGCCGTGGCCCTCGAAGCCGCCGTCGTCCCCGTTGCCGTAGCCGCCGGGCAGGATCGGCGCGGGGATCTGCGTGGTGCCGGAGGCGTCCCCGGGGTGGCCCATCACGGCCGTGCCGGCGAAGCCGCCCGACGGGGTGTGCCGGCCGTCGTGCATGTCGACCGGGCCGGTGTTCCAGGTGCCGGTGTGGCCGCCCTGGTCGTAGAGCATCTGGAGCGCGTACTGGACCAGCCCGCGCATCTCCTCGGCCGTCTGGAAGCGGTCGTCGGGCTCCTTGGCGAGGGAGCGCATGACCAGGCCGTCCAGCTCCGGCGGGCAGGCGTCGGACGCCTCGGACGGCGGCGTCGGGATGTCCTGGACGTGCTGGTAGACCACCGACAGCGGGGTCTCGCCGGTGAACGGCGGGCGCAGCGCAAGCAGTTCGTAGAGCAGGCAGCCCGTCGCGTACAGGTCGGAGCGGTGGTCGACGGCCTTGCCGAGCGCCTGCTCGGGGGAGAGGTACTGCGGGGTGCCCATGACCATGCCGGTCTGCGTCATCGTGGTCGACGCGCCGTGCAGGGCGCGGGCGATGCCGAAGTCCATCACCTTCACGGCGCCGTTGTGCGTGATGATGACGTTCGCGGGCTTGATGTCGCGGTGCACGATGCCGTGCTGGTGCGAGTAGGCGAGCGCCTCCAGGACGCCCGACACGATGATCAGCGCCTGCTCGGGGCCCGGGGCCTCCGCGTTCAGCAGCAGGTCGCGGATCGTGCGGCCCTCGACGATCTCCATGACGATGTACGGCACGGACTGGCCGCCGACGAAGTCCTCGCCGGAGTCGTACACGGCGACGATCGCGTGGTGGTTGAGACCGGCGACCGACTGGGCCTCGCGCGTGAAGCGCGCCTTGGACACCGGGTCCTCGGCGAGGTCGGAGCGGAGCAGCTTGACCGCGACGGTGCGTCCGAGACGGACGTCCTCGGCTGCGAACACCTCGGCCATGCCGCCCCGGCCGAGTCTGCGGGTCAGCCGGTACCGGCCGTCCCCGACCAACCCGCCGTTACCCCAGAGCTCCGGCGCGTCCGACATGCCGCCGCCAGTCGCCTCGGGGTCGGACGGGCCCTGAGCGCGCTGCTGCTGTGCCATCAGTCCTCGCCGTCGTTTCTGCCCGCGGTGCGCGCGGTGTTGTTACGGTCTCCGTCGGCCACGCTACAGCCTCCGCGCAAGCCTCCGGTCCGGGAAGGGACGCCGGGACCGGCACGAGACGGACCGGCCATGAAACCTTCACCGCTTACTGTCGTGCAAATTCCGTGTGCCGCCCGTACGCCCCCTGTAACGCTTACGCGACGCTTCTTTCGCGTACGGTCACGGAACGGGCACCGAGCTTGACGTGTCAGTGCCCTGGGGCAGACTTGGCCGGGAATGGCGGTTTGGATCAACGACGGATCAGCGACAGTCGGCGGCGCCTGCGGGGGCTACGGGGGACAGGGAACATGAGCCAGGACGGCGCACAGGGCCAGTACACAGGGCGGGCGCTCGCCAGTGGTCGCTATCAGTTGCGCGATCTCCTCGGCCAGGGCGGCATGGCCTCGGTGCACCTCGCGTACGACAGCGTGCTCGACCGGCAGGTCGCCATCAAGACACTGCACACGGATCTCGGACGCGAACAGGCCTTCCGCGAGCGGTTCCGCCGCGAGGCCCAGTCCGTGGCCAAGCTCACGCACACCAACATCGTGTCGGTCTTCGACACCGGCGAGGACACCCTCGACGGCATGACGACGCCGTACATCGTCATGGAGTACGTCGAGGGCCGCCCGCTCGGCTCGGTCCTCGACGAGGACGTGCGCCAGCAGGGCGCGATGCCCGCCGACAAGGCGCTGAAGATCACGGCGGACGTGCTCGCCGCGCTGGAGATCAGCCACGAGATGGGCCTGGTCCACCGCGACATCAAGCCCGGCAACGTGATGATGACCAAGCGGGCCGTGGTCAAGGTCATGGACTTCGGCATCGCCCGCGCCATGCAGTCCGGCGTGACGTCGATGACGCAGACCGGCATGGTCGTCGGCACCCCGCAGTACCTCTCGCCCGAGCAGGCCCTCGGCCGCGGTGTGGACGCCCGCTCCGACCTGTACTCGGTCGGCATCATGCTCTTCCAGCTGGTGACCGGGCGGCTGCCGTTCGAGGCGGACTCGCCGCTGGCCATCGCGTACGCGCACGTGCAGGAGGAGCCGCCGGTTCCGTCCTCCATCAACCGCTCGCTGCCCCCGGCCGTGGACGCGCTGATCGCCCGTGCGCTGAAGAAGAACCCCAACGAGCGTTTCCCCAGCGCCGAGGCCATGCGCGACGAATGCCTGCGGGTGGCGGCGTCCTTCAGCGCCGCGCCGCCGAGCATCGTGCCGGGCACCCAGGCCCCGAGCGGCTCCGGTGTCGGCTCGGCCGTGTTCCCTCCGGTCGACCAGGCGACCCCGACGCCGTCGGGCCCGGTCCAGACCCCGTACCAGCCGACCCCGCCCCCGAACCCGTACGGCACCCCCGCCCCGGCGGGGCCGACCCCGGCCTACGGTTATCCGCAGCAGGGCGGCTACCAGACGCCGGCCCCGGCGGCCTACTCCCCGCAGCCCGGCCCGTCGACGCCGCCGCCGTACAACCTGTCGCCCCAGAGTGCGGGGGCCTCCTCCGGCGGCGGCCGGAACAACAGGCCGGTGATCATCGGCTCGATCATCGTGTCGGTCGTCGCCGTCGGCGGCCTCGTCACGGCGCTGCTGGTGAACGGCGGCGGCGAGGACGTCAAGGGCGGCGGCGGCAGCAGCGCGAGCGCCTCGGCCTCGGCGGAGAAGAAGCCCGGCTACCGCGGGCCGGACACCACCAAGACGATCGACACCGAGGAGTGCACGGAGCCGCGGGAGTCGTACAACGACCCCGACAAGATCCAGATCCCGGACTTCAAGTTCAAGAACATCAAGTCGGTCAAGGCCTGTCTCCAGGCGGCCGGCTGGGAGCTGGACGAGAAGCAGGTCGACGAGAACACCTACGGCGACGGCACGGTCATGAACCAGTTCCCGTCCGCCGGCACCGACGTCGACCCGGAGGACATGCCGGAGATCGAGCTCAGCGTCTCGACGGGCAACCCGCCGTCCTGACGTCCCGCTCCGTCCCGTCCCCGGACACACGCGGTACCCGAACGCACAGGGGCCCGGCAGCTTCCGCTGCCGGGCCCGTTCGCTTCGTGCGGCCTGGGGACGTCTACAGGTACGGGCCGCCCGTCCGGCCGCCCGGGTGCTGCTCGTCGGGGCCGTCGCCGATCCCGGGCGGGAGGGCGCGGCGCATCTGCTCCAACTGGGCGCGGGCCGCCATCTGCTGGGCGAACAGCGTCGTCTGGATCCCGTGGAAGAGCCCCTCCAGCCACCCGACGAGCTGGGCCTGCGCGATGCGCAGCTCCGAGTCGCTGGGGGTCGCCTCGTCCGTGAAGGGCAGGGAGAGCCGCTCCAGCTCCTCGACCAGCTCGGGCGCCAGACCGTCCTCCAGCTCCTTCACCGAGCTGGCGTGGATGTCCTTCAGCCGCACCCGGCTGGCCTCGTCCAGGGGAGCCGCGCGTACTTCCTCCAGCAGCTGCTTGATCATGCTGCCGATCCGCATGACCTTCGCGGGCTGCTCCACCTGCTCCGTGACCGGGGTCTCGCGGGAGTCCTCGTCTGCGCTGCCGCCACCGAGCGCCATGCCGTCCTGGCCCACGACCAGGATCTGCGGGTTCTCCGGCGACCTTTCGTTCCTCGGCATCTCCATGCCGCCATTCTCTCGCACGCCTGCACCTCACCTCCGTGGTGCCCCCCGGGGAGGCTGATCCACCATGCCGGAGGAGACGAATCGATCGGGCTCCGGGTTGCTCCCGGCCGGGCCGTTCCTCCTCGCGGGTGACGTGGAGCAGACGCCTGCGCGATCGCATTCCGTCCGTCGGCCGCACCCGGGGTGCCGGATGCCGGGAGCGGTGTGAGGCTGATTGCCTCGATATGACCGAACTTGCCGTAGTCGCCCCACGGGCACGCGGCGGGAGGGGGTCACCCCCGTGACTCCATGGCTACGCGCACTGCGGGCGGCGGCACTGGTGCTCGCCCTGGGGGCGGGCGCGGTCGTCTCACCGTACGGATCCGTCCCGTCCTACGGGGCTGTCCCCGCGCATGAGGGGGAAAGGACGGCGGAAGAGGAGGGGCCGACGGGCGCGGGCACGAGGTGGGGACGCACCGCTTCCCGGACGCCCGAGGCCACCAGGCCCGCCAAGCCCACGCCGTCGGACCCCGCGCGCCCTACGGCACCGTCGCCCGGGGACGCGCCCTCCTCCTGGGCCGCTCCGTCCCGCCCGGCTCCCCCGCCCCTGGCGGCACCGTCGGCCCGGACGGATGCGACGCTCCGGGCGGCGTCGTCGAGCCCGTCCGCCGTGGCGGACCCATCCGGCGCCGGTGAGCCCTCGCGGGCCGGGAGCCGGGCCGGAGAGGGCCGGGTGCGGCCGGGACGGCCGGAGGACGCCGAGGAGGGGCCGGGCGTCACGGACGCCACGGCCGTCCCCCAGGAGCCGCCAGAGACCGTCCCCGAGCCCTCCGCCCCGGCGGAGCAGCCCGTGCGGGAGGCGGCGGCAGCCGAACGCCCCACCGGCCAGGTGCTGCGCATCCTGCCCCTGGGCAGCGGCCTGCTGTTGATCGGCCTCGGCCTGGGCCTGGCCTTCTTCGCACTGCGGCTGCGACGGGTGTAGGACCGGAGTCAGCCGGCCTTCGGGGCGATCAGCAGGACCTTGCCGACGTGGCCGCTCTCCTCCACCACACGGTGCGCGGCGGCGGCCTCCGGCATCGGGAGTTCGCGGTCCACGACCGGGCGCAGATGGCCGCCGGTGAACAGCGGCCAGACGTGTTCCCGGACGGCCGCCACGATGGCCGCCTTCTCCTCCAGGGGCCGGGCGCGCAGCGACGTCGCGCTGATGGCGGCGCGCTTGGCCAGCAGGGCGCCGATGTTCAGCTCGCCCTTCACGCCGCCCTGCATCCCGATGATCGCGAGTCGGCCGTTGACGGCCAGGGCCTTGACGTTGCGCTCCAGGTACTTGGCGCCCATGTTGTCGAGGATGACATCGGCCCCGGCGCCGTCCGTGGCCTTCCTGACCTCCTCGACGAAGTCCTGCTCGCGGTAGTTGACCAGGATGTCGGCGCCCAGTTCGGCGCACCGCCGGAGCTTGTCCTCCGTACCGGCCGTCACGGCCACCCGCGCGCCGACCGCCTTGGCCAGCTGGATGGCCATGGTCCCGATGCCGCTGGAGCCGCCGTGCACGAGGAGCGTCTCGCCGGGCCGCAGGTGGGCCACCATGAAGACGTTCGACCAGACGGTGCAGGCCACCTCGGGCAGCGCCGCGGCCTGCGTCAGGCCGACGCCGTCGGGCACGGGCAGCAGCTGCCCGGCCGGCACGGCCACCTTCTCGGCGTAGCCACCGCCGGAGAGCAGCGCGCACACCTCGTCGCCGACGTTCCAGCCCGAGACGCCGGTGCCGATCGCGGCGATCCGTCCGGAGCACTCCAGACCGGGGTAGGGGGACGCGCCGGGCGGGGGTTCGTAGAAGCCCTGCCGTTGCAGGATGTCGGCCCGGTTGACGGCGCCGGCCGCCACCTCGACCAGGACCTCGCCCTCGCCGGGCACGGGGTCCGGGACCTCGTCCCAGACCAGCGCCTCGGGCCCACCAGGTTCGGGAATCGTGATCGCATGCATACAGGGGACCGTACTCCTCGGTCCCCGGGCGGAGTCCCCTTCCGTCCCTGGACCCTCGCCCCTACGCCATTCGTCCGGTGCCGTCGAAAATCCGTATGCGTGACCGATGAGTTTGCGCGACGGTGAAGGTCTCTCCATGCGTAGCCCAAGCACGCGGAAGGACCCGAAGCATGAGCACGCAGATGTCCGGCCTGGCGATCGAGACCGCGGGCCTGGTCAAAACGTTCGGCGAGACGAGGGCCGTCGACGGCGTCGACCTGTCCGTGCCCGCGGGCACGGTCTACGGCGTCCTCGGCCCGAACGGCGCCGGCAAGACCACCACCGTGAAGATGCTCGCCACACTCCTGCGGCCGGACGGCGGCGAAGCGCATGTCTTCGGCCACGACATCGTCCGCGAGGCCGACGAGGTGCGCGGCCGGGTGAGCCTCACCGGCCAGTACGCCTCGGTCGACGAGGACCTCACCGGCACCGAGAACCTGGTCCTGCTGGGCCGGCTGCTCGGCCACCACAAGAAGGCCGCCCGGGAGCGCGCCGCCCAGCTCCTGGAGGCCTTCGGCCTCACCGAGGCCGCCGCGAAGCAGGTCAAGCACTACTCGGGCGGCATGCGGCGCCGTATCGACATCGCCGCGTCCATCCTCAACACCCCCGACCTGCTGTTCCTCGACGAGCCGACCACCGGCCTCGACCCCCGCAGCCGCAACCAGGTCTGGGACATCGTGCGGGCCGTGGTCGCCCAGGGCACCACCGTGCTGCTGACCACGCAGTATCTGGACGAGGCCGACCAGCTGGCGTCCCGGATCGCCGTCATCGACCGCGGCAGGGTGATCGCCGAGGGCACCAAGGGCGAGCTGAAGTCGTCCGTCGGGGCCGGGTCCGTGCATCTGCGGCTGCGCGACCCCGACCAGCGCGACCTCGCGGCCGATCTGCTGTGCCGCGTCCTGGACGCGCGGGTGCAGCCGGAGCCCGACCCGGTCGCCCTCACCGCCCGCCTCGGTACGGCGGCGAGCGACGACTCCGCTGCCGAGCAGGCCTCCCGCGCCCTGGGCGAGCTGGCCCGCGCCGGGATCACCGTCGACAACTTCTCGCTGGGCCAGCCCAGCCTGGACGAGGTGTTCCTCGCCCTCACCGGACACGACACGCACGCATCCGCCGACCGCTCCGACAACCCGAAGGACGAGGTGGCGGCATGAGCACCGCGACGACCACCGAGAGCAAAGAGCTCGCCCCGGTCAGCGCCGAGTCGCTCGCCGCCCTGCTCGTCGCCAAGGAGCGGCCGCCGCGGCCCAGCGCGTGGTCGGCCTCGATGACCTTCGGCTGGCGGGCCGTCCTCAAGATCAAGCACGTGCCGGAGCAGCTCTTCGACGTCACGGCGTTCCCGATCATGATGGTGCTGATGTACACGTACCTGTTCGGTGGGGCGCTGGCCGGCTCGCCGAAGGAGTACATCCAGTTCCTGCTGCCGGGCATCCTCGTGATGTCGGTCGTGATGATCACGATGTACACGGGTGTCTCCGTGAACACCGACATCGAGAAGGGCGTCTTCGACCGGTTCCGCAGCCTGCCGATCTGGCGGCCGTCGACGATGGTCGGCTATCTGCTCGGCGACGCCCTGCGGTACACGATCGCCTCGGTGGTGATGCTCACCGTCGGCATGATCCTCGGCTACCGGCCGGACGGCGGGGTCGCCGGTGTGCTCGCCGGGATCGCCCTGCTGGTGGTCTTCTCGTTCGCCTTCTCGTGGATCTGGACGATGTTCGGGCTGATGCTGCGCACCGAGAAGTCGGTGATGGGCGTCAGCATGATGGTGATCTTCCCGCTGACGTTCCTGTCCAACGTGTTCGTGGACCCGAGGACCATGCCGGGCTGGTTGCAGGCGTTCGTGAACAACAGCCCCATCACCCATCTGGCGTCGGCGGTGCGCGGTCTGATGGGCGGGGACTGGCCGGCCGGCGAGGTCGCCTGGTCGCTGGGCTGGGCGGGCCTGTTCGTGCTGGTCTTCGGGCCGGTCACGATGCGGCTGTACAACCGGAAGTAGCCCCTGATGCCCCGCGGCGCTGTCGCGGGGCATCAGGTTGTAGCGGTGGTCGCGGGTCGGCTCAGGTGTTGCGGGGCATCGGCGGCATCGGGCGGATGTCCGGCGCGACCTGGGTGGCCGGGGTCTTGCGCACGATCGTGATGAGCCGGTCGGTCAGCTCCAGCGTGCCGATGGCGGGATCGTCGTAGCCGAGGACCCGGTGACCGCGTATGACGCTCACCACCAGGTCGGAGACCTCCCGCGGCGTCTTGCCCACCTCGGCCTTGACGACCGGCCGTTCGACGAGGTCGAGGCCGGTGCCCTGCTGGATGAGGTCCTCCAGCACCATGCCCGCGGAGGGGCTCAGCACGGAGAGGCCGAGCAACCGGCCGGCGGCGCTGGCGCTGGTGATGACCGCGTCGGCCCCGGACTGCTTGAGCAGCGGCGCGTTCTCCTCCTCGCGCACCGCGGCCACGATCTTCGCCCCGCGGTTGAGCTGCCGGGCCGTCAACGCCACCAGGACCGCCGTGTCGTCGCGCTGGGTCGCGATGATGATCTGACGCGCCTTGTGCACCTCGGCCCGCTTGAGCACCTCGCTGCGGGTCGCGTCCCCGACGATGCCCGCGTAACCCTCGGCGGTCGCGGCGTCGACCACCTTGGAACTGGGGTCGACCACGACCACCTGCTCCTTCTTGAGGCCCGTCGCGCAGACGGTGCGGATCGCCGACCTGCCCTTGGTGCCAAAGCCGATGACAACGGTGTGATCACGCAACGTGGACCTCCAGCGGGTCAGTCGCCACTCCTCCCGGGTGCGTTCGGTGAGAGCTTCGAGGGTGGTGCCGACCAGGATGATCAGGAACAGCACGCGCAGGGGCGTGATGAGGAGGATGTTGGTGAGCCGAGCGGCGTCGCTGGCCGGCGCGATGTCACCGTAACCGGTGGTGGAGAGGGTGACGGTCGCGTAGTAGAAGGCGTCGAGAAGGTCGACGCCGCCGCCCGCGTTGTCGTTGTAGCCGTCCCGGTCGGCGTAGACGATCAGCGCGGTGACGACGAGCACCAGCAGGGCGATGGAGAGCCGCTTGGCGACCTGGCGGAACGGGTGCTCCACCACTTTCCTCGGGAGCTTCACCCGATAGGTCACCAGATGCTCGTCGGCCTGGCGGGCGATCGCGTCCTGGCCCGGAAGTTTCACGTGAAACACACCCCGATTCCTGCGGACGCCCAGGGCAGGTCCAGCAGTTCCGCCTCCTGCCCGGGGCGTGCGCCGCCCGGCTCCACGACGGCCAGCGCGTCGGCCGCCGCGATGCCGCGCAGCATGGCGGGGCCGTTGTAGTGCAGCGGCACCGCCTCGTCGCCGCGCAGAACGACGGGGACCAGCCGGGTGTCGTGCGGGTGCCCGTGCACGGCGTCCCGCAGCGGCATCGTGTACGGCTCCGGGGCCGGGCGGGCCGCGAGGATCCGCAGCAGCGGCTCGGCGAGCGTCAGCAGCCCGGAGACGGCGGCGAGCGGGTTGCCCGGCAGGCCGACGAGGTGCTGGGCCGGTGCGATGCGCGCCAGCAGCATGGGGTGGCCCGGGCGCACCTCGACGCCGTCCACGAGGAGTTCGGCGCCGATCCTGTGCAGGGTGGGGTGGACGTGGTCGAGGGGGCCGGCCGCGGTGCCGCCGGTGGTGAGGAGGACGTCGGCGTCGGAGGCGGTGACGGCCCGGTGCAGGGCGTCGGCGTCGTCGCGGATGCGCCGGACGGCGGTGACGTCGGCGCCGAGCGCGCGCAGCCAGGGCGGCAGCATGGGGCCGAGCGCGTCCCGGATCAGGCCGTCGCGGGGCAGGCCCTGGGTGAGCAACTCGTCCCCGAGGACCAGGACTTCGACGCGGGCGCGGGGGACCGCGGTGACGGCGTCATAGCCGGCGGCAGCCGCGAGCCCGAGGACGGCCGGGGTCACGAGGGTTCCGACGGCGAGGAGCTGGTCGCCGGTGCGGCACTCCTGGCCGCGCGGGCGGATGTCCTGGCCGGGGACGACGTCCCGGGTCGCGAACAGGCGTCCCTTGTCGTCGGTGCGGCCGTGCTCGCTGCGCAGGACCGCGGTGGTGTCCGGGGGGATGCGGGCACCTGTGGCGATGCGGACGGCCTCCCCGTCGGTGAGGGAGGGGGGCGCGGCGTGCCCGGCGAGGACGCCCTCGTCCCGCACGCGCCAGGGGGCGGGGCCGCAGACCGCCCAGCCGTCCATCGCGGAGGTGTCGAAGGAGGGCAGGTCGGTGAGGGCGTCGAGCGGCTCGGCGAGGGTCAGGCCGAGGGCGGTGTCGAGAGGCGCCGAGACGGGCTCGCGGCGGGCGGCCCGGGCGGCGTCGCGGCCGGCGCGTTCGGCGCGGGCCCGCGCCTCGGGCCAGGGGGTGGCGCGGGGGCGGGTGCCGGGGTCCGGCCGCTGGGGGGTACGGGCGCTGCCGTCCTCACCTCGGGCGGCGGAGTCGGACAGGTGGTCGCCGTTGCTGTTCCTCACGAGGGCGAGCACCTCCTCCACGTCCAGGTCCTCGGCGTCCTCACCGGCACGGGCGCCGTGCGGGGTCATCCGGCGTCCGGGCGGGTGCCGGGGGCGACGTCGCCCGGAGGGCCGCCGGGGGAGGGCTCGGCCTCGGAGGTGCTCTCCTGTGCCCAGCGGGCGGCGAGGGCCGCGGCCTTGCGGGCGGCCTCGGCGACGGCCTCGGGGCCGCCGCCGGACTGCGCGGCCGCGTAGCCGACGAGGAAGGTGGTCAGCGGCGCCGCGGGACGGGCCACCCCGTGGGCGGCGTCGCGGGCGAGGTCGAGCAGGCCGCGGGTGTCGACCTCGAGGTCGATCCCCAGTTCGTCCTTGACGGCGGAAATCCATTCATCCAACACGTGCCCATGCTCCCTGATACGTGCCCTGGCGGTGGCGATGTCGTCCCAGGTGTCGCAGTCGAAGGACGCGACGGGGTCCAGGACGCGGGTGAGGTCCAGCTCGGCGGTCAGCCGCCGCAGGGGCAGACCGGCGAGGGCGCCGTGCCGCTCGGCGAGGAGCGCGAGCTCCGCCCGCAGCCGCGGCGCCCGGTAGGCGGCCACGAGTGGCTGGTCACGGCCGCCGGAGTCGGTCAGCAGCGCGCCGTCGTGGCCGCTCGACCGCAGCGCGCCCAGCAGGCGGTCCACGGTCGTCCCCTGAAGGAACGGCAGGTCGGCGGAGAGCACCACGACGTGCTCGGCCGTGGTGTGGCGCAGTCCGGCGTCGAGCGCGGCGAGCGGTCCGCCGCCGGGCGGGTCCTCGCGGGCCCAGGTCACGGGCCGTGCGGTCGGTCGGGGCGCGGCGACGACGACGGTGGTGCGCGCGGTGGCACAGGCCGCGAGCACCCGGTCGAGCAGGGGCCGTCCGCCCACCCGCACACCGGGTTTGTCGGTGCCGCCCAGGCGCCGGGCGGCACCGCCGGCGAGCACGACGGCGTCGTACCGGGCGGGGCCGGGTTCACCCGGGGACTCGAAGGCGGTCACCCCCCGAGTATGCGTGCCCCCGCGATCACACGGAACGCGGGGGAAGCAACGCGATCAAGAGCACCGACGCGGACGGGGAAACGGACGCCGGGCGGACAAGGAAGCGGTGACGAACAGGAATCACAGCGTCCGCAGCAGCACCGCCGGTTGCTCCACGCAGTCCGCCACGTAGCGCAGGAAGCCGCCCGCCACGCCCCCGTCGCACACCCGGTGGTCGAAGGTGAGCGACAGCTGCACGACCTGCCGCACGGCCAGCTCGCCCTCGTGCACCCACGGCTTGGGGACGATGCGGCCGACGCCGAGCATGGCGGCCTCGGGGTGGTTGATGATCGGCGTGGAGCCGTCGACACCGAAGACGCCGTAGTTGTTCAGCGTGAAGGTGCCGCCGGTGAGTTCGCCCGGTGTCAGCGTCCCCGTGCGGCCCGCCTCGGTCAGCCGCGCGAACTCGGCCGTCAGCGACTCGGCGTCCCGCGCGTGCGCGTCCCGTACGACCGGGACGACCAGGCCCCGGTCGGTCTGCGCCGCGAAGCCGAGGTGCACATGGTCGAACCGGACGATCTCCCTGGCCGCCACGTCCACCGTGGAGTTGAGCTCGGGGAAGCGGGCGAGGGCCGCGGTGCAGATCCGGGCCAGCAGGGCCAGGAGGGAGATCTTCGGACCCCCGGCGGCGTTCATGGCCGCGCGTGCCCGCATCAGCTCCGTGGCGTCGGCGTCCACCCAGCAGGTGGCGTCCGGGATCTCGCGGCGGCTGCGCGCCAGCTTGTCGGCGACGGCGCCCCGGACGCCCTTGAGCGGGGTGCGGAGTTCGCCGGGGGCGGCCGGTGCGGAGGACCGGGATGCGAGGGCCGGACCCGTGGCCTGCGGCACGCGCGGGTGCGGCTCGGCCGCCGGTGCCGCCGTGGCGCCCCGGTCCGCCGCGCGCAGGGCGTACTCGACGTCCGCCCGCAGGATCAGCCCGTCCGGGCCGGACCCGGTCAGCTCCCGCAGGTCCAGGCCGTTCTGCCGCGCCAGCCGACGCACCAGGGGCGAGATCACGGGGACGGGACCGTCGTCCGCCCCGGATCCGCCGGACTGCCCGTTCACCGCGGCCGGGGACCCGCCCGCTCGCCCGTTCACCGCTGCCGCGCCGGTGTCGATCGGTCCGGTGCCGTCGGTCGGCCCGTTGTTCGCGGGCGTGCCGGACACCGGCCGCTCCTGGCGTACCCGGCGGCGCCGCGCGGGTGCCTCGGAGGTGCCGTACCCGACCAGGACGTTGCCCGAGCCCTCGGTGGCGCTGCTCTCGGCGCCGTCGGCGGGCCGCTCCCCCACCGCCACCGTGATCAGCGGCGCCCCGACGGGCAGTTCGGTGCCCTCCTCGCCGAAGCGGGCCGTGACGACACCGCCGTAGGGGCAGGGCACCTCCACCATCGCCTTGGCCGTCTCGACCTCGACGACGGGCTGGTCGATGGCGACGACGTCACCGACCTCCACCAGCCAGCGCACGATCTCCGCCTCGGTGAGCCCCTCGCCGAGGTCGGGCAGCTTGAACTCCAACACCTGTGCCATCAGCTCTCGGCCTCCCACTGCAGGCGCCCCACGGCGTCCAGGATCCGGTCCACACCGGGCAGGTGGTGGCGCTCCAGCATCGGCGGCGGGTACGGCACGTCGAACCCGGCCACCCGCAGCACCGGCGCCTCCAGGTGGTGGAAGCAGCGCTCCGTGACCCGGGCCGCGATCTCCCCGCCCGGGCCCCCGAAGGAACCCGACTCGTGGACGACGACCGCGCGTCCCGTGCGCCGCACCGAGGCGCACACCGTCTCGTCGTCGAACGGCACCAGGGAGCGCAGGTCGACGACTTCGAGGTCCCAGCCCTCGGCCCGGGCCGCCTCGGCCGCCTCCATGCAGACGGGTACGGACGGCCCGTAGGTGATGAGCGTGGCGCTCCGGCCCGAGCGCCGCACCACCGCGCGGCCGATGGGTTCGACGGGCGTGGGCTCCTCGGGGTTCCAGGAGTCCTTCGACCAGTACAGCCGCTTCGGCTCCAGGACGACGACCGGGTCGTCGGAGGCGATGGCGGCGCGCAGCAGCCCGTAGGCGTCGGCGACGGTGGCGGGCGTGACGACATGGAGCCCCGGAGTCGCCATGTAGTACGCCTCGGAGGAGTCGCTGTGGTGCTCGACGCCGCCGATGCCGCCGCCGTAGGGGACGCGGATGGTGATCGGCAGGGGCATCGCGCCGCGGGTGCGGTTGCGGGTGCGGGCCACGTGCGAGATGAGCTGCTCGAACGCCGGGTAGGCGAACGCGTCGAACTGCATCTCCACGACCGGTCGCAGGCCGTACATCGCCATGCCGACGGCGGTGCCGAGGATGCCGGCCTCGGCGAGCGGGGTGTCCGTGCAGCGGTCCTCGCCGAACTCCTTGGCGAGGCCGTCGGTGACGCGGAAGACGCCGCCGAGGGTGCCGACGTCCTCGCCCATGACGTGCACGGCGGGGTCGGCGGCCATGGCGTCGCGCAGCGCGCGCGTGAGGGCCTGCGCCATGGTGGCCGGCTTGACGGCGACGGTGGTCATCGGTGCGTGCCTCCCTCGGTGTCGGCCTCGGCCTCCAGCTCGGCCCGCAGCTGGTCCCGCTGCTCGCGCAACTGCGGGGTGGGCTCGGCGTAGACGTGGCTGAACAAGTCCATCGGGTCCAGCACGGGGTCCTGGTTCATGTGCTCGCGCAGGGCCGCCGCCATGGTCTCGGCCTCCTGGCGGGCGGCCTCGATGCCGGCCTCGTCGAGCAGGCCGCGCCCGGTCAGCTCGCGCTCCAGCAGCCGGATCGGGTCGTGCTCACGCCAGGTCTCGACCTCGGCGTCGCCGCGGTAGCGGGTCGCGTCGTCGGCGTTGGTGTGGGCGTCGACGCGGTAGGTGATCGCCTCGACGAGGGTGGGGCCGCCGCCCGCGCGGGCGTGGCGTACGGCGTCGGAGAGCACCTCGTGCACGGCGGCGGCGTCGTTGCCGTCGACCAGGCGACCGGGCATGCCGTAGCCGACGGCCTTGTGGGCCAGCGAGGGGGCCGCGGTCTGCTTGGCCAGCGGCACGGAGATCGCGAAGCCGTTGTTCTGCACGAAGAAGACGACCGGGGCCTGCCAGACGGCGGCGAAGTTCAGCGCCTCGTGGAAGTCGCCCTCGCTGGTGCCGCCGTCGCCGACCATGGCCAGCGCGACCACGTCGTCGCCCTTGAGGCGGGCGGCGTGCGCGAGGCCCACGGCGTGCGGCAGCTGGGTGGCGAGGGGTGTGCACAGGGGGGCGACCCGGTGCTCGTAGGGGTCGTAGCCGGTGTGCCAGTCACCGCGCAGCAGGGTGAGCGCCTCGACGGGGTCCACGCCCCGGGCCACCACGGCGAGGGTGTCGCGGTAGCTCGGGAACAGCCAGTCCTGCTCCTTCAGCACCAGCGCGGCGGCGACCTCGCAGGCCTCCTGGCCGGTGGTGGAGGGGTAGACCGCGAGACGGCCCTGCTTGGTGAGGGCGGTGGCCTGCGCGTTGTAGCGGCGGCCCTTCACCAGCTGCGCGTACAGCGTCCTCAGCAGCTCGGGGTCGGCCTTCGCGGCCGCCTCGGTGCCGAGGACGCGGTACGGCTCGGCGTCGGGCAGCAGCGGCGCGGGATCCGTCCGGGGCTGCCAGGCGGGCGGCGGGGTCGGCTGGTACGCGCCCCGCTGCTCCATGACCGTCATGACGGCACCTCCTCGTGGGAGCGGCTCGAAGAGGCGCGTCGGCTGTGACCCGCCTCACCTACCGATTGTTCGGTCGACGGCACAATTTGGCTATGGGTGCCCCCAGGCTGTGGACAAACGGTTCTCCACAGCCTCTGATGGACGCAGTACGTCCATGGTAGGGAGGTCGGCGCAGGTGGCATCTGAACAAATGGCCGAGCGGCAGGACGACGACGCCGGTGCGCTGCCGCCGCCGCGGCCCCTGGACGCCATCGATCAGGACATCCTGCGCATGCTCCAGGCGGACGGCCGCGCCTCGATACGGTCCGTCGCCGACCGCGTCCACGTCTCGCGCGCCAACGCCTACGCCCGTATCAACCGGCTCGTCGAGGACGGCGTCATCCGCGGCTTCGGCGCCCGCGTCAACCATGAGCGGGCAGGTCAGGGCACGTCCGCGTACATCACCCTGAAGATCGTCCAGAACTCCTGGCGCACGGTCCGCGAAGAGCTCAGACAACTGCCCGGCGCCTCCCACATCGCCCTGGTGGGCGGCGACTTCGACGTGCTGCTGCTGGTCCACGTCTCCGACAACCGGGCACTGCGCGAGCTGGTGCTGACCCGGCTCCAGGCGATCCCCCAGGTGCTCAGCACCCGCACCCTGCTGGTGTTCGAGGAGGAGGACCTGGAGCCGCAGGGCTGAGCTCAGCCGCTCTTGCGCAGACCTCCGAAGGCCAACTGGACCACCGCGTCGGCCACCTCGCGCTCGTTCATCCCGCGGCCGTCCGGCCGGTACCACTCGACGATCGAGTTGATCATGCCGAAGACCAGCCGGGTCACCAGTCGCACCTCTATGTCGGCCCGCACGTCGCCGTCCGCCGAGGCCGCCTTCAGCAGGTCGGCGACCCGGTGGTCGAAGTCGCGGCGCCGCTCCAGGGCCCACCGCTCGGTGCCGGTGTTGCCGCGCACCCGCAGCAGCAGCGTCACATAGGGCAGCTCGGCGATGAGCACCTCGACCATGCGCCGCACGACGTACTCCAGGCGGTCCGAGGCACGCCCCACGCGCGCGTGCTCCTCGTCGAGGATCCCGAACAGGCCGTCCAGGGCCCGGCTCACGGCCCGGCGCAGCAGCTCCTCCTTGCCGGCGACATGGTGGTAGATCGACGACTTGGAGATGCCGGCCGCCTTCGACAGGTGCTCCATGGAGGTGCCGTCGTAGCCACGCTCGTTGAACACCTGGACGGCGACGGACAGCAGGGTGTCCGGGGTGTAGGTGTCGCGCTTGGCGGTGGTCATGAGGTGCCCTCCCGCGAGTCGGAGGCGTGGGCGTGGCGGTACAGGGCCAGGGACGGCGCGTAGCGGCCCGAGGGATCGCGCCGGTGCAGGTCGTCCAGGAGCACATGGGCCCAGGTGCGACCGAGGCGGCGGCTCCACTCGAAGGGGCCCAGGGGGTAGTTGACGCCGAGGCGCATCGCGGTGTCGATGTCCTCCTCGGTGGCCACGCCCTTGGCGACGGCGTCGTGCGCCAGGTCGATGATCCGCGCGACCGTGCGGGCCACGATCATGCCGGGCACGTCACCGATGACGCTGACCCGCTTGCCGAGCGCCTGGAACAGGCCGATGGCCTCGGCGAGGACCTGCGGGGAGGTGTCCTGGGAGGCGGACAGGGCGATCCGGCCGGCCGTGCGGTAGTCCAGGGCGAGGTCGAAGTAGACGAAGTCCCGGTACTCCACGGCGGTCTGCCCGTCGGCGAGGACCAGCCGGCCGCCGCTCGGGAGGAGCAGGGACGCCCCCTGGTCCTCGTCGTCGCCGTCGTCACGGACCGGGATGCCCGCCTCGCGGATCAGCTCCAGCAGATCGGACGCCGGGCCCAGGTCGCCCTCGGCGACGACGTACGCGGGCGGCTGCCGCTGCTCGGCGGTGTCCGGCTCGGGGCGCTCGGCGCCCTCCGCGTGGTCGTACCAGCCGTGGCCCGTCTTGCGGCCGAGCCGGCCGGACTCGACCAGGCGCCGCTGGGCCAGGGACGGGGTGAAACGCACGTCCTGGAAGAAGGACTCCCAGACCGACCGGGTGACGGCCTCGTTGACGTCCTGGCCGATCAGGTCGGTCAGCTCGAAGGCGCCCATCCGGAAGCCGCCCGACTCGCGCAGCACGGCGTCGATGGTGGCCGGGTCGGCGACCTGCGCCTCGTACGCGGCGAAGGCCTCGGCGTAGAAGGGCCGGGCGATGCGGTTGACGATGAAGCCCGGGGTGTCCGCGCAGGCCACGGGTGTCTTGCCCCAGGCGCGGGCGGTCTCGTACGCGCGCGTGGCCGAGGAGACGTCCGTGGCGAAGCCGGAGACGACCTCGACCAGCGGCAGCAGCGGCGCGGGATTGAAGAAGTGCAGGCCGACGAACCGGCCGGGATTGCGCAGGGCGCCCCCGATGGCGGTGACGGACAGCGACGAGGTGTTGGTGGCGAGCAGGCAGTCGTCGGCGACGATGCCCTCCAGCGCCCGGAACAGGTCCTGTTTGACGTCCAGCCGCTCCAGGACGGCCTCGACGACGAGGGCGCAGTCGGCGAGCTCGGGGAGGTCCTCGGCGGGCAGCAGCCGGGCGCGGGCGGCGTCCCGGTCGGCGTCGCTGAGGCGCTCCTTCTCGACGAGCCGGTCCAGGCGGGCACCGATCGCTTCGGCCGCCTCCCGGGCCCGCCCGGGGAGGGTGTCGTACAGCCGTACCGGATGGCCCGCGACCAGCGCGACCTGGGCGATTCCCTGGCCCATGGTGCCGGTGCCGACGACGGCCACGGGGCTGCTGAGGTCGAGTGCTGTCATGTGCGCGATCCTCCCGCACGGGGTTTTCCACAGATGCGGCGGACCCCCTTGAACCGACCGATCGTTCGGTTACTCTAGCTCTGTCCGAGTGTTCCTGCCCAGGTCATGAACTCGACGAAGAGTTCTTGAGACGAGGAGATGGTCACCCATGACCGCCGCACTCTCGGCGCACGAGCTGATCGCCCGGCACCGGTCCACCCTCGACCAGGCGCTGGAAGCGATCCGCACCCGCGCCTACTGGTCCCCGCACCCCGAGCACCCCAAGGCCTACGGGGAGAACGGCAGCCTGGACGCGGCGGCGGGCAAGGCCGCCTTCGACGCCCTGCTCGGCTCCCGCCTCGACCTCGGCCAGCCGGGCACGGACGACTGGGTGGGCGGCGAGACCTCCCCGTACGGCGTCGACCTGGGCGTGACCTACCCGCACGCGGACCTCGACGTGCTGCTGCCCGCCATGAAGGCCGGTCAGCGCGCCTGGCGGGACGCGGGCGCCGAGCAGCGCGCGATGGTCTGCCTGGAGATCCTCAAGCGCATCAGCGACCGGACGCACGAGTTCGCCCACGCGGTCATGCACACCTCCGGCCAGGCGTTCATGATGGCGTTCCAGGCGGGCGGGCCGCACGCGCAGGACCGCGGCCTGGAAGCGGTGGCCTACGCCTACGTCGAGCAGGTGCGCACCCCCGACAACGCCGAGTGGACCAAGCCCCAGGGCAAGCGCGACCCGCTGGCCATGAACAAGCAGTTCACGCCCGTCCCGCGGGGCATCGCCCTGATGATCGGCTGCAACACCTTCCCGACGTGGAACGGCTACCCGGGCCTGTTCGCCTCCCTCGCCACCGGCAACGCGGTCCTGGTCAAGCCCCACCCGCGCGCCGTGCTGCCGCTCGCCCTCACCGTGCAGGTCGCCCGCGAGGTGCTCACGGAGACCGGCTTCGACCCGAACCTGATCGCGCTGGCCGCCGAACGCCCCGGCGAGGGCATCGCCAAGACCCTCGCCCTGCGCCCCGAGATCCGCATCATCGACTACACCGGCTCCACCGAGTTCGGCGACTGGCTGGAGGCCAACGCCCGCCAGGCGCAGGTCTACACGGAGAAGGCCGGCGTCAACACGATCGTCGTCCACTCCACCTCCGACTACAAGGGCATGCTCGCCAACATGGCGTTCTCGCTGTCCCTGTACAGCGGCCAGATGTGCACCACCCCGCAGAACCTGCTCGTCCCCCGCGACGGCATCACCACGGACCAGGGCCCCAAGTCCTACGACGAGGTCGTCGCGGACCTCGCCAAGTCCGTCGACGGACTGCTCGGCGACGACGCCCGGGCCAACGCGCTGCTCGGCGCGATCGTCAACCCGGACGTGAAGGCCCGCCTGGAGGCCGCGGCGGGCCTCGGCGAGGTCGCCCTGGCCTCCCGCGAGATCACCAACCCGGACTTCCCGGGCGCGGTCGTCCGCACACCGGTGATCGTCAAGCTGGACGGCGCCAAGCCGGACGACGAGGCCGCCTACATGAGCGAGTGCTTCGGGCCGGTGTCCTTCGCCGTCGCCGTCGACTCCGCGTCCGACGCGGTGGAGCTGCTGCGGCGGACCGTGCGGGAGAAGGGCGCGATGACCGTCGGGGCGTACACGACCGACCCGGACGTCGAGCAGGACGTGCGGGAGGTCTGCCTGGAGGAGGCGGCACAGCTGTCGCTGAACCTCACGGGCGGGGTGTATGTGAATCAGACGGCCGCATTCTCCGACTTCCACGGGTCCGGCGGCAACCCGGCGGCCAGCGCTGCGCTGTGCGACGGGGCGTTCGTGGCCAATCGGTTCCGGGTGGTCGAGGTGCGCCGCGACGCGTAGCGGGAGCTCGGGGACGCCTGGGGGTCCGGGGGTTCTCGTCGGCGCGCGGGTGCCGGTGCGTCGTGGTCACCCGCGCGGATCCCCGCGCCCCTGGAGGGGAGCACCGCAGCTCCAGTGGTACAGGGTCATCGCCACGCTCGTCGCCAGGTTGTAGCTGCTGACCTGGGGGCGCATCGGCAGGGACAGCAAGTGGTCGGCCCGGGCGCGCACTTCGCCCGACAGGCCGGTGCGCTCGGAGCCGAACGCGAGGACGGCGTCGTCCGGGAGCTTGACGCCCCGGATGTCGTCGCCCTCCGGGTCCAGGGCGAACAGCGGGCCCGGCGGCAGTTCCCCGGCGGACAGCCGCTCCACCGCCGTCGCGAAGTGCAGCCCCGCCCCGCCGCGCACGACCGTCGGGTGCCAGGGGTCCATCGTCCCGGTCGTCACCACACCGGTCACCCCGAAACCGGCGGCCAGGCGGATCACCGCACCCGCGTTGCCCAGGTTGCGCGGCTGGTCGAGGACCACGACCGGGGCCGTACGGTTCAGCCGCGCCAGCTTCTCCAGGCCGGCGTCGCGGCTCGGCCGTACGGCCAGGGCGGCCACTGCGGTGGGGTGCGGGCGCGGCACGAGCGAGGCGTACGTCGCGTGCGGCACCTCCGTCAGCAGCCCGGCCAGCGCGTCCCGCACGTCCGGGGCCAGCTCGTCGGCGAGGGCCAGGGCGGCCGCCCGGTCGGCGGTGACCGCCACCGGCACCTCGGCACCGAAGCGCAGCGCGTGCTTGAGCGCGTGAAACCCGTCGAGCAGGACGGTGTCACCGGCGAGCCGGTGCCAGACGGTCACGGGGTCGGTCATGCCCCGAAGCCTACGTGCGTGGCCTGCGAGCCATCCGGGGTCCGCTGCCCGGGCAGGGGCGTACGCCCGCCCCCTCGCCGCAGCCGGTCACGCGCGCGTGCCGCCAGAGCGCCCAGGCGGCGCAGGAAGCCCGTCGGCAGGAACACCGCGTCCGCCGCGATCATCGCCAGCGAGAAGAACGGCAGCCCCAGGACCACGGCGATCACTGCGTGCTCGGTCATCATCGCCGCCAGCAGGACGTTCTTCACCCGCCGGTTGAACAGGGTGAACGGGAAGGCGACCTGCACCAGGACCGTCCCGTAGGTCACCAGCATCACCATCGTGCCGCTGGCCGACAGCAGGTCCGCGAGGGCCGGCCAGGGCGAGAAGTACTCCAGGTGGAGCGGGTAGTAGACCGCGGTGCCGTCCTGCCAGCGCGATCCCTGGATCTTGTACCAGCCGGCGGTCGCGTAGATCAGGCACGCCTCGGCCATGATCACGAGCAGGGCGCCGTTGTGCACCACGTTGGCGATCACGTCCAGCATGATCCGCGGCTCACCGGTCCCGGCCCGGCGCCCGGCCAGCCACCACAGGGCCTGCACGACCCACACCGTCCACAGCAGCGCAGGTATCAACCAGTCGCCCTGTATCCGGCCGACCAGGGTGACCGCGACCAGCACGAACCCCAGCACGGCCCACAGGGCGGGGCCGGTCCGGTCCGTGACCCGCTCGCCCCGCGCGCGTGCCGCCGTCTGCCGCACGGCACGCCGGGCGTCGAGCGACCACACCTGGGCGCACCGCGTGAACACCAGGTAGATCGACATCAGGTGCAGCACGTTGTCGCCGCCGTCGCCCATGAAGACGCTGCGGTTCTGCAACGACAGCACGCCCACCATGAACAGCACCGACATGGTGCGGGTGCGCCAGCCCAGCATCAGCAGGGCGGCGAAGAGGACCGCCAGCGCGTAGACGATCTCGAACCAGACCCGGCCGTCCGACCACATCAGCACGGTGAACGAACCGTTGGACGCGACCAGCTGCTGCGCGAGGTCCCAGCTCCAGGGACCGTCGGGACCGTAGAGCTCCTGGCGGTGGGGGAACTCGCGGAGCAGGAACAGCAGCCAGGTGGCGCTGAACCCGATGCGTATCACAGCCGTCTGGTAGGGGCCGAGGGCCGCCTCGGTCACACGGGCGATACCGCCCGAGACGGCCAGCGAGAAGCGGTTCACCGCGCCCCTCCCCGGGCCTCGTCCTGCGGCACCTTCCACCACGGCAGCTCCCGGTAGGACGGTGTCGTGGACACCTTCTCCCGGCTCCACTCCGGCGGCGGCACGTTGCTGGTCCGCGAGCGCACCTGCACCCGCTCGATGATCCCGGAACCCCCGGTCGCGGCCCGCACCGCGTCGTCGCGGTCGAGGCGCAGCACCATGATCCGGCGCAGATACGACTCCGAGAGCGAGCCGCGCAGGCCCACCGGGCGGTTCTCGCTGTCGTGCGTGGCGACGAAGAAGTCCCAGGCGCGGCGCAGCTCGTTCTGCTGGGTGTGGCTGGGCAGCAGATTGCCGTCGATGGCACGGCCGTCCTCGGCGGACAGGTCGTACCAGCCGGTGGTCTGCGTCATCCCGTCCGGCCCGCGGACCCCGGCCCGGACCTGGATCGAGATGTTCTGCTGGAGCGGGTTCGGCGCGAACAGCTTCCAGTTCTGCTCGAACTCCGGATAGATCCAGTCGTCCACGGCCTCGCCGTGCTCCCGCGTGACCGTGTTCGCCGGCGCGACGTGCAGGAACGTCATCCCGATGTGCACGCATACGCCGATGGCGACGACCGCCAGCGCCAGGGCGACTCCGACCTGATAGCGGGGCGAGAGCAGGGCGAGGCCGGTACGGGGGGCACCGGCCGGGTACGGGTCGCGCAGCACGGGCCACGTGATCGGCCCGGGGGGTGCGGTCGGCCCGGGGGGTGCGGGCAGTGCGGGCGGCCCGGGAGGTGTGGGCGACGCGACCGGCTCGGAGGGCTCGGGCGGGCCGGGGATCACGTCGGACTCGGGTGGCCCGGCGGTCACGTCCGGGCCTGGCGGGTCCGTCGGGGCTCCCTGTTGCGCGGGTGGGTCCGTCGGGGCTTCCTGTTGCGCGGGCGGGTCCGGCGGGGCGTTTCGTTGCGTGGGCGGGGCCGGGCGGCGGCTCGGCGCGTCCGGGCCGCCCCGGGCGTTCGAGCCCTCGTCGTACGCGTCCATTCCGCCCCGTTCCACGATCCCGGTCCGTCGTTCCGTCCGCCCGGCCGCGAGGGCGTCGTACCGCCCGCGCGGCCTGCGCGACGTCGGCACGGGCACGGTACTCAGGACACCCACCCGGGCACAGCCCCTGTCCACAGGTCCCGCCGTGGCCGTCGCCACACCACGGAGGCCGACCGTACGGCGAGTACGACCGTCCGAGAGCCGCTGTCCCCCTGGTCCACAGGGGACCCCCGCAGGTTATCCACAGGGCGCACCGGCGTGTCGCCCACCGGAGTGACACCCTACGGCGCCCGCCCGTACACCCATTCCCTTCTTCTAGAACCTGTTCTATCTTGACGCCCCGTCAGCTCAACGGGATCCGCCGGAAGGACAGGCACCGTGGACTTCACCTTCAGCGAGGAGCAGCAGGCGGCGGCCGAGGCGGCGAAGGGCGTCTTCGCCGATGTCGCACCCGACGCCGTACCCAGCCCGGCCCTCACCCCCGGCGCCGTCGCCGAGACCTGCGACCGCGCCCTGTGGGAAAGGCTCGCCGACGCGGACCTGCTGAGCCTGCTGCTCGACCCCCGGTACGGCGGGGCCGGTCTGGACGCCGTCGCGCTCTGCCTGGTGCTGCGGGAGTCGGCGAAGGTCCTGGCCAGGGTCCCCCTGCTGGAGAGCTGCGCGGCAGCCGCGGCCGTCCAGGCCTACGGCGGTGAGGAGGCGAAGGCGGACCTGCTCGCCCGGGCGGGCCGGGGCGAGATCGTGCTGACCGTCGCCGCGCACGGCCGCACAGGCCACGACCCGGCCGAGCAGGCCGTCACCGCCCGGCAGGACGGCGGGACCTGGGTCCTGGACGGGGTGCAGACGGCGGTGCCCTGGGCCTACGACGCCGATGTCACGCTCGTCCCCGCGCACACCGGGACCGGCCGGACCCTGCTCGCCCTGGTGCCGCGCGGGCACGAGGGCGCCGTCCTCGCCGAGCAGTTCTCCACCAGCGGCGAGCGCCTCGGGGAGCTGCGGCTGGAGTCGGCGCGGCTGCCCGCCAGGGCCGTCATCGACACCGGGGGCGCGTGGGAGTGGCTGCGGGACCTGCTGGCCACCGGGACCTGTGCGCTGGCGCTCGGGCTCGGGGAGCGCGTGCTACGGATGACCGCGCAGTACACGGGCCAGCGGGAGCAGTTCGGCTTCCCGATCGCGACCTTCCAGGCCGTCGCCGTACAGACCGCCGACCGCTACATCGACCTGCGCGCGATGGAGGCCACGCTGTGGCAGGCCGCGTGGCGGATCGCCTCGGGGGCACCGGGCCCGCTGCCCGCCGCCGGGGACGTGGCCGTCGCCAAGATCTGGGCGGCGGAGGGCGTACGCCGTCTCGTGCAGACCGCGCAGCACCTGCACGGCGGGTTCGGCGCCGACGTCGACTACCCCCTGCACCGCTACCACGCCTGGGCCAAGCACCTGGAACTGTCACTCGGCCCGGCCGCTGCCCACGAGGAGGCCCTGGGCGACCTGCTGGCGGCCCACCCGCTGGCCTGATCCTCGGACGGGGGTGTGCCCCTTAGAGGACGAACCCCTGCTGCCCGTCGTCCGTCACCACCGGACGGCCCACCGCCTCCCACACCTGCATGCCGCCGTCGACGTTCACGGCGTCGACGCCCTGCTGGGCCAGGTACATCGTGACCTGGGCGGACCGGCCGCCGGAGCGGCAGATCACGTGGACCCGGCCGTCCTGCGGGGCGGCCTCGGTCAGCTCGCCGTACCGGGCGACGAACTCGCTGATGGGGATGTGCAGGGCCCCTTCGGCGTGACCGGCCTTCCACTCGTCGTCCTCCCGGACGTCCAGCAGGAAGTCACCGTCCTTGAGGTCCGCGACCGCGACCGTGGGCACACCAGCTCCGAAACTCATGGGTCCGACGCTACCGGACCCGGCGGGGAGCACTGGTCGCTACGCTGCTCAACCCTGGCCCTGGCCCTGGCCCTGGCCCTCGCCCTCGCCGAGCAGCGCGGCCAGCTCCGTCTCCCGTTCGGAGACCTGGGCGAGCAGGCCCTGCCCGATCTCGTCCAGGAGCCGGTCCGGGTCGTCCGGGGCGAGCTGGAGCATGTGGCCGATGGCGCTGTCCTCCAGTTCCTTGGCGAGCAGGCCGAGCAGCTCCTTGCGCTGGGCGAGCCATTCGAGGCGGGCGTAGAGCTCCTCGGCACGGCTCGGACCGCGCTTCAGCTCGGGCCCCTTCGCCCACTCCGCGGCGAGTTCACGCAGCTCCACCTCGTCGCCCCGGGCGTAGGCGGCGTTGACGCGCGTGATGAACTCCTCGCGCCGCGCGCGCTCCTTCTCCTCCTGCGCCAGGTCCGGGTGGGCCTTGCGGGCGAGGTCGCGGTAGAGCTTGCGGGCCTCCTCGCTGGGGCGGACCCGCCGCGGCGGACGCACCGGCTGCTCCGTGAGCATCGCGGAGGCCTCCGGGAACAGACCGTCGCCGTCCATCCAGCCGTGCAGCAGTTCCTCGACGCCCGGGATGGGGGCGAGCCGCGCCCGGGCCTCGTCCGCCCGCTGCCGGTCCGCGGGGTCACCGCTGCGGGCGGCCCTGGCCTCCAGGATGCGGGCGTCCAGCTCCTCGAGCCGGGCGTAGAGCGGGCCGAGTTTCTGTTCGTGGAGCCGGGAGAAATTCTCGACCTCGACGCGGAAGGTCTCCACCGCGATCTCGTACTCGATCAACGCCTGCTCGGCGGCCCGCACGGCCCGCTCGAGCCGCGCCTCGGGCCGTGCGGCGTCGTCGCCGCCCTGCTCAGCTTCCGGGGTCGTCACCCGACCAGCCTAGGCGACGAACCGACGGCGCCCGCGCCCTGGAGCACAGCACCCGGTCGCCTCCGCTCACCCGTGCGGCCGGCCCTGCACCCCCATCCCCCTACACCCCCATCTCCGCCGCCACCTTCCCCGCCCGCACCCCCGCCAGCAGCTCCGCGTGATCCGCCTCGGTCCGGTCCGCGTAGGTGACGGCGAAGGCCGCCATCGCCTCGTCCAGCTCCTCGTTCTTCCCGCAGTACCCGGCGATGAGCCGCGGATCGGCGCTGTGGGCGTGCGCGCGGGCCAGGAGCGCACCGGTCATACGGCCGTAGTCGTCCAGCTGGTCGGCGGCCAGGGCGGCCGGGTCGACGCTGCCCTTGCGGTTGCGGAACTGGCGGACCTGGAAGGGGAGCCCGTCGACCGTCGTCCAGCCCAGCAGGTTGTCGCTCACGACCTGCATCCGCTTCTGGCCCAGCACGACCCGGCGCCCCTCGTGACCGGCCTCCGGCGGCTCGAAACCGGCCGTCACCAGATGCGGCACCAGGGCCGACGCCCGCGCCTCCTTGACCTGGAGCACCAGTGGCTCGCCCCGGTGGTCCAGGAGCAGCACGACGTAGGAGCGGGTGCCGACACTGCCCGTGCCGACGACGCGGAACGCGACGTCCTGCACCGCGTGCCGGGCGAGGAGCGGCAGGCGGTCCTCCTGGAGGGTGCCGACGTACTCCTCCAGGGACGCGGCCACCGCCGCGGCCTCCGCGTCCGGGACGCGCCGCAGCACCGGCGGGGCGTCGACGAAGCGGCGTCCGCCGTCCTCGGTGACCTCGGTCGACTTGGCCGCGAAACGGCCGCTCGTGTTGTGCCGGGCCTTCTCGGCGACGCGCTCCAGCGTGCCGAGCAGATCATGGGCGTCCGTGTGGGAGACGAGTTCCTCGTCCGCGATGGCGTTCCACGCGTCCAGCACCGGAAGCCTGGCCAGGAGCCGCATGGTTCTGCGGTAGGCGCCCGCCGCGTCGTACGCCGCCTCGCGGCACTGGTCCTCGTCGGCGCCGGCCACACGGCCCGCGAGCACCAGGGAGGCCACGAGACGCTTGAGGTCCCACTCCCAGGGGCCGACCACCGTTTCGTCGAAGTCGTTCAGGTCGATGACCAGGCCGCCGCGGGCGTCGCCGTACAGGCCGAAATTGGCCGCGTGGGCGTCGCCGCAGAGCTGGGCCCGGATCCTGGTCATGGGGGTGTGTGCCAGGTCGTGGGCCATGAGGCCGGCCGAGCCGCGCAGGAAGGCGAACGGGGTGGCGACCATCCGGCCGACCCGGATCGGGGTCAGTTCGGGCAGCCGTCCGCGGCCCGACTCCTCGACGGCGCTCGCCGCGTCGGGCCGGGACGCGTCCAGGTCGAGCGAGGCGTGCGCGCTGCGCGGGATCCGCTTGCGCAGGGCCTTGCCCTCGTCCTTGGGTGAGCCCTCCGCCGGCCACTCGGCGAAGCCACGCACCCGGGGCAGCCGGCGCGGCGCCCCGTCCTTGGCCGCGGCACCGTCCTTCATGGCCCCGTCCCTCGCCATGGCCCCGTCCTTCGCCATGGCTCCGCCCTCGTCCTGAGCTCCAGCCCTGGTCATCCCGACCGCCTCCCCCGCACCGCGCACGAACATCAACTCGTGCCGACCGTACAACCGGCGGCCGAAACGCGTCAGACCCTGTGGACAACTCCACAGCTGTGGACACCACGTGCGGTCCGCAGGGCGAGCGCGGGCTACGCGCCGAAGGGCACGGTGGCCCCCTCCGCCACCGGCTTGGGCTCCGGCTTGGGCTCCGGCTCCGGCTTTCGCTCCGGCTCCGGCGCCGCCGCCGCGTCCCCCTCCGCCCGCACCTGCGCCAGCAGCCGCTCGGCCCGGTCCACGGACACATCGAGCCGCGCCAGCACCGCCGGAACGGTGATGCTGGGCAGGAAGTGCTCGAACAGCACGACGACCCGCCGCTCCAGATCCTGCCGCTGGCAGCGCAGCTGGGACAGCAGCTGCACCCCGGAGAAGCTCCCGACCAGTAGCTCCGCCGTCTCCGCCACGTCGACGTGCTGCAACAACTCGCCCCGCGTCTTCGCCTCGCCCAGCATCTGCGTGTTCTGGTCGATCCACATCCGGAAGGCCGGGGTGCGGTCGAGGTCCATGGCTCCCTGGTCGAGGGCGAGCCCCACACTGGCCCGCACCAGCGGCTCGGATCGCAGCCGACGTGCCATCACCAGACCGGAGTCGACGAGTTCCTGGAGCCTGCTGGACTGCGGCGGGAGCGCGATCGCGAGCTGCTCCTCGAACACCCCGACCGCAAGCTCCTCCTTGGAGCCGAAGTGGAAGTACAGCGCGCCCTTGGTCACGCCCGCCCGGTCCAGGATCTCGCCGATGGTCGCCGAGGTGTAGCCGCGTTCGTCGAAGACGGCCGCGGCCGCCTCCAGGATGGTCCGCCGGGTGCGGATCGCGCGCTCCTGTCGCGCCATCGGGTGCCTCCTGATCTCGTCGATCCCTGTGAAATCGCTGTGTGGCGAGGGCGCGAGGGCCAGTCCCAGCGGCTTGGCTCACCCTTTGAAAAAAACCGGTTCGTCCGTATCTTAGTCAGGCGTCGATCGCGGCCAGGCAGCCGATCCTGGGGGTTCTCATGCCGCAGACAGGGCCTTTAAGCGCACTCACGGACGATCAGACCGGACGTGGGGGCCGTCCGGCAAACGGAACCGCTACGACCGTCGAGAATCCGCCACACCTCGCCGATCCGCCAGAGGCGGCACGACCAAGCCCCCTCACGGAGGAACCCACCCCCTCGACCACCACCGTCACCGTCACCGTCACCAAGGAACTCGCCCACCGCACCACCGAGACGGACGTCTTCCCCGCCCGGTGGGTCCGAATCTCCGGCACGCGCTTCCGCTTCACCGGGCACTGGCCTGCCGCCCATCCCTTCTTCGGCCCCGTGGACGACCGCCATCAGGACCCGATGGTCGTGGGCGAAACGTTGCGGCAGGCCTCCATGGTGCTGGCGCACGCCGAGTTCGGCGCCCCGGCCGACACCCACTTCGTCATGTGGGACCTGACGGTCCACGTCGACCCGTACGCGCTCCTGCTGTCCGAAGCCGACGCACCGGTCGAGTTCGACGTCGAGTGCTCCGAGGTGCGCCGCCGCGGCCACGGCCTGCACAGCATGCGGACCACGATGGAGTTCCGCCGCGCGGGACGGCTCGTCGCGAGCGGCACCGGCAGCACCGGCTGCACCTCGCCGCGCGCCTACCGCCGTCTGCGGGCAGGCAGGCTGGACGCCTCGGGCACCCCGGTGCCGCTGCTGCCCGGAATATCCCCGCACACCGCGGGACGCACCAGCCCCGACGACGTCGTCCTCTCACCCGCCGACCGCCCGGGCGTCTGGCACCTGCGCGTCGACACCGGCCACCCGGTCCTCTTCCCCCGGCCCAACGACCACGTCCCCGGCATGGTGCTGTTCGAGGCGGCCCGCCAGGCCGCGACCGCCACGACCGGCCTGAACCCCTTCCTGCCGACCACGATGACCTCCCGCTTCACCCGGTACGCCGAGCTGCACAGCCCCTGCCGCATCGAGACCGAGACCCTCCACGAGCGCCAAGGGGAGGTGACCGTACGGGTGTCGGGGCGGCAGGACGGCGAGCCGGTCTTCACCGCCGCCCTCACCGCCGCCCTGCCGGCCGCCCGACCGGCGCGGGTACGGTCCCTGTCGTGACGATCAAGCTTCTGATCACGGGCGCGAGCGGCTTCGTCGGCAGCCGCGTGGCCGCCACGGCACAGCGCCAACCGGACACCCACGTAGGCCTGTTGTCCCGGCACGCACCGCACGGCCCCGAGTACGTCCACGGCGACCTCTGCGCCCCGCCCTCCCTGCGCGGCGTCTGCGCCGGCACCGACGTCCTGGTGCACTGCGCCGCGCGGGTCGGCGGCGACGCCGAGACCGCCGAGGCGGTCAACGACCACGGCACCCGCGCCCTGGTCGAGGAGGCCGTACGCGCCGGAGTGCGCCGGATCGTGTACGTCAGCACGGCCGCCGTCCACGGCCGGGGCCCCTTCCACGGCGTGGGCCCCGGCGAGGTGCCGATCGCACCCGCGTCACCCACCAGCCGCACCCGGGCAGCCGCCGAACGGTACGTCCTCGACGCGGGCGGCCTGGTGCTGCGCCCGCACCTCGTGTACGGCGAGGGCGACCGCTGGGTGGTACCCGGCCTGGTGTGGCTGATGAAGGAGCTCTCGGCCACCGCCCTGACCGGCTGCGAGGCGCTCCAGTCGATGATCGACGTCGACACCCTGGCCCGTGCGGTGGTGGCCGCGGCGCTCTCCCCGATGCCGGGCGGGGTGCACCACGTGAACCACCCCGAGCCGGTGACCGTCTCCGGCCTGCTGGCGTCCGTGGGACGGGAGCTGGGGGAGCCCGGCGGCGGGACGGCGGCCGTGGACGTGGCCACCGCCCTCGACCGGGCCGCGGGTTCCCCCCTCGCCCTCCATCACCTCGGCATGCTCACGGTCGACCACTGGTTCGTGGACGACGCGTTCTGGAAGGACGCCGACTGCTCGCCCGGCGACGGGTTCGAAGCCGGGCTCCGCCGCGCGGCGCCCTGGTACCGCGCGTTCCTCCAGGGCCGGAGGGTTCTCTGACCGACTAAGGGGCCCTAAGCCCCCGTGATCCCCGGGCCCCGATCGCCGTGCAGCAGCACCGGCAGCTCCTCGTGCCCCGTGGAGATGATGGACCGCAGCCGCCTCGGCGGACGCGACGGATCGGCCAGGGCCAGTCGCGGGAAGCGCGCGAACAGGGAGCTCAGGGCGACGGTGGCCTCGGCCATGGCCAGGGGACGGCCCAGGCAGTGGTGCACGCCGTGGCCGAAGGACACGTGGTCGCGGCTGGTGACACGTGTGAGGTCGAAGCGTTCGGCGTCGGGGCCGTGCCGGTCGGGATCGCGCCCGGCACCCGCGAAGGAGACCACGAGCGGGTCGCCCTTCGGGATGGTCAGGCCCGGCTCGATCTCGATGTCCTCGACGGCGTAGCGCAGGCCCGACATGGCGCCCGGTGCCTCGAAGCGCAGCGACTCCTCCAGGGCGTCCTCCCAGGTCGCCTTCCCGGAGCGGACGAGGTCGAGCTGGTCGGGGTGGGCGAGCAGACTGTGCACGGTGTTGTCGATGAGGTTGACGGTCGTCTCGAACCCGGCGGTGAGCAGCAGGATCAGGTTGTCCATCAACTCCTGTTCGCTGAGGCTCCCTTCGTCGTGCGCGGCGATGAGCGCCGTCGTCAGGTCGTCGGCGGGGTGCTCGCGCTTGTACCGGAGGAACGCGGTGAGCGTGCCGTAGAGGTCGACGCCGTTGGCCTGGGCGTCCTCCAGCGAGATCGCCGTGTCGAAGAAGCGGCTGATGATGCGGTAGAGGGCCGCGCGCGGACCGTCCTCACCGGGCGGTACGCCGAACAGCTCGCACACCACCTCGTGCGGGACGGGCGCCGCGAACGCCGCCCGAAGGTCGACGACTTCGTCCTCGGGCACGCGCTCCAGGGCGTCCAGCGCCCGGTCGACGATCTCCTGGACGCGTGGCAGCAGCGCGTCGACGCGGCGCTTGGTGAACGCGGCGGCCATGGGCTTGCGCAGCCGGCTGTGATCGGAGCCGTAGGCGGTGACCATGTTGCGCACCGAGACCCAGATGGCGAGCGGCCAGGTGCGGGAGATGTCCCCGTTGATCCAGGCGGGCCAGTGCTGGTAGGCGTCCTTGCTGGTCTCGGGCCCGGCCAGGAGCCGCTTGTTCAGCTCCAGGCCGTTGATCCACCACGCTTTCACACCGCCGGGGAGTTCGACCTCCACGGCCGGGCCCCGGGCGCGGATCCGGGATATCTCACCGTAGAGGTCCTGACCGGCCGGGTCGATCGACAGGAAGGGGCAGGCCTGTTCTTCTGCCATGGCTCATCGCTCCTCGGTCCAAGGGCTGGAGGACCATCGTGCGTTCCGCGGAGCGGAAAAACTTGGCAACCGGTTTGTTTTAGCCACGACTTCGACGCCGACGCATGGCTAGCGCGCTCCTACCTCCGCCGCCGCTGCTTCCGCTGCCGCCCCTGCTTCTGCTGCCGCCGCTGCCGCCCCTGCTTCCGCGGCTACCGCAGAGCCAGTCCCACCCGGCCGCCCGCCTCCGCCTGAACACCCGGCTCGGCCGACCCGCTCCCGGCCCCTTCGACCCCCACGAGGTCACTCCCCGCCGCCTCACTCCCCGCCGGATCCAGCGTCCCGGCCAGGCACGGCGTCGCCAGGCACGGCAGCAGCAGCTGCCACAGGTCGGTCAGCGAGGGCCGGGCGAGCCAGCCGTCGTCCTCCCGTGCGAGCACCTCGATGCCGGTCGTGGCGGCCAGGACGACGGCGCTGGTGCGCTGCGGCGTCACCCCGGTGGCGAGTTCACCCCCGCGCTCCGCCTCGGCCAGCAGCCCCTGCACACACTCCCGCCACTCCCGACGCAGATCCCGCACCCGCCCGGCGACCTGCCCACCGACCTGCTCGGCGTTGAGCCGCAGTCCGGCCCGGACCACGACGTCGGCGCAGAGCAGCCGGGCGACGTGGTGGGTGACGTCCACGAGGCGTTGCAGGGCGCTGCCGTCGCCGTCGCCGTCGCGGTGCCGGGCCGCTGCCTCGCGCAGGGCTTGCTCTGCCGCGTGCTCGACGGCCTCGGCGACGGCGGCCTTGTTGGCGAAGTGGAAGTGCAGCGCGCCGGAACTGACCCCGGCCCCCGCGCTGATCTCCGCCAAGCTGGCCCCGACATATCCGCGGGCCTCGAACTGCTCGGCCGCCGACCGGATCAGCGCGAGGCGGGTCCGGACGGCCCGCTCCTGTTTGGTCACCCGTGGCTCCCCTGCAGGCCTCTGATGGCGACGCCATGAAACCAACTCGGCCGCTTTTGTACAACGCGTCGACAAGGCAACGGCCTTGGGGCAGCACCGCCTCACGCCCGCAGATACGCCAGCACGGCCAGCACCCGGCGGTGGGTCGCGTCCGCCGGCGGCAGGTCCAGCTTGGTGAGGATGCCGGAGACGTGTTTGCCCACGGCCGCCTCGGAGACGACCAGTTCGCGGGCGATCGCGCCGTTGGACCTGCCCTCGGCGATCAGCGCCAGCACCTCACGCTCGCGCGGGGTGAGCCGCTCCAGCGGGTCGCGGCGGCGGCGCAGCAACTGCCGTACGACCTCGGGGTCGACGACCGTGCCGCCGTCCGCGACCTTGCCGAGCGCTTCGACGAACTCCTCGACCTGGCCGACGCGGTCCTTGAGCAGATAGCCGACGCCCGTGCCGTCGCCGGAGTCCAGCAGCTCGGCGGCGTACCGGCGCTGCACGTACTGGCTGAGGACCAGCACGGGCAGCGCGGGCCGCTCCGCGCGCAGCCGCACGGCCGCGTGCAACCCCTCGTCCTGGAAGCCGGGCGGCATGCGCACGTCCGTGACGACCACGTCCGGGTCGTGCTCCCCGACGGCCGCGACCAGCGCCCCGGCGTCGCCCACCGCCGCGACGACCTCGTGCCCGCAGCGCCCGAGCAGCCCGACCAGCCCGTCCCGCAGCAGGACGCTGTCCTCCGCCAGGACGACCCGCAGCGGCCGCTCAACTCGCAAGGTCACAAGGGATCTCCACACGCAGCAGGGTCGGTCCGCCGGGCGGACTGGACAGGGAGAGTCTGCCATCGAGCACCGACACCCGGTCCGCGAGTCCGGTCAGTCCGCTGCCCTGCCGGGCCCGCGCGCCACCGCACCCGTCGTCGCGGACGCTCAGCAGCAGCCGCCCGTCGCGGTGCCCGCCGCTCACCTCGGCCCGGCCGGCCCCGCTGTGCCGGCCCACGTTGGCGAGCGCCTCGCACACCACGAAGTACGCGGCCGCCTCGACCGCCGGGGAGAGCCGGCCGGGCAGCTCCAGATCGACGTCCACGGGCACGGCCGAACGGTCCGCGGCGTCGGCGACCGCGGCTTCGAGGCCGTAGTCGGCGAGGACCTTGGGGTGGATGCCGTGGATGAGCTCGCGCAGCTCCGCGAGGGCCGTGCCCGCCTCCTGGTGCGCCTTGGTGAGCTGGTCGGCGAGCGGACCGGGCGGGGCGTCGAGGCGGGCCAGCCCGAGCGTCATCGTCAGCGCGACGAGCCGCTGCTGCGCCCCGTCGTGCAGATCGCGCTCGATACGCCGCCGCTCCGCCTCGAAGGCGTCCACCAACCGCACCCGGGAGCGGGCCAGTTCGACCACCCTGGCCCCCAGGTCGGCCTCCCGTGGCGCGACCAGCAGCCGTGCCAGCCCGGCCCGGGCCCCGGCCACCACGCCCAGCAGGTAGGCCCCCAGGAGGAGCAGGACCAGGCCCAGGACGGCCCACCCGACGGCGGCCGGCCAGGTCGTGACCAGCCACACCTTGAGGACCTTCGCCTCGCCCACGACGGCCAGGATCAGCGGCGTCGCCACCACGGACAGCGGCCCCAGCAGCAGAACGGCGAACGCGAGGGCGTCGACCGGCCACAACAGCCCCGCGAACAGCAGGGCATGACCCAGCTCCCGCCAGGTGGCCCGCTCCCGCAGCCGCGTCGACAGCCAGGCCCGCAGCCCCGGCTCCCCGGGTGTCTCGTGCGGGTTTGGCGCCGGCTCGGTGTCGACCAGCCGCAGCCGGTACCGCTCAAGTGCCGCCACCGGAAGCCCCACCAGGGCCGTCCCGAGCAGCACCGGCAGCCCCACCAGCGCGAGCGCGAGCACCCCGCCGACCACCACCGAGCCCACGATCCCGACCAGCACAACGGCACCCGTGAGCGCTCCGGTGAGCAGATGACACGCCGACCGCCACGGCCACGCCGACAGCGGATAGCGGGGGCGGGACATGGCCTGCCACACGTTGCGAGGGTGCATGGGGATCACCGTAGAAGCCGCTCCGGGCCCCGGCCATGGGCCGGGACCGAGGCCCGGGGGTATGCCTGGCCCTACCCCACGTCTAGGCCCCGCCGCACTGCGCGGACCCGCTCCCACCCGGTTTCGTGGACGTCACACCGACCCATGCGACACCGACACCGACACCGGGGGACCCATGACACACGACGCCGTCCGGCTGGACTCCGTCACCAGGACCTACGGACACGTGAGAGCACTCGACGGAGTGACACTCGCGTTCCCCACCGGGACCTTCACCGCCGTCATGGGCCCCTCCGGCTCCGGCAAGTCGACGCTGCTCCAGTGCGCGGCCGGCCTCGACCGGCCCACCTCCGGATCGGTCACCGTCGGCGGCACCGAACTCACCGGGCTCGGCGAGCGGCGGCTGACCCTGCTGCGGCGCGAGCGCGTCGGGTTCGTCTTCCAGGCGTTCAACCTGCTGCCCTCGCTGACCGCCGAGCAGAACGTGGCGCTGCCCCTGCGCCTGGCCGGCCGCCGCGTCCCCGCCGCCCGGGTGCGCCGGGCGCTCGCGCAGGTCGGTCTCGCCGACCGGGCCCGGCACCGGCCGTCCGAACTCTCCGGGGGCCAGCAGCAACGCGTCGCCCTGGCACGCGCGTTGATCACCCGTCCCGAGGTGCTGTTCGGCGACGAACCGACCGGCGCCCTGGACACCCGCACCGGCCGCGAGGTGCTCGGCCTGCTGCGCGGCATGGTCGACGGTGAGGGCCAGACGGTCGTCATGGTCACGCACGACCCGGTGGCCGCGGCCCACGCCGACCGGGTGGTCTTCCTCGTCGACGGCCGGGTGAGCGGCGAACTGACGGCCGCCGACGCCGACACCATCGCCACACGCATGACCCGCCTGGAGGCCACGCCGTGCTGAGCACCACCCCGCGCACCCCGCGCACCCCACCCACGCCGCGCACACCGCGCACCCCGCACACCCCGCCCGCCCACCGGACCGCCCGCTGCCGCCCGGAGGCCGCGCCGTGCTGAGCACCACCCTGCGCACCCTCCGCACCCGCTGGACCGCCTTCACCGGCAGCTTCGTCGCGCTCAGTCTGGGCGTGGCACTGCTCACCGTGATGGGACTGGCCCTGGCCTCCACAGCCGACGCCCCGCGGCGCGGCCCCGAACGCTTCGCCGCCGCACCGGTCGTGGTCAAGGGCCACGACACCCTGCGCGTACCGACCCCGGCCGGCACCCGCGAGTCCCCCCTCGCCCACCCGCGCCCCGTCCCCGCCCCGGCCCTCGCCCGGCTGCGGGCGCTGGGCCCGGTCGTCGAGGACCGCTCCTTCCCCGTCCGGGCCGAGGGCGGCCCCGCGGAGCTGGTCGGGCACCCGTGGTCCACCGCCGCGTTCGCCCCCTACACCCTCGCCACCGGCCGGGCACCCCGGGCGCCCGACGAGGTCGTCGTCACCGGCGACTGGGCGAACCCGGGCCGGCAGGCGCGCACCGACAAAGGCCCGGTACTGCGCACCGACAAAGGCCCGGTGCGCGTCGTCGGCACGCTCACCGCGCGCGGCTTCGAGAACGCCGTGTTCTTCACCGACGCCCGCGCGGCCCGACTGGCCCCGACCGCAACGCAGTTCGTCGTACGGGCCGACCCGGAGTCCGTACGAAAGGCGGTGGGCGACAGCGCCCAGGTCCTCACCGGTGGCGCCCGCCGCCTCGCCGACGCCGACCCCGGCCGGGACGGTGAGGCGCTCACCGCGATGAACTCCCTGTTCGGCACCGCCGGCGGCGTCACCGCCTTCGTGTCGGTCTTCGTCGTGGCGTCGACCTTCGCCTTCGCGGTCGCCCAGCGGCGCCGGGAGTTCGCCCTGCTGCGCACCGCCGGGGCGACCCCCGCGCAGATCCGCCGCAGCGTCCTCGCCGAGGCCCTGGCCGTCGGCACCCTCGCCTCCGCCACCGGCTGTGTGCTCGGCTCCCACGGGGCGCCGTTGCTGGCCGCACGCGTGGCCGACGAGGGCCTCGCCCCGGCCTGGTTCACCATCAGCGAGCACACCTGGCCCTACCACGCGGCGTTCTGGACGGGTCTGCTCGTCGCCCTGTGCGGAGCGAGCGCGGCCTCCTGGCGGGCCGGCCGCACCGCCCCCACCGAGGCCCTGCGCGAGGCGGCGGCCGACCAGGGGCCCCTGACCCGGGGACGCCTGCTCTGCGGCGCCGCCCTCCTGCTCACCGCCGCCGTGACCCTGGCCCTGTCCCTCACCACGGACCCCTCCGACCTGCTCCACCGCAAGACGTACATCAGCCGCCCCATGCTGCTGATCACCGCGGCCGCCCTGCTCGCCCCCCTCGTGCTGCGGCCCCTGACGCGTCTGCTGAGCTGCTTCCCCTCGGCCGTGGGCATGCTGGTCCGCGCCAACACGACCACCGGAGTACGCCGCACCGCCGCCCTCGCGGCCCCCGTCCTCGTCACGGTCGCGCTCGCCGGTTCACTCCTCGGCGCCACCGCGACCCTGAACCACGCCGCGACCTCAGAGACGAGCGAGCGCACCACCGCGGCCCTCGTCGTCACCCCGGCCGCCGGAACGACCTTCGACACCGCCACCCTGCACCGGCTGGCCGCCGTACCGGGCACGCGGATCTCACCGACGTCGTCGACGGCCGTGCACGTCCTGGAGGACGGCGTGGCCCTGATCCGCTCCGACGCCCGCGCCGCGACCCCCGCGGGCCTGGCCGCCACCACCCGCCTGCCGCTCACCGCCGGAAAACTGAGCGATCTCGACGACGACTCGATCGTCGTCAACGAGGAGTGGCAGCGGCACCGGGTGGGCGACCGGGTCAAGGTCTGGCTCGGCGACGGGACACCGCGCACCCTGCGCGTCGCCGCGGTGATGCGCACCGGAACCGGCGGCAACGGCGTCTACGTCACCCCGCGCAACGCCCCGGGCGCCGGAACCGACCGCGTGGACGTGGCCCTGACGGCGGGCACGGACCCGGGCCCCGCGGCCACCGACCTGCGCGCGGCCCTCGGCACGACGGGCGGCCAGGTCCTCACCCGGGAGGAGTGGATCCGGGCCACCCACCCCGAAACCAGCCGCACCACCCGCCTCGGCCTCCTCCTGGTGCTCGGCATCGCCCTGCTCTACACGGGCATCTCCGTGGCCAACACCACGGTCATGGCGGCCGCCGACCGGGTCCGTGACCTGGCGGTGCTGCGACTGACCGGAGCCGGTCGGTGGCAGGTGCTGCGACTGACCGCCGCCGAGGCCCTGACGGCCGTCACGGCCGGAGCGCTCCTCGGCCTGCTGGTCACCGTCGTCAACCTCGCCGGAATGTGGGGCGCCCTCACCCTGCTGTCGGTCCGGCCCACGCTCACCCTCCCGTGGCAGGCCCTCGGCACGACGACCCTCGCCTGCGCCCTCCTGGCCCTGACCTGCGCGACGATCCCCGCCGCCCGCACCCTGCGACGGCGCCCGGCGGACCTGGCGGGGATACGCGAGTAGCCGGCACCGGCCGCGGCGAGCCGCCGACCCTGACCCATGAGACGGACCTCGCGATCAACGCCCGGGGCGACCGCCGGCCGGCCGACGACGAGGGCACCCCGGTGGTGCTGCGCCACACGCCCTGCGGCCACGACACCGAGGCCCGGGTCGTCTGCTCCGCCTGCGGCGAGCCCCGGCACCCCCGGGACATCACCGCCCGCACCGGCCCCGGCTACCCCGCCCGCCTCCTCGACGCCCCGGTCGTACGGGACCGCTTCACCTCGGGGCGAACCCTCGGCGACGCCCCGACCGACCCGGCCGACCCGGCCGACCAGGCCGACCAGGCCTGAGAGCTTCCTCGTGCGGGAAGCTCACGCCGGACGTCCGCTGCCGTCCGGCAGCAGGCCCCACGTCTGCAGGGCATAGGGCCGTCCCTTCTCCTCCCCCTGGATCAGCGGCACGTCGAGGAGCCTGAAGCCCGCCTTGGTGGCCACCGCGACGCTCGCGGCGTTCTCGGCCTCCAGCTCCAGGACCACCTGTCCCACGCCCAGCTGTGCGAAGGCATACTCGGCCATCACCCGGACCGCCCGTGCGGCCAGCCCCTGGCCGCGGTGCGCCGGGCCGACCACGTAGCCGATCTCTGCGCCCTCGGGGGTGCGCCGCAGCATCACCTCGCCGAGCGGCGCGCGGCCGTCGACGGTGATGGCGAGCAGGATGGTCGTGCCCTCCGCCCGCATCTGCCGATCCCGGTCCAGCCGTGCGCGAGCGACCGCTTCGTCGAAGGGCGAGACGATCGGCGTCCAGTACGCGATGTCCGGATGGTCGAACAGATCCGGCATCGCGGCCAGGTCCGCCTCCGTCCAGTCGCGCAGTACGAGGCCTTCCCCCGCGAGCTCGATCCGCTCGGGAAAGGGTATCGAGGTGCCGCTCATGGTGGGGTTCCTCCCTGGCCTGACAAGACGGGGCAGCATATCCGGGGCGGTCATCGGCTCACCAGGTCTTCCGGACTGTCACCGGACACCGCCGCGTGCGCGCCTCGGAGTCGGGGGGTGTGTGTCGCCATCTCGGTCAGGCCCGGGTAGTAGACGTGCAGACTCACCGCCGGTTCCAGCGCCTCGTTGACGACTTGATGCACACACCCCGGCGCGAACACCCGCTGCGCGCCCGTACGCAGCACGCGCCTTCCTGTCGGCGTCCGCTCGGTCAGGGTGCCCTCCAGGACGGTCAGCACCCCGCAGGAGCGGCCGTGGTCGTGCAGTGCGCTGCCCTGACCGGGCACCCAGGACAGCAGCCACACCTCGTAACCCTGGCCCGTGCGCAGACGGTGGTACCAGCGCGTCGTGGCGTCGTACCGCACGAGGGGCTCCCATTGGAAGCGGTCGGCGGCGATGGCGCGGGCCAGGCCGACGAACTCCGCGACGGTGACCGGGTGTTCCCGCGGAGGCTTCAGGAGGTGCGGGACTTCGAGGATGTCGCCGGCGATCTTCAGGTCGCTGTCGTTCACGCACCGACCGCCCGCGACGCCGGGAGCCGGAGCACGGAGGGCTCGGCGGCACTCCCGTACTCCGCGGCACCGGCCCGGGCCGAGAGGCCCGCGGGGGCGGTGACGGCGGGGGTGCGGGCCGTGGGCGGACCGTCGCCCCGAGTCATCAGGTGGGCGCAGCAGCGGGGAAGCATCAGGCCACAGGCCTCGGTCGGGTCCATCACTGGTTTCCTTTCGTCCGGGTCGGATTCATCGGGTCGATCAGGCGCCCCACGACCGCTCACGGCCGTCCGGAGGCCGCCGTCAGCGCGGCGCGGACCGTGTCCAGCAGAGCGGTCCGCTCGCCGTGCAGGAAGAAGTGGTCGCCGGGCAGAACGTGGCGAGTGAAACGGCCCGTCGTCTGCTCGTGCCAGGAGGCCGTCAGCTCGGGCGGCACTTCCCGGTCCTCCGTCCCCGCGAAGGCCACGACGGGGCACCCGAGTGGGGGCTCGGGCCGGTGCGCGTACGTCTCGACGACCGAGAAGTCCGCACGGATGGTCGGCATGAGCAGTTCGAGCAGCTCCGGTTCGGCGTAGACGTCCTCCGGTACGGCGCCCAGGTCGCGCAGCCTGGCCACCACGACGTCGTCCGGCTGGTCGTGAATCGGCGGCAGCCGGCGCGGGAGCTGGGGTGCGGGGCTGCCGGAGACGAAGAGGACGCGCGGGTCGCCGGCGCCGCGCCTGCGCAGCGTCCGGGCCAGTTCGAACGCCAGGAGGCCGCCCATGCTGTGCCCGAAGAGTGCGTAGGGCACGTCGAGTTCGCCCTCCAGCGCGGTGGCGAGTGTCTCGACCAGGGGCTCGGCCTCTGTGAAGGCCTTCTCGCCCCAGCGGGTCAGCCGGCCCGGGAGTTCGACGGGGCAGACTTCGATGCCATCCGGGAGCAGGCCGGGCCAGGCGGCGTAGGTCGAGGCACCGCCTCCGGCGTACGGGAGGCAGAAGAGGCGGACGGCCGGCGGGGCCGGGCGCCGCGCGCCCACGATCCAGCCGTGGGCGCGCGTCGCGCGGGGGGTTGCGGTTCGGTTCACGTTGAGGTCTCCGTGACAGATCGGCTCAGTCGGCGAGCAGCGCCTGAGCTTCTTCCTCGGTCAGTTCCTCGATCTCGGCGAGGATGTGGTCCTCGACGACGGACGCAGTGTCCTCCAGCGTCTGGTTGTCGAACAGGACGCGGATCGGCAGTTCGGCGCCCAGTGCCTTGCGCAGGCGGACCACCGCGCGCATGGCCATGAGTGAATCCCCGCCGAGGGCGAAGAAGTTGTCGTGAACGCCGACGCGCTCGACCTGGAGCATGCTTGCCCAGATCCCGGCGATGGCCTCCTCGACCGGTGTCCGCGGCGCCTCGTAGGGCGGCGCGGCCTCCTCGACCGCATGTTCGGGGACGACCAGGGCCCGGCGGTCCACCTTGCCGTTCGCGGTGAGCGGCAGGCCGTCGATCTCCACGTAGACGTCCGGCACCATGTAGCGGGGCAGCTTGGTCCCGAGGAAGTCGCGCAGATCCCGGGGCACACCGTGCGCCGTCTGCGGGACGACGAAGGCGACCAGCCGCTTCGCGCCGCGCGGCTCCCCCTGGACCACGGCCACCGCCGCCCGGACGTCCGGGTGCTGTGTGATCGCGGTCTCGATCTCGCCGAGCTCGATGCGGTAGCCCTGCACCTTGACCTGGAAGTCCTCGCGGCCGAGGAACTCGATGTCGCCGCTCGGCAGGAAGCGACCGAGGTCTCCGGTCCGGTAGAGACGCAGGCCGGTCTCCGGGTGGACGACGAAGGAGCCCTTGGTCTTGGCCTCGTCGCGCAGATAGCCCTGCGCCAGACCCACGCCGCCGATGTAGAGCTGGCCCGGGACGCCGGTCGGCCGGGGCCGGAGCGCGTCGTCCAAGACATGGAACGTCTGATTCCGCATCGGCCTGCCGTACGGAATGCTGGGCCAGTCGGACGGCACCTCCCCGATCGGGTAGAGGATGGACCAGATCGAGGCCTCCGTCGCACCGCCGAGGCTGACGACCTCGGGAGCGCCGAGCGCCCGTCGGATGCGGTCCGGCAGCGTGACGGGCAGCCAGTCGCCGCTGAGCATCACGAGCCGCAGCGCCGTGCTGGTCGCCTCCTTCACACTCATGTGCTCGACGAGCAGCTCCATCAGCGCCGGCACCGAGTTCCAGAGGGTGACCCGGGCCGTTTCCAGCAGCTCCAGCCAGGCCGCCGGATCACGGTGCGCACCGGCGTCCGGCATGACGACGGCACCGCCGACCGCCAGCGGGCCGAAGACGTCGTACACCGACAGGTCGAAGCTGAGCGAGGACAGGGCCAGGACCCGGTCGTCCGCCCCGACACCGAAGCGGTCGTTGATGTCGGCCACCGTGTTCAGAGCACCGCGGTGGTCGATCATCACGCCCTTCGGCAGGCCCGTCGAGCCCGAGGTGAAGATGACGTAGGCGAGATCACCCGGCGTGGCGGGGCCGTCCAGCCGCAGACCGTCGGCCGCGTCCTCCTCCAGAGGGAGTTCATCGACCCGGAACACGGCCTGCACCCCGGCGAAGCGGTCCTCCCCGCCCTGTGCGACCCGGCCCTGGGTGAGGACCGCGCGGGCCTGTCCGTGTTCGAGCAGGAGACGGACCCGCTCATCGGGCAGTTCGGGGTCGATGGGCAGGTACGCGGCGCCGGCGGCGAGGATGCCGAGGACGGCGGCGCACTGCTCCCAGCCCTTCTCCATCACCACGGCCACCAGGTCGTTGGGGCGGACGTCGAGGCCGGTGAGACGACGGGCGATGCCACCGGCCCGGGCGGCGAGTTCTCCGTAGCTGAGGGTGCGGCCCGGCGTGACGACGGCGATGCGCTCGGGCGTCGCGGCCGCCGCGGTGAAGAACGGCGCGTGCAGCAGGCCCGACGGCAGCGGGCCCTCGGTCCGGTTGTACGCCTCCCGCTCGGCCAGTTCGGCGCGCGGCACGAGCAGCGGCGCGGGCCGGCTCCAGTTCTCCTCGTCCCCCGCGAGCCACTTGAGCAGTTCCAGGGTTGCCGCGTGGATCGAGCCGACCAGACCCTCGGGGAAGAGCTGCTCGACCGCGTCGATGTCGAACGCCAGCGCACCGTCCACCTCGTAGACCTGCGCGTCGATCCAGACCTGCGGGGTCTGCGAGATGCTGTACGCCACTTCTCCGATGGGAGTGTCCTGGCCGTGGTCGAGGAAGAGGCTGGTGAACACGACCGGCATGGCCGCCGCCGCGTCCCCGCGCACCTTCTTCATCTCGCGTATGACGCGGACACCGCTGAACACCCGGTGGTCGATGTCGGTGATGAGCCGGTCCCGCACGGCGCAGGCGCGCGCCTCGAACGAGGCCTCGCTCGCCGCGTCGACCTCCAGCAGCGTCACCGAGGTGAAGTCACCGACGATGGCGTCCACCTCCGGGTGGAGCGGAAGCCGGTTCGCCATGGGGAGGTTGAGCGTGAAGCGGCGGTTCTTCGACCAGGTGGCCAGCGCCTCGCTGTAGGCCGCCAGCAGCAGGGCCGTGGGGGTGATCCCCCGCTGCGACGCCCTTGACTTGACGCGCTCCCAGGTCTCCCGGGGCAGCTTGCCCTCCACCCGCTTGAAGTGCGGGAAGTCGACAGTGCGCGGGTCACAGGCCAGCGGCAGCTCCGGAGCGGTCGCGAGGCCGGGGATCCGCTCCTTCCAGTAGGTCTCCGCGCGGCGGTACAGCTCGGAGGACTCCAGGTCCTTCTCCGCCAGCACGTAGTCCCGGAACGACAGTTCCAGCGCGGGCAGCTCGACGTCCGGGTGCTCGTAGAGGTGGGCGAGTTCGCGCAGCAGGACGTTGGAGGCCCGGGCATCGGTGAGCAGGCCGTCGATGCTGTAGTGCAGCCGGGTGCGGCCGTCGTCGAGGACCGAGGCGCGCAGTTCGAACAGCGGCCAGCGGTCGGCCTCGAAGTTCTGGTGGGACATCACCGCGCGGGTGCTCTCGAGCGCCGCGCTCACCTCGTCCCCGGGCAGCCCGCGCAGATCCTCCGCCTCGATGACGTAGTCGGGGACATCGGTCAGGATCTGCTGCTCACCGTGCGGGAGCACCACGGCCCGGAGCATGCCGTGCCGCTGGATGAGCCGGCGCAGCGCCTGCTGCATGCGCGGCAGGTCCAGGTCCTGGACGTCGAACTCCTCGTACCCGTGCATCCCGACGTTGCCGATCTCGAAGACGCCGGTACGGCCGATCCAGTACGCCTGCTGAACATCCGTCAGCGGGAAGGGCTCGCCTTCGTTCGCGGGGTCCGGCACCACGGTCGGCAGCGCCTCCAGCAGAACGTCCCCGGCCTCGGCGCGGGCGGCGCGCACGGCGGCGGCCAGGCCGCGGATCGTCGGCTCACCGACGAACGTGCGCAGCGGGACCTCGACGCCGCACACCGTGCGGACCTGCGCGACGAACTGCGCCGCGAGCAGGGAGTGGCCGCCCAGCTCGAAGAAGTTGGTGTCCGCCGCGATGTCGGCCACTCCGAGGAGGTCCGAGAAGATCGCGGCGACCTGACGCTCGATGTCGTCGGCCCGGTCGGCGCGGCCCTCGGGAGCGGCGGTCCGCGCGGCGGGCTCGGGGTCCGGCGCGAGATCGGCCGTCGGTTCCACCACCACCTGACAACCACCGGCGGCCGAGCCCACCACGCGCGCCGCCCGGCGCTCGACCGTGGCGTGGTCAGCCCCGGCCCAGACGAAGCTGGTCCACGGGATCCCGGACTCGCGGCACAGCAGCGCGACGTGCGTCTCGACGACGGCGGCGACGGACGAGCGGGACGGGTCGAAGCCGGCGCCGCCCACGAGATGGACCTCGCAGGCCGGCACGGTGCCCTCCGGCGTTCGGGCGACCGCCGCGGCGGCGCTCTCCAACGCGTCCAGCGCACAGGCCCGCGGAGCCGTCGCGTCGAGCAGCACCAGGACGGTGGACGGTACGGCCGCGGTCTCGGACAGCGGGGTCACCGTGGCTCCCGCTCGCGCCAGGGCCCGGCCGAACACGGCCGCGATCCGCTCGTCACCCGCCGCCGCGTAGCGCGCACCGTCCCGGCCGGTGTCAGCGCCCTCCGCGGTGTCGAGGGGCTCCAGGTCCGGCACGAAGCGGTGTCCGCCACGGAACGCGACCACGGGCTCCCCGGGCGTGCCGCCGATCTCCGTGAGCAGCGCGGCGGCCAGCCTGCGGGCGGCCGCCGGTGTCCCGGGCGCGGTCACGTCGAGGAGCACCCGGGAGCCCGGTCGCCGTCCGGCGCGGGCCCACGCGGCCAGCGCGCCGATCGCGGGAGCGAGCGGCTCCTCACCGGTGACGTCCAACGCGCCGGACACCACGGCCACGAGCCGCGCGGCGTCGTCCCCCCGGGCCGCGAGGGCCCGTTCCAGCGACTCCAGCTCCTCCGCTGTGCCATCGGCGCGCCCCTCGGTGCCGGTGCCGAGCAGCGCCGCGTGGAGCACCCCCTCGATCCGCTCGTCCGCGGGGAGCGAAGAGCCGAGGACCCGCTCCCAGTGTTCCTGGGTGCCGACGGCACCGGCCGGGACCTCCAGCACCCGGCGGTGCGTGCCGCGCAGGCGCTCGGCGAGGCCGCCGGGAGCACCGGCCGGGCCCGTGACCAGCAGCCAGGCGGCCGGTGCCGCGCCGTCCCGGGCCCCCGCGGGCGCCGCCGGGCCCACCCGGCGGAAGCCCCGCACCGCCAGGCCGTCCGGGTTGGCGCGCGCCGTGCGGGTTCCGCGCGGCGGATCGACCCAGTACCGCTCGCGTTCGAAGGGGTAGGTCGGGAGCACGGTGCGCGACGGCGTCTGCTCGCCGTGCAGCGCCTCCCACACCAGGGGCGCGCCCAGGCGCCAGAGCTCTCCGGCGGCGGTCAGCACCTCCGTCTCGGCGTCGGTGTCGGGACCGGCCGCCGGCAGCGAGGCGACCGCCCCGTGCAGGTCGCTCGCGCCGCGCACCAGGCCCGTCAGGACCTGGCCCGGGCCGACCTCGAGCAGCGTCGCGCCGGGACGGCACACCGTGCGCAGCCCGTCACCGAACCGCACCGTGGAACGCAGGTGGCGGGCCCAGTAGGCCGGGCTCGTGGCCTCCTCGTCGGTGATCCACGCGCCGGTCACGTCGGACACGAAGGGGATCCGGGGGGCCACCAGCGCGACGCGTGCGACCTCCGCCTCGAACGCGTCGGCGGCGTCGTCCATCATCCGCGAGTGGAAGGCGTGCGAGGTGCGCAACCGCTTCGTGGTGACGCCGCGCTCAGCGAGGCGCTCCTCGACGGCGGCGACCGCCTCGAAGGGACCGGACACCACGCACTCGCGCGGACCGTTCACCGCGGCGAGGGCCACCTCCGCGCCGAGCAGCGGCAGGACCTCGGCCTCCGGAAGCGGCACGGCCGCCATCGCGCCGGCGGGTGCGCCCTGCATCAGCCGGCCGCGGACGGCGACCAGCCGCAGCGCGTCCTCGTACGCCATGACGCCCGCCAGGCACGCGGCCACGAACTCACCGAGGCTGTGTCCGAGCATGGCCGCCGGCCGGATGCCCCAGGACATCCACAGCCGGGCGAGGGCGTGCTCCACGACGAAGAGAGCGGGCTGCGCGTACTCGGTCCGCCGGAGCTTGTCCTGGGCGGCCTCCCGCTCCGCCTCACCGGGGTACAGCAGGCGGCGCAGGTCCTCGCCGAGGACCGGGAGGAGGATCTCGGCGGCCCGGTCGACCTCCGCCCGGAAGACCGGCTCGCGCTCGTACAGGGCGAGCCCCATGCCGACGCGCTGTGCGCCCTGCCCCGGGAAGGCGAACACGACCTCGCGGTCCCGGTCCGTCTCGGGCTCGGCCGGGCGCGCCGGGGCGGGCCCGCTCAGCGCCTCGGCCGCCTCCTCCGTGTCACCGGCCACCACGAAACGCCGGTACGGCAGGGTCCAGCGGCCGCGCTGCAGCGTGTACGCCACCTCGTCGAGACGCTGCCCCGGGTGCGCCCGCAGATGGGCGGCGAGTTCCGCGGCGGCGCTGTCGAGCGCGGTGGCCGTGGCGGCCGAGAGGGGCAGGACCTGCCGGGCGCGCCCCGGTCCGGCGGCGGAGCGCTCGGGCGCCTCCTCGAGGATCACATGGGCGTTGGTGCCGCCGATGCCGAACGAGCTGACGCCGGCGCGCAGCAGGTCGCCGCGCCACGGCGTGAGGACCGCGTTGACGTGGAACGGGCCCTCGTCCAGGCCGAGTTGCGGGTTCGGCTCGGTGTAGTGGAGGGACGGCGGCAGCTCCCGGGCCTTGAGCGCCAGCACCGTCTTGATCAGGCCGACCACGCCCGCGGCGGTATCGAGGTGGCCGATGTTGGTCTTCACCGAGCCGAGGGCGCAGCGGTGCGCGGCGCCCGCGTCGGCGAAGGCATGCTTGAGGGCGGCCACCTCGATGGGGTCGCCGAGCTGCGTGCCGGTGCCATGGGCCTCCACGTACGACACGGTGGCCGGATCGACCTCCGCGACGTCGAGGGCCTCCGCGATCACGTCGGCCTGTCCCTCGACACTCGGGGCGGTGAAGCCGACCTTGCGGTCGCCGTCGTTGTTGATCGCGGAACCGCGGATCACGGCGTGGATGACATCGCCGTCCGCGAGGGCGTCCGCGAGGCGCTTGAGGACCACGACACCGGCACCGCTGCCCGGCACGGTGCCGGACGCGGTGGCGTCGAAGGCACGGCAGCGGCCGTCGGCGGACAGGACGCCGCCCTCCTCGTACCGGTAACCGCGCCGGTGCGGGACGACGGTCGCCCCGCCGGCGAGTGCGACATCGCACTCGCCGCCGATCAGGGCCTGACACGCGGTGTGCACCGCCACCAGCGAGGTGGAACAGCCGGTCTGCACGCTGACGCTCGGGCCGCGCAGATTCAGCTTGTAGGAGACCCGGGTCGGCACGAAGTCCTTGTCGTTGCCGATGGAGGTCTGGAAGGCGCCGATGCGCTCGACGAGGCCGTCGTGGGCCAGGAGGTTGTGGCGCAGATAGGCGCTCTCCCCCACACCCGCGTAGACGCCGGTGACCGCGTCGGTCGCGTCCGAGGGCCGGCCCGCGTGCTCCAGGGCCTCCCAGGCGCACTCCAGGAAGATCCGGGCCTGCGGATCGAGCATCTGGGCCTCGCGCGGGGAGAACCCGAAGAACCGGGCGTCGAAGCGGTCCATCGCTTCGAGGACGCCGAGCGCCGGACGATGATCCGGGTGCGCGAGGTCCTCGGGGGCCGCGCCATCGGCGAGGAGTTCCTCGTCCGTGAGCGTCGTGACGCTGTCCACGCCGTCGCGCAGGTTGCGCCAGAAGGCGTCCGGCGAGTCCGCGCCGGGGACCCTGAGGGCCATGCCGACGACGGCAACGGCGCCGGCGGGCAGGTGATTTTCGCTGCTCATCGCTTCTGTCTCCAAGTAGTCCGTCATCGGTGGCCGCACATCCGTCCGCAGCGCCTGCGGTCTCATGTCGTCTGCCTCCTGGTCCTCGCCGCCCGAGCCCCCTGCCGCTGCCGCCGGGCGGCGGCGCGACGGCGCCCCTCGCCGCCCGCTGCCGCCGTGGGCACCTCGCCGGCGAGGTGCCGGGCGAGGGAGCGCACCGTCGGGAACCGGAACAGGTCGACCACCGGCACCGTCGTGCCGAGCGTCTCGGTCAGCCGCGACTGCACCCGCACCACGAGGAGCGAGTGGCCGCCCAGTTCGAAGAAGTTGTCGTCCACGCCGACGTGCTCGGCGGCGAGGATCTCCCGCCAGATCGAGGCGACCACACGCTCCACCTCACCCATGGGCGCGTCCGGCACCGCGGTCGGCCGCTCCGGGCGGGTGGGGGCCGGCAGGGCGCGCCGGTCGGTCTTGCCGCGCTCGTTGCGGGGCAGCCGGTCGAGCGTGACGATCGCGGTGGGCACCATGTAGCCCGGCAGCCGCCGCTCCAGGTGCGCGCGCAGCCCCGCCTCCGACGTGGCGTCGGTGAGCGCCACGTATCCCACGAGCTCGGGCCGGCCGGGGATGTCCTCGCGCAGCACCGCCGCCGCGTCCCGCACCCCCGGGTGCGTGGCGAGGGCGGCCTCGATCTCGCCGAGTTCGATGCGGAAGCCGCGCAGCTTGATCTGGTCGTCGGCGCGTCCGAGGAACTCCAGTTCGCCGTCGGCGCCGCAGCGGGCACGGTCTTGGGTGGCGTACATGCGCTCGCCGGGCCGCCCCCAGGGGTCCGGCAGGAAGGACCCGGCGGTACGTCCGGGGTCGCCGAGATAGCCGTACGAGACGCCGGGGCCCGCGAGGTACAGGTCGCCGGGCACCCCCCGCGGAACCGGCCGCAGCGCGGCGTCCAGCACATAGGCGCGCACCCCGGGCAGCGGCCTGCCGATCGGTACGGTGCCGCCCGGCGCCCGCCCCGGCACCGCTGTGGCGGACGGCTCGTGGACGGTCGCCGTGATCGTCGTCTCGGTCGGACCGTAGGCGTTGAGCAGGCGAATGTGCGCGGGCGCGACGGCCTGCCACTCGGCGAGCTTGCCGCCGTCGACACGTTCACTGCCGACGATCACCAGGCGCAGCGCGTCGCACGCCGCCGGCGGGTGCCGGTCCAGGGCGGACACCCACTCGTGCCAGTACGACCCCGGCAGGTTGAGCACCGAAAGGCGTTCCCGCCGGGCCAGGGACGTCAGCTCGGCGATGCCGGGCACAGGCCCCGTCGGCAGCAGGACGACGGTCGCGCCGCGGACGAGGCTCGCGAAGAGCTCCTCCGCCGCCACGTCGAAGGTGAGCGACGCGAACTGCAGGACTCGGTCCTCCGCGCCGAGTCCGTACCGCTCCGCGACCGCCTCCAGCGTGTGCACGAGGTTCGCGTGACTGACGCACACACCCTTCGGGCGGCCCGTCGTGCCGGAGGTGTACAGCACGTACGCGGTCGCCGCGGCATGCGCGGCGTGCTCCCCGGCGGGCAGGTCGGCCCCGGCCTCGAAGGCGTCCTCCACCGCGGCGAAGGGCACCGTCACCCGCGGTGGCGCGCCGTCCGCGCGCGACCCGAGGACCAGGGCGGCCCGCGCGTCACGCAGCACGTGACCGAGGCGTTCCGGCGGCGTGCCCAGGTCGACGGGGACGTACGCGGCGCCCGCCTTGAGCACGCCGAGCAGTGCGGCGGGCCACGCCAGGCAGCGGTCCATCCGCACGACGACCGTGTCACCGGCGCCCACCCCGTGCGCGCGCAGATACGCGCACACGGCGTCCGAGCGCTCGCGCAGCTCCGCGTAGCCGATCGACCGTTGGCCCTGCACCAGTGCCGTGCACTCCGGCGTACGGGCGGCCGCGGCGTCCACGAGCCCGTGCAGTGTGGCGTCCGGCCGCCGGGGCGCCTCGGCCACCGGCCCGACCAGGGCGGTGAGTTCCTCGGCGCCGATCATCTCCAGTTCGGTCAGGCGGGCGTCCGGCGCGGCGAGCGCGGAGCCGAGCAGCATGACGTAGTGCCGCATCATCCGCTCGACCGTCGCGCGGTCGAAGAGGTCGACGTCGTACTCGACCGAACCGCACAGTTCGCCGGAGTCCAGCGACGCCTCCTCCCACGCCACGGTCAGGTCGAACTTGGCGACCCTGACCGGGCCTTCGCGCAGTGACACGGTCAGGCCGGGCAGCGCCGTGGTGCCCGCGGGGGCGTTCTGCATCGCCAGCATCACCTGGAACAACGGCGTCCGGCTCGGGTCACGTGGCGGCCGTACCGCCTCCACGATCTGCTCGAACGGCACGTCCTGGTGCTCGTAGGCACCCAGCGTGGTCTCCCGCACCCGGGCGAGGAACTCCGCGAAGGTGAGCCCGTCCTCCCAGCACGTGCGCAGCACCAGCGTGTTCACGAAGAAGCCGACGAGCTCCTCGAACTCCGGGCGGGTGCGCCCGGACACCGGTGTGCCGACGCTGACGTCCCGCGCGTCCGCGTACCGGCCCAGGAGGAGCTGGAACACGGCCAGGAGCGTCATGAAACGGGTCACGCCGTGCGCCCGGCTCACCTCGCCGAGGCGCTCGGTGAGCTCAGGGGTCAGCCGCAGCGGGAACGCCTCCCCCGAGTTCCGGGGTACGGCGGGACGCGGGCGGTCGACCGGCAGGTCGAGACTTGCCGGCACCCCCGCGAGACGCTCCTTCCAGTACACGAGTTGCTCGTCGCGCGCGCCGGCGTCCAGGAAGCGCCGCTGCCACCGCGCGTAGTCCGCGTACTGGACCGGGAGGGGCGGCAGGACCGCCGCCGCGCCGTCCCGCGCCGCCGCGTACAGCGCGCCGAGGTCGCGGATCAGGACCCCCACCGACCAGCCGTCGGAGACGGCATGGTGCATCGTGAGCAGCAGCCGATGACGCTCCTCGGCGAGGCGCAGCAGACGGACCCGGGCCAACGGCCCACGGGCCAGATCGAAGGGCTCTTCGGCCTCGCGCCGCGCGCGCTCGTCGGCCTCACGCTCGCGCAGCGCCTCCGGCAGCTGCCGCAGGTCCTCGACCCGGAGGGGTAGTTCCGCGTCCGCGTCGACCACCTGGAGCGGCTCGTCGCCGTCCGCCACGAGCCGGGTGCGCAGCGAGGCGTGCCGCCGTACCAGCTCCCGGACCCCTTCGCCGAGAGCGGCCACGTCGAGCGGACCGTCGACGGCGAGCACCAGCGGCACGTTGTACAGCGGGCTGCCCGGGGCCAGCCGGTCCAGGAACCACAGGCGCCGCTGGGCGAAGGACAGCGCGTGCGGGCCGTCGCCGGTGGCGGCGACGGGCAGGTGGGTGTCCGCGCGGCGGGCCGCCGCGGCGCGCGCGGCGAACCCCTCGACCGTCGGCGCCTCGAAGACCGCGCGGACGCCGAGTTCCACGCCGAGCCGTGCGGCGACGCGTGCGACGGCCTGCGTCGCGAGGAGGGAGTGACCGCCGAGCGCGAAGAAGTCGTCCTGGGCGGAGATCCTCGGGACGCCCAGGAGGTCGCCCCAGACCTGCGCGACGAGTTCCTCGGTCGCGCCGCGCGGCGCGACGTACGTCTCGGCCTGCACACCGTCCTCGTCCGACGGCACGGGCAGGGCGCGGCGGTCCAGCTTGCCGTTCGGGGTGACCGGCAGTTCCGGCAGCGTGACGTACCTGGCGGGCACCATCGCCTCGGGCAGCCGGGACGCGGCGTACGCGCGCAGCTCGCGCGGCGTGGCCCGCCGCTCGCCCCGCGGCACGACGTACGCGACGAGCCGCTCGGAGCCGTCCGCGCCCTGGACGTCGACGACGGACGCCCGCACGTCCCGGTGCGTGGAGAGCACCCCGGCGATCTCGTCGGGCTCGATACGCACGCCCCGGATCTTCACCTGCGTGTCGGCGCGGCCCAGGTACTCGAGCGCACCGTCCTCGCGCCAGCGCACCACGTCACCGGTACGGTACAGGCGCTCACCCACCCCGAACGGGCTCGGCACGAACCGCTCCGCGGTCAGGTCGGGCCGTCCGACGTAGCCGCGCGCGATGCCCGCCCCGCCGATGTACAGCTCGCCGGGCACGCCGATGCCGGACTCCCGACCGTACGGGTCGAGCACGTGCAGACGGGTGCCGGCGATGGGCCGGCCGATGGGCACACGGACCGCGTCCGGCACCGGATCCACGACGTCGTACGTGCCGGCGATGGTGGTGCCCTCGGTGGGGCCGTACGCGTTCACCAGCCGCAGCCCGGGCACGGCAGAGCGCAGGGCCAGCACCCGCCGCGGGTCCGCCGCCTCGCCGCCGAAGAAGAGGGTGCGCAGCGAGGCGAACATGGCCGGCTCGGTGTCCACGCACCGGTGGAAGAGGGCGGTGGTGAGCAGCATCGCGGTGACGCCGTGCTCCTCGACACGGGCGCGGAGCAGGCCGGGCGTGAGCACCTCGTCCTTGTTGATCCCGACCAGCCGGGCGCCGTTCAGCAGCGCGCCCCAGACCTCCCAGGTGGCCGCGTCGAAGGAGGTGTTGGCCACCTGCGCGACGACGTCGGAGGGCCCGAAGCCGAGGTAGTCCGCGTCGCACACGAGGCGCACGATCCCCCGGTGGGTGATCGCGACGCCCTTGGGGCGGCCGGTGGATCCGGAGGTGTAGAGCACACACGCCTGCTGCTCCGGATGCACCGCGGGCGCCTGCCCCAAGGCCCGGGAGGGGACGGGACGCGGTGCGGGCAGTGTGTCGGCCCGCAGGACCGGCACCCCGCCGGCGAAGTCGACGTCCCGGTCGGCGAGCACGAGGCACGCCCCGCTGTCCTCCACCATGAACGCCAGCCGCGCTTCAGGGTGTCCCGGGTCCAGCGGCACGTACGCCGCACCCGCGGTGAGGACGCCGAGCATGGCGACGACGAGCGACGCCGACCGCTCCATGGCGAGGCCGACCACGCTCTCCGGCCCCACGCCGCGCTCGGTGAGCAGGTGCGCCAGGTGCGCCGCGCGTTCCCGGAGCCGGGCATAGCTGAGGGTCTCCTCGCCGTAGGCCAGCGCGACGGCGTCCGGGGTGGCCTCGGCCCGGGCCCGGAAGGCGGTCACCACGTTCTCGGCGCGGGCCGCGCCTTCTTCGGTGCCCCACGCGGCCAGCAGCGCACGCTCCGCGGGCGTGGTGTGCGCCAGGTCCGCGAGGCGTGCCACGGGCGTGGCCAGCGCCGCTGCGAGCAAGGTCAGATAGTGCCCGGCAAGCCGTTCGACGGTCGTGCGGTCGAGCAGGTCACCGTCGTACACCGCCGTACCGTGCAGCGCGCCCGGCCCCGCGTCCTCGGCCGGCTCCGCCTCCCAGGCCACGGACAGGTCCTCGGTCCGGAACGACGGCACGGTGCCGGGCCCGTCGGACGGCCCGGGAGCCGCCGGTACGCACGCGCCCACCCGGCGCAGGAACTCCGCGAAGCTCTGCCCGTCCTCCCAGCGCGCCGTGACGACCTGAGCGCAGGGGCCCGAGAGGGCGTCCGACGGCAGTTGTACCTCGACGCCGACGTCCCGCACCCCCGCGTACCGGCCCAGGACGAGCTGGAACACGGCGAGGAGTGTCGTGGCGCGGGTGACTCCGTGCGCCCCGCTCACCTCGTCGAGGCGGCGAGCCGTGGCCGGGCTCAGGGTGAACGTGAGGGACTGCGCGCCGCGGCGGCGCTCGGCGGAGGGCACCCGGTCCGCCGGCAGACGGAGCGCGGACGGCTCGGCGGGCTGCTGACGTTCAGTCACAGTTGCCCCGTCCCTGTGCCGTGGGCTCCTCGATGGCCCGCGTCACCAGGTCGGCGAGCTCGCCGACCTCGGGCGCGCGCATGATGCCGTGGTGGTCCGCGTCGACGGAGGCGAACGAGAGGCGGGGCCCGGCCAGCGCACGCCAGCCCCAGCTCCGGTCCTCGTCCTGCGGCTCGCCGGCGGGCTCGGCACGGACCAGCAGGACGGGGTAGTCGGGAGTCCTGGTGCTGTCGTCCATGTCCTCGCGGAGCCCTTCCAGCGCGGTCATGTTCGAGGCGTACACGTCGAACAGCGTGCGCAGCTCCTCCCCGCCGGCGGTCGGCGGCAGATGACCGTTGCTCTGCATGGCCTCCAGGAGCAGGTCGTACGCCGCGGGCCCCGAGGGCAGCTCGTCGGGCAGCTGGAGTTCGTAGTGCCAGGCGAAGCGGCCGACCAGGACCGACTCGGTCAGGGGCTGCGGCGCGTCACCGGCCTCGTCCTCCTCGCCGTAGCCGGGAGCCGGGCAGTCGACGATCACCAAACGGGCCACCTCGCAGCCCTTGCGGCGCAGGGCCCGGGCCGTCTCCAGCGCCATCAGTCCGCCGTAGCACCAGCCGATGAGGACCGGCGGCTCGTCGCAGGCCGCGGCGATCGTCTCCGCGTAGCTCTCGGCCATCTCCCGGAAGTCCCCGTGCGGCGGCCGGCCGTGCAGCCCCCAGGACTCGACGCCGAGCACGGGCCGGCCGGCCGGGAGCAGGCGGGCGAGTTCCCAGTAGCTGAGCGTGCTGCCGCCACCGGGGTGGATGCAGAAGACCGGGGCGGCGCCCTCGGCGTGCCGCAGCGGCACCAGGTTGCTGTCCTGCGCGTCGCTGCCGCGCACCAGCTCGGCCATGGTCGCGACGGTCCGCGCCTTGAAGATCGAGGACATCGGAAGCCGGCAGCCGAAGGCGGCGTTGGTGCGGGAGATCAGCTTGATGGCGCGCAGCGAGTGTCCGCCGAGCTCGAAGAAGTCGTCCTCGGGCGCGATGCCGTCCAAGCCCAGCACCTCTGACCACAGCACGAGGAGACGCTGCTCGACGGCGTCGCGCGGGCGGCCGGCCCGGGTGCGCTGCGCCTGCACCGGTGCCAGGGCCTTGCGGTCGAGTTTGCCGTTGCGGGTCAGCGGCAGCCGTTCCAGGACCTGCCATCCGCTCGGGACCAGGGCCGCGGGAAGCTCGTCCCCGAGAGCCTTCCGCAGCTCCGCGACCGACGGGGCGCCTCCCTCCTCGGCCCCCACGACGTAGGCGTCGAGGTGCGACACCAGGCCGTTCTCGTCGGTACGGGCGGCCACGGCCGCGGCGCGCACGCCGGTCTGCCGGTGCAGCAGCGCCTCGACCTCCCCGAGCTGGAGCCGGTAACCGCGCAGTTTGACCTGGTCGTCGAGGCGGCCGATGATCTCGACGCCGAAGCCGGGCACCAGTCGGCCGACATCGCCGGACCGGTAGCCCCCCTCGTCACCGGGACGGCCGAAACCGGTGCGGCCCTCGTCCAGTTCGGACAGATAGCCGAGGGCGACGCCGGGGCCGCTGATCAGCACCTCGCCGGGGCACCACGGCGGCACCGGCCGCCCGTCGGCGTCGACGACGGTCAGCGTGTTCCGGCCGAGGCCGCTACCCACCGGCACCGAGGAACACCGCTCGTCGACCGCCGCCTCCAGCGGCAGGCACGAGGCTCCGATGGTGGTCTCCGTAGGCCCGTAGTGGTTGAACACCCGCAGTTCCGGGGCGATGTCGCGGAGCCGGTCGAGCAGGGCGCGCGGCAGTGGCTCGCCGCCGAGCACCAGCACCTCGCGCGGGAGCAGCTCCCGCGGGTCGTCGGCCTCGGCCAGCAGCGCGGACAGGTGCGAGGGCACGAGTTTCAGCGCGGCCACCGGGTGGGCGCGCAGCCGCTCGGCGAGCACCCGCGGGCTGGTGGCGACGTCCGTGTCGAAGAGATGGACGCAGCCGCCGCTCGCGAGCGTGGGGAACACGGCCGTGTAGGCGAGGTCCGCGGCCAGCGTGGACACGGCGGCGAACCCGGCGCCGTCCGGCAGCCCGAACCGGTCCAGGGCGGCCTCGGCGTAATGGGCCAGCTGGCGGTGGCCCACTACGACACCCTTGGGCAGCCCCGAGGTACCCGAGGTGAAGATCACGTACGCGGCGCCCTCGGCGGTGACCGGATCCACCGTGCGGCCGGCGGGCAGAGCACCGGCGTCCGGCACGGGCAGCGACGGCACGCGGAGCGCCACCTGTGCGGCGGCCCGCGGCACCAGCACCGGCGCGGAACCGAGTTGCCCGACCACGGCCTCGATGCGCTCCGTGGGCCACGCGGGGTCGACGGGCGCGAACGCCGCTCCGGCCAGCCAGACGCCGAGCATGGCGGCCAGCGTGTCCGCGGACGCCGGAGCCAGCAGGGGTATGCGGTCACCGGCCCGCACGCCCCGGGCGCGCAGCACGGCAGCGACCGCCTCGGCCCGCCCGGCCAGTTCGCGGTACGTCAGCGTCTCGTCGCCGTCGCGCACGGCTGCCAGATCGGGGGTTCGCCCGGCCTGCTCAAGGAAGCGCCGCAGCACCGTCTCCTGCTCGTCGGCGAGTTCGGCCGACGGCCCGGACCCGCCGGCCGCCACCAGGCGCAGTGTGCCCGCGGCCCGCCCGGGGTCGGTGAGGGCGTCGGCGAGCAGTTGCTCGTACGCCTCGGCGAGCGCTACCAGGTCACCGGGGGCGACCCGGGTTCCGGCGGCCGCGAAGGTCAGGAACAGGCTCTCGGGGCCCTCGGTGCACTCCAGGTGGAGCGTGCCGGGCGTGTCGGACCTGTCGAGGAGTCCGGGCTCGGTGGCCGCGGCCCAGGCGTCGCGCTGGTGACGGAAGGAGATGACGGGACCGGACTCGCCGCCCACGGCGGTCTTCGGGTCGCACCGGCATTCCCTGGCCGCGGCGTCCCGCAGGGCACCGGCCGCGGCATGCGCGGCGCTCGCGTACGCCTCCTCCGGGTCGAGGGGCAGACGCGTGACCACCGGGCGGTCGAACGGGCCCGGCATCCCGCCGAGTCCCTCCGCGGAGCGCCCGTCCGTGATCACCAGAACCCGGTCGTCGCTGTTGTACGTGTAGCGCGCGTACAGCGACCGCCATGCGGCGAGCAACAGCGACGCCTCGTCCACGTCGAGGTCCCGGGCGGCGGTGCGCAACCGCTGGAGCACGGGGCCCTCGACCGTCAGGGTGATCGTCTCGATCCCGGCGTCGGGGTCGCCCTGCCCCGGCACGAGGAACGGCAGCGCCACCCGTGCCACCGCTGTCGCCTCCGCCTCCTCGGCCGGGTCCGGCACGGCCAGTTCATCGGCGAGCCAGCCGGCGACGTCGGCGTACTGCGGCCGCTCCTCCGCGGCCTGCGCGTCACCGCCGAGGGGCGCCCCGCCGAGCAGGAACCCGGTGATCAGGCTCCAGGTCGTACGGTCCACGCTGAGCCGCGGCAGACCGAGCCGCAGCACGGTGCCGTCCGGACTGCCGGTGTGCTCCACCGTGAGCTCACCGGCCCGCAGCAGCGTGCTGCCGAGCGGTCCGGGCCCCACATCCACCGGCCCGGCCGCGTCCACCACCTGCACGGGCAGCCGCAGCCCGGGAAGATCCACGTACCTGGTCCGCAGGATCTCGTGCTCCTCGACCAGTGCCGCCAGCCGCTCGGCCAGCGGGCCCGGACCGATGCCCGACGGGCAGCGCACACTGCGCTCGGCCCGGTTGCGCGCACCCTCCCGCAGGTACACCGCCTCCTGCTGGGGCGAAAGCTGGTAACCCTCGATCTGCTCGGGTTCGACCGCGGTCATTCTCATTCCCCCGTACGTTCGTTCTGAGAGCCGTCGTGCTCGTCGGTCATCGCCACCAGGACCCGGCGCGGGCCCTCGTAGGGGTCCCGGCCGTGCGAGACGAGCATGTTGTCGATCAGCAGGACGTCGCCCTCCTGCCAGGGCTCGCGCACCGTCTCGGCGTCGAAGGCCGCGCGCACCTCGTCGAGCACGGCGTCCTCGATCGACGCGCCGTCCCCGAAATAGACCTGCCGCGGGATGTCCGCGGGATCACCGTCCAGCAGTTCGGCGCTCACCTCGGCGGGCAGTGCGGAGGTGTGGAAGAGGTGCGCCTGGTTGAACCAGAGTTCCGCCCCGGTCACGGGGTGCTCGATCACGGCCTGGCAGAGCTGCGAGGTGCGCAGCCCGTCGTCCCCGTACCAGGTGAACTCGATGCCCTGGGCCCGGCACAGCGCCTCGGCCTCGGTACGGTCCTCGGTCTCGAACGCCTGCTGCCAGCTCAGGTCGAAGCCGGTCCCGTAGTTGCGCACGTAACGCACCCCGCGCCGGGCGAACTCCTCCAGCAGCGAGCGGTCCAGGCGCGCGGCGACCCGGCGGCTGTCCGCGAGCGGGGTCGCGCCGCCCGCGACGGCGGCCTGGTGGCAGTAGAACCACAGATGGGTCGGCCAGATCCGCGCGTAGGCCATCTCGTTGTGCTGCGGGATCGTCTGGTCGGCAGGGTATTCGGTCGACGTGTACACCCCGGCCACGTCGGCGCGGCTGCGCGGCGTCGATCCGTAGGTGTAGTTGAGCAGCACCGGGGACCACGACTTGACGACGGCGTGGAAGTCCCCGGCGTCGGACACGGAGAAGCCGCGGAACAGCACCGCGCCACGCTCGCCCAGCAGTCCCTCGACACGGGAGCGGTTGGCGCGCACCCAGTGGGCGAGGTCGACGGAGGGCGCCGTGGGCTCGATCACGGAGATGACGGAGTGCTCGCTGTGACTGACGGACACCAGTTCCCGCGTGCCGGACACGGCCACCCGACGACGGATGCCCCGGACGCTCAGGGGAGACGTTGCGGTCATGACGTTCCTCACTTGTCGAGGTGGAGAGACGGCTGCGGGGACTGCGGCTCGGCTGCGGCCTGTGCGGCCTCGTCCAGCCGGCGCACCCGGCGAGCCGGGGAAAGAAGAAGGATCAGCGAGGGCACGAACAGGCCGATCGCCGACACCAGGACGGCCTGCCTGAGGCCCAGCGCGGTACCGAGCGCGCCACCGAGCAGCGAGCCCACCGAGAGGGCGCCCCAGGCGAAGGTGCGCACCGTGGCGTTCACCCGCCCGAGCACGTGGTCCGGGGTCACCGCCTGCCGAAAGCTGATGACGGTCACGTCGAAGACGGGGATGCCGAAGAGGGCGACGAAGCTGGCGACCGCCGCGGTCGCCACCGCCCCGACGGAGTTCCCCTGCACGCTCGCGAGGACCAGGTAGCCCAACGCCGGGAACGCCAGGGACATGACCAGCGTCGGGCCGACGCCGAGCCGGAGGGTCAACCGGTCGGCCAGTACCGCGCCGCACAGGGCGCCGGCGCTGCCCACGGCCGTGATCACGCCGATCTCGGCCGCTCCGACCTTGGCTTCCTTGATGAGGAAGAGGAAGTACACGGCCATCACGGCGCTGAAGAAGAGGCTGGTGAAGACGGCTGCCACCGTGCACCAGCACAGCAGGGCGTGCTGCCTGATGACGCTGAAGCCCTCACGCACCGACGCCCACACCGAGGGCGCTGTGCGATCGTCCTTCGGGGCCTGCGGGGCCTCGTCCGGCGGCAGCTTCAGCAAGGTCAGGGCGGAAACGGCGTAGCTCACGGCGTCCAGGAGGATCACCACGGGTGCGCTCAGGGTGCTGATCAGCACTCCGGCGGTGCCGGGGCCGGCGACCTCCGCCACCGACTCCGACACCTGGAGCTTCCCGTTCGCCTCCATGAGCCGCTCTCGGCCGACCAGGCCGGGGACATAGGACGGATAGGCGATCTCGAAGAAGACGGTCATCGTGCCGACGACGAAGACCACCAGGAACAGCTGTCCCATGGTCAGCATGTCCAGGATGTAGGCGAACGGGATCCAGGCCAGCGCGGCGAACCGGATGGCGTTGGTCCAGATGAGGATCGGCCGTCGGGCCCGGCGGTCCACGAACACGCCGACGAAGAGGCCGAACAGGAGGAACGGCAGCTTCTCCAGCGCCCCCACCAGCCCGGACTCCATGGCCGTCGCGTCCAGAACCAGCACCGCGGTCAGGGGGAGCGCGACATAGGTGATCTGCGTGCCGAGGAACGAGATGGACTGACTGGACCACAGCAGGAAGAAGCTTCGGTGCCGGAAGAGCGAGCCCGGCTTGGCGGTTACCGCCACTGGAGAACCTCCAGATCGGATGGATGAGTCGCGGTCTCGGACAGCCGTCGGTCCGGGTCGGCCGCGGCGGCCGTGAGGAAGGCGCTGAACTCCGCGACCAGTCCGCGCACCGACTCCTCCTCGAAGAGCGAGGTGTCGTACTCGACACGAAGTTCCAGCCGGTCCCCGGCCGGGAGCAGATGGAAGGTGAGGTCGAATTTCGTCGCCTCCACGACGTCGGCCGCTTCCTCGACCGCGAGGCCGCCCATCTCCAGCGGCGCGTCGGGAACGTTCTGCAGTGCCAGCCAAGCCTGGAACAGCGCCTTGCGGCCGTCGGTACGCCGGCCCACGCACTCCATGACCTGCTGGAACGGCACGTCCTGGTTCTCGTAGGCGTGGAGCGTGCGCTCTCGCACCCGGGAGAGCAGCTCGGCGACGGTGGGGTCGCCGGACAGATCCGTCCGCATCGCGAGCGTGTTGATGAAACAGCCGATCAACGGATCGGCCGCGGGGTCGGTCCGGCCCGCCACCGGCGTTCCGACCACCACGTCCTCACGGCCCGCGCGGCGGCCCAGGACCGCCGCGTAGGCAGCGAGCGCCACCATGAACAGGGTCGCCCCGGTACGCCGGGTCAGCTGGAGGGCCGGACCGGCCGGAATCACGGTGGTGATACAGCGTCCCGGGACCAGGGGCCGGTGCTCCGCCGGCCTGGGCCGGTCGGTGGGCAGCCCCAGATCACGCGGAGCGCCGTCCAGGGTCTCCTGCCAGTAGGCCAGCTGCCCGGCGAACGGCTCGGCCCGGGCGCGCTGCCGGCGTGCGTGGTCGCGGTACTGGACCGTGAGCTCGGGAAGCCCGGGCCGCTCGCCGCGCAGATGCAGGGTGTACGCGGTCGTCAGCTCCTGGAGCAGGATGTTGGTCGACCAGGCGTCCGTGACGATGTGGTGCAGCGTGAGGTGCAGATAGTGCTCGTCGTCGGAGACCCTGAACAGCACCGTGCGGATCGGCGCGTCCTCCTCCAGGTCGAACGGCACGGCAGCGGCGCGGTCGATCAGCTCCCACACGTCCCCCGTCACGTCCCGGCACGGCAGGTCGACAGGCCCGGGGTCGCTGACGACCGCGACCGGTTCGCCTTCGGGCCCGACCGGGTAGCGCGTACGCAGGATGCTGTGCCGGACGGTCAGTGTCCGCAGGGCCTGTGTGAGGGCGGGCACGGACAGGGTCCCTCTCAGGTGCAGGGTGACCGGCACGTGATACGCGGACGACTGCCCCTCGAAGGCGTACGCGATCCAGAAGCGCTCTTCGGCGAAGCTGAGCGGTCCGCGCTTCTGGTCGGGGGAGAGCGGCCGGGGCTGCGCCCCGGCCACCGGCACACCGGCGGCACCGGGGCCCCCGCCGCCGGCAAGACGCTTCGCCAGAAGCGCGCGCTTCGCCGGGGACATCGCCTCCAGACGTGATGACGTCACTCTCGAGGTCACCGTGGCTCTCCCCGACCGTCGGCGGAAGCCTGGGTCATGTGTGCCACCAGACTCAGCGGACGCATGTCGGTCCAGTGCGTGGTGATGTACTCGAGGCAGGAGGAGCGGTCGGCCGCACCGTGGCACACCGTCCATCCGGCCGGGACGTCCGCCGGCCCGGGCCAGATCGAGTACTGGCCCTCATCGTTGACGACGACATGAAAACTGGCCTGGGGGTTGTCGGGCTGATTCGACATCGCACCTCGCTTCGCCTGATGTTCTTCGGATGGCCGGCCGACGGGCCGGCCGTGGTCAGGCCGTCCCAAGGCCCCGACCGGTCGTGTGTTCTGGCCGCCTCACTCGGAGGGCAGGCGCATGGGAAGGCGCGGATTCCACGTCGTTGGGACTGTTCCGCGCGAACAGCGGCCGACCTGCCCGATCCGGTCGCGGCAGTTGTCGGTCGAGGCCGCCGGCGCGACTACGCCGACATCTCCGGCGGCAGATAGCGGTGCCGCATCAGCGGTGAAGCCGCATGGCAACGGTGAAGCAGGGCGTTGATGCGGCAGGTCGCGCTGCGGAAACCGGGCGCGGCCGGATCGAGAGTGAGCAGATACACCAGCAGATCGACACGGTCTTGCTCAGCACGCCCGGAGGCGTGCTCCAAACCGTCCTCGCGTGTCGTGTGGGCCCACAGGGCGCCCAGCACCTCGGCCACCTCGCTCGTCGGGTCGGCAGGGACCCTGCCGCGACGGTTCAGGCTGGTGTAGACGATGTCCATGCGGCACTCAGCCGCCCCAGGTACCGGTGTTCGTGCTGTCCACCGGGGGAGCGGGAGCCAGGGCGACCGCCGCCGGGGCGGCGGGTACGACCGCGACCGCGGCGGGAGCCAGGAGCACGGTGACGCCGAGCATGAGAGCGGCGACCGCGGTGGCCTTGGCGAAACACGTGCGGATCATGGTGACCGTTCCTTTCGTACTGACATGGCGAGGTGTCCCCAGCCGGTCTCGCGTCCCGCGGTTGACGCTTGGCCCGGCTGCCGTTCGGGCTGTCCCGTTCCGGCGATGAACAGCTTCCCCTCGGCCAAAACCCGTAGGAAGGCTTTCCGGGAGTCCTGAACAGGGCCTATCCGGATCAGGACATGCGACCCCGCCCCATTTGGCCAGATTCGCCCCCTTCTCGGTGCCACGTCTCGCCGACCTACCTGCACGCCACTGCCGATCGACCGTCTGTACGACTCCGACACGCGTGGCTGAAATAATCTTGAACGGGGGTGCTGAGGGTTGGAATCATGAGCCCCGACGCGCGGCCGGGGGGCGGCGTTCAGAAGGGGGACCACGGGGGCATGCTGCAAGCACTCGGAGTGAGCAACGACGCCGCGGACGTCTACCAGGCGATGCTCGACCACCCTGACCACGGTGTCGACCAAATCGCTGACGTATGCGGCCTCTCGCCCACACAAGTCCACAACTGCCTCGACGAACTAGGCCAGTTGATGCTGGTTCGCGCGTCCAGCGAGCACCCCGGACAGATGCGGGCCGTCGACCCCGACATCGGCCTGGCCGACATCGTCGCCCGCCAGGAGGCCGAACTCGCAGCGCGGCAGGCCCAACTGGCCGCATCCCGCGCGGCGGTCACTCGCATGGTCGCCGATCGCGCCCAGCACCGCTCCACCCACGGCGAACGCCTGCTGGGCATGGACGCCATCCACAACCGGCTGGAACGCCTGTGCCGCAATGCCCACACCGAGATCATCGGCGTCCAACCCGGCATCCAGCGCCCCGACGACCTCGACGCCGGACGCGACCATGACCTCTCCGCCCTCGGCCGCGGCGTCACCCTGCGCGCTCTGTACCAGGAACACGCCCGCCGCCACACCCACATAGCCACCTACGCGCACACGCTGCTCAGCCACGGCGGAGAAGTCCGCACCGCCCCCACCGTCCCCCAGCGCATGGTGATCGTCGACCGCGTCCACGCCCTGGTGCCGACCGACCCCGCCGACAACCGCAAAGGCGCACTGCACGTCACCGAGCCCGGCATCGTCACCGCCCTGCTCGAACTCTTCGAGCAGGCCTGGAACACAGCCGTACCCCTCGGGTCCACGTGCCCCGACGACCCTCGGGCCGGCCTCACCAACCATGAACGCGAACTCCTGCGCCTGCTCGGCACCGGCCTCACCGACGAAGCGGCCGGACAGCGCCTCGGCCTCACCGATCGCACGATCCGGCGACAGGTCGCCTCGATCATGGAACGCCTCAGCGCCTCCAGCCGCTTCGAAGCAGGCATCAAAGCCGCACAACGTGGCTGGCTATGACGACACCTGCGACGCCCCCGGAGGCCTCGCGCACCGAGGCGCCCGCCGACCTGGTCGTCGCCCTCATGACCATCACCGGCCGGAACAAGCCCAGCGTTGACATGCACGCGCACAGCCCCGACGCCGCCGCCGACGGCCCACCCGACCGCACTGCCGACGGCCCACCCGACGACGCCGCCGACGGCCTCCACCCGGCGCCGCAGGACCCGGCCCCTGAGCGCCCGGGCCCCCTCGGGCCACATCACCCAGCGCTGAGACCTTCCTCACAGAGCGCGCACCCCGAGAGCCGATCAAGCAAAACAGGAATGGGCGGCATCGCCATCGCGATGCCGCCCATTCCGTCGGTGCAGCCAGAGCACTTTCGTCGGTGCTCCATGGTGGGGCACCGACGGAAGTCCGTAGCCAGGGCGAATCCCCCCGTCGGTACTGATCGCTTCCCACGCTCACGTAGATCGTTTCCCACCACGGAGAGGCGTTCGCCGGTCACCCCATTCAGCCGGTGGTTCCGCCTCCTACAGCTTCACGGAGAGGTTTCCTACCGTGGCCGTTATGGTCAGCTCGCCGCCGATCGCGTGCAGGTATGCGGCCATGGTCGAGGTGTCCAGGCGGGCGAGACCCCGCTCGATCTGGCTGACCCGCCCCTGGGTGACCCCCATGGCCTTGGCGACCTGAACCTGCGTGAAGCCCTGGGCCTTTCGGAGAGCGGCCAGTTCATGTCCCCGCTCGGCGTCGACCAGCTCCGCCTTGATGGCGTCGATACGCTCACGCTTCTCGGGGGTGATGTCGGCCGTCAGGTCGGCCATGGTGCCGAGTTTCATCTGCCCTGTCCCTCCTTCTTCTCCTGCTCCAGCGCTTCAAGGTAAGCGGTGTACTTGTCGTCCGCTTCCTTGATCGCTCTGGGATACCAGGCTGCCCACTGCCGCCCGGCCGCCTTGTTGCCCGCCACCAGAAAGATGGCACGCCGTTCGGGGTCGAAGACGAACAGCATCCGGATGCTCACTGTCCCGCCGCTGCGCGGACGCAGTTCCCGCATGTTCCGGTAGCAGCTTTTCTCGATCGCACCGACCGTCGGACGGCGGAGCGCCGGACCCACCTCCTGGAGCCGTTCCAGAGCAGCTATCACATGAAGGTGGCTGTCCGGGTCCTCCTTGGCAAGCGTCTTGATCCAGTCCAGCACATCTTCAAAGAACCGCAGCTCATAAGGTTCGGCCACCACGAAAAATTAGCACTAACTAATATTTGGGGCAAGGTGCAGCATCGTCGACGACTGTGGCCTATCGCAGCGCCGCCGCCACCAGACCACGGATCTCCTGGTCCGAGACGGTTCCGCCGCCCACCAGACGATCGAAAACCAGTCCGTCGATGCAGGTCAGCAACGTGACGGTGCGATCCTCGACGCCCGCGACGCCATGCGCGGTCAGAAAGTCGCTTACGACTTGCCGCCCTGCGTTGTGCCGCGGCACGAGGATCTCCCGCAGTTCGGGGTGATGCACGCTCTCGATGGCACACGCGTAGCGCGCGAGAGAGCGTCGTCGTCCCTCTCCCGTAAGTCGCTGTTCGAGGAAGGCGGCGATCCCGGCTACCAGTTCCTCGGCGCTCTGCGGTACCGGTGTCCGGCTCCCGATTTCCTGGAGTTCCGCCTGATCGAGGGCGACCAGGCGCCGGACCAGTGCGGTGAGAAGTGCCTGACGGGTGCGGAAGTAGGCGGAGGTGGTGCCGGGCGGCAGGCCCGCCGCCCGGTCCACCGCGCGGTGGGTCAGTCCTCGCATCCCGGTCTCGGCGAGCACTGCGATGGCCGTGTCGGCAAGGACGGTACGTCGTTCGTCGGGCACCCCCCATTTCTACACCTGTAGAAGCCGGCGCTACCCTCCTTCTACATCTGTAGAAGCGATTCGACAGGGCGGCAGGATAGGGGCTGGCATGGGCGGCAGTGCGGTGGTGGTCGGGGGAGGCATCGGCGGGCTGGCCGCGGCGATCGGCCTGCGCCGGATCGGCTGAGAGGTGACGGTCGTCGAACGGGCTCGGGTCCTGGCTGACGTGGGCGCGGGCATTTCCCTGCATGCCAACGGCATCCGCGCGCTGGACGTCCTTGGCGTCGGTGAAGCAGTACGCGCTGCCGCGCGGCCCCAGTACACCGAGGGCACCCGCACGCCCGGCGGCGGATGGCTGGCCCGGATGGACGGAGCCGTACTGGAGCGCGAACTGGGCACGCCGATCGTCGGCATCCCCCGGGCCGAGGTGCACCGCCTGCTGCGCGAGGCACTGCCTGCCGAGTGCCTGGTCATCGGGGCCGAGGTGATGTCCGTCGACTGCTCGGAGCCCGGCCGGGTGCGAGTGCCGGTCAAGGAGGGCGTCCTGGACGCGGACCTGGTCGTGGCGGCCGACGGAGTGGACAGCCAGCTGCGCGGCCAGTTGTTCCCCGGTCACCCCGGCCCCATCTACAGCGGATCGACAGTGCTTCGTGCCATCACCGAGCATCCGGTGCCGTTGCGCACCGACTTCGAACTGACCTGGGGCAAGGGTGCCGAGTTCGGCCACATCGCCTTCACCGATGGCCGGGCCGAATGGCACGCGGTGCTCAACTCGCCGCCCGGCACACGGCATGCGGACACCCTTGCCGCGATGCGCCGCCGGTTCGGCGGCTGGCACGACCCGATCCCCGCGCTGCTGGACGCGACCCGGCCGGACGCGGTCCTGCACCACGACATCCACGAACTGGCAACGCCCTTGCCCGCCTTCACCGATGGCCGGGTCGTGCTGCTCGGTGACGCGGCACACGCCATGACCCCGAACCTCGGCCAGAGCGCCTGCCAGGCATTGGAGGACGCGGCCGCCCTGGCCGCCGCGCTCGCCACCGAGCCCACGGTCGAATCGGCACTGGCCCGCTACGACGCCGAGCGCCGCCCGCGCACCCAGTCAGTGGCCCGGGCCGCGCGCCAGGCCGGCCGGATGGGCCAGCAACTTTCACACCCTCTTGCCGTGGCCCTGCGCAATACGGGACTCCGGCTGGCCCCTTCCGGCGTTACCGTCCGGGCCATCCTGCGGCACGCCGACTGGACTCCGCCAAGCCTGGACTGACGCCACCTCGGATCGCAATGGGAGCGATTGACTAAAGGAAAGGTTACCTTGGTCGGTTACCTTTCCACCGCGAGCATCCCGACTTACCTCTTTCTGGGCTGCTTTCCGCTGCCGTCGCGCCAGCAGGGCAACCGGAAAGGCAAGTCCGAATCGACAGGATCCGCCCCTTACCTTTCCACCCTTACCCCTGCGATTTCCTTGATTCCTTCTGTTTCGTTATAGGGATCTGCACGATCAAGATTTCGCTGGGCTACGGTTCCGCCATGACATTAGACTTTCCCGATTGGGACGAGATGGCGGCCGAGCCGGAAAAGCTCGTGGTCAAGCTGGAGGAGGGCCTTACGGACTTGCAGGGACAGGTACGTCTCATGCGCGAGCGGCTCAAGACGGCCCGGCGTCTCGTCGAGGTCAAGGCGGATGTCGATTACCTCAGGCAGCACAACGCGCCTCGTCCCAAAGGAAGATCCGCCGACCAGGCCGAGGACGATGATCACCAGCCGGAGGGGGGCGAGGGCAGCGGGCTGACCCGCAAGACCCAGGTGATCCAGTTGCCGGGGCAGCAGCCCGAACGGCACTGGAAAGCGGCGGAGATCGCGGAACTGCTGGATATAGACAACCATTGGGCCATCAGCCCCGGCATGCGCGAACACTTCGGAATTCCCGAACGCCCTGATGACGCCCGCGGTTTCGAGGCCGGATACGCCGTCGTCCGGCGCCTGTTCCACCGGCTCACCGACACCATGGACCCCTCGCCGCTGCCCAAGAACCATCGCCTCGACAAGGCCACCGCTCGCCGCCTCCAGGCCGCCGCCGACCCCGCTGCGATACAGCACCACGCAGCGCTCCTGCTGCGCACCGGCAACGCCGTCGTCGACGCCTCCCTCACCCGGATCCGGCCGCACCTCGACGCGCACTGGGACGGCTCCACCGCCCTCGACGCCACCCCCGTGCGCACCTACTCCCGCGGCCTGCGCACCACCGGCCCGGACCTGGCCACCGATCCCGACGCCGGCTGGTACGTCCGCGACGGCGACCACCGCGACCCCGACACCCTCCCGGCCCAGACCACCAAGAACACGAAGAAGAACGGCAAGCGGCAACGCACCACCGCCAAGGCGATGTTCGGCTACGACGCCACCCTCGCCATCGCACGCAACCCCCACCACGACGGGACACCCCGCCCCGACGGCGCCGCCGACCCCCGCGTCCCGCCCGCCGTGGTCACCGGCTTCACCTGGAAAAGCCCGGCCACGCCCCCGGGCCCAACGCCGTCCGAGTCCTGGCCGACGTCCGCCGACGCGGGCACCCCGCCGGTTTCCTCGCCGGTGACCGCGCCTACAACAACAGCGCCCCCGACGACTTTCAGCTCCCCGCTCGCGCCCTGGGCTACCGGCTCGTCTTCGACTACCGCCAGGACCAGCTCGGCATCCAGGCCGGCACCGCCGGAGCCCAGCTCATCGAAGGCACCTGGTACTGCCCCGCGCTCCCTTCAGCTCTGGTCACCGCGACCAGAGACCTCCACAGCGAAGCCATCGACCAGGAGACCTGGATCCGCCGGATCGCCGCCCGGATCCCGTTCCAGCTCGTCCCCAAGCAACATCCCGACCTCGAAGGTCACCAGCGGATGTTCTGCCCGGCCGCCGCCGGACGCGTCCAGTGCCCGATCAATACCTCCAGCCTCGGCCGCGACCCACGCCTGCCCCTGGCCGACCCCGAGCCGTCTCCCGCCGGACCGGCCAAGATCTGCGCCCAGCAGTCGATCACCATCCCACCGGAGGTCGGAGCCCAGCACCACCAGGTCCTTCCCTACGGCAGCGCGGACTGGCAGCGTGTCTACTTCCGGCTCCGCAACAGCGTCGAAGGCTTCAACGGCTTCGCCAAAGACCCCCTCCACGAAGCCATCGAACAGCCCGGCACCCGCCGCATCCGCGGCATCGCCGCCCAGACGGTCCTGCTGGCCTTCCAGCTCGCGCCCGCCAACCGCCGCAAGATCGACCGCTGGCTCGTCACCATCCCGCCCGACGGACAGCCACCGCACCGACGGCCGACCCGCCGCCGACCGACCAAATCTCTCGGCAGCTGGACCCCCACAGGCCACCTCACCACCTAGTGAGAGAGACCTCACACCGACAGGAAAATCACACCGCCAACAACCCCGGCGCCCCCACAGCCCGGGCCAACCAGACGCGCGCCCGCACCGCTGGATCCCCTACGAACCACGACAACAATGCAAAACGGCCGCCACCGTGACCACGATGACGACCGTTTCGTCGCTGCTCAGAAGCACCTAGCGTCGGTGCTCCATGGTGCGCGAGGGGGGAGTTGAACCCCCACGCCCTTGCGGGCACTGGAACCTGAATCCAGCGCGTCTGCCTATTCCGCCACCCGCGCATTGGGTGTGTCCTGGGTGCCTGCCCCTTGGGGCGTGGCGCCTTCCGACACCCAGAACATTAGCACGCTGGAAGGGGTGGGTTCACATCCCTTATCCCCGCAGGCAGACCCCCCACCGAACGTTCGATGCCCCTGCCACGTATCAACCCGTACCGGTTCACGTATCAACCTCGTACCGGTACCCGCCGTCTCCGCAGGAGGGGGTCGGGGTCCACAGTCAGGTGCGGGACACTGGTCTTCAGCCGCCTCTACGATCCATGCAGGCATACCGGAGACGGTCACGCGCAGCAGTACCACCGGAGGAGTTCGAAGAAGAGCTCCACAGGGAACTTCGTCATGCGTCGACACCCGTCGGCGGGGCTGACAGGGGGAACCAGCCGATCGAGCCGCGCGTGGATACGATCAGTAAGCAGTACCAGCAGTACCCGGCAAGCGGCCCACAGGGCAGTACACAGGACGGCAGCCAAGGAGGAGGTGCCCCATGGGAGTCCTGAAGAAGTTCGAGCAACGTCTCGAAGGTCTGGTCAACGGCACCTTCGCCAAGGTGTTCAAGTCCGAGGTCCAGCCCGTGGAGATCGCGGGAGCGCTCCAGCGCGAGTGCGACAACAACGCCACCATCTGGAACCGCGACCGCACGGTCGTGCCCAACGACTTCATCGTCGAACTGAGCACCCCCGACTTCGAGCGGCTCAGCCCCTACTCCGGCCAGCTCGGCGACGAGCTCGCCGGCATGGTGCGCGACTACGCCAAGCAGCAGCGCTACACCTTCATGGGCCCGATCAAGGTGCACCTGGAGAAGGCCGACGACCTCGACACCGGCCTCTACCGGGTGCGCAGCCGCACACTCGCCTCCTCCAGCAGCCAGCAGGGCCCCGGCGGCGCGGCACCCGCCGCCCCGCAGGGCTCACGCCCCGGCGGCTACGGCTACCCGCCCGCCGCGGCACCCGCCGGCGCCCCGCCCATGCCCGCCGCGCCGCCGCCCGGCGGCCGCCCCGGCGGCTACGGCTACCCGCCCGCCGCGAGCGGCCAGCGGCCCCCGGCCACCGGCGGACGCACCCGCCACTGGATCGAGATCAACGGCACCCGCCACCAGATCTCCCGCGCGACCCTGGTGATGGGCCGCAGCACCGACGCCGACGTGCGGATCGACGACCCCGGCGTCTCCCGCCGGCACTGCGAGATCCGGACCGGAACGCCCTCGACGATCCAGGATCTCGGATCCACCAACGGCATCGTGGTGGACGGGCAGCACACCACCCGCGCTACGCTCCGCGACGGCTCGCGGATCGTCGTGGGCAGCACCACCATCATTTACCGGCAAGCCGAAGGGTGAAGCGGGGGCAATGTCAGAGCTGACCCTCACGGTCATGCGGCTGGGTTTCCTGGCCGTACTGTGGCTGTTCGTGATCGTGGCCGTGCAGGTCATCCGCAGCGACCTGTTCGGGACGCGTGTCACACAGCGCGGATCGCGCCGCGAGGCAGGCAGGCAGCAGCAGGCCGCCGCCCGCCAGGCGCCGCCCCAACAGCGCCAGCAGCCCGCCGGAGGCCGACGCGGCCGCAACGCCCCCACCAAGCTGGTCGTCACCGAGGGCACCCTCACCGGCACCACCGTCGCGCTCCAGGGCCAGACCATCACCCTGGGCCGGGCGCACGACTCGACGATCGTGCTGGACGACGACTACGCCTCCAGCCGCCATGCCAGGATCTACCCGGACCGCGACGGCCAGTGGATCGTCGAGGACCTCGGCTCCACCAACGGCACATACCTGGACCGGTCCCGGCTGACGACTCCCACACCGATTGCGCTGGGCGCGCCGATCCGCATCGGCAAGACCGTCATCGAGCTGCGGAAGTAGTGCTACATCATGGATAGGCGCGAGCGGAGCGAGCACGCAGCGGCGGGCCCCACCCCGGCCCCCCGCGCGCTCCCGACCGGAGGGTGGGCAGTGTGGCTCGACACGACCGGCTGTACCCGGAGCCGACAGGCGAGGTGCGCATGAGTCTGTCACTGCGCTTCGCGGCCGGATCGCACAAGGGCATGATCCGGGAGGGCAACGAGGACTCCGGTTACGCCGGCCCCCGCCTGCTCGCCATCGCCGACGGCATGGGCGGCGCCGCGGCCGGTGAGGTCGCCTCCTCCGAGGCCATCTCCACCATCGTCGCCCTCGACGACGACGTCCCCGGCTCCGACGTCCTCACCTCCCTCGGCACCGCCGTACAGCGCGCCAACGACCAGCTGCGCTCCATGGTCGAGGACGACCCCCAGCTGGAGGGCATGGGCACCACCCTGACCGCCCTGCTGTGGACCGGCCAGCGCCTCGGACTCGTCCACGTCGGCGACTCACGCGCCTACCTGCTGCGCGACGGCGTCCTCACACAGATCACCCAGGACCACACCTGGGTGCAGCGCCTGGTCGACGAGGGCCGGATTACCGAGGAAGAGGCGACCACACACCCGCAGCGCTCACTGCTGATGCGCGCCCTCGGCTCCGGCGACCACGTCGAACCCGACCTGTCCATCCGCGAGGTCCGCGCCGGCGACCGCTACCTGATCTGCTCCGACGGCCTGTCCGGGGTGGTGTCCCACCAGACCCTGGAGGACACCCTCGCCAGCTACCAGGGCCCCCAGGAGACCGTCCAGAACCTCATCGAGCTGGCCCTGCGCGGCGGCGGCCCGGACAACATCACCGTCATCATCGCCGACGTCCTCGACCTCGACACCGGCGACACCCTCGCGGGACAGCTGTCCGACACCCCCGTCGTGGTCGGCGCCGTCGCCGAGAACCAGCACCAGCCACACGACAACGGCATCATGCAGACCCCCGCCGGCCGCGCCTCCGGGCTCGGCCGCCAGGGCCACGGCCGGGGCGGCGGCGAGTTCGGCCCGCCCGGATCCGGCGACACCACCGGCTACATCCCCGCGACCGGCTTCGACTACGGCGACGACGACTTCACCAAGCCCCGCCGCAAGGGCCGGTGGCTGAAGAGAACCCTCTACAGCGCCCTCGCACTGGCCGTCATCGGCGGCGGCCTCTACGGCGGATACCGCTGGACACAGACGCAGTACTACGTCGGCGCCGAGGACCAGCACGTCGCGCTGTACCGGGGCATCAGCCAGGACCTGGCCTGGGTCTCGCTCTCGAAGGTCGAGAAGGACCACCCCGAGATCGAACTCAAGTACCTGCCGCCCTACCAGCAAAAGCTCGTCGAGGCGACCATCCCCGAGGGCGGCCTGAAGGACGCCCAGGCGAAGATCCAGGAACTGTCGGTGCAGGCCTCCGCGTGCAAGAAGGAAGCGCAGCGGCGCGAAGCCGAGAGCAAGAACAACTCCAAGACCGGCGAAGGCGAGGCCGGGGGCACCACGGGAACCACTCCCGCCTCCTTCACGTCCAAGGCCACACCGTCGCCGAACCCGTCCAGCCCGTCGGGTTCACCGTCGGCCCCGGAGAAGTCCACGCCCCCGACCACGACCGCACCCAATTCCAGCCCCGGCCCCAGCCTCTCGGAGGAAGAGCAGAAGGTCGTCTCGCTGTGCGGTAAGCAGTAGCCGTGAGAGGCCCTGTCACACGATGAGCGGTACGAATACGTCGCACTCGCCGACGAACCACACGTCCACGATCGGCGCCATCGGCGCGCCGAGCCGGCGCAACACCGAGCTCGCGCTGCTGGTGTTCGCCGTCGTCATCCCGGTGTTCGCCTACGCCAACGTCGGCCTGGCCCTGCACGACTCGGTGCCACCGGGCCTGCTGAGCTACGGGCTCGGACTCGGCCTGCTCGCAGGCGTCGGCCACCTCGTCGTCCGGAAGTTCGCACCGTACGCCGACCCCCTGATGCTGCCGCTGGCCACCCTGCTGAACGGCCTCGGACTCGTGGTCATCTGGCGACTGGACCAGTCCAAGCGGCTCAGCAACTACGCCGACGCCGCACCACGGCAGCTGCTCTACTCGGCGATGGGCGTCGCCCTGCTGGCCGTCGTACTCGTCTTCCTCAAGGACCACCGCGTCCTGCAGCGCTACACCTACATCTCCATGGCCGGCGCGCTGTTCCTGCTGATCCTGCCGCTCGTGCCCGGACTCGGCGCGAACATCTACGGCGCCAAGATCTGGATCAAGATCCCCGGCCTCGGCACGCTCCAGCCCGGTGAGTTCGCGAAGATCGCCCTCGCGGTGTTCTTCGCCGGCTACCTCATGGTCAAGAGAGACGCCCTGGCCCTGGCCAGCCGCCGCTTCATGGGCCTGTACCTGCCGCGCGGCCGCGACCTCGGACCCATCCTCGTGGTCTGGGTGATCTCGATCCTCATCCTGGTCTTCGAGACCGACCTCGGTACGTCCCTGCTGTTCTTCGGGATGTTCGTCATCATGCTGTACGTCGCCACCGAGCGGACCAGCTGGATCGTCTTCGGTCTGCTGATGTCCGCGGTCGGCGCCGTCGGAGTGGCAAGCTTCGAGCCGCACATCCAGACCCGTGTACAGGCCTGGCTGGACCCGGCACGCGAATTCGCGCTCTCCCGCGCCGGCGTCCAGGACGGCGTCGTCCACTCCGAGCAGGCCATGCAGGCCCTGTGGGCCTTCGGCTCCGGCGGCACCCTCGGCACCGGCCTCGGCCAGGGCAACTCCGACCTCATCGGCTTCGCCGCCAACTCCGACTTCATCCTCGCCACCTTCGGCGAGGAACTGGGCCTCGCCGGCGTCATGGCGATCATGCTGCTCTACGGCCTGATCATCGAACGCGGCGTACGCACCGCCCTCGCGGCCCGCGACCCGTTCGGCAAGCTGCTCGCCATCGGCCTGTCCGGCGCCTTCGGCCTCCAGGTCTTCGTCGTCGCCGGCGGCGTGATGGGCCTCATCCCGCTGACCGGTATGACGCTGCCGTTCGTGGCCTACGGCGGATCCTCCGTGATCGCCAACTGGGCACTGATCGGCATCCTGCTGAGAATCAGCGACACGGCCCGCCGCCCCGCCCCCGCACCCGCCGCCAACCCCGACGCCGAGATGACCCAGGTGGTCCGCCCGTCATGAACAAGCCCCTGCGCCGGATCGCGATCTTCTGCGGCCTGCTCGTGCTGGCCCTCCTGATCCGCGACAACTGGATCCAGTACGTACAGGCCGACGAACTGCGAACCGACAAGAACAACCGCCGCGTCACCATCGAGCGCTACGCCTCGCCCCGCGGCGACATCATCGTCGACGGCAAGCCGATCACCGGCTCCGCCGAGTCGTCGGGCAGCGACTTCAAGTTCAAGCGCACCTACAAGGACGGCCCCATGTGGGCGCCGGTCACCGGCTACGCCTCACAGGCCTTCGGCGCCAGCCAGATCGAGAACATCGAGGACGGCATCCTCACCGGCAACGACGACCGGCTGTTCTTCCGCAACACCCTCGACATGCTCACGGGCAAGAAGCAGCAGGGCGGCAACGTCGTCACGACACTGAACGCCGCCGCGCAGAAGGCCGCCTACAACGGCCTGAAGAGGCAGGGCGGCAAGGGCGCCGTCGCGGCCCTCGATCCGTCGACCGGCAAGATCCTGGCGCTCGCCTCCTACCCGTCGTACGACCCCTCGTCCTTCGCGGGCAACTCCACGTCGAAGGACGGCGGGGCCTGGTCGAAGCTGCAGAAGAAGAACAACCCGGACGACCCGATGCTCAACCGGGCGCTGCGCGAGACCTACCCGCCCGGCTCCACCTTCAAGGTGGTCACCGCCGCCGCGGCCCTGGAGGACGAGCTCTACACGTCCGCCGACGCCAAGACGGACTCCCCGGACCCGTGGACCATGACGGGCACCAACACCAAGCTGCCCAACGAGGGCAACATCCCCTGCAAGAACGCGACGCTGCGGGTGGCCCTCCAGTACTCCTGCAACACCGTCTTCGGCAAGATCGGCGCCGACCTCGGCAACGACAAGATGCTGGACATGGCCAAGAAGTTCGGCTTCGACGAGGAGCACTTCACACCGGTCCGCGCCAACGCCTCGGTCTTCTCCGACGACATGAACCCCTCGCAGACCGCGCTGTCCTCCATCGGCCAGTACAACACCGCCGCGACCCCGCTGCAGATGGCCATGGTCGCCTCCGCCGTCGCCAACGACGGCAAGCTGATGAAGCCGTACATGGTGGACGAACTCCAGTCCTCCGGCGTCGACCCGATCGAGAAGACCGACCCCGAGGAGCTGAGCCAGCCGCTGTCGGCGGAGAACGCCCAGATCCTCCAGTCGATGATGGAGACGGTCGTCGACAAGGGCACCGGCTCGAACGCCAAGATCCCCGGTGTCACCGTCGGCGGCAAGACCGGTACCGCCCAGCACGGCGTCGACAACAGCGAGAACCCCTACGCGTGGTTCATCTCCTACGCCAAGGGCGAGGACGGCAGCTCACCGGTCGCCGTGGCGGTCGTCGTCGAGGACGACAACGCCGTCCGTGACGACATCTCCGGCGGCGGCCTCGCGGCCCCGATCGCGAGGAACGTGATGGAGGCGGTCATCGACAGCAAGAAGTGACCCCGCTCACGCCTGCTTCACATCGTTGCACGTTGCGATACCGGTCCTGTATCGGCTGACGGGCTTGGCCAGGTCACACAAAGCGAGCCGGGTACGGTAGGCCCGGACGGCAGCCTCCGACCGTACAAGCATGCCGGTCGGGACCGACGGAGAGGGCTGGTAGGTAGCTATGGAAGAGCCGCGTCGCCTCGGCGGCCGGTACGAACTGGGCCAGGTGCTCGGGCGTGGTGGCATGGCGGAGGTCTACCTCGCGCATGACACCCGCCTCGGCCGCACCGTGGCGGTGAAGACGCTGCGCGCGGATCTCGCGCGTGACCCTTCCTTCCAGGCCCGGTTCCGCCGGGAGGCCCAGTCGGCCGCCTCGCTCAACCATCCCGCGATCGTCGCGGTCTACGACACGGGCGAGGACTACATCGACAACGTGTCGATCCCGTACATCGTCATGGAGTACGTGGACGGCTCGACCCTGCGTGAGCTGCTGCACTCCGGCCGCAAGCTGCTGCCCGAGCGCTCCATGGAGATGACCATCGGCATCCTCCAGGCCCTCGAGTACTCCCACCGCGCCGGCATCGTCCACCGCGACATCAAACCGGCCAACGTCATGCTCACGCGCAACGGCCAGGTCAAGGTCATGGACTTCGGCATCGCCCGCGCCATGGGCGACTCCGGCATGACGATGACACAGACCTCCGCGGTCATCGGCACCGCCCAGTACCTCTCCCCGGAGCAGGCCAAGGGCGAGCAGGTCGACGCCCGCTCCGACCTGTACTCCACCGGCTGTCTGCTCTACGAGCTGCTGACCGTCCGCCCGCCCTTCGTCGGCGACTCCCCCGTGGCCGTGGCCTACCAGCACGTCCGCGAGGAGCCGCAGTCCCCGAGCGTCTTCGACCCCGAGATCACGCCCGAGATGGACGCGATCGTGCTGAAGGCCCTCGTCAAGGACCCGGACTACCGCTACCAGTCCGCCGACGAGATGCGCGCCGACATCGAGGCCTGCCTCGACGGCCAGCCCGTCGCCGCGACCGCCGCGATGGGCGCCGCGGGCTACGGCGGCTACCCCGACGACCAGCCGACGACGGCCCTGCGCGCCGACTCCGGCGCCGGCGCCACGTCCATGCTCCCCCCCATGAACCCCGACGACGGCGGCTACGGCTACGACGAACGCCCCGACCGACGCCGCGGCCAGCAACGCAAGTCCAACACCTCCACGATCCTGCTGGTGGTGGCCGGCATCCTCGTCCTGGTCGGCGCGATCCTGATCGGCCGGTGGGCGTTCAGCGGGGACGGGGGCGTCGGCAACGACTCCCTCGCGGCGCCCAACTTCGTCGGCGAGACGAAGAAGAGCGCCCAGCAACTGGCCGACAACTCCGACCTCGAGCTGTCGTTCTCCAACAAGCCCTGCGAAGCGCAGGCCAAGGGCAACATCTGCTCGCAGGACCCGAAGGCCGGGGACACGGTCAACAAGGGCGACACCATCTCCCTGGTCGTGTCGACGGGCGCGCCGAAGGTGACGGTTCCCAGCGTCACCGGCCTGAGTGTCGACGAGGCCAAGGAAAAGCTGGCGGGCGACAAGTACGAGTTCAAGATCGAGACGAAGCCCCGCACGTCCCCCGAGGAACCGGGCACCGTCCTGGACCAGAACCCCACCACGGGTGAAGAAGTGGAGAAGGGCTCCACGATCACCCTGACCGTCGCCAAGGAAGCCGAGAAGTCCACCGTCCCGGACGTACTCGGCCAGACCTGCGACGCGGCCAAGCAGCAGATGCAGGCCAGCGAACTGGTCGGCAACTGCACCGAGGTCGAGACCGACGACGACAACCAGGTCGGCAAGGTCATCCAGACCACCCCGCAGGCCGGCACCTCGGTCGACCCGAACTCCTCGGTCAACATCCAGATCGGCAAGAAGAAGCAGCAGGAGAAGGTCAAGGTCCCGCAGGTCGTCGGCCAGACGGTCGGCCAGGCCAAGCAGATCCTCGCGCAGGCCGGCTTCACCAACATCCAGTTCGCGGGCGGCAGCGACCAGAGCGACAACGCCCTCGTCGCCGGCCAAAACCCCGGCCCCAACCAGGAGGTCGACGACCCCGCCGCCACGACGATCACCCTCCAGACCGTCGGCGTCGGAGGCAACAACAACGGCGGCAACGGCAACGGCGGAATCTTCGGCGGCCTCAACGGCAACAGGGACGACTGACCCCGCCCGCACCACACCGACCCACCCCAGAGCCCCCGGCCCCACCCAGGCCGGGGGCTCTGCCGTACCCAGCCGACGGCAGACCCGCAAGAACGTGCGTCCATCGATCGTGTCTTCATATGTCCCGACTCGTTCACCGGGTGGGGTGGGGAATCAGAACCCCGTCCCGGCCACACGAGCCGAAGGACAGAACGTGATCAACGAAACGGCCCTGCTGGAATCACCCACCCTGCGCGGCAGCGTGCTCGACCACACGGACGTACTCGACAGGGTCAAGGCACTGTCACTGCTGCCGGACGGGATGCATGTGACGACCGCGATGGTGGCGTCGTACTTCGACGTCGGTCTCGAAGCCATCAAATCGCTCGTCAAGGACCACCGACCCGAGCTGCAAGCCAGCGGCTACCGACTGCTGACCGGCAACGAACTGAGGTCCTTCAAGAACCTCAGTGGAATCCGCTCCCGCACCCCCTCCCTCGCCCTCTTCCCCCGGCGCGCCGTCCTCAACATCGCCATGCTGCTCCGAGACAGCGAAGTCGCACGTCAGGTGCGTGTGTACCTCCTCGACACGGAATCCCTGGCACGCACACAGCCTGTGGAAAACTCCATGTCGATGGACGCTGCCTCCCTCGACGCCCGCATCGACCAGCGCATCACCCGCGTCCTGGGGACCACCGTCGTCCCCATGTTCAACGCCCTGATCGAAACGTCGAGCGAGCACCGGCGAGAGCTCATCGCCCTCCGGGCAGGCGTCCAACGGATCGAGAAGCGACTCCGACAGCACCACACCCGGCTCCAGCGGCTGGAAAGCCCCCACGAGAACCGCCCCCTCGCCGGAGTGATGGCCGCCATGGACGCCATGAACGGGCGCGAGTTCGAAGAGCACGTCGCCGCGCTGCTCCGCCGCGACGGCTGCACCGGCGTCGTCGTCCAAGGCGGCGGAAGGGACCGGGGCATCGACATCACCGCGCTCACCGCCGACGGGCGGCGCGTCGTCGTCCAGTGCAAGAGGTTCGCCCCCCACCTCTCCATCACCAGCCCCGAACTCCAGAAGTTCCTCGGAGCCGCCAAGGTCCTCCACGACTCCGAGGTGGCCCTGTTCGTGGCGACCTGCCCCTTCACCCGCGACGCCCTCAACATCGCCGCCGAAAGCGGCATCACCGCCGTCCACCGCGGCCTGGTCGAGGAATGGAGCGCCGGAACGGCCCTGCCCGTCCTGGAGTAGCCGCCCGACCGAGGCCCGACCACCAAAAGGCCCGAAGTCGCAAGGAAAAGTTGCGGCTTCGGGCCTCCGTCATGCTAGCGGCTCACCCTCCACGAGGAAGGCGATCAACCCAGTTCCTTCGGCGGTGTCCGCTCGCTGTTCACCTTCTCCACCCGCTCCAGCTCACCCCACACCACATACCGGTACGTGCTCGTGTACACCGGCGTGCAGGTCGTCAACGTGATGTAGTGGCCCGGCTTCTTCTTGCCGGACTCCTCCGGGACCTTGGAGAGGACCTTGACGTTGAACTTCGAGGTCTCCGGGAGGATGTCGTAGACCTTGTAGACGAACCACTTGTCCTTCGTCTCGAAGACGATCGGGTCGCCCTTCCTGATCTTGTCGATGTTGTGGAACTTCGCCCCGTGACCGTCACGGTGGGCGGCGAGGGAGAAGTTGCCCTCCTTGCCCGACATCGGCAGGGTCGCCTTCACGGGGTCGACGTAGTAGCCGGCGACACCATCGTTGAGGATCTTGTTCGACGTCCCCTTCTCGACCAGGACCTCACTGCCGCTCATCGCGGGAACGTGCAGGAAACCGATCCCGTTCCCGGTATCCAGCGCACCCGGCCCGCCCCGGCCGTGCGCCCAGCCCTCACGGACCTCGTCGGCCTGCTTGCCCGCCGCACGATCGGCGACCACGTTCGTCCACCACAACGAGTAGACGACGAACAACCCCAGGACCAGGCCCGTGGTGATGAGGAGTTCCCCGAAGAAGCTGACCGCCATGGCCACCGGGCCGGGCCTGCGACGCGCCGCAGGCCGCCGGGACCCCCCGCCGGTGAACTTCTCATGATCGGTGTCGGTGGTCGCTGCCACTGGTCATCTGCCCTTAACTGACGAGCGCATCCGGCTTGCCCTTGCTGCGCGGCCGTTCCTCGACCATCTTGCCCCAGACGATCATCCGGTACTTGCTGGTGAACTCCGGCGTGCACGTGGTCAGCGTGATGTAACGGCCGGGCTCGGTAAACCCGGAGCCCGCGGGCACCGGATTCAGCACGCTCGTGTTGCTCGGCGACGTCACCGGCAGGATCGACGCCATCTTGTAGACGAAGTACTCGTCCTGCGTCTCCACGACGATCGGATCGCCCGGAGCCAACTTGTTGATGTACCGGAACGGCTCTCCGTGCGTATTGCGATGCCCCGCCAGCCCGAAATTGCCGCTCTTGTCACCAGGCATCGCCGTCTTCAGCGCCCCCTCGGCGTAATGACCGACCATGCCCCGGTCGAGCACACCCTTGCTGTTCGTGCCCTCCGCGATCGGAACCACCACGTCCAGCTTCGGAATATGCAGGATCGCGAAACCCTGCCCCGGCTCGAACACCCCCGGGTTCCGCTTCCCGCTCGCCCAGTCGTTCTGCAGGCTGCTCGCCTCCCGGCCGGCCTGAGCATGCGCCCGCACGTTCGTCCACCACAGCTGATACGTGACGAACAACAGCATCAGCACACCCATGGTGATGAACACCTCACCGATCGCCCGGCTCGCGACAACCGCAGGCCCAGGCTTACGCGCCCGCGCCTGCCGCCGCGCCTCGACCCGCGACAACGGCGCCCGCGACCGGCCCGCCCCGCCCTCAGCACCGGCCTCCGCGGCCGACAGGGTGTCCGACACACCCCCATGACGCCCATGACGACGCTTGGCGGCCTTCCTACGGGCCGCACGCCCCCCAGGGGCAGGCTCACCCCGCCGAGACCCGGAAGAGCCCCCAGAGCCCCCAGAGCCCCCAGAGCGCGCAGTGCCTCCGGAGCCCGCCGTGAAGTCACCCACCCCCGGCGGCGGATCCGGTATCCGCAGCGCCACCGTCTCCTCGTCGGCAGGCGGCAGATACGCCTCCTCCGGAACAGGCTCGTACGACCCGTACGGCTGCTGCGACTGCGACGGCGGCTGAGCGGACACCCCGTACGTCTCCCCGCCCGACCACTCCTCGAACGCACCCCGCGCCCCGTACGACTGCTGCCCGTACGAGGTGTCGGACTCGCGCTCGGGGCGCAGGGCGGTCACGCCGAGGCCCTGCCCACCACCGGGGCGAGCCCGGCCGACCTCGCCACCGCACCCTGGTCACCACACTCCACCAGCCAGTTGGCCAGCATCCGGTGCCCATGCTCCGTCAACACCGACTCCGGATGGAACTGCACACCCTCGACCGGCAGTTCACGGTGCCGCAGCCCCATCACGATCCCGTCGTGCGTACGCGCGGTGACCTCCAGCTCCGCCGGAACCGTCGCCGGCTCAGCGGCCAGCGAGTGATACCGCGTCGCCGTGAAAGGCGAAGGCAGACCGGCGAAGACACCACCACCACCGTGCTCGACCAGCGAGGTCTTGCCATGCAGCAGCTCCGGCGCCCGATCCACCACCCCGCCGTACGCCACCTGCATCGACTGCATGCCCAGGCAGACACCGAACACCGGAACACCCGTGTCGGCGCAGTGCCGCACCATGTCCACGCACACCCCCGCCTGCTCGGGCGTGCCGGGCCCCGGAGACAGCAGAACCCCGTCGAAACCGTCCTGGGCGTGCGCCGTCGACACCTCGTCATTGCGCAGCACCTCACACTCGGCACCGAGCTGATAGAGGTACTGGACCAGGTTGAAGACAAAGCTGTCGTAGTTGTCGACGACGAGAATGCGCGCGCTCACTGGTTGTCCACCGTCACATCGTTGAAGGGCAGCAGCGGTTCCGCCCACGGGAAGACGTACTGGAAGAGGACGTAGACCACGGCCACGACCAGGACGAGTGAGATCACTGCCTTCACCCACGTGCTCCCCGGCAGATGCCGCCAGATCCAGCCGTACATGCCGTCCCTTCCGTCGTACCACGGCACCAGACCCACGCCGTACAGCCACCAGACTAACGGCGCAACGCCTCCGGTTTCCCGGCCTCCACAGGCTGGGTGGAGTCCAGGTGCGCCCAGACGATCAGACGGTGACTGTGCCCCCACTCCGGTTCGCACGTGGTCAACGTCAGATACCGGCCCGAACGCGTGTACCCGGAAGTACGTGGCACAGGGTCGATCACCTCGATGTCCGAGGGCACTGTTTTGTACGGGCCTTTGTCGATCCGATACGTGAACCAGGTCGTGCCGTCGGTCAGCACCACGGCATCACCCCGCCTGAGCTCGGGAAAGTCCTTGAACGGGTCCCCGTAGGTGCGGCGGTGACCGGCGACCGCGAAATTCCCCCTCTGCCCGAGCTGAGCCGTCTCGGCATAGTGACCGAGCCCTTTCTTCAGCGTGCCGGTCGCCGTCCCCTCCAGCACGGGCTTGTTCCACGTGAAACCAAGCCGCGGGATGTACATGATCGCGAAAGGCCTGCCCTCGGCGTAGGGCCCCGGCTTCACCGGCCCCACAGGGGACCCGGCGGCCGGCGGACGGGGCTTGGACCACTCCCTGCGCAGCAGGTCGATCTGATCGTCCATGACACCGTCGGCCTTCACCCCGGTCCAGAACAGCACATAGACGACGAACAGCACGATCAGACTGCCGACGGTGATACACAGTTCGCTGACGGTCCTGACGATCACGCGCACCGGCAGCTCCCCCGGTCCGGCTACTCCTCCACGGGCTTCGCGTAACGCAGATCCACTGTGCCCGAGTAGCCGGGCAGGGTCACCGGGCCGTTCTCCTCAACCTTCCAGCCGAGCCCATAGACATTGACGTAGACCATGTAGTTCTGGATCGCCCGAGACGCGGCGAGCGCCTTCTGCAGCTTCCCCGGTTCACCGACCGCCGTGATCTTGTACGGCGGCGAGTACACCCGCCCCTGAAGGATCAGCGTGTTACCCACGCAGCGCACGGCACTCGTGGAGATCAGCCGCTGATCCATGACCTTGATCCCCTTGGCCCCGCCCTGCCACATCGCGTTCACCACGGCCTGCAGATCCTGCTGGTGAATGACCAGATAGTCGGGCTGCGGCTCCGGATAGCCCGGAAGCTTGGCGGTGGCGTCCGGCGGAGCGTCGTTCAGCGTGACCGTCAGCGACTCACCCGTGAGCTTCTGCGTCCCCGCACGCTTCTCCAGAGCCGCGAGCTTGTCGTCCTCCGCCTTGGTACTGCCGTCGTCCCGCTCGGCCAGCGCCTCTATCTCCTGGCGCAGGGTGCCGTTGGTCTCGTCCAGCTCGCCGTTCTCCTGGCTGCGCTCATGGATGAGGTCCGACAGCTTCAGCAGCGAACTGTCCGTGCGGATGTTGGTGCCCTTGGCGGTGTCGAAGCTGGTGAAGAAGATGAGCCCCGCGAGAGCGAACACCGCCGCCGTGAGGACACGCACGGGCCGAAAACGGCGCACGCGCTCAGGGGTGGATCCCGTCCCGGGGGAGTCGGCAGAATTGCTCAACGTACCCTTATCTCCTTCGGCGCGGCGGAAGCACTACGCTAACGGACGCCCGGGGGAGCAATCGGAGTCCCCTTACGCTGCCCCGAGACCGACCCAGTTACCTGCGCGGCCACGCAGCGCATCGACAGGAGAGACCCTCGTGCCGAAGTCACGTATCCGCAAGAAGGCCGACTACACGCCGCCGCCTGCCAAGCAGACGACCGCCATCAAGCTGAGCAACCGTGCCTGGGTCGCGCCGGTCATGCTGGCCATGTTCCTGATCGGCCTGGCCTGGATCGTCGTCTTCTACGTCACCGACGGCTCGCTGCCCATCGACTCGCTGGGCAACTGGAACATCGTGGTGGGCTTCGGCTTCATCGCCGCCGGATTCGGCGTCTCGACCCAGTGGAAGTAGCGGCCACGCTGCGGTGAACGCACCTCTGCCCAGGGGTGTTCGCTGAGTTATCCACAGCAGTTATCCACATGGGGATAATGAAGACGATCTGTGGATAACCCGTTGGACGTTGACGCCGGTATGACGGAAGTACCGGCGCTCGAAAACTTGTTCGCCCCCTGCCTGACCTGCGGAAACTCAAGTCAGCGCCAGGGGGCACACATGTTCCCGCACCGTATGCACAAGATCCGACACCCGCTGTGGACAACGCCTGGTCAGGCGAGCTGCGCCGTCCTCAGAACGGTCACGAGCACGACCACAGCCAGGACCAGGGCGCAGGTGCCGTACTGGACCAGTGCGCGGCGCTCCCGCGGGGCGTGGACCATGGCGTATCCGACGACGACACCGGCGACCAGGCCTCCGATGTGGGCCTGCCAGGAGATGTTGAAGCCTGGGCTGAAGGTGAAGATCAGGTTGATCACGAGCAGCGCGATGATCGGCCGCATGTCGTAGTTGAGCCGGCGCATCAGCACGGCCGTGGCGCCGAAGAGGCCGAAGATCGCGCCGGAGGCGCCCAGGGTCGCGGTGCTCGGGGAGGCCAGCAGGTAGGCGAGGGCGCTGCCGGCGAGGCCGGAGATGAAGTAGAGGGCGAGGTAGCGGGCGCGTCCGAGGGCCGCTTCGAGTGGTCCGCCGAGCCACCACAGGCTGAGCATGTTGAACGCGATGTGCCAGATCTCCTGGTGGGTGAAGATCGAGGTCACCATGCGGTACCACTCGCCTCCCGCCACGCCCTGGGTGGGTGTGAAGGGGGCGGGCGGCCAGGCGCCGAGGAGGACGATGTCGTTGAGCAGCGACTCGTGGACCTGGACGGCGATGAACACGGCCAGGTTGATCCCGATGAGGATCTTGGTCAGGAGCCGGGGGTCGGCGGCGATGGAGCCGCCGGCGATGGTGCGGGGCATGGTGGCGGTGGGCGAGTGTCCTGTGCCGGAGCCGGTGCGGACGCATTCGGGGCAGTGGAAGCCGACGGAGGCGTTGACCATGCACTCGGGGCAGATCGGGCGTTCGCAGCGGGTGCAGCGGATGCCGGTTTCGCGGTCGGGGTGGCGGTAGCACATGGGGACGCTGTGGGCGTCCTGCGGGCTGCCCGCAGCCTGGTCGTCCATGGTCTCCCCTAGGTTGTGTGAGTAAAGCTCGCCCCGCCCATCCTTACGGATAAGCGGGGCGATTGGTTCCCTGCGGGAGCGGTCGCACTCAGCGGGTCTCGATGACGACGGATTCGATGACGACGTCGTTGAGCGGCCGGTCGGTGCGCGGGTTGGTCTGGATGGTGGCGATGGTGTCGACGACCTTCTGGCTGGCCGGGTCGGTGACCTCGCCGAAGATGGTGTGCTTGCGGTTCAGCCAGGCCGTCGGGGAGACGGTGACGAAGAACTGTGAGCCGTTGGTGCCGGGGCCGGCGTTGGCCATGGCCAGCAGGTAGGGCTTGTCGAAGCGCAGGTCGGGGTGGAACTCGTCCTCGAACTGGTAGCCGGGGCCGCCGGTGCCGTTGCCCAGCGGGTCGCCGCCCTGGATCATGAAGCCACTGATCACCCGGTGAAAGACCGTGCCGTCGTAGAGCCTGGCCGTGGACTTCTCGCCCGTCTCGGGGTGGGTCCACTCGCGCTCGCCCTGGGCGAGCTCGACGAAGTTCTTGACCGTTTTGGGCGCGTGGTTCGGCAGGAGCCGGACTTCGATGTCGCCGTGGTTGGTCTTCAGGGTGGCGTAGAGCTGCTCGGCCACGATCTGCCTTCCGTTGTCTTTCCGTGACCCCCTGATCCTCGCACGGTCCGGTGCTCGCGTCGCCCGGCCTCGGTGCGTCGGGGGGAAACCCTCGGCGGGTGTCCGCAGAAATTCAGGCCAGTGGTCGCGGGGCGGGGGCGCCGGGCGGCGATCCGTGGCATTGTCGACGACAAGCTCCTGTTGCCCCTTATTCGTCCGCTATCGCACGTGATCGGTTCACAGATGCCGGTGTGTGTGACCCGGATGCCCTTCCGCGCATGCCTGGTCGTGCGCCAGGAGGCATGATCCGTAAAAGGGTGGAAAGTCGAAATACCGTACGCCACCGAGGAGGAGGAACCCGTGACCCGCATCGACAGCGTGCGCGCCGCGACTGGTTCGGCGAAGGACAGCGTGCTGCACGCCGCGGAAGTGGTGGCGCCCTACGCCGACACGGCCAAGGACAGGGCCGCGCACTACGCACACGAGGCACGCGTACGGCTAGCGCCCAAGGTGACGCAGGCCGCAGGGCAGGCGCGCGTCCAGTACGGCACGCATGTGCAGCCGTATCTGGAGCAGGCCCGCACGCATGTGCCGCCGAAGGTCGACCAGGCCGCCCAGGAAGCCGCCGAGCGCACGCGCAAGGCCGCCCGTCAGGCGGCGGAGTACTCCAGGCCGAGGATCGAGCAGGCGGTGGCCGCGGCCGTGCCTGTCACGACGGAGGCCGCGGCCCGGAGTACGGCCGCGCTGGCCGCGCTGCGCGGTCAGGTCACGTCCAAGGAGATCCAGCGGCTGGTCCGCAGGCATGAGCGGCGGGCGAAGGCCGGCAAGGTCATGAAGACGCTGGTGATCCTGGGCGCTGTGGCCGGTGGTGCTTTCGCCGCGTGGAAGTGGTGGGACAAGCAGGCCAACCCGGACTGGCTGGTGGAGCCGCCGGCGGCGACGGAGGTTCCCGAGTCGGGGCACTTGTCGTCCGTGGACGGCACGGGCCCGTCGGTCCTGGACCCGGAGGTCGAGGCCAAGCAGGCCGAGGATGAGGCGGCCGGCCGCGACGACCGTTCCTGAGGGCGCACCGGATTCAACAGCGCGGTGGGGCGGGAGACTTGAGGGTCTCCCGCCCCACCGCTCTGTTTCACGTGAAACAGGGCCGCCCCTAGCTGCGCCGGCGTGCGAAAAATGCCCTCCGATGCTGCGTTCTCGCAGTTCGGAGGGCATTTCTGGGATGTGGAGCCTAGGGGAGTCGAACCCCTGACATCTGCCATGCAAAGACAGCGCTCTACCAACTGAGCTAAGGCCCCTTAAGGGGACGTCCGGCCGGAGAAACCGCGTCCCGGCGGGCGTCGGAGACCAGAGTACCGGGTCACCCCCGTGGTTCCGCAAAAAGATTGGGGGTCCCCGTCGCCGACCACTCTCCGTAAGATGCTCGGCGTGGTTCGCTACCGCGAACCGCCGTACATGGGGAAGCGATGGGGAGACGCAATGGACGCCGCACAGCAGGAAGCGACCGCAAGAGCGCGGGAACTGCAGCGGAACTGGTATGGGGAGCCGCTGGGGGCGCTCTTCCGTAGGCTTATCGACGATCTTGGTCTCAACCAGGCTCGTCTCGCGGGGGTTCTGGGACTGTCCGCGCCGATGCTGTCGCAGCTGATGAGTGGTCAGCGGGCGAAGATCGGCAATCCGGCTGTCGTGCAGCGGGTGCAGCTGTTGCAGGATCTGGCGGGGCAGGTCGCGGACGGCAGCGTGAGCGCCGCCGAGGCCACCGAGCGGATGGAGGAGATCAAGAAGTCACAAGGGGGGTCGGTGCTCAGCAACACCACGCAGACGACGAGCAGTTCGGGGGCGCCGACGGTCAAGCGGGTCGTCCGTGAGATCCAGTCGCTGCTGCGGTCGGTCGCGGCGGCGGGTGACATCATCGACGCCGCCGACACCCTCGCTCCGACCCATCCGGAACTGGCGGAGTTCCTCCGGGTCTACGGCGCGGGCCGCACCTCGGACGCCGTCACGCATTACCAGTCCCACCAGAACTGATCCCGCCGCCCGGCGCTGAAGGGGGTTCGGCAGCGGGTTGCGGGTGAGGTGACGGGGGACGCGTCGCGCACGGACGGGCACGAGGGGGCGTGTTACGTACGGGGGACCGGCCGACGCGAGGGGGATGTACAGATCGTCGAAGGACTCGGGGGAGTCCGGGGGAGTCCCGTGTGGTCCTGGGGGCCCGGGGGATTCAGGGGATTCAGGTGTTTCGTGGTGCTGTTTCGCCCGTCGGGGAGTCGTAGCGCTCGCCGAGGGGGAAGCAAGGGGGGAAGGCGCAGGGGGAGGAGCGACGTACAGCCATGGGTGAGGTGTTCGCCGGCCGGTACGAACTGGTCGACCCGATCGGACGCGGAGGGGTCGGTGCCGTCTGGCGTGCCTGGGACCACCGCCGCCGTCGCTATGTGGCCGCCAAGGTCCTGCTGCAGAGCGACGCGCACTCGTTGCTGCGGTTCGTCAGGGAGCAGGCGCTGCGGATCGACCATCCCCATGTGCTGGCGCCCACCAGCTGGGCCGCCGACGACGACAAGGTCCTGTTCACCATGGATCTGGTCGCGGGCGGTTCCCTGGTCCATCTCGTCGGGGACTACGGACCTCTCCCACCGCAGTTCGTCTGCACTTTGCTCGACCAGCTGCTGGCGGGCCTGGCCGCGGTGCACGCGGAGGACGTCGTGCATCGTGACGTCAAACCCGCCAACGTGCTGCTGGAGGCCACGGGCACGGGCCGGCCGCGGCTGCGGCTGTCCGACTTCGGTATCGCGATGCGGCTGGGTGAGCCCCGCCTGACGGAGACCAACCTGGTCGTCGGGACGCCTGGCTATCTCGCTCCCGAGCAGTTGATGGGCGCCGAACCGGATTTCCCCGCCGACCTGTTCGCGGTAGGGCTGGTCGCGCTGTATCTGCTGGAGGGGGCCAAGCCGGACAGCAAGGCGCTCATCCAGTACTTCGCCGAGCACGGCACGCCCGGTGCGCCCAAGGGCATCCCGGAGCCGCTGTGGCAGGTGGTGGCAATGTTGCTGCAGCCGGACCCTCAGGCGCGGTTCCGTACGGCCACGGGGGCGCGCAAGGCCCTCGCCGCCGCCGCGGAGCTGCTTGAGGAGCCGGGGCCGGACGACGAGCTGATCGAGATCTTCGACCAACTCGGTCCGCTTCCCCCGGGGTTCGCGCCCGAGGGGCCGCTGGAGAGAGCGAAGGGGCTGGGGCCGGGGCAGGGGCCGTCCGATTCCTCCAGGATCGGCGAGAACCCGTCCCGGCGAGGGGGCGACGCGGGCGATTCCCCGGTGTCCGGCGGGCAGCACGCCGAGCGGCGGCGGCCGGATGCCGAGGCGGTGCCGGCCGACCCGCGCCGCGCCACCGGCCCCGACTCCACCCCGTTGCCGTCGATGTCGGACACCGGCAGCTTCCATCTGCCGCCTCCGCAGGCCTCCGTCACCTCGTCGCCCACGCCCACGCCCACGCCCGTGCCACCGGCCGGGCCGGCTCCGTATCGGCAGGCGCCCGTCTCGCCCCACGATCCGACGCACCGCCTGTCCCCCGCCCAGCCACTTCCACCGGTGTACTCGGGCCCGCCCCTGCCCCCTGCGGAGCAGTACCACATGGACGCCTCCACGGCCTCCTACACCGCCCCGAGCCCGCAAACCCCCGTGGTCGGCCAAACGCCGTCACGGCACCGGGCACAGCGGCCTTCCCATGCCGGGCCTGCGGCCAGGGTGGTGGTGCCGCTGCTGCTCCTGGCGCTGGCCTGTTACGCGGTGGGTTTCTGGGCCCTCACCCGCATCTGAGGGGTCCGGCAGCGCACGCGTGCTACGCCGGGGTCCTCCGCCTGGCCATCACCGTCCAGACGCCGAGTCCCACGAGCAGGGCGCTCCCGGTGCCGATGCCGCCCACGGCGAGCGCCCTCATGGCGGTGTCGTCGCCCGCGGCCACTCCTTCCGCGGCCGCCTCCCGGTCCTCGTCGGAGACCTCGAAGACGCCCTTCGGCACGGACTCCCCCGCGTACTCGGGCCCGCTCCTGGGCTGCCCGCTCGTGCGGACCCGCAGGGTCATCGCGTACGGCCCGTCCCCGAAGGTGTTCGCGACGGCCTCGGAGAGGTGGGCGACGAGGTAGTGGGAACCGGCGAAGCGCAGTGCGCCGACCTGGGCGGTGGGGGCGTAGCGGTTGGCGTGGTCGACCGGTGGCAGGGGAGGGAGGCTGCCGGACTTCTGGTCGCCGTCGTAGCCGACCCCGATGTCGGCGACGCGGCCGCGTGCGGGGTTGTAGAGGTCCACGTCGAGCGCGTCGGACGTGTAGCCGGTGCGGCCGGAGCCCGAGCTGCCGAGTTCCGCGGTGACGGCCACCTGCTGCCCCCAGTCGACCGGCACCGCGTAGAAGAGGGTCTGGCCGGGCCGGATGTCGTCCCGCCAGACACCTTGGTCGATGGGGGTGGCTCGGCTGAATCCGGCGCCGCCCTTCCGGCGCTCGGGCTCCCCCGGGAGCGGCTGGGGCGTTGCGGAGTTCCATGCCCCGGGTGCGCTGGTCGCGCCGGTCTTCGCTTCGCCGGGTTCCGTCATCGCGACGAGTTCGAGGTCCCAGGTGTCCGGCGAGGAGCCCTCGGCGTCGGGGTCGGCGCGTTCCACGGTCACGAAGTAGGCGCCGGCCTTCTGGCACAGTGGTCTGCCGGTGTCGCGTCTGCCCCAGGCCGCGATGGGGTGGGGGCTGCGTGCGGCCCCGAAACTCTGGGTGTCGGTGGAGCAGGTGTGGCCCTCGGCGTCCTGCACGCTCACCTTGACCCCGTCGATGACGGAGACGGTGCTGTCGGCGGGGGGTACGGCGGTGACGGAGACGTAGGCGTTCGACGCGGCGTCGAGGTCGAGGCGGTAGCTGACCTCGCCGTTGCTCGGCAGGGAGCTCCGGTAGGTCGAGCCGGGTTTCAGCGGGGCGGCGTCCGCGGTGCTTCGCGCTCCCTCGACACTCTGCGCGCCGTCGGCGAAGGCGTACGGGCTCGGGGTGCGGTCGGCCTTTCCGGCTGCGGCGGCCTGTCCGGGCAGTACGACCGCGGTCGCCCCCAGCACCACGGCGGCGGCGCCGACGCGCAAGCCAACCACCGGACGGCGGCGCCACGCCCCCGCGCCCCACACTCCTGCGCTCCACGCCCCTGCGCCCCACCCGCCCGGGCTCCACGCCCCTGCGCTCCACGCCCCCGCGCGCCGCTTCCACGCCGTACGACGCCGTTCCGTACGACACCGACCCCTCACGCGCCACCCCTCACCGTCGCCGGTCACGAAGTCGTGCCACCTGTGGCCCATCCTGCCGCGCGGGCCGGGTTCACGACCGGCCCTCGGCACACAAAACCCCGACCGCGAGGCGGCCGGGGTGTGCTCGGTCTGGGTTGTCGTGACTCACGAACCCGTGGGCACGGAGTCAGTCGCCTCCGTCCACAGATCCTGCTCGGCGCGATCCGCCTGGATCTGGCGGTACACGAGGAGCCCGCCGATGGCGGCCAGTGCGACCAGGAGAAGCTTCTTCACCGCGCGACCTCGTCTTTCGTTGACGTAGGGGACCTCTGGCGCCCGACTATACACACCGACCGAGACCGATCGGTGACCTGAGTCGGCCCTCAACTCCCGTCCCCGTGACCGGGATAGAAGCGGAGTACACCGCTCCGATCGGAGGGTGATCACACCCCGACGGACGGTTACTTTGACCTCCCTCCTCCCCTCTCCCTACCTTTTCGCCGCTCTTGGGGCCATCCGGGTGGTGTTCATCTGAACATCGCCGCGCCACGGGCGGAGGTCCACCACTTCGCGGCCCCCATACACATCATGAGGAAAGTACGCAAATCGCCCAACCCGAAAGTGAGGGGCCATGGCCCGGAACAAGGTCATGAAGGTGTGGACCACCATCGTCACCGCATTCATCGCGCTGTGCACGGCGCTCGGACTCGTCACCACGACCGCCGCCGCGGCCGTACCGCAGACCGAGCAGAAGAGCAACACCAACAGCAACGGCGCGAGCATCCCGCAGCAGCGGACGGCGGCACCGGCGATGTTCCCCTGGTCCTCCCCCAGAGCCCTGCCCCCCACGATGAAGCAGCGCATCCGCGCCGAGGCCCACGGCAAGACCCCTCGCTGCCGGCACCGCTCACCCGCGGACACGGCGTCCGCGCCCGGCACCGACTGCACCGACGAGGACCCCGACGCCGACGCGGACCATCTCACGCCGCTGAAGCGCTGAACCCCGTAAGCACGACCCTAGCGATCTGCGTACAGAGCCCGGCAGCTCACAGAGCGGCCGGGCTTACGCATGCCCTGCCCCAGCCCCGGGGCAGGGCATGCCCATACAGAGGACGGAGGGCCGGCCAGGACGACAGGCTGAGCGGCGCGCCCCTGTTCGCCGGCGCCGTGACGACACTCGACCTTCTGATCATCTTTGCCCTGACGAGGTGCTGTGCCGGAACCGACGGCGGTCGGTGAGGCCCCTCGGCCCAGCTTCCCCGTCTGAAATGCGAAAGACCCCCGGTCCTGGTGGACCGGAGGTCTTTTCGCTGGTGGGGCTAACAGGATTTGAACCTGTGGCCTCATCCTTATCAGGGATGCGCTCTAACCAACTGAGCTATAGCCCCGCCGCGCTCTGCGGTGTGTCCCGCGCGCTGACTCCTGAAGATTAGCGCACGACGTGGGCAGTCCCAAAATCGGTTGTCGGGGCACCGTCAGGGCAGCCACAGAGGCACGGCAGAGGTGCTGTCACTCGTCCTCGGCGAGGGTCAGCTCGACGCCGCCCACGAAGCCCGCGGAGAGGTTGTAGATGAACGCGCCGAGGGTCGCGAGAGCGGTCGCCAGGACGACGTCGATGACCGCGATGATCGACGCGAACATCAGGACGTTGGGCAGCGACAGGAAGGCCTGGAGGTCGAAGCCGTTGGACTCGTTCGAGCCGGTGGCCTCGGAGATCGTGCCGCCGACCGTCGAGAAGACGCCCATCGCGTCCATGACCATCCACAGCACGGCGGACGCGACGATCGTGCAGATGCCCAGGGCGATGGAGAGCAGGAAGCTCACCTTCATCACCGACCACGGGTCGGCCTTCGCCACCCGCAGCCGCGCCTTGCGGACACGCGGCGTGGTGCGCGCCCCCGTGCGCGGACGCCGCACGGCACCAGCGGCGCCGCCCTCCGCGCCCCCGGCCGCCCCCTGCTGCGCCGGATAGGCCTGCGGCGGGTGGTACGGCCCGGCAGCCTGCTGCTGCGTCTGCCGTTCCCCGGGCAGCGGCGAGGCCGTGGCCGGCTCCTGCGCGGCCGGCTGCGGCTGCGCGGCGGTGGCGGACGCGCCCGGGCCGGGCTTGTTCTTCTGGGTCTGCGGACCTCTGGTGTCCGTCACAGTTCCCCCCTGTGATTCATGCCCGTCAGGCGAGGACGTGTCCTTGGTCGGGGACTTGATCGCCTTCAGGTTGGTCGTGTGCGGGTCCGCCGCACGCGCGGCGGAGCCACGGCCGCCGTCGTCCGCTTCCGTACCCCTCGAGGTTCCGGCCGGTCCGGCGCCCGTGGCTCCGCTCACGCTGACTCACTCCTCGTGCCTACTCGGCCGAGGGCGCCTCACCCTCGTCCGTGCCGGTGGTCACGGCGCCTTCGGCGGTCTCGTCGACGACCACGTCGCCGTCGACCTCCTCCGCCTCGCGCCCCGCCTCGGCGTTGCGAGCGATGCCCACGACGGCATCGCGCTTGCCCAGATTGATCAGTTGGACGCCCATGGTGTCACGGCCGGTTTCCCTGATCTCGTTGACTCGCGTACGAATCACACCGCCCGACAGCGTGATGGCGAGGATCTCGTCGGTCTCCTCGACCACCAGCGCGCCCACGAGGGATCCGCGGTCCTCGACGATCTTGGCGGCCTTGATACCGAGGCCGCCGCGACCCTGGACGCGGTACTCGTCGACGTTGGTCCGCTTCGCGTACCCGCCGTCTGTGGCAGTGAACACGAACGTACCGGGTCGAACAACATTCATCGAGAGCAGCTCGTCGCCCTCGCGGAAGCTCATGCCCTTGACACCCGAGGTGGCACGGCCCATGGGGCGCAGGGTGTCGTCCGATGCAGTGAACCTGATCGATTGGGCCTTCTTGCTGATCAGAAGCAGATCGTCGTCCGCCGAGACCAGTTCGGCTCCGATCAGTTCATCGTCCGAACCGTCCTGACCCTCACGCAGGTTGATGGCGATCACACCGCCGGAACGGGGCGAATCGTAATCCTTCAGAGGCGTCTTCTTCACAAGGCCGGCCTTGGTGGCGAGCACGAGGTAGGGAACCGCCTCGTAGTCGCGGATCGCCAGGATCTCGGCGATCGCCTCGTCCGGCTGGAAGGCGAGCAGGTTCGCCACGTGCTGACCGCGCGCGTCCCGGCCGGCGTCGGGCAGCTCGTAGCCCTTCACGCGGTAGACCCGGCCCTTGTTCGTGAAGAACAGCAGCCAGTGGTGCGTGGTGGACACGAAGAAGTGGTCGACGATGTCGTCTTCCTTGAGCTTCGTGCCGCGCACGCCCTTGCCGCCGCGCTTCTGGGCGCGGTAGTCGTCGGTCTTGGTGCGCTTGATGTAGCCGCCCCGGGTGACCGTGACGACGATGTCCTCCTCGGCGATCAGGTCCTCGATGGACATGTCGCCCTCGTAGGGGATCAGCGTCGTCTTGCGGTCGTCGCCGAACTTCTCCACGATCGCGGCCAGTTCGGCGCTGACGATGCCGCGCTGGCGGACCGGAGACGCGAGGATCTCGTTGTACTCGTTGATCTTCGCCTGGAGCTCGTCGTGCTCCTGGACGATCTTCTGGCGCTCCAGGGCGGCCAGCCGGCGCAGCTGCATCTCGAGGATGGCGTTGGCCTGGATCTCGTCGATCTCCAGCAGGCTCATCAGGCCGCCGCGGGCGATCTCGACGGTGTCGCTGCGCCGGATCAGCGCGATGACCTCGTCGATGGCGTCCAGGGCCTTCAGCAGACCGCGCAGGATGTGCGCCCGCTCCTCGGCCTTGCGCAGCCTGAAGCGCGTACGGCGGACGATGACCTCGATCTGGTGCGTCACCCAGTGGCGGATGAACGCGTCCAGCGAGAGCGTGCGCGGCACGCCGTCCACCAGCGCCAGCATGTTGGCGCCGAAGTTCGTCTGCAGGTCGGTGTGCTTGTAGAGGTTGTTCAGCACGACCTTGGCGACCGCGTCCCGCTTCAGCACGATGACCAGGCGCTGGCCGGTGCGCGAGGAGGTCTCGTCACGGACGTCCGCGATGCCGCCGATCTTGCCGTCCTTGACGAGGTCGGCGATCTTCTGGGCGAGGTTGTCCGGGTTGACCTGGTACGGCAGCTCCGTGACCACCAGGCACTGGCGGTTCTGGATCTCCTCGACCTCGACGACCGCGCGCATCGTGATGGATCCGCGGCCGGTGCGGTACGCCTCCTCGATGCCCCGGCGGCCCACGACCAGCGCGCCGGTCGGGAAGTCCGGGCCCTTGATGCGCTCGATGAGCGCTTCCAGGAGCTCCTCGTGGGAGGCCTCGGGGTTCTCCAGGTACCACTGGGCTCCGGCGGCCACCTCGCGCAGGTTGTGCGGCGGGATGTTGGTGGCCATACCGACCGCGATACCGGCCGAGCCGTTGATCAGCAGGTTCGGGAAGCGGGCCGGCAGGACGGTCGGCTCCTGGGAGCGGCCGTCGTAGTTGTCCGTGAAGTCGACGGTCTCCTCGTCGATGTCGCGGACCATCTCCATCGACAGCGGCGCCATCTTGCACTCGGTGTACCGCATGGCCGCGGCCGGGTCGTTGCCCGGGGAGCCGAAGTTGCCGTTGGAGTCGACGAGCGGCATGCGCATCGACCACGGCTGGGCCAGGCGGACCAGCGCGTCGTAGATGGAGGAGTCGCCGTGCGGGTGGTAGTTGCCCATGACGTCGCCGACGACGCGGGCGCACTTGTAGAAGCCGCGCTCGGGGCGGTAGCCGCCGTCGTACATGGCGTACAGGACGCGGCGGTGGACGGGCTTGAGGCCGTCACGGACGTCCGGCAGCGCACGCGAGACGATGACGGACATCGCGTAGTCGAGATACGAGCGCTGCATCTCCGTCTCGAGCCCGACGGGCTCGACGCGCATGGCGAGGGCGTCACCCTCGGGCGTCGTCACGGGAGTGTTCTCGTCGGTCATTGCTGGTGAAGATCCTTCCCTGTGCGGTCAGCTGAGACCGACTCAGATGTCGAGGAAGCGGACGTCCTTGGCGTTGCGCTGGATGAACGCGCGGCGGGCCTCGACGTCCTCGCCCATGAGGACCGAGAACAGGTCGTCGGCCTGGGCGGCGTCGTCGAGGGTGACCTGGCCCAGCACGCGGTGCTCCTGGTCCATGGTCGTGATGCGCAGCTCCTCGGCGTTCATCTCACCGAGACCCTTGAAGCGCTGCACCGAGTCGTCCTTGATGCGCTTGCCCGCGTTGCGGCCCATCTCGATCAGGGCGTCGCGCTCGCGGTCGGAGTACGCGTACTCGAAGTCGTCCTTGCCCCACTTGATCTTGTAGAGCGGCGGGCGGGAGAGGTACACGTGCCCGGCCTCGACCAGGGGCCGCATGAAGCGGAACAGGAAGGTCAGCAGCAGGGTGTTGATGTGCTGGCCGTCGACGTCGGCGTCGGCCATCAGGATGATCTTGTGATAGCGCAGCTTCTCGATGTCGAAGTCCTCGTGGACTCCGGTGCCGAAGGCCGAGATCAGCGCCTGGATCTCCTGGTTCTGCAGGATCTTGTCGATCCGCGCCTTCTCGACGTTCAGGATCTTGCCGCGGATCGGGAGGATCGCCTGGTACTGCGGATTGCGGCCGGACTTGGCCGAGCCACCGGCGGAGTCACCCTCGACGATGAAGATCTCGCACTTGGTGGGGTCGTTCGACTGGCAGTCGGAGAGCTTGCCCGGCAGGGACGCCGTCTCCAGCAGGCCCTTGCGCCGCGTGAGGTCACGGGCCTTGCGGGCCGCCACGCGTGCGGTGGCCGCCTGGATGCCCTTGCGGATGATGTCCGCGGCCTCGTTGGGGTTGCGGTCCAGCCAGTCCGTGAGGTGCTCGTAGACGACCTTCTGCACGAAGGTCTTCACCTCGGTGTTGCCCAGCTTGGTCTTCGTCTGGCCCTCGAACTGGGGCTCGCTCAGCTTGACCGAGATGATCGCCGTCAGACCCTCGCGGATGTCGTCACCCGTGAGGTTGTCGTCCTTCTCGCGCAGCAGCCGCTTGTCGCGCGCGTACTTGTTGATCAGCGAGGTCAGCGCGGCGCGGAAGCCCTCTTCGTGCGTACCGCCCTCGTGGGTGTGGATGATGTTGGCGAAGGAGTACACGCCCTCGGTGTAGCCGCCGTTCCACTGCATCGCGACCTCGAGGGACAGGCTCTTGTCCTTGTCCTCGGCCTCGAGGTCGATGACGGTGGGGTGCACCAGGTCTCCCTTGCGGGAGTTGAGGTACGTCACGAAGTCGACGATGCCGCCCTCGTAGTGGTACGAGACGCTCTTGACCTCGTGCTTCTCGTCCTCGCCCGCCTCGTCCGCGCCGGCGGTGGCCTTCGCCGACTCGCGCTCGTCGGTGAGGTTGATGCGCAGGCCCTTGTTGAGGAACGCCATCTCCTGGAAGCGCCGCGACAGCGTCTCGAAGGAGTAGTCCGTGGTCTCGAAGATGTCCGGGTCGGCCCAGAAGGTGACCGAGGTGCCGTGCTCGTCGGTGGCCTCGTGCTTGGCGAGCGGGGCCGTCGGGACGCCCAACTTGTAGTCCTGCGTCCAGCGGTGGCCGTCGGTCTTGACCTCCACCGCGACCCTGGTGGACAGGGCGTTGACGACGGAGACACCCACGCCGTGCAGACCGCCGGAGACCGCGTAGCCGCCGCCGCCGAACTTACCGCCCGCGTGCAGGACCGTCAGCACGACCTCGACGGCCGGCTTGCCCTCGGAGGGGACGATGCCGACCGGGATGCCACGGCCGTTGTCGACGACCCGCACGCCACCGTCGGCGAGGATCGTGACGTCGATGGTGTCCGCGTGCCCGGCGAGCGCCTCGTCGACGGAGTTGTCGACGACTTCCTGCACCAGGTGGTGGAGTCCGCGCTCACCGGTCGAGCCGATGTACATACCGGGTCGCTTGCGGACCGCGTCCAGACCCTCGAGGACGGTGATGGCGCTGGCGTCGTACGAGGCGGTCACCTCGCCGTTCGACGAGGTGACCGCGCCGGTGGTGCCGGCGTCGGTGGACGGAATGTTCTCGTTGGGGTTGCCGGAATCGGCCACGAAGCGCCCTTTCTGGCACAGCACGAGCCAGGCTCGTCGGCGGGTTGCCGGAGCGGCTGCGGCATGTTGCGTTGGTAAGCCTTGATCAGCGTTGCTCAGCTTTTCCCGGACGGTCCCCAGCGAGTGGGGCGGGATTGCTTCCAGTCTACCGGTAGCACTGACACTGATGGGGGTTTGCCGGTACCTGAGTCCGCATGTGCCGCCCTCGACGGGTCTTGTCCGACTCCCGATATGCGGATGGGGGCTCCAAGAGGCTCACGGAGGCACTCAGCGCTTCCGGCCGTCAACCCTTTGCTACTTCGGAGTCAGGTCGCGATTCGCAACCGTGTGCGGGCCCACGACGAAGCCGCCTCCGGCGCTCCGAAAGAGCAGACGGGAGCCCTTGATGTGATGTCAGTCACGTGCTGTCCACGGGCGGGGAACGGGTGCCGATCAGCCGCAGATCAGCCGTAGATCAGCTCCAGATCAGCCGTAGGTATCGCCCGGACCGGTACTGCCGGGGGCGCGCAACGGGCCGTAGCGGCGGGCCGGGCCACCCGGGCCCTGCACCTTGATCAGCGTCACCCTGCCGTGCCCCAGATCCTCGTTCAGGCGCGCGACCAGCGTCGGCGCCAGCAGCCGGAGATTGGTCGCCCAGGCCGTCGAGTCACAGCGCACGGTCAGGACGCGCTCGTCCTCGTCGTACTTCTCCGGCACACAGTGCTTGGCGACGTCCTCGCCCACGATCTGCGGCCAACGACCCATCACACCGCCCACCGCGGCCGGCGCCTCCCAGCCGCGCTCGGTGATCAGCCGGTTGATCGCGGCGCCGAACGCCATGGGATCGCGCCCGTCGGCGCGCGCGCCGGAGCGCAGACCACCGCGACGCGCCTGCTTCTTCTGCTGCGCCGCGTCCCCCCGCGCGCGGGCGGCCTCCTTCGCGGCACGCAGCGCCACCCGCGCGAGATCCACACCGGAAGGCTCGGGGGTGCCGCTGGATGTGTTCTCCGTCATACGCGCTCGACCGCCCCCTCCGACACCGCGAACCGCGTCCCCGACAGCACATGCGGTACGTCGTCGTCGACCGCGGCCGTCACCAGGACCTGCTCACCGGGAGCGACCAACTCGGCCAGACGCTCCCGACGACGGGTGTCCAGTTCGGCGAAGACGTCGTCGAGCACCAGCACCGGCTCGTTGCCCTCCGCCCTGAGGAGGTCGTACGAGGCCAGGCGCAACGCCAGCGCATAGGACCAGGACTCGCCATGAGAGGCATAGCCCTTGGCGGGGAGCTGGCCGAGCTTGAGCTGCAGGTCGTCCCGATGCGGACCGATCAAGGTGACGCCGCGCTCGATCTCCTGCTTCCGGGCCTCCGCGAGCGCCGCCATCAACTGCTCGAAGAGGTCCTCGCGGGTGTGCGCCTCGCCCGGCGCGGACGGCTTGTACTCCAGCGCGATCGGCCCGCCACCCGGCGCCAGTTGCTCATACGCCTTGTCGGCCAGCGGCTGGATCGTGGCGATCAGGTCCAGACGCTGGGCCAGCAACTCGGCGCCCGCGCGCGCGAGATGCTGGTCCCACACGTCCAAGGTGGACATGTCCATGGTGCGTCCGCCGTGCCGACGAGCCAGCGCCGCCGACTTCAGCAGGGTGTTGCGCTGCTTGAGAACCCGGTCGTAGTCGGAACGGACCCCGGCCATACGGGGAGAACGCGCGGTGATCAACTCGTCGAGGAAGCGCCGCCGCTCCCCCGGATCGCCCTTGACCAGCGCGAGATCCTCCGGCGCGAACAGCACGGTCCGCACGATCCCCAACACATCACGCGGCCTGACCTGCGAGGACCTGTTGATCCGGGCCCGGTTGGCGCGCCCCGGGTTCAGCTCCAGCTCGACCAGCTGCTGCCGTTCGCCCTGCCGGACCTGCGCCCGGATGATCGCACGCTCGGCACCCATCCGGACCAGAGGAGCATCGGAGGACACCCGGTGACTGCCCAGGGTGGCCAGATAGCCGACGGCCTCGACGAGGTTGGTCTTGCCCTGCCCGTTCGGCCCGACGAAGGCCGTCACCCCGGGATCGAGCGGGACCTCGACCCGGGGGTAGGAGCGGAAGTCGGCCAGCGACAGATGCGTGACGTGCATGGTCGTTTCGCCGACCTCCCTGGATCCTCGGTCACTTCGTCAGGTACTCGGTTACTTCTTCTCGACCGCGTGGCCGCCGAACTGGTTCCGCAGCGCCGCGATCATCTTCATCTGGGGCGAGTCCTCCTGCCGGGAGGAGAACCGCGCGAACAGCGATGCGGTGATCGCCGGCAGCGGCACCGCGTTGTCGATGGCCGCCTCCACCGTCCAGCGTCCCTCGCCCGAGTCCTGTGCATAACCCCGGAGCTCGTCCAGGTGCTCGTCCCCGTCGAGCGCGTTGACCGCGAGATCGAGCAGCCAGGAGCGGATCACCGTGCCCTCCTGCCAGGAGCGGAAGACCTCCCGGACGTCGGTCACGGAGTCGACCTTCTCCAGCAGCTCCCAGCCCTCGGCGTAGGCCTGCATCATCGCGTACTCGATGCCGTTGTGGACCATCTTCGCGAAGTGGCCCGCGCCTACCTTGCCGGCGTGCACCGAGCCGGAGTCACCCTCCGGCTTCAGGGCGTCGAAGACCGGCTGCACCTTGGCGACGTTCTCCTTGTCGCCGCCGTACATCAGCGCGTAGCCGTTCTCCAGGCCCCAGACGCCGCCGGAGACACCGCAGTCGACGAAGCCGATGCCCTTGGCCGCCAGCTCCGCGGCGTGCTTCTCGTCGTCGGTCCAGCGGGAGTTGCCGCCGTCCACGACGACGTCACCCGGCTCCAGCAGCTCGGCGAGCTGGTCGATCGTGGTCTGCGTGGCCTCACCGGCCGGGACCATCACCCAGATCACGCGCGGGCCACTGAGCTTGCCCACCAGCTCTTCCAGGCTGTGGACATCGGCGAGGTCCGGGTTGCGGTCGTATCCGAGGACGGTGTGGCCTGCGCGGCGTATCCGCTCGCGCATGTTGCCGCCCATCTTGCCGAGGCCGACGAGACCGAGCTCCATCAGTTGTGTTCCTTAGGTTCTGCGACGTGGCGTGGCGGCACGTGCGTACCGCGCGGCACTTTCGTACCGCGTCCGAGCCTAAACCCGGACGCTCGCGCACATCTGTGGGCATACGCGCTCAGTCGTACGCCCTCACCTGCAGGTTTGTCCTCAGCCTGTGGACAGCCGTGGATGATCCGCGACGTCCCGCCTGTCCCCGGGAGAGCTCAGCCGCTGAGGCGCACCGGCATGATCAGGTACTTGTAGGCCTCGTCCGCCTCGGCGTCCAGCGCCGGCTTGCCGCTGAGCAGCGCGGGCTTGGTGGACGTCGTGAACGACAGCTGCGCCACCGGGGAGTCGATGGCGCTCAGGCCGTCCAGCAGAAACGTCGGGTTGAAGGCGATCGAGATGTCGTCGCCCTCCAGCTGCGCGTCCACCCTTTCCACAGCCTGTGCGTCGTCGCTGGAACCGGCCTCCAGGATCAGCACGCCCTGCTCGAAGCTGAGCCGCACCGGGGTGTTGCGCTCGGCGACCAGGGCCACGCGCTTGACGGCCTCCACGAAGGGGGCGGTCTCGATGACGGCGACGCTGTTGAACTCCGTCGGGAACAGCGTGCGGTACTTCGGGAGGTCGCCCTCCAGCAGCCGGGTCGTCGTACGGCGACCGGCGCCCTCGAAACCGATCAGGCCCTCGCCGGAGCCCGAGCCGGACAGCGCCAGGATCACCTGGTCGCCGCTGGTCAGGGCCTTGGCGGTGTCCAGGAGCGTCTTGGCGGGCACCAGGGCGACAGCGGAGGCGTCGGGGTTCTCCGGCTTCCACAGGAACTCTCGGACCGCGAAGCGGTAGCGGTCGGTGGACGCCAGCGTGACGGTGTCGCCCTCGATCTCGATGCGGACACCGGTGAGGACGGGCAGCGTGTCGTCACGGCCCGCCGCGATGGCGACCTGGGAGGCGGCGGAGGCGAAGACCTCGCCGGGGACCGTGCCCGTCGCGTTCGGCATCTGCGGCAGGGCCGGGTACTCCTCCACAGGCAGGGTGTGGAGTGTGAACCGGGACGAGCCGCAGACCACCGTCGCCCGTACACCGTCGGTGGAGATCTCCACCGGCCGGTTCGGCAGCGCCCGGCAGATGTCCGCGAGCAGGCGGCCGGAGACCAGGACCGTGCCCTCCTCGTCGACCTCGGCCTCCACGGACACCCGCGCCGAGACCTCGTAGTCGAAGCTGGACAGGCTCAGCTGGCCGTCCTCGGCCTTCAGCAGCAGGCCGGCGAGGACAGGCGCCGGCGGACGGGCCGGGAGGCTGCGTGCCGCCCAGGCCACTGCCTCCGCGAGTACGTCGCGTTCCACCCGGATCTTCACTGTTGCCGCCTCCTGCTGTTGCCGGCGCTTCTCGCTCTGCCTGGCCCTCGTCGTCTGTCTCGGTGTCGACGGTCCCTGTGACGGGGAGGACACCGGGGACCAGTCTGACGCACGGCACTGACAGTAGGTGCCCCTCGGGGTCAAGTTGTGACGAGGCGCGGTCGGGCACCGAAGACCGAGTTGTGCACAGGGCCCCCTTCGAAACGGATTCCCAGCTCTCTCTAGTCGGGAGTAGTAGTAGGGCCTGTGGATACCGTGGATAACCTCGTTTGCCCAGCTCAGAGCAGGAATTTTGTCCACGGGTCCTGTGGGTGGAGGCGGTGGACAACTGGGCGCGTCTGTGGAGAACAGAAAGTTCTGCACACGCCATGCACAGGGAGAGGTGAGTTCTCCCCAGCGTTGTCCCCAGCTTTACCCAGCTTTCCCACAGCCCAACCTGGCAGCTTTGTGTGACGCCTTTCACTCGACCCGGTGAGGAGGCGCGTCGTGTTGCCGAACAGTGGACAGGGATGTGGAGAAGCCACGGTTTGCTGGGGACAACTGACCCCAGCCTGTGGGTTGCCGGTGGACAACTCGGTGCACAGCCTGTGGATCATCTCGTCATCCACAGGCTGTGGAGATCCTTTGTCCACGAATCCACAACCACCTGAGCTGGTCTGATGGTCTTTCAACAGCGGCAGCTGTGGACACGATCTGGACAACTCCCCGATCCCCAGGATGTGGACGGCAGAAAGTCACCGAATCTGTGGAGAGAGGCCGTAACCCGGCCCGTAATCGAACAGCGGGTTGCGGGTGGGTGTGCGGGGCGGGAGCGGGTGAGGCGGCGGGCATGGGAGCGGGTGAGGGAGCGGAGGGAGCGGGTGAGGGGGCTCGGCGTATGAAGAAGGGCGCCCTGGATGCTCCGGGGGCGCCCTCAGCGGACTCCAGCCGCCGTCGGCGGCCGGTCGCCGTCAGCCGTTCTTGATGCGGTTGGTCAGCTCGGTGACCTGGTTGTAGATGGAACGGCGCTCGGCCATCAGGTTGCGAATCTTGCGGTCCGCGTGCATGACCGTGGTGTGGTCGCGGCCGCCGAACAGCGCGCCGATCTTCGGCAGCGACAGGTCCGTCAGCTCACGGCACAGATACATGGCGATCTGCCGGGCCGTGACGAGGGCGCGGCCCCGGGACGTGCCGCACAGGTCCTCGACGGTCAGGCCGAAGTAGTCGGCGGTCGCGCCCATGATGGCCGTGGAGGTGATCTCGGGGGCCGAGTCCTCACCACCGGGGATGAGGTCCTTGAGGACGATCTCCGTCAGGCCGAGGTCCACCGGCTGCCGGTTGAGCGAGGCGAACGCCGTGACCCGGATCAGGGCGCCCTCCAGCTCGCGGATGTTGCGCGAGATCCGGGACGCGATGAACTCCAGCACCTCCGGCGGCGCGTTCAGCTGCTCCTGCACCGCCTTCTTGCGGAGGATCGCGATCCGCGTCTCCAGCTCGGGCGGCTGGACGTCCGTGATCAGACCCCACTCGAAACGGTTCCGCAGCCGGTCCTCCAGCGTGACCAGCTGTTTCGGCGGCCGGTCGGAGGACAGCACGATCTGCTTGTTGGCGTTGTGGAGGGTGTTGAAGGTGTGGAAGAACTCCTCCTGAGTCGACTCCTTGTCCGCGAGGAACTGGATGTCGTCGACGAGCAGGATGTCCATCTCGCGGTACCGCTTGCGGAAGCTGTCGCCCTTGCCGTCGCGGATGGAGTTGATGAACTCGTTGGTGAACTCCTCCGAGCTCACGTACCGCACGCGCGTGCCCGGGTAGAGGCTGCGCGCGTAGTGCCCGATCGCGTGCAGCAGGTGCGTCTTGCCGAGTCCGCTCTCCCCGTAGATGAACAAGGGGTTGTACGCCTTCGCCGGTGCCTCGGCCACGGCGACCGCGGCCGCGTGGGCGAAACGGTTGGAGGCGCCGATGACGAAGGTGTCGAAGAGGTACTTCGGGTTCAGCCGCGCGGTGGGTTCGCCGGGGCCGGTCGCCGGGGCGGGCTGTGCGGCCAGTGGGCCGGGGGCACCGGTCGTCGGCAGGTTCGAGCCGACCGGGCCGCCTCGGTGGACGTGCCCGGAGCCGGCCGGCGGCTCGGGCAGCTCCCGGCGTACCGGGTCGCGCTGGTCGTAGTCGCCGCGTGACGTGTCGTAGTCGGGGCGCTGCTGCTCGTAGGAGGGGCGCTCCATGGGCTGCGGGCGGTAGTCCTGCGAGGAGGAGCCGTATGTGTCCTGGGAGCCGTAGGAGTTCTGCGAGCCGTACGCGTCCTGCCCGGGTGACGCGTACGGGTCACGCTCGGGGAAGCCGAGGCGCTGCTGCTGCCAGCCGTAGTCGTCCTGCTGTGTGGGCCGTGGCCAGGCGCCGGGCTCGGGGCGCTGGTACTCGGACGGGTAGGCGGGGCGGGCGGTGGGAAGCTGATCTGCGCGCGTAGGCGGAAGCTGGTCACCGGCCGGGTCGGGCAGTTGGTCGGCCCGGTGGCGGCCGTATCCCTCGTACCCGTCGCGGTCCTGGCGGTCATAGGGGTCGCGTTCCGGACGGTCGTATCCGTCGCGCTCGGGGCGGTCGTACCCGTCACGGTCGGAACGGTCGTAGGCCTCGCGTTCGGGTCGGTCGTAGGCCTCGCGTTCGGGTCGGTCGTACGCGTCCCGCTCGGGGCGGTCGTAGCTGTCACGGTCTGGGCGGTCGTACGCGTCGCGGTCCTGGCGTGCGGCCGGGAGCTCGGGCTCCTCGTAGCGCGGCTGGGTGCGGGCCGGGGGCGCCGGCGCGGCGGGGGGCTCGCCCGCGGAGTCGTCGACGGTGATGGCGATCCGGATCGGGCGGCCGCACTCGCGGCTCAGCGTCTCGCTGACGATCGGTGCCAGCCGGCCCTCGAGTACGCCTTTCGCGAATTCGTTCGGTACGGCGAGCAGAGCGGTGTCCGCGACCAGCGCGAGCGGCTGGCAGCGCCGGATCCAGTGCTCGTCCTTCCCTTCCACCCCTTGGCCGCGGCCCTCCCCGAGGAGCTGCTCCAATACGCGTGGCCACACTGCGGCAAGATCGGCAGGTACGTCAGCCACAGGGCACGCTCTCTCACAGGTCCCACGAACGTGTGGTTCTGGGACGGCTCGGGATGTAAATCGGGTGGGGCAGGGATAAGGGAACGAATCGGAGTTCCGTCACGGTAGTCAGGGCGGCCGGTACGGTTCAAGTTGTTGTCCCCAGCCTGTGGACAAGTGTCTCCCGGCGACTCCTGGTTTGACCGGATGGCGTAGCCGCGCGTACCGTAACCAGGTCGAGTTGTCGATGGCTGCTGCCGCCTGCCTCCGATGGGCACAGATCATTTGGGTGATCGGTCAGCGGTGCACTCGGGCGTAACTGCGAGCTACTCGTGGGCGCACGGTGACAGCCAGGACGGCACCCCGCAACTACCGATTTCTTCTGGAGCCCCCGAGTGAGCAAGCGCACCTTCCAGCCGAACAACCGTCGTCGCGCGAAGACCCACGGCTTCCGCCTGCGGATGCGTACCCGTGCCGGTCGCGCGATTCTCGCGAACCGCCGCAGCAAGGGTCGCGCCAGCCTGTCCGCCTGATCCTGATCAGGTCATGACGTCGTGCTGCCTACCGAGCATCGGCTGAGGCGGCGCGAGGACTTCGCGACCGCGGTACGGCGAGGGCGCCGGGCTGGACGCCCGCTCCTCGTCGTCCATCTACGTAGCGGTTCCACGGACCCGCACGCGCCTGGGGAGAGCGCTCCCCCGACGCGTGCGGGTTTCGTCGTGAGCAAGGCAGTGGGTGGTGCGGTCGTGCGGAACACAGTGAAGCGCAGGCTTCGCCACCTGATGCGGGAGCGAGTGGCCCAGCTGCCCCCCGGTAGCCTGGTAGTCGTACGAGCGCTGCCCGGATCGGGCGACGCCGACCATGCACAGCTGGCCCGAGACCTGGATGCCGCTCTCCAGCGGTTGCTGGGAGGGGGCGCGCGATGAAGTACCCGCTGCTGGCTCTGATCAAGCTCTACCAGTGGACGATCAGTCCGCTGCTCGGGCCGGTCTGCAAGTACTACCCGTCGTGCTCCCACTACGGCTTCACGGCCATCGACCGGCATGGTGCCATCAAGGGAACGGCACTCACGGCCTGGCGCATCCTGCGATGCAATCCGTGGTCGCTGGGCGGTGTGGATCATGTCCCGCCGCGTAAGCGCCCGCGGTGGCACGAAATGCTGCGTAACGCGTGGCGTGCACGCAAGGGCGGGCCCTCCGCCGCGGGACCGGCGACCGAGGGACAGACTTCTCCCACAAGTCCGTCCAGTCCTTCGGGCCCGGCCGCAGAGACACCGTCCCATGCCCAAGGAGCATGATTAGTGGACACGATTGCCAGCCTCTTCAGCTTTATCACCACACCCGTCTCCTGGGTCATCGTCCAGTTCCACTCGGTGTACGGCGCCATCTTCGGCCCCGACACCGGCTGGGCCTGGGGCCTGTCGATCGTGTCCCTGGTGATCCTGATCCGTATCTGCCTCATCCCGCTCTTCGTGAAGCAGATCAAGTCGACTCGGGCCATGCAGACGCTGCAGCCCGAGATGAAGAAGATCCAAGAGCGCTACAAGAACGACAAGCAGCGTCAGTCCGAAGAGATGATGAAGCTGTACAAGGAGACGGGTACCAACCCGCTCTCCTCGTGCCTTCCGATCCTGGCGCAGTCCCCGTTCTTCTTCGCCCTGTACCACGTGCTCAACAGCATCGCGACGGGCGACACCATCGGTGTGATCAACCAGAGCCTGCTGCAGAGCGCGCAGAAGGCGCACATCGTCGGTGCTCCGCTGGCGGCGAAGTTCACCGACAGCTCGTCGAAGGTGGAAGCACTCGGTGCCTCCCTCACCGACGTCCGTGTGGTCACCGCCATCATGATCGTCCTGATGTCGGCGTCGCAGTTCTTCACCCAGCGCCAGCTGATGACGAAGAACGTCGACACCACGGTGAAGACCCCGTTCATGCAGCAGCAGAAGATGCTGATGTACGTCTTCCCGGTCATGTTCGCCGTCTTCGGTATCAACTTCCCGGTCGGTGTCCTCGTCTACTGGCTGACCACCAACGTGTGGACCATGGGCCAGCAGATGTACGTGATCCACAACAACCCGACCCCGGGTTCCAAGGCCCAGGCCTCGTACCTCGACCGCCTGACCAAGCACATCGCGCAGCACAACAAGGTCGGCAAGCGCCGTGACCGGGCGATCGTCAAGGCGATCGTCGCCAAGGGCCGCGACCGCAACGAGTTCGAGCGCAAGTTCATCAACGGCCTGAGCAAGGCCGGACTCGCTGCCCAGGCCGACGGCACCGTGATCAAGAGCGACAGCGCGGCCGCGGCTCAGGCCGAGGACGGTACGCCGATCACCGGCGGCACCCCGAAGCGTCAGCAGCCCAAGCGGCAGAGCAAGTCGCAGCGGCAGCACGGCGGCGCCAAGGCGGCCGGTGAGACCGACGAGCCGAAGACGTCGCTGACCAAGTCCGGCGAGCCGGAGGACACCAAGCCCGCCGCTGCCGCCAAGAAGGGCGGCCCGAAGCCCGCCGGCGGTACCCGCAGCAAGGCCCAGTCCGGACAGCGCAAGGGTCCGCAGCGGCCCAAGTCCCCGTCCAAGAAGTAAGAAGGAGTCCATCCCGTGACGGAAGGCACCACCTCCGCCGCTGCCGAGGGTGCAGACACCCTGACTCGCCTGGAGCAGGAAGGTGAGATCGCGGCGGACTACCTGGAGGGTCTGCTCGATATCGCCGATCTCGACGGCGACATCGACATGGACGTCGAGGCCGACCGTGCCTCCGTCTCGATCATCAGCGACTCGGGCGGCCGTGACCTGCAGAAGCTGGTCGGCCGTGACGGTGAGGTCCTGGAGGCGCTCCAGGAGCTCACCCGTCTGGCCGTGCACCGGGAGACCGGTGACCGCAGCCGCCTGATGCTCGACATCGCCGGTTACCGTGCGCAGAAGCGCTCGGAGCTGTCCGAGCTGGGCGCCAAGGCCGCCGCGGAGGCCAAGAGCAGCGGTGAGGCCGTGAAGCTGAAGCCGATGTCGCCGTTCGAGCGCAAGGTCGTGCACGACGCGGTCAAGGCCGCGGGTCTGCGCAGCGAGTCCGAGGGCGAGGAGCCGCAGCGCTTCGTCGTCGTGCTGCCCGCCTGATCGGCGTTTTCTTTCCCCGGCCCCGTCTGTTGAGCAGGCGGGGCCGAACTTTGTCAGCCTGATAGTTCTGGTGGTTCTGGTGTCGGCGCCGGGTGCGCTGACGCGGTACGGAAGGACGGTCCCCCGTGACGGAGGCAGCGGAGCTTCCCCCCGCGCCCGAGCAGGCGCGCGAGGTGTTCGGTGATCGCTTCGCGGATGCGGTGCGGTACGCCGAGCTGCTCGCTGAGGCCGGTGTGCAGCGTGGCCTCATCGGCCCGCGTGAGGTGCCTCGCCTGTGGGAGCGGCACCTGCTGAACTGTGCGGTGCTCTCGGAGGTTGTGCCCGACGGCGTGACCGTGTGTGATGTCGGCTCGGGTGCTGGTCTTCCCGGCATTCCGCTGGCGCTGGTCCGCACCGACCTGAAGATCACGCTTCTGGAGCCGCTGTTGCGGCGCACCAACTTCCTCACCGAGGTCGTGGAACTACTCGGCCTTGATCATGTGACCGTGGTGCGCGGGCGAGCCGAAGAGGTCATGGGGAAGATCCAGCCCGTCCATGTGGTGACGGCCCGAGCCGTGGCGCCGCTCGACCGGCTCGCCACCTGGGGCATTCCGCTGCTGCGGCCGTACGGGGAGATGCTCGCGCTCAAGGGTGACACCGCCGAGGAGGAGCTGAAGAGCGCCTCGGTGGCGCTGAGCAAGCTGGGTGCGGTGGAGACGTCCATCCTGCATGTGGGTGAGGGTGTGGTGGACCCGTTGTCCACTGTCGTGCGGGTCGAGGTCGGGGAGAGCCCTGGCGGTGTGCGCTTCGCCGCGAAGCGGGCGAAGGCGGCTCGTACGGGGCGGACGCGTCGTCGACGCTGATCCGTCCTGAGGACGAGACGTACTCCACACAAGCTGCCAAACCTATGCATGCCGGAGTGTCGCGGCAGTTGGGCCACGGCTGCTGTGCATCGTGTTTCACGTGAAACGTCGCTCACTGCTGCACGGCATCATCAGTCGTGGCCGCGCTGCGGCCGAACCCCGCGACCGAAAGCCTCTTGGTTCACTCGATGAGGGACCCGAGGTATCCACAGAGGTGGATTTCTCCACAGAACGCCAGGCCTCACTGGTTCACGACCCCGAAGACATGGGAGGCTCTGTTCATTGCGAGCCTGAAGTCGAGGAGAGTGAATCCTTGCGGTCCGACGCCAACATCGCGGGACCGATGACCGATCCGGTCCCCGGTCCCCGTACCGAGTCGATGGGGGCGGATGTTTCACGTGAAACACCGCCTCCGATGGACGACACTCCCATCGGTCGTGCTGCCCAACTGGCGGTGGAGGCTCTGGGTCGTGCCGGCGAGGGCTTGCCACGGCCCGAGCAGACCCGCATCATCGTGGTCGCCAACCAGAAGGGCGGTGTGGGCAAGACGACGACGACCGTCAACCTTGCCGCATCACTGGCGCTGCACGGCGGCCGGGTCCTTGTGGTCGATCTCGATCCGCAGGGCAATGCGTCCACCGCGCTGGGCATCGACCATCACGCCGAAGTCCCTTCCATCTATGACGTGTTGGTGGAGAGTCGGCCTCTCTCCGAGGTCGTCCAGCCGGTCCCCGATGTAGAGGGCCTCTTCTGTGCCCCCGCCACGATCGATCTCGCCGGTGCGGAGATCGAGCTGGTGTCTCTGGTGGCACGGGAGAGCAGGCTGCAGCGCGCGATCCAGGCGTACGAGCAGCCGCTGGACTACATCCTCATCGACTGCCCGCCCTCGCTCGGTCTGCTGACGGTCAACGCCCTCGTGGCGGGCCAGGAGGTTCTGATCCCGATCCAGTGCGAGTACTACGCGCTGGAAGGCCTCGGGCAGCTGCTGCGCAACGTCGACCTGGTGCGGGGGCACCTCAACCCCGCCCTGCATGTGTCGACCATCCTGCTCACGATGTATGACGGCCGGACACGCCTCGCGTCCCAGGTCGCTGAAGAGGTACGCACCCACTTCGGCGACGAGGTGCTGCGAACGAGCATCCCCCGATCCGTCCGTATCTCGGAGGCGCCGAGTTATGGCCAGACGGTTTTGACCTACGATCCAGGATCGAGCGGTGCCCTCTCCTATCTGGAGGCGGCACGCGAGATCGCGCTGAAGGGCGTCGGCATCAGCTATGACGCCACGCACGCCCATATCGGCGCACAGCAGAACGACCCGAGCATGGTGGAGGGCATCCAGTGAGCGAGCGACGGAGGGGGCTGGGTCGTGGTCTCGGCGCACTGATCCCTGCCGCACCGACGGAGAAGTCGGTGGCCCAGGCCGCGGCGGGGAATGCTGCTTCCACGTCCCCGGCGGCAGTCCCGGTGCTGCCGAGCGATCGTGGGGTGGCGGCGGCGAAGGTGGCGACCCTGCCGGCTGTTTCACGTGAAACAGAGGAGCCGGTGCAGCCGAGTGCTGCGTCGACGCCTGCGGCACCCATCGGTGCGCATTTCGCCGAGATCCCCCTCGACTTCATCACGCCGAACCCGCGTCAGCCTCGTGATGTGTTCGACGAGGACGCGCTGTCCGAGCTCATCACCTCCATCAAGGAAGTGGGGCTCCTTCAGCCGGTCGTCGTACGGCAGGTGGGTGTCGACCGGTACGAGCTCATCATGGGTGAGCGCCGCTGGCGGGCCTGCCGTGAGGCGGGGCTGGAGGCGATCCCGGCGATCGTGCGGGCCACCGAGGACGAGAAGCTCCTCCTGGACGCATTGCTGGAGAACCTGCACCGTGCGCAGCTGAACCCGCTGGAAGAGGCCGCCGCCTACGACCAGCTGCTGAGGGACTTCAACTGCACGCACGACCAGCTGGCGGACCGCATCGGCCGATCCCGCCCGCAGGTTTCCAACACCCTGCGTCTGCTGAAGCTCTCGCCGGCTGTGCAGCGCCGGGTCGCAGCCGGAGTGCTTTCCGCCGGCCACGCCCGGGCGCTGCTGTCCGTCGATGACTCGGAGGAGCAGGATCGGCTGGCTCATCGCATCGTGGCCGAGGGCCTCTCGGTGCGGGCCGTCGAGGAGATCGTGACTCTGATGGGGTCGCGCCCGCAGAAGGCTCAGAAGCCGAAGGGCCCGCGTGCCGGTGCCCGGGTTTCTCCGGCCCTGTCCGAGCTCGCCACACGGCTCTCGGACCGCTTCGAGACGCGGGTGAAGGTCGACCTGGGACAGAAGAAGGGCAAGATCACCGTCGAGTTCGCCTCGATGGAGGATCTTGAGCGGATCCTCGGCTCACTCGCTCCTGGCGAGGGGCCGGTGCTGCAGAACAGTCTCTCGGAGGACGACTCCGAAGAGAGCGAGTCCTGAGCCTCTGGCATGGGGCCTCCGCTGTGCGGGGAGACAGAGCGAGCCGTGTCCGGGATGTGCCGGAACATGGCTCGCTCTTTCCTTTCTGGCGGTATCGATGGAATCGCATCGTGGATACGATGCGTCAGGTAGGGCGCAACCACTCGGCAGCACCTCTGAAAGGGAGCCAGGGGCCATGCGAACCATGAGCCGCACCGGACTGATGAGTGCCGGTTTGGGGCTGGGAGCGGTCGGTGGGTTCATCGGCAGTCTCCTCAGGGAACGGAGCGCTCTGACAGCCGCCCGCGACGCGGTGGCGGGCGAAGGAAGCGAGGATCAGCCTTCATGGGCCGCCGGCTCGTACCGCTCACGCTGGACAACCTCCAGGACCTTCCCAAGCGTTGTCGCTCGTGTGTCTTCTGGGAGCTCGACCCAGTCAGCGGTGAGGCCGCGGTAAAAGAGGGCACGTCCGCTTCGGAGAAGGAAGCCTGGATCTCAGCGGTGCTGCTGGACTGGGGCTCCTGCGGCCGGGTCGTGTACGTCGACGACGTGCCCGTGGGATATGTGCTCTACGCCCCGCCCGCCTACGTCCCCCGATCCGCGGCATTTCCCACGAGCCCCGTCTCGCCGGACGCGGTGCAGTTGATGACCGCGTTCATCGTGCCCGGCTACCAGGGGCAGGGACTGGGCAGAGTGATGGTGCAGACGGTCGCCAAGGATCTGCTGCGGCGTGGGTTCAAGGCGATCGAGGCCTTCGGAGACGCGCGCTGGAAGGAACCGGCCTGTGTGCTGCCCGCCGACCATCTCCTCGCGGTGGGCTTCAAGACGGTCCGCCAGCATCCCACCCATCCGCGGCTGAGGCTGGAACTGAGGTCGACGCTCTCCTGGAAGGAAGACGTCGAGATGGCTTTGGACCGGCTTCTGGGAGCCGTGCAGAAGGAGCCTGCGCTGCGGCCGCTGTGAGCAGACAGACGAATGGGCCAACCCTTTCGGGTTGGCCCATTCGTGTTTCACGTGAAACATGCACTGCTGGTGCGACGTTTCAGCCGAGTCACTCGGCGATGAAGGCTTCGAGGTCGCGGACGATCGCGGCCTTCGGCTTCGCGCCCACGATGGTCTTGGCGACCTCGCCATCCTGGTAGACGTTCAGGGTCGGGATGGACATGACGCCGTACTTGGCGGCCGTACCCGGGTTCTCGTCGATGTTGAGCTTGACGATCTCGATCTTGTCGCCGTACTCGGCGGCGATCGCCTCGAGGGACGGAGCGATCTGGCGGCACGGACCGCACCAGGCGGCCCAGAAGTCCACCAGGACAGGCTTGTCGCTCTTGAGGACGTCCTGCTCGAAGGAGTCGTCGGTCACGTTCTTCAGGGTGCCGGCCACGGCGGGCTCCTTAACTGGTTGGTGCGTGAGGCGGGTAGGGGGGAGGTCAGACAGAGGTCTTCTCGGGCTCGGGCTGCTCCTCGTCCGCCAGGGCGGCGAGGTAGCGCTCGGCGTCGAGAGCTGCGGAGCAGCCGGTCCCGGCCGCGGTGATCGCCTGACGGTAGGTATGGTCGACCACGTCGCCGGCGGCGAAGACACCGGTCATGTTGGTGCGCGTCGACGGCGCGCTCACCTTCAGGTAGCCCTCTTCGTCCAGGTCGAGCTGGCCCTTGAAGAGCTCGGTGCGCGGGTCGTGGCCGATGGCGATGAAGAGTCCGGTCACCGGCAGGTCCGAGATCTCACCGGTCTTGAGGTTGCGCAGCTTCAGACCGGAGAGCTTCGGGTCGCCCTGGATCTCGGCGACCTCGCTGTCCCACACGAAGGAGATCTTCGGGTCGGCGAAGGCACGCTCCTGCATGGCCTTGGAGGCGCGCAGGGTGTCGCGGCGGTGCACGACGGTCACGGACTTGGCGAACCGCGAGAGGAAGGTGGCCTCCTCCATCGCGGTGTCACCGCCACCGATCACGGCAATGTCCTGGTCCTTGAAGAAGAACCCGTCGCAGGTGGCGCACCAGGACACACCGCGGCCCGACAGGGCGTCCTCGTTCGGCAGTCCGAGCTTGCGGTGCTGCGAGCCGGTAGCGACGATGACGGCCTTCGCCCGGTGCACGGTGCCGGCCGTGTCCGTGACGGTCTTGATCTCACCGCTCAGATCGACGGAGACGATGTCGTCCGGGACGAGCTCGGCTCCGAAGCGCTCCGACTGGGCACGCATGTTGTCCATGAGCTCGGGGCCCATGATTCCGTCCTGGAAACCCGGGAAGTTCTCGACGTCGGTGGTGTTCATGAGGGCACCACCCGCGGTGACGGCACCCTCGAACACCAGTGGCTTCAGCGACGCGCGCGCGGTGTAGAGCGCCGCCGTGTAGCCGGCGGGCCCGGAGCCGATGATGATCACGTTACGGACGTCGCTCACGGCTTGTTTCCTCGTCTCTGGACTGCGTCGGTCGAGCGGTGGGAGTTCTCTATGACCTCTCACCCCACCCAACGGATCCTAAGGGGCGCGCATTCCCGCTGTGTCCGGGCACACGGAGATGCCGTGCCCTGCGGTGACCCAGCAGCAGGAGGGACGAGGTGTTCGCTCAGGTCGAGGGGTAGGTGCGCTGCAGGAGCACCTTGCCGGCCGCGGTGGGCGGCTTGTGATCGACACAGGTCGCGTCGACGATGTAGGCGGTGACCCGAGTGTCGTCAGCGGCGTCGGGAAGCAGCACGAGCATGGCCTTCTTCCCCTGGTAGGTGCCGTTCTCGGCGGCGAGGGCAGCGTCGTCGCGACCGATGCCGTCACGGACGCAGCCGGGCACCACGACCTCCCTGGCGAGCTTCGGCTGGTTGGTGCCAGGAGCCGTCGCCGCGCCGAAGGGAGTGCGGGAGCCGCCGCCCTTGGTCTTGTTCTCGGCCAGGAGACCGGTGACCTGCTCCGGCAGTTTCCCCTCGGAGAAGGTGTCCGCCGCCGTGGTCTGCCGTTCGGCTTCCGCGCCGGTGGGAGGCTTGTTGTCGCCGAGCGACGTCAGCAGGACGGATCCCAGACCCAGGGCGGCCACGGTGAAGACGGTCCCCAGAACGGCGATCCTGCGGCGTCCACTACGGGTGCGGCTCTTACGGCCCGGGCCGGTGGTGGAGAGACGGGGGCGACCGGCAGGCCGGTCGGGGGGCGTCGATGTTTCACGTGAAACACGCCCGTCGCTGTCGTCGCCGTCGTTCTGGGAGGCGGAACCGGGAACGCTCATCGGGTCCGGGCTCTCCGCGGCCTCGGTACCCGCGGCGTTCAGCAGGGCCTCGGCGGCGAGAGCGGCATCGATGCGACCGGCGACCTCGGCGGGCATGCGAGGCGGACCCGGAAGGGTGCCGAGCAACCCGCGGATCTCCTCCAGGGAGGCGTAGACGTCGGCGCAGAGCTCGCAGTCGTCCAGGTGCCGTCGCAGCTCGGCGGTCCGGTCCGGTGGGAGGAGACCCTCGGCGAGGTCGGAGATCTCCGCGACGTCCGGGTGCCCGGCCATGTCTGTCGTCGACGTCACGCTCGTCCACCTCCGCCCTTCACTGCAGCTGAGTCGCTCGGTCCTGTGTCCGGGGGTTCCGCTCGGTTCGGTCCCGCTGCGGGTGGGACGGCCGGCCCCTGCGTCCGGTTCCGTTCTCCGCCCGGGTTCTTGCCCTCACCGCCGTGGTCCGGCCTGAGATGGGTGAGCAGCGGCAGGAGTCTGGCTCGTCCGCGCGCACATCTGCTCTTCACCGTGCCGGTCGGCACGTCGAGGATGCGGGCGGCCTCCGCGACCGGGTAGCCCTGCATGTCCACCAGGACGAGCGCGGCGCGCTGGTCGGCCGGGAGGGTTCCCAGGGCTTCGATGAGCTGCCGGTGGAGATCGTTGCGCTCGGCGGGGGCCGAGGCCGACTCGTGCGGCTCCAGCAGCTGCTCAAGGCGTTCGGTGTCGTCGACGGGAGAGGTCTTGCGGGAGGCCGCCTTGCGGGCGCGGTCCAGGCAGGCGTTCACCGTGATCCTGTGCAGCCACGTCGTGACGGCGGACTGGCCCCGGAAGGTGTGGGCGGCCCGGTAGGCGGACACGAGGGCGTCCTGCACAGCGTCAGCGGCCTCCTCGCGGTCACCGAGCGTCCGCAGGGCGACGGCCCAGAGCCGGTCGCGATGCCGCCGCACGATCTCACCGAACGCGTCGGGGTCGCCTTCGACGTGCCGGGCGAGCAGATCCTGATCGCTCACTCCGTCAAATCCGGTGCCGTCTGCCATCGGCCTCCTTCCTCGAGGCAGATGCCGTCAGCTGGTCACCTTGATGTCCACGACCCGGCCCCGGTAGTTGTTTTGCTCCGTCAGCGGCAGCTTGGTCAGCCACACCAGGAGGTACCGGCTCTTGAGAGACTCGTCGGGCTTGAGGGTCACCGTGGTACCGGACCCCTGGGCGACCTTGGTGTAACCGTCGAGCGACTGGGGCTGCGTCGCCGCGCCACTGGGGGCACGCAATTCGACGGAGGTGTCCCCCTTGAAGGAGACCGTCACCTTCCCGACGTCCTGAACCTTGCCGAGGTCGAGAATGACGCCCACACCGGACTTCAGCCGGCCGAAGTCGGCGCTGGCATAGAAGCTTGTCTCCCAGTAGGTGCCGGGTGCGTTGTCGTAGAGACGGTTTATCTCATCCGGATTCTCGGAACCGTCATTGCCCAGCGGGTCGAAGTCCTGGGCGCCCTTGATGGTGATCGGCTTGCTGACCGGCTTCTTCGGGCTCTTGTCGTCCCCGTCGTTCGTCTGTGTCCGGCCCGGGTCCTCGTTCTTGCCGCCCTGGTCCATCAGTGCGTCCGCCAGCTGCCAGCTGCCGAGGCCCAGCGCGGCGATCAGGAGCGCGGAGACCGCCCACTTCAGGGCCTTGCCTGTGCGGCTCTGGAGCGGGGGCGGCGGAGTCGGGACCGGCTGGGTGACGCCGGGATGTGGCGTCTGACGGCCGTACGTGCCCTGCTGGTACGTCGTGCGCTGGTACTCGGGCGGGGCGGTGAACGCCGGCTCCGGCGGACGGATGCGGGGCATCTCGCCGATCGCCTTCACCAGCTCCTCCGGCGTGGTGCACGGCGACTCGTGACGGGAGGCGGTGGCGCCGTCGTTGACGAGCGCGCGCATGGACAGCTCGGACAGACCACGGTGCACACCGGCCCGCACCTGGTCCGGCGCGATCAGGCCGATGTCCTTCGGCAGGCCCGACAGGCCGTAGGCGTCGCTCTCGTACGGCCAGCGCTGGGTGAGCGCCGCGTACAGCAGGGCGCCGATGGCCTCGGTGTCCGCGCGCTGCGGAGTGTCGGACGAGACGCCGCGCAGGGCGGCGTTGACGGCGAGGCCGCGGATGCGCCATTGGCCGGTCGAGGCGCGGAGCACGGCGTTGGGGTTCAGGCGCAGATGGGCGAGGCCCTCACGGTGGGCGGCGGCCATGGCGGAGGAGACCTGGCTGACCATCTGGTAGGCGTCGTAGGGCTCCAGGGGCCCGGAGGCGAGGAGCGTGGTCAGTTCCGTGGCGTCGGGGAGCCATTCGTGCACGACGTAGACGACGTCGTTCTCCTCCACCGCGTCCAGCACCTGGACGAAGCGCGGGTCGCCCAGGAGGGCGGACGAGCGGGCGGCCGCCAGGACGGAGCGGGCCCGTGCGTGGTCGGCGGGCAGGATGTGCACCCCGACGGCGCGGCGGAGTTTCTCGTCCACGGCACGCCAACTGCTGAAACCGTCCAGACGGGTGACGCACTCCTCGAGGCGGTAGCGTCTGGCCAGTTTGTGACCACTGTGCAGTTCAGGCGGCGAGGTTGTTCCGGCACCGTCGGTCCGGGTGCTCTCCTGTACCTCGTCGCTGTCCGTGTCCCGCTCCCGGTTCTTGGCCACCCCGTCGGCCGTGGACTGGTCCGCCTGTGCGGTCAGCGACGACTCGTCGCTGTTGTCTGCCACGTCGACGGCAGCCGTACTCCGTTCCGCCACCGTCGTTCCTGCCTCCCCATCCATTACGCGCCGGCCGGCGTCCCGTGCATGCCGCCCGACGCCGAAACCAATTGTGCCCACAGTCCGCCGCTATGCACGACACGCGGTGGCTGACGATGGTTGTGCGTCTACCCCCCGACTCAGCGTCCCAGGCGTCCGCGGACCATGCCGACCAGCGAGTTGAGTTCCTCGATGCGCATGCGGCGGGCGGCGACGAAGAAGATCCCGAGGAGCACGACGCCGCCGGCCAGGACCGCCGCGAGCGAGCCGGCCGGGCCCTGGCCGAGCGTGTGGCCGATGCCGTAGCAGGCCGCGCCGCTGAGCAGGGCGGCCGGGACCGACGCGATGCACAGCCGGGCGTAAGTCCGCAGGACACGGGCGCCGTCGAGGTCTCCGCCGAGCCGCTTGCGCAGCCGGCGCCAGGCGACGCCGACGCCGATCGCGTAGGCCAGGCCGTACGAGGCGGCCATGCCGACCACGGCCCAGCGGGAGGGGATGACGAAGAAGCAGATCGCCGATGCGCCCGCGTTGACCGCGGCCACGATGACCGTGTTGTAGAAGGGAGTTCGGGTGTCCTCGTAGGCGTAGAAGGCGCGCAGGACCACGTACTGGACGGAGTACGGGATCAGGCCGAGACCGAACGCCATGAGCATGAAGCCCATGTTGGTGGCCTCGCTGGTGCCCGAGGAGCCGAACATCAGCGTGCACATCGGGATGCCGAGGGAGAGGAAGCCGAAGGCGATCGGGACGATCGCGACCGCTGTGGTGCGCAGGCCCTGGGAGATGTCGTCGCGGACGGCGCCTCCGTCGCCCTCGACCGCCGAGCGTGACAGGCGCGGCAGCAGGGCGGCCATGAGGGAGACCGTGATGATGGCCTGCGGCAGGCCCCAGATCAGTTGGGCGTTGGCGTAGGCGGCGAAGCCGGTGCCGTCCACGGGCGAGGCCTTGCCCGCCGCGGTGGACAGCTGGATGACGATCATGGCGCCGGCCTGGTTGGCGAGGACGAACAGGACCGTCCACTTGGCCAGCGTGACGGCCTTGCCGAGCCCCTGGCCCTTCCAGTCGAAGCGCAGCCGCAACCGGAAGCCGGTCTCGCGCAGGTAGGGGATCATCGCGAGCGCCTGGACCACGAGACCGAGCAGGACGCCGATGCCGAGCAGGCGCTGGCCCTCCGGCGGGATGCTCGCGGCCTTCATCCCGGAGTCGGCCGCGGTGCCGTAGACGTAGATGAACATGCCCAGCGTCACAATGATGACGATGTTGTTCAGGACCGGGGTCCACATCATCGCGCCGAACTTGCCGCGGGCATTGAGGATCTGGCCCATCACCACGTGGATGCCCATGAAGAAGATGGTGGGCAGGAAGTACTGGGCGAAGGTGACGGCGACCTCGTTGGCCGCCGGGTCGCTGGCGACCCCGTCGGACAGCAGGCGGATCAGCAGCGGCGCGCCGAGGACCGAGAGCGCGGTGAGTCCGCCCAGCGTCACGATGACCAGGGTGAGCAGACGGTTGGCGTAGGCCTCGCCGCCGTCGTCGTCCTCCTTCATGGCGCGCACGAGCTGCGGCACGAAGACGGAGTTGAGACCACCACCGACGGTGAGGATGTAGATCATCGTCGGCAGCTGGTAGGCGACCTGGAAGGTGTCACCGAGGAGGCCGACGCCGAGCGCCGACACGATCAGCGCGGAGCGGATGAAGCCGGTGAGGCGGGAGACCATGGTGCCCGCCGCCATCACGGCGCTGGACTTCATCAGGCCCGCGGCGCGGCCGCTCTTCTTCGGGGCGGACGGGGCGGCGGGCTCAGGGGCCGGCGGGTCGTCCACGACGGGCGGTGCCGCGGCGGTCCGGCCGGGCTCGGCGTACTGGCCCTGCGGGCCGTACGGGCCCTGTGCCATCTGGCCGGGGGCCGGGGACGGGCCGGGGACCGCCGGAGACTCGTACGACGGGTGACCGCTGCCCTGTTGCTGGTCCCGGAAGAGGTGTGCGAAGGCGTCCGGCTCCTGGCGCGGCTCGCCCGCCTGGGAGACGAGGTCGTCCACGCCGACGAACTGGGTGGTGCGGGGGTCGTCGCCGTACGGCAGGTGCCGCGTCGGGCCCTCCGGCTCGGGCGCGGGTGTCTGCGCCCACACCTGAGGGTCGGGGGCGTACGGCGACTGCGGCGGCTGACCGTACAGCTGCTGCTGCGGCTGGTACGTGCCGGGAGCGGGCGGCGGGTGCGCGGAGCGGTCGTAGAGCGCCTCGCCGACCGGGTCCTGGGCGGAGAGGTCCTGGGCCCGGTAGGGGTCCTGGCCGTAGGCGTCCTGGAGGTAGATGTCCGCGGGCGGCTGCGGCGGCACCTGGCCGTGCTCGGGCGGTGAATCCTCGGGCCCACCCGTGTCGGGGTAGCCCGAGCTGCCCGCGGCACGGCCGCGGTCACCGTCGTACGGCGCGTTCATGGTTACCCCACCTCATCGTCCCGGGCCCACCGGCCACGATTTCTCAACGGTCCACTCTCTCACCCGTGCCGGACGGGTCGGCGTTTTCCGCTGCGGTGTCCGGGGCCGGGTCACTCGGCTGCTCGGAGGCGTCTGCCTCCGCGTCGGCCCCGTCCTCCTCCTTGAGACGTGCGCCGGAGGGCTCCGGGTTCTGCGGAGCGTTCTCCCGGTCGTGCGGGCCGTCGGTCTCGTCGGTCGCCTCGGCGGTGTCGTCCTCGGCGGCCTCACGGGCGGCGGCGCGCTTGCGGTGGGTGTACATCCGGAAGCCCGCGAGCACCAGGAGCAGGACGCCACCGCCGATGACCAGCATCACCGTGGGCGTGACCTCGGTGACCTTCACGTCGAAGGTGACCGGTGCGCCGTACTTCTGGCCGTCCTCCGTGTACAGCTGGGCGACGACTTCCGCCCGGCCGTTGGCGTTGGCCGACGTGGTGAACTTCACCGACTGGGCGTGGCCGCCGTTCACGGTGACGCGCTGCTCCTGGTAGGCGTCTCCGCCGATCTTGAGTCGCGTGGGGTTCTTCGACGTGAGCCGCAGTTCCAGGTGGTCGACGCCTTGGACCAGGTTGTTCTGGACGGTCACGGGGATCATGGCACTGCGGCCGGAGAGCTTGGTCTCCGACTTCTGGATCAGCTTGACCCCGTCGATGAGCCCGTTGAGGTACGACTCGATGCCGTCGCGGTATCCCACCGCCGCGACGCCCCGGCCGCGCCACGACGTGGACATCTCGCGGTTCATGGCCCGCCCGAACGGGGTCACCACACGGGACTGGCGGGTGAGGATCACCTTGAACTTGTCGAGCTTGCCCTGGGTGCGGGCGATCTGCTCGAAGGCGGCCCGGCCCAGCTCCTGCTTGCGCAGTGCGGAGGGGTAGGCGGAGGCCGATGGCACGCGGGTGTTGGCCGCGGGGTCGGGCTTGGTCTTGGCGGCGTCCGTGAGGTCCTGCGGCTCGGACCAGTTGCCGCCCTGGAGGGCTCCGAGAGCTTCCGCCATGGCCTGGGCCTGGCTCACGGACGGCATGCGCTGCGGGGCGACGACGACGCTGCGCTGCTTGCTGGTCTGCAGGTCGAGCGTGAGGCTCTGGGCCAGGAATCGCTGTACGGCGAGTGTGGAGGCGGAGGCCTTGGTCAGGTCGCCCCGGAAGGGCGTCGACATCCTGGAGTCGGCGACGACGGCCGTGGTGCCGCCGCCGATGGGCCGGGCCGCGGAGGGCGTGTACGGCAGGTTGTCCTGGAGGCTGTCGCTGCGGGTGATCACCTTGTCGGCGCCCGCGGAGGTGGCGACCTTCACGATCGACGGGTCGATGGCGCCGTCCACGGGCCAGACGAAGTCCGTGGACGGTTTCACATGGAGGATGGTCTCCACCGTCTCGTCGGCGACGTCGGTGGCCTCCTTGAGGTGGCCCAGGGAGCCGGTGACGTTCGTGCCGTTGTGGGCGAGGGAGGCCAGGTCCGGGTCGCCGAAGGGCAGGGCGGCCACCTCGTTGCCCGTGACGGCTTGCTGGAGTTCGGCCAGCCAGTGCTTGGCGACCTCCTGGTTCTTGCCGGGTGTGGTGGTGCCGTCCGCGGTGCGGACCTCGTAGCTCCGCGTCATCGCGTCGACGGATGCCAGCAGGTCGGGGTCGACCACCCAGGTGACGTCGAGGCCCTTGCCCAGCGACACCATCTGGTCGAGGCGGCCGCCCGGGGAGATCTCCTCGGCGAGTTCCTCGTCACGGAAGACGGGCGTCTGCTGCTCGTTCGACCCCGTCTCGGCCGCCATGTGGGCACTGGAGACGAGCGGCCACAGGAAGGTGGTCTTCGTCTTGGTGCCGGCTTCCTCGGGCTGCCACGGCAGAAACGTGCGCTGGATGCCGAGCACCTGGTCCCAGGGCTGTGCGGAGGTCTCCCCGGAGAGTGAGACGGCCAGCTGGTAGACGCCGTCACGGCCGAGATCCAGCTTGTCGACCGGTACGGAGATGCTGAAGGGCTCCGCGACACCGGGCGTGAGCTTGGCGTACTTCTCGGTGTACTTGCCGCCGACCTTCTCGCCGGAGGGGCCCTGGAGATCGTCGCTCTTCTTGGCGAGGGTGTCGATCGACGAGCGGGTTTCGAGAGGGGGCCCCACCTGGAGGTCCACATGGGCGCCGGTGACCGTCTGCTTGCCGTTGTTGGTCACCGTGCCCGACACGGTGATCGTGTCGCCCTCGGAGGGGGCGCTGGGTGTGAGCGAGTCGACGGCGACCGATACCGAGCCGCCCGCGGCAGCCTGGAGGGACTCCTGCCCGGCCGCGTCCGCCGGCGTCGCGGCGGGCAGCTGGAGGAGTCCGGCCAGCAGCGGCGCGCCGGTGAGCAGTGCCCCGGTGCGCCGCAGCCAGCGGCGGGCAGGTGAGGCACCGGCCCCCTGGAAGTCTGCCGCCTCGGCCACGCGCTCGTCCGTCCCTCGTCGTCGTCAGTGGTCGTCGGAATGTGCGTCCACGCATGGTAACGATGCGCGCTGAGGGGAAGTGCCGCGGTCCGTTCCACAAGATCGCGGGCCGACCGGGGGTTGCCCGCTATATGGCTCTATGGGCGGGAGTGGCTCTTTACGGCTCAAGAGCTGCGCTTGTGCGCCCATGACGGACCTGTCCCCGGGCGTCTGTACGGGGAAGGGCGGGGGGAATCGGAGGAGCTCGCGGGGGCCAGGGCCACGTACCCTCTTCTGTTGTGCCGAACGCCAACGAAGAAACCTCCAGTGCCCTGAGCCAGGTGCAGCATCGCGCGGTGAGTGAACTGCTGCGGGTCGCTCCTGTCGCCGACGACCTCGCCCGCCGCTTCCAGGAGGCCGGGTTCTCACTCGCCCTCGTCGGCGGTTCGGTACGGGACGCGCTGCTGGGACGGCTCGGCAACGACCTGGACTTCACGACCGACGCCCGCCCCGAGGACGTCCTCAAGATCGTGCGCCCGTGGGCGGACGCCGTCTGGGAGGTCGGAATCGCCTTCGGCACGGTCGGTGCCCACAAGGGCGGCTACCAGATCGAGGTCACCACCTACCGCTCCGAGGCCTACGACCGCACCTCGCGCAAGCCCGAGGTGTCGTACGGGGACTCCATCGAGGAGGATCTCGTCCGCCGTGACTTCACGGTGAACGCGATGGCGGTGGCCCTGCCGGAGAAGGAGTTCGTCGACCCGCACGGGGGGCTGGAGGACCTCGCGGCGCGTGTGCTGCGTACTCCCGGCACTCCGGAGGAGTCGTTCTCGGACGATCCCCTGCGGATGATGAGGGCCGCGCGATTCGCGGCTCAGCTCGGTTTCGAGGTCGCCCCCGAGGTCGTCACGGCGATGACTCAGATGGCCGGGCGCATCGAGATCGTCTCGGCGGAGCGGGTGCGGGACGAGCTGAACAAGCTGATCCTCTCCCAGCAGCCGCGCACGGGCCTGACGCTGCTCGTCGAGACGGGCCTCGCCGAGCACGTGGTGCCGGAGCTTCCGGCCCTGCGTCTGGAGCGTGATGAGCACCACCGTCACAAGGACGTCTATGACCACTCGCTGATCGTCCTGGAGCAGGCGATGGCGCTGGAGGAGGACGGCCCCGATCTCACCCTCCGCCTGGCCGCCCTTCTCCACGACATCGGCAAGCCGCGCACCCGCCGATTCGAGAAGGACGGCCGGGTCTCGTTCCACCACCACGAGGTGGTCGGGGCGAAGATGACCAAGAAGCGCATGACGGCTCTGAAGTACTCCAACGAGCTGGTGAAGGACGTCTCACGTCTGGTCGAACTCCACCTGCGCTTCCATGGCTACGGCACCGGTGAGTGGACGGACTCGGCGGTCCGCCGCTACGTCCGTGACGCCGGTCCGCTCCTGACCCGCCTTCACAAGCTGACCCGCTCGGACTGCACGACGCGCAACAAGCGCAAGGCGGCGGCTCTCTCGCGTGCCTACGACGGGCTGGAGGAGCGGATCGCCAAGCTGCAGGAGCAGGAGGAGCTGGACTCGATCCGTCCGGACCTCGACGGCAACCAGATCATGGAGATCCTCGGCGTGGGTCCCGGGCCGGTCATCGGTCGCGCCTACCAGCACATGCTGGAGATGCGTCTGGAGAACGGGCCGATGGAACATGACGCCGCAGTGGCGGCGCTCAAGGAGTGGTGGGCCGGGCAGGAGAGCTGAGCTGTGCAACGGGGTCATGTTTCACGTGAAACATGACCCCGTTGCAGTCGGCAGCCTGCCGGATACAGACCGAGGGGCGGTGTTTCACGTGAAACACCGCCCCTCGTCGCGTCTGCCTACTTCTTGTAGTCCTTCAGGCAGAGCAGGAAGTCCTTGCCGTCACCACTCTCGGTGTACGTGTACTGGAAGTCCTTCGCCTCGGCCTCGCACTTGCTGGAGGCCAGCGTCTGCGTGAGGTACGAGCCCTCGATCTTGGCCAGCACCTTGAACTGGGCCTTCGCGTCGCTGCACTCGACGACCTCGAGATCCGGGTTGTTGTCGCTGGCGCTGCCGCGGTGCATGCAGTCGCCGACCGCCGCTGTGTTGGCGTCGTCCCGGCTGGCCAGGTAGCCGCCGATGGCGACACCCGCCACGGCTATGACGACGACGATGTTCTTGATCGTCTTGAAGCTGAGCTTGCGACCGGACGGCTGCGGGGGGACCGGAGCGTACGGAGTGGCGCCCTGGGGCGGGAAGCCGGGCTGGCCGGGCTGCTGCGGGTAGCCGCCCTGGGGCGGGAACGGGGCCTGGGGCGCGGCCCCGGGCTGGCCCTGCGCGAACGGATTGCCCTGGGGCGGCGGAGTAGTCACTTGGGGGTCCCCCTAGAACATGGTGAGTGACGCGAACATGTCGCGAGATAAGACCCACGTAAGGTAGCGGCCCGCACCGACAACGCAGTAGCCGGAAGTGGCTCTGTGTCATTGATGTGACACTTACTGGCGGCCAAATCGACCCATAGCCACAGCTACTGTCGCGTAGATAACGGCGATCGTGATCACCAGCGGGACGGAGCGGCCATCCGGCGGCAGTATCAGGGCGGCCACGGCGGCCGCCCCGACGAAGGAAACGTTGAAGAGGACGTCGTACACCGAGAAGATTCGGCCACGGAAGCCGTCCTCGACGCAGGACTGGACGACGGTGTCCGTGGCGATCTTCGCGCCCTGGGTGGTGAGTCCCAGGACGAACGCCGCGGCCAGCAGCGGGGCGGTGGCGAACGGCAGTCCGAGTGCGGGCTCCAGCAGTGCCGCGGCTCCCGCGCACACCATGATCCATCGGCCCGGCCCGAGCCGCCCGGCGGTCCAGGGGGTCACCACGGCAGCCGCGAAGAATCCGGCGCCGGAGAAGCCCAACGCCAGACCCAGCAGGGCGAGTCCGTCGTCCGTGGTCGAGGTGAGCGCGTACCGGCACAGCATCAGCAGCATGACCAGCAGGGCGCCGTAGCAGAACCGCATCAGCGACATCGCCGTGAGCGCCCAGGCGGCCTCCCGGCGCTGCGGGGCGGCCAGGTGACGTACGCCCGCCGCCAGGTCGCGGGCGGTGCCCGTGAGGGCCGTCCCGATCTGCTCGCGCGGCAAGGGCCGGTCCGGGCCGAGGAGTTCCGGCGCCATGGTCAGCGAGGCGAGCGCGGCGCACAGATACAGCCCGGCCCCCACGAGCACCACCGCGGCGTCCGAGTCCGCCACCGCCAGGCGCACCACGAAGGCGAGGCCGCCGCCCGCGGTCGCGGCCAGCGTCCCGGCCGTCGGGGAGAGGGAGTTGGCGATGACCAGGCGGTCGGCGTCCACCACACGCGGCAGGGCGGCGGAAAGGCCTGACAGGACGAAGCGGTTGACGGCGGTGACGCACAGGGCCGAGACGTAGAAGAGCCAGTCCGGTGCCGGACTGAGGATCAGCAGGGCCGTGGCCAGGGCCAGCAGGGCCCGCAACAGGCTGCCGAACAGCAGGACCTGACGGCGCCTCCAGCGGTCAAGCAGGACTCCGGCGAAGGGGCCGACGAGGGAGTACGGGAGCAGCAGCACGGCCATCGCGGAGGCGACACCGGCCGCCGTGGTCTCCTTCTCCGGCGAGAAGACCACGTACGCGGCGAGCGCGACCTGGTAGACGCCGTCGGCACCCTGGGACAGCAGGCGCACGGCGAGCAGGCGCCGGAAGCCCTGGAAGCGCAACAGGACGCGCAGGTCACGGACGACGGCCATGGGGCCCAGCCTCACATACGGGGAGGGTCCCCGGGTCGTACGACCCGGGGACCCTCACAGCCCTGGCAGGAGCGACTGGTTGCGGCGCCTCAGCGCTCGACCTCACCCTTGATGAACTTCTCGACGTTCTCGCGAGCCTCGTCGTCGAAGTACTGCACGGGCGGGGACTTCATGAAGTAGCTCGACGCGGAGAGGATCGGACCGCCGATACCGCGGTCCTTGGCGATCTTCGCGGCGCGCAGAGCGTCGATGATGACGCCGGCGGAGTTCGGGGAGTCCCAGACCTCGAGCTTGTACTCCAGGTTCAGCGGGACGTCGCCGAAGGCGCGGCCTTCGAGGCGGACGTAGGCCCACTTGCGGTCGTCCAGCCAGGCGACGTAGTCGGACGGGCCGATGTGGACGTTGCCCTCGCCCAGCTCGCGGTCGCGGATCTGGGAGGTGACGGCCTGCGTCTTGGAGATCTTCTTCGACTCGAGGCGGTCGCGCTCGAGCATGTTCTTGAAGTCCATGTTGCCGCCGACGTTCAGCTGCATCGTGCGGTCCAGGACGACGCCCCGGTCCTCGAACAGCTTGGCCATCACACGGTGCGTGATGGTGGCGCCGACCTGCGACTTGATGTCGTCACCGACGATCGGGACGCCCGCCTCGGTGAACTTGTCCGCCCACTCCTTGGTGCCGGCGATGAAGACCGGAAGGGCGTTGACGAAGGCGACCTTGGCGTCGATGGCGCACTGCGCGTAGTACTTCGCCGCGTCCTCGGAGCCGACGGGCAGGTAGCAGACGAGGACGTCGACCTGCCGGTCCTTGAGGACCTTGACGATGTCGGCCGGCTCCTCGGCGGACTCCTCGATGGTCTCGCGGTAGTACTTGCCGAGGCCGTCGAGGGTGTGGCCGCGCTGCACCGTGACACCCGTGCTGGGGACGTCGCAGATCTTGATGGTGTTGTTCTCGGAGGCGCCGATGGCGTCCGCCAGGTCGAGACCGACCTTCTTGGCGTCCACGTCGAACGCGGCGACGAACTCGATGTCGCTGACGTGGTAGTCGCCGAACTGGACGTGCATCAGGCCCGGCACCCTGGACGCCGGGTCGGCGTCCTTGTAGTACTCGACTCCCTGCACCAGCGATGCGGCGCAGTTGCCCACACCGACGATGGCTACGCGAACCGAACCCATTCCGGTTGCTCCCTGTGTGTACGAGTGAGGCCCTGAGTGGGCTCTCACGTGGCGGTGTCGTCGGGCGTATCCGGACGGGGGTCGCCCCCCGGCCGGGGCAGGCCGCCCGACGCTCCAGATGTGGTGTCACGCGAGGCGGGCTCCCCGGTGGCCGGACCCTTGAGGTCCCGCCCCGCCCGCTCGCTCTCGATGAGCTCGTTCAGCCAGCGCACCTCGCGCTCCACGGACTCCATCCCGTGGCGCTGGAGCTCGAGCGTGTAGTCGTCGAGGCGCTCCCGGGTCCGGGCCAGGGACGCGCTCATCTTCTCCAGCCGCTCCTCCAGCCGGCTGCGGCGGCCTTCCAGCACGCGCATGCGGACATCGCGTGAGGTCTGTCCGAAGAAGGCGAAACGAGCCGCGAAGGTTTCGTCCTCGTACGCGTCGGGCCCGGTCTGCGAGAGCAGCTGCTCGAAGTGCTCTTTCCCCTCCGCCGTCAACCGGTAGACGATCTTGGCGCGACGCCCCGCGAGGGGGGCGGCGAGGGGTTCCTCCGGGGTACTCCCGGGTTCCTCGATCAACCAGCCGTTGGCGACCAGCGTCTTGAGGCAGGGGTAGAGCGTCCCGTAGCTGAACGCACGGAAGACGCCCAGCGATGTGTTGAGCCGTTTACGCAGCTCATAGCCGTGCATCGGAGACTCGCGGAGCAGGCCGAGGACGGCGAACTCGAGGATCCCGGAACGTCGGCTCATCGTCGCCTCCTCTCGCCGTGGTGCGCATGTATCAGTCCGATGTGTCGGGCCGATGTGTCGAGCTGATGTATCGACTCGATACATCACGACGATAGAACGGCCTTCCGGATGCGACAAGAGGGGGGTGGGTGGTCGGGATCACATCACCGATTCATCGGACACGAGTTGCCTGATTTGAGGTGAACTTCGGGGCTCGGCAGGTTTTGACGGTGCGTAGTCTGTGCGCCATGCACATCACCGGGAACCGAGTGACGCCTGAGAGCGTCGTCGTCTTCGGTGTAGTACGGGTGCATGCGGGACCGATGAATGCGGAGCCGACCGCATCCGTACTTCGGGGGGACCGGAAACCAGCCGCCGTTTCCAGGCGCGCAGGGGTGCGCCTGCCCGAGGAGTAGTCGTTCGATGAGCGAGCACCGTCGCAAACCGCCGCAGCCGCAGGGAGGCGGACGTGCCGCGGCCCGACGCGGCCAGTCCGGCTCGTCCTCCGGCCGCCGCGCGGCACCGCGAGGCGCCACCGGGTCTCCGTCCGACTCCTATGGGTCGGACGCTTTCGACTCAGGGGGTGAGGAGCGTCAGTACGGCGGCCGTGCCGAGGCCCGCCGTGCTGCGCAAAGAAGTACGGGTGGCAGCCGCCGCAGAGCGGCCGAACCCACCCGAGGTGGCCGGCGCGCCGCCCCCGGCGGGCCGAACGGGCCCGGGCGGGGCCGAGGGCGCGCCGCCGCCGTCCCGGACAAGAAGCGGCTGATCGACTACCCGCGGGCCGGTAAGTACGGCTGGCAGCGCTGGATGCCGTCCTGGAAGCTCGTCTCCGGTCTGTGCATCGGCTTCATCGGCAGCCTCCTGGCCGTGGCGGGCATCGGCTACGCCATGGTGGGCGTCCCCAATGAGGAGAACGCCGCGGCGCTGTCGCAGAACAACGTCTACTACTGGGCCGACGGCAGCCAGATGGTCGCGGCGGGCAGTGGGCAGAACCGGCAGAACGTCACCATCGACCGGATCCCCAAGGCCATGCAGTGGGCGGTGATCTCGGCCGAGAACAAGAGCTTCTACCAGGACAAGGGCGTCGACCCCATGGGCATCGCCAGGGCCCTGGCGAACATGGCCCGGGGCGGTGACACACAGGGTGGTTCGACGATCACCCAGCAGTTCGTCAAGAACACCTATCTGAGCCAGGAACAGTCGCTCAGCCGTAAGTTCAAGGAGATGTTCATCTCCATCAAGGTGGGCACTAAGGTCTCCAAGCCGGTGATCCTCCAGGGCTACCTGAACACCTCGTACTACGGCCGTGGCGCCTACGGCATCCAGGCCGCGGCCCAGACCTACTACGGCAAGGAAGCGAAGGACCTCAAGCCGAGCGAGTGCGCCTTCCTCGCCGCCTTGCTCAAGGGCCCGACGTACTACGACCCCGCGGGCAACGAGGGCATCGACAAGACGGCGACCCGCAAAGCCAACCGCAAGCGCTCCGAGGCCCGTTGGGGCTGGATCCTCGAGCAGATGCACAACGACAAGAGGATCACGGACAAGCAGTACCAGGACGCCATCAAGAAGTACCCCATGCCCCAGGAGCGCAAGGCGTCCAAGGGCATGAGCGGCCAGATCGGCTACCTGGTGGACACGGCCAAGAAGTATGTCCTGAACCATTCCAACATCTCCGAGAAGCAGTTCGACCTGGGCGGCTACCAGATCAAGACGACCTTCAAGAAGGCCAACGTCGAGGCGCTGGCGAAGGCCGTCAAGAAGGTCGAGAAGGAGAAGCTCGACCCGAAAAAGCGTGAGCTGGACAAGCACGTCCAGTTCGGTGCGGCGTCGGTGAAGCCCAAGGACGGCGCGATCGTCGCGCTCTACGGCGGCGCGGGGTACGAGAACGGCCACTTCAACAACAACGCGGACACCTCGGGTGTCCCCGTCGGTTCGACGTGGAAGCCGTTCGTGCTCGCCGCCGCGATGGAGCACGGCACCTACCGGAGCGACGGTCCCCTCTCGCCGCTGAGCAAGTACAACGGCAACGACCATCTCAAGGTCAAGAACAACGACGGCACCTACGTCCTGAAGAAGGACAACACCCCGTTCTTCCAGGAGAACGAGAGCAACTACCCCTGGGGCTACATCTCGCTGCGCAAGGCGATGGAGCAGTCGGTCAACACTCCGTTCGTGCAACTCGGCATGGATGTGGGGATGAGGAACGTGCGGGACGTGGCCGAGAAGTCCGGCATCCTGGACTCCAGCTTCGCCACGCTCAACCCGTCGTTCGCACTCGGAACGTCGACCCCCAGCGCGATCCGTATGGCCGACGCCTACGCGACCTTCGCCGCCTCGGGCAAGCAGGCCGCCCCGTACTCGGTGACCAGCGTCAAGTTCAACGGCCAGGAGGTCGACGGCTTCGACAAGCCGAGGATCACCCAGGCGATGCCGGAGAACGTGGCCAACAACGTCACCGACATTCTGGAGAACGTGATCCAGAACGGAACGGGTAAGAACGCCCTCGCCCTGGGCCGCACCGCGGCCGGCAAGACCGGTACCACCGACGAGAACAAGTCGGCCTGGTTCGTCGGTTACACCCAGCAGCTGTCGACCTCGGTCGCGATGTTCCGTGAGGACCCCAAGAGCGCCAAGCTGCTCTCCATGAACGGCACGGCGGGCGAAGAATCCATCCACGGTGGTGACGTCCCCACGCTGGTGTGGACCGAGTACATGAAGGCCGCGCTGAAGGGCGTGACCGACACCGGCTTCCCCGACGCGGAGAAGATCGGCGAGATCCAGGACGAGGCAGGTGCCCCGTCGCCCACGCCGAGTCCCAGCGTGACGCCCAGCGAGACGGAGTCCGAGCAGCCGAGCCCCTCGCCCTCCGAAAGCACGAGCCCGTCGCCGACCCCGAGTGACACCTGTGGGTTCTTCGGCTGCGAGGACGACGGCGGTACGGAGAACGCCGGCAATGAGAACGGCGGGGCGGACGGAGGGGCGAGCACCGAGCCCTCTCCGACCGACACGGCAGAGAACGGCGGCAACAGCAGGGGCAACGGCAACGGAGGCTTCTTCGGAGGCCCCGAGGGATAGCCGCAGCCAGATCGCCCGGCTTGGGTGTTTCACGTGAAACGCGAGGGTGTTTCACGTGAAACAAGGGCCGCCGTCCCCCACGGGTACGGCGGCCCTCGGCGTATTGCCAGACTCGTACGGCAGGATGTGCGGCATGGCCAGTGCAGAATCGACGCAAGCGAGCGTCCACGAGCGGGAGCAGGTGCGGCCGACCAAGGAGGACGAGGTCGCCGCGGCCGGCAGCGAGCTGATCGGCGGTCCGCTCGGGCGGTTTGCCCTGCTCGGGTCGTCCTGGTGGACTCCCGTGCGGGTGATCGCGTTGGTCGCGATCGGCATGTTCGCCCTCGGCCTGGTCCAGAAGGCGCCCTGCTACAACGGCGCCTGGTTCTTCGGCGCCAGCTCCCAGTACACGCACGCGTGCTACTCGGACATCCCCCACCTCTACCAGGGGCGGGGCTTCGCCGATGGGCTCGTGCCGTACTTCGACCGGCTTCCCGGCGACATGCAGTACCTGGAGTACCCGGTGCTCACCGGTGTCTTCATGGAGGTCGCTTCCTGGCTCACCCCCGGCAGCGGCACCATCCAGCACCAGGAGCAGTGGTACTGGATGGTCAACGCCGGAATGCTCATGGTGTGTGCGGCGGTCATCGTCGTCTGCGTGGCCCGCACCCACGCCCGGCGCCCCTGGGACGGTCTGCTGGTCGCCCTGGCGCCTGCCGCCGCGCTGACGGCGACCATCAACTGGGACCTGCTCGCCGTGGCTCTGACGGCGGCGGCGATGCTGATGTGGTCACGTGGCCGTTCCCTCGCGTTCGGTGTTCTGCTCGGGCTCGCCACTGCCGCCAAGCTCTACCCCTTCCTGCTTCTCGGGCCGCTGATGGTGCTGTGCTGGCGCGCGGGCCGGTGGCGCGAGTTCGGGAAGGCTCTGGGCGGCGCGAGCGTCGCCTGGGTCGTCGTGAACGGGCCGGTGATGCTCTTCGCCTTCGAGGGCTGGTCGAAGTTCTACACCTTCAGCCAGGAGCGGGGCGTCGACTTCGGCTCCTTCTGGCTGATCATGGCCCAGAACTCGGACGATCCGCTCAGCATCGACACCGTCAACACCTCGGCCACGCTGCTGATGCTGGTGTGCTGTGCGGCTGTCGCGGCGCTCGCACTGACCGCACCGCGCCGCCCACGCTTCGCCCAGCTGGCCTTTCTGATCGTCGCGGCGTTCATCCTCACCAACAAGGTCTACTCCCCGCAGTACGTCCTGTGGCTGGTGCCGCTGGCCGCTCTCGCGCGGCCGAAGTGGCGGGACTTCCTGATCTGGCAGGCCTGCGAGGTGGCGTACTTCCTGGGGATCTGGCTGTACCTCGCGTACACGACCAGCGGAGACGCTCACAAGGGGCTGCCGACGGACGGCTACCACTGGGCCATCGGCCTTCATCTGCTCGGGACGCTGTACCTGTGCGTGATGGTCGTGCGCGACATCTTCATGCCGGACCGGGACCCGGTACGGCGCTCCGGCGACGACGACCCCTCGGGCGGAGTGCTCGACGGCGCCGAGGACGTGTTCGTCCTCGGCCCGGCGGCTCGTCCTCGACGGCAGGCCGATGCCCAGTTCGACCGGCCGCCGGTCGAGTGGGGCAGGCCCGGCCCTACAGGCGGTTCGCTCTGAGCGAACGGCGCGAGTAGTCGCAGCCGGGAACGCGAGTAGCCGCAGCCGGAAACGCGAGAAGGCCGTACACGGGACACCGTGTACGGCCTTCCTGCTGCGCTGCGAGGAGCGCGACGGTCAGCGGTCCATGATCCGGTCGAACTGCGTGGTGGTGTGCCGCAGATGGGCCACCAGCTCATCGCCGACCTTCGGCTCGGGCGCGTCCGCCGGCACGAACAGGATCGAGACCTGCATGTGCGGCGGCTCCGCGAACCAGCGCTGCTTGCCGCCCCAGACGAACGGAGAAAGGTTCCGGTTCACCGTCGCGAGACCGGCGCGGGCGACGCCCTTGGCCCGCGGCATGACGCCGTGCAGAGCCTTGGGAGCCTCCAGACCCACCCCGTGCGACGTACCGCCCGCCACGACGACCAGGAAGCCGTCCGAGGCCGCCTTCTGCTGCCGGTAGCCGAAACGGTCGCCCTTGGCGACCCGCGTGACGTCCAGGACCGCGCCGCGGTACTCGGTGGCGTCATGGTCCCCCAGCCACAACCGCGTGCCGATACGCGCCCGGAAGCGGGTCTGCGGGAACTGCTGCTGGAGCCGGGCGAGTTCCTCGGCCTTGAGGTGGCTGACGAACATGGTGTGCAGGGGCAGCCGGGCGGCACGCAGCCGGTCCATCCAGCCGATGACCTCCTCGACGGCGTCCGAGCCGTCGGTGCGGTCCAGCGGCAGATGGATGGCGAAGCCCTCCAGGCGGACGTTCTCGATGGCGGCGTGCAGCTGTGCCAGGTCCTGCTCGCTGATGCCGTGCCGCTTCATCGAGGACATCACCTCGATCACCACGCGGGCGCCGACCAGGCCGTACACACCGTCTATCGACGACACCGAGCGGATGACCCGGTCCGGCAGCGGCACCGGCTCCTCGCCCCGCCGGTAGGGCGTCAGCACCAGCAGGTCCCCACCGAACCAGTCCTTGATCCGGGCGGCCTCGTAGGTGGTGCCGACGGCGAGGACGTCCGAGCCCAGCCGCGTGGCCTCCTCCGCGAGCCGCTCGTGCCCGAAGCCGTAGCCGTTGCCCTTGCAGACCGGCACGAGGCCCGGGAACTGCTCCTGCACGTGCTTGTGGTGCGCACGCCAGCGCGCGGTGTCGACGTAGAGCGTGAGCGCCATGGCCGGACCTGGAACCTTTCTCGCGGTGCCGTGTAGCGGCGATTGCCGTGTATCAGAGGTATAGAAGCACTGACCGGAACATCAGCGGCGTGACATGTAGATATCGAGCGCCTTGTGGAGCAGTTTGTTCAGCGGGAAGTCCCACTCGCCGAGGTACTCGGCCGCCTGGCCGCCGGTACCCACCTTGAACTGGATCAGGCCGAAGAGGTGGTCGGTCTCGTCCAGCGAGTCGGAGATGCCGCGCAGGTCATAGACGGTGGCGCCGAGCGCGTAGGCGTCGCGCAGCATCCGCCACTGCATCGCGTTCGAGGGGCGGACCTCACGGCCGATGTTGTCGGAGGCGCCGTAGGAGTACCAGACATGCCCACCGACGATGAGCATTGTCGCGGCCGACAGGTTCACGCCGTTGTGCCGGGCGAAGTACAGCCGCATGCGGTTGGGGTCCTCGGTGTTGAGGGCCGTCCACATGCGCTGGAAGTACGACAGCGGACGCGGCCGGAAGTGGTCGCGCACGGCCGTGATCTCGTACAGCCGCTGCCACTCCTCGAGGTCCTGGTAGCCGCCCTGGACGACCTCGACCCCGGCCTTCTCGGCTTTCTTGATGTTGCGGCGCCACAGCTGGTTGAAGTTCTTGTGGACCTCTTCCAGGGAGCGGTTCGCCAGCGGCACCTGGTACACGTAGCGCGGCTGGACGTCTCCGAAGCCGGCGCCGCCGTCCTCGCCCTGCTGCCAGCCCATGCGGCGCAGCTTGTCGGCGACCTCGAAGGCGCGCGGCTCGATGTGATCGGCCTCGATGTCACGCAGCCGCTTCACGTCAGGGTTCTGGATGCCCGCCTTGATGGAGGGGGCCTCCCAGCGCCGGATGATCACCGGCGGGCCCATCTTCACGGAGAAGGCGCCCTGCTGCTTCAGGTGCGCCAGCATCGGCTCGATCCAGTCCTGCAGATTCGGCGCGAACCAGTTGATGACCGGGCCCTCGGGCAGGTAGGCGAGGTAGCGCTTGATCTTGGGGAGCTGCCGGTAGAGGACCAGACCGGCACCGACCATCTCGCCCGTGCGGTCGTCGAACCAGCCGAGGTTCTCGGAGCGCCACTCCGCCTTGACATCAGCCCAGGCCGGGACCTGCATGTGGCTCGCCGACGGCAGGCTCTGGATGTAGGCCAGATGCTGCTCGCGACTGATGGTCCTCAGGGTCAGGCTCATTTCGGGGCGCTCCTCGGGCTGGTGTGTCCCCATGGGTACAGGGGCTCCGGCTCTCGCGCGAAGCCTACTGCGCCGTGGAAGCGCGCCGGTTGGGCGTACGGAACCTTCGCCCCGGCCCGAGGCCGGCCGGGGCGTGACCCGGTGTTCGGTTGAGGGGGTGTCCCGGCGTCAGCCGATGAGGCCGCCGTGCGCCATGCCCAGGAAGAACCCGACGCCCGATGCGCCCAGACCGAGGATCAGGCCGAAGCGTTCCCGGGTCGTCTCCGAGATCCACTGGCCGTACGCGCCCGTGAGGATGCCCACGAGACCGGCCCAGGAGCTGAGCAGATGCAGGTCCTCGTCGATGATCGCCGAGAGGAACGAGGTGAGGCCCAGCACCAGGGTCACCGCGAGCAGCGCGTCCTGGAGGGGATGGGGCTTGCCGTCCGTGGCGAAGAGGCCGCCGGCGGTGTTGGGTCGCAATGCCTGTGCCATAGGGCACCTCCTGCGAGAGTCGGCGCACCGTAGCGCCATACACACCCGATGGGTACAGATTGGCTGCCCTGGCGGCCGGATTTCAACCGCAAGCCGCTGTGCGGGTAGTCTGTACCGTCCGCACCGGTGTCTGTCCACGTCACGGCAGGGGCTTCTCGCCAGAAACCCCGACTGTCAGTGGTGGCCGATACCGTTGCTACGCATCACAACCCTCCTGCCACGGAACGACCGTGGCCGCTGAGTCCAAAGGAGGTGGGTTCCACATGCGTCACTACGAGGTGATGGTCATCCTCGACCCCGAGGTCGAGGAGCGCGCTGTCTCTCCGCTGATCGAGAACTTCCTCTCTGTCGTCCGTGACGGCGGCGGAAAGGTCGAGAAGGTCGACACCTGGGGCCGTCGTCGTCTCGCGTACGAGATCAAGAAGAAGCCCGAGGGCATCTACTCGGTCATCGACCTGCAGGCCGAGCCTGCGGTCGTCAAGGAGCTCGACCGCCAGATGAACCTGAACGAGTCGGTCCTCCGGACCAAGGTCCTCCGTCCCGAGACCCACTGAGCTTCCCAGCTCAGCTGATCCCGGGATTCGAGTAGCAAGCAGCCAGAGCAAACCCGCCGAGAGGTTCCCCCATGGCAGGCGAGACCGTCATCACGGTTGTCGGCAATCTTGTCGACGACCCCGAGCTGCGCTTCACCCCCTCCGGTGCGGCGGTCGCGAAGTTCCGTGTCGCGTCCACTCCCCGCACCTTCGACCGCCAGACGAACGAGTGGAAGGACGGCGAAAGCCTGTTCCTGACCTGCTCGGTCTGGCGTCAGGCGGCGGAGAACGTCGCCGAGTCGCTCCAGCGAGGCATGCGCGTCATCGTGCAGGGCCGGCTGAAGCAGCGGTCCTACGAGGACCGTGAGGGTGTCAAGCGCACGGTCTACGAGCTGGACGTCGAGGAAGTCGGCGCCAGCCTGCGCAACGCCACGGCCAAGGTCACCAAGACCACCGGCCGCGGTGGACAGGGTGGCCAGGGTGGCTACGGCGGCGGTGGCGGCGCCCAGGGTGGCGGCGGCTGGGGCGGCGGCCCCGGTGGCGGCCAGCAGGGCGGCGGCGCTCCCGCCGACGACCCGTGGGCGACCGGCGCTCCCGCCGGTGGCAACCAGGGCGGTGGCGGTGGCGGCGGCTGGGGTGGAAACTCCGGCGGCGGCAGCGGCGGCGGCTACTCGGACGAGCCCCCCTTCTAGGGGCGGGTTCGCACTCACACTTCTTGATCACACAGGAGAAACACCATGGCTAAGCCGCCTGTGCGCAAGCCGAAGAAGAAGGTCTGCGCATTCTGCAAGGACAAGGTCACGTACGTGGACTACAAGGACACGAACATGCTGCGGAAGTTCATTTCCGACCGCGGCAAGATCCGTGCCCGCCGCGTGACCGGCAACTGCACGCAGCACCAGCGTGACGTCGCCACGGCTGTGAAGAACAGCCGTGAGATGGCGCTGCTGCCCTACACCTCCACCGCGCGATAAGGGAAGGGTGACCGACTCATGAAGATCATCCTCACCCACGAGGTCTCCGGCCTCGGTGCCGCGGGCGACGTCGTCGACGTCAAGGACGGTTACGCTCGCAACTACCTGATCCCGCGGAAGTTCGCCATCCGCTGGACCAAGGGTGGCGAGAAGGACGTCGAGCAGATCCGTCGTGCTCGCAAGATCCACGAGATCCAGACCATCGAGCAGGCCAACGCTGTGAAGGCCCAGCTCGAGGGTGTCAAGGTCCGTCTGGCCGTGCGTTCCGGCGAGGCCGGTCGTCTCTTCGGTTCCGTCACGCCGGCCGACGTCGCTTCCGCGATCAAGGCCTCCGGTGGTCCCGAGGTCGACAAGCGTCGCATCGAGCTCGGCTCGCCGATCAAGACGCTGGGCGCTCACGAGACGTCCGTGCGTCTGCACCCCGAGGTTGCCGCCAAGGTCAACATCGAGGTCGTCGCTGCCTGAGTGCCGCGTGTGCTGAAGCAGTAAGCGAAGGGGCCGCACCCTCGGGGTGCGGCCCCTTTCGTGTCTGTGGGGCGCGCATGGATGCTGAGAGGCGTCCTTGTTTCACGTGAAACGGTGCCCGCTGACGTTTCACCTGGAACGGTGCCTGCTGACGGGTCACTTGGAACGGTGCCTACTGACGTTTCACGTGAAACAGTCAGCGCGTCGCGCCCGTGACGATCCAGCGCCCCGAACGTGCGCGGAGCCACAGCGTCAGCATCCGCACGGTCATCATCAGCGTCATCGTCGCCCAGAGGGCGGTGAGTCCACCGCCCAGCATGGGGACCAGCAGGGCCACCGGCGTGAACACCGCCAGGGTGAGCAGCATGGCCCAGGCGAGGTACGGGCCGTCGCCCGCACCCATCAGGACTCCGTCCAGTACGAAGACGATGCCGGAGATCGGCTGGGAGAGGGCGACGATGATCAGGGCGGGCAGCGCCACGTCCTTGACCCCGGGGTCACTGGTGAACAGGGGCAGGAAGGTCGGCCGGGCGATGACCACCAGGATGCCGAGGACGACCCCGACGGCGATGCCCCACTCCACCATCCGACGGCACGCGTCCCTCGCGCCCTGGGTGTCACCGGCTCCGAGATAGCGGCCGATGATGGCCTGCCCCGCGATGGCGATGGCGTCGAGGGCGAAGGCCAGTAGGTTCCACAGAGAGAGGATGATCTGGTGGGCGGCGATGTCGGCGTCCCCGAGGCGGGCGGCGACAGCCGTGGCGATCATCAGGATCGCCCGCAGGGAGAGGGTGCGGACGAGGAGAGGCGCACCGGCTTGTGCGGACGCCTTGATACCGGCGGCATCCGGGCGCAGCGAGGCGCCGTGCTTGCGTGCTCCTCGCAGAACGACCGCGAGGTAGACCGCGGCCATGCCGCACTGGGCGATGACGGTGCCCCATGCGGAACCGGCGATCCCGAGATCGGCGCCGTAGACGAGCCCGGCGTTGAGGGCGCCGTTGGCGACGAAGCCGGCGATGGCGACATAGAGCGGGGTCTTTGTGTCTTGCAGGCCGCGCAGGACGCCGGTCGCCGCGAGGACGACGAGCATGGCCGGTATGCCGAGCACGGAGATGCGCAGATACGTGGTCGCGTAGGGGGTCGCCGCGTCCGAGGCGCCGAAGAGGTCCACGAGGTGGGGTGCTGTCGGCAGGGCGACGGCGACGACGACGGCGCCGAGGAACAGGGCCAGCCAGATGCCGTCCATGCCTTGCCGGATGGCGGCTTGCAGGTCGCCCGCTCCGACACGGCGGGCGACGGCCGCCGTTGTGGCGTAGGCGAGGAAGACGAAGATGCTCACGGCGGTCATCAGCAGGGCCGAGGCGATGCCGAGACCGGCCAGTTGGGCCGTGCCCAGATGGCCGACGATGGCGGTGTCGGTCATGAGGAAGAGGGGCTCGGCGACGAGGGCGCCGAAGGCCGGAAGGGCCAGTGCGACGATCTCGCGGTCGTGCTGTCTCCGGCCGGTTCGGCGGCGCACGGGGGCCTGTGTCATGTGCACCAATCTAATCGTCCACAGGTAAGAGATGCAAAGCTTTTGTGACCCTTACTTTCCGTCCTGGAGTGCGCACTGCTGTGCACTGTTCGAGGCGATCTTGGGCCGGTTGGGGAAGTTTTTGTTCTGCACAGCCCGTGGATGGTGAAGTAGCAGGTCAGAGTGGTTCTTCTCACGAAGGGCGTCGCTTGTTCACAGGCCTGTCCACCGGATCGTGCACAGGTTTCGCGGAGTTCTCCACAGCATCTGGGCCGTCGTCCACATGGGCTGTGGATAACCAGATTGGCTGACGGTGCCGTGGGGCCTACGGTAGTCCGGCGCCCGCTCCGTCCGCCGGTTTTCAAAACGCCACAAAACCGGCGCGTGCCAACCGGAGTTGGGCCTCCTAATTGTCAGTGCCGTGCCGTAGAACAGAGAGGCACGGCTAGGTCTGCTTCGGCGGACGGGAGGAGGTGGCTCGGTGAGCATTTCCGAGCCCTTGGACGACCCGTGGGCCGACAGCGGGCCCAGTGATCGTCTGCCCGCCTCCCGCCGGCGGGGTGATGGACCCCGGGGCCGCGACGAACAGCACGAGCGCGGCAGGGACAACGGGGAGTGGGACGGTGGATCCGCCCCGTCGTTCGAGCGGGTCCCCCCGCAGGACATCGACGCCGAGCAGTCGGTCCTCGGCGGCATGCTCCTGTCCAAGGACGCCATCGCCGACGTCGTCGAGATCCTCAAGGGTCACGACTTCTACAAGCCCGCCCACGAGACGATCTTCCAGGCCGTCCTCGACGTCTACGCCAAGGGTGAGCCGGCCGACCCCATCACGATCGCGGCCGAGCTCACCAAGCGCGGCGAGATCAACAAGGTCGGCGGCGCCTCGTATCTGCACACGCTCGTCCAGACGGTGCCCACGGCGGCCAACGCGGCGTACTACGCGGAGATCGTCCACGAGCGGGCCGTCCTGCGCCGGCTGGTCGAGGCCGGAACCCGCATCACGCAGATGGGATACGCGGCCGACGACGATGTCGACGAGATCGTCAACCGTGCCCAGGCGGAGGTCTACGCGGTCACCGAGCAGCGCACCAGCGAGGACTATCTGCCGCTCGGCGACATCATGGAGGGCGCGCTCGACGAGATCGAGGCCATCGGCTCGCGCAGCGGCGAGATGACCGGTGTGCCGACGGGGTTCACCGACTTCGACTCGCTCACCAACGGTCTGCACCCTGGGCAGATGATCGTCATCGCGGCCCGTCCCGCGATGGGTAAGTCGACGCTGGCCCTGGACTTCGCCCGGGCCGCGTCGATCAAGCACAACCTGCCGAGCGTCATCTTCTCCCTGGAGATGGGGCGCAACGAGATCGCGATGCGTCTGCTGTCCGCGGAGGCGCGTGTCGCCCTTCACCACATGCGTTCCGGCACCATGACGGACGAGGACTGGACGCGTCTGGCACGCCGGATGCCCGAGGTGTCGTCCGCCCCGCTGTACATCGACGACTCCCCGAACCTGTCGATGATGGAGATCCGTGCGAAGTGCCGCCGGCTGAAGCAGCGCAACGACATCAGGCTCGTGATCATCGACTATCTCCAGCTGATGCAGGCCGGGGGCTCCAAGCGCTCCGAGAGCCGTCAGCAGGAGGTCTCGGACATGTCCCGTAACCTCAAGCTCCTGGCCAAGGAGCTGGAGGTTCCGGTGATCGCGCTCTCCCAGCTCAACCGTGGCCCCGAGCAGCGCACGGACAAGAAGCCGATGGTGTCCGACCTGCGTGAGTCGGGCTCCATCGAGCAGGACGCCGACATGGTGATCCTGCTGCACCGCGAGGACGCGTACGAGAAGGAGTCGCCTCGCGCGGGTGAGGCGGACATCATCGTCGGCAAGCACCGAAACGGTCCTACAGCGACGATCACCGTCGCCTTCCAGGGCCACTACTCGCGTTTCGTGGACATGGCGCAGACCTGAACCGTCCCTGTAGGGTCTCAAATCCAGCTTCATAATCTCAGCGCCCGCTGCATATGGATGGCATTTGTGCAGCCATCATGAGACTCGCAGCTCGGATCGTTCACTCTTATTGATGGACTGGTATTCCCGCTGTATCACGGGGATCCGGCTGACTCCGGTCTCGACGAAGGCGGTGGATGTCAGTGCGGTGCTGTTCCAGTCGTTTCGGCCGCGGCTGGCGGGGCGGGACTGGCCGCGGCACGCGGTCTGGCCCGAGCATGGCATCCACCGCACCGTCCTGGTCGATGTCGAAGGCGCCACCGGGCCGGGGCTGGCCTCGCCGCGTTTGGTTCCCGAGACGCTGGTCGTCGACCACGGCAAGGTCTATGTCTCGGAGCACCTGACCAGTGTCTGCCGACGGATGGGCATCTCCATCCAGCCGGCCCGGCTGCGGACGGGCCGCGATAAGGGGCCGGTCGAGCGCTACTTCCGGACTTCGCGGGAGGTGCTGCCCGGCTATAAGGGCCCCGACATCCACTCGCGGGGTGAGAGCCCGGAGGACGACGTGTTCTTCTTCCTCGACGAGCTTGAGGCGATCATCCGGGAGTGGACCGCGGCGGTCTATCACTGCCGGCCGCATTCCAGTCTGGTCGATCCCGGTCTGCCGGGTCTGCGGATGTCCCCAGCGAAGATGTTCGAGCACGGCATGGCGCACGCTGGTCTGGGAGCACGCGCCATCGGCCGAGATGCCGCTGAGCGAGGACGCGTTGACGTTCGCCCGACAGCTGGCGGCCTCGAAGTATCGCTTTCCTGACGGCCGGCTTGCCGTCGCTGATTTGTTGGAGCGGTGGAATCTCGGGCTGGGCACCACAATCGCCGAGCGGCGCATGGCCCTGCGGCTCTCGCGCGAGCAGGCCGCCATCGAGCTTCCGGAGAGTGAGGCGGAGGCGGTCGTCTCGCTTCCGTCCGTACGCAAGGCCGGGGACCGCACCCGGGGTAATTCACTCGTTGGGGGATTCCGTTGCCAGCGGGATACCGCACCGCCAGCAGTCGTTCGCGTGGTCGTCCTGGCAGACGTAGCCGATGGCACCATCCACGCACCATTCGGCGGCCTTCTCGGAAAGCAGGTCGGGCCCGGCAAGGAGCAGCCGACGAAATTCCGTGGTCTCCGCAATGTCGGCCGGCCGGTTGGTGAACCACTCGTTGAACCAAGGCTTGTCCTGGTATATGCCCCAGTGCGCATTCTCCCGGTCGTCGACAGCCGTAAGGAACCGATCGACGATGCGCCCCCAACTCGGTGCTCCGAACCAGCCGTTGTCGGACGCACAGAAGGATTCGATCAGGGTTCGCAGGCCGAACTCCTTCTCGTGAAGGCAGTACCTTCGCCCCCATGAGATCGCGACCTGCGCCATCTCCGCGAGTTCTTCTCGCGGATCAACCTCGTGCGCCGGGTCGTCAGGGTTGTGGCAGGCCAGCCCGAGCTCGAGTACGGACTGCCCTGTCGGTAGAACCCGGGACGGGTTGACGATCGCGAGACCGAGACCGATCCAGTCGACATGGTCGAACGACAGCATCGAGCGCACGAGTCGGGTGGTTGCCGTGTTGATCCGCATCATCGTGCCGTCGTGCAGCGGACTCTTCCCGGCATGCCAGTTCTCGACGGGTGTGTTGCGCCACACGGCGAGCGTGATGCGGGTGGCAGCGAGCCACAGCAGGGCGTCGTCGTCGAGGTGCCCGAACCGCTTGGCGCACTCCCGGGCACCGTAGGTGATCAACTCTTCCGGTTTCGGCCACCTGTGGCTGTCGGGCCCTTCAGGCGCGTACTCATAGTCATCGGCGTACTCGTCAAGGATCGCACTCAACTCGGTTGCGCTGTAAGCCTCGCTGTACTCGGAGCCGTCCGGCCCCTCGACGGTGTACATGTCGTGGTCCCAGGAGACGTACACGTCGCCCCAGAGCACGACGTCATCGAACTCGCTGGCGTTGTCCGTCACAACCGGCCTGATGGTGATCGGGGCAGTACGCCCGTCGGTTCGCTCGCCGTCCTTCTCGGCGGCCCATGCGGTGATGACCCCGAGCGGCTTCGGAAGGAGAGGACCGACCTCGATGATGCTGAACGGCTCGTCGTCGTCATCGGTGTCGAACCGGCTGTTGACGAACGTGACCGCCTCGGAGGGCGTGCTGACGATGGACTGGCTACCACTCTCGTTGTCAACCACTCGCCACAACGGGCTGTTCTTCACGGTGCTCTCCGATCGCGGTCAGTGCACCCGGGGTGGGTGCGATGCGCCGGGTCGCTCGGCACTGACACCAACTTATGGGCTGATCAACCCATCCGTAGTCGAGAAGGTACTTGTCGGCGATGACGTTCGGTACGTTCGCGTGCAACCTGCTTTTCGCGCCCGCGGCGACACAGCACAGTCCAACAGCGGAAGAGGCGAAGATGGCGCTGAACCAGAAGGGTTCCCGGCGTATAGCCGTTGACGGAATCGAGTACCGCTGGCAGATCCGCAGGAAGCCCTCCTACATGCAGGGACTCTGCTGGACACTGATGACCTACGCGGTCGAAGCGGCCAGCGACAGCCAGCCGGGCACGACCTTGATCGTCACCAGCGGCCAGGCCCCTCCCAGCAACTGGGTAGGCGTCGAGACGGAGCCCATTCGCCCAGCACACGTTGCTGTCGGCATTCGAGCGGCACGGGATCAGGGCTGGGATCCCACCCGGGTCGGTTCTCCTTTCCAGCTCGATCGATCCGCAGGATTCATCGCCCAGTCATGAGGCGAAGCGGAGCAGCGCGGTGCGCCTGGCCCGTCATCATGGCCTGGTGACCACCTGGATGCGCTGCTACTGGGACGAGGAAGACACCTGGTTCTACTTCGAGGTCGACGCCGAAGGCTGGGTGATCCGGCAGGTCGAACTCGAAGGGCCTGAGCTGACCCCGATCGCAGCTGCCTCCCTCGCCGAGTGGCAGCGGGCCCGCGACGCAGGCCGCCTCGACGAGTACGACAACAGGTTCGGGATCACAGCCGAACAGCCCGTCTCCGAGTGGGAAGGCCACGATCCGAAGCAGCTGACCTCCGACGGGTTCGAGGAGGTCTGGAACTCCGCCCGTCGGCAGATCGCAGCCCGGCCGTCATGAGATCGGACGGGCGGAGGGGGAACTACAAAGACTGTTGATCGTTGACAGTGCCGGCGACTGCTGGTCCGCAGTTCGCCGGAAGCCCGCCCACCACCAAAGCGATCGCGTGCTCAGCGGTGTCCGCCTCACCGATCACTCTTCCTCGTGAAGGGCCGCAGACTCGATAGCGTCCGTCGCTCAGCGGATCGATGAACGGCACGTCCCATGAGTACGGGAACCCAGTGCAGGTTGTGAAATGAAGCGACCAGTGGCTGGTGAACGGAAGCAGCTGGCGCAGCTGTGGTTCGGCATGCGCAAGCTCGGCAACCTTCAGCGTCCGATGGGCGAGCTCCCGGCGGTCCGAATCTCGGCGCAGGCCTTCAAGGAGCAAGCGCCACTTCACCGCGACCGCCTCGGCCGGACCCTTTTCATGGGCTTCGGCCAGCTCGGTGACCTTGACGAATGGGCTCACCTCGCAGATCTCTTTGAGCCTCAGGCCGTTCCGCCATGCCTCCAGGGCCCGTGCCATCTCGCCCAAGTCCTGAGTCGCGCCCGAGACCGACTGCACCCCCATGGACCAACCGCTGAAGATGAACCACCGCTCCACAGACCCCAGGCTGATCCAGCACGCCTCACGGTCAGCCACCGTGCTCTCGACGCCTGCCGTCCGGAGCGGGTTCGAATCATCCACAAGAACCCTGCCTAGGGAGAGACCGAGCTCAGCAGCCACGGCTTCCAGTGCTCCGGCGAAGCTGCCGGCGGACGCCAGGTCTGGATACAAGGAAGCGTCGGCCGGGAGTGGCTCGTGCCGGGCAGGGGGTGTCGCGTTCGAGGTCACCGAGGCAGTCTTCCTCGTGCTGAGGAATCTGCCACGTCCGTGAGATTGATCAAGCTCGTCACGCTGTGAGACTCAAAGAGAAGCTGCAGGTCAACGCGATGCTCTATGACACGAACCGCGGGATCTTACACCCGCCCGCATCGGCCCTGCCCCCGAATGTGCTCGACGAGGGGATGCCGGGCCAGGTGGACTGGGGGCATGACGACATCTCAGGGAGAACTGCTTCCCGGCACGCGTCGCGCTCTGCTGCACCGCATCGCGGTCGCGCAGGCCGAAGGACGGGCCCCGTCTCTCGTCGCGGCCGTCGTACGGGACGGGACGACGGTGTGGACGGGTGCGCGGACCTCGGTGGACGGGCACGCGCCGGACGAGGACGTGCAGTACCGGATCGGTTCGATCACCAAGACCTTCACGGCTGTTCTCGTGCTGAGGCTGCGCGACGAGGGTGCACTGGATCTCGAGGACCCGATCGAGAAGCACCTGCCGGGCACTGGCCTGGGGGAGGTGACGGTCGCCGAGCTCCTCGCGCACACCGGCGGGCTTGCGGCCGAGACGCCGGGGCCGTGGTGGGAGCGCAGTCCCGGGGCTCTGCGGCCCGAACTCGCCGACGTGCTGGGCGAGCGGCCTGCGCTGACTGCACCGGGCCGCCGGTTCTTTACTCGAACCCGGGATACGCCGTGCTCGGCGCGCTCATCGAGAAGCTCCGCGGGGCTCCCTGGGAGGACGTCCTACGGCGGGAAGTGCTCGAACCTCTGGGGCTGCATCGCACGAGCGCCCGGCCGGAGGCTCCCCATGCGGGCGGCTGGGCCGTCCATCCCTGGGCCGATGTGATGCTTCCCGAGCCTACCGAGGACCTGGGGCGGATGGCAGCGGCCGGTCAACTCTGGTCGACGACGGGTGACTTGGCGCGCTTCGCGGTGTTCCTGGTCAACGGAGACGAGCGGGTGCTGAGTGCCGAGACGCTGCGTGAGATGAGGACACCGTCCGCACCTCACGAGGCGGCGGACGTGGCGAGCGGTTACGCATACTGCCTGGGCATGGAGATCCGGCGACGGAACGGGCGGTCCCTCGTCGGACACACCGGTTCGCTGCCCGGGTTCCTCGCGTGCCTCATGATCAGCGTCGAGGACGACGTCGCGGCGATCGCTCTGGCCAACTGCACGTCCGGCCCGCTGCTGTTCGCCGTCGCCGCCGACCTGGTCCGTATCGTCGCCGAGGCGGAGCCGCGTATCCCGGCGCCGTGGAAGCCGCTGGGCGAGGCCGACCGGTCGCTGCTGGAGCTGACGGGGCAGTGGTACTGGGGGACGCACGCGTTCGTGCTGCGGCTGACGTCCGACGGGCTGGTCTCACTCGGACCGTTGACGGGCGCCGGCCGTCGCTCGCGGTTCCGCCCGAACGGTGACGGCACATGGGCGGGGCTGGAGGGCTACTACTCGGGCGAGCTTCTGCGGGCCGCCCGGCGGCCGGACGGGTCGGTGAGCCATCTGGACCTCGGCTCGTTCGTGTTCACGCGTGAGCCGTACGGCGAGGACGCTTCCGTGCCGGGTGGTGTCGATCCCGAGGGGTGGCGCGGCATCGGCTAGGCAGAGTGCGAGGCTCGGGCGCCCTGTTTCACGTGAAACAGGGCGCCCGAGCAGCCCGGTCAGAGCTGGAGTTTGAAGCCTGTGTGGGAGGCCGTGAATCCGAGCCGCTCGTAGAAGCGGTGGGCGTCGGTGCGGGTCTTGTCGGAGGTCAGCTGGACCAACTGGCATCCCTGGCGCCGGGATTCGTCGATCGCCCACTCGATGAGCTCGGATCCCAGGCCGCTGCCGCGTTCGTCCGCGTGGATGCGCACTCCCTCGATGATGGACCTGGTCGCGCCGCGTCGGGAGAGCCCCGGAATGATCGTGAGCTGGAGGGTGCCGACGACCTGGCCCTCCCTGACCGCCACCATCAGGCGCTGGTTCGGGTCGGAGCTGAGCCGCTCGAGAGCGGACAGGTAGGGGGCGAGGTCGTCCGGCGACTCGCGCTGTGCGCCCAGTGGGTCGTCCGCGAGCATGCCGACGATCGCCGGGACGTCGTCGGCGACGGCGGCGCGTATTTCAAGATCTCCCATGGCCGCACCCTACGCACATGGCGGCACCCGACGCGGAGACGGCCGCCCGGGGAGAAGAGATCACCCGCGGCCGCGTTCCAGGAGGGCACCGGCGCCTTGTTCCAGGCGGGCACCGCAGCCTTGCTCTAGGCAGGCACCGGCGCCTTCAGTGTCTCCACGACGCGGACCAGCGGGGCCAGCTCGGGGTTCTTCGCCGCGTCGTCGAGGGCCTCGCGCAGGGCGGCGTCATTGGTCGGGCGGGCCGCTTCCAGCAGCTCAAGGCCTGCCGCGGTGACGTTGGTGTAGATGCCCCGGCGGTCGGTGGGGCACAGGTAGCGCTCCAGGAGACCGCGGTCTTCCAGGCGGGTGACCAGGCGGGTGGTGGCGCTCTGGCTGAGGACGACCGCGTCGGCGACCTGCTTCATCTGCAGATGCCCGCCGTCCCCGTCGTGCTGCCTGCTGAGCACGTCCAGCAGGGAGTACTCGCGCGCGCTGAGGTCGTGTCCGGCCTGCAGGGCCCGTTCGATGTGGGCCTCGATCCTCCCGTGGAGCAGGGAGAGGGCGCACCAGCTCTGGGCGAGAGCGGTGAGCGCGGGGTCCGTCGCTGTCATGGGCGTTTCCTCCGTCCCGGAGCGGCTGTCACCCAGGATAGAGCACAACCGCGATTGAGGGCGTTTGCCTATAACCCGCGTGTGCAACTATTGTGGACGCACGCAAAGCGCTCCTGCAATCTTCTGGGAAGGTAACCCCTCCATGCCTCTCGCGCTTCTGGCCCTCGCGATCGGGGCCTTCGGGATCGGAACGACGGAATTCGTGATCATGGGCTTGCTGCCCGAGGTCGCGGGCGACTACGGGATCTCCATCCCCACGGCCGGATACCTGGTGACCGGCTACGCGCTCGGCGTCATGTTCGGCGCCCCGCTGATGACCGTCCTCGGTACCAAGATTTCCCGCAAGCGGATGCTGATGCTGCTGATGGGCCTGTTCATCGTCGGCAATCTGCTCTCGGCGTTCGCCCCCGCCTTCTCCGTCATGCTGATCGGGCGGATCGTCGCCTCGCTGGCCCACGGCGCCTTCTTCGGTATCGGCTCGGTCGTCGCGGCCGACCTTGTCGCTCCGGACAAGAGGGCCGGAGCCATCGCGATGATGTTCACTGGCCTGACCGTCGCCAACGTGGTCGGCGTTCCGCTGGGCACGCTGGTCGGGCAGTCCCTCGGCTGGCGGGTGACGTTCGGCCTCGTCGCCGCCCTCGGCGTCATCGGCCTGGCCGGCATCGCCCGGCTCGTCCCCGACATGCCCAAGCCGGAGGGCGTGCACCTGCGGCACGAGCTGGCCGCGTTCAAGAACGTGCAGGTCCTGCTCGCGATGGCCATGACCGTCCTCGGCTTCGGCGGCGTCTTCGCGGCCATCACCTACATCGCGCCGATGATGACCCACGTCGCAGGCTTCGCGGACGGTTCCGTCACCTGGCTGCTGGTCCTCTTCGGCCTCGGCATGGTCGGTGGCAACCTCGTGGGCGGCAAGTTCGCCGACCGCGCTCTGATGCCCATGCTGTACGTCTCGCTGGGCGCCCTGGCCGTCGTCCTGGCGCTGTTCACCCTCACCGCCCACGACAAGGTCCTGTCGGCGATCACCGTCGCGCTGATCGGAGCCCTGGGCTTCGCCACTGTGCCGCCGCTCCAGAAGCGGGTCCTGGACCAGGCGCACGGCGCCCCGACGCTGGCCTCCGCAGTGAACATCGGCGCCTTCAACCTCGGCAACGCGCTGTCCGCATGGCTCGGCGGCCTCGTGATCGCGGCCGGCCTCGGCTACACCGCCCCGAACTGGGTCGGTGCCGCCCTGGCGGCCGGGGCGCTGATCCTGGCGCTCCTCTCGGCCGCACTGGAGCGCCGTGCCGGTGGCTCCGGCACCGTCGTCACGGGAGCCGCACCGGCCGGGCAGCGCGCCGCTGCCCACCACTGAGCAACCGGATCGCCCCGACGTACCTCACGATCCGGCACCACCAGCACGTTTCAGGAGAACCTCTCATGAGCACCATCACCGCTGTCGCCCCGCTGACCACGCAGGACGCCGACGCCCTCGTCGCCGCCGCCCACCGCGCCGCACAGGCCGCAGACGTCACCGTCAGCGTCACCGTCCTGGACGCGGGCGGCCATCTGCTCGCCTTCCGGCGGGACGACCGCGCCGTACTGATCTCCGGTGAGACCAGCACCCGCAAGGCCTACACTGCCCTCCAGCTGAACGCGCCCACCGCCGACCTGGTCGACGCGGTACAGCCCGGCGGTCTCTTCCACACGCTGCCGACCGCGCTCGACCGCCCCCTGCTGTTCATCGCGGGCGGGGTGCCGGTGCACCGCGACGGCCGCCTGATCGGCGCGATCGGCGTCGGCGGTGGTGCCCCGGAGCAGGACCACGGCTTCGCCACGGCCGCCGTGGAGGCCCTCGCCTGACCGGTCCCGTAGCGCGAGGCCCTCAGTGCGGCGACGCCGGTTCCCCGAGCCCCGGGGAGCCGGCGTCGCCGTGTCCAGATCGTCAGCCCGCCGCGACGGTGACCGGCGCGAACCGCCGGGTCCAGTCTCCGGGCAGCTCGGTGATTCCGTACGCCATCACCGCGTTGAAGGCCACGGACTCCAGGCCGCGTTCCTTCACCCATGCGAGGAGCTCTTCGTGGCGCACGTCGATGTCGGTGCGCAGGGGACGGTCGGTGTGGGTGGCGAGGGAGGCGATGAGCGCCTGCGCCACCGACGTGTCGCGCGCGATGAGCGGACCGACGACGTGGGTGTCCATGTTGGGCCAGGCGGCCGCGTATCCGATGATCCGCCCGTCCTCCTCGGCGACCCGCAACTGATCGGCGAAGGCGGGGAGTCGGGTGACGATGTGCGTGCGGTCGGTCCCGAACACCTGCTCGTCGAGGCGGAGGATCGCGGTGAGGTCCTCCGCGGTGGCGGCCCGGGTGGCGACCTTCGGCTCCGGTCCGCCAGGTGTGAAACGCCCGATGACCATCTCGGCCCGGCCGGTGACCTTGAACCCCAGTTCCTCGTACAGGGGGCGGCCGTTCGGCGTCGCGTGCAGGGTGATGGGCGTGGTGCCCATGGTGGAGACGACATGACGCATCAGGCGGCGCCCCGCCCCCTGTCGTGCGTGCCGTCCGGCGACCAGGACCATGCCGATCGCGGCCAGGGAGGGGTTCTGGGGGCCGTACTCGGTGACGACGCAGGCGCTCACGAGGCCGCCGTCGGGGTCGTCGATGCCATAGCCCGTCCCGGCCGTGAGGAGGAAGCCCCACTTGTGCTCCTCCCGTGGCCACCCCCGGTCCTCGGACAAGTCGGCGCAGGCGGTTTGATCGCGGAGCGTCAGACGGCGGATGGGCAATGAGGCAAGGGAAGGAGTCGACACGCAGGTCAGGCTGTCTGACATCGGCCCCTGGCGTCCACCTCTTTCGGAGGAGTCATACGAGCTTTTGGCCAGTTGTCGCCGCCCGCACACGGTGTGGACCACCGCTGCGTGTTTCACGTGAAACACGTAAGAACACCGAGTGTCCGAACGAGGTGTTGAACAGGCTGTTCTTGTCCAATAGTTGACGGACTCGATGATGCGCCGCGTGCCCGTATTCGTGACGAGGGGGGACTTGTGTGCGCGGCGGTGGCCGGTAGGGTCGACTCCGGTTCGCATCCGGGATGGTACGACCCGTCCCGAGTGGGCTCGGTGCAGGGCAAAGCAGCCTAACGGGACGAAAAGATCGAGGACCCGTGTTTCCGGGTATGCGAGGGAAGCGTCCTGGCGAGTGGGATGCTCGATGAGAGTCGTTGCGGCCAATGTCACACTCTCGCCTTACTTGTCCGTACAGAGCCGGAATACGGGTTGAATGTGGCCGCATTGGCCGCGACGAGGAGAGGAACGCAGACCGTCCACGGGGGAAGCAGGCACCTTCCGACCTGGGAAGTGCGCAGACCGACCGAAAGATGCTCGAGGCGAGGCACACCATGGACGCTCCGACCACCACGTCGGCCGACAACGGCACTTCTGGCGGCGGGGGCGGCTGGTTCACACCCCGCAAGAATCCGACGACGACGCCGGACAGCGACGCCGGAACCGCAGACAAGCCGGCAGAAGTGCGACGACCGGCCGCGATACGCCCGGTGGGCAGGCCCGGAGCCGCCCCGGCAGCAGCACCGGCCGACGACATCCCCGCGGCCCCCGACGGTGCGAGCGCTCCCGCGGCCCCCGACGATGGGAGCACCCCCGCGGTCTCGGGCCTTGCCACCGGCACGATGCCGGGCACCGGACATGGTCCCGTGCCGACAGCGCTCACCCCGACGCCCTTCGCCTCCACCATGGCTCCGCCGACGCCCACGACTGCCGCCGAGGAGCGTGTTCCCGCCCAGCGGCTCGCCCCGACGCCGCCCGCGGAAGAAGTCACCCCGGTGTCGGCCGAAGCAGGCTCCCCCGACGCCATCCTCATTCGACGCGCCATGGCCGAGGTCGCCCCGGTGTCCGACAAGGTGACGTCGTACTTCTACGCCCTGCTCTTCGTCCGCCACCCCGATCTGCGGTCGCTGTTCCCGGCCTCGATGGACACCCAGCGGGACCGGCTGCTCAGAGCGCTGCTCACGGCCGCCGAGCACATCGACAACAAGGACGTCCTCGTCGGATACCTGCAGAACCTCGGCCGGGGCCACCGGAAGTACGGCACCCGGCCCGAGCACTACCCGGCCGTCGGCGAGTGCCTGATCGGCGCGCTGAGCAAGTACGCCGCCGGGGTCTGGAACCCGGAGATGGAGGCGGCCTGGGTCCGGGCCTACACCACGATCTCCCAGGTCATGATCGACGCGGCGGCAGCGGACGAACTGCGCGCCCCGGCCTGGTGGTACGCCGAGGTCGTCACGCACGACATGAGAACCCCCGACGTCGCGGTCGTCACCGTCCGCCCCGACCAGCCGTACCCCTTCCTCGCCGGGCAGTACACCAGCGTGGAGACGCCCTGGTGGCCCCGGATCTGGCGGCACTACTCCTTCGCCTCGGCGCCCCGCTCCGACGGGCTGCTGTCCTTCCATGTGAAGGCCGTCCCGGCCGGCTGGGTCTCCAACGCCCTGGTGCACCGCGCCCGCCCCGGCGACATCATCCGGCTCGGCCCGCCCGCGGGTTCCATGACCGTGGACCACACCACCGACAGCGGCCTGCTCTGCGTCGGCGGCGGCACGGGCATAGCGCCCATCAAGGCCCTGGTGGAGGACGTCGCCGAGCATGGTGAACGTCGTTCCGTCGAGGTCTTCTACGGAGCCCGCACCGACCACGACCTGTATGACATCGACACCATGCTCCGCCTCCAGCAGGCCCACCCGTGGCTCGCGGTCAGAGCGATCATCGACCAGCAGGCGCGCCAGCAGCTTCCGGACGCCGTACGTGCCTACGGACCGTGGAACGAGTTCGACGCCTACCTCTCGGGTCCGCCCGGGATGATCCGCAGCGGTGTGCACGCCCTGCGGGACAGCGGCATCCCGTCGGACCGCATACGGCACGACTCCGTCGAGGAACTGGTCGCCGCCGGGAGCTGACCCGCGTTTCGGCCCGGGTCCGGCGTGCGCATCAGCCCAGGTCCGGTGCGTGCATCGCCAAGACGCCCTCGATGTTGCCGTCGAGGTAGTGCCGCAGCGACAGCGGCACGAGATGGACGGAGGCGATCCCGACCCGAGTGAAGGGCACGCGCACGATCTCGTACTCACCGACCGGCGCGTCGACCTCGGGGCCGTGGCGCAGGGACGGGTCAATGGACTCCAGACGGCAGACGAAGAAGTGCTGCACCTTCACGCCGGTCGCGCCGCCGTCCTCCCCGATGTGCTCCATGGTGTCCACAAAACAGGGCACCACATCGGTGATCTTCGCGCCGAGTTCCTCGTACACCTCGCGGTGCAGGGCGTCGACAACGGTCGAGTCGCCGGGCTCGACTCCGCCGCCGGGGGTGACCCAGTAGGGATCGACACCCGGCTTGGTGCGCTTGATCAAGATCAGGTCGGCACCGTCCAGCAGAACGGCGCGGGCGGTGCGCTTGACCACGGGGCGGACGGTCATGAGTGAAATGTGGCCCGGCTGGTTCCACGTGAAACATCGCACGCGTCCCTGCTCCCGCGCGGCCTCAGCACCAGTCGTCCGAAGCCTGCTGCAACCACTCGTGAGCCCGCGCGATATGCGGCATAGCGAGCGTCCCGGTGCGGACCACGAGGAAGTACGTGCGCAGCGGCGGCACGGCCGGCTCGTACAGGGCGATGACCTCGCCTCGCTCCAGCGCCGCCGCGCAGAGGTAGCGGGGCAGCACCGCCAGGCCCGCCCCCGCGACGGCGCAGGCCAGGACCGCGCGCAGGTCGGGGACGATCACGGTGCCCGGGACCGCCGGGGGTGAGTCGAAGACGGAGGCCCAGTAGCGGGAGACGAACGGCAGTGACTCGTGCACCTCCACCACGGGCATCTTTTCGAGGGCCGGTTCCGGCCCGCGGTCCGGCCTGCCGGTGCCGAGCTGTTCGGCCCAGCGCGGGGCGGCGACCAGGACGTGTTCCTCGTCGCAGAGCGCAGTCGCCGTGAGCAGGGCGCCGCGCGGCTGGGCGGTGCTGATGGCCAGATCATGATGTCCGGCGGACAGCCCCTCCAGTGTTTCCTCGGCGTTCCCGAAGGACGCGCGCAAGGCAAAGCCCTGGCCGTCCTCGCCGGTCAGCTCGGTGAGGGCGGGCAGGGCTCGTTCGGCCGTGAACTCCGGGGGGCCTGCGAGGTGCAGCGTCCGTAAGGAGGAGTCTTCGTCGAGGCCGGTCTCGGTGATCTCCACCAGGGCGTCGAGATGGGGCGCGGCCTTGTGGGCGAGCTCGTCGCCGATGCTCGTCGGGGTCACGCCTCGGGCCTGCCGCAGGAACAGGGGGCGGCCCAGCTGCCGCTCCAGCGTCCGTATCTGCGAGGTGACGGCGGGTTGCGAGAGCCCGAGCAGAGCGGCGGCGCGGGTGAATGAGCCGGCCCGGTGCACGGTCACGAAGGTCCGCAGCAAGGCCAGATCCACCGCACACACTCCCTCTTCGGCCCCCGATCCGGCCCCCCGGCCGCGCTCAACTATAAATAAGTCGATAGGTCTCTGTCGCTACTGTGATTGGACACTGACAGAGAGTCAACTAGCCTTGGTCGCGCGGTTCTTGCGCGCGGAACCGGGGGACGGTCCGAGCCACGAGGGGGGAGGCTCGGACCGTCCGTGACGATGATCAGGCGGCCGACGCGTCCAGTGCCCGCAGCACATCCGCCACCAGGTCCTCCGGGTCCTCGGCGCCGACCGACAGGCGGATGAAGCCCTCCGGCACCGCGTCCCCGCCCCAGCGTCCACGCCGTTCGGCGGTGGACCGCACCCCGCCGAAGCTCGTCGCGTCGTCCACGAGACGCAGCGCGTCCAGGAAGCGGTCGGCGACCTCGCGCGTGGGCAGGGTGAACGACACCACGCATCCGAAGCGCCGCATCTGGCGCGCGGCGATCTCGTGCGAGGGGTCGCCGGGCAGCCCCGGGTATCGCACCCCCGTCACCTCGGGCCGCTCGCGCAGCGCCTCGGCGACCGACAGCGCCGTCGCGCTCTGCCGGTCGACCCGCATCTGGAGCGTCGCGATGGAACGGTGCGCGAGCCAGGCCTCCATGGGCCCGGGGATCGCCCCGACGATCTTGCGCCAGCGACGCACGGCGGCCATGGCCTCGGCGTTCCGGCCGACGACATAGCCCAGGAGCACGTCACCGTGACCGGTGAGCTGCTTGGTGCCGCTGGCCACCGCGAAGTCGGCGCCGAGCGCCAGCGGACGCTGGCCGAGCGGGGTCGCGAGGGTGTTGTCGACGGCCACCAGGGCACCACGCGCGTGTGCCGCCTCGGCGAGCCGCCTGATGTCGCACACGTCGAGCCCGGGGTTCGAGGGGGTCTCGATCCACAGCAGCCGTGCGCCGTCGAGGACGTCCAGCTGGGCGTCACCGCCCGTCGGCGCGGTGCGCACCTCGATGCCGTACGCCTCCAGCTGGGCCCGGAGCAGCGGCAGCGCCTGGTAACCGTCGTCGGGCAGGACGCACACGTCGCCGGTGCTCAGCTGGGAGAAGAGCACTGCCGAGATCGCGGCCATGCCGGAGGCGAACACGAGCGTCTCGGCACCGTCCTCGCCGGGTGCCTCCAGCTCGCCGACGGCGCGTTCCAGCAGCGTCCAGGTCGGGTTCTCGTCGCGGCCGTAGGTGTAGGGGCCGGTCGGGTCGCCCGGCAGGTGGAAGTGAGCGGCGAACACGGGGCCGGGCAGCGTCGGCTCGTGCTTGACCGGCTCGGGCAGCCCGGCCCGTACCGCACGCGTGCCGTCCCCGGCGCCTGCGGCCGACGACGGGCCCACGACACCCGTCACCTCGGCTGCGGTACCGCCGGCCTCGCTGACGGCACTCGCCGTCCCGCCCGCGTCACCCTTCGCGGAATCGCTCATGCCGCCTGTCCCTCCACCTTCTCGCGCACTGCGGCGAGCAGACCGACGCTCGCCGCCTCCACCATCTCAAGACACTCCTCGAAGCCGCCGATGCCCCCGTAGTAGGGGTCCGGTACGTCGAGGTCGTCGTCGCCCGTGGCGGGGTCGTACGAGCGCAGCAGCCGCACCTTCTCGGCGTCCTGCTCCGTGGGCGCGAGCCGGCGCAGGGCACCGAGATGGCCGGAGTCGAGGGCGACCACCAGGTCGAGGCGGGAGAACCAGGACGACCGGAACTGCCGGGCCGTGTGGTCACCGGCGTAGCCGTTGTCCTCCAGGACGGCCACCGTACGCGGGTCGGCTCCGTCGCCCTGGTGCCAGCCGCCCGTGCCGGCGCTGTCGACCTCCACCAGCTCGTCGAGACCGGCCTCCGCCACTCGCGCGCGGAAGACGATCTCGGCCATCGGGGAACGGCAGATGTTGCCCGTGCAGACGAAGCAGACCCGGTACGTCATGGCCGCTCAGTCCCCGTCGGGCAGCACGACGTGCAGCGCCCAGGAGACGACCGAGATGATCAGGCCGCCCACGACGGCGGTCCAGAAGCCCTCCACGTGGAAGCTCAGGTCGAGCTTGTCCGCCAGCCACGACGTGAGCAGCAGCATCAGCGCGTTGACGACCAGGGTGAACAGACCGAGCGTCAATATCAGCAGCGGCAGGCTGAGAAGCTTGACGAGCGGCTTGACCAGGAAGTTCACCAGGCCGAAGAGCAGCGCCACGATGATCAGGGTGCCGAATTCCCTGGCCTTGTTGTCACCGGTCAGGGTGATCTTGTCGAGCAGCCACACGGCGACCGCCAGGGCGCCCGCGTTGGCGATCGTCTTGACTACGAAATTCTTCATGTGTCTGATCGTGGCAGACCTGATCGGACGCGGGCACAAGAGGCAGGGGCGGACAAGGCGATGAAGGCATTCCGGCTGGATGAACTGGAGGCGGAGCGTGCCGCCAACGAGGGCGCCTACCTGCAGTTTCTGCGGGAGCAGAACATGTCGGTCGGTCTGTACGCCCTCGACGCGGGCGAGCAGGATCCACAGAAGCCGCACAATCAGGACGAGGTCTACTTCATCGTGAGCGGCCGTGCGGCGATCACCGTCGGTCTGGAGACGACCCAGGTGGCGCGCGGCAGCGTGGTCTACGTGCCCGCGGGCGTCGCCCACAAGTTCCACCACATCACCGAGGACCTGAGGGTGCTGGTCGTCTTCTCTCCGCCCGAGAGGTGACGGACCGCCTCAGGGTTCCCTAGGGGTTCGGTCAGGGGAGGACAAGGGGCGCGAGGCCCCCGTTCGACCCCCTCCCGGACCTAGCATCGAGTGCAGGACATCAGAGATCCAGAAGGACCGACGGGACCCGGCACTCGAACGGGCGGAGAGGTAAGGACGAGGGCGATGCGAGAGATCTTCACGGGACTGCCGTGGTGGGTGAAGTGGATCGCGGTGCCGGTCATCGCCCTGGTCGTGTTCGGTGGGCTGATCGCCAGCGTGGTCGGGTTCGTCATCGGACTGCTCTTCAAGGTGCTGGTTTTCGTGGCACTGGTCGGCGGCCTGATCTACGTCGTACGGAAGTTCACATCGAGTTCTTCGTCGCGCAGCGACTGGTGAGACGCGTGGGAAACCGGTGGGGGTAGCGGGAAACGCCTGGAATCACCGGTTCCCTCGGGCGGGGGAAGTTTCCCGGCGGGGCGGTCTGCACGCGGTGGCAGACGAATAGAGTCCGGAACTCGACGCGGGGACTTCCCCGCGAGCGGCATTCACCCCCACCCGTGTTCCTCCGCACGGGCTGCCCCCTCGCGCTTCGGGAGAGCCCCTTGGTCCCGGCTGACACCGCCCCCGTCCACCTCCGCACGGTCCCCGCGCAACCACGCTCGGCGGCACCTTCAGGGCCACCGCCCGCCTCCGCGGCACCGTCAGGACCACCTCCCGCCTCCGCCGCGGCACCGCCTGCGCCGACTCTCATCGGATCCGTGCAGCGCGCGATGCGCCTGCTGGAGACCGTCGCCGGGCACGAGTACGGCGCCCCCGCCAAGCAACTGGCCCGCGAGACCGGGCTGGCGCTGCCCACGACCTACCACCTGCTGCGCACGCTCGTGCACGAGGGCTATCTGCGCCGGGACAAGGGCCTGTTCTTCCTCGGAGCGGCCGCCGAGCGGCTGAGCAGCAGCGGAGCGCGGCAGAAACGTCGCACCACGGTCGTCGACGCGCTCGCCCACTGGCGGGACGTCCTGGGCGTGCCCGTGTACTACGCGGTCTACCGCGAGGGGGAGATCGAGGTCATGTGCGTCTCGGACACTCCGGGCATCCCGGCCGTCGAGGAGTGGGCCGATTTCCGGGAGACCGGACACGCGCACGCCGTCGGCCAGTGCCTGCTCTCCCAGTTGGACGAGGAAGCCCGCCGGGACCACCTCGACCGCTACCCGGTGCAGCCCCTCACGCCGTACACGGTGCGCGACAACCACGCCCTGCTCCGGCGCCTGGAGCGGATCCGGCGGATGGAACCGGTGACCGAGCGTCAGGAGTACGCCCTGGGCACGGTCTGCGCCGCGATTCCGCTCACGCTGGGCACCACGGCAGCGACGATGGCCATCTCACTCCCCGCACACCAGGCCGATCGGTTGCTGCCCGCGGCCCGGCAGTTGCAGGCCGAGATCGGGTCGCTGCTCGGCTCGCTCGCGCTCTGTATCAGTATGTGAAAACTCACTCCTTGTGATCTGCTGTGTACGTTCAGCAAGATTCCACCAAGTGTCAGAGGTTCGTTCCCGGCCAGTCACGGCGAATGACGGGGTTATCGATGCGCGAGTCCGTACAAGCAGAGGTCATGATGAGCTTTCTCGTGTCCGAGGAGCTCTCCTTCCGCATTCCGGTGGAGCTGCGCTATGAGTCCAGTGATCCCTATGCCGTCAGGCTGACGTTCCATTTGCCCGGCGATGCTCCGGTTACCTGGGCTTTCGGGCGGGAGTTGCTGATCGACGGTGTGGGCCGGCCGTGCGGGGAGGGCGATGTGCGGGTCACGCCCGTCGACCCCGATGCGCTGGGCGAGGTGTTGATCAGGCTTCAGGTGGGCAGTGACCAGGCGTTGTTCCGGTCGTCGACGGCACCGCTCATCGCCTTCCTCGACCGTACGGACAAGCTGGTGCCGCTGGGGCAGGAGGGTTCGCTCGCCGATTTCGACGCGCATCTCGACGAGGCGCTGGACCGCATCCTCGCCGAGCAGGGCGCTGGTTGAGACATGAGCCCGGCGGCGCGGTGGAGTAACGCTTCACCGGATGCCGCCGAGCTGTGCAGGAACGCTTCTTCCTGCGATCTTCGTATGACCGGGCGATCTTCTCGCGAGCCGGGCGGCGAAGGACGGGGGCGCCTCCCTCGGCTCAGGGACATCAGCGCTTGCGGCGTCGGCCCCTCCCGGCGCGCGCGGGGGCGGCAGCGGCCTCCACCGCCGGTCCCGTGCCGGGGCGGTCGGCGGAGACCATCAGGGCCGCCAGAGCCGTCGTGACCGGCACCGAGGCGACCAGGCCGATCGAGCCGACCAGCGTGCGCACGATCTCCTCCGCGACCAGTTCGCTGTTGGCGACCGTCCCCACGCTGCTCTGCGCGATCGAGAACAGCAGCAGCAGCGGCAGGGCGGCACCCGCGTAGGCGAGGACGAGAGTGTTCACGACCGAGGCGATGTGGTCGCGGCCGATCCGGATGCCCGCGCGGTAGAGCCCGCGCCAGCCCATCGAGGGGTTGGCCTCGTGCAGCTCCCAGACCGCAGAGGTCTGGGTGACCGTCACGTCGTCGAGCACGCCCAGCGAGCCGATGATGACGCCGGCGAGCAGCAGACCGCTCATGTCGATCGTCGGATAGAGGCCGTGGATCAGACCGGTGTTGTCGTCGGTGTTGCCGGTCAGGGCAGCCCAGTCGATGAACACCGAGCCGAGAATGCCGATCAGCAGCAGCGAGATCAGGGTGCCCAGTACGGCCACCGATGTCCGGGCGGACAGGCCGTGGCACAGGTACAGCGCGATGAGCATGATGGCGCTGGCCCCCACCACGGCCACGACCAGCGGGTTCGAACCCTGGAGGATCGCGGGGAGGATGAAGAAGTTCAGCACCATGAAACTGATCGCCAGCGCGACCAGTGCCATGACACCCCGCAGCCGTCCGACGACCACGACGGCGATCGCGAAGATACCGGCCAGCAGCCCCATGGGCAGACGGCGGTTGATGTCGGTGACCGAGTACTGCAGGTCCTTCGGCGCCGAGGGCTCGTAGGCGACCACGACCTCCTGGCCCTCGCTCAGCTGGCGGGACTGGTCGGGCTGGACGATCTCGGTGAACGTACGGCCCTTGTCATCGCCGCTGTCGACCCGGATCGTCGCGCGCTTGCAGTCGCCCTTCTCCTGCTGCACCGCGGAGGAACCCTCGGCGGTGGAGGTGTCGCCGGTCGGCGGGACGCCCGAAGCGCCGGCCTCCTTGCAGCTCACCTCGACCACCTTGGTGACCGTGGCGTCCTGAGTCTGCCGGTCGAATCCGACGCCGGTGCGCTCGTGCGACGGAGCGCCACCCGGCCACAGCACGGCCAGACCGACCAGGACCGCCGCGGCGAACGGGATCAGGATCGCCGCGATGACCTTGCGCAGATGCCGGGAGACGGGCGCGGCCGGACCGTGGTTGTGGCTGTGGGAGTGCCCGTGCCCACCGCCCGGGGCGGGACCAGGGCCGTGACCGCGTCCGCCGCCCCCACCGTGTCCGTCGCCGCCGCCGCCCCCGCCGTGCCCGTGTCCGTCGTCCCCGCCGTGCCCGTAACCGCCGCCCCCACCGTGCCCGTCTGCGGGGCCGCCAAAGCCACCGTGACCACCGGTAGGACCGGCACCCTGGCCGCCGCCGAAGTCCGGCCCGTACGCACCACCGGAGCCGGAGCCGGAGCCGGAGCCGGAGCCGGAGCCCGGGCCGAGGCCCGCGTCACGCCCGTACCCGAGCCCGGGGCGCTGCCCCGCGGTCGGCCCGTGCCCGGCCGGGGCGGCGAAATCGCGGCCGTCACCAGGGCCGCCGTCACGGCCGTCACCACGGCCGCCGTCACGGCCGCCACCAGGGCCGCCGTCACGGCCGTCAGGATGGCCGCCACCACGGCCGTTGCCGTTTCCGGCGCCGGATCCGCGGGGCGGTTCGGGCGGTGGGTAGGGGGGACGCTGCGTCGTGGTCACCGCCCGATCATCGCAAGAACGAGGGGGGCCCTCTGTTCACCGCGCCAGAATTGCCGCTAGCGTGGTGGCACCTTTTGTACACGCGGGAGCTCGGAGCACCGGGCTGAGAGGGCGCTGACCTCCGTCCCAGCGATGTTTCACATGAAACATCGCCGGATTCGAGTGATGTTTCACACGAGACGTCGCCGGACGGACACCGCTGCGTCGACCGCCGAACCTGTTACCGGGTAATGCCGGCGTAGGGAGTAGGTCTCATGACCAGCAAGGACGCACGCACGCCTGCCTCCGTTCAGGACGAGAAGTCCGAGGAGGCCGGGAAGTCCATCGGCTGGCACAAGGCGTATGTCGAGGGCACCCGCCCCGACCTGCGCGTGCCGGTCCGTCAGGTGCACCTCACCAACGGCCAATCGGTCACGCTGTACGACACGTCGGGCCCGTACACCGATCCGCTCGTCGACACCGACGTCCGCAGGGGCCTGCCGCCGCTGCGCGAGAACTGGATCATCGCCCGCGGCGACACCGAGGAGTACGCGGGCCGCCCCGTCCGCCCCGAGGACGACGGCATCAAGCACACCTCACCCCGGGGCGGCCTCCGCAACCTGGACGCGGTCTTCCCCGGCCGGCCGCGTCAGCCGCGCCGCGGCAGGAACGGCGAGGCGGTCACGCAGCTCGCGTACGCCCGCCGCGGCGAGATCACGCCCGAGATGGAGTACGTCGCCATCCGGGAGGACGTGGCGCCGGAGGTCGTGCGGGACGAGATCGCCGCGGGCCGGGCCGTGCTGCCGGCCAACGTCAACCACCCGGAGATCGAGCCGATGATCATCGGCAAGCGGTTCCTGGTGAAGGTCAACGCCAACATCGGCAACTCGGCGGTGACGTCCTCCATCGAGGAGGAGGTCGAGAAGATGACCTGGGCGACCCGCTGGGGCGCCGACACGGTCATGGACCTGTCCACCGGACGCAACATCCACACCACGCGCGAGTGGGTGCTGCGCAATTCCCCCGTCCCCATCGGCACGGTGCCGCTCTACCAGGCCCTGGAGAAGGTCGACGGTCGGGCGGAGGAGCTGACCTGGGAGATCTACAAGGACACGGTCATCGAACAGGCCGAGCAGGGCGTGGACTACATGACGGTCCACGCAGGTGTGCGCCTGGCGTACGTGCCGCTGACGGCGAACCGCAAGACCGGCATCGTCTCCCGCGGCGGCTCGATCATGGCCGCGTGGTGCCTCGCGCACCACAAGGAGTCGTTCCTGTACGAGAACTTCGAGGAGCTCTGCGAGATCCTCGCCGCCTACGACGTCACCTACTCGCTCGGGGACGGCCTGCGGCCGGGATCGATCGCGGACGCCAACGACGAGGCGCAGTTCGCGGAACTGCGCACCCTCGGGGAACTCAACCGGATCGCGAAGCGTTTTAACGTACAGACCATGATCGAGGGCCCGGGCCACGTCCCGATGCACAAGATCAAGGAGAACATCGACCTTCAGCAGGAGATCTGCGATGAAGCTCCGTTCTATACGCTCGGCCCGCTGACCACCGACGTCGCCCCGGCGTACGACCACATCACCTCCGGCATCGGTGCCGCGATGATCGCCTGGTGGGGCACGGCGATGCTCTGCTACGTCACGCCCAAGGAGCACCTGGGCCTGCCGAACCGCGACGACGTCAAGACCGGCGTCATCACCTACAAGATCGCCGCCCACGCCGCCGACCTCGCCAAGGGACACCCAGGTGCGCAGGAGTGGGACGACGCGCTGTCCGACGCCCGTTTCGAGTTCCGGTGGGAAGACCAGTTCAACCTGGCCCTCGACCCGGACACGGCACGGGAGTTCCACGACGAGACCCTGCCCGCGGAGCCGGCCAAGACGGCTCACTTCTGCTCGATGTGCGGTCCCAAGTTCTGCAGCATGAAGATCTCGCAGGACATCCGTCGTGAACACGGCGGCACACGGACCGAGATCGAGGAGGGCATGGCCCAGAAGTCGAAGGAGTTCGCGGCGAGCGGGAACCGGGTCTATCTGCCGCTGGCGGATTAGCCGGAGCCGTGTGGGACGGCCCACGGCTCGTGCAGTCGTGGGCCGTTCTGTCCGCCCGTAGGGCACGAATCTGCCTACGTGCTCAACGGCGGTCCTAGCGCGAGCTGAGGAACTCGATTGTCCGCTGGGTCAGGAGCTTGGCGGCCTCCGGGTCGTGGGACGGCAGCGAAGTGTCGGCGAACAGGTGCTGGTCTCCGGGGTACAGGAACATCTCCGCGTCAGCACAGTCAGAGACGAGCGCGCGGGCAGCGTCGATGTCCTCAGCGAACAACGGATCAGCTTCCTTCGCATGCACCTGCACCGGAACACTGTCAGGCCATGGCGCGCCGAACTCCGAGACGGGGATGCAGGCGTGGAACAGGAGCGCGCCCCGCGCGCCCGCCCGCGTCTGCGCAAGCTTCTGGGCGGGCAGCGCCCCGAGTGAGAAGCCGACGTAAACGACGTTCTGCGGCAGGTGCTCGGCCGCACGGACGCCGCGCTCGGTGATCTCGGCGAAGCCGATCTGCTCGACGTAGCCCATGCCCTCCTCAAGGGAGCCGAACGTTCGCCCATCGAAGAAATCGGGCGTGTGGACGGTGTGGCCGGCCGCGCGGAGTTCGTCGGCGAATGCGGCGACTCCGGGTGTCAGCCCCTGCGAGTGATGGAACAGTACGACCTCTGCCATGTCCGAACCCCTTGGTTGTGGATAGCGAATGATCGTCGGAGCAGCCGCCGCCGATGAGGTACGCCGCAGCCCAGACGTCCCAGCGGTACAGAGCGTCGTGCACCTCATCGAACCGTTCGACGTACTCAAGGATTTCCTGCGGAGGGTGACCGGCGAGTAGTTCCACCAGGGCCTCGTCGAACGGCACGCCAGAGATGGCGGCCGACGAACGCGCGGACTCGATGATGTTCCAGAACCGGTCAGTGTTCATGGTGGTGCACTGTGCCATCCGCGTACGACAACGAGACGGCGCGACTCCGGCCTGGACTCGTCCAGTCTGAAGATCTCGCAGGACATCCGCCGTGAACACGGCGGCACACGGACCGAGATCGAGGAGGGCATGGCCCTGAAGTCGAAGGAGTTCGCGGCGAGCGGGAGCCGCGTGTACCTGCCCATCGCGGATTGACCCATCGCGGACTGATCCGCCCGCGCACAGGCCCGGGGGCCTTTGGTCCCCGGCCTGTGGGGCCCTGGGCCCTTTACTCCGGCTGGTGCTCCGGCCCGCCGAAGTCCGGGCTGCTGTAGTCCGGGCTGCTGAAGCTGGGGCGCGAGCCGCGGTCGCCCTCGTCCGGGCTGGTGAACCCCGGGCGGTCGTAGCCGAGGTGGGGCATGCGGCTGACCGGTGTCGACGACGGCGTGTGGTGCAGCGCGGCGGCCGCGCCGGGATCGGTGAGAGCCTCCCGCAGGAAGGGCAGGATGCCGCGCTCCAGCAGGGCCTCGTGCCAGGCCTCCTTGGCCATGGCCAGCTCGCCCCGCAGTTCGCCGTTCGACCCGCCTTCGGCCGTGGGCTTGTTGCGCAGGGCGGTCAGCAGCAGCCCCACGGCGGCGACGAGGATCGCGACCGCGGTCACGGCGCCGAACACCCAGCCCGTGGTGAGCATGGTCCGGGCGAACACCTGCTCGGGGTTGAGCATCCGCAGGATGTAACCGACGAGCAGGAAGATCGCCGCGGCCGTTCCGGCCAGGACGGGTGCGAGCACGGCGACGACGGCTACGGCGCCCGCGCCGGCGGTCTCGGCGACCCCTCCCATGGTCGTGGCGAGCCCCGACGCGCCCGTACCCGGCTCGGAGGACCCGGCTTCCCGCAGGATCGGTGAGCCGGCCGACGCCGGTTGACGCAGTTCGTCGCGGACCTTGACGTAGTGCTGGTACTCGGTCGACGCGGCCGCCGTGATGAGCGCGGTGGCGTTCAGCGCCATGGTGCGCAGCTGTTCGGAGTTGAGGCGCTGTCCTACTGCGGCCAGTTCCGGACGGTGTGGTGCGGAGCGCAGCGCCTCATCGAGGATCCGCTCGTATTCCTGGCGGTCCTCGCTCAGCAGGTGCTGCGGAACGCTGTTCATGTGCATCCCCCGATGCTCCGTAGGGCTTGGGGCTCGGCATGCTGACGAGCCGTCGGGCAGAAACGGAGGGGAGCCTGCTACGGATAAGCCGATGGTAGAGCGGTGACGGTATGCGGTGACAGGGGGTTTACCGAAATTGGCCCTTCACCGGCCCGGTCCTCCGACCGGGAGCACCTGCCCAGTGAACGTTCACGTATCCAGCGGCAGTTGCTGGACCAGCAGCTTTCCGGCCATGGTCACGCCGCCGTCCATGGCGATGGCGAGTCCGTCGGCGTAGACGTGCGGTCCCTCGATCACGGGGTCGCGGTTGTCCTCGTCGTCCTCGGAGCCGACCTCGCCGAGCAGATACGGAATCGGGCTGTGTCCGTGAACGATGCGGGTGCCGCCGTACGTATCGAGCAGGGAGCGCACGGCGTCGGCGCCGCCCTCGTCACGGAAGGAGAAGCGCTTGGTGAACTTGCGGAACAGGTCCCAGACCTCGTCCGCGTCGTTGCGGGTGATGGTCTCGCGGACGGTGTCGTTGACCTCTTCGATGGAGCGGCCGTAGTCGAGGTAGGCGGTGGTGTCGGAGTGGACGAGCAGGTGGCCGTCGACCTCCTCGACGGCGTCCAGGCGGGACATCCACTGCAGGTGGTGGTCCTGGAGGCGGTCCATGTCGGTCTTCTGGCCGCCGTTGAGCAGCCAGGCCGCCTGGAAGGTGGCGGTGCCCGCGCCGGAGTTGACGGGGGTGTCGCCGAACCGCTTCGCGCCCAGCAGCAGCAGCTCGTGGTTGCCCATGAGTGCCTTGCAGTAGCCGCCGGCCGCGGCGGCCTCGGCGGACAGCCGCATCACGAGGTCGATGACGCCGATGCCGTCGGGGCCGCGGTCGGTGAAGTCGCCGAGGAACCACAGCCGGGCGGTGCCCGCGCACCAGTTGCCGGCGGCGTCGAGCAGGCCCTTCTCCTGGAGGGCCGCCACCAGCTGGTCGAGGTAGCCGTGCACGTCGCCCACGACGTACAGCGGGCCCTGTCCGGTGGAGGCCTGCGGGGCGGCGGCGGTCTCGGGGTCCACGGTCACCTGGACAGTGTCACCCCGGTTGACGACGGGAAGGTCGCGCTGGGTCGGCGTGTACCCCTCGGGGTAGGTCTCCTCGGGCGGCGGGGCGACCTCGCCGGGGTGGACGCTGTGGACGTGCGGACCGGCCTCGTGGACGTACGCGGGCACCCGGAAGTCGCGCAACGTCGCCGTCCGCTCCACCTCGGGTCCCTGACCGGCCCCCTGAGTCATCGACCCCTCCACCATCGCGCCGCATTGCACCGCATCGGACTGCCTGGTCGTAGCGGCCCGCGGGTGTCGTGGGCCCATCATAGGAATGCGGATCGCGCCATGTGATGACCCAGGGGTGGTGAATCAGAGCAAGAGTCCAGTTCACCGCGGCTTTCGCCCCGATTGGGCCGGGCTTTGACCACCGTGTGACCGTCCTCGCGTCTCTTCTCTTCGCGAGAACGATCCTTTCTCTCCGGGGGACCGGCCCTGTTTCTCCCCAGGAGTGCGACCTTCCGTCGACCCGGGTGCGGGGCTTACGTCCCCTCGGGTGAACGCGGCGGGCTGACCGTCGTGCGCGGCGGGCGTCGCTGGGACGAGGTGCGCACGATCAGCTCCGTCGGTATCACCTGCTCCACCGGGTGGTCGGAGTCCACTCCCTCGATGGCGTCGATGAGGAGCTGGACCACCGCCGTGCCGATGCGGCGCGGCTTCAGGGAGAGCGTGGTGATGGGCGGCTCGGTGTTGGCGTAGACCGTGGACTCGCTGCAGCAGACCAGCAGCAGGTCCTCGGGGACGCGCAGGCCGTAGCGGCGGGCGGCGGCGAGCAGGTCGGTGCCGTTCGGGTCGAACAGTCCGTAGACCGCGTCGGGCCGGTCGGGGCGGGCGAGGAGCCGGTCGGCGGCGACGGCGCCCGCGCACGGATCGTGCGCCGGGTAGGCCTCGTACACCGGATCCTGGCCGACCCGCTCGCACCAGCGCAGATACGCGGTGGTCGACAGGTGGGTGTACGTGTCCGTGCTGGTGCCGGTGAGCAGGCCGATACGGCGGGCGCCGGCGTCGGCCAGGTGGTCGAGGATGCCGAGGACGGCGGCCTCGTGGTCGTTGTCGACCCAGGCCGTGACCGGCAGCGCGCCGGCCGGGCGGCCGTCGGAGACGACGGGCAGCCCCTGCCGGACGAGTTCGCTGACGACCGGGTCCTGGTCGGAGGGGTCGATGACGACCGTGCCGTCCAGGGCGACGTTCGACCACACGTCGTGGCGGGACGTCGCGGGCAGGATGACGAGGGCGTAGCCGCGGGCGAGCGCGGCGGAGGTGGCGGCTCGCGCCATCTCGGCGAAGTACGCGAACTCCGTGAAGGTGAAAGGTTCATCCCCGTACGTGGTCACGGTCAGGCCGATGAGTCCCGACTTGCCGGTACGGAGGGTCCGGGCCGCGGCCGAGGGCCGGTAGCCCAGCCGGTCGGCGACTTCCCGGACGTGGCGCCGGGTGGCGTCCGGGAGCCGCCCCTTGCCGTTGAGGGCGTCGGAGACGGTCGTGATGGAGACTCCGGCGGCGGCGGCCACGTCTCTGATGCCGGCCCGACCCGGCCGACTGCCTCGTCGTGAGGTTTCCGCGCGGCTCACCTGGTGCTTCCCTGCTGCTGTCATGGCGAGCCGATAGTAGGGCTCATGCGGTGGGGTAGTGCGGACGCATATGCGCGCGTTGACAGGCACGTTTCTGCATGATCATTTAACCTCAATTGCCTGCGGAACAAAGGGTGTTGAGCGCTCTCAAGCCAGTACGTGACTTGTCTGCGCGTGCGGGCCTGCCGAGGGGGCGATGTTGCGAAGAGGTCTCAACTCACCTGCACGGGGGATGCGCGCCACGGCGTGCACCACCGGCGCGTAGATATATGTGCAGCGCGCCCCCGGATTCGTACGCCTTGGTGTGGCGATGCCCCTGATGCCGCTGGGGCGGACGAGGCCGGAGCCGGTCGCTCGGTCGTGGCTATACGCAGCGGCGCTGAATCCTCATAAGGTGAGCAGTATTGGATGTCGGCGGCGGTCATGGGCCGCCGGTCTTCACGAGGAGGACTGCGGTGAGCGAGACGAGCCCCAAGCTGCGCGCCGAGCTGGAGGGGATCCCCACCTACAAGCCGGGCAAGCCCGCCGCGGCAGGTGGGCCGGTGGCCTACAAGCTGTCCTCCAACGAGAACCCGTATCCGCCGCTGCCGGGCGTGCTGGAGAGCGTGACGGCGGCGGCCGGCAACTTCAACCGCTACCCGGACATGGCCTGCACAGGGCTGATGAACGAGCTGTCCGAGCGATTCGGGGTGCCTCTCTCCCACCTGGCCACCGGCACCGGTTCGGTCGGTGTCGCGCAGCAGCTGATCCAGGCCACCGCGGGCCCGGGCGACGAGGTCATGTACGCCTGGCGGTCTTTCGAGGCGTACCCGATCATCACGCAGGTCAGCGGCGCGACGTCGGTCCAGGTACCGCTGACGCCCGGGGACGTGCACGATCTCGACGCGATGGCCGACGCGATCACCGACCGCACGCGGCTGATCTTCGTCTGCAACCCCAACAACCCGACCGGCACGGTGGTGCGGCGGGCGGAGCTGGAGCGTTTCCTCGACCGGGTGCCGAGCGATGTGCTGGTGGTCCTCGACGAGGCCTACCGCGAGTTCATCCGTGACCCCGAGGTGCCGGACGGCTGCGAGATCTACCGCGAGCGGCCCAACGTCTGCGTCCTGCGGACCTTCTCCAAGGCGTACGGCCTCGCCGGCCTGCGTGTCGGTTTCGCCATCGCCCACGAGCCGGTGGCCGCGGCGCTGCGCAAGACGGCGGTGCCGTTCGGCGTGAGCCAGCTCGCGCAGGAGGCGGCGATCGCCTCACTGCGGGCCGAGGACGAACTGTTCGGCCGGGTCGGCTCGCTGGTGTGCGAGCGCACGCGCGTGGTCGACGGGCTGCGCTCGCAGGGCTGGACGGTGCCCGAGACCCAGGCCAACTTCGTGTGGCTGCGGCTGGGGGAGCGCACGGTCGCGTTCGCGCAGGCGTGCGAGCAGGCAGGTGTGGTGATCCGGCCGTTCCCGGGCGAGGGTGTGCGGGTGACGGTCGGAGAGGCCGAGGCGAACGACATCTTCCTGAAGGTGTCGGAAGGGTTCCGTAAGGAGCTGTAACTCTCGTTTCCGAGAGCCGGATCAGGCGTGCAGGAGTTCCACGCGTACGGGGTCGCCGTCCCGCACGGTCGCGAGCAGGCCGGGGTCGCCGTCGAGGTGGCCCAGGACATTGCACGGGCCCGCGAGGCGGCACTCGTCGCCCCGTGAGATCGGCGTGGGCCCGTAGGGGAGGGCGAGGGCATCGCCGTCGGTCCAGAAGACGACGGTGCCCGGCTCGACGACCTCGCGAGCGCCTGTTTCACGTGAAACCGACACCCCCGTGTCGAAGTAGACCTCCGCGCCCCAGGTGCGGGCGGTGGAGACCAGGGGCAGCGCCTTGACCAGCGCCTGACTGGTCGGAGTGTCGTCGAGCGACGCGTCGAGATGGCCCGCGGGCCAGGAGATCCGTAGCTGTGTCGATGTCGGTGTCTGCATGCCACTGATTCAACAATATGTTGAAGTTCGAGCCAAGAGACCGACTGTGACGGGGCAGACAGGGGACCCCCTCCAGGGCTCGAATGTCCGTGCTGCATAATGGCTTGTGAATGTGAACGCTTTCACAAGCGTATGTAAGGAGCGGAGACGTGGACCTGGCTCTGGCGCCGGAGACCCTGGCCCGATGGCAGTTCGGCATCACCACCGTCTACCACTTTCTGTTCGTCCCCCTGACGATCTCGCTGGCCGCTCTGACGGCCGGTCTGCAGACGGCCTGGGTGCGCACGGAGAAGGAGAAATACCTCCGGGCGACGAAGTTCTGGGGCAAGCTCTTCCTGATCAACATCGCGATGGGCGTGGTAACCGGCATCGTCCAGGAGTTCCAGTTCGGCATGAACTGGTCCGACTACTCGCGCTTCGTCGGTGACGTCTTCGGTGCCCCGCTGGCCTTCGAGGCCCTGATGGCCTTCTTCTTCGAGTCGACCTTCATCGGTCTGTGGATCTTCGGCTGGGACAAGCTGCCGAAGAAGATCCACCTGGCCTGTATATGGATGGTCTCGATCGGCACGCTGCTGTCGGCGTACTTCATCCTGGCCGCCAACTCCTGGATGCAGCACCCGGTCGGCTACCGCATCAACGAGACCAAGGGGCGGGCCGAGCTCACCGACTTCTGGCTGGTGCTGACCCAGAACACCACGCTCAACCAGGTGTTCCACAGCTTCTCGGCGGCCTTCCTGACCGGCGGCGCCTTCATGGTGGGCATCGCCGCCTTCCACCTGCTGCGCAAGAAGCACATCCCCGTCATGCGGACTTCCCTCCGGCTCGGCCTCGTCACCGTCGCCGTCGGCGGCCTGCTCACCGCGGTCAGCGGGGACACCCTGGGCAAGGTCATGTACGAGCAGCAGCCGATGAAGATGGCCGCCGCCGAGGCACTGTGGGACGGCGAGAAGCCCGCGCCCTTCTCGGTGTTCGCGTACGGGGACGTCGACAAGGGCCACAACAAGGTCGCCCTGGAGATCCCCGGACTGCTCTCCTTCCTGGCCCACAGCGACTTCGAGTCCTACGTGCCGGGCATCAACGACACCAACAAGGCGCTCCAGGAGAAGTTCGGCCCCGGTGACTACAAGCCCATCGTCCCCGTCGCCTACTGGGGCTTCCGCTGGATGATCGGCTTCGGCATGGCGTCGTTCTCCATCGGCCTGCTCGGACTGTGGCTCACCCGCAAGAAGTTCCTGCTGCCGGCCGCCTGGCGCACCGGCGACGACGAGGTGCCGCACCTGGTGCTCTTCCGGAAGCCGCTGCAGCCGCGTCTCACCCGCCTGTATTGGCTGGTGGCGGTCTGGACGACGGCCTTCCCGCTGATCGCCAACGCCTGGGGCTGGATCTTCACCGAGATGGGCCGCCAGCCGTGGGTCGTCTACGGCCTGTTCCAGACGCGTGACGCGGTCTCCCCCGGCGTCTCCCAGGCCGAGGTTCTCACCTCGATGATCGTCTTCACGACGCTGTACGCGATCCTCGCCGTGATCGAGGTCAAGCTGCTCGTGAAGTACGTCAAGGCCGGGCCGCCCGAGCTCACCGAGGCCGACCTCAACCCGCCCACGAAGATCGGCGGCGACTCCCGTGACGCCGACAAGCCGATGGCCTTCTCGTACTAGGCCGAGGGAGCTGCACAGTCATGGAACTGCACGACGTCTGGTTCGTCCTGATCGCCGTCCTGTGGACCGGCTACTTCTTCCTGGAGGGCTTCGACTTCGGGGTGGGGGTGCTCACCAAACTGCTCGCCCGCAACCGGCCCGAGAAGCGGGTGCTGATCAACACCATCGGACCCGTCTGGGACGGCAACGAGGTGTGGCTGCTCTCGGCGGGCGGCGCGACCTTCGCCGCCTTCCCCGAGTGGTACGCCACGCTCTTCTCCGGCTTCTACCTGCCCCTGCTGCTCATCCTGGTCTGTCTGATCGTCCGGGGTGTGGCCTTCGAGTACCGGGTGAAGCGGCCCGAGGAGAGCTGGCAGCGCAACTGGGAGACGGCGATCTTCTGGGCCTCCCTGCTGCCCGCGTTCCTGTGGGGCGTGGCCTTCGCCAACATCGTGCGGGGGGTGAAGATCGACCAGGACTTCAACTACGCAGGCGGAGTCCTGGATCTGCTCAACCCGTACGCGCTGCTGGGCGGTCTGGTCACGCTCTCGCTGTTCACCTTCCACGGGACGGTGTTCGTCGGGCTCAAGACCGTCGGGGAGATCCGGGAGCGGGCACGGAGGCTGGCGCTGCGCGTCGGGCTGGTGACCGCCCTGCTGGCGCTCGCCTTCCTGCTGTGGACGCAGTCCGACCGGGGTGATGGTGCGTCGCTCGTGGCCATGGTCGTGGCCGTGGCCTCGCTCCTCGTGGCCCTGGTCGCGGCCCGGGCCGGGCGCGAGGGCTGGGCGTTCGCCCTGTCGGGACTCACCATCGTGGCCGCGGTGGCGATGCTCTTCCTGACGCTCTTCCCGAACGTCATGCCGTCGACCCTGAACCCCGACTGGAACCTGACGGTCACCAACGCCTCGTCCAGCCCGTACACGCTGAAGATCATGACGTGGTGTGCCGGGATCGCCACCCCGGTCGTGCTGCTCTACCAGGGCTGGACGTACTGGGTGTTCCGCAAGCGGATCGGCACACAGCACATAGCCGAGACCGTGCACTGAGGTGTGTTTCACGTGAAACCAATCGATCCGCGTCTGCTCCGGTACGCCCGCGCCACCCGGGTCTTCCTGGTGGCGGTCGTGGCCCTGGGGGCCGTAGGGGCGGGGCTGGTCATCGCGCAGGCGATGCTCATCGCCGAAGTGGTGGCGGGGGCGTTCCAGCACCGCATGGCGGTGGCCGAACTCGGCACTCCCCTGCTGCTGTTGGCCGCCGTCGCTGTCGGACGGGCGCTGGTCGGCTGGCTCACCGAGCTCGCCGCACACCGGGCGAGCGCGGCCGTGAAGTCCGAGCTGCGAGGGCGACTGCTGGAGCGTTCCGCCGAGCTGGGGCCGGGGTGGCTGAGCGGGCAGCGCACCGGTTCGCTGGTCGCCCTGGCCACCCGGGGAGTCGACGCCCTCGACGACTACTTCTCGCGGTACCTGCCGCAGTTGGGTCTCGCGGTGGTCGTGCCGGTGGCCGTGCTGGCGCGGATCGTCACCGAGGACTGGGTGTCGGCGGCCATCATCGTGGGCACGCTGCCGCTCATCCCGGTCTTCATGGTGCTGATCGGCTGGGCGACCCAGTCCCGGATGGACCGTCAGTGGCGGTTGCTGTCGCGGCTGTCCGGGCACTTCCTGGACGTCGTCGCCGGGCTGCCGACGCTCAAGGTCTTCGGGCGGGCCAAGGCGCAGGCCGAGTCCATCCGGCGCATCACCGGCGCATACCGGCAGGCGACCATGCGGACGCTGCGGATCGCCTTCATCTCCTCCTTCGCCCTGGAACTGCTCGCGACGATCTCGGTGGCGCTGGTCGCCGTAACGATCGGCATGCGCCTGGTGCACGGTGAGATGGACCTGTACACCGGCCTCGTCATCCTGGTCCTCGCGCCCGAGGCGTATCTGCCGCTGCGGCAGGTCGGGGCGCAGTACCACGCGGCGGCGGAGGGGCTCGCCGCAGCCGAGGAGATCTTCGAGGTCCTGGAGACACCCGCCCCGGCGTCCGGCTCGAAGGCCGTGACCGACGGTGCGCTGTCGTTCGAGGGCGTGAGCGTCCGGTACCCGGGGCGATCGACGGACGCCGTCTCGAATGTGTCCTTCAGCGTCGAGCCGGGGGAGACCGTCGCGCTGGTGGGCCCGAGCGGCGCCGGCAAATCGACGCTGCTGAGCGTCCTGCTGGGGTTTCAGCGACCGGCCGCGGGGCGGGTGCGGATCGGGGAGACCGACCTCGTCGACGCCGACCTCGGGCAGTGGCGCTCCCGGATCGCGTGGGTGCCGCAGCGCCCGCATCTGTTTGCCGGGACCATCGCCGAGAACGTACGGCTGGCGCGGCCCGGCGCCGACGACGACTCGGTACGCCGGGCGCTGCGGGACGCCGGGGCGCTGGACTTCGTCGACGCGCTGCCCGAAGGCCCTGATACCGCGCTCGGTGAGGACGGCGCGGGCCTGTCCGCCGGTCAGCGGCAGCGGCTCGCGCTGGCCAGGGCGTTCCTCGCGGACCGGCCCGTGCTGCTGCTCGACGAGCCGACGGCGGCGCTGGACGGCGCCACCGAGGCCGAGGTCGTGGCCGCGGTACGGCGCCTCGCGGCCGGCCGGACGGTCCTGCTGGTGGTGCACCGGCCGGCGCTGCTGGAGGTCGCGGACCGGGTGGTGCGGCTGGAGGAGCCCGGGACCACTGCTGCCCTGGCGGTGGCGCCCGCCGTGGCCCGGGGATCCGGAACACGGTCCGACGAGGTCGAGCCGCTCGCCCCGGCCGAGTCCGTCGACGAACCGGCTTCCGGCGATGTCCTGGCACGCGTCCGTGCCATGTCCGGCGCCCGGCGCGGACGCCTGGGACTCGCGCTGCTGCTCGGGAGCCTGGCGCTGGGGAGTGCCGTGGGGCTCATGGCCACCTCCGGGTGGCTGATCTCCAGGGCCTCGCAGCACCCGCCCGTGCTGTACCTGATGATGGCCGTCACCGCGACGCGGGCCTTCGGGATCGGGCGGGCCGTGTTCCGCTACGCCGAGCGGCTGGTGTCGCACGACGCCGTGCTGCGGATGCTGGCGGACACCCGGGTCGCGGTGTTCCGCAGGCTGGAGCGGCTGGCGCCGGCCGGGCTGCGCCGGGTCCGCCGGGGTGATCTGCTCTCCCGGCTGGTCGCGGACGTGGACGCGCTCCAGGACTACTGGCTGCGGTGGCTGCTGCCGGCCGGGGCGGCCGTCGTCGTGTCGGCGGCGTCGGTCGGCTTCACGGCGTGGCTGCTGCCCGAGGCCGGGGCGGTACTCGCGGCCGGGCTCCTGGCGGCTGGGGTCGGCGTGCCGCTGATCACCGGCGCGGTGGCCCGGCGGGCCGAGCACAAGCTGGCACCCGCGCGCGGTGCGCTCGCGACGCGGGTGACCGACCTGCTCACCGGCACCGCGGAACTGACCGTCGCCGGGGCGCTGCCCGAGCGGACCGCCCGGACACGCGAGGCCGACGGGGTACTCACCCGGCTCGCCTCGCGCGCCGCCACCGCCACGGCCCTCGGCGACGGCCTCACCGCACTGATCTCCGGACTGACCGTCGCGGCAGCCGCCCTGGCCGGTGCCCAGGCCGTCGTCGTCGGGCGGCTCGACGGCGTGACCATGGCCGTCGTCGTCCTCACCCCGCTCGCCGCCTTCGAGGCCGTGCTCGGGCTGCCGCTCGCCGTGCAGTACCGGCAGCGAGTGCGCCGGAGCGCGGAGCGGGTCTACGAAGTGCTGGACGCCCCGGAACCCGTGCGGGAGCCGGAGCGGCCCCGGCAGGCGCCCGCGTCGCCGTTCCCACTGGTCGTCTCGGGGCTGACCGCCCGGCACGCCGGGCAGGACCGGGACGCGCTCGCCGGGCTCGACCTGACCTTCGAGAAGGGCCGCCGGGTCGCCGTGGTCGGCCCGTCCGGCTCCGGCAAGACCACGCTGGCGCAGGTGCTGCTGCGGTTCCTGGACGCCCAGGGGGGCTCGTACACGCTGGCGGGCGTGGACGCGTACGGGCTGAGCGGTGACGACGTGAGGAGCCTCGTCGGGCTCTGCGCGCAGGACGCGCACCTCTTCGACAGCTCGCTGCGCGAGAACCTGCTGCTCGCCCGGAAGGACGCTGACGAGGAGCACCTGCGCGCCGCACTGGGTCGCGCCCGGCTGCTGGACTGGGCCGACAGCCTGCCCGACGGGCTCGACACGCTCGTCGGCGAGCACGGGGCACGGCTGTCCGGAGGGCAGCGGCAGCGGCTGGCGCTGGCCCGTGCGCTCCTCGCCGACTTTCCCGTCCTGGTGCTCGACGAGCCCGCCGAACACCTGGACCTGCCGACCGCCGACGCCCTCACCGCCGATCTGCTGGCCGCCACCACGGGCCGGACGACGCTGCTCATCACGCACCGGCTGGCGGGCCTCGAAGCGGTCGATGAGGTGATCGTGCTGGACGAGGGACGCGTGGTGCAGCGCGGACCGTACGCCGAGCTGCTGGCGGCGGACGGACCGCTGCGGGGCATGGCGGAACGGGAGGCGGCGGCGGAGTCGCTGGTGGGGGCGCGGTAGACCGTCGAAGCCTGGTGCCCCGGCCTCAGAGCCCGGTTTTGGTGCCCCGGTCCTCGGCACCCGCCTCTCGGCACCCGGTCCTCGGCACCCGGTCCTCGGCACCCGCCTCTCGGCACCCGGTCCTCGGCACCCCGGCTCTCGGCACCCCGGCACTCAGCACCATGACCTCAGACCTTGACCTCAGACCTTGACCTCGGCACTGGGCCGTTCGGCGCAGCCGGTCCCCCGGGCGTACGACGTGAACAGGACCGGGCCGTCGGTGCTGGGTGACGATCGCTGACATGTGCTCATATCGCCGTCATCGGCTGCTCGTTCCGGTTCTGTTGTGCGCGCTGGCCGTGCTCGCGGCCCGGCCGACGGCGGCCGGCAAGGACCCGGGCAGCGACACCGGCACCGGCATCGGCCCGGCCACCGGCCTCAGCGCCGAGGTCGTGCGGCTGTACGAAGAGGCCGCGGTGGCGACGCAGCAGTACGAAGCCGGGCGCAAAGAGGCCGACGACCAACGGGCCGAGGCCCAGCGTGCGGAGGCCCTCCTGGACGCGCAGCGGCGGCACATCGCGGCCCTGCACGAGGACCTGGGCCGGATCGCGCGGGCGCAGTACCGCAGCAGCGGTGGCCTGCCGGTGGCCGCCCACATGATCCTGGCCGACAGCCCCGATGGCCTGATGCGAGGTCAGCACGCCTTCTCACAGGCGGATCTCGCGGTGAACAACGCGATCTCCAAGAACAAGCGGGCCGAAGCCCGGCTCGCGGCGGACGAGGCCAAGGCCGCCGCCGAGTGGCAGGAACTGGAGAAGCGCAACGCCCAACTCGCCGCTCTCAAGGCGGACATCGAACAGAAGCTGGAGACGGCCCGCTCGGAACTACAGGGCCAGGCGGACGCGGCGGTCGCCGCCGGGGCGTGCCGCGGCGCCGTCCGGCTGGACCAGCCGGAGACGGGCTTCACCGACGGCGACTGGGTCGCGCCGGTCGAGACGTACGAGCTGTCGGCGTCCTACGGCAGTGGCGGCGCACGGTGGTCGAACCGGCACACCGGGCAGGATTTCGCGGTTCCGATCGGCACTCCGGTGCGCGCGGTGGGGGCGGGCCGGGTCGTGAAGGTGTCCTGCGGCGGCCCCTTCGGCATGGAGATCGTGCTCAAGCACGCGGGCGGCTACTACACGCAGTACGCCCATCTCGCTTCCCTCGCGGTCGACCAGGGGGAGCGCGTCAGTCCCGGGCAGTGGATCGGCCAGTCGGGCACCACGGGTAACTCCACCGGGCCGCACCTGCACTTCGAGGCCCGGGTCACGCCGGAGTCGGGCTCGGCGGTGAATCCGGTGTCATGGCTGTCGGCACGCGGGGTGTCCCTGTGAGACACCCCGGCATCCGAGACACCCCCGCCCCTGCGGCTACGGCAGTTCCGTCAGCAACCGCTCGATCACGACGGCCACACCGTCGTCGTTGTTCGCGACCGTCCGGCCCGAGGCAGCGGCGATCACGTCCGGGTGCGCGTTGCCCATCGCGTACGACCGGCCCGCCCAGGTCAGCATCTCCACGTCGTTCGGCATGTCACCGAAGGCCACGACCTGCTCGTGCGAGATGCCGCGCTCGGCGCAGCACAGGGCGAGGGTGCTGGCCTTCGACACCCCGGGGCCGCTGATCTCGAGCAGGGCGCTCGGGCTGGAGCGGGTGACGTTGGCACGGTCGCCGATGGCGATGCGGGCCGTGGTCAGGAAGGCGTCGGGGTCGATCTCGGGGTGGTAGGCGAGGATCTTCAGCACCGGCTCGGCTGCGGCCGGGTGGTCCGGGCCCAGCAGCTCCTCGGCCGGGGCGAGGCTGTCCGGTATCTCCATGTGGAGCTTCGGGTACGCCGGCTCCTGGTAGAAGCCGTAGGTCTGCTCCACCGCGTACACCGTGCCCGGCGCCGCGTCGCGCAGCAGCCGTACGGCGTCCAGGGCGTTCTCCCGGGCGAGCTCCCGCACCTTCACGAACCGGTGGGCGCCGGGGCCGCCGTGCAGGTCGACCACGGCGGCGCCGTTGCCGCAGATCGCCAGGCCGTGGCCGTGCACATGGTCGCTGACGACGTTCATCCAGCGGGCCGGGCGGCCTGTGACGAAGAAGACCTCGACGCCCGCCTCCTCGGCGGCGGCCAGCGCGGCGACCGTGCGCGGTGACACCGACTTGTCGTCGCGCAGCAGGGTGCCGTCGAGGTCGGTGGCGATCAGCCGCGGGGGGAGGGTCTCGGCCGCGGTCTCGGGCTGTCGGGTCGCTGAGGTCACCCGGCCATTGTCCCGCACATGCCTGCACGGGCGTGCAGGGCTCCGCGCAGGTGAGTGGATACCGACCTCACCAGCAGTGCTTCCCCAGTGACCCCGGGCCCAAGGCCCGGCACATCCCTCCGCGCTCAGCGCAGTTGCGCCGACGCCTCCATCGCGATCTGCTCGAAGACCTTCTGGTCGACCGCGAACGGCGAGTCGGGGATCGGCCAGTGGATCACGATCTCCGTGAAGCCCAGCTCCGCATGGCGCCCGGCGAAGTCCACGAACGCGTTCAGGGACTGGAGGGGGGCCACACGGTCCGGAGTGAATCCGGTGAGCAGGACCCGGTCGAGATCGGTCATGTTCCGGCCGACCTCGGCGCAGATGTCGTCGAGCCTCTCCGCCTGCCCGCGAATGGCCTGAATCGACTGTTCAGGCGTGCCGTTCTCGTACAGCTTGGGGTCGCCGGTGGTCACCCACGCCTGTCCGAAACGGGCGGCGAGCCGCATCCCCCGGGGCCCGGTGGCGGCCACCGCGAACGGCAGCCTGGGGCGCTGCACACAGCCGGGGATGTTCCTCGCCTCGTGGGCGGAGTAGAAGTCACCCTCGTACGACACGGCGTCCTCGCTGAGCAGCCGGTCGAGCAGCGGGACGAACTCGGCGAACCTGTCGGCGCGCTCGCGCGGCGTCCACGGTTCCTGGCCGAGTGCGGTGGCGTCGAAGCCAGAGCCGCCCGCGCCGATGCCCAGCGTGACCCGCCCACCGGAGATGTCGTCGAGGGAGATCAGCTCCTTGGCGAGGGTCACGGGGTGCCGGAAGTTCGGCGAGGTCACCAGCGTGCCGAGCCGCAGCCGGTCGGTGACTCCCGCGGCGGCCGTGAGCGTCGGTACGGCGCCGAACCACGGGCCGTCCCGGAAGCTGCGCCAGGACAGGTGGTCGTAGGTGTACGCGGTGTGGAAGCCGAGCTGCTCGGCACGCGTCCAGGCCGAACGGCCGCCTTCGTGCCAGCGGCGGTACGGGAGGATCACGGTGCTCAGGCGCAGACTCATGGCATCGAGCGTAAGGGAGCATCCGGGGGTGACCCGTGTTTCACGTGAAACAGTCACCACGCGTGCTCGGGTGAACACGGGCGCGGTGCGCTGTCGGCCGGATGCGGCAGGTCAGTGCCGTGCGGGGAAGCGCAGATAGCGGGCCGGGACGGCCTCGGTCAGCCACACCCCGTTCGCGCTCACCTGGAAGACATGACCGTCGCGGTGCATGGCGGCCGCGTCCACGTCCAGCACGACAGGGCGGCCCCGTCGGGCGCCGACTCGGGTTGCCGTCTCCCGGTCGGGTGAGAGGTGCACGGCATGCCGGTTCATCGGCCGGAGCCCCTCGGCCCGGATCGCGTCCAGGCTGCGGGCGACGGTGCCGTGGTAAAGGTGGGTGGGCGGGGTGGCCGGCGCAAGGCCGAGGTCGACCTCCACGCTGTGGCCCTGGCTGGCGCGGATCCGGGTTCCTTCGACGGCGAAACGCCGCTTGTCGTTGCTGGCGACGACGTGGTCCAGCTCCTCGCGGGTGAACCGGAAGCCGTGTGCGCCGGCCGCGGCAAGCAATGCGTCGATCTCGACCCAGCCGGCCTCGTCCAGTGTGAGCCCGATGCGTTCCGGCTGGTGGCGCAGATGCTTCGACAGGTACTTCGACACCTTCACGGTGCGTCTCTCGTCCATCCGACCAGAGTGCGTGAGAGACGGGAATCACGCGATCGAGTTTCACTTCCCAGGTTTGGTCCACAACCAAGTGTGGTTATCCACAGCAGAATTGACGATGCTGTGGACAACTGGCCCTCGCCGAACAGGCTTTGGGCCCTCACACCGGCGGCTTCACGCGCGCGAGGCCCCGCAGCGCCCCCGGCGCCCACCGCGACAGCCAGCGCGCACCCCGTGCCTCCGGAGTCACCGGCACCACCGCCTCGTTGCGCGTCACCGCCCGCAGGATCGCGCGGGCGACCTTCTCCGGCGGATAGTTCCGCAGCCCATACAGGCGGGCTGTGCGCTTCTGCAGCCGCTTCTCCTCCAGGGCGTCGACGCCGGCGAAACGCGCCGTCGACGTGATGGCGGTGTTCACGATGCCCGGGGAGACCGCCGTGACGCCGATGCCCTGCCCGGCGAGCTCCGCCCGCAGGCACTCGCTGAGCATCAGCACGGCCGCCTTGGAGGTGCTGTACGCGGGCAGCGCCCGGGACGGCTGGTAGGCCGCCGCCGAGGCCACATTGACGATGTGGCCGCCCTGCCCGCGCTCGGCCATCCGACGGCCGAAGAGCCGGCAGCCGTGGATGACCCCCCACAGATTGACGTCGAGGACGCTCTTCCAGTCCTCCGGCGTGGTGTCGAAGAAGGACCCGGCCAGCCCGATCCCGGCGTTGTTCACCAGGACGTCCACCACGCCGTACGCCGTGGTGACCCTGTCGGCGAGCTTCTCCATGGCCTGCTCGTCGGAGACGTCGGCCGTCTCCGCCCAGGCGCCGGGTGCGCCCAGCAGGCGGGCCGACTCGGCGGTGCGGACCGCCGCCTCCGCGTCGCGGTCGACGGCCACCACCCGCGCGCCGGCCTCGGCGAACGCCAGCGCCGTAGCCCGCCCGATGCCGCTGCCCGCCCCGGTGACCAGCACGAGCTGCCCGCCGAACCGCTGCGCGTGCCCCCCGTTCGCCGCCCGCGGGGACCGCCCGCTCTCGACGGACGTCACGAACTCCTCGATCCAGGAAGCCAGCCGGTCCGGGCGGGTCCGCGGGAGCCAGTGCCCAGCCTGGATCGTCCGGCGCGTCAGCTGCGGAACCCACTGCTCCAGGTCGTCGTACAGCCGCTCCGAGAGGAAACGGTCCTCCAGGGGCGTGATGATCTGAACGGGCGCGTGGGCGTGCGCGTCCGGGCGTGGCCCGCGCAGCCGGGGCCGGACGTTGTCCCGGTACAACCAGGCCCCGTGGGCCGCGTCCGACGGCAGGGATGCGGTGGGGTAGTCGCCCCGGGGCACCTTCTCGACGCGCTCCAGCACCCGCGGCCAGCGCTTGCCGAGCGGGCCGCGCCAGGCCAGCTCGGGCAGGACGGGCGTGTGCAGCATGTACACGTACCAGGACCGGGCGCCCTGCCCGAGGAGTTGCCCGACCCGGCGCGGGGTGGGCCGCCGCATCCGCTTGCCGAGCCAGTGGCCGAAGTGGTCGAGGGACGGTCCGGACATCGAGGTGAAGGAGGCGATGCGGCCCTCGGTGCGGCGGACGGTGGTGAACTCCCAGGCCTGCACCGAGCCCCAGTCGTGCCCGACCAGGTGCACCGGCGCGTGCGGACTCACCGCGTCAGCGACGGCCAGGAAGTCGTCCGTCAGCTTCTCCAGAGTGAACCCGCCCCGCAGCGGGCTCGGGGCCGTCGACCCGCCGTGGCCGCGGACGTCGTACGCCACCACGTGGAAGCGTCCGGCGAGCCGCTCGGCGACCTCGGACCACACCTCCTTGCTGTCCGGGTAGCCGTGGATCAGGACGACCGTGGGCCGCCCGGGATCCCCCATCTCCGCCACGCACAGCTCGACTTCGCCGGTCCGCACCCGGCGCTCCCGCGCACCCGTCAGCAACGTCATCCGGTGAATCTGGCACTTGTTAGAGAGTTCGTCAACAGGGCGCCGCTCCGGTCCCCACCCGGCGTGGTAACCCTGGAGAACCAGCTCCCCTAGGGGCCCGTAATACCTGGGGCTGATCCGAAGACAGCTCTGCGGAGTGATGACCGAAACGCCCACGGCCCCTAACTTCGAAGGGTGACTGTGATCGCGACCGAAAGCCTGAGCAAGCGGTTCCCCCGGGTGACCGCGCTTGACCGGCTGACCATGGACATCGGGCCCGGGGTGACCGGACTCGTCGGGGCCAATGGAGCCGGCAAGTCCACCATGATCAAGATCCTGCTGGGTCTGTCCCCCGCGACCGAGGGCCGTGCCGAAGTGCTCGGTCTCGACGTCGCGACCAAGGGCGCCGCCATCCGCGAGCGTGTCGGCTACATGCCCGAGCACGACTGCCTGCCGCCGGACGTCTCGGCCACCGAGTTCGTCGTCCACATGGCGCGCATGTCCGGTCTGCCGCCCACGGCCGCCCGCGAGCGCACGGCCGACACCCTGCGCCACGTCGGGCTGTACGAGGAGCGCTACCGCCCCATCGGCGGCTACTCGACCGGCATGAAGCAGCGCGTCAAACTCGCGCAGGCCCTCGTCCACGACCCGCAGCTGGTCTTCCTCGACGAGCCGACCAACGGCCTCGACCCGGTCGGCCGCGACGAGATGCTCGGCCTGATCCGCCGGATCCACACCGACTTCGGCATCTCGGTCCTGGTCACCTCCCACCTCCTGGGCGAACTGGAGCGCACCTGCGACCACGTCGTCGTCATCGACGGCGGCAAACTCCTGCGCTCCAGCTCCACCACGGACTTCACCCAGATCACCACCACCCTCGCGATCGAGGTCACCGACACCGACGAGCACCCGGACGGCACCCACGCGGTCCGCGAGGCGCTGCACGCGCGCGGGGTGAGCGTCGAGGACGGCAGCGGCCTGCCCGGCGCCGGCCACGTCCTGCTGCTCACCGCCCAGGGCGAGGAGACGTACGACGTGGTCCGGGACGTGATCGCGGACCTCGGACTCGGCCTGGTGCGCATGGAGCAGCGCCGGCACCACATCTCCGAGGTCTTCACCAGCACCGACGAGCGCGAGCAGCGGAAGGAGGCGGTCGGCCATGGCGGTTGAGCACTCCACGGGGGCAGCCGCCCCGGCACCGGGCGACCAGACCCGCATCCACAACATCGGCTACCGCGCCTACGACGGCCCCCGCCTCGGCCGCGCCTACGCCCGCCGCTCCCTGTACTCGCAGTCCCTGCGCGGCTCCTACGGCCTCGGCCGCTCGGTGAAGTCCAAGGTGCTGCCGATGCTGCTCTTCGTGGTGATGTGCGTGCCCGCGGCCATCATGGTCGCCGTCGCGGTCGCCACCAAGGCCAACGCCCTGCCCGTCGACTACACGCGCTACGCGATCATCATGCAGGCGGTCATCAGCCTCTACGTCGCCTCGCAGGCACCCCAGTCCGTCTCGCGCGACCTGCGCTTCAAGACGGTGCCGCTGTACTTCTCGCGGCCCATCGAGACCGCCGACTACGTCCGTGCCAAGTTCGCGGCGCTGGCCTCGGCGCTCTTCATCCTCACCGCCGGCCCCCTGCTCGTGCTCTACGTGGGCGCGCTGCTGGCCAAGCTCGACTTCGCCGACCAGACCAAGGGATTCGCACAGGGACTCGTCTCGGTGGCACTGCTCTCACTGCTCTTCGCCGGCATCGGCCTCGTCATCGCGTCCTTCACCCCGCGCCGCGGCTTCGGCATCGCGGCCGTGATCGCCGTGCTGACCATCACCTACGGCGCGGTCTCCACCCTCCAGGCCATCGCCGACGCGCAGGGCAGCGGTGACGCGGTGCCATGGATCGGGCTGTTCTCCCCGATCACGATCATCGACGGTGTGCAGTCCGCGTTCCTGGGCGCGACGTCCGCCTCCCCCAGCGGGGTGGGCCCGAGCACCGCCGAGGGCGTCGTCTACGTCGTCGTCGCCCTGGGCCTCATCGCGGCGAGCTACGGCCTGCTGATGCGCCGCTACAAGAAGGTGGGACTGTGACCACGCTCAACATCGACCATGTCTCCCGCTGGTTCGGCAACGTGGTCGCCGTCAACGACATCACCATGACCATCGGCCCCGGCGTCACCGGCCTCCTCGGCCCCAACGGCGCCGGAAAGTCCACCCTCATCAACATGATGGGCGGCTTCCTGGCCCCCTCCACCGGCACGGTCACCCTCGACGGCCGGCCCGTGTGGCGCAACGAGCAGATCTACAAGCAGATCGGTGTCGTCCCCGAGCGGGAGGCGATGTACGACTTCCTCACCGGCAAGGAATTCGTCCTCGCCAACGCCGAACTGCACGGCCTGGGCGCCAAGGCGGCGCAGAAGGCCCTGGCCACGGTCGAGATGGAGTACGCGCAGGACCGCAAGATCCAGACGTACTCCAAGGGCATGCGCCAGCGCGTGAAGATGGCGAGCGCCCTGGTCCACGACCCGTCGCTGCTGCTGCTCGATGAGCCCTTCAACGGCATGGACCCCCGGCAGCGCATGCAGCTGATGGACCTGCTGCGCCGTATGGGCGACGAGGGCCGCACCGTGCTGTTCTCGTCCCACATCCTCGAAGAGGTCGAGCAACTCGCCTGGCACATCGAGGTCGTCGTCGCCGGCCGGCACGCCGCCAGCGGTGACTTCCGCAAGATCCGCCGCCTGATGACCGACCGGCCGCACCGCTACCTGGTGCGTTCCAGCGACGACCGCGCTCTCGCGGCCGCGCTGATCGCCGACCCGTCGACGGCCGGCATCGAGGTCGACCTCGCCGAGGGCGCGCTGCGCATCCAGGCCGTCGACTTCGGCCGCTTCACGGCCCTGCTGCCGCGGGTGGCCAGGGACCACGGCATCCGGCTGCTCACGGTCTCGCCGTCCGACGAGTCCCTCGAGTCCGTCTTCTCGTATCTCGTCGCGGCGTAGGAGGCCCTGATGTACGACCCCACAGTCGCCCGGCTCACCTACCGGGCCCTGCTCGGCCGCCGCCGGGCTCTCATCCTCGGCGCCCTGCCGATGCTGCTGATCGTGATCGCCGTGGCGGTGCGCGGCCTGGCCGGGGCGGACGACCAGACCGCGGCCGACCTGCTGGGCGGCCTCGCCCTCGCCACGATGGTGCCGATCATCGGCGTCATCGCCGGAACGGGCGCGATCGGTCCGGAGATCGACGACGGCTCGGTGGTGTACCTGCTGTCGAAGCCGATCAAGCGGCCGACGATCATCTTCACCAAGCTGATCGTCGCGATCGCGGTGACCATGGTGTTCTCCGCGGTGCCGACGCTCATCGCAGGCTTCATCCTGAACGGCAACGGCCAGCAGGTCGCCGTCGCCTACACGGTGGCCGCGCTGGTCGCCTCCATCGCCTACGCGGCCCTGTTCCTGCTGCTGGGCACGGTCTCCCGGCACGCGGTGGTGTTCGGTCTCGTCTACGCCCTGGTCTGGGAGGCCCTGTTCGGCTCCCTGGTGCCCGGTGCGCGCACGCTGAGCGTGCAGCAGTGGTCGCTGGCGGTGGCCCAGAAGGTGTCCGGCGGGGACCTGGTCTCCTCGGACGTCGGCCTGACCACGGCGACGGTGCTGCTGGCGGCGGTCACGGTGCTGGCCACCTGGTTCGCCGGACAGAAGCTGCGCTCCCTCACCCTCGCCGGCGAGGAGTGACGTGCCCCGGCCCTGACGGAGACTTCACCTCGGTCAGGGCACACTGGGCGAACGGGATGTAGGGGAAGCGATACGGAAGTTGGACGGCTGGGAGGACGGGGATGGCGGGCGAGAAGGACGGCTTCGACGATGTCGTACTGGACGAGGACTTCATACGCTCCGCCGGGACCTCCGAGCCGTCGGCCCGTGCCCGGATGCTCGCCGCGAAGTGGCGCCGCGAGGAGCCGGAGCCGCAGCCCTGGCGCTCCGACGAGCCGCCCGCGGGCTGGTTCTTCAGCAAGATCCGACGGCGCAGGTGGCGCAGGAAGTAGCAGCCGCACCACCGATCCAGCCTCCGACGATCAGCCAGTTTATTCAGTGGCGCCCAATTCGCCCGGCGGGCACAGTGGTTGTCACGGCCGGGGAGCCCGGCGCCACGTTCTGGGAGAGGAGCGGGACGATGTCCATGCACGGCAGTACGTCCAGCTCCCTTCAGGGCAGCCCGCGGCGGGATCCGGAGTAGCCACTACCCCTCCGTCGAACCCGCCCCACACGGGGAGCTGCCCGGGGCGGCCGCTTCGAGCACGCGAATCGCACATCGCGTGGGCCGCCCACCCGGAGGATTGGCCGAGTGGTAAGGCACCGGTTTGCTAAACCGTGGTCGGGTCGAAAGGCCCGCGCACGTTCGATCCGTGCATCCTCCGCCGAGCACCACCCGCGAACACCACCCTGACGCCGGGCGACCTACCCGGCTTCAGTCCCAGCGACGAGCGCACCAGCCCGACATCCGGCCCAGCGACGGGCGCACCGGCCCGGCGTTCAGCCCAGCAAGCGCTCCAGTACCACCGCGATGCCGTCCTCGTCGTGGGAGGTAGTCACCTCGTCGGCCACCGCCTTCAGTTCCTCGTGGGCGTCCGCCATGGCGACGCCGTAGGAGGCCCAGGCGAACATCGGTATGTCGTTGGGCATGTCGCCGAAGGCGATCGTGTCGGCCGCCTTCATCCCGAGCCGGCGGGCCGCCAGGGACAGACCCGTCGCCTTGGACAGGCCCAGGGGGAGAAGCTCGACGATGCCCTCGCCCGCCATCGTGACCGTGACGAAACCGCCGGCGGTCCGCGTGGCCGCCTCGCAGAGCTCGTCGTCCGACAGGGTCGGGTGCTGGATGTACAGCTTGTTCAGGGGCGCGGCCCACAGGTCCGACGCGTCCGTGAAGGGCGTGGCGGGCAGGGTGCCCTGGACCGCGTAGCCCGGGCCGACCAGCACCTCGCCGTCGAGGCCGTCGCGGCTCGCCGCCAGGTGCAGCGGGCCGACCTCCGCTTCGATCTTGGCCAGCGCCACCCCGGCCAGCTGCCGGTCCAGCGTCACCGACGTCAGCAGGCGGTGCGCGCCGGCGTCGTAGACCTGCGCGCCCTGGCCGCACACGGCAAGACCCTGGTAGCCGAGGTCGTCGAGGATGTGCCGGGTCCACGGGACCGCGCGGCCGGTGACGACGATGTGCGCGGCGCCCGCCGCGGTGGCCGCGGCGAGCGCCTCACGGGTACGGGGCGACACCGTGTCGTCGGAGCGCAGCAGCGTCCCGTCGAGATCGGTGGCGACGAGCCGGTACGGGAAGCCTCCCGCGGAAGCCGTGTCGCTCACTTGGACACCGGCTCCAGGACCTCCCGGCCGCCCAGGTACGGGCGCAGCACCTCGGGCACGCGCACCGAGCCGTCGGCCTGCTGGTGGTTCTCCAGGATCGCCACGATCGTGCGGGGAACCGCGCACAGCGTGCCGTTGAGCGTGGCCAGCGGCCTGACTTGCTTGCCGTCACGGACGCGGATCGACAGGCGGCGGGACTGGAACTCGGTGCAGTCCGAGGTCGAGGTCAGCTCGCGGTACTTGCCCTGGGTCGGGATCCACGCTTCGCAGTCGAACTTGCGGGAGGCCGACGCGCCCAGGTCGGCGCTCGCCACGTCGATCACGCGGTACGGCAGCTCCAGCGAGGTCAGCCACTGCTTCTCCCACTCCAGCAGGCGCTGGTGCTCGGCCTGCGAGTCCTCGGGAGCGACGTAGGAGAACATCTCGACCTTGTCGAACTGGTGCACGCGGAAGATGCCCCGGGTGTCCTTGCCGTGCGAGCCGGCCTCGCGGCGGAAGCAGGGCGAGAAGCCCGCGTAGCGCAGGGGCAGCCGGTCGGCGTCGAGGATCTCGTCCATGTGGTACGCCGCGAGCGGCACCTCGGACGTGCCGACCAGGTAGAGATCGTCGTCGGCGAGGTGGTAGACGTCCTGGGCGGCCTGACCGAGGAAGCCGGTGCCGGCCATGGACTGCGGGCGCACCAGGGCGGGGGTCAGCATCGGGGTGAAGCCGGCCGCGGTGGCCTGCGCCATCGCCGCGTTCACCAGCGCGAGTTCCAGGAGGGCGCCCACGCCCGTCAGGAAGTAGAAGCGCGAGCCGGAGACCTTGGCGCCCCGCTCGACGTCGATCGCGCCCAGGATCTGGCCGAGGGCCAGGTGGTCCTTGGGCTCGAAGCCCTCGGCGGCGAAGTCGCGGATCGTGCCGTGCTTCTCGAGGGTGACGAAGTCCTCCTCGCCGCCCACGGGAACGTCCGGGTGGACGAGGTTGCCGAGCTTCTGGAGCAGCTCCTGGGTCTCGCTCGCGGCGGCGTCGCGCTCGGCGTCGGCCGCCTTGACGTCGGCGGCGAGCTGGCCCGCCTTCTTCAGCAGCTCGGACTTCTCGTCGCCGGCCGCCTTGGGGATGAGCTTGCCGAGCGCCTTCTGCTCGGCGCGCAGCTCGTCGAAGCGGACGCCGGACGACCTGCGCCTCTCGTCGGCAGACAGGAGGGCGTCGACGAGCGCGACGTCCTCTCCACGGGCGCGCTGCGACGCGCGCACACGGTCGGGGTCCTCACGGAGCAGGCGAAGGTCAATCACGCGCCCAAGGCTACCGGTGCGGGGTGACCGCCCACGACTCACTATTCCGATAGAGGCTTACGTACCGTTATGGGTGAATTGCGCACAGTGTCAATAAAGAAGAGGCCTCTCCCCGGAACGAGGCATCCGGCAGGCGTCGCTTTGACTCGAATCCCTTGCGGGACACGGGACTTGGCGGTGAGTTGTCCACAGGCATCCACACCCTCGCCTGAGTTATCCACAGGCTGTGTGCAAGATCTGTGGACTTCGGAATCGATCACTCCGGACGGCTCGACCACCCCATAAATTCCCTCCGCAAACCCGCCCTACCCTCACTTTCGAGTGGAAAGGGGTCACCCCGAAGAGTTACGGAAGGGGAAACGGTGGACGAAGGGTGACCTGCCCGATCATGGGTGCATCAGGGGCCTGTAGGGCGATTTGTCGACCGACTCATGCTTCGTTGTCGACTTGTCCCCAGGTCGAGAAGCGGACCTGTGGATAACTTCTGTGGATAACGACTATCAGCACGTACGACCGGCCGAGGAACAGGCGCGGAACCGGCTCGGGACCAGGCCCGGACCGCCTCGGAACCGGGTCAGAAACGCCCGTCCTGGCATCGCGCGACCCAGTCCGCCGCCCCCGCGAACTCCTCGTCGGAGGTGCCCAGCCGCGGCGGCCGCACGTCCCCCGGCCGCACGTCCGCGCGCGGGTAGGAGCCGAGGTAGCGCACCTGGAGGCAGATCCGCTTCAGGCCCATCAGGGCGTCGGCCATCCGGCGGTCGGAGATGTGCCCCTCGGCGTCGATGCAGAAGCAGTAGTTGCCGATGCCCGCGCCGGTGGGCCGGGACTGGAGCAGCATCAGGTTGATGCCGCGGGTGGCGAACTCGCCGAGCAGGTCGCGCAGACCACCGGGGTGGTCGTCGCGCTGCCACAGCACGATCGAGGTCTTGTCCGCGCCGGTCGGCGCGGCGGGCCGGGCCGGGCGGCCCACCAGCACGAACCGAGTCTGGGCGTTCTCCGCGTCGTGGATCCCGGTCTCCAGGGCTTCAAGACCGTAGCGGGCGGCCGCGAACTCACCCGCGAAGGCCGCGTCGTACTGGCCTTCCTGGACCAGGCGGGCGGCGTCCGCGTTCGAGGCGGCGGACTCCCAGTGGGCGTCCGGGAGGTGCTTCTTCAGCCAGTTGCGCACCTGTGGCTGCGCGGCCGGGTGGGCCGAGACGGTCTTGATGTCCGACAGCGTCGTGCCCGGGCGGACCAGCAGCGCGAAGGTGATCGACAGCAGCACCTCGCGGTAGATCATCAGCGGCGCGCCGGCGACCAGTTCGTCGAGGGTGGTGGTGATGCCGCCCTCGACGGAGTTCTCGATCGGCACGAAGGCGGCCTCGGCCTCGCCGGCGCGTACCGCGTCGAGCGCGGACTGGACCGACACGTACGGGATCAGCTCCCGGGTCGCGGCCTCCGGAAGCGTGCGCAGGGCGACTTCGGTGAACGTGCCCTCAGGACCGAGATACGCATAGCTCGCTGGCATGACCTCACCCTAATGGGCCCGCGGAAGCGCTATCCCCCACAAGCCCCTACAGGGGTGAACTCTCACCCCTCCAGCAACTTCTGCCCCACGTACTCGCCCTCCGCCGCGCCGCCGGGCACCGCGAACAGCCCGCTGGATTCGTGGCGGATGAACTGTGACAGGGCGTCGCCGCGATCGAGCTTGCGCTGCACCGGCACGAATCCGCGCAGGGGGTCGGCCTGCCAGCAGACGAAGAGCAGGCCCGCGTCGGGCACGCCGTCGCTGTCGATGCCGTCGTGGAAGGAGAAGGGGCGGCGGAGCATGGCCGCGCCGCCGTTCTGGTCGGGCCGGGTGATGCGGGCGTGGGCGTTGATCGGGACCACCAGGTTGCCCTTGGCGTCCGTCTTCTCCAGGTCCATCGTGGTCGTCTCGGTGCCTCCGGACAGGGCCGCCCCGTCGGATTTGCGGCGTCCGATCACGTCCTCCTGCGCCTTGACGGAGAGCTGCTCCCAGTCGTCGAGGAGCATGCGGATGCGGCGTACGACGGCGTAGGAGCCGTTCGCCATCCAGGCAGGCTGGGCCTTCTCGGGGACGAAGACGCGCTGGTCGAAGTCGGCTTCGCTCGGCTTGGGGTTGCGGGTGCCGTCGATCTGGCCCATGAGGTTGCGGGCGGTCATGGGGTGGGAGGTGGCGCCCGGGGAGCGGTTGAAGCCGTTCATCTGCCAGCGGACCCTGGCCGCCCGGCTCGCGTCCTTCTGGATCGCGCGCAGGGCGTGGAAGGCGACCAGGGCGTCGTTGGCGCCGATCTGCACCCACAGGTCGCCGTTGCTGCGGTTCTTGTCGAGGTGGTCGGAGGAGAACTCGGGCAGTGGGTCAAGGGCGGTGGGGCGCTGCTTCTCCAGGCCTGTCCGGGCGAAGAAGCTGTGGCCGAAGCCGAAGGTGATCGTCAGCGAGGAGGGGCCGGCGTCGCGGGCCACGTCGGTGTCGTCGTGACCGCTGGGCTCGCCCGCCATCAGCCGTCGGGCCGTGTCCGACCAGCGGCGGAGCAGGGCGGCGGCCTCCTTGCGGCCGGCGCCCGCCGCCAGGTCGAAGGCGACGAGGTGGCCGCGTGCCTGGAGGCCGTCGGTGATGCCGGGCTGATGTTTCCCGTGAAACATCGCCCGGTCCGCGCCGAGCGAGGTGAGTGGAGTGGCCGCTTCGGAGGGGGCGGCGGCGTAGCCGACGGCGGCACCGGCCGTGCCGAGGACGAGCCCGGTGGCACCCGCGGTGCCGAGCAGCCGGCGTCGTGAGATGCCCTCATGGGCGGACGCGGCTTCGCTCTCGGCCGTGGCGGGCTCGGCCGTGGTGGGCTCGGCCGTGGTGGGCTCGGTCGTGGTGGGCTCGGGGGTGCGGGCTTGGGGAAGGGACTGGTCGGGCATGGTCGTTCAGCCGATCTGCGCGTTCTTGGTGACGGTCACCTCGTCGATGTCGGAGGTGCGCACGGTCACGTCGACCTGCCAGTCCCCGGCGATGGGGATCTGCACTCCGTTCGCCGACCAGTGTCCGGTAGCGATGTGGTCGGGGACGACGGGCAGGGGCCCGATGTCCTTGGCCTTGAGGGTGAACTCGACCTTCACCTCGGGGATGTCGAAGGCGCGGCCGTTGGGCCGTTCCACGTAGACGTGCATCTCGTTGCCGCCGACGCGGGCGGGGTCGACGTCGATGGTGACGATGCCCTTGCCGTCCTCGCCGCCGGTGTCGAAGGGCATGTTCAGGGTCAGCGCCCCGGACGCGCCCTCGTCGGGTGCGGAGGACGCGGAGGCCGAGGTGGCCGCCCTGGCCTCCTGCTCGGTGCGTCCCGGTTCGGTCTGGGTCAGGACGGTGGTCACGGCGAGCAGTACGACCGCGACACCGGCCTCGGTCAGCACGGAGCGGCGCAGCCCGAAGCGGTTGGGGTCCGCGTCGCGCACCCGCTTCTGCCGGGCCGCGTTCCGGGCGGCCTGCTGGCGGGCGAGCTGCGCGGCGCGAATGGGTTCGGTGGGTTCGGTGGTTTCAGTGACCTCAGTGGGTTCGGGGGCACTGGGGGCCGAGTCGGCGGGCCCGGTGCCGGCGGGCCCGGTGCCGGCGGGGCCGCTGCTGACGGACTCGGTGTCGGTGGACTCGGGGGCGGGACGCCCGTCGGTGTCGCGGCTCGCGCCGACCCGTTCCTTCTCCCGTACCGTCGCTGCCTCGACCGGCAGCGTCTCCGTCAGCCGCCCCGTCCACCGGCGTGAGATACACGCGACGCCGACCAGGATGACCACGAGGGCGATCTTGGCCAGGAGGAGCTGGCCGTAGCGGGTGTCGGTGAAGGCCGACCAGGAGCCGAGCTGGCGCCAGGACTGGTACGTCCCGGTCGCGATGAGGACGAGGACGCTGCCGAAGGCGACCTGGGAGAAGCGGCGGACCGCCGGTGCGTCGACGGGTGTGTCGGCGGGCGCGCGGTACAGGGCGATCAGCAGCGCGCCCAGTCCGCCGAGCCAGGCGGCGACGGCCAGCAGATGCAGTACGTCGACGGGCATGGCGATGCCGGCCTGGAGGCCGACGGAGGCGTGCTCGGACATCGCCCAGCTGGCCGCGAGCCCGGCCGCGACCACGGCGCCGCCGATCGCGAGCCCGAAGGTCAGGTCCCGCTTCTCCTGGGCGTCCTCGCGCTTGTCGTAGGACCCGAACAGCACGGCGATGAAGAGGGCCGCCGCGGCCAGCAGCAGCAGCCGGGACACCAGGGCCGCACCGCTCTTGGTCTGGAGCACCTGCCCGAGCAGGGACAGGTCGAAGACGTCGGAGATCTTCCCGGAGCCGGTGAAGGAGCCGCGCAGCAGCAGCAGCGCGAGGGTGGACGCGGTGAGCGCGACCCAGCCGGAGACGACGAACCGCTGCACGGGCCGCACCCCGGCACCGCGCCGCCAGCAGGCGAGCACGAAGGCGGCGCCGCCGGCCATCACGGTGAAACCGGCGTACGACACGTACCGTCCGAAGCCGTACAGCCACCCCACGACTCCGTCGTCGCCGGACTGGCCGGAGACCGACACGGACGTCTTGGAGGGGGCGCCGATGGAGAAGGTGTAGGCGCCGGCGACGGGATGGCTGTCCGCCGACACGACCTGGTAGGCCACCGTGTAGGTGCCGTCGGGCAGGCCCGAGTGCAGGGGCACGGCGTACGTCGTACCGCTGACGTTGGCCGGGTCGGCCCTGTCGACGCGCTTGCCCTCGGGGTCGAGGACGCGCAGCGAGTCGTCGGACACGGCGACCTGCTCGGAGAAGGTGAGCGTGATCCGGGCCGGGGCCTTGTCGACCACCGCCCCCTGCCCGGGGTCGCTGCCGGTCACCGCGGCGTGCGCGGAGGCCGGGCCGGCTCCGGCGAGGAGTGCGCAGGCCGCGGCCAGGAGCAGCAGCAGCAGTGTCCGGACGCGGGGGGCAATGGTCAGCGTCACAGGGGTCCCTCCCTCAGTGTCCGGTGCTCGGGGTGTAGGTCGGCGGTTTCACCGGCATCTCGACCTTGAGCGGTGCGGAGTGGGCGAAGCGCAGTTCGACGGAGACCGTCTGGCCTTCCTTCGGCTTGCTCTTCAGCTGTTCGAACATCAGGTGGTCGCCGCCGCTCTTCAGCTCCAGCCGGCCGCCCGCGGGGATCTTGAGGCTCTTGACCTCCCGCATCGCCCCGTCGACGGTCTCGTGCACGGTGACCTGCCCGGCGATGTCGCTGGTGACCGAGGTCAGCTCGTCGGCGGCACCGCCCTTGTTGGTGACGGTGAGGAAGCCGGCCGCCATCTCGTCGGACACCGGCCGCGGCATGTACGCGGAACCGGCGGACAGTTCCGCCTTTCCGGAGCTGGAGCCGGAGCCGGAGCCGGAGCTGGAGCCGGAGTCCGAGTCCGCGCCCCCGCAGCCCGCCAGGGCGAGGGCTCCGGTTATGACCGTTATGACCAGGGCCGCCGGGCCGAGCCGCCGCCTCACGGGTTCTCCCCCTTGATGATCTTGGGGAGGTCCTTGGTGTAGTCCTCGACCTTGGCGTCCTCGCCATAGAGCACATAGCCGCCGTCGGTCTTCGGGGAGAACGCGATGACCTGGGTGCCGTGCTCGGAGATGAGCTTGCCGTTCTTGTCCTTCCGCGTCGGCTCGATGCTGATGCCGAGGGTGCGGGCGCCTGCCTGGATGGTCGCGAAGTCACCGGTGAGACCGACGAACTCGGGGTCGATGCCCTTGAGCCACTTGCCGAGCTCGGCCGAGGTGTCGCGCTTGGGGTCGGTGGTGACGAACACGACGCGCAGCTTGTCCTGTTCGGCCTTGGGCAGCTGCTTCTTGGCTACGGCGATGTTGTTCATCGTCAGCGGGCAGACGTCGGGGCAGTGGGTGTAGCCGAAGTAGATCAGCGTGGGCTTGCCCGCGGTCTCCTTGCGGAGGTCGTACTTCTTGCCGTGCGTGTCGGTGAGGACCAGGTCCGGCTTCTCGAACGGCTTGTCGAGAACGGTGGCGGCCTTGTCGGCGCCGGCCTCCTCCGACACCACGGCGACGGGCTTGCCGCTGTCGGTGCCGCTGCCGCAGGCGGTCAGGGTGAGGGAGGCGGCGGCGAGGAGCGCGGCCGCGGCGAAGGTTTTGGTGCGCATAGAGAATGTCCCAGTTTTCGGTGACCCGGCGCGCACCGGGAGCCTCGCGGGGCGGGGATCCGGTGCGCGCCGTCAGAGGTAACGGCGTCAGGCGTTGGACCGCCGGCGCCCGGCGAGCACGCCGTAGGCGACGCCCGCGGCGCCGACCACGATGCCGACGATGCCCAGCACGCGGGCGGTGGTGTCGGTGCCGTCGGAGGAGGTGGAGTCGTCGGCGGCGGTGTCGGCGGAGGCCTTCTCGGCCGACTTGGCGTCGGCGTCGTCATCGGCCGCCGCGCCGTGGTGTCCTTCCTCGGCGGCGGACAGCTCCAGCACCGGGGCGGGGTTGTCGGGCTCTTCCTTGCCCTTCTGCGGCACCTCGATCCAGCGGACGACCTCCTTGTTGGAGTACGTCTGCAGGGCCTTGAAGGCCAGCTGGTCGGTGTCCTCGGGGAGCTGGCCGATGGAGAGCGGGAACTTCTCGAAGTAGCCGGGCTTGATCCCCTTGCCGTCGGCGGTCCAGGTGACCTTGGAGACGGCTTCGGTGATCTTCTCGCCGTGCATCTCCAGCGGCTTGTCCAGCTTGGACTTGGTGACCTCGATCTTCCAGCCGGGCATGGGCTCCGGCATGACGGAGGCCAGCGGGTGGTCGGTGGGGAAGTTGACCTCGAGCTTGGTGGTGGAGGCGTCGTCGCGCTCGTTGGGCACCTTGAAGTCGATGACCGCGTAGCCGCCCTTGGCGGCGGTGCCCTCGGGCTGCACGCTGACGTGCGCGAACGCGGGGGCGGACAGGGCGAGAACGGTGACACCGGCGGCGGCACCGGCCGCGACGATTCGGGAAGCCTGCATGAAAGGAGCACTCCGCTGTGAGTCGGTCTGGACGGGAAGGAGGGAACCGCGCACGCGCGCACCGCACGACGGCGGCCCCTCCTCCGCGTCGGCGGAGTGGTGTGGTCGCGTCGCGTCAGGCGGCGAGGGCGAGGGCGGCTGCGGAAGCCTGGGCGGTCGGCGGGCCGCGCCGGATCACCGTGTGCTGGAGTGCCAGGGTGCGCGGCAACGGCGGCGCGGGCCGGGTGGTGTGCACCGGGCGCGGGTGAGCCTTTGGGGCTGCCGGAAGTCCGGAGCGCAGGGCGCGTACCAGCGCGAGGGCGGCCCGCAGGGAGCGCACCAGTGCTCCCTCGGCGACTCCCTGCGCCGACAGTTCGGTGAGCCGCAGCAGCGCCAGGTCGCCGTGGCGCAGCAGCCAGCCGGTGACGAGCGCCGCGAGGAGGTGTCCGAGCAGCATCGGCAGGGACGGCCACAGCGAGGCGGCGGAGGTGGAGGCGGCGTCCGCGGCCACATGCGTGTGGGTTCCGGTGTGCGGCTGGATCCGGGCGTCGGCGAGGATCCTCTGCGCCTGCACCGGGCTGATCGCCGCCGCTGTCGTGCCGCACACGAACCGCGCGGCCTGCTGGACGAGTGCGGCGTCGCTCCCGCCCGCTGCCGCCGAGGACGTGACGGCGGCCGTACCGTGCTGGCCGAGGCCGAACAGGGTGTGCAGCACCGTCTGACCGGCCGTGAGCAGCACCGTGATCCCCGCCAGCGAGCGCACGCGCCCGGCGAGCGGAGCCGCCACGGCGGCCACCCCGAGGAACCCGGCGCCCAGCGTCCACAGCGGGACGCCGTCGCACGAGGCGAGTGCGTGACCTGCCCCGGCCAGCACGACACAGACCGCGGCGAACACCGCGGCCCGCAGGATCCGGAGCGTGTGTCCGGAGCGCGTCGCGCGCGCGTGGGGGGCAGTCATGGCGGGCTCATCATCGCACTGGCCCCGCACGCCCCGTGCGGCAGGTCCACAAGATGCCGTACGACCGGAACGTCATGCTCTGGCCCCGCCCGCCCCTGGATGCGCCGATGTCCGCCCCCACATACACCGATCAGGACCAGCGCGCATCCGCCGTATGGGCGGCGTCACGTCAACTTCACGCTTACACAGGGGCACGCAGGGCAATACGTAACGGTATGTCGAGCCGCAGCCAGGAGGCTGGAGCATGAGCATCTGGTGGTCACTCCATCTGCGGCGCGAAGCTGCGAGCGTGCCGCTCGCCCGCCGCCTGCTGATCGGCACGATGGAGACCGCGGGCGTCGACCCGGACATCTCCTACGACCTCTCCGTCGCCCTCAGCGAGGCGTGCGCGAACGCCGTGGAGCACGGCGGGGACACGGGGCGTGGTCCCGGCTCGGAGGCGTATCGGGTCACGGCCTATCTGGACGGCGAGAAGTGCCGGATCGAGGTCGCCGACGCCGGTCCGGGCTTCCCCGCGGCGTCCGCCGGCCGGCCCCGCCCGCCGATCCGCCCCGCGCACTCCGACGCGGAGAACGGCAGGGGGCTGTGCCTCATCGAGGAGCTCGCCGACCACGTCCACATCGGCAACAAGCCGGGCCGGGGCGGAGCCGTGGTGAGCTTCGACAAGGTCCTCAAGTGGCGCTCCGGCGCACCGCTGATGGCGGTCTGACCTCTCCGGCCGGGCGGTGTTTCACGTGAAACACCGCCCGTGAACGACCGTGCGGAGCAACACCATGTGCGGCCGGGCAGGCGCCCCTACAGCGCGTCCCAGTCCAGCGTCGTACGAGCCAGCCCCGCCACCTCCGTCAGCAGCGCCAGCCGCGCCGCCCGGAGCGCCGGGTCGGGGTCCATCACCAGCACCGCGTCGAAGAACACGCCGATCGCCTCGACCAGCGGGGCGGAGACCTCGATCAGGGCGCCCAGGTCGTCTTCGCGGCCCTGCAAGGCCTGACGCACGGCCTGTGCGCTCTCGGCGAGAGCCAGTTCGGCGGGCGCGGTCAGCAGGGACGCGTCCGCCGCCTCGACACCGCCCTCGGGCAGGATGCGCACCACCCGCTGGAACGCGGCGGCGAGCGCCTCGAAGGCCTCGCTGCCGACATGCCGCTCCAGCGTGGCCAGCGTGCGATCGCCGTGGGCGGGCCGGTCGGCCCAGACCAGGACGGCCTGGACGAGCCGGTGCTCGTGCCCGGCGTCCGTGAGCTGCTGCTCATAGCGCCGGGTGATGAGCTCGGCGGCCTCGGCGACGCGCTCGGCGGGCACTTCGACGCCCTGTGCGGCATACCGTACGGCCGCCGCGCGCAGTCCCTCGCTCACCCGCACCCCGGCTAGGGCGGGCAGGCTCCGCAACACGTTGAGCAGCCCGATCGCCGCCCGGCGCACCCCGTACGGGTCGGAGCTGCCGGTGGGTGCGGCGCCGATGAGGAACATGCCGGTCACCAGGTCGAACCGGTCGGCGAGGGACAGCACGGCCCCCGCGTCGGTGGCGGGCAGGGCGCCACCGGCGGACCGGGGCAGCTCCATCTCGGCCAGTGCCCGGGCGACCTCCGGGGACTCACCGGCCCGGCGGGCGTACTCCTCCGCCATGACCCCGGCCAGCCCGGAGAACTCGATCACCATCTGTGAGGCCAGGTCGAACTTGGCCAGCGCGCCGGCCCGCCGTACGACCTCCACCGACGATTCCGGGAGCCCGGCCCGTCCGGCCAGGTCCTGGGCGAGGGAGGCGAGCCGGACGGCTCGGTCGGCGACCGTGCCCAGCCGGTCCTCGAAGGTCAGCTTGTCCAGCCGCCGCCGGAACTCCTCCGGCGCCACCTTCAGGTCCGCCCGCCAGAAGAACGCGGCGTCCTCGTAACGGGCTCTGAGCACCGCCTCGTTGCCCGCCCGCACCACGTCGTCGTCGCACAGGGCGTTGGCGAAGGTCACGAAGTGCGGCATCAGCCGGTCGCCGTCCAGCACCGGCAGATAGCGCTGGTGCTTGCGCATCACGGTGGTCAGGACGCTCGCGGGCAGTTCGAGGTAGCGCTCGTCGAACGACCCCCGCACGGCGTACGGGAACTCCAGGATGTCGGTGATCTCGTCGATCAGCCCGGCCTGGCCCTCGACGTCGATGCGCCCGCCGACCTCCGCGGCGGCCTCCACGGCACCGCGCACGACCGCGCCGCGCCGGGCGTCCCGGTCGAGCAGGATGCCGTGCATGTGCAGGAAGTGCGGGTAGCCCTCGGCGGAGGTCACCCGGACCTCCGGGTAAGGAGCCTGCCGCTGCACCCGCGTGGTGTCGCCGGACGACAGCGAGGACACCACCACGGGCAGGGGGGTGCGGCCCAGCAGCGCGAGCAGCCAGCGCACCGGACGCGAGAACGACAGCCCCGGGTCGCTCCAGCGCATGTTGCGCCCGGCCCGCAGCCCGGAGACGACCTCGGCCAGCAGATCGCTGAGCACTTCGACGGCCGGGCGGCCCTCCTCGTGCCGGGTCAGGGCCACGTACTCGACCCCCTTGACCTCGACGATCCGCACATCGGTCGGTTCGGCGCCCTGGCTGCGGGCGAAGCCCAGCAGCGCGGGAGTGGGAGCGCCGTCCTTGAAGGCGGCGGCGACCTTCGGCCCGCGCACGGTCTGCATGGTGTCCCGCTCGCGCGGCTGCACCCCGTCGACGGTGATCACGATCCGGCGGGGGGTGGCCAGCACGTTGATCGCGCCGTGCCCCAGCCGGGTCGCGGCGAGCTTGGCGGTGACCGACTCGCGTACCGCCTCGGTGGTCGCTGGGACGTCGGCGTAGGGCAGCTCCTCGACGCCGATCTCGAACAGCAGCGTCTCGACGCCGGGCACCTTGGGCAGCACGGCCCGCTCGGCCGGTGCGGGCGCGGCGGCCTGTCCGAGCGGGTGCTCCAGCGCGGCCCGCCGCCGCTCCCACAGCTTGGCCGTCTCATGGGTCAGGCCCCGCATCAGCGAGAACGCCTTGGCCCGCTCGGTGGTGCTGATCGCACCGCGCGCGTCGAGCACGTTGAAGGTGTGGCTGCACTTGAGCACGTAGGTGTACGCCGGGACCGGCAGCTCCAGGTCCAGCAGGCGCCGGGCCTCGGCCGCGTACGAGTCGAACAGCCGCTGGTTGGTGTCGATGTCGGCGTCGTCGAGGTAGTAGCGGCTCATCTCGTACTCGTTCTGCCCGAACACCTCGCCGTAGGTGATGCCCGGCGCGTACGCGATGTCCTTGAAGTGGGACACGCCCTGAAGGTTCATCAGGATGCGTTCGAGGCCGTAGGTGATCTCCACCGACACCGGGTCCAGGGCGACGCCGCCGACCTGCTGGAAGTAGGTGAACTGGGTGATCTCCATGCCGTCCAGCCAGACCTCCCAGCCCAGCCCCCAGGCGCCGAGGGCGGGCGAGGCCCAGTTGTCCTCGACGAACCGCACGTCGTGCGCGTTCAGGTCGACGCCGAGCGCCCGCAGGCTGCCCAGATACAGCTCCTGCGGGTTGCCCGGGTCGGGCTTGAGGATCACCTGGAACTGGGTGTGGGTCTGGAGCCGGTTGGGGTTCTCGCCGTAGCGCGAGTCGTCGGGCCGTACGCTCGGCTCCACGTAGGCGACGCTCCACGGCTCGGGACCGAGCACCCGCAGCGCCGTGGCCGGGTTGGCCGTACCGGCTCCGACCTCGGTGTTCAGCGGCTGCGTGATCATGCAGCCGTTGTCGCTCCAGTACTTCTGGAGCGTGAGGATGGCGTCCTGCATGGTCAGCGCCGTCGATACGTTCGTCATGATGATCGCGCCTGTTCCCCGAGTCGGACCGGCAAGGTCGGCCATGATCTCATACGTCAACTACCGCTGACCTGCTGTTTCTTGACCGACCGGTCGGACGACTCCGGCCGGTGCCCCCAGGGCGCCCCCGAGCCCCAGGCCCGGCTGGGCGGCCTGAGGTCTCAGGGGGGGGCGGGGCTGAGGCGCGGTGCGGCTCCGCCGCGAGAGGGCGACGAGCCACAGATCACCCGCACCCGAACGTCAGCCCTTGAGCGACGCCATCCACGCCTCGACCTCATCCGAACGCCGGGGCAGCGCCGCGCTCAGGTTCCGGTTCCCGTCCTCCGTCACGAGGATGTCGTCCTCGATCCGCACCCCGATACCCCGGTACTCCTCGGGCACGGTGAGGTCGTCCGCCTGGAAGTACAGCCCGGGTTCCACGGTCAGGCACATCCCCGGTTCGAGGACGCCGTCCACATACGCCTCGACCCGCGCGGCAGCGCAGTCGTGCACGTCCATGCCGAGCATGTGCCCGGTGCCGTGCAGCGTCCAGCGCCGCTGCAGCCCGAGCTCCAGCACCCGCTCCACGGGCCCCTCGACGAGGCCCCACTCGACGAGCTTCTCGGCCAGTACCCGCTGCGCGGCGTCATGGAAGTCGCGGTACTTCGCGCCGGGCTTCACCGCCGCGATCCCGGCCTCCTGGGCCTCGTACACGGCGTCGTAGATCGTGCGCTGGAGATCGCTGAACCGTCCGTTGATCGGCAGCGTGCGCGTCACGTCGGCCGTGTAGTACGTGTGCGTCTCCACCCCCGCGTCGAGCAGCAGCAGCTCACCCGGGCGGACCGCCCCGTCGTTGCGCACCCAGTGCAATGTGCAGGCGTGCGGCCCGGCCGCGGCGATCGTGCCGTAGCCGACGTCGTTGCCCTCCACGCGCGCGCGGAGGAAGAACGTGCCCTCGATGTACCGCTCGGAGGTCGCCTCGGCCTTGTCGAGGACCTTCACGACGTCCTCGAAGCCGCGCACGGTCGAGTCGACCGCCTTCTGCAGCTCGCCGACCTCGAACTCGTCCTTGACCAGGCGCGCCTCGGAGAGGAAGACCCGCAGCTCCTCGTCGCGCTCGGCGGTGACCTTGTCGGTCAGGGCCGCCTCGATGCCGGCGTCGTAGCCGCGCACGACCCGCACCGGCCCGGTGGCCTCGCGCAGGGCCCCGGCCAGCTCGCGCACGTCGGAGGCGGGGATGCCGTACAGCGTCCCGGCCTCGGTGAGGGAGTGCCTGCGGCCCACCCACAGCTCGCCCTGGCCGTTCAGCCAGAACTCGCCGTTCTCCCGGTCGGAGCGCGGCAGGAGGTAGATCGTCGCCTCGTGGCCCTCGTCCTTGGGCTCCAGGACCAGGACGCCGTCCTCCGTCTGGTTGCCGGTGAGGTAGGCGTACTCGACGGAGGCGCGGAAGGCGTACTCGGTGTCGTTCGAGCGGGTCTTCAGGTTGCCCGCGGGGATCACCAGGCGCTCACCCGGGAAGCGCGCGGAGAGCGCGGCCCGGCGGGCGGCGGTCTCGGCGGCCTGGGGGATGGGCTCGAGGTCGCGCAGCTCGGTGTCGGCCCAGCCGCTCTTCATGTTCTCGGCAAGCTCGTCGGACACGCCCGGGTACAGTCCGTTCTTCCGCTGCTTGATCGGCTCTTCGCTCTCGTCCGGGCCCACTGCGTCAGCAGCGGAATCCGGCACTGCCGGGGTGAGCTCCTCGGCCACGGTCATCCTCCTCGATACGGCACTGGACCGTCCTCCACTGTACGGCGGCGCGGAACCGGGCCCGGGGCGATGACGAGGAGCGTTACTCGAAGCGGACCGCCAGCAGGACGACGTCCTCCGCACCCTCCGCGGCGTCCAGCCCGTCCGGCAGCACGCTCCGCAGGACGTGGTCGGCGATCGCGCCGGGGTCGCCGCGCAGGGCCCTGGGCACTCCGGCCGCCGCCGTGTGCAGCCGGGCGAAGGCGCGGTCGGTGGCCTCGCCGGTGCGGTGCAGCAGCCCGTCGGTGTACAGCAGAACCGTCTCTCCGGGTTCGGCGAGGATCTCCACGCTCGGCGCCTCCCAGCAGGCGAGCATGCCCAGCGGGGCTGAGACGGAGGTCTCGACGAACTCGGTGCGGCGCGGTCCGATCAGCAGCGGCGGGCTGTGCCCGGCACCGGCCAGCGTGATCTTGCGCGCCGCCGGTTCGCAGTAGCCGAACAGAGCGGTGGCCGAGCGGGCCGGCTCGGTCAGCCGCAGCAGCAGCTCCAGATCGGACAGGACGGCGACCGGGTCCTCCCCCTCCATCACGGCGTAGGCGCGCAGCGACGCCCGCAGCCGTCCCATCGCGGCGACCGCGCTGGGCCCCGAGCCGGTGACGGACCCCACGGCCAGGCCCAGGGCGGCGTCGGGCAGCGGCAGGGCGTCGTACCAGTCGCCGCCGCCGCGCGGGCCGGTGCGGTGCCGGGCGGCCAGCTGGACGCCCGCGACCCGGGGCAGCCGCGCGGGCAGCAGCTCGTCGGACATCGTGGCCATGGACGTGCGCGTGCGTTCCAGTTCGAGGAGCCGGGCCAGGTGCTCGGCGGCGTAGCGCGTGTAGAGCCCGGCGAGGTGGCGTTGCCGCTCGCCCGGTTCGGCGGGCTCGTCGTAGAGCCACACGGCGGCGCCGAGGCGGCCGGCGGGGTCGGTGGCCAGGGGCAGGGCGTAGCTGGCGGCGTAGCCGAGGCGGGCGGCGACGTCGCGGTGGCGGGGGTCGAGCCCCTCCTGCGCGAACAGGTCGGGCACGGCGATGCCGCCCTCGCCGCCCGGCAGGCCTTCGAGGATCCGCCCGTAGGACAGGGCGCTGCGCGGCACCGTCTCGATGTGGCCGAGATCGGCGCGGGCCAGACCCAGGCCGATGGTGGTGTCCGGGCCGAGTCCGTCGCCCGGTTCCAGGACGACGAGGCCGCGCCGGGCGCCCACCAGGGCGGCGCCGGCCTCCAGCAGTTCCTGGAGCGCCTCGTCGAGGGTGGCCGTGCGGGCCAGGCGTTCGGTGAGTTCGTGCAGGGTGGTGAGGTCGGAGACCCAGCCGGCGAGTCGGTCCTGGAGCACGGCGCTGGGAGGGACCGGGGGAGGTGCGGGGACGGCCGGGGGCGAACCCGCCGCCACGGGCGCGACAGTGTGTGCGGGTGCCGGAACCGTTGAATCGATTCCAGCCACTTTCGGAGGGTGCGGAGCGTTCATGGCGTCCGGCCTTCCAACCGGTACGTACTGCTCAAAAGCATCGCAAACCCCCATGTCATTCTGCGTCGCTAGCAGTGTCTCCACATGTACACGCACTCGTGAGGAGATGTCCAGCATTGTCCTGCCGGGATTCCTGGTGTCCGTGAGGTGCGCGGGAACAACTCCCCTTCCTCTTGCGGAAATGCAAAGTTGGCTTAAAACTGCCTCAGGGGACGGCTTATTGCGGTCGACTGGGCTTGCTCGACGGAGCGTCACAACGGTCGTGATGGGTACCTACTCGGTAAAGGCCAGGGGTGGTTGGGAACCACCCGGAACCTGGTGACGGAACCGGGCGTCCTATCCACCGACGACCGTGCCCCATCCTCCCGTGGCGGAGGCGGAGAGAAATACGCGCGACGGCAAACGCCATACTTCGCCACCCCTGCGCCACGCCCGTGCTTTCGACAGACCCAGTATGGGCGGGCGGCCGTGGAGGCAGCCCAAAGCTCGACCCGGAGGGGTTCCCCTTGCTTCAAGCAGGGGTGTGATGCGCCAACAGGTACGCACAGTGAAGTGATCGACACATGATGTGACGTGGACCACGGTGTTGCCAGGCGTGCAACGGAAAGGAACGAGCGCTCATGCGCGAGATCCTCGGAAGGCGACGCAGGCTCTTGTCCCAGCGCGGCGACGACAAGCCTGAGCTGATCGACGCGGCCCTGACCTATGCGACGCAGTGGCGGTGGCCCGTACTCCCGGGCGTGGCGGCGGACCCGCAGGGGCACTCCCGCTGCAGCTGCCCCGACCCCGACTGCACGGTGCCCGGCGCGCATCCCTTCGACCCCGGCCTCCTCGCGGCCACCACCGACGCACGCATGGTGCGCTGGTGGTGGGGCAACCGGCCGACGGCGCCGATCGTCCTGGCCACCGGCGGCCAGGCCCCCTGCGCGGTCTCCCTGCCGGCCCTGCCGGCCGCCCGCGCCCTCAAGGCGCTCGACCGGATGGGCATGCGGCTCGGCCCGGTCGTGGCCTCCCCCGCCCGCTGGGCGATCCTCGTCAAGCCGTACTCCATGGAGCAGCTCGGTGAGCTGCTCTACGCCAAGGACTTCGTACCCGGCTCCCTCCGCTTCCACAGCGAGGGCGGGTATCTGGCCCTGCCTCCGTCCGAGACCGGTGGTGGCGAGATCCGCTGGGAGCGCGCGCCGCTGCCCGGATCGGCCTCCCCGTGGCTGCCCGACGTCGAGGCCGTGGTGGACGCCGTGGTCGAGGCGCTCACTCGTACGGGTGTGAGCGCGCCCGAGTTGTAGGGCTGTCGGGCGCGCCGGGCCCGGTGTCCGCCCCGGCGCGTTAAGTTCCGGAACCATGCGGCGACATGCCCGGGGGCGTCCCCGGGACTCCCGGGACTCCCGAAAGCGTTCCCGGGACTCCCGAAAGACCAGATTCCTCGCCCTCGCGGGCGTCCTGGCGGCGTGCGCGATCGCACTACCGCTGGCGGCGGCGTCCGCGGGGTCGGTGGGTGCCACGGGGCCTGCGGGGTCCAAGGGTTCCATGGGCGCTGCCGGGTCGGTGGGCGCCGCGGGCTCGAAGGAGGCCGCCGGGTCGGTGAGTGGCGACGCCCGAGTGTCCGGTTCCGGTGCCCTACGGCCTGCCCCGCGCGCCGACGGCAAGGCGCCCGGGGCGCCGGAGCCCTCCGCCGCCGCTCTCCCCGCGCTCGGCCAGGGACTGTCGACCGCCGTGCGCTGCGGCCCCGAACTCTCCTCCCCCGACGGCATCGAGGCGCAGACCTGTGTGGTGACGCAGGGTGCGCAGACCTGGGCGCGGACCTACTACCGCAACGCGACGGGCGAGGCGCTGGACGCCGTGCTGAGCCTGATGGGCCCGGACGACCGAAACGTGCGCATGACGTGCGCCGTGGGGGCGGAGGACGAGCCGGGCACCTGTGAGACGCCCCGGGAGCCCGCACATGGGAATCCGGCGGCGTACACGGCCGTCGCGGAGTTCGCCGAGCGGGGCGGGCTGGGCCCGCTGCTGCTGCGCTCGGGAAGCAACTGACCTGCGGAAAAGGGGAGTTGGCGAGCGGCTCGGTCCGGTGCACGGGAGTGCGGACGCAAAGACCCGGTTGCTGGCGACGGGGGATGCACCAGCAACCGGGCTACAGGAACGGTAACAAGAGATCGGCGGTTCGCAAATTCGAACTCGTCTTTCCGGTCACCGACTGGCTTGTCCCCGACGGGAGTTGTGAACCGTCGAAGGCGCGACAACCCGGCCGGCCGGTGGTCCGGCCGGCCCGGGTGCCGAGGCGGGCGAGGCGGGCGTCAGCTGAGCCCGAGAGGCCGAGGCGGGCGTCAGCTGAGCCCGAGGCGGGCGAGGCGGGCGTCAGCTGAGCGTGACCTGCCGGTTGGTGAGGCCGCCGCGGGCACGGCGCTCGTCCGGGGTGAGCGGCGCGTCCGTCGCCAGGGCGGCGGCGAGGCGCTCGGCGAACTCCGCGGCCGGCTTCTCGACGTCCTCGGCCGTGACCCCGCTGGGCAGGTCCCACACCGGCACGGTGAGTCCGTGAGCGCGGAAGGAACCGACCAGGCGGGTGCCCTCGCCGAGGCTGGAGCGGCCCGCTGCGTGCAGCCGCGCGAGCGCGTCCAGAAGCAGCTCCTCGGCGTGCGGCATGACCCACCGCAGGTGGTTCTTCTCCGGCGTCTCGCACCAGTACGCGGCGTCCACGCCCTGGAGCTTGACGGTCGGGATGGCCGCCGAGTTGGCCCGCTCCAGGGAGGCGGTCACGTCGGGCGTGGCGTTCTCCGGGTCCGGCACCCAGAACTCGAAGCCGCTGTGCACTTCTGGCTCGAACGCGCCCTCGGGGTCGAGCAGGTCCTGCAGCCGCGGGCCGTCGGCCGGGGCGCGGCGGCCCTGGACGGGCGTGCCCGGATCGGCTTCCAGGGCGCGCTGGAGGGTGTCGGCGAGGTCGCGGCTGATGTCGCCGGACGAGGTGTCGTTCTGCAGGCCGAGCAGGACCGAGCCGTCGTCGCGGCGCAGCGCCGGCCAGGCCATGGGCAGGACCGTGGCCAGGGTGACCGCCGGGACGCCTTCGGGCAGGCCGTCCTTGAGGGTCAGCCCGACCGTGGCCGCCGGGACCAGCTCGCGCAGGGCCACCCAGTCGCACTCGCCGGGCAGGCCCTCGAAGGGGCGGTGCACCAGCTCGGTCACGGCGTGCGAGGCGGCCCGGCCGTGGCAGGCCTTGTAGCGGCGGCCGCTGCCGCAGGGGCAGGGCTCGCGAGCGCCGACGACCGGAACGTCTCCATCGGCACCAGCGGTGCGGGCTCCGCCCGTGGTCTGCGGGCGCTTGGCCTTCGTCTGGGGTCGCTTCTTGGCCATCGATGGGTCTCCCGGTTACGGCTCGTCTCGTACGGTCGCGAGCCTAGCCGTTCGGGCCGCGGCGACGGGGCCCTGTGGACAACCGCCACCGGTTCAGCGCCCGGCCCTCCGCTCAGTTCATCGCTCAGTCCATGTCGTCTCAGTCCATGTCGTCGAAGGCGTCCGCGAAGTCGAGCCCCGGTATGTGGGAGACCGCGGGGGCGATGACGCGCGTGGCGAAGTCGTCGCGGCGGTGGCCCGCGTCCGGGTCGTGGACGTCGTCGTGGACGATGACCCACACGGTGACCTCGCCGCGGATGTCGTCCCGCACGCCCCAGTCGTCGGCGAGCGCGGTGATGATGTTCAGCCCGCGGCCGCCGTGTGCCGTGACCGACGGGGTCGCGGGGGCGGGGCGGGTCGGGCCGCCGCCGTCCGTGACCTCCACGACGAGCCGGCCGGCCGGTTCCACACGCCACGCGGCACGGACGTCACCGTCACCGGCGAACGCGTCGCCCAGCGGCCTGCCGTGCTTGCACGCATTGCTCAAGAGCTCGGAAAGGATCAGCACGGCGTCGTCGATGACCGATTCCGCGACGCCACCTCTGCGCAGCTGCGTACGCATCCGGTGTCGCGCTTCCCCCACGCCCGCAGGGCCATGGGGTACGGCCATGCTCGACGACGTGGGCACCTCCTGTGCCACCACCAACGCCACCCCCGAGACCTCCTTCGCCCCACGCCACGGTGTGGATGCCCCATTGGCCTGTACCGGAAACCGGCCAATCCACGTCCGGTGACGCATTCACCATGCGTGAATACGGAACGAACGCGCCGGAGCACTCCCTGTAATCACATGGCTGGAAATCATCGGTGTGGCCGATAAGGGAGGATCCCGCCCGTCGAGGCGTGGGGTCAAGGGGTGTGCGTGGTTCTGGTGTGACTTGAGAGGTTGAGGGCGCCGAGGCCAGGAGTCGGGGGTTCGGGGCCGGTGATCAGCGGCCGAGCTGGTCCAGTACCGCGCGCGGGCGGTTGGTGATGATGGCGTCGACGCCCAGTTCGACGCAGTGGTCCACGTCCTCGGGCTCGTTCACGGTCCACACGTGCACCTGGTGCCCGGCCTGCTTGAGGCGCTGGATGTACGTGGGGTGGTTGCGCACGATGCGGATGGAGGGGCCTGCGATCCGTACGCCCGGGGGCAGCCGTCCGTCGCGCAGCCGGGGGGAGAGGAACTGCGTCAGGTAGACCGTCGGGAGGCTCGGCGAGGCGGCACGCACGCGGTGCAGCGAGCGGGCGGAGAAGCTCATGACCCGCACCTGGGACTCTTCCGCGGTGGCCGGGGCGTCGAGTCCGAACCGCTTCAGCAGGACCAGCAGCCGGTCCTCGACCTGGCCGGCCCAGCGGGTGGGGTGCTTGGTCTCGATGGCCAGTTCCACGCGGCGTCCGGCGTCGGCGACGAGTTCCAGCAGCCGCTCCAGGGTGAGGACGGAGGTCGCCTCGCGGTCCTCCGGGCGGTGCTCCCAGTCGGGCTCCTCGTCGCGTCCCCTCCAGGCCTCGCCCGTCTTCCAGGAGCCGAAGTCCAGGGCGGCGAGGTCGGCGAGCTCCAGCGCGGAGACCGCGCCACGGCCGTTGGACGTACGGTTGATCCGGCGGTCGTGTACGCACACCAGGTGGCCGTCGGCGGTGAGGCGCACATCGCATTCGAGGGCGTCCGCGCCGTCCTCGATCGCCTTGGTGTACGCGGCCAGGGTGTGTTCCGGGGCGTCCTCGGAGGCTCCGCGGTGGGCGACGACTTGAATCACATGCTGTCGTGCGTGGGTCACCGCGTCATGGTGCCACCGAGTGCGGGTACGCGTCCGGTCGGACGGACTCGACGGTGGGACAGGTCCGGACGGAGGCATTGGGATTGCATCCTTATCGCCAGTAATGACCTATATAAAGAATGGCCGCGGACGCACAGGCACCGCTTATGGTGCTCTGACGGCCTGTGGGAAAAGCTGACGGCATACAAAGGGACAAGCACAGCTGCAGCGCGCCGGACCGTCGGACGGCGTGGACAAGCGTGACCGAGTGCGACCCGGAAAACAGCCGTGGATCTAGGAGAGAAGCTGTGAGCACCGAGAACGAGGGCACCGCGGTACCCCCCGCCCCGTCCGCACCCCCCGTGCCGGTGGACGCTCCCGCTGCTCCGGCGCCCCAGGCACAGCCGCCCCAGGCACAGGCTCCTCAGGGGCAGGCTCCCCAGGGGCCGTACGGTCAGGACGCCCAGGCACCGGACCCGCAGGGGCAGGGCGCAGCCAGGGACGCCGGTCACCCCGGCGACCCTGCCACCGCCTCCTCATCCTCTTCCGCCCCCGACCCGTCCTGGCCCCCGCCCCCGCCGCCGACCGCCCCCTACGGCGACGGCGGTTCCGGGGCCGGACCGGGCGGCTGGGGTTCGTCGTACCAGCAGCCGGCGCCGAAGTCCGGCCGCGGGCGCGGCGGTCTGGTCGCCGCGGTCCTGGTGGCCGCGCTGGTGGCGGGCGGCATCGGCGGCGGGCTCGGCTACGTGTTGGCGAAGGACAACGACGAGAGCACCGGCTCGACGACGGTCTCGGCCTCCGCGAACGGCGGTGACGTCAAGCGTGACCCCGGCACGACCGCGGGTGTCGCCGCCAAGGCGCTGCCCAGCACGGTCACCATCGAGGCCGAGAGCACCAGCGGCGAGGGCGGCACCGGCACGGGCTTCGTCTTCGACAAGCAGGGCCACATCGTCACCAACAACCACGTGGTGGCGGACGCGGTGGACGGTGGCAAGCTCACGGCGACCTTCCCGACCGGCAAGAAGTACGACGCGGAGGTCGTCGGTCACGCGCAGGGCTACGACGTGGCCGTCATCAAGCTCAAGGACGCCCCCGCCGACCTGAAGCCGCTCACCCTCGGCGACTCGGACAAGGTGGCCGTCGGCGACTCGACCATCGCGATCGGCGCCCCGTTCGGCCTGTCCGACACGGTGACGACGGGCATCATCAGCGCCAAGAACCGCCCGGTGGCCTCCAGCGACGGCAGCGGCAGCCAGGCGTCGTACATGAGCGCCCTGCAGACCGACGCCTCGATCAACCCGGGCAACTCCGGCGGTCCGCTGCTGGACGCGCAGGGCAATGTCATCGGCATCAACTCCGCGATCCAGTCCACCGGCAACGGCGGCTTCGGCACCGGGCAGTCGGGCTCGATCGGCCTGGGCTTCGCCATCCCGATCAACCAGGCCAAGTACGTAGCCCAGGAGCTGATCAAGAACGGCAAGCCGGTGTACGCGAAGATCGGCGCGTCCGTCTCCCTGGACGACAGCTCCGAGGGCGCGCAGATCACCGACCAGGGCGCGGGCGGCGCGGCACCGGTCGAGCCGGGCGGCCCGGCCGCCGACGCGGGCCTCAAGCCCGGCGACGTCATCACCAAGCTCGACGACCGGGTGATCGACTCCGGCCCCACGCTGATCGGCGAGATCTGGACCCACCAGCCCGGCGACAAGGTCACCATCACCTACGAGCGCGGCGGCAAGCAGCACACGGTCGAGGTCACGCTCGGCTCCCGCGTCGGCGACAACTGACCCCCACCCGCCCGCACCGACCCGTTACCCTTGTCCCCGCGCCGCCGATCACGGCCGGCGCGGGGAGGCGTGCCCGAGCGGCCGAAGGGAACGGTCTTGAAAACCGTCGTGGCAGCGATGTCACCGTGGGTTCAAATCCCACCGCCTCCGCGCAGGTCATAGATGTTGCAGGTCAGAAGGGGTGCCCCTCTCCGGAGGGGCACCCCTTCTGCATGCACCCTGTCTCACCCTGGTTCAGCGGTATCCCACCTCTGACCAGTGCGTGCGGCCAACCTGCGGCCAAGAATCAGCGCCCCTCGGCCCCCTCCGCGTGTTCCGCCAAACCCTGATCGATCAGGGCGTTCATCCTGTCCTCCTCGCCATCCAGCACCTTGGCGTAGTAGCGCTGAAGTACAGCGACGCTCTGGCCCGCGCGGCGTGCCGTCTCGGCCAGGCTCACCCCGGAGCGGAGCCAGAACGACACACACGCGTGCCGAAGGTCGTACGGGATGGCGGCCAGCGGAGAGGCGACCTGCGCGGGCGTAAGCGCCTTCCGCCGGGCCTCCTTCCACACCGCCCCGTACTCCTGCGACCGAACCGGGCCACCCCGCACGGCGCTGAACAGCCGACCGTCGGCCGTGGTCCCGGACACTTCCAGGTGGTCCCGCAGGATGCCGACCAGCACGGGCGGGATGGGCACCGGTCGGACCGCGCGATGGGCCCGGTGCTTCAGTTGCCGTTCCTCGTACGGCTTGCCATCGTCCGTCCACGCCGATCCGACCTGTGGCCGTGCGCCGGCCAGCATGAGACGGCCCCACCCGTCCGACGGGAGGTCGCACTGTTCAGCGCTGAGCATGGACACCTCCTCGGGTCGCATCGCCGCGTAGTAGATGCACGCGAAGAACGCGACCAAGTGCGCCCCACGGGGCCCCTGAGCGCGGACGGCGTCCAGAAGGGCCCGTGCCTGCGCCGGCGTGGCGACGCTCCGCACGTCCAGCTCCTCTACCGCCTTGGGGGTTTCCCAGTGGACGCGGTGCAGCGGGTTGCCGGGCAGCAGCTCGTGTTCGACGGCCAGGCGCAGGCAGTTGCTCAGCACCGCGCGGCGGCGCCGGAACGTGTTGGCGGCGGCCGGCTTGCCGTCCTGCCGCTTGGCCAGGTGTTCCAGCACCGCCCGCACGCGCTGGGCGCTGTCGAGGTCGACCACGGCCGGCGCGTTGCGCTCCACCCATGCCAGCGCCTTGCCTTCCGCCTCTGGCGGTTCCTGGCCGTGGCGGCCCGCGTTGAATCCCCACTGGTAAAGCGCGCGGCGCAAGAGTTCGTCCGCCGGTCGGCCCTTCCCGGCCGGGCACAGCGCCATCGTGGCGATGGTCAGGCTCTCCGAGATACTCGCGCGGTGCTTCGCTGCTGCTGTCGGCCACTTTCGGGCCGCGTGCGCGCGAGCATGGGTGTACCAGTTCGTGCGGTTTCGCTCTCGCACCTCGGAGACGGGGAGCCCGGTTTCCGTGTCGAACGGCTCGCCCTTGCGTGTGGCTGTCAGCAGCTCCGCGCGGCGCGCATCGGCGAGTGTCTTGGTAGCGAACTTCTCTTGGTGCTCCTTGCCGTCCACCTGCCACCGCAGTTGGAACGGCGCGGCCTTGCTCGGACGCTTCCGGATGCTCCAAATGCGCACGTCGTAGCTGTGCATGGCTCTCCTTCACGGAGAAGGGACCTCGCCAAACCGCGAGGTCCCCTCGGGTCGGTCGTGGTCAGGCGCACATCTCGTGCTCGGCCCACCACGCGTCCAGGTCGCTGCGGCGACAGCGGAGCTGTCCGTTGGGGAGCTTGATGAGCTTGGGGGCCTTGCCGCGGGCGCGCATGCGGTAGAACGCGGCGCGGCTCATCTCGATCTCTTCGAGGACTTCGGGGAGCTTGAGCATCTTGGGGCGGGCCAAGGCAGTGACTCCTTCGGAGAGTTCAGCGGGCAGGGTGGGCAAGCGGGTCCGTGTCTGTCCGAGGTGCGGATTTCTGCGTCACCCGCGTCATCTGCGTCATTCACGCCTCTGACCTGCGGCTTCGAGGTGACGCAGGAACCTGGGGGTGCGTCACCGGTGACACAGGCCTTCGTCATCGGGTGACGCGGGTGACGCAGGGTGACGTGGAAATAGGCCGTCTGCGTCACCGCTCTTTCAGCAGGTCACAGACCATTTACGGGGTGTGGGTGACGCAGGTGACGCAGGGTCTTCTACTTCGGACAAGCGAGGGGTGGTGTCTGTAGTGGTGCGCGGCTGAGAGTGTGAAGAAGGGGCCGCTTCGCGGCGCGTCCATCGCAGGGCGGCGCCGCCGCCGCACAGCAAGAGGAGCACGCGCCGCCGGGTGCTCCTCTTGCTTGTTCCGGCAGCCGTGGTGCCGCGCGGTCAGAAGGCCGGTTCCTGCTCGTGCGGCGGCGGTGCGGAGGACGGCCGGGCGATCTCGATGTAGCGGGACGTTTTGGTGCGCCCCCAGTCGATGAGGACGCCCCGGGCGGCGAGGGTGGGCTGAAGGCGCTTGAGGCGGTCTGAGAGCACCTTGCCGGTGGTCGGCCACCCTTTAGGCAGGGGACGGAAGTCCTCGCCCGTGTAGAGGCCGGTGAGGCAGTGCAGCCACTCAGCGGACGTCATCCGCTGCTCGGCGCCCGGGGCGATGCCGGCGGCGTGCTTGAGGACCGTCTGCGCTAGCAAGTCGCCCTCGATGACGTCGTCATTGAGGTCGTCCAGGCTGGCCCGGTAGGCAGCCAGCGCCCCCAGACCGGTGGCCGCGTCGAGCTGCGCACACAGGTGCGCGAAGTCGGCCATGCGCAGGTCCGTCGGGATATCCGCCTCAGCCGCGCGCACCTGCACGGTGAGGTCCAGGAGCGAGCCGAGGATGACGGGCAGCACCTCCGCGAAGTCGGACCACAGTTCCGCCTCCGTGCGTCGGACGCGGGGGCGTTCCAGCCGCAGGGGCAACAGCCGTTCGGCGAGGTCCGGCCGGATGACACCGACGTCGATGCCGGTCAGCAGCAGGGGACGGCGGTAGCCGACGCGGAAGACGTCCCCATCGGTGAACAGGGCGCGCTTGACGTTCTCCGCCCCGGTCACGATGCAGCACATCGCGTCGGACAGCTCCGGAGTCATGTGGGAGAGGTTGTCCAGGGCGGTGACCCAACCGGCCGCCACCGCCGTGATCAGGTTCTCCTCATCCTTCGGGGCCCGGCGCAGGTCCCCGGTCATGCCCTCGATGATCCGCACGAGCATCCGCCCACCGGTGGACTTGCCCGCCCCCTGCGGCCCGGTGAGGAACGGCGCCGGGACGGGCACCGTCGGCCCCAGGCAGCCGATGAGCCAGGCGATGGCCAGGCACTCGGTCTCCGCTGTGGCGAAGTTGCACAGCCGCATCAGCAGATCGATGCCCTTGCCGTCGGTGTCCTTGACCGGCAGGGGCAGTTCCCCGGTGAGCTGGGTGCGCCGCCAACACACCTCACGCGGGTCCGGGGTGCGGATGTCCCAGCCGGTGGGGTGGATCCGCACGGACTGCCCGTCGCTGCGGCCCAGGTCGAGCCACGTGGCCCCGTCGAATCCAGGGGCGACGCGGATGTGCACGGGCTGCACGTCCTCGGTCAGCGCGAGTGCCTCGATCAAGTCGAGCGCCTCCTTCATGGCGGTGCCGTTGAACACGCCGATGCCGTCCTTGAACAGTCCGACCATGAGTTCCTGCCGGTGGCTTCCCGTGGTGCCCTGGGAGCGGATCGGGCGGGCCACGGGGTGGCCGTTCCTCTGCGCGTACACGGTGCCATCGGCGGTGCGGAAGTACCGGAAGTGGGATTGCGCGTAGTCGGTGATGACCTCGCGTGCGGGGTTCTTGTCGTCGTCGGACATGGTCACAGTCCCAACGTGGTGCGGGCGTTGGTCCACGCGTCCGTGCAGTGCCGCAGGGTTTCGCCTTTGGCCTGCGCGGCGGTGAACAACCGGGCGACGTGGGTGTCGGTGAGGCAGCCGCACCGGCCGTGGGTCGACAGCACGGCCAGGAACGCCCCGTACACGGTGGCGTGGATCGCGCTACGGGCCTGCGTGATGCGCTGCTCCGCCATGGTGATGCCGCGTTCCAGGAAGACGGGCGTGCGGTGCGGGCACTGCCCGCCGTCGGACCGTGCGGGCACGGAGACGGAACGGGGCGATGGCCGGACGGCGGGCGGTTCTTTCACGGCCAGCGCGCGGACGGTGTCCGGCAGGGCGGTGATGGTGCCGGTGCCGGGCCCGAGATACCGGGCGTAGGCCATGGTCGACTTGATGTCGACACCAGGACGGACCGCGTTGTGCGACGGCATGGTGCCCCGGTAGATCCAGTGCTCACCGCGCGTCGTCCGCACGGCCCGTGTGGCGGGCAGAGCAGCGCGGGCCCAGTCGACGGCCGCTGCGTCGTCCAGGTCCACCACGGTCACCCCGGCGGCGCCCGGGTGGTAGGCGACGCAGACAGCCCGCCGCCATGCGGCCGTCCAGGCCGGGGAGGTGAGGACGGCCGGGTCGGTGGTGGCGGCGGCCCACGCGTGGCAGACACCAGGGCAGCGGCACAGTCCAGCGCTCTTCATGTTCGGCCGGCCGCCGCACGCGTTGTTCGCGCACCGGTGGCAGTTGCCGAACGGTGCCTTGCCCTCGCGCAGGGGCAGCACCGGGACACCGGTGGCGGCCAGGGTCAGCGCGGTCCGCAGGGGTTCGTGCAGCGTGCTCATGCGGCTACCTCCAGCGCGGGTGCGAGGGTGGCGAGGTAGGCGTGGGCGATCCATTCGGTGTAGGCGGGCGGGAGTGCCTCCCGCAGGCGCAGGTGGTCGGTGGACCAGTCGATGCCCTTGGCCGTGCGGATCTCCTCCACGGTGGCCTTGCCTCCGCCGGCGCCGTACGCGGCGACGTAGGGGCCGTCGCGGTAGACGCCGTGACGCCAGCCGCGCACGTAGCCCCGGTGCCGGGGGTGGGCCGGTTGCGGAGTGGTCCAGCCTCCCAACTCGAAGTAGCGGTGCATGATCACGCCTAGGCCGAACATCTCGCCGCACAGACGCAGGTCTTTGCGGACCTCGGAGCCGGCCACGTTCTCCATCACGTACGGCCGCCCGGTCGCTTCCAGCGCGGCCCGGGTGGGGGCGATGAGCCGCGGATAGGTCCGGCCGATGGCTGCGTTGCGAGCCCGATTGGTGCCCTTAGTGGGAGCGCCCTCGCCCTGGCAGGGCGGAGAGGCATGGATGAAGTCGAACTCGTGGCCGTGCGCGCGGATGAACTCGATAGCGTCGCCCTGGTGGAAGGCGTCGCCGCAGTAGTCCGGCTGCGCCTGGACGTCGACACCGGTGACGTGCACGCCCGGGATGGCTCGCTTGATGCCCTTGGTGCCGCCGCCGATGCACGAGTAGGCGTCCAGCACCCGGAACGGGCGGAACGTGTCCGGCACTCGCCGGATGACGGTGGGTTGCGTCATGCTGGAAGACCTCCACAGGTCAGTTGAGTGGCAGGTGGACAAGGGCGGCCCCGCGTTCATTGGCGTGAGGTGGGGGCCGCCCTTGGCGTAGCTACTGGTCGTCGACGGCCAGGAGGGCGTACTGCTGGCGGACGTAGGCGCGCGGGTCGCAGATCAGGCCGGGCTGGTCCATGTCGAGCAGGGAGACGGCCGCCGCTTCGGCGGTCTCGGTGGCGAGGCCGCTGGCGGGGGTGGGTTCGTCCATGAGCGCGATGCGGTCCAGCAGGGCGGCCTTGCGCAGGTAGAACTCCCGGTCCAGCTCGGTGAAGCACTCGGCCGTGGCGATGGTGCGCGCGGTCCAGCCGATCTCGCTGACGATGCTGGGCGCCTTGGAGTACGCCTCCTCGGGGGTGGGCCAGTCCGCCGGGGTGGGGCGGAGGTCGGCGGGGGCGTACAGGCGGTGTCGCTTGCCGTCGTGGGTTGGGCAGACGGTCACGGTGCCGACGGTGAATGTGCCGTCCAGTGCGGCGACGACACGGTCAGTGTCGGCGGGGTCGCAGATGACGCGGATCTCGAACACGTGGGCTCCTGTCAGCCGTTGAAGTGGTTGCGCTTGAAGACGGCCTTGCGGATGTTGAAGGTGTTGCCGCCCTTGTGGCTGCTCGCGCTGAAGACCTGCACGGCGATCCAGCCGCCGAAGATGACGGCGGCGAGGGTGATGAGCTGCGTGATGAGCGCGGTCAGGGCGGTGATGAATGTGGTGAGCAGCAGCAGGCCGCCGCAGACGGCGAGGAACCCGATGCCACCGAGGGCGACGTTCACCGCTGTGCGGGAGACGACGGGCTTGGTCGCGGCCGGTTCGGGCTTGGCGGGCTCGATGGCGTAGCCGGTGACGACCCGGCCGTCGGGCAGGACCACGCTCGCCACGGACGGGACGGTGCCGGGCTGGACAGGTATGAGCGGCGCCGGCGTCACAGCGGCGGGGGCGATGGGGGTGGGGTGGTGGACTTCCACGGCCCTCTCGGCGGGGGCTTGGCCGTGCTGTTCGGGGTACATGTGGAATCCCTTCCGGTGCCGGTTCAGGGAGGCGGAGGCACCCCCTTCCGGGAGTGCTGTGGAGGGGGTTTCAGGGGTGCTGACCTGCGTGCCTCCCTGACTCCCTGACTGATCATTTGTGCAGGTCAGGGCCAGGGAGGCGGGTCAGGGAGGGGGTTAGGGAGTTCTCCCTGCCTCCCTGACCCGTCGGGGGTCGGCTCCCTGTCATTCGGCGGCGGAAGCGGAACCGTCTCCATCGCGGTTGGCGAGGGCGCGGGCGACGCGGTCGCGGCTGACGACCATGACGCCGTCGGACTTGTACGGCTCGGCGCCGGCGTCGTCCAGGACGCGCTTGAGGTCGATGAACGACCAGCCGCCGTAGGCGTCCTGGTTCAGGTTCGCCAGACGGGTGAGCACATCCTTGGTCCGCACCCGCGAGGACTCCCCGAGCACGCTCGCGATGTCGGCGAGCGAGTCACGCTCCTCGCCCTGCTCGATGGCGTGCAGGGTGGTGACGCCGTCGCGGATCGCCTTGGCCCGGTCGGTGATGGCCTCGGCGCTGTCGTCGTCGATGTAGTGCGTGCGCACCGTGATGGACGACTGTCCGGCCGGGATGGTGATGCCGTCGGATGCGACGACCAGGGTTCCCCGGTCTAGGCCGGGACGCAGCAGGTTGGGAGCGGCGCCGCCATCGACGGCCTTGTCCCCCAGCGCCATGCGGGCCTGCGACTCGGTGCCCAGCGCCAGAGAGGCCCGCGTGTGGGCGCCCTCGCGGACCAGCTTGGGAAGGTTCTCGTTCGTCGGGTCCTGAGTGCCCTGCCACATCAGCACGTTGACCGCCCGGCCCTGGTTGTGGATCTTCCGGACAGCCATGAAGTACCGGGAGTTGGCCTTGGCGCCGCCGTAGGGGCGCTTGTCGGCGTCCTTGGCCGGGCACATGAACGCCACCTGCGCCTCGTCGACCAGCACGATCAGCGGCGGGAACGTCGTTCCGGGCGGCGCCTGGATACGTCGGTTCATCTCGTCCACGGCGCCCTCAACCATCTCGGTCACCTGGATCACGTGCTCATCCGTCGGACCCTGGATGAGCGTGCTGGCCAGCCCGTCGAACATGGCCCAGTCGCCCACGCCCTTGAGGTCGCCCATGAGGAACTGCACCGACTTGTCCAGCGACAGCCACAGCGCCAACGACCGAAGCGCGACGGTCTTGCCCTGGTTGGACAGGCCCGTGATGAGCAGGTGTCGCTGATACAGGCTCAGGGCCGCCGCATCCCCGCGCAGGTCTTGGCCCCACGGCGCCTTGCCCTTGGCGTAGTCGGCGGTCATCGTCTCGTCGGTGACCAGCGGAGACGGGCCGATCGGCTCGTCCAGCGCCCCGGAGTCGGCGATCCACAGCCGCACCGTGCGGGCGGCCTGGGGGATGGTGATGAACACCTCGTGCTCATGCCTCGTGAGGTTCTCGGCGAGCTTGCGGCGCCGCTGCTGCACCTCCACCGTCGACACCCCCGACGGGAGCGTGACGTCGACCTCCACGCCGCATCCGGCGATCCGGATCGGCCCGAGCATGGAGGCGCCGGCGTCGCCCATCTCCTTGATGGCGTTGCGCAGGGCCGGTACTCCGAGGTCGCGCAGGGCCTTGACCACGATGGACGGCGTGATCGGCTCACCTTCGCCGTTGCGGACGTTGTCGGGCAGTGCCCAGTTGGGTGCGGCCTGCTGCCTGCGGCCGACCGACCACAGGGCGAGCAGGGCGAACAGCGGGCCAAGGGTGATGGCGTAGGGCCAGACGACCTGAACGATGGTGATGAGCAGGCCGATGAACTCGATCACCGCGCTCAGCGGGGTGATGACGTCGGCGATGTCCTTGGTGTTGAGGGCCATCACGATGCCGAGGGCGACCAGGGTTCCGATGCTCATCCCGGTGCCGATGGCGGCGCCCTTGGCCACGTCGACGGGCGAGGTGAGCAGGTCCATGCGGCGCCGGTGCCGGGCATCGCGGAAGCGCTGGAGACGCTCCTCCCACTCCTCGGCCAGCTCGTGGTTCCCCGCGGCTTCAGCGGCGCGGATCATGCGTTCGTAGCGGGAGCCGGTGCGGCCGTCCCAGGTACGGCGGGCCATGATCCGGCTGCCGTTGATGGTGTACATCCCGTGCCGGGCGACCGCGCGGAGGGTGGCGGTGGTCTTTTCGTCGGTGGCGATGCGCTTGACGGCCCGCCCGGAGCGCACCCACAGCGGCACCCGGGCCGGCGCGGGGACGTCGGGCACCACGGTGAGCGTGGTCACCGGTGCGTCCTGCGAGGGGGGTTCGGGGTCATTGTGGAGGCGTACGACGTTGTCGGACATGCTGAGGGTTCTCCTGACTGCCCCGAGCGGGGGCGGGAGTTGAGGGAGACGCCCGGGGTGGCCTGGTCCTGGCAGACAAGGGGCCACCCCCGGGCAGCAGTGCGGTGTGCGTCAGGCGGCGCGGGCGCCGGGGACGAGCTTCTCGGCGAGGTACTCGCGGCTGTGCGCCTCGTTCTCGTCCAGCTCCACCAGCTGCTCGTACTCGCGGGCCTGGCGGCGGGACTGGCGCTCGACGCCGAGACCGTCGCGGGTGTTGCGCACGATCCGTTCCACCACGCCCTTGCGGCTGAACTGCATGGCGTGCACCAGCTCGTGCACGAGCGTCACAGCGAAGTCCGCCGGGGTCGGGTGCTTGTCGGCGTCGATCAGGATCAGCGTCGAGCCGTCCGGGCGCGGGATCGCCGCCCCCTGCACCTCACGGGCGGTGTGCTTGGCCTGGCGGGTGGCGCGCTTGAGGGCGCGGCGGTCGACGGCGCCGGCCAGGGCGACGTCAGCGGCGACCATCAGTTCGGCCATGCCGCGCTCGTTGGTCAGGATGACTTCCACGTCCGGCATACGGCCGGACACGGACCGGCTGACGAGCTTGACGGCCTGCTCGGTCAACCGCCTGGAGGTGCGCAGGGTGGAGCCGTAGCCGGGCAGCTTGTGCGTGCTCACGGATGTCTTCACGACTGATCTCCGTCTCAGGGGCTTGCCGCAGGTCAGGCGGCGCGTTCGGCGAGGAGGGTGTCGCGCAGCGTGCGGGCGTTGGCCGGTGAGGTGCGGATCGCGCGGCGGATGCCCTCGGCGGTCACCTTCGCGTCCGGCCATTCGGCCGTAGCCGACCGCGCTTCGGCGAGCAGTTCTTCGGGGGTGCGCTTGGGCCGGGGCGATCGGGCCACGTCGGGGAGTCGACCGGTCGCCCGGCGGCCCGGCGGGGTCGATTCCGCAGCCACGGCCCGCCGCACGGGCTTGGCGGTCGGGGGCTCGATCGGGGCGGGGATCGCGGGCACCGGCTTGAGCGGAGGGATCGACTTGCCCAGGTCGACCGCCACCGGCTCCGGCACGGTCAGACGGGTCAGTGTCACCACCGGGTCAGGGGGCGATTCCCGCAGTTCAGCCGTAGACCGTTTCCTGACGGTCACGGTGGATTCCTCCGTATTCGCGGAGTGTGCGGCATCGAGGGTGGGGGTGGGGGCGGTTCCGCCGAACATCGAGGCGAGTGCGGCATCCGCTCCGGCCGTGAGCCGGTCGCGCTGCACGTCGAGCAGCCTCGATCCGAGCGCGGTGTCGCCGACGCCGACCTTGCGGGCCAGCCGCCACGACTTGCGCTCCGACCACTTCTTTACTCGGTCGCTGGGGTGCTGGGTGGCGCGGGCCCGGTGGTAGGCGAGCGCCTGGACCAGATCGGCGGTGCGGCGTTCGTTCTCCGCGTCGCGGCCGTCGGTGTGGACGACGATCCTTCGGGCGAGGAACGCCATGCCCTCAGCCGAGACAGACATGCCCATCGGAGTCAGGGCGTAGATGACCGTGCGCCCCGGATCCGGTGCGGCCATGGCGCCCATGACGGCGGCGGCGGCCGGCAGCGCCCACAGCCCGGCCCGCACGATGCGCGGGGAGGACTGCCCGAGCATGGTCAGCCCGAGCAGGACCAGGGCGAGCACGGCGGTGGCGCCCTCTCCGGCCGCGAGCGCGCCCAGCGCGGTGCCCTTGCCGTAGGCGTGGCCGATGTTGCTGTACGTGCCGATCCCGCCGAACACGCCCGTGGCGAGCATCGGCACGAACGCGGCCGTCAGCACCCCGACCTGAACGCGGGTCAGCTTGGTGGCGTTCACCGCGCACCCCCCAGCGTCAGCAGCACAGCGAGGATGAGCAGCGCCCCGCCAGCGCAGGTGAGGTCGACCGCGCGGCGCAGGATCGTGAACTTGGCGACCGCGAGCCGGGAGAGTCCGGCGATGTCGGCGGCCAGGTCGATCGCGACAGCGTCGGTGATCTCCTCGGCGGTGAGCGTGGCCCACAGCGGGAAGCCGTGCCGGCCGCGCAGGTTCGGCCGGGTGGAGCGCAGCAGCAGACCGGCCGCCGCGACCAGCAGCACCGTCCCTAGCCCGCCCGCGATGTATGCAGGGACAGTGAGGGGCAGGTCGCGGGCGACCGTCCAGGCGCCAGCCAGGACCGCGCCGACGAACGCCAGCAGGAGACCGGTCTTGGTGTCGGTCCGCGTGATCTCCGCCTTCACCTCGGCGTGCGCGGCCGCCAGGCTCCGGGTGGCGCTCATGCGGCACCCCCGGGCACCGTCGCGGCGGCGGTGGTCTTCGCTGCGGCGAGCCGCGCGGCCAGTGCCCGTCGGCGGGCCCGGCGCAGGCGCCGGTTGTCCAGCTCGGTCGGGATGCGGTCCAGCGTGATGATCTGCGCGTCGAGCAGGTCAACGTCCGCCCGGATGACGGGCATCTCCTGCTCGATCGCGTCCAGCTCCGCGTCCGTCGGCTCGATCCAGTCGGCGAATGCGGTAACAGCGTCCTGAACAGTGACGATGTGGTTCATGGGTCGTGGTCTCCCTAGCAGGTGGTAACGGCCCAAACAGCGGCCCCGGTGTTCGAGCACCGGGGCCGCGCGCCGTTCATGGGGTGTAGGCGGGGGCAGGTACGGCTACTTCTGGGTGATCGTGATGTCGCCGGTCGGCTCGTATCCCCTGCTGCGCAAGCTGCGCTCGACCGCCTCCCTGGCGGCCTGCGGCGAGGATGCGTTCAACGTGCCGCTCGCGCTCGTGATCTCCCCAGGGACCAGGGCGTCGGCGAGCTCTTCGGCGGTGAAGCTGTACTTCGGCACGAGGTTCTCCCTCGGTTTCGGGTCCGATGGGACCTGGCTTCACCGGTGCACCGTTGCCATGGAGTACCGATCCCGAGCCAGGATGTCGGGCGCGTCATCGTCACTGCTCTGACGCCAGCAGGGCGGCCTGCACGAAACGGTGCAGGGTGGCGTGCCGCCGACGACGTCACCCGGTCGTCGCGGGGGCGGTCTTCTCATATCCGCCACGTGCATTGGGGCCCCGCTGCACCTCCCCACACCCGATCCGGGTGGCGCCTGCCAAGCGCATAGGGGGAGAGCGGCGTTCATCATGGCGGTTCGCCCCCGGGCCCTCGCCCTAGACGCCTACCGCGACCGCCGCTCCCGCGTCGGCCCCGCACGATCACTGTTCATTTTTCAATCAACCGCCGCTCCCTTCGTACTGACCCCTTGCAGGGCTTTCCTCCAGCGCAGCCTGTACGGGCGAACCGTACGTGACACCCCGTCCGGCTTGTCTGGAGGAGTGCCGCTGGGCAAGAGATTGCACGAGTCGTGCTTGGAGAGTCAAGCCCCCTGGTCTAACTTGTACGGAGGAGTCGGAGTAGAGGAGATGCATCACCGGTGCGACGCGGTATGACAAAGGCTCAGGAAATCGCCTCTGACCTGCGCCAACAGATCCAGTCCGGACAACTGGGGGGCGGTGAGGCACTCCCCAGCGAATCCAAGATGATGGGCCAGTACGGCTACAGTCGCGAGACCATCCGCGCCGGCGTCCGCCTCCTGATCGAGGAAGGACTCGTAGTCACGGGGCAGGGGCAGGGGAAGTACGTTCGCGAGGACTACCCACCGGTCGTATGGAACTGGACGACGCTGGAGAGCCGGAGTCGCCACGCCACAGCGGTGGAAGGGCAGACCGCCGGTGACCAGTGGGCAAGTGCGATTTCGGAGAACGGGAACGCCCCCCGCCAGGACATCACAGTGTCGATCGTGGAGCCGCCGCCCCACGTCCGCGAATGCCTCGAACTCCCCGCAGACGGCCTGGCCGTGGCACGTAAGCGTGTCCGGTACATAGACAACCGGCCTTACGCCCTCGCCGACTCGTACTTCCCTCAAGACCTCGTGACCGGCACCCCTTTGATGGAGCCGCGCGACGTCTCCGCACCCGGCGGCGTACTGGCCTCCGTTGGGCTTGTGCAGGCCAAGTACAGGGACGAGATCTCCGTCCGCATGCCGACTCGCCAGGAGGCTGAACTACTCGCCCTACCTGCGGCCACACCAATTGCAGAGCACACCCGAACCGGCTATGACGCGGACGGCCGTCCCCTCCGCTGCATGGTCACCATCCTCCCCGGAGACAGGCACAAGATCCTCTATGAAGTCAGCACCGACTGAGTACCTCCGCCCCGCAGCGGCGGAGGACGTACCCGCCCTCTTGGCTCTTCGAACAGAGGCAGAGGAGTGGCTCCGAACCAAGGGCACGGACCAGTGGAGCGATCCTGAGACCGGCGAGAAGGCCATCACGAAGTGGCGGGCCAGCATAGATGAGGGGCGTGCGTGGGTCGTCGTTGGTGAGCACGACCGAGTGCTCGCGACGGTGAGTCGCGGCCCCGTCGATCGCGACTTCTGGAGGGACGCCGACCGCCCCGAATCAGCCCTGTACCTGTACAAGCTGATCGTTGCGCGCGAAGCATCCGGGCGGCACCTCGGCACGCGGGTTATTGACTGGATGTGCCGCCTGGCAGCACTGGAAGGTCGCACCTGGGTGCGCATCGACACCTGGCGCACGAACACGGAGTTGCACGCTTACTACGAACGTCTGCGCTTCAGGCACGTGCGCACGGAGGAGCCGTCGCACCGACGATCGGGATGGTTGGCCCAACGGCCGGTGGGCGAGTTGGTCATGCCTGATGCTCCCCTGCTTATCTCTCCCACCGCAGAGCCGCACACAGATGCAGCCGCGCACTCCGAGGTGCCGGCTCAGAGAGGGCAACGCGCTGGTCAGCCGTGACGGGCTCTCAGTCAGCGTTCGTCGCATGCACTCTTTAACCGCAGGTAGAGGAAGGGTTCGGCTCTCCAGGCCGGGCCCTTCTTTCCTTTTGCCTGAACCCGAATTATTCGGAAGCTCGCATTCGGAATAATGCATTCCGGGATCTGCCTGAAGGTTGTCCAGCCTCTATCACTCATGGAACGGGCCGGGATTATATAGGCACCCACTGACAACGAGCGTGTTCGGTCAGAGTGCCCCAGGGTTCGGAGGCTGTCATTCTTGTTACTCACGGGTCACTAATCCGGTGAAAGCTCGGGATTATATACCCGTCCACTGACAACGCCGGAAGTCATAGATTCGATCACGGTTGTGTGACATCCGTCACACGCCAAGAAAGGCGTTTTCGCAGGTCAGGGGATGTGTGGTGTTCATTTATCGGTGTGCTCACACAGGTTTATGAACAGTCTCCACATGGTTATCCACAGGTTTTGAGGTGCACCTGTGGATAACCTGCTTGGCGTATCGCTGATGTGCCGTCATGCTCTTTCCACGACGCAGCCATTGGTCGAAAAAAATCTGTCAGTGCCGTGCGCTAGCGTTGGCGGCACAACACAACAGGAAGGGGCGCCCGCCTCTCGCCAAAAGAAGTTCGGGCGCCCCTCTAACGAACACAAGGAGAACGTGTGACGTCCAGCCCGGCTCGCAGTGCAATCGCCCCCCTTGGAGGGGGCATGCTGTCTCGTACCCTCGCATACGGCACTGACAGTCGCAACATCTATTTGATCTTCCTCGCCACTTGCCTAGCGTGCGTGATCAATGGCGAGACGCTCACGGGGATTCTCAAGCAAGCTACGTGGCTGGTGGTGACGGTGATCGTGTTGGTAGTTGTTCAGGCCGCCGATCGACTATTCGTCCAGTGGTCCGAGAGCAGGGCGCGCTCCGTCGCCTGCTAGCTAGCCAGGACTTGACGGGATCAGTCCCACGCGACTGATCCCGTCGGCATGATGATCGTCATGCAACCTGAAGTGCTCTCCGGTCTGATCGGTTTCGGTGGCGCCCTCGTTGGTGGCGCGTCGTCCTTTGGGGGTGTGTGGCTCACCCTGTCTCACCAGAGGAAGCAGGCCCGTGAGTCCCGGCTCCTGGAGATCGGACAAGAGGCGGCGGACAAGGCCCTGAACGAGCTGATCACGCTCGGGGAGTTCTTGGAGTCCGTCAGGGGCGAAGTCGCCGCGATGCGCACCGACGAGAGCGCCGAGTACCTGGACACCGTGTTCGGCCACATGGAGAGGGTCCAGAGGGCCGTGGCCCGCATCCCTGACCGGGAACTCCGCACACGCATGAGGGACCTCCTGAGCGTCATGCGGAAGTTCAGGGCTGCCGGGGTGCGGCACCTGTTCGCGGTGAGCTGGCTCGCGGAGTTGGCGGACGAGTTGACTGAACTCCTTTCGGCCTACATCCGCTCCGATCCTCTCCCACCCCTCTCCGAGCGGACGGAGTCGAAGCGGCAACGGGCCATCCAGCACGAGCTGGCCCAGCGACGCCGCTTCGAGCTATTGCAGGACCCCGATCCCGCCAGCGTCGACCCCCGCGAGGAGGATGCGGTGGACGACGAAGGCCCGGTGTCATGACAATCGCGTGAGCCGGCAGGTCTGCCATGGCTCGGACCCTCTCTGCTGACGCTCCACCGCACAACTGCGGGCATACTTGGCTCAGATCGTCAGGCAAAGCGGCAAACTGATCCAATGGCATACGACTTCTCCAAGGGTGAGCCTGCACCTCAGCCCGAATCCCAGGTCTTCAAGGGCTACGTCGCGACGGTGACGCTCCATGCGGATCGTGCCGAGATCAAGCGCAAGCTCATGGGGAAGGTGACCGGGGCCAGGGACTCCGTGATCCCCCTCCGCGACGTCATCAAGGTGCAGTGCAAGGAGCCCACCCGCCTCGTGAACGGGTACGTACAGCTCGCCACCGAGCAGGACCGCGGACAGCTCCGGATAGCGACCGCCGAGGCACAGAAGGCCATCGCGAACAACTCGCGGACCGTCCTCTTCACATGGAACCAGCGGGAAACGTACGCCGCCTATCTCGCAGCAGTCACCGCCGCAGTCCAGGCACAGGGCGGCAACCCGTTCGGATAGGACGCCCCTTCACTAAGGTCGGCGGAGCCGGGTCGGTGAATGATGCCTGATCGCCTTGCGGCCATCCTCTGGCCAACTCGGGCCCCCCACTGGTGAGGTAGCCGGTAAACTCCCTGGTCAACGGCAGTTCAGCGCCGCGCTACACAGCGCTCTTGAAAACCGTCGTGGCAGCGATGTCACCGTGGGTTCAAATCCCACCGCCTCCGCGTGGTTGAGCAGTGAGAACGGTCCCTGACCTGGATGTTTGGTCGGGGGCCGTTCTCATGCTGGGACTCTGTGACTGCCCGGGGTTCCCCGTTGCTTACCGCTTTGTCGGGCACGGCTGGGGCACGCCCACTGGGCCCCCGCGTCCGACGCTTGTACCGTTCCGAAGTGGCCTGGATATCACTACTTGCAACACTTGCTGGTGGCGTGATTGCTCTGGGATCGGCACTTCTCGTGGAGCACCGAAGAGCGCGGCGAGAGGCGGTGTCTGAGTGGGATAGGACACGGCGGGAGCTTTACTCAAGGTTTCTCGCGGCTCATGCCCAAGCTGGCAGCGATCTGCGGAACATTGCTGCCACGCCCGGCCTCGATGCGGGCGAGCGGTACCGGCTGACACGGTCGGCCTACACCCACTGCTACGCATCACGCCATGAGTTGGAGCTTCTCGCGCCGCCCTCCGTCGTTCGCCCAGCTGAGGAATGTAGTCGGGCAGTGCGAATGATGCGCGATGCCGTGAGCGCGGGGGCGCGTCTTGATAGTGATGAACTTGAGGAACTGACACGCAGGTACTTGGAACTGCGTCTGGAGACCAGAGGGGCCATGCGCTCGGACATCTCGGCCGACAACGATTGACCTGCCGGGCTTTCGCCTGCGCTACGACGATCGGCTCCGCCGAAACCCACCACTCACCCCAGCTCCCATCCCGTCTGCCGTCGACCCACACACCGTGGAGCGGGCGTGGTTCCTGGCGTCCAGGTGGAGCGCGCCACTGTACGAACGACCTGGACGCCAGGGGCCGCGTCTGCTCGGCTCTGCCTGGGTCGATGGCAGGCGGGATGGGAACTCCCCGCGCACGCCACTGCTCCGGCCGCCGGCACCTTGAGTCCCTGCCCGGAGGGGATGACGCGCTTCTGTTCACGACGCCTGGCGGCAAGCCTCTGCGCTACAACCAGTGGCGCAAGGCCTACTTCGACCCCGCAGTGTCGGCGGCCGGGCTGACCGACGTGACCCCGCATGACCTCCGGGCCTCGCACGGGACCTGGGTCGCCGACCGGTACGGCGTGATGACCGCCGCTCACCGGCTCGGCCACTCGAACGCGAGCGCCACCACTCGCCATTACGCCCGGCCGGTCGCCGGTCGTGACGACCAGGTGGCGGAGGCGGCCGATGCGTGGCTCGGAGGGCAAGAAGGGATCTGAGACGCGCTGCACTTGTGACGCCCCTGGTCAGCAACACGACCAGGGGCGTTCGCCGTGGCCAATTCACACCTATGCGTTGTGCATATGCACAGATACTCTGCGTGCTCATGGGGAAAGTGGTGCATCTGTACTGGGGATACATGGTGGCCGCGGCTCTGATCGTTGCTTGGAGCCAGCAGTGGTCCTTGCCGGTGATCGTGGCATTGTCACTTGGCGTCTCTCGGCCTATGCGGCCTTCCAAGTGCCTGTCTGGTGCGGAGCCCTCAACCGGGATGGGCAGACCTACTGTCGCAACAACGCCTACGGCGTGTTGATGGGCTGTCCGAAGCGTCAGCACCGGTGGCAGAAGATGAAGATGATCGTTTTGCGCAGCAAGGTCGGGAGCGCGAGTCGCTCCGTGTTCCCGACAGCCAAAGAGAAGTTCAATGGCGCCCTCGCTGTGGCAGGGCTGCTGTCGGCCGTCGCGGCGGTGATCGTTCCCGTTGCGACTGGTGGCTGAGCCTGCACAATCGTGCCGCCTGGGGCACGTAGGGGGCACGACGACGATGACGACGGCTCCGCCAGGGTGCTCGTACCCGTCTGACCTGCGGCAGAGTCACCGGCCTGCCGTACCGCCGAGAGATCTTGAAAACCGTCGTGGCAGCGATGTCACCGTGGGTTCAAATCCCACCGCCTCCGCGCAGGTCATGGATGTGGCAGTAGGTAAGGGGCGCCTCTCGGCGAGAGAGGCGCCCCTTTCGTGTGGGGCAACGGGGGTGGGCTCTGTGTCGTCTTCCAGCGTGAGTCCCCTCACGACGCAGGAGTGTCATGACGAACAGCAAGGCCCGGACCGCCGCGATGATCACGCCTGTTGGGCAGGAGGCCCAGGACGAGGCGCGGCAGTTGGTGCGGGAGGGGCGGGCCGGGAAGGCCGTGCGGCGGTTGCGCAAGGGGTCGTGGCTCAAGCGGGGGGCGGCGCGGGAGGCCCTGGAGCTGCTGGTCGAGGGGCAGGCGCTGCCCACGAGCAGTGGTCAGGCGCTGGACGTGCTGCGTACGCTCGATGCCCCGCTGGTCGGGGAGTTGACCGCGCTGCTCGGCAACGGGCAGCAGATCGCGGCGATCAAGCTGCTGCGCGAGCGGACCGGGATCGACCTGGTCGGCGGCCATCACCTCGTCCTGGAACTGGCCGGGCCGCCGGACGCGCACTGAGCACTACGATCACCAGGGCGTGCCGGTCGGAGAAGGGTGGGTGAGCGTCGCCGTGAGTCGGCGCATCGTCGTCGTCACCGCCGTGCACGGCCCCCACGCCCGGTTCCTGCCGGAGGCCTACGCGTCGCTGTGCGCGCAGCGACTCCCCCAGGGCTGGGAGTGGCACTGGGTCGTGCAGGAGGACGGGGAGAGCGAGGACGTCCTGCCGCATGTGCCCAGCGACGCTCGGGTGACGTTCCGGCAGGGGCGGGCCGGGGGGCCCGGGGTCGCGAGGACCATGGCGCTGGCCCACGGGGACGGGGCGTACGTGAAGGTCCTCGACGCCGACGACCAGCTGACGCCGGGCGCGCTCGCCCGGGACCTCGCCGTGCTGGAGGGTGACCCGGACCTCGGCTGGGCCACGTCGCGGGTGCTCGACCTCCTGCCCGACGGGTCGACCGGAGGGTTCCCCGGCGATCCGGACCAGGGGCCGATCGAGCGCGGAGAGGTGCTCGCGCACTGGAAGGCGAACGGCTTCCTCGCGCCCGTGCATCCCGCCTCACTGTTCGTACGACGGGAGTTGCTGCTCGCCCTGGGCGGCTGGATGGCACTGCCCGCCTCGGAGGACACCGGGCTCCTGCTGGCCCTGAACGCGGTGAGCCGGGGCTGGTTCTCGGCCGAGGTGGGCCTGCTGTACCGGAAGTGGGCCGGGCAGGTGACGGGACAGCCGGCCCACACGGACCGTGCCGAGCGCGAGGTACGCATGGCCGTCGTGGAGGCCAGGGCCCAAGCCCTCTCGCACCTCCGGTGGGGGGCGCCGGCGGCGTTATGAGAGAAGTTCGGTCTGTGCCGGGGCCGTGGGTGACGGGTCGTGGCGGGTGTAGTACTCCGTGCCGAGCAGCCGTTCCCTTTCGGGCCCGGGCAGGGCGGCGACCAGGCCCGGCGCGGCTCCCCGCGCCACCTCCGTGCGGTGCGCCAGGATCGCCGCGACCTTCCGGTCCAGCCAGGGGGTGACGTCGACGGTGGCGGTGACGCGTTCGCCGGGGACCGTCCGCAGCGCCTTCCCCACGTCGGCGAGGTGTCCGCCCCATGCCCCGACCGCCGCGTGCGAGTGCGTGGACAGGTAGAGGGCGCTCGGCTGCCAGGGCTCTCCCGCGTCCGGGTAGAGACGTTCCAGACCGGCCGCTGTGACGGCGAGCGTGGCCACTCGGTGGGTGTGCACATGGTCCTCGTGGCCGGTCAGGCCGCCGTAGGCGTCATGCGTGACGACGATCTGCGGGCGGAAGTCCCGCAGGTGTGCGACCAGTTCCCGCACCGCCTCGTCCAGCGGCGCTTCGCACCAGCGCGGCCTGCCCGGAGCCGAGTCCGGGACGCGGGAGTCGGCGTAGCCCAGCATGCGCGGGGTGCCCGCGCCCAGGATGTGGAGCGCGTCGGCCAGTTCCGCGGCGCGCGGGGTGTCCGCCGACCAGGTCGCCGTGACGACCGCCGTGCGTGCGCCCTCGGCCGCGTGGCGCGCGAGGACGCCGCCCGCCGACAGGGACTCGTCGTCGGGGTGGGCGAAGACCGCGAGCAGGCTCGGTGCAGGCATCCGTCAGCATCCGTCAGCTGCACACCTAGGGGTGGCCCGGGGGTGAGGACGAGCGGGCGATGCTGATCGCCTGGCTCGGGCATCTCTCGGCCGCCTCCAGGATCGACGGGTTCTCGCCTGTCTCCTCGTGGCCCGGGCGGACGACGCCGTAGCCGTCGATGAAGTCGAAGACCGCCGGGGCGCGGTGGGCGCACTCGGCGGAGCCGTAGCAGAGGTCGCGGTCGACGGAGATCCTCATGCCTCTTCTGTCTCCCTTCTGACGGCGTCGGGGCCAGGGAATCCATGGCCGTCGGGAGTTGACTGCCCAGTGGGGCGCGGGCTGAACCGGGCCGGTCAGCGCCTGTCCGCGGCGGTCGCCAGCCAGTGGGCCACCCGTCGTACGGCGGCCTCGTCGAGGCGGTCGACCAGGGCCTGGACGGTCGTGTCGTCCTCGGGGGAGAGGTCGTAGAAGCCCGCCTTGGTCAGGCCGGACAGGAGGACCTGGTGGCGGCGGCCGGTCATCCGCTCCGTGAGTTTGGCCGGTTCGGCGGGGGAGGGCGGGGCCGCGGGGGCGGGATCGGGCTGAGAAGCGGGGGTCGGGTGACGTGGAGTGTCGAAGCGGTGCCATGCGCCGTCCCTGGGGCCCCACAGGGCGACCGTCACCTCGTCGCCCCGTGCGCGCAGGGTGTGGGTCATCTCGCCGAGGGCGTACAGGACGGGTGTGCGGTGGGGGGCCTGGGCGGCCGTTCGCCAGGTGCCCGTGGCCGGGCGGTAGAACATCGCGACCCAGCGCGGAGCACCCTGTGGTCGTGGGCTCTCGGGACGTGACTCCACTGCGCTCACCCCTGTACATCGCTCCGGAAGCGGTACGGCAGGGCGACCATAGCTGACGGGTCGTCAGTTTTCCAGGGTGGATCGAGCGGGACCGGCGGGGTGGTTCACCACGGCGTCCGGCACCGGTCCCTCCCCTCGTGGGGACCGGTACCGGACGGTGGAGCTGCCGTCGTCCGGCACGGACGGAAGCTGACCGGATGGGTGCTCTACTGCGTCCGGATCCTGCCATTTCCGGCCACGGAGGAGGAGGTTCCGGGGCTTGGCGGAGGGTATAGCCGCAGGTCAGCCATATAGAGTGAGTTTTCCGGTCCGGACGTCCAGGCGTGGAAGTAAGGAGCTGAGACCTTGAGTTCCGACTCGGGGGCACGCACCGCCTTCGCGGAACGCCTCGCACTGCTGTACAAGGAAGCCGGCAATCCTCCCCTCAAGCGGGTGTCCGAGGCGGTCGTCCGGCTCCAGCGCGTCGACGAACGCGGGCGGCCCGTGCGGGTGTCCGCCCAGCGCATCAGCGACTGGCGGCGGGCCCGGAACGTACCCGCCCAGTTCCCCGCCCTGGCGGCGGTGCTGCACGTGCTGATCCCCGACGCGCGGCGCTCGCGGCCCACGCCGGTCTCCCCCGGGCTGTACGACCTCGGCCAGTGGCAGCGGCTCTGGGAGCGCGCGGTGGCCGACCCGGTCGGCGAGCGTCCTGCCGCGTCCGCGTCCACCGCCGAGGAACGGCAGCGGTCCGCCGACGAGAGTGCGTCCGCGCCCGGCGGGGTGTGCCCGTACCGGGGACTGGCCTCCTACCGGCGCGAGGACGCCCGGTGGTTCTTCGGCCGGGAACGGAGCACGGACGCGCTCGTCACCCAGCTCGGGTCCGTCGCGGGGGCGGGCGGGCTGGTCATGCTCGTGGGTGCGTCGGGGGCGGGGAAGTCCTCGCTGCTGAACGCCGGCCTGGTGCCCGCCCTGCGGGACGGTGCGCTGGGCGGTGACGTCGACGGCGGCGATGAGGGGAGCGGCGGCGGGAGCGGACGGGCGCGTGAGGTCGTGCAGCTCGTGCCGGGTGGCGATCCGCTGGCCGAACTGGGGCGCTGCATCCCCGAGCTGGCCGCCGCAGTCACGGCCGCGGTCCCACCTCAGGAGGCCGAGGGGGCGCCGGCGACGGACGCGTCCCTTGCCGAACGAACCGGATCCTCGGACGCCTCCCCCACAGTCGACCCCGATCCGCCCTCCCCCACAGCCGACCCCGCCCCCGAAGAACACCCCGATCCGCCCTCCCCCGCGACCGTCCGCGCCGCCGTCGCCGCGTGGGCCCGGCGCGTGGACCCCTCCGGAGCCCGGCCGGTCGTCATCGTGGACCAGTTCGAGGAGACGTTCACCCTCTGCCCCGACGAGGCGGACCGGCGTACGTTCGTCGAGGTCCTGCACGCCGCCTGCTCACCCGCCGCACCGGGCGAAGGGGCCCCGGCGATCGTCGTGCTGGGCATACGCGCCGACTTCTACGACCGCTGCCTGCGGTATCCCGAGCTGGCCGACGCACTCCAGCACCGGCACATGGTGCTCGGGCCGCTGACCACCACGGAACTGCGCGAGGCCGTGACCGGTCCGGCCAAGGCCGTCGGCCTGGAGCTGGAGCCGGGGCTCGCGGAGCTGATCGTCCGGGAGGTCAGCACGGACGGCCCGCGCGGGGCGCACGACGCCGGCGTGCTGCCGCTGCTCTCGCACGCCCTGCTCGCCACCTGGCAGCGCCGCAAGGGGGGCCGGCTCACCCTGGCCGGCTATCGCGCCGCCGGTGGCATCCAGGGCGCGGTCGCGGCGACCGCCGAACGGGCCTGGACCGGCCTCGACCCCGCCGCGCGCACCGCCGCCCGGCTGCTCCTGCTCCGCCTGGTCCGGCTGGGCGAGGACACCCAGGCCACGCGCCGCCGCGGGACCCGGCGTCAGCTCGCCGCGGAGTCGACCGACCCGGGCAAGACCGAGGAGTCCCTCGAAGCGCTGGTCCGCGCCCGGCTGGTGACGCTCGACGCGGAGACCGTGGAGATCACCCACGAGGCACTGCTGCACGCCTGGCCGCGCCTGCGCGACTGGATCGACGAGGACCGGCAGGGCAATCTGCTGCGCCAGCGCCTGGAGGAGGACGGCCGGGCCTGGGAGGAGTCGAACCGCGACGCCTCGCTGCTCTACCGGGGCTCCCGGCTGGAGCAGGCGCACGGCTGGGCGAGATCCGCCGGGGACACGTTCCTGACCCGCAGCGCCGTGGAGTTCCTGGCCGCGTCGGTCCGGCTGCGCAGGCGGATCATCTGGATCAGCCGGGGCGCGGTGGCCACGCTCGTCGCCCTGGCGATGGTGGCCGTCGGGTCGGCCGTCGTCGCCTGGCAGCAGCGGGACGAGGCCGTCTTCGAGCAGGTGCTGGCCCAGTCCGACCGCGTGCAGGACACTGATCCGTCGCTGTCCGCGCAGCTCGACCTGGTGGCACACGGTCTGCGGCCGGACGACAAGGGCGCGAACAGCCGCCTGATCTCCATCGTGAACGCCCCGCTCTCCACCCCCCTCACCGGTCACACCGGCGCCGTCTACCTCACGACCTTCAGCCCGAACGGACGAATCCTGGCCACCGCCAGCTACGACCGGACCGTACGGCTGTGGAACGTCTCCGACCCCAGACGCCCCGAGCCGCTGGGCAAGCCGCTCACCGGACACACGAGCTGGGTGAGCAGCGCGGTCTTCAGCCCGGACGGCCGTACGCTCGCCAGCGCCTCCGACGACGGCACCGTACGGCTGTGGGACGTGTCGGACCCTGGGCATCCGAAGTCGCTCGGCAAGCCCCTGACCGGGCATGACGGCACGATCTACCTGATCGCGTTCAGCCCGGACGGGCGCACGCTGGCCTCCGCGGGCGACGACCACACCGTACGGCTGTGGAACACGGCCGACCCGCGTCGGCCGCGGGCGCTGGGCGAGCCGCTGACCGGGCACACGGCGGCCGTGCGGTCGGTGGCGTTCGGGCCGGACGGGCGGACCCTGGCCGCGGGCGGCGACGACGGCACCGTACGGCTGTGGAACGTGTCCGACCCGGCCCGCCCGGAGCCCGCCGGGTCGCCGCTGACCGGGCACACGGCCACCGTGCACTCCGTGGCCTTCAGCCCCGACGGACGCACCCTCGCCAGCGGCGGCGCGGACGGCACCGTCCAACTGTGGAACATGGCCGGTCCGGGCCGCCCGGCCCCCATCGGCGCGCCGCTGACCGGTCACACCGGGCCGGTCTGGTCGGTGGCGTTCAGCCCCGACGGGAACATGCTCGCCGCGGCCAGCGCGGACAGCACCGCGAGCCTGTGGAAGGTCACCGACCCGAAGTACCCGTCGCAGGTCGGCGGGCCCCTCGCGGGCAGCAGCGGCGAGATGTACGCGCTCGGCTTCAGCCCCGACGGGCGCACCCTCGCCACCGGGGCGGGGGACAACAAGGTCCGCCTGTGGTCGCTGCCGACGGCGGACATGACCGGCCGGACGGGAGTGTTCCGGCCGGACGGCCGGCTGCTCGCGACGGCCGCACGGGACGGGCGGATCCGGCTGTGGGACGTGCGCAGGCCCGGGCAGCCCGTGCGGCAGGGGGCACCGTTCCGCCCGGGCAAGGGCGATGTGCGCTCGCTGGAGTTCTCCCCGGACGGCCGCACCCTCGCGGTCGTGACGAGTGACCGGGTGGTCGAGCTGTGGGACCTCGGCAACCCCGAACGCCCGGTCCGCCGCGGCTCTCCCCTCCCCCTGCACATCCGTTACGCCGACCCACTGGCCTTCAGCCCCGACGGGCAGCTCCTGGCCACCGCCTACGACGACCGCACCATCCAGCTGTGGAACGTGGCCGACCCGGCCCGGCCGCGCCCGCTCGGCAGGCCCCTCACCGGCCACAAGGGCTATGTCAACCACCTCGTGTTCAGCCCGGGCGGCCCGAGTGGCCCGAGCGGCCCGAGCGGCCAGAGTGGCTCGGGCGCCCGGACGCTCGCCAGCGGCAGCGCGGACGGCACGATCCGGCTGTGGAACGTGACCGCCCCCGGCCGGGCGACCCTGATCGGGAAGCCGCTGCGGGGCCACCTCGGAGCGGTCAACGCGCTCGCCTACAGCCGCGACGGCCGCACCCTGGCCAGCGCCGGTGACGACAACTCGGTCCGCCTCTGGGACATCGCGAACCCCGCCGGGGCCTCCCAGCAGGCGCGGCTCACCGGCCACACGGAGGCGGTCGTGTCGCTGACCTTCAGCCGCGACGGCCGCACCCTGGCCAGCGGCGGCAACGACAGCACCGTCCGGCTGTGGAACGTCTCCGAGCCCTCGCACGCCACCGCGATCGGGCAGTCGATGAGCCCCAACTCCAAGACGGGCACGTTCCTGGCGTTCAGCCCGAACAGCCACATGCTGGGGGTGTCGAGCGGCTCGGACACCATCAGGCTCTGGGACCTCGACGTCGACACGGCCGTGCGCCGCATCTGCTCGATGACGCGGGGTGTGCTGACGCCGGACACCTGGCGTGAGTACCTGCCCCGGCTCGACTACGATCCGCCGTGCGACGGCTGACGGGGCCGTCCCGCCCAACGGCTCCGGCGGTCACGGCAGTTGCGTGATACGGGTCACAACCTGGGCTTCCTGACGGGCAGTCGGCTCATGGTGGGCAAGCGCTTGTTACCCTTGGCCATAGCTCGACCGCTGGTGCATCCCCCGTCGCCAGCGGTCGAGCGTTTTTCTGTGCGCTCCAAGACGCCTCTCAGCGCAGGTCGAGGCGCATCAGGATCCGGGGATGACCGGCCAGGACCGACGTCGTGTCGGCGGCGTGGACGAAGCCGGCGCGTTCGAAGTTCTTCCGCAGTCCCGCGTAGGCCATCGTCAGGTCGACCCGGGCGTCGCCGTTGTCCAGGGGGTACGCCTCGATCGCCGGTGCGCCCCGCTCCCGGGCGAACTCGACGGCGCCGGCGATGAGGGCGTGCGAGATGCCCTGCTTGCGGTGGCCGGGGCGGACCCGGACGCACCAGAGCGACCACACCGGCAGGTCGTCGATGTGCGGGATCTTGCGGTTGCGGGCGAACGAGGTGTCAGCGCGCGGGGCGACGGCGGCCCAGCCGACCGGTTCGTCACCGTCGTGGGCGAGGACACCCGGGGGCGGCTCCTCGCGGCACAGTCCGGCGACGTACTCGCCGCGGGCCGGGCCGCGCAGTTCGTTGTTGAGCCGGGAGGGGAGCCGGTAGCTCAGGCACCAGCAGACGTTCGCCCCGGGCGACTTGGGCCCGAGCACGGCACGGACGCCCTCGAAGTCCCGGGCCGGCCGGACGGTGATGCTCATGCCCCCACGATGCCACGCACGGGGTGGCCGCGCCCGGGGAAATGGGACGGGGCCGGGGAGACGGGACGCGGCCAGGAGACGGGACGCGGCCAGGGAGACGGGACGCGGCCGGGGAAGCGGGACGCGGCCGGGCCGTACGCGATCACCGGGCCTCTTCTCGTGCGGTCACCGCGCCTCTTCTCGTGCGGTCATCGTGTCTCGCTGTGCGCGGACGCCGCCCGCAGGAGCCGGAGTTGGCCGATCTCGGCCACGTTCTTCATCAGCTCCGCGTTCACCCAGGCCAGCATGTGGGCGACGGTGTACTCGGGATCGTCCGGCACCGGGAACGAGGCCGCGGCGTCCAGGTCCGGGCCGGTGACGTCGTCCAGGACCTTGAGCCACTCCGTGCGCAGGCCGCGCAGCCACTCCACGGTGGGGGCGCCCTCGCCGGGCCACTCGACGTCCTCGCGGTCGCGCGGCGGGCGGCCCTGTACGTGGTCGAGGGTGACGCTCCACCACCATCCGAGGTGCCAGCTCACCCAGCCGAGGGTGGGGACGGGCACCGGGTCGGGTTCGGTGTCCGCCCAGTCCGGCACCCAGGTGCCCTTGGGACCCCGGCGCATCGTCCAGCAATGCGCCGCGGGCTCCCAGAGGAAGTCGCCGGGCTCCAGCAGCTCCAGGTGGTACTCGAACAGCGACCAGGTCAACTCGAACTGCTGGCGCAGCAGTTCCGTACGGGAAGAGCTCATCGGACGACCCTACGGACGTGCCGGGGTGTCCCGGGCCAGAATCGGCCAGTCGAGGTCGCGCAGTGCGGGCTCGGCGTCGCAGTCCGAGGGCAGGCGCGGGGTGGCCTGGAACCAGACGACGGTCAGGCGCGAGCCGTAGGCGACCGGGTCGCGAGCCGGGTCCAGGGCCGTGGAGTGGAACGTGCCGAGACAGGCCACGGCGGGCAGCACCTCGACCGGCCCGAGCCCGCCCGCGTACTGGTCGGGGTACTCGCGCCGGGGCGGGACCAGGTGCACCGGCGTGCCCGGGCGGCACCGCTCGGCGGCCCGCAGCAGGTCGCGGATGCGCAGGTCGTTCAGCGGCTTGCAGGGGTAGCCGTCCTGGAGCTCGCCGTAGGTCGAGGAGAAGCACAGCTCGGCCAGATCCACGGGGCGGCCGGAGGCCAGGACGAGCCGGGCCAGCGCCAGGGCCGGCGTTCTCGCCTGCCGGGGCGCCGGGACCGGCGATGGTGCGTGGAGGTGCATCGAGCTCTTCCGCTGGGGGGAATGGGCGGGGCCTGGGGCACGGCGGGGGGAGCGTGGTGGCTTGTCGGTCGTGGTGTGGAGCCTTGATCTCGGTGGGCCGAGGTGGCTTGTCGGTCGTGGTGGGGCATTGCCCTCGGTGGGCCGAGGCGGTCGCCCGGTCCAGCCCCCCGTTCGAACGGCCCGGAGCGCAGGGCCGCCCCGGGGCCCCCGCTCACGGCCGGTGCCCCGTCATCCGGGCCGCCGACGCGATCGTCGTCCAAGCCTCCCGTTCGGACAGGCCGGTGTGCAGCGCCGCGTCGACCAGGGGGGTCAACAGTGCGGGGCCGATGCCGTTCTCGTAGGCCCGGCAGGCCGCCCAGAACAGGCGGGTGTTGCGCTGGCCCTCGTGCGCGGCCAGGACGAACTGGATCAGGCCCTGGCCGTGTCCGTCGGCCGCCGCGGACACCGGGTGGTGGGCGCGTGGCGGCGGGAGCAGCAGCCGGAGCAGGGAGCGCGGGCAGGGGGCGGGGGCGAGGTGCGCCGTGCCGGGGGCGGCGGCGTACACACCGTGGGCCGTGCGGGAGCCGGGGCCGACGAGGTAGCCGCCCGCCCCCCGGATGTCGATACCGGGCGCGAGGCGGCCCGCCGAGTTGGGGACGACCACGTCGGGCGGGCCGCTCAACCACAGGTGCCGCCCGCCCGAGGGCGTCACGACGACCACGGTCGGCGGGATCGTGAACAGGTGCCGCAGTGCCAGCTCGCGCAGGGCGGCCGAGGAGTCCGTGCCGGTCTTCACGTCCAGGTCGAGACCGATCAGATGGTGCGGGGGCAGCCCGCAGGCGATGCCGTAGCCGGTCGCCCAGGGCGCGGCGGCGAACAGCTCGCGGATGCGGTCCGGGTCGCTGGAGGCGTCGTAGACCCCGTGCCCGAGGCGCCCGCACGCGCCGTGGCAGGGGGAGGGGGCGGGTTCGTCGCGGTGCGGGGAGCGCAGGGCCGGGAGCTTGGAGCGGGACAGGGGGATGACGGCCAGTCCGCGTTCGGCGGCTGACAGGGCGTGTGCGAGGGCCAGCGTCGTGGCCTGCCGGTCGGTGGTGGCCATGCCTCTAGTTTCGTACGTACGTTCGAAAAAGGAAAGGGGGATCGGGTGCGGCGCGCCGGGGCCGGGCAGCGGCCCGAGGGTGTGCCGGGACGCTTCTTCCCTTGCGGCACCCGGGTTCGAACGCCCCCTTCCGGTCCCGTCCGGTACGGATGTGACGAACGGGGGTTTATCGACATGTCCTCACGCTTGCGTGCGAATCGCGGCTTCCGGTGTGGTTCGCCGGGGATTCGGTGGGCAACTCTGGACTCGCGACGTCGAGCACCGCACCGGGGCGGTCGGCCAACTTCCCTGGTGACAGCAGTGGTTCACGTACCCGGCGGTCATCGGCCGGTGCGTTCTCGGTTCCCGAAAGTCCTGGAGGGACAAGAAACATGGCAAGCATCCGTACCGCCCGCGTCATCGCGGCCGTCTCCGCCCTTCCGCTCGCGGCCGCCCTCTTCACCGGGGTCGCGACGGCGGACAGCGGCGCCTTCGCGGACAACGGATCCATCGCGTCCGCCACCGAGGCCGAGCAGGGCATCCTCGGCAGCGGCATCGGCGGCGACAACTTCGGCAACGGGGCCACCACCCAGCAGCAGGCCGTAGGGGACGGCGCCTCGAACCAGAGCAACACCGCCCAGGTCACCGGCTCGGAGTTCACCGCCGTCAACCAGGGCAACGCCAACACCGCCGTCAGCTTCTCCCCGCTGTGGTGGTGAGCTGACCGGGCCGGTGCGGCGGCATCGGCCCGGGGGCCGTGGGGGGTGTCTCGTGGGGGTGACAAACGTCTGAGCGGCGGTACTCCGGTACCGCCGCGCAGGCGTGCTCGCGTCCGCGGGGTCTTGGGGAGGGCCGCGGGGTCTTGACGGAGAACCGTATCTGACGGACAGTCAGAAACCGTGAGTGGTGAGCCGGAGGTCCACGAGGAGTTCGAGGCGCGCCTGAAGGCCTACGAGGGCCGGTCGGCCGCCGCCACCGGAGTCGGCCGCGACCCGGTCAACGAGCCGATGATCAGGCACTGGTGCGAGGCCATGGGCGACACCAGCCCCGCGTACACGGGGCCGGACGCCGTCGCTCCGCCCACCATGCTCCAAGCTTGGACGATGGCCGGCCTCACCCGCCGCCCGGAACGCACCGCCGCCTACGACGAACTCCTCACCCTGCTCGACGAGTCGGGCCACCACGCGGTCGTCGCCACCGACTGCGAGCAGGAGTACCTGCGCCCGCTGCGCCCGGGCGACGAGATCACGTTCGACTCGGTCATCGAGTCGGTGTCCGGCCGCAAGACCACGAAACTCGGGGCGGGCTACTTCATCACGACCCGCACGGACGTCCGCGCGGGCGGCGAGCCGGCCGGCACCCACCGCTTCCGCATCCTCAAGTACGCCCCCGCGCACCGGCCTTCGAAGCCAGCCGAACGCCGCCCCCGACCCGTCGTCAACCGCGACAACGCCGGTTTCTGGGAGGGCGTCGCCCGCCACGCGCTCCTCATCCAGCGCTGCACCGCCTGCGCGACCCTGCGTTTCCCCTGGCTGCCGGGGTGCGCGAGCTGCGGCTCCCCCGACTGGGACACCGTCGAGGCGAGCGGCGAGGGCACCGTCTACTCCTACGTCGTCCTGCACCACCCGCCCTTCCCGGCCTTCGAACCGCCGTACGCGGTCGGGCTGATCGAGCTGGCCGAGGGGGTGCGGATCGTCAGCAACGTGGTGGGCGTCCCTTACGGCGAGGTCCGGATCGGCATGCCGGTACGGCTGGAGTTCCGGCGCTACGACGACGAACTGGTGCTGCCCGTCTTCCAGGGGGTGACGCGGTGAAGCCCGATGCCCGCCTGTCCGAGGGTGGCGCCGTGAAGCCCGGTGACCGGACCCCTGGGCGTGACGCCGTGAAGCCCGGTGACCGGATTCCGCCGCTGGAGATTCCCATCACCCGGACCCTGATCATCGCCGGGGCGATCGCCTCTCGCGACTACCAGGACGTCCACCACGACCCGGACCTGGCGCGGCAGAAGGGCTCTCCCGACATCTTCATGAACATCCTGACCACCAACGGCCTGGTCGGCCGCTATCTCACCGACCACTTCGGCCCACGGGCACAGCTGCTGCGCGTCGCCATCCGGCTCGGCGCGCCCAACCACCCCGGCGACACCATGGTCCTGACCGGCACGGTCGAGGAGGTCGACGGCGACACGGCGACCGTCCGGGTCGTCGGCGCCAACGGCCTCGGCGACCATGTCACCGGCACCGTGACGGTGAGGGTCCCGGCATGAGCCTCAGGAGGCGGGACGCACTCGGCGGGCGGGCGGCCGTCGTCGGTGTGGGGGCCACCGCGTTCTCCAAGGACTCGGGCCGCAGCGAACTGCGCCTCGCCGTGGAGGCCGTGCGGGCGGCCCTGGCGGACGCCGGGCTGACCCCGGCCGACGTCGACGGGATGGTCACCTTCACCATGGACACCAGCCCCGAGATCACCGTCGCCCAGGCGGCGGGCATCGGGGAGCTCTCCTTCTTCTCCCGGATCCACTACGGCGGTGGCGCGGCCTGCGCCACCGTCCAGCAGGCCGCCCTGGCGATCGCGGCGGGCGTGGCCGACGTGGTCGTCTGCTACCGGGCGTTCAACGAACGCTCGGGCCGCCGCTTCGGCTCCGGGGTGCGCCACCGGGAACCCTCGGCGGAGGGCGCGGCCCTCGGCTGGTCGCTGCCGTTCGGCCTGCTCACCCCGGCCTCGTGGGTGGCGATGGCCGCCCAGCGTTACCTGCACACCTACGGGCTGACCCCCGAGGCGTTCGGGCATGTGGCGGTCGTCGACCGGAAGTACGCGGCGACCAATCCGGCGGCCCACTTCCACGGCCGCCCCATCACCCTGGCCGATCACGCCGCCTCGCGCTGGATCGCCGAACCGCTGCGGCTGCTGGACTGCTGCCAGGAGACGGACGGCGGCCAGGCCCTCGTCGTCACCTCGCTCGAACGGGCCCGCCACCTGCCGCATCCGCCCGCCGTGATCGCCGCGGCGGCCCAGGGCGCCGGACGCGCCCAGGAGCAGATGACGAGCTTCTACCGCGACGACCTGACCGGCCTGCCCGAGGCGGCGGTCGTGGCCCGGCAGCTGTGGCGGACCTCGGGGCTCGCGCCGGCCGACATCGACGTGGGCATCCTCTACGACCACTTCACCCCGTTCGTGCTGACCCAGCTGGAGGAGTTCGGCTTCTGCGGCCCCGGTGAGGCGGCGGACTTCGTGGCCGAGGAGCACCTGCCCCTCAACACACACGGCGGCCAGCTGGGGGAGGCGTACCTGCACGGCATGAACGGCATCGCGGAGGCCGTCCGGCAGATCAGGGGCACCGCGGCGAACCCGGTGCCCGGGGCGGAGCGGGTCCTGGTGACGGCGGGGACGGGCGTACCGACGTCGGGACTCGTCCTCACCGCCGACCCGCAGGGGTGAACCCGCAGTACCCCGGGGCCGGCGCTCCACCTGTAGGAGGTGCAGCAGGCCCTACCCCTACAACCTGAGGGGGACCCCGCTTAGGGACCTGCGGGCGATCCGCTCGCCGGGGTCTCGCTCATAGCGTGGAGCCATGACCACACTCGTCTGCTCGAGCGCTTCGAAGGCGTCCGGACCAGCGGCGCAGACCCTTCCGTACCCGTCGTTCTCGTCGTACGTCAGGGCCCGCCAGCCGGTGCTGCTGCGTACCGCCCGCTCGCTCACCGGCAACCCGAGCGACGCGGAGGACCTGCTGCAGACCGCGCTCGCCAAGACGTACGTCGCCTGGGAGCGCATCGAGGACCACCGTGCCCTCGACGGCTATGTGCGCCGGGCGCTGCTGAACACCCGGACCTCCCAGTGGCGCAAGCGCAAGGTCGACGAGTTCGCCTGTGACGAGCTGCCCGAGCCGGACCCGGTGGCGGGCGGGGCCGACCCGGCCGAGCAGCAGGCGCTGCGCGACGCGATGTGGCGGGCGATCATGCGGCTGCCCGCCCGGCAGCGGGCGATGGTGGTCCTCAGGTACTACGAGGACCTCAGCGAGGTGCAGACGGCCGAGGTGCTCGGCGTTTCGGTGGGTACGGTCAAATCGGCCGTCTCCCGGGCGCTCGGCAAGCTCCGCGAGGACGCTGAGCTGGGACTTGTCCGCCAGTGAGGCGGTGCGTCGGCCGGTTGTGAGATGCCCCTCCGGCACGCCGTGATGTGATCGATCGCCCGGTCCTAGTGACATACCGCGCGGTATGTGCGCAGAATCAGCGCAACTCTTACCACCGCGTAGGCAATGTCGCCCCGGGAGGACGCCGTGCTGAGCACGATGCAGGACGTACCGCTGCTGATTTCGAGGATCCTGACCCACGGGTCGACGATCCACGGGACATCGCAGGTGACCACCTGGACCGGTGAGGACGAGCCGCACCGCCGCTCCTTCGCGGAGATCGGCGCCCGCGCGGCCCAGCTGGCCCACGCGCTGAAGGACGACCTCGGCGTCACCGGCGACGAGCGCGTGGCAACCCTCGCCTGGAACAACGCGGAGCATGTCGAGGCCTACTTCGCGATCCCCTCCATGGGCGCGGTCCTCCACACCCTGAACCTCCGCCTCCCGCCCGAGCAGCTGGCCTGGATCGTCAACCACGCCGCCGACCGCGTGATCATCGCCAACGGTTCGCTGCTCCCCCTGCTCGCCCCGCTGCTGCCGCACCTCAAGCCGGTCGAGCACGTGGTCGTCACGGGCCCCGGAGACCGCTCCCTCCTCGCCGACGCGGCCGTCAGCGTCCACGAGTACGAGGACCTGATCGCCGGCAAGCCGACCTCGTACGACTGGCCCGAGCTGGACGAACGCCAGGCCGCCGCCATGTGCTACACCTCCGGCACCACCGGCGACCCCAAGGGCGTGGTCTACAGCCACCGCTCCATCTACCTGCACTCCATGCAGGTCAACATGGCCCAGTCGATGGGTCTGACCGACGAGGACACCTCGCTGGTCGTGGTCCCCCAGTTCCATGTGAACGCCTGGGGCCTGCCGCACGCGACGTTCATGACCGGCGTGAACATGCTGATGCCGGACCGCTTCCTCCAGCCGGCCCCGCTCGCCGCGATGATCGAGGCCGAGAAGCCGACCCACGCGGCCGCCGTCCCGACCATCTGGCAGGGCCTGCTCGCCGAGCTGACGGCGAACCCCCGCGACGTCTCCTCCCTCGGCCAGGTCACCATCGGCGGCTCCGCCTGTCCGCCCGCGCTGATGGAGGCCTTCGACAAGCTGGGCATGCGGGTCTGCCACGCCTGGGGCATGACGGAGACGTCCCCGCTCGGCACGATCGCCCGTCCGCCGGCCGGTGTGGCCGGTACGGAGGAGGAGTTCGCCTACCGCCTCACTCAGGGCCGCTTCCCGGCCGGCGTCGAGGCCCGCCTGACCGGCCCGGGCGGGGAACGCCTGCCCTGGGACGGCGAGTCCGCCGGTGAGCTGGAGGTGCGCGGCCCCTGGATCGCGGGCGCCTACTACAACGGCCCCGGCGCCGAACCGCTGCGCCCCGCCGACAAGTTCAGCGAGGACGGCTGGCTCAAGACCGGCGACGTCGGCACCATCTCCGCCGACGGCTTCCTCACCCTCACCGACCGCGCGAAGGACGTCATCAAGTCCGGCGGCGAGTGGATCTCGTCGGTGGAGCTGGAGAACGCGCTGATGTCCCACCCGGACGTCGCCGAGGCGGCCGTCGTGGCCGTCCCCGACGAGAAGTGGGGCGAACGCCCCCTGGCCACGGTCGTCCTCAAGGAGGGCTCCACCGCCACCTTCGAGACCCTGCGCGCCTTCCTCGCCGACGAGGGCAAGATCGCCAAGTGGCAGCTCCCGGAACGCTGGACGATCATCGCGGCGGTCCCCAAGACGAGCGTCGGCAAATTCGACAAGAAGGTACTGCGCCGGCAGTACGCCCAGGGGGAGCTGGACGTCACCAGCCTCTGACCCGCCCACGGACCGCCGTACGGCAGCTCACCGTCGTACGGCGGTCACGCCCCACCCCAGCACCAGCCACGCCCCCGCGATGACGCACACCCCGCCCCACCCGAAGTGGCTGAAGGCGACCCCCGCGAGGGCCGAGGCCGCCGCGCCGCCCGCGAAACCGGCGACCACATAGGCGGTGTTGGCCGTGGCGGGGTTGGCGGGGTTGGTGGGGGTGGCGGGGTTGGCGGTCGCGGTCAGGGCGAGGGTCTGGTTGGCGACGTGAGAGGCGACGAGCGCGGCGTGCACGGCGGCGAACAGCGCCCCCAGCACGTGCCCGCCCAGCCGGAACAGCGGTACGGACACGGCGGCGATCAGATACGCCGACCGCACCACCCGCGCCGCCCCGAACCGGTCCACCAGTCCGCCCGCCAGCGGCGCCACCGCGCTCGCGGTCAGCCCGAACAGCCCGAAGAGCCCGGCGGTCGCGCTTCTGGGAGGCCCGGAGTACGGCAGCACCGAACTGCCCCACCGCCCTGGCCAACCCGGTGTTGTCGATCCGGCTGGGCAAGGCCGACCGATCGGTGTCGTCGATCCGGCTGGATCCGGCTGAGCAAGTCGGCTAGTTGGTGCCGATCCGGCTGAGCAGTTCGACGATCCTGGTCTGCACCTCGGGACTGGTGGACCGCTCCGCGAGGAACAGCACCGTTTCCCCGGAGGCCAGCCGCGGCAGGTCGGCCTGGTCGACGGCGGCGGTGTAGACGACGAGCGGAGTGCGGTTGAGCTGCCCGTTCGCCCTCAGCCAGTCGACGATCCCGGCGGATCCCTCCTGCCGCCGCTGCACCTGCAGCAGGTCCATCACGACCAGATTCGGCCGGAACTGACCCGCCAGCGTCACCGCGTCCGCGTCACTCGCCGCCCGCGCGACCTGCATCCCGCGCCGCTCCAGCGTCGCCGTCAGCGCCAGCGCGATCTCCGCGTGCTCCTCGATCAGCAGCACCCGCGGCGGGTGCTGCTCACTGTCGCGCGGCGCCAGCGCCTTCAGCAGCACGGCCGGATCGGCGCCGTACGCCGCGTCCCGTGAGGCCTGGCCGAGCCCGGCCGTGACGAGGACGGGCACCTCGGCGGCCACCGCGGCCTGCCGCAGCGACTGCAGTGCCGTACGCGTGATCGGCCCGGTCAGCGGATCGACGAACAGCGCGGCGGGGAAGGCCGCGATCTGCGCGTCGACCTCCTCGCGCGAGTTCACGATCACCGGCCGGTAGCCGCGGTCGCTCAGCGCCTGCTGCGTGCTGACGTCCGGCGCCGGCCACACCAGCAGCCGCCGCGGGTTGTCCAGCGGCTCGGGCGGCAACTCGTCGTCCATCGGCTGCGGCCGCGGCGGATCGGCCACCTCGACGGCCCCGCCGGGCCCGTCCAGCGGCTCGGGCCCCTCGGCGGCGTTCTCGTCCGGTGCGCCTATGGCGTACGACCGTCCACCGCCCTCGGTCAGCGGGGCGAGGCGCGACTGCCCGGCGAGGGACGGCTGCGCCGGGGCCGGTGCGGTGGCCGGGGCGGGGGCCTGCGCGGCGACGGGCGGCGGCGTGTGCCCGGCGCCCGGGTGCGGACGCGCGCCCTGCTCCGGGCGGGGCGCCTGGTCGGCCGGACGCGGCTGCCCCTGCTCGGCGCGGGCCGCCTGGTCCGTACGCGTCGCCGGGTCGGGCGGCGTACCCAGCTTGCGGCGCCGCCCCGATCCGCCCGGCTGATGCGGGGCGGGCGTCTCCGACTGCGGCGCAACGGACTGCGGAACTGACGCAGGAGTGGCCTGCGGAACGGACTGCGGTACCGGCGTGGCCGACGGCTGCTGGACCTGCGCGGCCTGCCGGGTGAACGGCACGCCCTGGCCCAGCGTCCGCACGCTGATCGCCCGCCCCTGCGTCGAGTTCGGGTCGACGGGGGCTGCGGCCTCGGCGGGCAGCGGCTGAGCGGCCCGCGGCGCGCCTGCCGGTGGCAGGGGGGTGCCCGGGGCGGGGGTGTGGTGGTGCTGCGCGGGCCGGGGCGGGGCGCCGTTGGGGGGCGTGGGGGGCGTGGGGGGCGTGGGGGGCGCGGGGTGGGCGACACCGGCCCCGGATGTCTCGTCGGCGGCGGGCCAGGGCTGGGCGGCGGGGGTGCCGCCGGGCGGCGGGGCCCCGGGGGCGGATACGCCGTGGGCGTTGGTGTCCTGAGCGGGAGTGCCCTGAGGCGGGGTGCCCTGCCCGGGCCCGGCCTCCGCGGGGAGCGGCCTGCCGACGGACTGCTGCGGCCCCGGTACGGCGACGCCCTGCCCCGGGAGAGCGGCCTGCACACTCTGCCCGAGCCCGCCCTGAGCCGGGACGGACACACCGGCGGTCGCCTGGGGCGCGTTGCCCTGCGGCGGCACGGCGGCACCCGGCGCGACGGGCCCGCCCAGCCCAGCAGGACCCAGCGAGATCTGCCCGGTGACGTCCTGCGGAGAGGGCCCCGCAGACATCGGCGTGACCACGGGACCGGCGGCCGGTACGGCCCCGGGAGGCACGGGACCGGCAGTTGGCACGGCACCGGGGGGCACGGGACCGGCGGCCGGTACGGCGCCGGGGGGCACAGGGACGGCGGCCGGTACGGCACCGGGAGCTACCGGGCTGGCGGCTGGCACGGCGCCGGGAGGCACAGGACCGGCGGCCGGTACGGCGCCCGGTGCCACAGGGCTCACCTGGCCGGCACCGCCCGGCACCTGCGCCCCGGTCGCCTCCGTCGCCTCCGTCGCCTCAACCGGCTGCGGGGCCGCGACGGCCCGTCGCCGACGGCCGGTCGGCGCGCTGGTCGGATGCGGCTGCGGCGGAGTGTGGTCGGCGGACTGATCGTGCGGAACGGCGTCGTGCTGGCCCTCCTCGACCACACCCGCCCCGGCGGCAGCCGCTCCGGGAACGGCCATGGCGGCCTGCCCCTGAGGGGGCACGACACCCGGAGCACCCACGGCACCACCGGGTCCAGCGGAAACCTGCTGCCCTTGCGAGCCCGGAGCCTCCTGCCGAGCCGGAGCCGGAGCCGGAGCAGGAGCAGGAGCAGGAGCAGGGGCAGGGGCAGGCGCCTGGCCCTGGGCAGGGCCCGGAGTCTGATCCGCTTCGGCAGGCGGCAGCGCGAACACCGGCCGCGGCCCGGCCGCGGCCTCCTGCGCGGCAGCAGCGGCCCGCTCGTTGGCGGCGGCCAGCGCACGCCGCCGACGCCCGGTCGGCTGCTGGGCCTGCCCCTGATCCACCCCGGCCGGACCCGCGGTCTCACCACCGGAGGACGCCGCGGGCAACGCGGGCGGCAGCGCGGCCTGCTCACCGGGCTCACGCCGGGCCCGCCGACCGGACGGCCCGGGCACACCCTGCGGCGGCACGGTCCCGCCCAGCCCCGTGTTGGACGCGGCGGCCCCGGCCGCATGCTCGGCGGCCGTCATCACCGCTCCCTCGGCGACACCCTGGACGGCACTGCCGACGCCCTCCGCACCGGCGTTCTCGGCGGCGCGCCGCCGCCGTCCGGTGCCGCCCGACGCGGAGCCCTCACCCGACGCCTGCGCCGGAAGAGCCGCCTGTTCGCCGCCGGCCCGGCGCCTGCGCCGCCCGGTGGGCACGGCCCCGTCGGCTCCGGCACCACCCGCCGCATCGGCTCCGGCGGGCGCGGCCGTGTCGCCCTCGCCGCCCGGGACGTCCTCGTCCAGGAACGCGTCGGTGGACGCCCGGCGCGCCCGGCGCCGCCCCCCACCCGACGTCTGATCGGCGGGTTCGACGAGGGCGAGCGCGGCGGACTCGTCCACCGGCTGGGCGGCGACGGCCCCGGCCCCGCCCCCGATCGGCACCTCGAGGACGTAGGCGCTCCCGCTCATCCCCGGCACGTCATGCGTCTGCAGCACACCGCCGTGGGCCCGGACGATCCCGCGCACGATCGGCTCGTGCACGGTGTCGCCACCGGCGTACGGCCCGCGCACCTCGATGCGTACGACCTCGCCGCGCTGCGCCGCCGCCACGACGACGGTGTTGTCCAGGTAACCGCCCGCCGACACGGGCGTGTTGCCGGTCGCGTCGACCCCGGCCACGTCGGCGACGAGATGCGCGAGGGCGGTCGCGAGCAGCCGGGGGTCGACCTCGGCCTCGATGGGCGGCGCGTGCACGGCGAACTGCACCCGCCCGGGCCCGATCAGCTCGATGGCCCCGTCGACCCCGGAGGCCACGACGGCGTCCAGCATCACCTTCGTACGGGAGACGCTCTCGCTGCCGGTGTCGAGCCGCTGGTACCCGAGGACGTTGTCGATCAGCGTCGTGATGCGCGAGTAGCCGGCCGACAGGTGATGCAGCACCTGGTTGGCCTCGGGCCACAGCTGCCCGGCGTCGTCGGCGGCCAGCGCGGCCAGCTCGCGGCGCAGTTCCTCCAGGGGTCCGCGCAGCGACCGGCCGAGCAGGGTCAGCAGCTGCTCGTGCCGGGCGGCGAGCGCCTCGAAACGGTCCTTCTCCCGCTCGCCGAGGGCGGCGTACCGCTCCTCGTTCGCGGCGAGCTCCTCGGCGTGCCGCTCGCTGAGCTCCTCCACTTCGGTGACGTGCTGCTGGCGCAGTGCGGTGAGCTCGGAGGCGTGCTCCTCGGCGATCCGCTCCAGTGCCTCGGCGTGCCGCTTCTGCGCGGCCTCCTTCTCCTCGACGACGGCGTCGTACGGCCGCCGGTCGGTGAAGGTCATCACGGCGCCGACGAGCTGGTCGCCGTCGCGTACCGGCGCGGTCGTCAGGTCGACCGGCACCTTGCCGCCGTCCTTGGCGTACAGCACCTGCCCGCGCACCCGGTGCTTGCGCCCGGAGCGCAGGGTGTCGGCGAGCGGCGAGTCCTCGTAGGGGAAGGGCGAGCCGTCGGCACGGGAGTGCAGGACGAGGTCGTGCAGTTCGCGTCCGCCGAGGTCGCTGGCCCGGAAGCCCAGTATCTGGGCGGCGGCCGGATTGACGAGTACGACCCGCCCGTCGGTGTCGGTGCCGACGACGCCCTCGGCCGCGGCCCGCAGGATCATCTCGGTCTGCCGCTGGGAGCGGGCGAGCTCGGCCTCGGTGTCCACGGTCCCGGACAGGTCGCGCACGACGAGCATGAGCAGCTCGTCGCCGGTGTAGCCGTAACCGTCGTAGGCCTGCTGGCCGTTCTCGAGATTCGCACTGGTGACCTCGACGGGGAACTCGCTCCCGTCGGTCCTGCGCGCGATCATCCGGGTGGGCTTGGTCCGGGCGTGCGGATCGAGGTGCTCCGGCCGGCGCATGGAGCCGGGGATGAGCTTGGAGTCGAACTGCGGCAGCAGATCGAGCAGCCCGCGCCCCACCAGAGCGGTCCCCGGGGTCTCGAAGGCCTCCAGGGCGATGGTGTTGGCGTTGACGACCGTCCCATTGGCGTTGACCAGCACCAACGCATCGGGAAGCGCGTCCAGTATGGCTGCGAGGCGAGCAGCGCCTCGGGATGGCCTGCTGCTCACGAGACGCTTCCTCCCTGTTACCGCACCTTGCCGACCGCTCGGGCCATCTTGCCAACCGTCCCGCAGCGTGTCACGCGAGGGAGTCTAAGGGCTGCGGTTGCGCTCGCGACGCCGGATGAGAGCGAGGTCGCACGAGGAAGTGACCCCGAACTGACGACCGAGTAACCCCCAAACACCCGCCCTCCTGCGACGACGTCGCGGGACCTTCGCGAGGCCTTTACGACGACGGCGTTTCTGTACCTTTTGGCCGGGCTGGCGAGATGGGGGCGGAGAGTGGCGCAAAGGGGGTGAGTGACGCAGGCCCGACGATCACCTCATGCTCCGGCTCCAGCTCCAGCTCCGGCTCCGGCTCCAGCTCCGGCTCCAGCTCCGGCTCCAGCTCCGGCTCCGGCTCAAGCTCCAGCTCAGGCTCATGCTCCGGCTCAGGCTTTGACGCCCTGGCCGCCCCCCACCCCTGGCAGGAGCGGCACGAGCCGGTCCCAGCGGGAGATCTGGCAGCCGTCGCGACGGTCGTACCTGGCGTCGACGGGCCGCCCGGCCCAGGTGCCGGTGACGTGCGCGGTGGCCGGTCCGCCGTACTGCATGGTGCAGAAGCCGCCCTCCGGGGAGGGTGCGAAGACGTCCCGCCCCCACCGCGTGTCACGCTCCAGCGCGTCGCAGGCGCCGCTCGGGTCGGGGTGGCTGCCGCCGTCGGGGCCGCAGTACAGCTCGAACGTCCCGTCGGCGCCGTCGCCGGCGTTCCGCACGGTGACGGTGAGGTGATCGCGATCAGGGCCGGCGTCGGGCAGGACCGGGGACAGCAGGTCGGCCCCGCCGGGCTGGGCAGAGGCGGCCGGGGGCGCCGCGGTCAGCGACCCGGCGGCGGCGAGGGAGGCGGCGGCACCGACGAGGAGGCGCCGCAGGACGGGGCGGGCGGTGGCCCGGGGAGTGGCACGCAACATGCCCTGCCTAACGCGGCGCGGCCCCGGATGTTGCGCGCACCCGCCCGGGCGGGGACCCGCAGGCGCCTGACAAGGCCTTTGCCCTGCGCCCCGCCCGCCTAGTACCGTGGGGGTCGATTGGTGACAGCACGCTCGACTGTGTCATCATCGGCACGCACCGCTCGCGCGGGCAGTGATGTTGGAGGCGTCGCCTAGTCCGGTCTATGGCGCCGCACTGCTAATGCGGTTTGGGCCTTAAAGCCCATCGAGGGTTCAAATCCCTCCGCCTCCGCACTCGATCACGAAGCCCCGGTCACCCGACCGGGGCTTCGTTGTCGTCCCACTCACGCACCTCAGTCATACGGCCCGTAAGCACTGTTTCCGCAGCTCACAAGGGGTGCGGCTAACGGATTTCACATGGCGGCGGCAGTCATGTAATGTTCTTCCTGTCGCCGCGAGCGAGCCGCAAGGCCCGAGAGCGGCGAAAAAACAGAACAAGCACTCGTAGCTTAACGGATAGAGCATCTGACTACGGATCAGAAGGTTGCAGGTTCGAATCCTGCCGAGTGCACAGCACGTCAGAGGCCCTGTGGAGTGATCCACAGGGCCTCTGGCTTTTGCGTTGACGGCAGCGGTTGACGGCAACCGGCCGCAGCTCGGCTTGGGGCCCCGGCGGTGGGCGGGGGTGAGTGTCGGTGACGGTCGAAGGGGGCGGTGCGATTCACGTGCCACCACTCTCGCAGCTGCCAAGATCACGATCTTGGTCTCTGCCAGCTCGATGATGTAGGGCGCGGGGCTTTGCGGATGGATGGCTCCTGGCCGTGGAAGCCTGACTGTCAGTGGGTGCCGTTACCCTGGTGTTGAGCTCTTCCCTAAACACAAGATGTTGTGGTGAGTAGTCGATACCCCAGCATATGTAGGGGTGTCTTGCTTGCTGACGGGTCGTAAGTGGTGCTTCACTAGGTGCGCCAAACCAAAGCAGGCCCCAGCCGGGGCCCAACTCGAGGTTGGGCGCATGGCATGGGGCCTGATGCGTTGGTCGCGCCTTCGGACCCTATCGCCCCATCTTGGTTCCTCCAAGATGGCCGTCCCGTGCGTCCGTCCTCAGAAACGGATGTGCCATGACAGGCCGACCCAATACTCGGGACGTGTCGAAGCGCGGTGATGGCTGGGCAGTGACGAAGCCCGGGGCCGAGAGGGCCAGTGCCGTTCTGCCGACTCAGGCTGAGGCGGTCTCGCGTGCCAAGGAGATCTTGGCCAACGACGGCGGCGGCGAGCTGCGTGTCCGTGGCAAGAACGGCCAGGTGCGGGAGCAGAACACCGTCCCGCCGGGCAGCGACCCGAAGAAGTCGAAGGGCTGATCGCGATGGACAAGTACGTGATCAATAAGGACTTCAGCGGGAAGCGTGAGGTTGAAGCCACCGGGTTCAAGACTGTTGGCGACTTCATCGACTTCTACACCCTCGACAGCGACGGTGACATCGTCGTGACGCTCAGGATCCGGTCCGCTCGGGTAGAAACCATTGACCTGATCAGCGGCTGACTTAGGTAGGCCCGTGCTGAGACGGAGCCCCTGCCAACGCGGCGAGGGCTCCGTCTCGGCCCCGGGTATGCGGAACCACGGTGGTTCCGGTCAGGGCCTCGGTTTCGCCTCCACCTATTCACCCAGCTTCGTGTCGTCGTCCTTCCGCAGGGCTTGGCCCACGCGGTCGAAGGCCAAGCGCTGCGAGTCGAGCCGGACGAAGGTGTAGATGTCCATGGTCACGCGAATCAAGCTGTGACCCAGGACTTCCATGATCATGCGGGCGTTGGCGCCCTGTTCGTCGCCGGGCCGAACCGGGCTCTAGAGGCAGCTCAGGGCTTTACCCACCTCGTAGATGGTCGGCCGGTCTTCGGGAGCGTGGCTGAGCATGGCTTCGATCAACTCGCCCAGCTCGCCGGGCGAATTGACGGGGCGGCGTCTGCCGTTGGCCACGGCCTCTCTCTGGACATGGCGCGGAGCGTCGTCCGGATACTCGACAGCCCGCCAACCGGTGGCCGAGATGAGCAGGGAGGCGCCGAGGGCGTAGACGTCGGCTTCCGGAGTGGGCTCGGCTTCACCCGTGGCGAGCACGCTGCGCGCGATCTCCGGTGCTTCGTAGTGGACGAGGCAGCCTCGGAACGGGAAGTCGTACCCCTCGGGGACGTGGCCGCCTCGGGCTAGCGCCAGGTCGATGAGATGCGTCCTTTCCGGCCCGACGATGAAGTGGGCGGGCTGCACGTCGCCGTGGGCCCAGCCCTTGGCGTGCAGTTCGGCCAGGGCCTCGACACAACCCAGCGCCACGCTGGCGTGCGGTGCGACGGACGAGCCTTTGCCACGGCAGGGCTCCCACCGCCGGTACAGGTCCGGTCCTTCATGCCACGGCTGGAAGTTCCACGTCCCGTGCTCCCACTCTCCGTACGCGAAGTCGTCGAAGCCGAGGCGATGCAGCACGGCCCCTTCGCGTGCGGGGGCGAGGGCGGTCCAGGGCTGAGCGGGCCAGTCGGCCGTAGCCTCGATCGGATAGCCGACCTTGACGGCGTAGTGACCTCGATGGCTCTGCACCTCCCAGACCATGGAGCCCCGGCGGTTCAGGACCAGGCGCTGGGACGTGGGCATGAGGGCATCGAGGGCCACGATCGGCATTTCAGAGGGTGAGCCGGACAACGTCTGTTCTCCTTCCGGGCGAGCGCGGCCGACCACGAGTCGAGGCCGGCCGCGCCGCTGCTGTCTGGTGCTACGCCTGGCCGTACGGGCGGCCGCAGTCGGAGTCGCACTGGGCAAGGTTCGTGCCGTCCGGTTGCGTACCGGTCGCACAGCTCGGCGTACGGTGAGCTACTTCGACGAGCCGAAGCTCATCGTGGACACGGGCATGGCCCATGGTCGCCTGGGCGAAGCGGCGACCGCCGAACCCTTGATCGCCGACGCTCAGGTAAGGAGCCAGTAGCCGTTGCCTTCGAGGCGCGGCTTCGGGAACTCCTCCCACCGGTCAGCGGATCGCTTCGGCCATGAGCAGGTAGAGCAGGCCGACCAGGGATCCACTGCTCACGAGTCGGTGATGAAGCGGTGGCGCCACATCATCAGCCTCTTGGCGGTCGTTGACCACCGCGGCCTCGGCCAGGTGCCGGAGGCGGGCGACACGGCAAGGGTTGGTCGCCAGGCCTGCGTGGTGCCACGGGACTCTATCTGGTCGGCGATCAACTCCACGGTGGCTCGGGCCCGTTCGCATTACGATCACCTGGCCGTTGATGGGTAAGCAGAGAGCGTGAGGGGGCGTCGGCGTGCGTAGGGCTGAGGGGCGCGGGGGTCGTCGGTGGGGTGTGTCGGTGGTGGCCGCGGTGCTGGTTGCGGTCGTCGCGGGGTGTGGCTCCGGGTCCGGCGACACGGGGGGAAAGAGGGCCACGGGGGCCAAGGGAGCCGAGGGTGGGGGTAAGGGTGCTGCGCAGGGGAGCGGGGCGTTTCCCGGACGGGGGGTCGTCGTCACTGCCTTGTGTTCCGTGCCCGCGAGCAGGCCCGCCAGCGTGACGGTCACGGGCTGGGATCCGGCGACGTGGAAGCAGACCGTCTCCCGGACCTTCACCGTGCCGGCCGAGGCCGTCGTCGCGGAGGCCGACGACGTCGCCTCCCCGCTTGTAGAGCTGTGTGCTGACAACTTCCCCGGTGTGGGTACGTCCGAGGACGGGCCGCGCGCCGTCTCCTCCACCCGGCTGCGGCAGCTCTTCGACAAGGACTTCTCCCGGATGGCCGTCGTCCTCGTCGATCGGGAGACCGAGGCGACAGGGGTGGGTTACGTCGACACCAGCGGCAAGCTGACCAAGCTGTCCGGCGGGCAGGGCGAGGACTTCGGTGACACGCCCAAGGAGGAGAACGCGGTCTTCGCCGAGGACGGCAGTGCTGTCTGGTTCACCGAGACCGACTCCTCGGATCGGGTGCGGATCGGCAGCCGTTCCGTGGCGGGGGATCACGCGGTGACCGAACAGGGGGAGGGCGACGGCAATTACATGGACGGGGCCGGCCTCGCGCTCGCGGGAGACCCGGTGCGCGGACTCTTCGGCAAGGAGGTCCGGGTCGGTCCCGACGGGCGCAAGGCCACGGCCTTCATCACCTGGAACGGCTACAACGTGGTCGACGTGCCACAGCGCAGTGCGCTGCTCAAGGCCGAGGGTGTGAAAACGACCGGCATTCCGTTCGAGGCCGACTGCTACCCCTACGGCTGGGTCGACGACAGGACCGTGCTGTGCGGGCCCCGGCTCGGCGAGGCCAAGGACCCGAAGCGGAAGAACTCCTTCTGGACGCTGGACACCTCCCGGCTCGACGACTCGGAGGATCTGCCGAAGGGTGCCCTGGGTGGCCCGATCATCCCGGCGACGGATCGCAAGAACACGGTGCGGGCCATCGCGCGGGACGGCAAGCAGATGATCTTCGCCTCGCTCCAGGGCACCCGGCTGGAGTTCTTCCTCTCCCCCATCGCCCCCGGCACGACCCCGAAGAAGATCACCGCAGGGGACGCGGACCGGGCGCTGCGCGTGGGGGAGGTCCTGGAGTGGCGGTAAGGGGGCGGTGGCTTCCACGTCGGTGCCGTGGCCTGTTCACTCGGGGCGGCAGTGTTCCTCCAGGTAGTTCGCCGCGAGTGTGCTCGCGCGGGTGAACCAGTCGTGCAGGACCGCGATCTCGTCCGGGGAGTAGTCCGCGAAGAGGTGGGTGAGGCGGGCGTAGTACGGCTCGTAGACCTCTCGGACGCGGGCGACCGCCTCGGGCTGGGCCGCCACGCGGATGCGGCGGCGGTCCGCCGGGTCGGGGCGGCGGGTGATGTAGCCGGCGCGCTCCAGACGGTTGAGGATGCCGGTGACCGCGCCGGTCGTGACATGGACGCGGGCCGCCAGATCGCCTGCCGTGGGGAGGTTCTCGCCGGCCTCGATGACATAGGCGAAGCAGGTGAGGTCGGTCACACTCAGGCCCACCTGCTGGGCGATCTCGTGCTGTCCGACCAGGTGAGTCGCGATGAGCTGGTCCATCGCCGACAGCGCCTGCTCCGGTGTGGCGGCCGGACGAGGCTTGGCTTGCATTCCCAGATCCCTTAGTTCGTGAGATGTTTGGGTTATAGAAGTCTTAGTAGGTGAGGGGTTCGGCGCGTCGGAGTCCTCGGGTGCGAGGTGCGAGGGAGTGACACGTGAGTGCACATCAGTATGACCACGGGCACACGGCTGCGGGCTGGGTCGGGTTCGGCATCGCCACCGTCGGGGCCGGGGTGGCGGGGCTGGGGGTCTGCACCGTCTCCGGTGTGCTGATCGCGGGCGGGGTGGCGATCGGGGCCGTGGCTCTGCTCGTCACGTGGGCCCTGCATCTCGCCGGGTGGGGCAAGGGGCCGGGCGTACGGCCCCGGGCGGAGTGGGGGTGGCGGGTCCGTGACTCGGCCGCGCCGGGCGGGCACGCGGAGTGCCTGGGGTGCCGGCTGGCCGGGCGGGGGCGCCGGAGTGGTGCGGGTGTGGGTGCGGGTGCGGGAGCGGGAGAGCTGAGCATGCCGGTGCAGCGCGCGGCCGAGCCGGAGACCGTCACCGCAGGGGGTGACTCGGTGCGCTGAGCCCGCCTCACCCGTCACCGCCGGGGGCGACCCGGTGCATTGAGTTCACCCCCCGTCCCCGCCAGGGCCGACTCCGTCCCCTGAGCGCCCCCCCGTCGAACACCCTCCGTTGTCAGTGGTGCCCTCTACTCTCGGCAGAGATGGCACAGGCATGGAGATGCTCGGGGCTGCGGTGGTCGGCGGACGGTCCCGTGTTGCTGTGGGACGGCGGGCGGCGCAGTGCGCTGACCTGGGGGAAACGCGTGGCCTTCGAGGTCGCGGAGGGGGGTGTGCGCAGTTGTGTGGGGGCTCGGGGGCACGCGTGTCCGGTGGGTGCGGCCGTGCCGGGGCGGAGTACGGGGGCGCGGTGCGAGGAGTGTGCGCGGCTGGACCGGGCGCACTCCGTGGCCGCGGACACCATCGCCGACGATCCCCGGCCGTACCACGTCTACTTGGCGTGGTTCGGGCCCGGCATGCTCAAGGTCGGGATCACCGCCGAGGCGCGCGGCTCCGCCCGGCTGCTCGAACAGGGTGCCGTCTGCTTCAGCTGGCTCGGCGTCGGTCCGCTCATGGCCGCACGGCGTACGGAGGAGCTGCTCAGAGCCGCCCTGAGGGTGCCCGACCGGATTCCGTACGCCGAGAAGCGGGCGGTACGGGCCGCCCTGCCGGAGGCCGCCGCGGACCGGGCCCGTGAGGTCGCCGAGCTGCATGAGAGGGCGGTGCGGCTTCCCGCGTGGCCGGAGTCGCTGGTGCGGGAGCCGTTGCGGGTCGTCGATCACATGGGGGTGTTCGGGCTGGCGGAGGTGCCCGTCGCCGTCGGCGGCGTCAGTGAGCTGGTCGCCGGTGGTGCGGTCGGTGGGGAGCTGGTCGCGGCAGCCGGGCCCGATCTGCACCTCGCCACCGGCGGCGGAGTCGTCGTACTCGACACACGGCTGATGACCGGATGGGGGCTGGTGCCCGCCACCACAGACGTACTGACGGTGCCCGTACGGCAGTTCAAGGAGGCGGCAGGCGTGCAGGACGGCTTGTTCTAACCGGCTCGGCCAAGGCGCGGCCGCAAGGGTGCGGCCGCCAAGGCGGGCCCCCCAGCCGATCCCTGAGAACCGCCTGTGTGTTTCTCAGAGAAAACACAGGTTGCCGAAAGCGTGCTCTCAGAGGTCGCCGACACCGTGTTCACATGACCACGACCTCGCCCCAGGGGCGCACCGAACTGCTCAGGCCGGACGGGAGCCCCGTCCGCGTGCTGGTGGTCGACGACGAACAGTCGATCACCGAGCTGCTGTCCATGGCCCTGCGCTACGAGGGATGGCAGATCCGCAGTGCCGGTGACGGCACGGGCGCGATCCAGACCGCCCGCGACTTCCGGCCCGATGCCGTCATCCTCGACATGATGCTGCCCGACATGGACGGACTGGCCGTGCTGGGGCGACTGCGCCGGGAACTGCCGGACGTCCCGGTGCTGTTCCTCACCGCCAAGGACGCCGTCGAGGACCGGATCGCCGGGCTCACGGCCGGTGGCGACGACTACGTCACCAAGCCGTTCAGCCTCGAAGAGGTCGTCGCGCGGCTGCGCGGGCTGATCCGCCGCTCCGGCGCCGCCGACCGCCGCTCCGACTCCATGCTGGTCGTCGGCGACCTCACCCTCGACGAGGACAGCCACGAGGTGACGCGGGGCGGCGACAACATCCACCTCACCGCGACCGAGTTCGAGCTGCTGCGATTCCTGATGCGCAACCCCCGCCGCGTGCTCAGCAAGGCGCAGATCCTCGACCGGGTCTGGTCGTACGACTTCGGGGGCCAGGCCAACGTCGTCGAGCTGTACATCTCCTATCTGCGGCGGAAGATCGACGCCGGGCGCGAGCCGATGATCCACACACGGCGCGGTGCCGGGTATCTGATCAAACCCGCGGCGTCATGAGTGGACGCCGGCGGTCGCGTACGCAGCAGCCGGCGGGCAGGCGGTGGGCAGGCAAGCCGCGCACGCTGCGGACACGGCTCGTCGTCGCGTCCGTGGTGCTGATCGCGGTGGTGTGCGCGGTGATCGGGACGGTGACGACGCTGGCGCTGCGGTCGCATCTGTACGAGCAGTTGGACGCGCAGGTCGAGGACATCGGCAAGCGACTCTCCGGACCCATGAAGCCCGGGGGCGACGATGACGACCCCGAGCCGACGACGGACCGGATCACCGGCTTCATCAAGGGGCCCGCACAGCCGAGGACCGTCGCCGCCGAGGTCGGAACCGACGGTACGCTCACCCGGGCGGCCCTCGCCCAGCAGTCGTCCAACGACAACGGCCCCTTCCAGAGGAACTCGGTCGTCGGCCTCACCGACGAGCAGAAGGCCGCCCTGGCCGAGGTTCCGACCAGGGGCCTGCACACCGTCGACCTCCCCGACCTCGGCGAGTACCGCGTGCAGTACGTGCACGGGAAGGACGGCGGCACCTACTACGTCGCCCTGCCCACCGAGTCCGTCACCACCACCATCAACACCCTGATCATCGTCGAGGTCAGCGTCACCGGTGCCGGACTGGTCGCCGCCGCCATCGCCGGTTCCGTCCTCATCGGCGTGGCCACCAGGCCCCTGCGCCGTGTCTCCGCCACCGCCACCCGCGTGTCCGAACTGCCCCTGCACACCGGCGAGGTGAACCTCAGCGAGCGGGTCCCCGACTCCGAGACCGACCCGCACACCGAGGTCGGCAGGGTCGGCGCCGCGCTCAACCGGATGCTCGACCACGTCCACGGCGCGCTGCACGCACGGCAGCAGAGCGAGACGCGGGTCAGACAGTTCGTCGCCGACGCCAGCCATGAGCTGCGCACCCCTCTCGCCTCCATCCGCGGCTACGCCGAACTCACCCGGCGCGGCAGGGAGCAGGTCGGGCCCGACACCCGGCACGCCCTGGGCCGGATCGAGTCCGAGGCCGGCCGGATGACCCTCCTCGTCGAGGATCTGCTGCTGCTCGCCCGGCTCGACGCCGGACGGCCGCTCCAGTTCGAGCAGACCGACCTCGCGCCGCTCGTCATCGACACCGTCAGTGACGCCCGGGCCGCGGGCCAGGACCACAAGTGGCGCCTCGACCTGCCCGACGAACCCGCCCTCGTGCCGGCGGACGCCGCCCGGCTGCAACAGGTCCTCGTCAACCTCCTCGGCAACGCCCGCAAGCACACGCCGCCCGGCACGACCGTCACCGCCCGCGTTCAGCGGCGCGGGACCTGGCTGTGCGTGGACGTCGAGGACAACGGGCAGGGCATCCCGGCCGAGTTGCTCCCGCACGTCTTCGAACGGTTCGCGCGCGGCGACTCCGCGCGCTCCCGCGCCACCGGGTCGACCGGTCTCGGCCTCGCCATCGTGCAGGCCGTGGTGACCGCGCACAGTGGTGCCGTGACCGTCGACAGCGTGCCCGGGCGGACCGTGTTCACGGTGCACCTGCCCGCGCTGCCGCCCGAGCCGCTGCCGCCCGAGCCACAGCCGGACACGAACCGTCAGCCGGACACGTACCGGCAAGCGGACACGTACCGTCAGCCGAACACGAACCGGCAGCCGGACACGAACCGGCAGCCGGACACGAACCGGCAGCCGGACACGAACCGGCAGCCGGACTCACAGGCACGCCACAGCCTCACCACACGGGCGCAACAGGACGCCTGACGAAAGTCGGTGCCATGCGAACCGACTCTTCTCCCGGCACCCTGCCGGCGCGGGAGCACCTCCCGGCCGCACCAGCCGGTACGCCTGTCCTGGACGTAGTGATCCCCGTCTACAACGAGGAGAAGGACCTCCAGCCGTGCGTCCGCAGACTGCACGAGCACCTCGTCCGCACCTTCCCGTACGCGTTCCGCATCACGATCGCGGACAACGCCTCCACGGACACCACCCCGCAGGTCGCCGGGCGGCTGGCGGCGGAGATCCCCGAGGTCAGCACCTTCCGGCTGGAGCAGAAGGGACGCGGCCGGGCCCTGCGGGCCGTCTGGTCCGCCTCCGACGCCCCGGTCCTCGCCTACATGGACGTGGACCTGTCCACCGACCTCAACGCCCTGCTCCCGCTGGTGGCGCCGCTGATCTCCGGCCACTCCGACGTCGCCATCGGCTCCCGGCTGGCCCGCAGTTCACGGGTGGTGCGCGGTCCCAAGCGGGAGTTCATCAGCAGGGCCTACAACCTCATCCTGCGCGGCTCGCTCCAGGCGCGGTTCTCGGACGCCCAGTGCGGCTTCAAGGCGATCCGCCGGGACGTGGCGCAGGTGCTGCTGCCGCTCGTCGAGGACACCGGCTGGTTCTTCGACACCGAGATGCTGGTGCTCGCCGAGCGCGCCGGACTACGGATCCACGAGGTGCCGGTCGACTGGGTCGACGACCCCGACTCGACCGTGCACATCGTCAGGACCGCGACCGACGACCTCAAGGGCGTGTGGCGGGTCGGCCGGGCCCTGGCCTCCGGCTCGCTGCCGCTGGACCGGATCACCCGGCCGTTCGGCGACGACCCGCGCGACCGTGACATCAAGGACGTGCCCCAGGGGCTCGCCCGCCAGCTGGTCGGATTCTGCGTGGTCGGCGCCCTGTCCACCCTCTTCTACCTGCTGCTCTACAGCGGCTTCCGGGTCTTCACCGGTTCCCAAAGCGCCAACGCCCTGGCCCTGCTGGTGTCGGCGGTCGCCAACACCGCGGCCAATCGGCGGCTCACCTTCGGGGTGCGCGGGCGCGGCGGGTCCGTACGGCACCAGGCGCAGGGCCTGGTCGTCTTCGGTATCGGACTCGCCCTGACCAGCGGTTCGCTCGCGGCCCTGAACGCGGCGACCTCCGAGCCCGCCCACTCCACCGAACTGGCCGTCCTCGTCGCGGCCAACCTCGCGGCGACGGTGCTGCGTTTCCTGCTCTTCCGGGCGTGGGTGTTCCCGGACCGGCGCGAGGTCGACCCGCCGCGTGCCGCCTCGCCCTCGTACGACACCACCCCCTTCCGCGCCGGCGAAGTCGCGGACCCCTGGCGGGACGCCACCGTGCAGCTGATGCTGGTACGCCCGCACGACACCGATGCGAGGGACTCGCGATGACCGTCCACTTCGACCAGCAGATCACCGGCACAGGCGTGAGCCCCGGCACCCGGCCCCCGGCAACCGAGCCGCACGCCGGTGCCCCGGCCCGGCCCTTCCCGCAGCGGCTGTGGCACGGCCGCCCCGAGGACCCCCGCTGGGCCCGCCCGGCCTTCCTCGCCCTGCTGCTGGCGACGGCCGCCCTCTACCTCTACAACCTGAGCGCCTCCGGCTACGCCAACTCCTTCTACTCGGCGGCCGTACAGGCCGGCAGCCAGTCCTGGAAGGCGTTCTTCTTCGGCTCGCTCGACGCGGCGAACGCCATCACCGTCGACAAGCCCCCGGCCGCCCTGTGGCCCATGGCCCTCTCCGTGCGGCTCTTCGGCCTCAGCTCCTGGGCGATCCTCGTGCCCGAGGTCCTCATGGGCGTCGGCACGGTGGCCGTCGTCTACGCCGCCGTGCGCCGCCGGTTCAGCCCCGCGGCCGGTCTGATCGCGGGGGCCGTGCTCGCGCTCACCCCCGTCGCGGCTCTGATGTTCCGCTTCAACAACCCCGACGCGATGCTGGCGCTGTTCATGGCGGTGGCCTGCTACTTCGTCATCCGCGCCCTGGAGGACGGCCGTACGAAGTGGCTGCTGTGGGCCGGTGCCGCGATCGGCATCGCCTTCCTCGCGAAGACGCTCCAGGCCTTCCTCATCCTGCCGCCGCTCGCCCTCGTGTACGGCGTCTGCGCTCCGGTGACGGTGCGGAAGCGGATCGGTCAACTGGCCGCGGCCCTCGCCGCGATCGTCGTCTCGGGGGGCTGGTGGGTCGCCGTCGTCGAACTCTGGCCCGCGTCCTCGCGCCCGTACATCGGCGGCTCGCAGAACAACAGCTTCCTGGAGCTGACCTTCGGCTACAACGGCCTGGGCCGCCTCAACGGCGACGAGACCGGCAGCGTGGGAGGCGGTGGCGGGGGCGGCAACGGCGGTGGAGCCTGGGGCGAGACCGGCTGGGACCGGCTGTTCGGCTCCGCCATCGGCGGCCAGATCTCCTGGTTGATCCCGGCCGCGCTGATCCTGCTCGTCGCGGGGCTGGTGGTCACACTCCCCCACTCTCGACTTCGCTCGAGCGGGGGGACCCCCATGGCCCGGCGGACCTCGGCGACCCGGGGCGCGTTCCTGGTGTGGGGCGGCGCGCTGCTCACCACCATGCTGGTCTTCAGCTACATGCAGGGCATCTTCCACGAGTACTACACGGTGGCCCTCGCCCCCTACATCGCCCCGCTGGTCGGCATGGGCGTGACGCTGCTCTGGGAGAAGCGGGACAAGGTGTGGGCCTCGCTGACCCTGGCCGCCGCGATGACGGCGACCGCGGCCTGGGGGTACGTCCTGCTCAACCGTTCCTCCGACTACCTGCCCTGGCTCAAGTGGCTGGTCCTGGTCGGCGGTCTGACGGCGGCCCTCGGCCTGATCTTCGCCGGGCGGCTGGGACGCCGGCTGGCGCTGGGAGCGGCCGGGCTGGGGCTCGTCGCGGCGCTGGCCGGCCCGGCGGCGTACACCCTCACCACGGTGAACGAGGGGCACACCGGCTCGATCGTCACGGCGGGCCCGACGGTCGCGGGCGGCCGAGGCGGCCCGGGTGGCGGCGGGGGCCCCGGCGGCGGAGGCGGCTTCCCGGGCCAGCAGGGCCAGAACCAGCAGGGCCAGAACCAGCAGAACGGCAACGGCTTCCCCGGCGGCGGCCCGAACCAGCCGAACCAGAACCAGCCGAACCAGAACCAGAATCAGCCGAACCAGAACCAGCAAGGCCAGGGCCAGGGCCAGACCCAGCAGAACGGCGACGGCGGCCGGACGGGAGCAAGGGGCGGCATGAGCGGAGGCGGTGGCGTCGGCGGCCTGCTCAACGGCGCCGGCGTCACCTCCGAGGCCAAGAAGCTGCTGCAGACCGACGCCGACCGGTACACCTGGACCGCCGCGGCCATCGGCGCCCAGAACGCGGCGAGTTACCAGCTCTCCACCGGCGACCCGGTGATGGCCATCGGCGGCTTCAACGGGACCGACCCGTCCCCGACCCTGACCCAGTTCAAGCAGTACGTGGCGGACGGAAAGATCCACTACTTCATCGCCTCGGGCGGCATGGGCGGCGGCATGGGCGGCAGCAGCGACGGCACCTCCTCCCGGATCACCTCCTGGGTCGAGGCCACCTTCAAGAAGGTCACGGTCGGCTCGACCACGTTCTACGACCTCACCCAGAAGGCGAGCAGCTGACAGAAGCGGTTGAACCAGGCAGGGCCTGACAGAACGGGCGGTGGCCGAAAGTCACCGCCCGTCGCCGTTCCCACCGAAACTCCGTTGTACGCCGTATAGGAACTGTTCTACGGTGTACAGCATGACGACGTCCCCCCAGGAAACGGCCCCGCCGCACACCACACCGGGCGGCCACCCCCAGCGCTGGCTGATCCTCGGTGTCATCTGCCTCGCGCAGCTCACCGTGCTGCTCGACAACACGATCCTCAACGTGGCCATCCCCTCGCTCACCCGCGAGATGCACGCCTCGACCGCCGACGTCCAGTGGATGATGAACGCGTACGCGCTGGTGCAGTCCGGCCTGCTGCTCACCGCCGGGAACGCCGCCGACCGCTACGGCCGCAAGCTGCTGCTGATGTCCGGCCTCGCGATCTTCGGCCTGGGCTCGCTCGCGGCCGGACTGTCCCAGAGTCCGGGCCAGCTGATCGCGGCCCGCGCGGGCATGGGCGTCGGCGGGGCGCTGCTGATGACCACCATCCTCGCCGTGGTCGTACAGATCTTCGACGACCAGGAGCGCGTGAAGGCCATCGCGCTCTGGTCGACGGTCAGTTCACTCGGGTTCGCGGCCGGTCCCCTGATCGGCGGCGTGATGCTGAACCACTTCTGGTGGGGCGCGATCTTCCTGATCAACATTCCGGTCGCCCTGCTCGGCCTGGTCGCGGTCGCCGCGCTGGTGCCGGAGTCCAAGCAGAAGGCCGGGGACCGGCCCGACCTGGTCGGCGCGGTGCTGTCGACCCTCGGCATGACGGCGGTGGTGTACGCGATCATCACCGGGCCGGAGCACGGCTGGACCTCCGCGCAGGTGCTGGTCTCGGCGCTGATCGGCGTGGTCGTACTCGGTGCGTTCGTGCTGTGGGAGCTGCGGACCGAGCACCCGATGCTCGACATGCACTTCTTCCGCAACCAGAAGTTCGTGGGCGCGGTCGCGGGCGCGATCCTCGTGGCGTTCGGCATGACGGGGTCGCTGTTCCTGCTCACCCAGCACCTCCAGTTCGTGCTGGGGTACGAGCCGCTGGAGGCCGGGCTGCGGACGGCGCCGCTGGCGCTGACCGTCGTCGCGCTCAACTTCACGGGCCTCGGGCCGAAGCTGGTGCTGAAGGCGGGGACGCCGGCGGCGATCGCGCTCGGCATGACCCTGGTGTCCGCCGGGCTCGCGGCGATCGCGCTGCTCGGGGGCCACGGGTACGGCGGCATGCTGCTCGGGCTGATCGTGATGGGCGCGGGTGTCGCCCTGTCGATGCCGGCGATGGCCAACGCGATCATGAGCGCGATCCCGCCGGAGAAGGCGGGCGTCGGAGCCGGGATCAACGGCACGCTCGCGGAGTTCGGCAACGGGCTGGGTGTCGCCGTCCTCGGAGCCGTGCTCAACTCCCGGTTCGCGTCGCTGGTCGCCGTGTCCGCGGCCTCGTTGCCCGCGGCGCTGGCGGCGGCCGACAGCGCCGAGGAGAAGGCGCGCATCTCCGACGCCTTCGCCTCCGGGCTGGAGACCAGCCAGCTGGTCGGGGCAGTCGCTGTACTGGCAGGCGGGTTGGTCGCGGCGGCGTTGCTTCGTCGGGCCGAGCGGGCAGAGTCCGCCTAGGAGCTCGGGGCTGATGGCTGGAGTGCGGGTGCGGGCGCATCGTGGTCGATCGCGCCCACGCGGCGGAGCCGCACATCGAGACAGCCCCGCGCCCCGAGGGCACCTGGCATGATCGGCAGTAAGAGGTCGAGGAAGGTAGCGCCATGGCGAAGTCGGCCGAGAAGGCTGCCCGGTCCAGTGTCTGGCTGGAGGGCAAGGCACAGCGGCGGCGCGGTGGCGGTCAGCCCTCGGGCCTCGACCGGGACCGGATCATCGAGGTCACCGTGCGGCTGCTGGACGCCGAGGGGCTGGCCAAGTTCTCCATGCGGCGGCTGGCCGGCGAGCTGAACGTCACGGCGATGTCCGTCTACTGGTACGTCGACACCAAGGACGACCTGCTCGAACTCGCCCTCGACCAGGTCATGGGCGAGATGCGGCTGCCGGATCCGGACGCCGGTGACGACTGGCGCGAGGAGGTGCGGAAGCTGGCCCGGGAGTACCGGGCGCTGCTGGTGCGGCACCCCTGGGTGTCCGCACTGGTCGGGATCTTCCTCAACATCGGCCCCAACAACCTGGCGTTCTCCCAGGTCGTCCAGCGCGTCGTCCGCAGGACCGGACTACCCGCGAAACGCCTGACGGGCACGATCTCGGCCGTCTTCCAGTTCGTCTACGGCTACGGCACCCTGGAGGGCCATCTCGCCGCCCGGGCCACCTCCGGCGGCATGAGCGTGGACGAGTACTTCCAGCAGTCCCTGGACGCCGTGACCGCCGCCCCGCAGGCCGCCGAGGTCCTCCAGGAGTCCCGGGAGATCATGGCGGCGCGCGGCGGCGACACGGTCGCCGAGATGCTGGAGCGCGACTTCGCGTTCGCGCTGGACCTGCTGATCGCGGGCATCGAGGCGATGGTCATCCGCGAAGCGGAACCCCCCGGCCCCTCGGAGGAGAGCGGACCGGCGAGCTGAAGAGGGGACGGCCGGCCACGGGGCGGAAGAGGCCGGCCGATCACGAAACCCCGCCCTACTCCCCCTCCACCAGCCGCGCCGGGAACCCCCCGGTCGCCACCGGTCCCCACCGCTCCGGCGTGATCCGGATGATCGACTTGCCCTGCTTGACCATGGCCGCGCGGTACTCGTCCCAGTCGGGGTGCTCCCCGGCGATGTTCCGGTAGTACTCCACGAGCGGTTCGACGGAGTCGGGGGAGTCGACGACCTCGGCGGCGCCGTCGATCTGCACCCATGGGCCGTTCCAGTCGTCGCTGAGCACGAGCAGGCTCACGCGCGGGTCCCGCTTGGCGTTGCGGGTCTTGGCGCGCTCCGGGTAGGTCGAGACCACAATTCGGCCGGAGTCGTCGACACCGCAGGTCAGCGGGGAGCCCTGGGGGCTGCCGTCGGCCCGCCGGGTCAGCAGGATCGCGTGGTGCCGGGGGCGTACGAAGTCGAGCAACTCGTCCAGGGAGACACGGGTGTTCGTCGCGATGTTCGGTGCCATGGCCGCAGCCTACGACGCCAGGGCTTCGGCGAGGTTGTCGTACACGGGGACGTCCCGGCGCAGGCCCGTCACCTCCAGGACGCGGCTCGTGGTGCCCTCCGGCCGGGCCACCAGGCGCACCGATGTCCCGGGGCGCAGCCGGCGCCGTACGTCGTTGATGAGGCGGATGCCCTGGGAGTCCATGAAGACGGTCGTGGACAGGTCGAGGACGAGGATCTCCAGCCGGTCCCCGCGGGCGCGGACCGCGGACATGAGGACGGGCAGCAGCTCCGCCGCGTTACAGAAGTCGATCTCGGCGGGCATCGTGAGGTGGACGCGGCCGGGAAGGTCGCGCGGTTCTGTGGGATTCGTGAAGAAGGTCACGGCACTCACCTGGCAGACGTTCGTCCGGATTCCGGTAAGGCCGCTTCCTGACCCGTGGGCCATTCCACCACGCGGGTGGCGGGTGGCGGAAGCGCCCGGTGGCGGCGTCGGCCGGACGTCACCCGGAGGCAACCGAGCAGTTAGAGTGCTGTCCGTCCTGTGCTCGCAGTCGGGAATGTGCTGCGGAGCTCTCCTGCGCACGGCCGTTGGCCGTGCATGCCGAAGAGGTTCGTGGTGGCTGCGTCCGAGTTTCCTGATTTGCCCCGTTTCCCGGTCGGCTCCGAGCTGGCCGAAGCGCTGACGGTGGCGTCGCAGCAGCTGCACGAGACCCTCACACCGCACAGCACGCTGCGCACCGCGGTCCGGCTGGCCGTGCACCTCATGCCGGGCGCCGAGCACGCGGGCATCTCCGTGCTCGAGCGCGCCGGCAAGATCCGCACGCTCGCCTGGACCGACGAGACCGTGCGGTCCGCCGAGTCCCGTTACTCCGGCCGCGAACAGCACGGGCTGTGGGACCAGTTGTGGGACGGCCCGGTCGCGCGGATAACGGACAGCGAGGCGGACGACGGCTGGGACGTGCTGGCGGCCCTGGGCCTGCGCTCGGCGCTGTCGCTGCGGCTGCGCACCGACCGGCGCCGGCTGACCGTGCTGACGGCCTACGCGCGCAAACCGGGCGCCTTCGACGAGGAGGCCACCCGCGTCGGACGGCTGTTCGGCGCGCACGTCAGCATCGCACTGGACTCCGCGACCGTGCGTGAGCAGCTCACCGAGGCCATGCACACCAGGGACCTGATCGGTCAGGCCACCGGCATCCTCATGGAGCGCCAGGGCATCGACGCGACCGCGGCCTTCGAGAGCCTGGTGCGGGCCTCCCAGCGGGAGAACGTGAAGCTGCGCGACCTCGCCCGCCGCATTGTGGCCGCCCCCGACGCCCCCTGAGTGAGATGGATGACGCCGGGGGCGTGTCCCGCCGGTGACGGGATATCCGTACGGTCATGACTTCCGAGACGTCCGACACGCTGGACCAGGCGATGGTGCGCAGCCGTGGTCTCGACACCCTGCTGCGCGATCTGACCGACCGGGCGGTGCGGGAGGTGCCCGGCGCCGACGCGTGCAGCATCACCGTGCGCCGCGCCGGCCGGCTGCTCACCCTGGCCGGCAGCGACGGCATGCCCAGCGGCCTGGACCTGCGGCAGTACGAGAACGGCTCGGGGCCCTGCGTCGACGCGGCCGCGACCGGCGAGGAGCACTACGCCCCGGATCTGGCCGAGGAGCCGCGCTGGCCCTCGTACACGCAGTACGCGCTCTCCGCGGGCGTCCGCTGCGTGCTGGCGGTGCCGGTCACCGTCGAGGACGAGAGCGGCGCCGCGATCAACTTCTACGCGGTGCGGGCCGGAGCGCTGGGCACGGGCCGGGACGCGGCCCGTGCCTTCGCGGCCCGGTCCAAGGAGGCGGTCGACGTGGCGCTGCGGATCGAGCGGCGACGCCAGTCGGCGGCCGATGTGCGCACCGCGCTGCTCTCCCGCAGCGTCATCGACCAGGCGATCGGCATCCTGATGGCCCGGGAACGGATCGACGCGCGGATCGCGCTGGAACGACTGCGCCGGGCCTCGCAGGACCGGAACATCAAACTCCGGGACCTGTGCGGCCAGTTGGTGGCGCGAGTGTCCACCCCGCGTGCCCGCCCCGGGAAGTGATCCGACCTCACACCACCGGAAGCGACTCGCCCTGCACGGCCTGGATGTCCAGCTCCACCTTGAGGGTGGTGCCGATGGCGGCGATGCCCGCCTGGAGGACCTGGTTGTAGTTCATCGCGAAGTCCTCGCGGTGCAGTTCGGTCGTGGCACGGAACGCGGCCCGGGTGCCGCCCCACGGATCCGGACCCGTGCCGAGGTAGGCCAGATCGAGATCCACGGGCCGCACGACACCGTGCATGCCCAGCTCCCCCCGCACGATCCACCGGTCGGACCCGGCCGCCGTCAGCCCGGTCGACCGGAAGGTGATCTCCGGGAACCGCTCCACATCGAGGAAGTCCGGCGACTTCAGGTGCCCGTCGCGCATGCCGTTGCCGGTGTCGATCGACGCGGCCCGGATCACCGCCTCGACCCGCGACTTGGTGACGTCGTCCGGCGCGATCTCGATCGAGCCGGAGAACTCCGTGAACCGGCCGTGCACGCTGGAGATGCCCAGATGCTGGGCCACGGCGGCCACACTGGAGTGCACCGGGTCGACGGTCCACGGCCCGGGCGGCGGCAGCTCGGTACCGCCCTGCCGGGCCAGCGTCACCGAGCCGACCTCGGCCCGCCCGCTCGCCGTCACGATCACACTGGAGGCCGCGGGCGCATAGCCCACCGCCGTGACGATGACGGTGTACGCCCCCGGCTCCATCGGCGTCGCGTCCCGTACGGCGCCCTCCGCGTCGGCCTCGGCCCGCAGCACCTGCGCGCCGGTCATGTCCGCCACGGTGACGACCGCGTGCGACACGGCCCATCCGTCCCGGGTACGGATCCTCGCGGTCAGTCCCATCTCAGCTGCTCCTCGGAATGAAACCGGCCCGCGACGGGGGCGCGCCTCCGCTCGGAGCGCGCCCACCCGTCACGGGCCGGGGTCGTTGCTACTCGCCGGGGTGGGCGAGTTCGATGTCGTGGGCGTCGGTGCCGGCGCCCGTGATCGTCAGGGCGGTGGCCACCGGCGGGTAGCCCGTGGCGATGACCGTGTACTCGCCGCCGTCCAGGTCGGTGAAGGCGTACGCCCCGTCCGTCCCGGTGGTGGCCGAGCCGACGACATTGCCCGCCTGGTCGACCAGCGTCACCCGTGCGTCGGCCAGCGGCCCGTGCGGGGCGCGGACGACACCCTGCACGCGAGCACCCGGGTCCAGGTCGATCTCGACCCGGGTGACCCCGGTGCCGCCCACCTCGACGGGCAGGGCGCGCGGCCGGTACCCGGCGGCGTTCACCGCGACGGTCACCGCCCCCGGCACCAGCTCGGCGAAGGAGAACTCGCCCTGCTCACCGGTGGTTCCGTTGGCCAGCAGATCGCCCCGCACATCGGTCACGATGACCATGGCGTCCTTGACCGGCTGCCCGTTCTCGGCGGCCCGCACCAGGCCGGTCAGCCCGCTGGTGCCGCTGAGCAGGATGTCGTAGGCGACCGGCTCGCCGTTCACCACGACCGTGGACGCCTGCGGCTGGAAGCCGTCGGCGGAGGCGATCAGGACGTACGAGCCGGAGCCCGGGGCGTCCACCGCGTACGAGCCGTCGGCCTGCGCCACGGACCGGCCCAGCTGGCGCCCGGCCAGCGAGATCAGCGTGATGGCGGCCTGCGGCACGGGCGCGGACTCGTTCCCGCGGACGAAGCCGCGGACCGGAATCCCACCGGAGGCCTCCTCGGCCCGCACCGCCGTGGCGACGGCGGCAAGCCGCTGAGTCCCCTCGGTCCCCGCCTCGTCGGCGATGGCCTCGGTCTCGGCGACGGCCCAACTGGGCACGCCCTTCTCCGCTTCGACGACCTCGGCGGCCGCCGGAACCACGGCAGGCGTCTCCGGCTCGGTGGCCTGCGCCAGCCCGCCCTTCGTCCGCAACGGGACCTCCTTGATGAACAGCGACACCAGCAGCGCGAGCAGCGCCAGCGGGGCCGAGTAGAGGAACACGTCCGCGACTCCGTGCCCGTAGGCGCTCTCGACGACCGTGCGGATCGGCGCGGGCATGGTGCCGAGGTCGGGGATGCCGCCCCCGCCGGTACCGGCGTGACCGAGGGCCGCGCCCTTCGCGCCGAGGTCGGCGAGGCCGTCCTTGACGTAGTCGGTGATCTTGTTGCCCAGGACCGCGCCGAGCGCCGAGACGCCCACGGCACCGCCCAGGGACCGGAAGAAGGTCACCGTGGAGCTGGCCGCGCCCAGGTCGCCCGGCTCCACCTGGTTCTGCGTGCACAGCACGAGGTTCTGCATCATCATGCCGATGCCGAGACCCAGCAGGGCCATGAAGATCGCTATGTGCCAGTACTCGGTGTCGTACCGGATGGTGCCCAGCAGACCGAGTCCGGCCGTCACCAGCACACCGCCGCCGATCAGCCACGCCTTCCAGCGTCCGGTCCGGGTGATGACCTGGCCGGAGACGGTGGAGGAGATGAACAGACCCGCGATCATCGGGATCGTCATGACACCGGACATGGTCGGCGACTTGCCGCGGGCCAGCTGGAAGTACTGGCTGAAGAAGACGGTCCCGGCGAACATCGCGACACCGACGAACAGGGACGCGAGGGAGGCCAGGGTGATGGTGCGGTTGCGGAACAGCCGCAGCGGGATGATCGGCTCGCTCGCCTTGGACTCGACGAGGACGAACAGCGCGAGCAGCACCAGCGAACCGCCGACCATGGCGTACGTCTGCCAGGACACCCAGTCGTACTTGTCACCGGCGAAGGTGACCCAGACCAGCAGCAGGCACACCGCGGCGGTGATCAGGAAGGCGCCGGCCCAGTCGACCTTGACCTTCCGCTTGACCACGGGCAGATGCAGGGTCTTCTGCAGGACGATCAGGGCGATCACGGCGAAGGGCACGCCGACGTAGAAGCACCAGCGCCAGCCGAGCCAGTCGGTGTCGGTGATGACACCGCCGACCAGCGGGCCGCCGACCATGGCGGTGGCGAAGGTGGCGCCGAGGTAGCCGTTGTACCGGCCGCGCTCACGGGGCGAGATCATCGCCGCCATGATGATCTGGGCCAGCGCGGACAGACCGCCCATGCCGATGCCCTGGATCGCGCGGAAGGTGATGAGCATGCCCGGGTTCTGGGACATGCCGGCCGCGGCCGAGCCCAGCACGAAGATGACCAGCGCGAACTGGATCAGCAGCTTCTTGGAGAACAGGTCCGCGAGCTTGCCCCACAGCGGGGTGGACGCGGTCATCGTCAGCAGGGACGCGGTGACGACCCAGGTGTAGGCGCTCTGGCCGCCGCCGAGGTCGCTGATGATCCGGGGCAGGGCGTTGGAGACGATCGTCGACGACAGGATCGCGACGAACATGCCGAGCAGGAGACCGGTGAGGGCCTCCATGATCTGCCGGTGCGTCATCGGAGCGCCGTCACCGGAGGAGCCGTGGGAGCCTCCCCCGTGCTTGGCATGAGCCCGCACACCGGCTGGTGTGGTCGTTGCCATGGGCTTCCTTTTCTTACGTGCTTGCGGGTGTACGGGTGGTCTGGTCGAAAGCGGTCGGTGCGGCCCGGGGCCCGGGCCGGCCGTCGAAGCTCTCCCTCAGCCGCGCCATGAGGCTCGTGAGCCGGCCGACGTCGTCGTCGGTCCAGTCGCTCAGGCGCTCGGCGAGGACCTCGGTGGTCCGCCGGGACAGCTCGTCGAGCTGGGTGTGGCCCGCGGGGGTGAGGCGCAGGATGCGTGAGCGTTTGTCCGCGGGGTCGGGGGAGCGCTCGATCCAGCCCCGGTCGACGACGTGCGCGACGTGCCGGCTGGTGACGGACATGTCGACCGCCAGGAGCTCGGCGAGCTTGCTCATGCGCATGTCGCCGTGGCGGCCCAGCAGGGTCAGCACGGCCGCCGACCCGCCGGGGCACTCGGCGGGCATGATCCGCCCGAGCTCCCGCTTCACGGCGCCGAAGGCGCTGAACTGGCGGACCAGCTCTTCGTACTGCGCCTTTTCGGCCATGACACCTCCCGCTTTCGTTGCTTAGGGCAACCATAGGAGCTGTTGGTTGCTGCAGGCAAATAAAAGAGGGGGTGCAGCCATAAAAAGTTGGCAAAGGCAAGTATTGCGGGAGTAAACGCGCTGGTGACGAGCGTGGTGATACGGGTCGGTCGGAGTCAAACGGAATCCCAACCCCCACTTGGGGAGCTCCGCCGTTTTCGCTAGGGTCTCGGGCCATGGCTAACAACCAGGCCCCGCAGGGCAATCACGACCCCGCCGGCAGCACCCAGATGTTCCGCGCGTTCGTCGACGAGGCCCCGCAGGGCCGTCAGGCCGCGGCCCCTTCCAACGGCGGCCCCCGCATCGGCCTCATCCTCGGCGTGATCGCCGCAGCAGCGGTCATCGCAGCGGTGGCGTGGCTGGCCCTGTCGTAACACCGGGTGGGCCCACGCCCCCGCGTAACGAGTACCCGGCGTTTTCTGCTGGGGCCGGGTCCACGGCCCCGGCGTAGCAGGACACACGGCGTTTCTGCTGGGGCCGAGTGCGTCCGCAGCCCGGCGTAGCGGGGTGCCGCTGCGCCCACCCGTGCCGCCCCTAGCGGCACGCATGCCCGCAGCTGGGCGGCTGCGCGCGCCCGCCGCCAGGCGCAGCCGGGGCCGCTGCGGACGACGCGCAGCGAAGCGCGCCCGCACCCGCCGTCGGACGTAAGGGGTCGTGTCGGGGGGTGTCCGCCCGCAGCGGTTGGCGCGTCAACGGACAGTGAGTCGGTGTCCGAGCCCATCGCGCCGTTCCGAGGACGGATACCCCCCGGCGCGGCCCCGACCCCCACCCGGCGGCACGCGAAACCAACGCGCCCCCGCAGACACAGGCAAAGGCGCGGCCCAACGGCCGCGCCTCACCCCTCCGTCAGTCCGAGATCAGACCTTCCCGCAGCTGCGCCAGCGTCCGGGTCAGCAACCGGGAGACGTGCATCTGCGAGATGCCGACCTCCTCACCGATCTGCGACTGCGTCATGTTCGCGAAGAACCGCAGCATGATGATCCGCCGCTCCCGAGGCGGCAACTTCGCCAGCAGCGGCTTCAACGACTCCCGGTACTCCACACCCTCCAGCGCGGTGTCCTCGTACCCCAGCCGATCCGCCAGCGACCCCTCGCCACCGTCGTCCTCCGGCGCAGGCGAGTCCAGCGAGGACGCGGTGTACGCGTTCCCCACCGCCAGCCCGTCGACGACGTCCTCCTCGGACACCCCGAGCACGGCGGCCAGTTCGGTCACCGTAGGCGACCGGTCCAGCTTCTGCGAGAGCTCGTCACTCGCCTTGGTCAGCGCGAGCCGCAGCTCCTGCAACCGTCGCGGCACGCGAACCGACCACGACGTGTCGCGGAAGAACCGCTTGATCTCCCCGACCACCGTCGGCATCGCGAACGTCGGGAACTCCACGCCCCGTTCGCAGTCGAACCGGTCGATCGCCTTGATCAATCCGATCGTGCCGACCTGGACGATGTCCTCCATCGGCTCGTTCCGGGACCGGAACCGCGCTGCGGCGTACCGCACCAGCGGGAGATTGAGCTCGATGAGCGTGTCACGGACGTACGCACGCTCGGGGCTGTCCTCGTCGAGCGCGGCCAGCCGCAGGAACAGGGAGCGGGACAGGGTGCGGGTGTCGATGGCGCCCGCAGCCGGAAGGACCGGAACGGGCTCGGCCGGGACGGCCGGTACGTCATCGATGGGGCCGAGTGAGTCGAGAGCATGGGGAGCTGTCTCGCTCTCCGCGAGCGTGAGCACCTTCGAGCTGCCCTGTTCTGCGGACATGCCACCCCCTTTGGGTCGCGGGACGGTCGCGGCGAACGTCCCGTCTGAGGAACGCAGCCTTCACCTGAATACCGGCGCCGAAGCCCCGGCAAACGCGCTTCCCGCAGAATGTCACATGTCGGCAACACGCTGTAGTGACATGTCGACATCTGAGACGCGAATCCGCCCTGCAAACAAGGGGTCTGACGGCTTTTCGGCTCTCAACTGTCGGGAACGGCCCTGATGAGCGATTCCCTCCCCGCGGTGACCTCTCGCTAACGTTTGCGGTTAGGCGTCGATACGGTTCGCAGACCGCAACCTCTGGAAGCTACGCGCGAGTAGCCGCGACACATGCATCTGCGAAACACCCAGCTCCGCACTGATCTGAGACTGCGTGAGATTGCTGTAGTACCGCAGCAGCAGGATCCGCTGCTCCCGCTCGGGCAGCTGGACGAGCAGATGCCGTACGAGGTCCCGGTGCTCCACGCCGTCCAGGGCGGGATCCTCGTAGCCGAGCCGGTCCAGCAGTCCCGGCAGCCCGTCGCCTTCCTGGGCGGCCTCCAGGGAGGTCGCGTGGTACGACCGCCCGGCCTCGATGCAGGACAGCACCTCGTCCTCCGTGATGCGCAGCCGCTCGGCGATCTCGGAGGTCGTCGGGGTCCGCCCGAACGAGGTCGTCAGATCCTCCGTCGCGCTGTTCACCTGCACCCACAGCTCGTGCAGCCGGCGCGGCACATGGACGGTGCGGACGTTGTCGCGGAAGTACCGCTTGATCTCGCCGACGACCGTGGGCATCGCGAACGTCGGGAACTGCACGCCCCGGTCCGGGTCGAAGCGGTCGATGGCGTTGATGAGCCCGATGGTGCCGACCTGGACGACGTCCTCCATCGGCTCGTTGCGGGAGCGGAACCGGGCGGCCGCGTAGCGCACGAGCGGGAGGTTGGCCTCGATGAGCGCCCCGCGTACGCGGTCGTGCTCCGGCGTACCCGGCTGAAGTTCCTTGAGCTCCGCGAAGAGGACCTGCGTGAGGGCCCGGGTGTCGGCCCCACGGCTGCTCCGCTGAGGAGCGGCGGGAGCGCCTTCCGCAGGCGCGGCCTGAGCAGGGGCTCCGTGCGGAACCGGGGCCTGAGGAGCCGGCGCTTGAGGAACCGGCGCTTGAGGGGACGGTGCCTGAGGTGCGGTACTGGCCAGCACGGTCAACTCCACCTCGTCATCGTCAACTCATCCGTCAACTCTTCCATCAAAAGCGGTCATAGCATCACAAGACATGTGCACTGTGTGCAAGCACCCCATAACTACGTGTTGAGGGATGAACACCCCACAAATCAACTCACGCAACACAAGAGCCCCCTGTCGCAGCGACAGGGGGCCCGGAGCGGCGGGAGCCGGAAGGGTCAGAACTCGTAGTCCGCGATCACCCACGTGGCGAACTCGCGCCACAGCGCGACTCCCGCCTGGTGATCCGGGTGCTCCACGTACCGCCGCAGCGCGTCCGCGTCGTCGCACGCGGAGTTGATGGCGAAGTCGTACGCGATGGGGCGGTCGCTGACGTTCCAGCCGAGCTCCCAGAAGCGGAGCTCCGGGATCTTGTCGCCGAGCGCGCGGAAGGCCTCGACGCCCTCCACGACCCGGGGGTCGTCGCGCTCGACACCCTCGTTGAGCTTGAAGAGAACCAGGTGGCGGATCATCACTTTCCTCCCTTGGCGACCCACGTGGCGAAGTCGCCGAGGGCCCCGGCGGCGTCCGAAATGCCCTGGAAGCCTATAAGGACGTAATCGGCTGCCGTCTGCGGGTCCGTGATGATCACGTACAGCGCGAAGACCACGAGAGCGTAGACGGCGACCTTCTTCGCGTTCACCGCCATCGCGGCCTCCCCTGTCACTGGTGTCCCATGCAGCGCACATGATCGCACGAAGGACCGATCACACGAAGGGCCCGGTCCAATGGACCGGGCCCTTCGTCAATCTGCGGTAGCGGAGGGATTTGAACCCTCGGTGACTTGCGCCACACTCGCTTTCGAGGCGAGCTCCTTCGGCCGCTCGGACACGCTACCGAGGGAGACCTTACAGCAAGGTGCCGCGTGCTTTGAAATCGGTATTCAGCGGTCGCGGAAGAACGCGGTGAGCAGTCCCGCGCACTCCTCGGCCAGCACGCCCTCGATCACTTCGGGGCGGTGGTTGAGCCGCCGGTCGCGGACGAGGTCCCAGAGCGATCCGGCCGCCCCGGCCTTCTCGTCGCGGGCGCCGTAGACGAGCCGGTCGAGGCGGGACTGCTGGATCGCGCCCGCGCACATCGTGCAGGGCTCCAGCGTCACCACGAGGGTGCAGCCGGTGAGCCGCCACGCGCCGAGGGCGGCCGCGGCCCGCCGCAGGGCGAGGACCTCCGCGTGTGCCGTCGGATCGCCCCCGGCCTCGCGTTCGTTGTGCCCGGCCGCGAGCACGGTCGTGCCGTCCGGTGCCAGCACGACGGCGCCGACAGGCACGTCCCCGCCCTGCGCGGCCTCGGCGGCCTCGTCCAGAGCGACCCGCATGGCCACCCGCCAGGGATCCCGAACGGGATCGCCCGGGCCCGCACCGGCCGGCTCCTGCGCACCACCGAGGGGAACAGGATCCGGATCCGGTGGGCCCGTGGCGGCACGGCCGGTCAGCGGACGGTCTCCAGGGTTTCCGAGGCGCCCAGGGACTCGGCGATCTCGGTGACGGCGTCCGTCGACATCAGGCGCAGTTCCTTCTCGCTCACGCCGAGGTCGTCCAGGATCAGCGTGTCGCCGACCGGCCCGTGCGGCACGTCGGCGGCGCCGGCGGTCCCGGCACCGTCCTCGGCATCGTCGTCCTCGTCCTCGTCGGATTCACCGTCCTCGGTGCCGTCGAGGTCGAGGGCGTCGAGGACGTCGTCGTCCGGATCGCGGCCGAGCAGCTCGTCGGTGAGCAGGATCTCGCCATAGCTGCTGCGCGCAGCGGCGGCGGCGTCCGAGACGTAGATGCGAGGGTCTTCCTCGCCGTCCACGCGGACCACGCCGAACCAGGCGTCCTCCTGCTCGATGAGCACGAGCACCGTGTCCTCGTCGGGGGAGGCTTCACGGGCCAGGTCGGCCAGATCCGACAGGGTTTCCACATCGTCGAGCTCTGTGTCGCTCGCTTCCCACCCGTCTTCGGTGCGCGCGAGCAGTGCGGCGAAGTACACCGTGACTCTCCCACTGGTCCTAGGCGTGCCGGTTGGGGGTCCCCCCGGCGGAGGTTACGGGCGGGAAGTGCTCGGCCGAGCCCCACCCACTCGGAATCGTGGCAGAAACAAGGCGTTCAGGGGACGTCTTCGGCTCCCTGTGTTGGGCAGTTCTGTTCGCACGCCCGTTGCCACCACCTGCGGATCGTACGCGGCTTTACCCCGCTCCACGCGCGGTCAACCACCACAACCTTCGCGCGGTTCGTGATCTTTGCCGGGGGTTTCCGTACCCGTTTCCTACCAGCGGAAGGTGCGCATGCGCATGGCGTGGCGCAGCCGGGCCGTCTTGGCGCGGCGCGGCTGCACGCGGTCGCGCAGCTCCCGGGCCTCGGCCAGATCGCGCAGGAACCGGGCGCGACGCCGACGCCGCTCGGCATCGGACTCGTCGGCCCCGTCCGCCAGCCCGGGGCCCAAGAGCCCGTTCCCGTCCGCCCGCTCGGAGCCGGCCAGCCCGTTTCCGTCCGCTCGCTCGGAGCCGGCCAGCCTGTTCCCGTCTGCCCGCTCGGAGTCGGCCAGCCTGTTTCCGTCCGCTCGCTCGGAGTCGGCCAGCCTGTTTCCGTCTGCTCGCTCGGAGTCGGCCAGCCTGTTCTCGCCCGCTCGCTCGGAGCCGACGATCCCGGCCCCATCCGCCCGGTCGGGGTTCGCGACCTGCGCCCCGCCCCTCCGGCCGGTACCGGCGGCCCCGGTCTCGTCCGCCCGGTCGGGGTCCGCGAGTCCCGGCCCGTCCGTCCCGTCTGAGGCGCGGACTCCGGCCCCGGCCGTCGGGTCGGGCCCCCGGCCCGCCCTCGTCCGGCCCGCCCTCGTCCGGTCGGGCCCCCGGCTCGCCCCCGGCCGTGTGCGTGGCGACGGATCGTCTCGGAAATCCCGGTCGGGCATCTGGTTCACCACCCCCAGTCCGTATTTCCACTTTCCCCCGGACGAGCGGTTTGACGCCAGCGTTCGGGTGACGGCCGGACGGCGGCCTTGCCGTGCGGCCCGGGGCACCCCGCCCGGCTAATGTTGTGGACATGCGTCTCCACGTCGTCGACCACCCTCTGGTCGCTCACAAACTCACCACGCTGCGCGACCAGCGCACCGACTCCGCGACCTTCCGCCGTCTCGCCGACGAGCTGGTCACCCTGCTCGCCTACGAGGCCACGCGTGACGTGCGCACCGAACAGGTCGACATCCAGACGCCGGTCGAGCGGACCACGGGCGTCAAGCTGTCCCACCCGCGGCCGCTGGTGGTGCCGATCCTGCGGGCCGGGCTCGGCATGCTGGACGGCATGGTGCGGCTGCTGCCGACCGCCGAGGTGGGCTTCCTCGGCATGATCCGCAACGAGGAGACGCTGGAGGCCTCCACGTACGCGACGCGGATGCCGGAGGACCTGTCGGGGCGTCAGGTCTACGTGCTCGACCCGATGCTCGCCACCGGCGGCACGCTGGTCGCGGCCATCCGTGAGCTGATCCGGCGCGGCGCCGACGACGTGACCGCCGTGGTGCTGCTGGCGGCCCCCGAGGGCGTCGAGATCATGGAGCGCGAGCTGGCCGGTACGCCGGTGACGGTCGTGACCGCCTCGGTCGACGAGCGGCTGAACGAGCACGGCTACATCGTGCCGGGGCTCGGCGACGCGGGGGACCGGATGTACGGGGCGGCCGAGTAGGCTCCCGCCCCTTTCAGCAGCCCGTTCTCAGCAGTCCTTCTTCGTCGTGGGCGCCGGCTCGGGCCTGGCCAGCTCGGTCAGCGCCCGGTCGGCGTCCTGCCGTTTCGCCAACTCCTTGAAACCGTCCCCGATGAGGAGGTCGATCGCAGCGCCCTCGCGAGCCGCCTCGGTGCGCCGTTCCGCGCCCGGGAGCTGGGCGCCGAGCACGGGCAGCGCGGTGTCGCGGGCGGCGGCGGGGCCGAGGAGCAGTCCGGTGCCCTTGACCTTCTTGTCGTACTGCTTGGTCGCGTTCCCCACGTCGCCGATCTTGAAGCCGCGCTTCTTCAGCTCGTCGGCGGTCTTCTTCGCCAGGCCCGCGCGGGTGGTGGCGTTGAGCACGTTGACGGTGATCGTGCGCGGCTCGGGCAGGGACTTGGCGCTGGGCGAGGGACTCGCCTTGGTCTTGATGCCGCAGTCCGTGCCGCCGCCCGCCGCCGAGGCCTTTCGGCCGCCGCCGGTGAAGGCATCGATGAGCTGCAGCGTTCCCCAGCCGCCCACGCCGAGGACGACGACGGACGCGACGGTCAGGCCGACGAGCCTGCCGCGCCGCCGGGGCCCCCGCATCCGGGGGTACTTGTTGCCCGTGATGCGGTACTTGCCGCCCATGCCGGGGGGAGTCAGCATGCTCATGAGCGCAGCGTAGTGCGCCCGGGCGACGATGCCTACTAGATGATCATTCGACGTCGCCCAGCGGAACCCGAAAGGGCCAACCCGCTAGGGGCGGGGATCAGTCGAGTTCGAGCACGCGCGCGTGCAGCACCTGGCGCTGCTGGAGTGCCGCCCGCACCGCGCGGTGCAGCCCGTCCTCCAGGTACAGGTCGCCCTGCCACTTCACGACGTGCGCGAAGAGGTCGCCGTAGAACGTGGAGTCCTCGGCGAGCAGTGTTTCCAGATCGAGCTGACCCTTGGTCGTCACGAGCTGATCGAGGCGGACCGGGCGCGGCGCGACGTCCGCCCACTGCCGGGTGCTTTCCCGGCCGTGGTCGGGGTACGGCCGGCCGTTTCCGATGCGCTTGAAGATCACACGGAAAGCCTACCGGTCAAGACCTTCCGGGCGCAGCCATGGCGGGCGAGTGCGACGCTGAAAAAATCAATACAAGGCGGTACGAACCCGGAACAGGTGCGTGAACATGCCGGATCGCGAGACCATGCCGTCGGCGCCCGCTCCGGAGGTTTCCGGGCGTGCCGCCGCTCTCCCCCAGGACGCCCTGCGGATCGCCTCCGGCTACGCGTTCACCGGACCGGCCCTGCAACTGGGCGCCCTGCTCTGGGACGGACAGTGCCTGCCGGACGCGCAGATCCGGGTGCCGCTGGCGGTGCTGAACCGCCACGGCCTGGTCGCGGGGGCCACCGGCACCGGCAAGACCAAGACGCTCCAGCTGATCGCCGAGCAGCTGTCGGCGCAGGGCGTGCCGGTCTTCCTCGCCGACATCAAGGGCGACCTCTCCGGGATCGCCGCGCCGGGCCGCCAGGACGCCCGGGTGGCGGGGCGGGCGGCGGACGTCCACCAGAGCTGGTCGGCGACGGGCTTCCCGGCCGAGTACTACGCCCTCGGCGGCATCGGTCGCGGCATCCCCGTCCGGGCGACGGTCACCGGGTTCGGCCCGGTGCTGCTGTCCAAGGTGCTGCGGCTGAACCGGACCCAGGAGCAGTCCCTCGCGCTGATCTTCCACTACGCCGACAGCAAGGGCCTCGAACTGATCGACCTGAAGGACCTCAGGGCGGTCGTGACGTTCCTGACCTCGGACGAGGGCCGGCCGGAGCTGAAGACGATCGGTGGTCTCTCGGCCGCCACGGCCGGGGTGATCCTGCGGTCCCTCACCGCCTTCGAGGCGCAGGGCGCGTCCGGCTTCTTCGGTGAGCCGGAGTTCGACACGGGCGAGCTGCTGCGCACGGCCGAGGACGGGCGGGGTGTCGTCTCCGTCCTGGAGCTGAGCGCCGTGCAGGACAGGCCGCAGTTGTTCTCGACGTTCCTGATGTGGCTGCTGGCCGATCTCTTCCATGATCTGCCCGAGCTCGGTGACGTCGACAAGCCGCGGCTGGTGTTCTTCCTCGACGAGGCGCATCTGCTGTTCGACGACGCGTCCGAGGCGTTCCTGGAGTCGATCACGCAGACCGTGCGCCTGATTCGCTCGAAAGGGGTCGGGGTGTTCTTCGTGACGCAGACCCCGAAGGACGTGCCTGCCGATGTCCTCGCCCAGCTCGGCAACCGGGTGCAGCACGCGCTGCGGGCCTTCACACCGGACGATCAGAAGGCCCTGAACGCCACGGTGAAGACGTTTCCGAAGTCGCCCTACGACCTCGAAGAGGTGCTGACCACCCTGGGCACCGGCGAGGCGGTCGTGACGGTGCTCAGCGAGAAGGGCGCGCCGACGCCGGTCGCGGCGACCCGGCTGCGGGCACCCGAGTCGCTGATGGGCCCGCTCGGGCAGGACGCCCTGGAGCGCGCCGTCGCGGAGTCCGGGCTGTACGAGCGGTACGCGCAGGCCGTGGACCGGGAGTCGGCGTACGAACGGCTGGAGCGCGGGCGTGGTGCGAAGGGGCCGGACGAGATGCGGGAGGCCGCGCCGCGGGAGTCCCGGGAGTCCCGGGCGTCTCAGGGGGAGGAGCGCCCGTCCGCTGTGGAGCAGGTGGTCGGGAGCGGGGTGTTCCAGTCCCTGGCCCGGTCGGTGGGGACGCAGATCGGGCGGGAGATCACCAGGTCGTTGTTCGGCACGGCCCGCCGCTCGGGCAGGCGGAGGCGGTAGGAGGTAGGAGGTAGGCGGTAGGCCGCCCGGCGGAGGCGAGGTCGTGCCTCCGCCGGGTGTGGATGGGGGGTGGGTGTGGGAGGTGGGTGCGAGGGTCAGCCGCGGTCGCCCCTCCCTCCCGTCGGGCGCTGCGGCGGCTTCCCCGTGTCGGGTTCGGGGTGGGGCATGGGGTGGGGCTGGGGGTCGGCCCTGGGGGTGCTGCGGGCGGCTTCCGCGCGCAGCAGGGCGCGCAGGACGGCGTACGGGTCCTGAAGCATGGCTGGGTTCCTCGTCGTTCCTGGTCGTGCTGGGGTTCCGTGCGGGACGGACGGACCGGTGCGGGCCGGTCCGGTCAGCAGCGCAGGACCTCGGAACGCAGGGGGCGGGGGTCGAGCGGTGGGCTCGGCGGTACGGGAACCGGGTGCTGTGCGGTGGGCGCGGGCCCCGGGCCCGGAAGTGGGGCGGGGACGGACGCGACGGCTGCGGTGCGGCGGGCGGCCCGGGCCGGTGGGCGCAGGGCGGTGTCGAGGAGGTCGCACTCGACGGTGGTGCTCTCGCCGGAGACACCGGCGGTCCACCCCGTCGCGGCCTCGGCGTGCGTGCCCGGCACGAGCAGGGCGAGCAGCAGGACGAGGACCCGTAGCCAGGCGTGTCGACGCGGGCTGCGGGGGACCGGCTGCGGTGCGGGCGTCACGGGAGGTCACTCCCCGCCGCGGCCACGCCGTTCATCCCACCTGCCGCCAGAACCGCCCACCCGGCCCATGCGGGTGCCCGGACCATGACGCCTCTCGGCGGAGGGCTCCGGGCCGTGCGGGTCGGAGGGCCAGGGGTCCTGCGGCCCGGGCCGGGGGGCACGCTCGCGAGGCGCCTCAGGGTCGTACGGCCAGCGATCCGGGCCGTGCCGTTCGTGCTGGTCATGGGTGCGGGGGCCGTTCGGGCCCGGGCCCTGCCGGACCGGCGGTTCCAGCCCCTGGGGGGCACGGTCACGGTCGGTGTCCTGCTCCGGGCCCCGAGGGGAGCCGCTCGGTGGCTCAGCCATGCTCCATGCTCGACCCGGTCCCGAGCGCCCCGCCACCAGGAGGGTCCAGTCGGACGACAGCCACCAGGACCCGAACCGGGCCGAGGGACGATAGGGGCGAAGCGGAAGCCCGCGAGGCGCGTCCGCCGCCCGTACCCACCGAACCACACCCGCTCGGCCCTGCCCCTCAGCCCTCTCCCCGGCACCGACTGCTCGGCCGCGTTCGCCAAGCCACGGCCCGGCGGGCAGGGCGGTGGGGCAGTGGCGAGCGGGTAGGGCTGTAGGGCAGTGGTGAGGGGGTTGGGCCGAGGGGGCGGGGCGAGGGGTGGTTGAGCGGACGTTGCCCGGCGGATGCGGCCTGGCGGCAAGCGGCGAGCGCCGAGCGGCGAGCGCCGAGCGCCGGGGGGATAGGGCTGAGCCGGCGCGGCCCAGTGGACGCGGCCGAGCAGACGCGGGTCGGTGGACCGTCCTAGAGGACGCGGTTGAGCGGGCAGCGTCGAGTGGGCAGGCCCGGCGGGGGCCCGAGGGGGAGTCCACGCAGGCGCGGCCCGGCGCACGCCGCCGCGCCGCATCGGCCGGTCACACGCATCGGCCGGTCACACGCCCCGGCCAGTCGCACGCCCCGGCGAGTCAGATCGCCCCGGCCGGTCACGCCGCCCCGGCCGGTCACGCCACCCGGCCGGTCACACGCCCCGGCGAGTCAGATCGCCCCGGCCGGTCACGCTGCCCCGGGTGCGCCCTAGGTGTTGGAGGCCTTTGCTGCCTTGGCCGCTGCTTTCATTTCCTGCTTGTGGGCTCTGACCTTGGTCAAGGACTCCGGGCCGGTGATGTCGGCGACCGAGCGGAAGGAGTCGGGGTCGCCGTAGGAGCCCGCTGCCTCTCGCCAGCCCGTGGGGCGGACGCCGAGTTGTTTGCCGAGCAGGGCGAGGAAGATCTGGGCCTTCTGTTTGCCGAAGCCGGGGAGTTCCGCGAGCCGCTTCAGCAGGTCCTTGCCGCTGGCGACGTCCTTCCAGACGGCCTCGGCGTCACCGTCGTAGTGCTCGACGAGGTACTGGCACAGCTGCTGGATCCGCTTGGCCATGGAGCCCGGGTAGCGGTGCACCGCAGGCTTCTGCGAGAGCAGCGCGGCGAAGGCCTCCGGCTCGTGCGCGGCGATCTCGTGCGCGTCCAGATCGTCCGTGCCGAGCCGTTGGGCGATCGTCGCCGGGCCCTTGAACGCCCACTCCATCGGCACCTGCTGGTCCAGCAGCATGCCGACCAGCGCGGCGAGCGGGCTGCGGCCGAGCAGCGCGTCGGCCTCGGGATCCTGGGCGAGGTGAAGAGCGACGTCCATGCCCCGATCATCCCCCGGGGCGGCCCCGCCCGCTGCTCAGGTGGCCCGCCAGTAGCCCAGCGCGTGCACCCGCTGCTTGGGCAGGCCCAGTTCCTTGCGGACGTACGCCGTCAGGGCCCGGGTCGTCACCGTGTCGCAGGCGATCCAGACGTAGGGGTCGGCCGTGCCCCGGAGCAGGGCGGGCAGGTCCGACTTCACACGGTCGACCAGATGGGCACCGGCGTCCTGGCGCGGCACCTTGCGCAGCTCGTGCCGGTCCGGGTCGGTGCGGAACGGCAGCTCGTCGTCGCCGCCCTCGAACCAGACGGTGGCCGGGGCGGAGCCCAGGGCGTCCAGGAGGGAGTTGATGGCGGGGAGCGAGGCGGGATCGCCGACGGCGAAGACGTGCGAGGGCGCGGGGTCCGGGTGTTCGAAGCCGGTGCCCTGGACGGTCGCCTCGATGGTGTCGCCGGGCTTCGCCGCCCGGGCCCAGTCGCTGGCGCGCCCCTCGTGCAGGGCGAACTCCAGGCCGAAGGTGCCGGCCTCGGTGTCCGGGTCGACCAGGGTGTAGGCACGCTGGTGCGGTTTGCCCGCGTTGTCGAACCACAGCCGTACCCACATGGTGGGGTGCACTCCGGTGGCGGCCAGCAGACCGCCGTCGGTGAAGCGCAGCCGCCGGTACTCCGGGGTGACGTCCTCGACGTCCGTCACCGTGAACTCGAAGTCCTTGCCGCGCATCAGTTTGAGGACCGCGCCCTCCCAACCCCGCCCCTGCCCCATCGCTTTTCCGCCCCTTCGCGTACGATTCCGGCCACAGCTGTGACTTAGGCAAGCCTAACCTAAAGAAATCTCCGGAAGAAGTGAGGGCAGCGTGGCCACCGAGATCTACCGTGACGCCTGGGGCATCCCGCATCTGCGCGCGGGCAGCGCGGCCGAACTCGCCCGTGCCCAGGGCCTCGTCACCGCCCGCGACCGGGCCTGGCAGCTGGAGGTCGAGCGTCACCGGGCGCAGGGCACCTCGGCGTCCTTCCTCGGCGGGAGCGCCCTGGCCTGGGACCGGTTCGCCAGACGCGCCAGAGTCGACGACACCGCCAGACGCTGCTTCGCGGACCTGGAGAGACGGGACCCCGGGACGGCGCGGTGGGTGCGCGCGTACGTCGACGGGGTCAACCAGGGGCTGGCCGACTCCACCGCACCCGAGTTCGCCCGCACCGGCCTCACCCCGGGCCGCTGGGAACCGTGGACCCCGCTCGGCGTCTGGCTCGCCACCCACATCCTGTTCGCCGGGTTCCCGGCCAAGCTCTGGCGCGAGCAGGTCGCCGCGCACCTGGACGCGGACGCCATCGGCCTCTTCGCCACCGACGGCCCCGGCACCTCCGGCAGCAACGGCTGGCTGGTCGGCGGCGAGCGGACGGTCACCGGGCAGGCGATCATCGCGGGCGACCCCCACCGCTGGATCGAGGACCCGGGCGTCTACCAGCAGATCCACCTGTCCTGCCCCGAGTTCGACGTCGTGGGCCTCGCCGTCCCCGGCGTCCCCGGCATCGCCCACTTCGGCCACACCGGCTCGGTCGCCTGGGCCATCACCAACGCCATGGCCGACTACCAGGACCTCTACCGGGAGCGGCTGCGGCGCACCGGCGCCGGGGTGGAGGCCCTTGGCCCGGACGGGGTGTGGCGACGGGCGTCCCGGCACACCGAGACCATCGAGGTGGCGGGCGAGCAGCCGATCGAGATCGAGGTCATCGAGACCGACCGGGGCCCGGTGATCATCGGCGGCCCGGAGGGCATCGACGGCGATCCGGCGGGCCTGGCGTACGACGGTGATCCGGCGGACCTGGTGTACGACACCGACCCGGCGGACGTGGCGGCGGCCGGTGACCCGGCCGGCGTGGCGTACGACACCGACCCGGCCCGCGCCCCCCTCCCCCCGCCCGTCGCGATCAGCCTGCGCTACCCGCCCCGCGTCACCGGCGACCTCGGCTTCGGCGCGCTGCTGCCGTTGCTGCGGGCTCGGCGGGTCGCCGATGTGGACCGGGCCTTCGACCAGTGGGCCGAGCCGGTCAACGTCGTCCAGGCGGCCGACACCGAGGGCGGTGTCCTGCACCGCGTGGCCGGGCAGGTGCCGGTGCGCGCCGCGGCCAACTCCCTCCGCGTGGTGCCCGCCTGGGAGCCCGGCCACGAGTGGCGGGACTGGCACGTGCCACCGCGTGCCGGGCTCACCGACGGCGTCGCCGTCATGGCCAACCAGCGCGGCCCCGCCGAACCCCTCGGCGTCGAGTTCGCCCCGCCGCACCGCGCCGACCGCATCGCCGCCCTGCTCGCGAGCGAGCGGCGCTGGTCCGCCGCCGACATGCCCGCCCTCCACATGGACACCCACCTGGCCTCCGCCGCCCCCCTCCTGGACCACCTCGACGCCCTCGACGACCTCACCCCCGAGGCCACCGTCCTGCGGGACCGGCTCCGCGGCTGGGACCGCCGTATGGACGCGGGCAGCGCCGACGCGGCCCTCTACGCGGCCGTGCGCGCGGCGGTCGTACGGCATCTCGCGGCGCACCCGGCATTCGCCGCGCTCACCACACCACCGGCGTACCCGGAGGTGTTCCAGCCCTGGCTCGCCCTCCTCCCCCGGGTCGGCTTCGCCCTCGAACACCTGCTGCGGGCCGAGGAGCTGTACGGGATCGACCGCCCGGCGGCCGTCCGCGCGGCGATCGAGGACGTGGCGCTGCGCCCACCGGCCGGTGTCTGGGGCGACACCCACCGCCTCGCCCCCTGGCGCGCCCTGGAGCCGGAGCGGCCGTACGACGAACCGGGGCTGTCCGGCGACCACGACTGCGTGCTGTGCACCTCGGGCGTGCCGGGCCTCACCGACCGTGCCGCGCGGGGCCCCGCCGCCCGCTACGTCTGGGACCTGGCCCGGCGCGAGGACAGCCGCTGGGTGGTCCCGCTCGGCGCCTCCGGCGTCCCCGGCTCGCCCCACCGCCGCGACCAGCTGCCCCTCTGGCTCGCGGGAGAACTCGTCCCGGTCGTCACCGACTGGACCCGGCTGAAGAAGGAAACCGATGTCTGACCCGTACGCCTCCCGCACGCCCCTCCACGAGCAGGTGATCGACGGCTTCGGCACCGTCCGCGTCCTGCCGCTGGACCCCGGGGCCGACGCCGCCGTGATCCACCGGTGGGTCCGCGAGGAGCGGGCCGCCTTCTGGGGCATGACCGGCCTGACCGAGCGACAGGTCGCCGACACTTACGCCCACATGGCCACCCTCGACACCCACCACGCCCACCTCGTCGTCCGGGACGGCGAGCCGGTGGCACTCCTCCAGACCTACGAGCCGGAGGCCGACCGCGTCAGCGAGTGCTACGACGTACGCCCCGGCGACATCGGCGTCCACCTGCTCCTCGCCCCCGCCGGGCCGGGCGGCGTCCGGACCGGCTGGACCGCGCGGCTGGTGACGGCCATCGCCGGATACGTCCTGCTCGGCCTGGACCGCCGGCGCGTCGTGGTCGACCCGGACGTGCGCAACGAGAAGGCCGTCGCCCGTTTCCTCAAGCTCGGTTTCGCGCCGGGGCCGGTGGTGGTGCTGCCGGAGATCGACCTGCCGGACGTGTACCTGCCGGAGAAGAAGGCCCAGCTCGCCTTCCTGGACCGGGAGATACTGTTCCCGGCGTGACCCCAGAGGACCTCATCGCCCACTACGGCCTCGAACCGATCCCGCGCGAGGGCGGCCTGTTCCGCCAGACCTGGGCCGGTCCCGAACGCCCCGACGGCAGGCCGGAGGGCACGGCGATCGTCGCGCTCCTCACCGCCGGCGACTTCTCCGCCCTCCACCGCCTGCCGACGGACGAGATCTGGCACTTCTACCGGGGCGACCCCCTGGAGTTGCTTCTGCTCGCCCCGGACGGCAGCACGCGGACGGTGGTCCTCGGGCCGGACGTCCTGGCCGGCCAGCATGTCCAGTTCACGGTCCCGGCGGGCACGTGGATGGGCGGGCGGGTGCGCGGGGCCGGGCAGTGGGCCCTGTTCGGCTGCACGATGGCGCCCGGCTTCACGTTCGGCGGCTACGAGCACGGGGACGCCGCGAAACTGACGGCCCGCTATCCGGCGCTGGCCGACGAGATCGCGGAGCTGTCCAGACCGGCCTCCTGAGCCCGGTGAGCACTACACCGATCCCGTCCGTACTTCACTCGTAGCCGTACAGCCCGACCCCGGAGACCCACGTGGACCAACGGCGGAACGAGGATCGCAATGCCGGACACCCCCGGCGGTTCCAGGCCTTGGTGCTGCTCGGCACCGTGCTGGTACTGCTCCTCGCCGGAGCAGCCCCCGCCTCCGCCCACGCCGCCCTCCGCGGCACCGACCCGGACGACGGATCCGTCCTCCGGCAGGCCCCCCGCCATCTCACCCTGAGCTTCACCGAGTCCGTGGGCCTGCTCGACGACTCCTTCCGGGTCTTCGGCCCCGACCAGCGCCGGGTCCACACCGGCGAGGCCACGCACGCGGACGGCCGCTCCGACACGGCCCGGGTCGCACTGCCCGGCAAGCTCGCCCAGGGCACGTACACGGTGGCCTGGCGTGTGGTCTCCGCCGACAGCCATCCCGTCTCCGGCGCCTTCACCTTCTCCGTGGGGAAACCGTCCGCGACCAAGGGGCAGATCGACACCGGCCCCGCCGAGGACCCGCTCACCGGCGCTCTCCACGACGCCGCCCGCTACCTCGCCTACCTCGCCGCCGCGCTGCTCGTCGGCCTGGCCGCGTTCGCGCTGCTGTGCCGGCCGGCGAACACGTCCCCGCTGCGCAAACCGCTGATGGCCGCCTGGTGGACGCTGCTGGGCTCGACGGTCGTGCTGCTCCTGCTGCGCGCCCCCTACGAGACGGGCACGGGCCCGGCCGCCGCCCTCGACGCCACCGCCCTCGGCCGCACCCTGACCGGCCGGCCGGGCGAGGCCCTGCTGGCCCGGCTGGTCGTCCTCCTGCTGGCCGCCGCCTTCCTGCTACGGCTGTCCAGGCGCCGTACCTCCGAGGAGCGGCCCGTCACCCTGGCGATCGGCACCGCCCTGGCCGCGGCCCTGGCCCTGACCTGGGCGGCGGCCGAGCACGCCTCCGCCGGGATCCAGGTGCCGCTGGCGATGACGTCGTCCGTACTGCACCTGCTGGCGACCGGGGTCTGGCTCGGCGGCCTGGTGGCGCTGCTGCTGGTCCTGCGCCGCCCGGCCGGTGAGAACCCGGACACCTTGGACACCTTGGACTCCTTGGACGACCTGGACGACCTGGACGACGTGGACGCCTCGGACGACCGGGTCGGCCTGGTGGACGTCGTCGCCCGCTTCTCGCGGATCGCCTTCGCCTCGGTGATCGTCCTGGCCGTCACGGGCCTCTACCAGTCCTGGCGCGGCCTCGGCTCCCTCTCCGCCCTGACCGGCACGCCGTACGGCCGTCTGCTGCTCGCCAAACTCGCCGGGGTGGCCGTGCTGTTGCTGGTCGCCGGGTACTCGCGGCGCTGGACGCGGCGGCTCGCGGCACCGGCGGCCGTGGCCCGGGCGTCCGTGGCCCGGGTCGCCGTCCACGAGCGGGTGCCGCAGCCGGTCGGCGCACCGGCCCGGCACGGGGAAGCCGAGGAGCCGCAGGAAACCGTGGAAGCCCGGCAACCCCATGAACCCCGGGAGGCCCATGGCAGCGGGACGCCCGGCGCGTCGGCCGATGAGCAGCCCTCCATGTCCGAACCCTCCACGTCCGAACCCTCCACGTCCGAACCCTCCGCCTCCGAACCCTCACCGTCCAAGCCCTCCCCGTCCGGCCCCGGCCGGGACACCCGGCGCCTGCTGCGCCGCTCCGTCCTCGTGGAGGTCGCCGTCGCCGCGGTCGTACTGATGATCACGACCGTGCTCACGGGCACCCTCCCGGGCCGTGCCCAGGCCGAGGCGGCCCAGCAGGCCCCGGCGGGTGCGCTGCCCCCCACCACCCAGGCCACGGTGCCCTTCGACACGGGCGGGGGGAGCGTGACCGGACGCGGCACGGTGCAGGTCACCCTGGATCCGGCCCGGGTCGGCGAGAACGGCGTCCAGGCGGTGGTCTACGGCGCCGACACGGGTCTGGTCGTCGTCCCCGAGGTCCGCATCACCTTCACCCTGCCCTCCCGTAAGGTCGGCCCGATCGACGCCGGACTCACCGACGTGGGCGGCTACTGGGGCACCAACTCCGTCAATCTGCCGCTCCCCGGGAACTGGACGATGAAGACGACCGTGCGGGTGTCGGACGTGGACCAGGTGACGGTGGAGCGGAAGGTGCGGATCGCGCCCTAGGCAGCCGTGCCGCCCCCGGCCGGTCCCCGTCCAGGAGCGCTGTCATGGTCTCGGCGGCGCGGACGGCGGCGTCACCGCAGCAGTTGTTGAACAGGACGTGGACCTGCTCGGTCCGCTCCGCCAGCCGGCGCACACGGGGCAGCCACTCGGCGAGTTCGTCCTCGTCGTAGGCATGCCGGAACCGGTCCTCCTTGCTGCCGGTGCCCCACGCGGTGCTGCGGCCGTGGAACCTGACCACGGAGAGCCGGGGCGAGGTCACGGGGGTGACGGGCGGGACGGAGGAGGGCAGCGTCTGCGTCATGTCGACGGCGACCGCGGCCAGGCCGTACCGGGTCAGCAGCGCGCCGGTCGCCTCGTCCTGCCCCGGCTCCCACCAGGAGGGATGCCGGAACTCGACGGCCACGGGCCAGCCCTCGGTCCGCTCCGCGCACTCCCGGAGGAACGCCTGTGCCCGCGGCCCGGGCCGGAACCAGGGCGGGAACTGGAACAGCACGCTCCCGAGCCGCCCCGCCTCCCGCAGCGGCTCGATCCCGGCCGCGAACCGGGCCCACACCTCGTCCAGCACCGCCGGGTCCCGGGAGTCGGCCCGCAGGCCGTCCGGCAGCACCGCCGCCCGGGTGGGGTGCCCGGTGAGCAGCGAGAACGCCTTCACGTCGAAGACGAACCCGTCCGGTGTGCGCTCGGCCCACAACCGGCTGTTCCGCTCGCCCGGCAGCGCGTAGTACGAGGCGTCGACCTCGACGACACCGAACCGCTCGGCGTAGTGCCGTAACCGCCCCTCGGCGTCCCGCCGCCCCGGCGGGTACCAGCCGCTGCCGACCAGCGCCCGGTCGGTCCAGGAACACGTGCCCACGAGGATCTGACCCATGGGGGAGCGGTTACCCGGGCCGTGCGCCACCAGGCTCCGCGACTCGGCCCGACATCGCGGTGAGAACCCTCCGCAATCGGGGTAAGCAGGTGAATATGTGCTCATATAGGGGGCTACGGGGCGATCCTCCCCGAGAGTGAGATGACCGATCATGGAGCAGCCCGTCACGACCGGCCGGTCCGGCCGGTCGTTCGGCGAGGACCCCGAGACCCTCGGAGCCCTTGTCGACGCATCCCTCACGGCCCGCGTCACCCTCGACGAACACGGAGTCGTGACCGGCTGGAACGCGGGCGCCGAGCGGCTCCTCGGGTACTCCGCCGGGCAACTGACCGGCACCCGCGCCGCGGATCTGCTGGCCGAGCCGATCCCGGTGCGCGGCGGTCTGCCCACCCTCGCCGGACTGCCCCGCTGGAACGGCGACGTTGCGCTCCGGCACCGTGACGGCCGAAAACTGACGGTCAGGATCCTCGCCCACCACAGGCCGCCCGGCGCCGACGCCCCCGCCTGGCTCATCGTCTCCGCCCCGGCCGACCGGCAGCCCACGGCCGGTCTCGACGACTCCCTGGTCAGCTGGACCTTCACCCAGTCCCCGTGCTGCGCCCAGGCGATCTACGACACCCGGTTGCGGCTGCGCCTGGCCAACGCCGACATGGAGCGCGCCACCGCGCTCACCGAGGAGGAGATGCGCGGCCTGCGGGTGTCCGAGATCGTCGACGACGACGCCGGACGGCGCGCGGAACGCGCCATGGCCCGGGTGCTGCGCACCGGCGAGCCGGAGTACGAGGAGAACTTCCTGCGCGCCCCCGGCGAGCAGCACGAGCACGCCTGGTCGGTCTTCATCTCCGCGCTGCGCGACCCCGAGGGCACCGTCCAGGGCGTCTGCCTGTCCGCGCACGACATGACCGAGCAGTTCTGGGCCCGCAAGCGCCTCCAGCTGATCGCCGAGGCCGGCCGGCGCATCGGCAGCACACTCGACGTGACGCACACGGCCCAGGAACTCGCGGACGTGACCGTCCCGGTCCTGGCCGACTTCGTCAGCGTCGATCTGCTGGCCGCGCTGGACGACGCACCCGAGCCGCCCGCGTCGGCGGTTCCGGCGGACGGGCCGCTGCTGCTGCGCAGGGCCGCGCTGCGGTCGGTGACCCCGGGCGCCCCGGAGTCGGTCGTGGCGGCCGGGGCGGTCGACTCCTACCCGCCGGGCTCGATGCCCTTCGAGAGCCTGCGCACCGGGCGCCCCGCCCTGCAGGAGACGACCGACCCGGCGTTCACCGCCTGGCTCGGCCGCGACCCGGCCCGCGCCACCCGGGTCCGGGAGTTCGGCATCCACTCCGTGATGGCCGTACCGCTGGCCGCCCGCGGCACCACCCTGGGCGTCGCCTACTTCGTCCGGCACCGCAACCAGGAGGCCTTCCGGCACGACGACCTGGTCCTGGCCGGGGAACTCGTCGCCCGGGCCGCGGTCAGCATCGACAACGCCCGCCGCTACACCCGCGAGCGGGCCACCGCGGTCACGCTCCAGCGCAGTCTGCTGCCGCGGCGGCTGCCCCGGCAGGCGGCCGTCGAGGTCGCCTCCCGCTACCTCCCGGCGGGCCCGCACGCCGGTGTCGGCGGGGACTGGTTCGACGTCATCCCGCTGTCGGGCGCGCGGGTGGCCCTGGTCGTCGGAGACGTGGCCGGCCACGGCCTGGTCGCGTCGGCGACCATGGGGCGACTGCGTACCGCCGTGCGCACCCTGGCCGACATCGACCTGCCCTGCGACGAACTGCTCACCCACCTCGACGACCTGGTCGCCCGGCTGAACACGGAGGAGGAGCGTGACACCGCCCCGGGTGGCGGTCTCCAGAGCGGGAGCACCCGCGCGGGCTCCGGAGGTTCCGCCCCCCGCTCCGGCTCCGCCGAGACCTCCAGCGACGTCGGGGCCACCTGCCTCTACGCCGTCTACGACCCGGTGACGCGGCGCTGCTGCTTCGCCGCGGCCGGGCATCCCGTACCGGCGGTGGTGAGCCCCGACGGCACCGTCGACCTGGTGGACCTCCCGGCCGCGCCCCCGCTGGGCGTGAGCGGCCTGCCGTACGAGGCCACCGAGGTGGACCTGCCCGAGGGCAGTCTGCTCGCCCTCTACACCAACGGCCTGGTCGAGACGCCCGAGAGGGACCTCGACGCCGGTGTCGACCGGCTGCGGGAGGTCCTGGCCCGCCCGGCGGCCTCGCTGGACGCCCTGTGCGACACGGTCCTCGCCGACCTGCTGCCGCCGCGCCCGGGCGACGACGTGGCCCTGCTCATCGCCCGCACCCGTGCGCTCGACGCGCGGCAGGTCGCCACCTGGGCGGTGCCGGCCGAGCCGTCAGCCGTCGCGCAGACCCGCAAGGACGTGGTGGAGCAACTGGAGCGGTGGGGGCTCTCCGACGCCGTGTTCGTCACGGAACTGGTCGTCAGCGAACTCGTCACCAACGCCATCCGGCACGCCGAGCCGCCGGTGACACTCCGCCTGATCCACGACTCGACCCTGATCTGCGAGGTCTCCGACGGCGGCAGCACCGCACCACACCTGCGGCGCGCACGCAGCTACGACGAGGGTGGCCGTGGCCTGCTCCTCGTCGCCCAGCTGACCGAACGCTGGGGCACCCGGCAGGGCGCCACGGGCAAGACCATCTGGGCGGAACAGACTCTGACCCCCGCGTGAGGAGGCCACCGGCCATGACCAGACCCGCGTCCCACCGGGCCGCCCGCGCCCCCGTCCAGCAGGCCGCAGTGCTGCTCGGCCTGGTCTTCCTCCTGTTCGGCGTGCTGGGCTTCATCCCCGGCGTCACCACCGACTACGGCTCGCTCGAGTTCGCCTCGCACGAGTCGGGCGCCGAACTGTTCGGCCTGTTCCAAGTGTCGATCCTGCACAACCTGGTGCACCTGGCCTACGGCCTGGCGGGGCTGATCCTCGCGGGCACCACCGCCGGGGCGTACTCGTACCTGCTGGTCGGCGGCGCCTTCTACCTGGTGCTGTGGGTGTACGGCCTGTCGGTCGGCCATGACAGCGCCGCCAACTTCGTGCCGCTGAACACCGCGGACGACTGGCTCCACTGCGTCCTGGGCGTCACCATGATCGGCCTCGCCCTGGCCCTCAACCGGCGCGAGACACCCACGGGAGCCGCGCGGTAGTAGGGAGCCGCGCGGTAGTAAGGAGACCGAGGACGGCATGCAGACCTTCCTGCCCTACCCCGATTTCCGCACCACGGCCCTGACCCTCGACCGCCGCCGGCTCGGCAAACAACGCGTCGAGGCGCTGCAGGTCCTGCGCGGCCTGGTCGTCCCCGGCTACGGCTGGCGCCGCCACCCGGCCGTGCGGATGTGGCTCGGGTACGAGGAGGCGCTGGTCCGCTACGGCCTGGAGATCTGCCGTGTCTGGCGCGAACAGGGCCACCAGGACACCTGCGCGGCGACGCTCGTGGCCGACCTGGCGGCGACCCGCCCGCACGCCCCGATCCGGGACCAGCACGAGTTGGCCGCCGAGGGTGAAGTCCCGCCCTGGCTCGGCGACGGCCCCTTCCACGAGAGTCACCGCTCGGCCCTGGTCCGCAAGGACCCCGAGACCTACGCGACCCTCTTCCCGGGCGTCCCCGACGATCTGCCGTACGTCTGGCCGACGTCGGACCGCACGGGCGGACAGCCGTCCCCGAACTGACGGGTCCAGGGCATGGCCCGGTTCGAGCGCTGCGAGGCCCCGGTTCGAGCCCTGCGATGAGCCCGGCTTCGAGCCCAGCTTCAGCCCTGCGGGCCTAGGCGGCGGCCCTGCGGGCCTAGGCGGCGGCCCTGCGGCGCGCCGGACGGCCGGACGAGGCGGGCTGAGCCGGCTGCTCCGTCACGTCGTCGAACGAGAAGGTGTCGTCCTCCCCGAAGTCCGGGGCCTGGAAGGGGTTGGTCGCCGGAGCCGGCGACGCCGCACGGGAGCGGCTGGTCTGCCCTTCCACGGCGGAGAACAGCGAAGTCGGTTCGATGAGAGGTCTCTTTTCGTTACTGGCCCGGTCGGGGCCAGGCGTGCCCTGACCGGGCACGGAGGTCCTACAGCTTGGTCATCTTGGCGTAGGGGCTGGGGATGCGCATGTGCGAGGACCCGAAGTCCACGAGCGCGGCGATCCCGTCCTCCATGCCGATGACCCGGCCGAGCCCGTACATGTCGTGCGTGACCTGGTCACCCACGGCGAAGTGCTTCGGCGCCGGGGCGACCGGGGCCTTGAAGGGGCTGGTAGGCAAATGACGCTTGGGAGCAGCAGGCTTTGTCATCGGCCTCAGTATGCGCCTACCGACGGCCATCGCGCTGCGGCTGTCCACGTCCAGTGCCCGAACCGATACGTAAGAGAAGCGTTGCCAAAGCCATGAAACCTCCTGTCGCGCCGGCTTGATCTGTCGCATTGGCCAGAAAAATCGAACACATGATTGAATTCAGCCATGCGAACGTTTCCCGACGACCTCGTCCGGGCGCAACAGGAGTGGAGTGCCACCTACCGCCGGCTCGCCGACCGGCCCGGCCGCACCGAGCTGCGCAGGCGTCTGCTGCGGTTGTCGGCCCTGGCGTTCTTCCACCCCTACTGGCAGCGGCGACGCCCCGATCCGGCGGCGTGGTGGGAGCTGCGCGAGCTGGGACGGGCCGCCGGGGACGTTCGTGAGCGGCAGCACCGGTGACGCCCCGGCCTGCGGGACCGTACGTCCCGGATGATCCTGAAGGTATGGCCGGACCTATTCGCGTGATCGTGCACCCACCGTCGCCCTCGGGCGGCCGCCGGGTGCGCGTGGACGGCGAGATCCTCGGACTCGCCCACGACGTGACCGATGTCGCGGAGTTCCTCCGCCGAGCGGGGCTGGAGATCGACCCCGCGGACGTGGCGGAGGTGTCGTGGATCGACTGGCGCGGGGTGGGACCGGAGGACTGGGGCCCACGGTCGGGCGACTGACCGGCGGCGAGTCCGGCGCCCCGCACCCCTCGGAGTGCGCTCGCGGCCGGCGAGCAGGACATTGGTGCCGTGGCCATGTGGATGACGTGGGACCTGGAGGGCATCGGAACGGCCTCGCAGTCCGTGCGGGACGTGGAAGAGGCCGCCCACTGGCTGGTCGACTCCGCGGAGCGCTCCAGACGTGCCTTCGGCTCCGAGTGGGAGTGGCGCAGGCTCATGGAGGCGGCGCTGAGACTGCGCGAGGAGATGCTCGACGAGGGCCGCCGGACCCTGGAGCGCGGTACGCCGTGGGAGTCGGTGGACGAGGGCGTGAAGGTGCGCCTGGCCCCGCGGAACGCATGAGGATGCTCACGGAGCACGTGAGGATGCTCACGGAGCACGTGAGGATGCGCACGGAGTACGTGAGGATGCGCACGGAACCCATGAGGATGCCCAGTCGGCCAAAAGCCCGCAAAATGGCCATACCGGATCGGAGGGCACTCATGACGGACCTCAAGTTCGAGCAGAAGCGTTCGCTGTCACGCCAGGAGGCGGCCGACCAGCTCACCGCACTCGCGGACGCGCTGCGGGAAGGCGGCGACGCCGAGCTGGAACTGGGCTCCGGAACGCTGGGCCTGCGCATCCCCGACGACCTGCGGAGCGAGCTGGAGGTCGAGATCGGCGGCGGGGAGATCGAGCTGGAGATCGAACTGAAGTGGACGACGACCCCGGCCCGGCCGTCCCGCTCCCGCCCGGCTGCCACCCCCGCCACGCAGAAACCCAAACCCTCCAACGCCGGCACCGCAAAGCCCCGAAGCAAGAAGCGAACCGCCGCGAAGTCCCCCTGACCCCGCACGATTTCGAATCTCTCATCCTCCGACGGCATAGCGGGCCGGACCGCGAAAGCGGTTCGGCCCGCTGGCGTTGTCCGGGACTCGCGTGAACGGTGGTGACGGTCGCTGACCGAGACGGAAACGGGGGCGGACCGGCACGCGGCCGATCAGGCCGTTCGCATCACTGGCCGCATGCGCATCCGGCGACCGCCGGGGCTTCCTCGGTCGCCTGGCTGGTGCAGCAGGCGTCCCCGGTGGCGGTGGGGTCGGCGCTCTTGCCGAGGTGGTCGCCGTCGGCCTTCACGACGTAGACCTCCCAGGGTTCCTTGCCGGGACCGTGGACCCACACCTTGTCCTGGAGGGCGTAGCAGCAGGAGGTGTCGTTCTCCTCGAAGGTGGCCAGACCGGCGTCCTTGAGCCGGGTGGTGGCGGCGTTGACCTGGTCGGTGGACTCGACCTCGACGCCGAGGTGGTCCAGGCGCGTTTCCTCGCCGGTCTGCCCCTCGATCAGGACGAGCTTGAGCGGGGGCTCTGTGATGGCGAAGTTGGCGTACCCCTCGCGACGCTTGGCCGGTTCGGTGCCGAACAGCTTCGAGTAGAAGGTGATCGACGCTTCGAGGTCGCTGACGCGAAGGGCGAGCTGAGCGCGAGACATGGCACGACTCCCAACGGGTTGCATTGATGTCTGTCGATGCAACATTGCGCTCTTAATCGAAGGATGTCAACATAGAGAAATGTCGAATCAAGAGTTCGTTGTGCTGGGTCAGGACGATGCGGCCGGCAGCTGCTGCCCGGCGCTGCTCACGGCGCCCTTGGACGAGGGCCAGGCGGCGGAGCTGGCCAAGGTGTTCAAGGCCTTGGGTGATCCGGTGCGGCTGCGTCTGCTGTCGATGATCGCCTCACGTGCGGGTGGCGAGGTCTGCGTGTGCGACCTGACCCCGGCCTTCGACCTGTCCCAGCCGACGATCTCCCATCACCTCAAGCTGCTCCGGCAGGCCGGTTTGATCGACTGCGAGCGGCGCGGCACCTGGGTCTACTACTGGCTGGTCCCGGAGATGACCGACCGGCTTGCCGCGATCCTGACCCGTCCGGCAGGAGAGTCACTGCCCGACCGCACGACGCCTGCCGAGGCCGCCTCGTGAGCACCGCGGTTGCCGAGGGGAACGTGGCGGGACGCTTGTCCTTCGTCGATCGCTACCTGGCTGTCTGGATCCTCGCGGCCATGGCCGTGGGGCTCGGCCTGGGGCGCCTGGTCCCGGGCCTGGGCGACGCTCTGGCCAAGGTGACGGTGACGGGCGTGTCCCTGCCGATCGCCCTGGGCCTGCTCGTGATGATGTACCCGGTGCTGGCCAAGGTCCGCTACGACCGCCTCGACACAGTCACCAGCGATCGCCGCCTGTTGCTCCCGTCCCTTTTGCTGAACTGGGTCGTCGGCCCGGCGCTCATGTTCGCCCTGGCCTGGCTGTTCCTGCCGGACCTGCCCGCTTACCGCACAGGCCTGATCATCGTCGGCCTGGCCCGCTGCATCGCCATGGTCATCATCTGGAACGACCTGGCCTGCGGGCACCGCGAAGCCGCCGCAGTCCTGGTCGCCCTGAACTCCGTCTTCCAGGTGATCGCCTTCTCGGCGCTGGGCTGGTTCTACCTCTCCGCCCTGCCCGGCTGGCTCGGCCTGGAACAGACCGGTCTGAACGTGTCGGTGTGGGAGATCGCCCGCAGCGTGCTCATCTTCCTCGGCATCCCACTGGCGGCCGGTTACCTCACCCGCCGCATCGGCGAGAAGACCAAGGGCCGCACCTGGTACGAAGCCGAACTCATCCCGCGCATCGGCCCCTTCGCCCTCTACGGGCTGCTCTTCACCATCGTCATCCTCTTCGCCCTGCAAGGCGAGGCGATCACCTCACAGCCGCTGGACGTAGCCCGCATCGCCCTGCCGCTGCTGGTCTACTTCGCCGTCATGTGGGCCGGGTCGATGGCACTGGGCCGTGCCGTCGGTCTGGATCACGCGCGCGCCACAACGCTGGCCTTCACCGCTGCGGGCAACAACTTCGAGCTGGCCATCGCCGTCGCCATCGCCACCTTCGGAGCCACCTCCGGCCAGGCACTCGCCGGCGTCGTGGGCCCCCTCATCGAAGTGCCCGTACTCATCGGCCTGGTGTACGTCGCCCTGTACGCGCGCCGCTACTTCACCGCCCCAGCCGCCGCCCCCGCACCTCAGGAAGACGCAGCCCATGCCTGACACAGCCACCCCCTCCGTCCTGTTCGTCTGCGTCCACAACGCCGGACGCTCACAGATGGCCGCCGCCTTCCTCACCCACCTCGCGGGCGACCGCGTCCAGGTCCGCTCCGCAGGCTCCGCCCCCGCCGACACCGTCAACCCCGCCGTGGTCGAGGCCATGGCCGAGGCGGGCATCGACATCACGGCCGAGGTCCCCAAGGTGCTCACGGTGGAAGCGGTCCAGGCGTCCGACGTCGTCATCACGATGGGCTGCGGGGACACCTGCCCCGTCTTCCCCGGCAAGCGCTACCTCGACTGGGAACTCCCCGACCCGGCCGGACAGGGCGTGGACGCGGTTCGCCCGATCCGAGACGAGATCGAGCAGCGCATCCGCGGCCTGATCCACGAGATCGCCCCGGCGAGCCAGGCATGAGCCCCACAGCCACCGTTCGCATCGCCGCCATGGCCAGCCGCTGAGGCCGCCGCGTTCCGAGACGGACAACGTCGAAGGGCCCCACCGCGAACGGTGGGGCCCTTCGACATCGTGCCCGGTGAGGCACTGGCGGAGGATACGAGATTCGAACTCGTGAGGGGTTGCCCCCAACACGCTTTCCAAGCGTGCGCCCTAGGCCTCTAGGCGAATCCTCCGCCGCAAACAATACAAGACGTTGAGGAGTGCTCGCGAACTCGTTCCCCACCCCAGACATCAGGTAGCCTTGGCGCAGCCCCTCACGCGGCGCTATCTGACTGAACTCCCCCAGGGCCGGAAGGCAGCAAGGGTAGGTTGGCTCTGGCGGGTGCGTGGGGGGCGTCTGCGTTCCCGGGCGGGGTGCCGGGGGCGGGGCCTGCCGGACGGGGTCTGTCAGCCGGGATCTCGCGGACGCGGTCTGCCGGGCGGGGCCGGGCCGGGCTCGATGTCAGTGGGCGCCTATAACCTCGTATGCGTGTCGTCTCTCGCTCTGTACCGCCGCTACCGCCCGGAGACCTTCGCCGAGGTCATCGGGCAGGAGCATGTCACCGACCCGCTGCAGCAGGCGCTGCGGAACAACCGGGTCAACCACGCGTACCTGTTCAGCGGGCCGCGCGGCTGTGGCAAGACGACCAGCGCGCGGATCCTGGCCCGCTGCCTGAACTGCGAGCAGGGGCCCACGCCGACCCCCTGCGGAGAGTGCCAGTCCTGTCAGGACCTCGCGCGCAACGGCCCCGGTTCCATCGACGTCATCGAGATCGACGCGGCGTCCCACGGAGGCGTGGACGACGCCCGTGACCTGCGGGAGAAGGCCTTCTTCGGGCCCGCCCGCAGCCGGTACAAGATCTACATCATCGACGAGGCCCACATGGTCACGTCGGCCGGCTTCAACGCGCTGCTGAAGGTCGTCGAGGAGCCGCCGGAGCATCTCAAGTTCATCTTCGCGACCACCGAGCCCGAGAAGGTCATCGGGACGATCCGGTCCCGGACCCACCACTACCCCTTCCGGCTCGTGCCCCCCGGCACCCTCCGGGAGTACCTCGGGCAGGTCTGCCAGAAGGAGACCATCCCCGTCGCGGAGGGCGTGCTCCCGCTCGTCGTGCGCGCGGGCGGCGGGTCCGTGCGTGACTCCATGTCCGTGATGGACCAGCTCCTCGCCGGTGCCGCGGCCGACGGTGTGACATACGCCATGGCCACCGCCCTGCTCGGGTACACCGACGGCTCCCTGCTCGACTCGGTCGTCGAGGCCTTCGCCACCGGCGACGGAGCCGCGGCCTTCGAGGTCGTCGACCGCGTGATCGAGGGCGGCAACGACCCCCGGCGTTTCGTCGCCGACCTCCTGGAGCGGCTGCGCGACCTGGTGATCCTCGCCGCCGTCCCGGACGCGGCCGAGAAGGGGCTCATCGACGCCCCCGCCGATGTGATCGAGCGCATGCAGGCCCAGGCCGGCGTCTTCGGCCCCGCCGAGCTGAGCCGCGCCGCCGACCTCGTCAACGAGGGCCTGACCGAGATGCGCGGCGCCAACTCGCCCCGTCTCCAGCTCGAACTGATCTGCGCCCGTGTACTGCTCCCCGCCGCCTACGGCGACGAGCGGTCCGTGATGGCCCGCCTCGACCGGATCGAGCGCGGTGTGAACTTCTCCGCGGGCCCCGCCGGCCTGCCCGCCGCGGGATACGCGCCCGGGCCGGAAGGTCATGGGGGAGCGGCTGCGGCTCCCGTGCAGGCGGGTGGCGGGGCTGCCGTGCCGCCGGGCGGTGGCGGGGCGGTGGCACCGGGCGGTGGCCCGGCCGCGGCCCGTGCTGCCGTCCGTACGGCCGGAGCGGGACCAGGCGCGGGCGCGGGACCGGCAGCGGGAGCACCGGGCCACGGCGGTGCCGCGCCCGGCGCCGGTGGCGTCGGCCCCGCACCGGCCGCCGCCGACTCCGCCCCTCCTGCGACGGGCCAGGGCGTGCCGCAGCCCGCCGCACCGGACCAGGGCGCGGCGCCGCCAGCACCACCGGCCGCGCCCCAGGCCCCCGCCCAGGCCCCGGCCCCGGCCGAACATCCCCAGTCCGCGCCGGGTGCCTGGCCCACCGCCGCCTCCGCAGGCAGCGGTGGTCGTCGCCCCGGTGACTGGCCCACGGCCGCTCCGGGCGCGGGCGGCTCGAACGCCTCCTCGGCGAACACCCCGCCGACCAGCGCCCCCGCCCCCAGCGCCCCACCCGCGGCGGCGCCCCCGGCTCCGGCGCAGACCGCCCCGGCCCCCGCCCCCACCGCCTCGGGCGGCGGCGGTGGCCTCGACCCCCGGATGCTGTGGCCGAACATCCTGGACGCGGTCAAGAACCGTCGCCGCTTCACCTGGATCCTGCTCAGTCAGAACGCCCAGGTGGCCGGCTTCGACGGCACGACCCTCCAGCTCGGCTTCGTCAACGCGGGCGCGCGGGACAACTTCCTGAGCAGCGGCAGCGAGGAGGTGCTGCGGCAGGCGCTGGGCGAGCAGTTCAACGTGCAGTGGAAGATCGAGGCGATCGTCGACCCCTCGGGCGGCTCCGCGCCCCCACCCTCGGGCGGTCCCTCCGGCTCCGGGGGCGGCGGAGGCTTCGGCGGCGGTGGCGGCTACGGCACCGGCGGTGGTGGCTACGGCACCGGCGGTGGTGGCGGATACAACGCGGGTGGTGGCGGCGGCTACAACGCGGGCGGCGGTACGGCCACGGCCCAGCGCCCCGCCCCGCCGCAGTCGGCGCCCCCGGCCGCCCCCACCCAGCAGTCGAGCAGCCCTGCCCCGGCCTCCACCCCGGCCCCGGCACCGGCAGCCTCCGTCCCCCAGCCCTCCGCACCACCGCCGCGCCACGTCTCGGTCGAGGAGGACATCCCCGAGGACGACGACCCCGACCTGGACGAGTCGGCCCTCTCCGGCCAGGAGCTGATCGTCCGGGAGCTGGGGGCGACGGTGGTCGAGGAGTTCACCAACGAATAGCCGGACAGCGGCCCGACGCCCCCCGGCCCGACGCCCCGACGCCCCGACGCCCCCTCCCGGCCTCACGACCACCCGGCCGACGACCTCCCGGCCCAACGACCACCCGGCCCGACGACCACCCGGCCCGGCGAACACGCGGCCTGCCTTGGAGGAACATCCAGCTCAAGATCCCCCCTCCCTTCGGAAGCCCGCACAAAGGGAACCCGGCGGCTGCCGTTAGGCTGACCCCCGTGAAGGTCCTCGTCATCGGCAGCGGCGCCCGCGAACACGCCCTGTGCCACTCCCTGTCCCACGACCCCGATGTCACCGCGCTGTACTGCGCCCCCGGCAACGCCGGCATCGCCGAGGTCGCCGAGCTGCACCAGGTCGACGCCACGGACGGCGCCGCGGTCACCGAGCTGGCCACCCGCCTCGGCGCGGAGCTCGTGGTCGTCGGCCCGGAGGCCCCGCTGGTCGCCGGTGTGGCCGACGCCGTACGTGAGGCGGGCATCCCTGTCTTCGGCCCGTCCGGCCAGGCGGCCCAGCTGGAGGGCTCCAAGGCCTTCGCCAAGGACGTCATGGCGGCGGCCGAGGTGCCCACGGCCCGTTCGTACGTCTGCACGACCCCGGAAGAGGCCGACGCGGCCCTCGACGCCTTCGGCGCTCCGTACGTCGTGAAGGACGACGGGCTCGCCGCGGGCAAGGGCGTCGTCGTCACCGACGACCTCGAAGCGGCCCGGGCCCACGCGGCGGCCTGCGAGCGTGTGGTCATCGAGGAGTACCTCGACGGCCCCGAGGTCTCCCTGTTCGCCGTCACCGACGGCGAGACGGTCGTGCCCCTCCAGCCCGCCCAGGACTTCAAGCGCGCCCTGGACGGCGACGAGGGCCCCAACACCGGCGGCATGGGCGCGTACTCCCCGCTGCCGTGGGCCGACCCGAAGCTGGTCGACGAGGTGCTGCAGACCGTGCTGCAGCCGACCGTGGACGAGATGCAGCGGCGTGGCACGCCGTTCTCCGGTCTGCTGTACGCCGGTCTCGCGATCACCTCGCGCGGCGTCCGCGTGATCGAGTTCAACGCCCGGTTCGGCGATCCCGAGACCCAGGTCGTGCTGGCCCGGCTGAAGACGCCGCTGGCCGGCCTGCTGATGGCCGCCGCCACCGGCAACCTGGCCCACCTGGAGCCGCTGCGCTGGAGCGACGACGCGGCCGTGACCGTGGTCGTCGCCTCGCACAACTACCCCGGCACCCCGCGCACCGGCGACCCGATCACCGGACTCGACGAGGTCGCCGCCCAGGACGCCCCGCACGCGTACGTGCTGCACGCCGGCACCCGGCAGGAGGGTGACGCCGTGGTCAGCGCGGGCGGCCGCGTCCTGTCCGTGACGGCCACCGGCAAGGACCTCACCGAGGCCCGCGACCGCGCCTACACGGCCGTCGGCCGCATTCGCCTCGACGGCTCTCAGCACCGCACGGACATCGCCGCGAAGGCGGCGGGAGCGTAACGCCCCCTTCTCCCGAAACACCCCGCCGCCGATGAACCCCCCGGGCCCCGGATCCGTCTCAGGATCCGGGGCCCGAAGCATGCGAGGGGACGGGGGCCGTATACGACAGGCGGGGGGCCGTATACGAATGGCGGGGGCCTGACGCTCGTTTTCCGTCATCCACCTTTCCCCAAAGCCATTCCATCGAGTGACCGATGCTCTATCCGGCTGACGGGGGGCGGAGCCCCAACTAGGGTGCGGCGCAAGCGTTCCGGCACTTGGCCCACCGGCATTGCGATGTCAGTGCCGGGTGCCACAGTGGGGGAGTGAGCAAGGGCAGCGTCGGGTCAACGGGGAGGGGGTGAGGTCGGTCGTGACCGGAATGGGTGTGGAGGCAGGAGCGCAGGTCGCGCGAGCACGGGCCCTGGCCGTGCTGCGGATCCGCAGCCGTGCCCTGGCCGTCGCCCTGCTGCCGGCCGCCGTAGCCGTGATCCTGCTCGCGGGCATGGTCGGCGACCGGCTTGAGGGCCCCGGCTGGGACGCGGCCCGCTGGGTGCTGACGCCGTTCGCGGTCCTCGTGCTGCTGGCCGCCGCCGGGATCGCCCTGGTCGTCGTCCGGGCCCGGCCCGCCATGAGCCCGACCGTCCCGGTCACCGAGGAGGCGGCTCCCGACCTGTACCGGATGGTCCGCGACCTCGCCGACCGCCTCGACGTCCCCGCGCCCTCCGCGATAGCGCTCACCCCGGACTGCGACAGCTGGCTGGAGGACCGCACCCACCCGGCCCACGCGCCGCCCCCGGCCGAGGAGCACCGCGACATCGCGGGAGTGGGCAGGCAGGCGCACCGCCGGCATCCCGTGGCGCCGGTCCTGGTCATCGGCTCCCCGTTCCTGTGGTGGATGCGGGTCGGCGAGCTGCGCGCGGTCCTCGCCCCGGTCATCGCCGGTACGGGTCCCTCGGCCCACCCGGACATAGCCGCGGCCAGGCGTTTCGTCCGGGGTCTGGACGCCGCGGTGGCCGTGGCCTCGGAGCCCCGGCGTGACCCGGTCTCGCGGGCGGTGCTCGCCGGGGTCGGGTGGGTCGCCCGGCTTCTGCTGCGCAGCTGCCGGGTCCATGCCGCCGAGCTGGAGCGGGGCGTGGCGGCCGCGGCGGCGGAGCGTGCACAGGCTGTGGATTACGGGCTGCGGATCGTCGCCCAGGAGCAGGTGGGCCTGGCGTACGCGGGCTGGGACCGGCTGCTGACCCGGGTCGCGCTGCCCGCCTGGCGGATGGGCCGCTGGCCGTCCCGGCTGGACGCCGGTGTGGTCGCGGCGCTCACGGAGCTGTCCCGGCGCGACCGCCTGGCCGAGGGGTTCGCCTCCCGGCTCGGTGAGCGGCCGGCCTGCGATCTTCTGGAGGAGCCGGGCACGGTCGACGAGGCCGCGTCCCTCCTCGCCGCCCGCCTCTTCCACGGCGGTCCCGCCGGGCCCGGCCCCGACTGGTCACCGGTGGCCTGGAGCGAGTATCCGGACGAGGTCGTGGACCGCAAGTGGCGCCTCGACGCGGCCCGCCTGCACCGCGTCCTGGACGACATGGGCGTCCGCCCCGCCAGCGGCCCCACGGCTTCCGCCGCCGTCGCCCCGACCCTGTCCCGCGTCCTCGACCACCTCACGGACACGGGCCCGGCGTGGCCGACCGGCGGCACGGGCGCGACCGGCCCCGGGCCGAACCAGCCCGACGAGCCGAACCAGCCAGGCCAGTCGGACGAGCCAGGCCGGTCGAACCAGCCAGGCCGGTCGAACGAGCTGAACCAGCCGACCGAGACGAACCAGCCACACCCGTCGACCCCGCCGGACCCGGCACCCCCCGAAACCACCGGCCGACTCCCCGGCAGACCGCACGCCCTCGACGACGAGGACCTCGCCGGTACGACGGCCCCCAGCGCCACCCTCGCCGCCCGCCTCAGCGCGGAACTGGCCCGCGAGGAGGCCACCCCCTCCTACGCCGCCCCCTCCTCCAGCACCCCCTCCGCCCCCGCCGCTGTCTCCCCCACGGCCCCCTCCCCGCCCCCGGCCCCCGACCCCGCCGCCCTCTGGGACGACCGGGCCCTCCCCCTCTTCCCCCTCCAGCCCCCGCGCACGGCCAGGGAGCTGCTCGCCGACCACCTCACCGCGATGGTCTGCTGCGCCGCGATGGACACCGCCGGTGCGACCCCGGGCCTGGACTGGCTGGACGGCCCGACCCTCCTGATCGACGGTGAGCGCACGGCCGACCTGGCGCCCAAGGTCCTCAGCCTCATCGAGGACGGCGACGCCACGCCCCTGCGGGTCTGGCTGTCCCAGCTCGGCATACGCCCGGAGAAGCCGGTCCGCCTCGGCTGATCACCGGAGCACGAGCTTCCGGTTCTGGCCAATTCAAAACGAACAGTGACGAAGTGCGCGCGTTATGTGATGTGCTTGGACCGTTCGCGTGCATGGCAAGAGCTTGCGACATACGACAAGCACATAGGCACGACCGCGCCCCACGGACCGCGAAACGCCGCACGTCACCACAGAACACCGCACGCACCACCGCCCGCACCACGCCGACACGCACCACCCACCGGCAGGCACCAGCGCACCACACCGGCACGCACCACCAAGAAACGGCCAAGCACCACCACGGGGGCACAGGGGAGGGGAGACAACCATGGGCTCGGAGCAGATCCGCCGCTGGGAGTCGGGAGCGCTGGCGCACGCCGTGACGGACCCCTTCGGACAGGGCCCGGTGCCGTGGCTGCGCGGCAACGTCACGTACTTCGACCACTCCGGCCAGGTCGTCCCCTGGTACGCCGACCAGGACACGGCCCACCCGCCGAAGAAGGACGCCCGCTCGGGCGGCCCCCGCGCGGCCGACGACGTCAACCGCCAGATCAAGGGCTTCGCCTCCACCGGCGCGGTCGCGCCCGGCGACGCCATCGACTTCCACATCACCGTCGACCCGCCGCAGCAGTTCGCCGTCGACATCTACCGCATCGGCCACTACGGCGGTGACGGCGCCGCGAAGATCACCACAAGCCCGCGGCTGTCCGGCATCGTCCAGCCCGCGCCGCTCACCGCGGACCGCACGGTCTCCTGCCACCACTGGTGGCTGTCCTGGCGCCTCCAGGTCCCCTCGTACTGGAACATCGGCGCATACGTCGCCGTCCTCACCACCGCCGACGGCTACCGCTCCCACGTCCCCTTCACCGTCCGCCACGACCAGCCCGCCGACCTGCTGCTCGTGCTGCCCGACGTCACCTGGCAGGCCTACAACCTCTACCCCGAGGACGGCCGCACCGGCGCCAGCCTCTACCACGCCTGGGACGAGCAGGGCAGGCTGCTGGGCGAGTCCGAGGCCGCCACGACGGTGTCCTTCGACCGGCCATACGCGGGCGCGGGCCTGCCCCTGCACGTCGGCCACGCCTACGACTTCATCCGCTGGGCCGAGCGCTACGGCTACGACATCGCCTACGCCGACGCGAGCGACCTGCACGCCGGCCGCGTCGACCCCACGCGCTACCGCGGCCTGGTCTTCCCGGGCCACGACGAGTACTGGTCGGCCGCCATGCGCGCCACCGTGGAGCGCGGCCGGGACACCGGCACCTCGCTGGTCTTCCTCTCCGCCAACACCATGTACTGGCAGGTGGAGCTCGGCCCCTCCCCGTCCGGTGTGCCCGACCGGCTGCTGACCTGCCGCAAGCGCCGGGGCCCGGGCAAGCCGGTGCTGTGGCGGGAGATCGACCGGGCCGAGCAGCAGCTCCTGGGCATCCAGTACGCCGGGCCCGTACCCGTGCCGCACCCGCTGATCGTGCGCAACGCCGGGCACTGGCTGTGGGAGGCGACCGGGGCGCACGAGGGCGACGAGATCGACAACCTGGTGGCGGGCGAGGCCGACCGCTACTTCCCGCGCACCCCGCTGCCCGAGCACGAGGAGCGCATGCTGCTCGCCCACTCCCCGTACACCGACAAGGAGGGCGCCCAGCGACACCAGGAGACGTCCCTCTACCGCGCTCCCTCCGGCGCCTGGGTCTTCGCATCCGGAACGTTCGCCTGGTCCCCGGCTCTGGACCGTCCCGGCCACGTCGACGCACGCGTCCAGCGCGCGACCGCGAATCTCCTGGACCGCATCTGCAAACGCGACTGACCCACTGTCCGCGATCACCCGCGCATACGGGAGAATCAGGCCATTGGACAGAACCACGGGGAGGAACCGTGTCCGGATTCGTCGAAAAGCCCGAGCCGATCCAGGTTCCGGGCCTGGTACATCTGCACACCGGCAAGGTGCGCGAGCTGTACCGGAACGAGGCGGGCGACCTCGTGATGGTCGCCAGTGACCGCATGTCCGCCTACGACTGGGTGCTGCCGACCGAGATCCCCGACAAGGGGCGGATCCTCACGCAGCTGTCCCTGTGGTGGTTCGAGCGGCTCGCCGACCTGGTCCCCAACCACGTGCTGAGCACGGAGCTGCCCGACGGCGCCCCCGCCGACTGGGCGGGCCGCACGCTGATCTGCAAGTCCCTGCGGATGGTCCCGGTCGAGTGCGTGGCCCGCGGCTACCTCACGGGCTCGGGCCTCGCCGAGTACAACGAGACCCGCACGGTCTGCGGCCTCGCGCTGCCGGAGGGCCTGACCGACGGCAGTGAACTGCCCGCCCCGATCTTCACCCCGGCCACCAAGGCCGCCGTGGGCGAGCACGACGAGAACGTCTCCTACGAGGAGGTGGCCCGCCAGGTCGGCGCGGACACCGCGGCCCGGCTGCGCCAGGCGACCCTCGCCGTCTACTCCCGGGGCCGGGACATCGCCCGGGAGCGGGGCATCATCCTCGCCGACACCAAGTTCGAGTTCGGCTTCGACGGCGACGACCTGGTCCTCGCCGACGAGGTCCTCACCGCGGACTCCTCCCGTTTCTGGCCGGCCGACCAGTGGCAGCCGGGCCGTGCGCAGCCGTCGTACGACAAGCAGTTCGTCCGGGACTGGCTGACCTCGGCGGAGTCCGGCTGGGACCGCAAGAGCGAGCAGCCGCCGCCGGCCCTGCCGCAGCAGGTCGTCGAGGCGACCCGCGCCAAGTACGTGGAGGCGTACGAGCGCCTGACCGGGACGAGCTGGTCGTAGGAGACGAAGAAGCCCCCCGGCCGGAACCGGGGGGCTTCTTGATGGAGCGAACGACGAGGTTCGAACTCGCGACCTCAACCTTGGCAAGGTTGCGCTCTACCAACTGAGCTACGTTCGCATGCGCCGTGGCGCGAGAACCACTATACCCAACCTCGCTCCCGCGCGAGCCGTACCGCCGTATGGCGGTTCTCGGCGCCGAGCTTCGACGCGGCCGACGACAGATAGTTCCGCACGGTCCCCTGTGACAGCGCGGCCCGCTCGGCGATCTCCGCGACGGGCGCGCCGTCGGCGGCCAGTTCCAGGACCTCGGCCTCCCGCGCGGTCAGCGGTGAGTCCCCGGCGGCGATCGCGTCGGCGGCCAACTCGGGGTCGACGTAACGGTTCCCGGCGTGCACCGTCCGGATGAGCTCGGCGAGCCGTTGCGCGCTCACGGTCTTCGGTACGAACCCCCGTACTCCGGCCGCCAGCGCCCGCTTCAGATGGCCGGGCCGTCCGTGGCTGGTCACGATGAGCACCTTGCAGCCGGGCAGTTCGGTCCGCAGTGATGTGGCGACCTTCACACCGTCGGCGCCGGGCATCTGGAGATCCAGCACGGCGACATCGGGCTTGTGCGCCCGGGCCATGGCCAGCGCCTCGGGGCCGGTGGCGGCCTCTGCGACGACGACGAGGTCGTCCTCCAGCGACAGCAGCGCGGCGAGCGCCCCCCGGATGAGGTGCTCGTCGTCGGCGAGCAGCAGCCGTACGGGTTCCACGACCGTCACGGTGTGACCTCACTCACGGAACTCGGGGAACTCACGGAACTCGGGGAACCCGGGGAACTCACGGAACTCACCGAACGCGCCGCGACGGCGGCCGGGACGGCGTCGAGCGAGGTGGGCCGCGACGGCAGCGGAACCTCCGCCGTCAGCCGGAACAGCCCGCGCCCGTCGGGCCCGGCCTCCAGCGTGCCGTCGATCTCCGCCAGCCGTTCCCGCAGCCCGGCGAGCCCCGAGCCGGACGGCCCGGTCTCGGACTCCGGCCCCGCCTCGCGCACCCCGTCGTTCTCCACGGACAACAACACCCGCTCCTCCAGCACCTGCAATCGCACCGCACACCGCCGCGCGTCCCCGTGCCGCAGGACGTTGGTCGCGGCCTCCCGCACCACCCACCCCAGGGCGGACTGCACCGCCGCGGGCAGTCCGGCCGCCGTCGCCCCGCCGACCGTGCAGTCGATACCGGCCGCCGCCAGCACCCCTTGCGCCCCGGCGAGTTCCGAGCCGAGGTCGGCCTCCCGGTAACCGCGCACGACCTCCCGCACCTCCCGCTGCGACTCCTGCGCGAGCCGCTGCACCTCGACCATCTGCGTGACGGCCTCGGGCCGCCCCCGCTGGGCCAGCTGCACGGCCAGCTCGCTCTTCAGGGCGATCACGGCGAGGTTGCGCCCCATGACGTCGTGCAGATCCCGCCCGAACCTCAGCCGCTCCTCGGCGACGGCGAGCCGGGCCCGGGTCTCGCGGGCCTCGTCGAGTTCGTAGACGGCATTGAGCAGCCATACCGAGAAGACGGCCGTGAAGCAGATGAACACGCCGCCGAGCAGCACGATCAGGCCCGTGAACAGCGCCGCGAGCACCGGGGCGCCGAGCGCGAGCGCCAGGACGCTGCTGCCCGCCGCGAAGCCGCCCGCGATGCCGAACGCGCGCCGCCGGGAGCGGACGCCGAGGGCGATGATGCCGGGGCCGAAGATCAGGATCACGCCGAAGACACCACCGGCGGCCGTGTCGACGCTCTCGCGGTGAGGCCCGAGCTCGGCGAGTCCGATCGCGGCGGCGGCGATGGCGGCGGTGACGGCGGCCAGGGTCCACAGCAGCCCGGTGGGCTGGGGCCTGCGGCCTCGGGTCCAGTCGATCGCCCGGGAGACGGCCACGAAGCAGAGCCCGGCGTGCAGGGCCACCACCAGCATGGCGGCACCGCCCAGCCGCACCCCGAGCGGGCCCACGGACGTGAGCCCGATGGAGAAGAACTCCATCACCGCGAAGAAGTGGAACGACCACCGTGTGTACGTCTCGACCTTCTCCGGCGTGGTCTTGTGCCGCCACCACCTGCCCGGCGTGCGCATGAGCCCCGTCACTCCCCTTCGGTCAACGCCGCGGTTCCCAGCGGAACCACCGCCGTACAGCAAACACCGCGATGAGGATCCAGGCCATGGCGGTCGCGAGTGCGCCCAGCGCCTCGTACGAGGAGAGGTTCCCGGTCCAGCCGCCGCGCACCAGCGTGACGACGGGCGTCAGCGGCAGCAGTTCGAGGACGGAGGCCACCTTGTCCGGGAACAGTTCCAGGGGGACGAACATGCCGGAGCCGATCATCGAGACCATCAGCAGCGGCATGGGCGTGACCTGGGCGCTTTCGCCGGTCCGGGTGAAAGCCGCGGTGACCGCGGCCAGGGCGGCGCTGATCACGAGCCCCGACAGCAGCCCGAGGACGACCAGGTGCGGCGCCGCCGGCGCGGACAGGTCCATCAGCACCGCGCACCCCACCACCAGCAGCAGGCACTGCGCGAGCCCGGTGAGGACCGCCGGCAGCGCTGTGCCGGCCAGGATCTCGGTGTCCCGCAGTTCACCGGTGCGCAGCCGCTTGAGCACCAGCTCCTCACGCCGCACGACGAACGCGCCGACGAGCACGGAGTAGACGGCGAACAGCAGGGAGAAGCCGACCGCGGCGGGCAGCACCAGGGTGCCGGGGCTCAGTCCGGCCCCGGCGAGATCCATCTCCTCGGACGCCGACCGCACGCTGACCGGCATCACCAGCGGCACGAACAGCGCCGCGAAGAGCGCGCCCCGGGTCCGCCCCAGCAGGGTCAGTTCGGCGCGGGCCAGGGCGGTCATCCGGCTCAGCGGGGTCGTCGCCGGGCGGGGCGTCGTGTGGGTGGCGCTCATGCCGCGTACTCCTTCGTGGTCATGCCCGTGTTCTGCCGCGTCGAGGCGTCCTTGGCGATCCCGAGGAACGCCTCCTCCAGGGAGGCCGAGCGCACGTCCAGGCGGCGCAGTTCGACCCGGGCCTGCGCGGCCCACATCAGCAGGCCGGTGGCCGACCGCTGGAGTTCGTGGGTGCGCAGCCGGACGATCCGGCCGTCGGTGTCGTGGCCGGTCACGCCCAGTTCACCGAGCGGAGGGAGGTCGCCGACGAAGTAGCCGTCGGGCAGTTCGAAGGAGATCCGCGACGGCTCGGCGGCGGTCACCTCGGCGGGGGTGCCGGTGGTGGCGATCCGGCCCTCGTGCATGATCGCGAGCCGGTCGGCGAGGTTCTCGGCCTCTTCCAGGTAGTGCGTGGTGAGCAGCACGGTCGTTCCGCCGTCGCGCAGCGCGCTCACCAACTCCCAGGTGGCGCGGCGGCCTTCGGCGTCCAGACCGGTGGACGGCTCGTCGAGGAAGAGCACCTCGGGGTCGCCGAGCAGGGCGAGGGCCAGGTCGAGGCGGCGGCGCTGGCCGCCGGACAGCTGCTTGACCCGGGTGCCGGTCTTCGCCTCCAGGCCGACCTGGGCCAAGACCTCCGCCGGGGGGCGGGCGCCGCTGACGCATCCGGCCCACATCCGCGCCGTCTCGGCGACGGTGAGCTCGGAGGGGAAGCCGCCCTCCTGGAGCATCACGCCGGTGCGGGGCCGTACGGCGGCCCGGTCGGTGTAGGGGTCGTGCCCGAGGACCCGTACCCGTCCGCCGGCCGGCTGTGCGAGGCCCTCCAGGATCTCGACGGTCGACGTCTTGCCCGCGCCGTTGGTGCCGAGCAGCGCGAAGATCTCCCCGCGCCGGACGGAGAAGCTGATTCCGCGGACCGCCTCGAACCCGCCCCCGTACACACGCCGCAGGTCAGTGACCTCAATCACGTGTTCGTGTCCGTTGGTTTCCATGCTCCAAGCGTTCCGGCCGTGCGGGCCCGCGAGCAGTGCGCGCTGTCATCACTCGGCATGACAAATGTCAGAAGCGGGTGCGGCGCACACGAAGAAGCCCCGGTCCTGATGGACCGGGGCTTCTTTCCCGAGCGGACGACGAGGTTCGAACTCGCGACCTCAACCTTGGCAAGGTTGCGCTCTACCAACTGAGCTACGTCCGCATTGCTCCCGATCAGCTTTCACCGACCGGTGCGGGCACCAGCCTACCTGATCCACAACGGTGGCCGGTACGGCGATGCAGAGCGGGTGACAGGAATCGCACACTGCGCCTTCCCCCTGGAAGGGGGATGTTCTACTACTGAACTACACCCGCATGTTTCCGTGAGCCGGGCCTTTCGGCCTCGCCCCTCGGCGTGCTCCAGACTCTAGCTGATCAGCCGGGGTGCTGCGCAAGTCGGTTGCCGCGAGGGGCGGGTGGCCGGGCACCGGTCCGGGCCCGACGGGCCGTCACTGCGCGGCGGTGAACGCCTCGTAGACCTTCTTGGGGATGCGCCCGCGTGCGGGGACCTCCATCTTGTTGGCCTGGGCCCAGGCCCGCACGGCCGACGGGTCGGGGGCGACCTCCGTCTGCCGGTACGCCTTGCCCGAGCGGGACCGCTTGCGGCCGGCTTCCACGTAGGGCGCGAGCGCCTTCCGCAGTTCTCCGGCGTTGACTTCGCTCAGGTCGATCTCGTACGACTTGCCGTCCAGTCCGAAGGCGATCGTTTCCGTCGCTTCCGAGCCGTCGATGTCGTCAAAGAGAGTGACCACGACCTTCTGCGCCACGAATATCGGTCCCTTCATGCGGCACTATGCCAATTCATTTGTACAGTGCCCGGCAATGCATTGTGAAGCCCGACTAAATCCTTCTGCGTGTCCGGACACAATAGGTTTCGGGTGTCGATCCGGAATCTTTCCCGAAAATTTCGTGTGTGGGTCGGTCGATGCTGGATCGTGATGACGGTCACGTAGTTTCCTACAAGTCGACGCGCGTAGAAATTTTGTGCGGGTAGTCTGAAGGAACCTGCTCAGCACCACACACCGGGAGTGCCAGTGGCACGCGTCGTAGTCGACGTCATGCTCAAGCCGGAGATCCTCGACCCCCAGGGCCAGGCGGTGCAGCGCGCACTGCCGCGGCTGGGTTTCGAGGGGATCTCGGACGTCCGCCAGGGAAAGCGTTTCGAACTGGAAGTTGACGGGCCGGTCGACGAGGCCGCCCTCGCCCGCATTCATGATCTTGCGGAGTCCTTCCTCGCGAACACCGTGATCGAGGACTTCTCGATCCGGGTCGAGGAAGTCGCGGAGGCCGCGAAGTGACCGCTCGTATTGGCGTCGTCACTTTTCCCGGCAGCCTGGACGACCGTGACACACAGCGCGCGATCCGCGTCGCGGGCGCCGAGCCGGTCGCCCTGTGGCACAAGGACAAGGACCTCAAGCAGGTCGACGCCGTGGTGCTGTGCGGTGGATTCTCCTACGGCGACTATCTGCGCGCCGGGGCCATCGCCCGCTTCTCGCCGGTGATGGAGCCCCTGCTGGAGCAGGCGAAGGCCGGTCTGCCGGTGCTCGGCATCTGCAACGGCTTCCAGATCCTCACCGAGGCCCATCTGCTGCCGGGCACGATGCTGCGCAACGACCACCTGCACTTCATCTGCCGCGACCAGAAGCTGCGCGTGGAGAACGCCGGGACCGCCTGGACCACCGACTACTCGGCCGGCCAGGAGATCCACATCCCGCTGAAGAACAACGACGGGCAGTACGTCGCCGACGCGTACACGCTGGACAAGCTGGAGGCCGAGGGCCGGGTCGCGTTCCGCTACCTGGACTTCAACCCCAACGGCTCGCAGCGCGACATCGCCGGCGTCACCAACGAGGCCGGGAACGTGGTCGGCCTCATGCCGCACCCCGAGCACGCCGTCGAGCCGCTGATCGGCACCGGCCGCACCGACGGCCTCCCGTTCTTCACCTCGATCCTCAAGAAGCTGGTCAACGCATGAGCCGGACGCCTCTGGACACGGTCGAGCACGCGGCCGCGACCCCCGACGTCGAGCTGCCCTGGGCCGAACTGGGCCTGAAGAAGGACGAGTACGAGCGCGTGGTCGAGATCCTCGGCCGCCGTCCCACGGGCGCCGAACTCGCCATGTACTCCGTCATGTGGTCCGAGCACTGCTCGTACAAGAGCAGCAAGGTCCACCTGCGCCAGTTCGGCGAGAAGGCCCCCGAGTCCGACGCGATGCTCGTCGGCATCGGCGAGAACGCCGGTGTCGTGGACGTCGGCCAGGGCTACGCGGTCACCTTCAAGGTCGAGTCGCACAACCACCCGTCCTACGTCGAGCCCTACCAGGGCGCGGCCACGGGCGTCGGCGGCATCGTGCGCGACATCATCGCGATGGGCGCCCGCCCGGTCGCCGTCGTCGACCCGCTGCGGTTCGGCGCGGCTGACCACCCCGACACCAAGCGCGTCCTGCCGGGCGTCGTCGCCGGCATCGGCGGCTACGGCAACTGCCTGGGCCTGCCGAACATCGGCGGCGAGGTCGTCTTCGACGCGTGCTACCAGGGCAACCCGCTGGTCAACGCCGGTGCCATCGGCGTCATGCGGCACGAGGACATCCACCTCGCGAAGGCGTCCGGCGCGGGTAACAAGGTCATCCTGTACGGGGCCCGGACCGGCGGCGACGGCATCGGCGGCGCCTCGATCCTGGCCTCGGAGACCTTCGACGACGCCAAGCCGTCGAAGCGTCCGGCCGTGCAGGTCGGCGACCCCTTCCAGGAGAAGCTCCTCATCGAGTGCACCCTGGAGGCCTTCGCCGAGAAGCTGGTCGTCGGCATCCAGGACCTCGGCGCCGCGGGCCTGTCCTGCGCCACCTCCGAGCTGGCGTCCAACGGCTCCGGCGGCATGCGCGTCACCCTGGACGACGTCCCGCTGCGCGACTCCACGCTCTCGCCCGAGGAAATCCTCATGAGCGAGTCGCAGGAACGGATGTGCGCGGTCGTCGAGCCGGAGAAGGTCGACCGCTTCCTGGAGATCTGCGAGAAGTGGGACGTCATCGCCACCGTCATCGGTGAGGTGACCGACGGCGACCGCCTGGAGATCTACTGGCACGGCGGCAAGATCGTCGACGTCGACCCGCGCACGGTCGCGCACGAGGGCCCGGTCTACGAGCGCCCCTACGCCCGCCCGTCCTGGCAGGACGAGCTCCAGGCCGACGACGCGAACAAGCTGCCCCGCCCGGTGACCTCCGAGGAGCTGAAGGACCAGGTCCTGAAGCTGGTCGGCTCCCCGAACCAGGCCTCCAAGTCCTGGATCACCAGCCAGTACGACCACTTCGTGCAGGGCAACACCGTCCTCGCCCAGCCCGAGGACTCCGGCATGATCCGGATCGACGAGGAGACCGGCCTCGGCGTGGCCATCGCCACGGACGGCAACGGCCGGTACGCCAAGCTCGACCCGTACCACGGCGCCCAGCTGGCCCTGGCGGAGGCGTACCGCAACGTCGCCACCACCGGTGCCAAGCCGCTCGCGGTGTCCGACTGCCTGAACTTCGGCTCGCCCGAGGACCCGGCGGTGATGTGGCAGTTCGCGGAGGCCATCCGCGGCCTCGCCGACGCCTGCCAGCAGCTCGGCACCCCGGTGACCGGAGGCAACGTCTCCCTCTACAACCAGACGGGCGAGGTCGCCATCCACCCGACCCCGGTCGTCGCGGTCCTCGGCGTCATCGACGACGTGGCCCGCCGCACGCCCGTCGCCTTCCAGGAGGAGGGCCAGCTGCTCTACCTCCTCGGCGACACGCGTGAGGAGTTCGGCGGCTCGGCCTGGTCGCAGGTCGTGCACGACCACCTCGGTGGTCTGCCGCCCAAGGTCGACCTGGAGCGCGAGCGGCTGCTCGCCGAGATCCTGATCTCCGCCTCCCGCGACGGCATGATCGACTCCGCGCACGACCTGTCCGACGGCGGTCTGATCCAGGCGGTCGTCGAGTCGGCGCTGCTGGGGGAGAAGGGCGCCCGTCTGATCGTCCCGGACGGTCTGGACGCGTTCACCTTCCTCTTCTCCGAGTCGGCGGGCCGCGCGGTCGTGGCCGTGCCGCGCTCCGAGGAGGTCCGTTTCAACGACATGTGCGGTGCGCGCGGCCTCCCGGTCACCCGTATCGGTGTCGTCGACGGTGATGTCGTGGACGTCCAGGGCGAGTTCGCGCTCACCCTGGCCGAGCTGCGCGAGACGCACGAGGGCACGATCCCGGCGCTGCTGAAGTAGCGGGTCTCCCGGAAGCCCCCCGAAGCCCCCGCCCGGTCCTCCGGACGGGGGCTTCGCCGTGCCCGTCCACCAGGCTCTTACGTAGACCCTTGCGCGATATTACGTAGTTACGTAATATCGAAACATGGATCTTGAGCAGCGCGTAGCCGAACTCGAACGCCGTCTGGCGGCCCTGGAAGGTGCCCAGCGCACCGGCCCCCGGATCGACGGGAGCGACTTCTGGGCGCTGAACGGGCTGAAGGAGCAGCTGTCGGAGGCGGGGGCGGCCGACGGCGGAGTCCTCTACACCGGCGCGGTGCGCCTGCCGACGGGCGAGGAATACGCCTGGCAGCTGACCGCGCTCACCCAGGACCTGCTGGAGGACGAGTGGACGACGGCCGCCGAGTCGTTCGCCGCGCTCGGCCACCCGGTCCGCATCCGCCTGCTGCGCGAGATCCTCGGCGGCCGGCGCACCGCCGCCGAACTCGCCGAGCTGGACGAGGTCGGCACCACCGGCCAGATCTACCACCACCTGCGCCAGCTCGCCGCCACGGGCTGGCTGCACACGACCGGCCGGGGCCGCCACGAGGTGCCGCCGGGGCGGGTCGTACCGCTGCTGACGGCGCTGGCGACGACCCGGCCGTAAGAGAGGGCAGAAGAGCTCAGAGACACGCGGGAGAAATGGGGGACAGGAGATGTCCGCACGCAAGCTCGCCATGGTGACCTACCGCGCCCTGTGGCTGGTCTTCTTCGGCCTGGTGGCCGCCGACCTCTGCTTCGGCCTGGCGGTCGTCCCCTGGTGGTCGTGTTTCGTACCGGTGGTCCTGGCGTACGCGATCGTCATCCTGGTCAACCGGTGGGGCGGTACCCCCGACCGGCCGCGGGCCGCCCGAGAGCCCGTCGAGGTCGCCCCGCCCGTCACCGGCCGCTGGTCCGCGCTGAACAGCCCGGCCGACCGCACCCCCAGCCACGGCGTGCACAGCTACGGCCAGACCTTCGCCATCGACGTCCTGGCCGAGCCCGAGCCGGGAGCCCGCCCGGCCTTCGGATGGCTGTGGCCGCTCGCCCGCCGCCCCCAGGCCTACCCGGCCTACGACGCCCCCGTCCTGGCCGTCGCGGACGCCACCGTCGTCCGCGCCGACGACCGGCAGCGCGACCACCTCAGCCGCACCTCCCTGCCGGGGCTGCTGTACCTGATGCTCCTCGAAGGAACGGTGCGGGACATCGCCGGAGTCCGCCGCATCCTCGGCAACCACCTCGTCCTCGACCTCGGCGACGGCACCCACGCCGCCTACGCCCACCTCCGGCGCGGCTCCCTCACCGTCCGCGCGGGCGACCGGGTCCGGGCCGGACAGGTGATCGCCCGCTGCGGCAACTCCGGCAACTCCTCCGAGCCGCACCTGCACTTCCAGCTGATGGACGGCCCGGACCCGGACACCGCCCGGGGCGTCCCCTTCACCTGGCAGGGCATCGGCGTACCCCGCAACGGCCAGACCTTCGAGGCACCCCCCACTGTCACCGCCCCCACCTAGGCTGACCCCCATGCCACCGGCCAAGAAGCGCACCCGAAGCTACGACCCCGTCAAGATCCGCACGGCGGTGCTCGCCCAGTTCGGGAACGTCCGGGCCGCTGCCGCCGGACTCACCTCCGAGCAGCTCGGCCTGCCCACCCGGCTGGGTGACTGGACCGTCCGGGAGCTGGTGGCCCACGTCGGGATGAGCCTCGCGGCCGTCACCCGGCTGACCGGCCTGCCGGAGCCGACCGAGCAGGACGGCAGGCTGCTCGACTGGCCCGCCGCGATAGCGGCCGACGCCCCGGACATCGCCGCCCACGCCCGCGAGCTCGCCGAGAGCCACCCCGACCCGGCCGCCCACCTCGCGACCGTCGAGGAGCGCTTCACCGCCGGCCTCGCCGCCCACCCCGGCACCCGGCTCCTCGCCACCAGCGCGGGCGCCCTGCCGCTCGCCGACTACCTCGTCACCCGCACCGTCGAGCTCGTCGTCCACACCGACGACCTCAACACCGCCGTCCCCGGCCTGGACATCCCCTACGACCGGCAGGCCCTGGCCGCCTGCACCCGGCTGCTGGCCGACACGCTCGCCGCGAAGGCACCCGGCGGTTCGACGGAGGTGCGGGTGCCGCCGTACGCGGTGGTGCAGTGCGTGGCGGGGCCGAGGCACACCCGGGGCACCCCGCCCAACGTCGTCGAGACGGACCCGCTGACCTGGATCCGGCTGGCGACCGGGCGGCTGGCCTGGGCCGAGGCCCTCCACGACGCCAAGGTCAGCGCGAGCGGCGAGCGCGCGGACCTGTCGGCCCTCCTGCCGCTGATGACCTGAGCCTCAGCGGTCCTTTCGCCCGACCCCCGTGGCATCCGGAGGATTCCCCGCCACAAGGGGAACCGATCCCCCCGGGTCCCCCGTCGAAGTGGCATGGACAGGCAGAAGCAGCGCATGACCCTGACGGCCGCCGCCATGCTCGTCCCGCTCATGGCGGCCTGCGGCAGCGAGAAGGCGGACAGCGGCAGCGGTTCCGTCGGTGGCGGCAAGCCGGTCACCGGCGTGCGGTGGAGCGTGGACAGCGTCACCGCGGACGGCAGAACGCAGAAGGCCCCCACCGGCGCCCACATGACCATCGACAAGGGCCGGGCCGAAGGCAGCCTCGGCTGCAACAACTTCAGCGCCGAGGCCACCGTCGACGGCGACCGCGTCCGGCTGGGCAAGACCAGGTCCACCGAGATGGCCTGCGAGAACAAGCCCATGGAGTTCGAGACGACCCTCGCGCGGACCGTCTCCGACCAGGAACTGAAAGCCGAGGTGGACGACGACCGCCTCACCCTCACCACCGACGGGGGCGACACCGTCCACCTGACCAGGGCGAAGGACGCCCCGCTGGCCGGCACCAAGTGGACCGTCACGACCCCGGACGCCAACGGCCGGGCCCACCTCACCTTCGACGAGAAGAAGGGCACCGTCTCCGGCAGCCTCGGCTGCAACAAGGTGAACGCGAAGGCCACAGTCCGCGACGGCCATATCACCGTCGGCCGCCCTGCCACGACCCGAATGATGTGCGAAGACTCACTCATGGACGTCGAGAAGAAGCTCCTGCGCATTTTCGACGGAGAGCTGAAGTACGGAGTCGATCACCAAACCCTCACGCTGACCAGCGAAAACGGTACGAGTGTGCGAGCCGTCGCCGAGCGGTGATCCTCCGGAAAGTCCGGTATCCCCAATTCGGACCAGTGGTCGACCTCGCCTACACTCGGTGGCGTGCCACGTGGTGACGGACGACTCAACCACGACCTGCTCCCCGGTGAGAAGGGCCCCCAGGACGCTTGCGGCGTCTTCGGTGTCTGGGCTCCGGGCGAAGAGGTCGCCAAGCTCACGTACTTCGGGCTCTACGCCCTCCAGCATCGAGGCCAGGAATCCGCGGGAATCGCGGTCAGCAACGGCTCACAGATCCTCGTCTTCAAGGACATGGGCCTGGTCTCCCAAGTCTTCGACGAAACCTCCCTCGGTTCGCTCCAGGGTCATATCGCGGTCGGTCACGCCCGCTACTCGACCACCGGAGCCTCCGTCTGGGAGAACGCCCAGCCGACCTTCCGCGCGACCGGACACGGATCCATCGCGCTCGGCCACAACGGCAACCTCGTCAACACCGCCCAGCTCGCCGAGATGGTCGCCGACCTGCCCAAGCAGGAAGGCGGCCGCGCCCCGCGCGTCGCGGCGACCAACGACACCGACCTGCTCACCGCGCTCCTCGCGGCCCAGGTCGACGAGGACGGCAAGCCGCTGACCATCGAGGAGGCCGCTCACACGGTCCTCCCGAAGGTCCAGGGCGCCTTCTCCCTCGTCTTCATGGACGAGCACACCCTCTACGCGGCCCGAGACCCACAGGGCATCCGCCCCCTGGTCCTCGGCCGGCTGGAGCGCGGCTGGGTGGTCGCCTCCGAGTCCGCCGCCCTCGACATCTGCGGCGCCGCTTACGTCCGGGAGATCGAGCCGGGCGAGTTCGTCGCCATCGACGAGAACGGCCTTCGCACCTCCCGATTCGCGGAAGCGAAGCCCAAGGGCTGTGTCTTCGAGTACGTGTACCTGGCCCGCCCGGACACCGACATCGCCGGCCGGAACGTCTACCTCTCCCGGGTGGAGATGGGCCGCAAGCTCGCCAAGGAGGCGCCCGTCGAGGCCGACCTGGTGATAGCGACCCCGGAATCCGGCACGCCCGCGGCGATCGGTTACGCGGAGGCCTCCGGCATCCCGTTCGGCGCCGGCCTCGTCAAGAACGCCTACGTCGGCCGGACGTTCATCCAGCCCTCGCAGACCATCCGCCAGCTGGGCATCCGCCTGAAGCTGAACCCGCTGAAGGAAGTCATCAAGGGCAAGCGGCTGGTCGTCGTCGACGACTCGATCGTGCGCGGCAACACCCAGCGCGCCCTGGTCCGCATGCTCCGCGAGGCGGGCGCGGCCGAGGTCCACATCCGGATCTCCTCGCCGCCCGTGAAGTGGCCCTGCTTCTTCGGTATCGACTTCGCCACCCGCGCGGAGCTCATCGCCAACGGCATGACGATCGACGAGATCGGCACCTCCCTGGGCGCCGACTCCCTGGCCTACATCTCCATCGACGGCATGATCGAGGCGACCACCATCGCCAAGCCGAACCTGTGCCGCGCCTGCTTCGACGGCGAGTACCCGATGGAGCTCCCGGACCCCGAGCTGCTCGGCAAGCAGCTGCTGGAGACGGAGCTGGCCGCCGGCCCGGCCGCCACGGCCGCCGCCGACGCGATCCGCCGCCCGTAGAAGGCCCGTGCTCCGCCTTTTCGAAACGCCTGCCGTACAACACGAAGGTTCTCATCGCCATGCCTGACACAACCGGTGCCAGCTACGCAGCCGCGGGCGTCGACATCGAAGCCGGCGACCGCGCCGTCGAACTGATGAAGGAGTGGGTGAAGAAGGCCCAGCGCCCCGAGGTCCTCGGCGGCCTCGGCGGCTTCGCCGGCCTCTTCGACGCCTCCGCCCTGAAGAACTACGAGCGGCCCCTGCTCGCCTCCGCCACGGACGGCGTCGGCACCAAGGTCGACATCGCCCGCCAGCTGGGCGTCTACGACAGCATCGGCCACGACCTGGTCGCCATGGTCATGGACGACATCGTGGTCTGCGGCGCCGAGCCGCTGTTCATGACCGACTACATCTGCGTCGGCAAGGTCCACCCCGAGCGGGTCGCCGCCATCGTCAAGGGCATCGCCGAGGGCTGTGTGCTGGCCGGCTGCGCCCTGGTCGGCGGTGAGACGGCCGAACACCCGGGTCTGCTGGGCGAGGACGACTTCGACGTCGCCGGCGCCGGTACGGGCGTCGTGGAGGCCGACCGGCTGCTCGGCGCCGATCGCATCCGGACGGGTGACGCGGTGATCGCCATGGCGTCCTCCGGTCTTCACTCGAACGGGTACTCCCTCGTCCGCCACGTCCTGCTCAACCAGGCGGGCCTGGCGCTGGACGCGCACATCGAGGAGCTCGGCCGCACCCTCGGCGAGGAGCTGCTGGAGCCGACGAAGATCTACTCGCTGGACTGCCTGGCCCTGATGCGCACCACCGAGGTGCACGCCTTCAGCCACATCACCGGCGGCGGCCTCGCGGCCAACCTGGCCCGGGTGATCCCGGACGGCCTGCACGCCGTCGTGGACCGCTCCACCTGGACCCCGGCCCCGATCTTCGACCTGGTCGGCCGCACGGGCAGTGTCGAGCGCCTGGAGCTCGAGAAGACCCTGAACATGGGCGTCGGCATGATCGCGATCGTGCCGCAGGAGTCCGTGGACGTGGCCCTGGCGACCCTGGCCGACCGCGGCGTGGACGCCTGGGTGGCCGGAGAGATCACGGACCGGGGCGAGCACCCCACGGGTGCCGCCCTGATCGGTGACTACGCGAGCTGAGGCACGGGGGTCATGACCCTGCGGGCAGCACAGAACCCGGTCGGTGACCGTAGTCACCGACCGGGCAAGTGCTCAGTGCAGGGTCAAGCGCCGCGACGATGCTGCGAGGACTGGTCGTCCTCGTCGTCGTCGTCCTCGTAGAGGTCGGCGTACCGTGCGTACAGGTCCTCGTCCTGATCATCGTCTTCGAACGGCTCGCCGTTAGGCGGCTGCGGATTCGAAGGCGATGCACCCAGCTCCTCGGCCAGGCGTGAGAGGTCAGTCCCACCGCTGTTGTACTTCAGCTGGCGGGCGACCTTCGTCTGCTTGGCCTTGGCCCGGCCGCGCCCCATGGCTCGACCCCCTCAACGACGGGGCTCGACGGCCCCAGAGTCTTGACACGCGTTCATGGTCCGGCACGGACTCTCCGCGGAGAGACCGGTCCGTAGGGCTTCCACGGTACCTGAGCCCGCGCCCATACGGTACGTCGCCCGCATGACGTGCCCGCGCCCAGGACCTTCGAGGCGCCCCGTCCTCGCTGGTCAACCGCGATTTTAACCACTTATCGACGGTCGACCCGCCGGTAGAAGTGAGAGTTCTCTCTAACTGCCCACCGGCGGGTACCGGTCAAACGTACGAGACTTTTGTGGATCAGTCCCGCACCGCCCCGGGGTCAGTGCCCCGGCGGGCCAGGGCCGCGTCGTGCATCCGCTGCTCGGCGATCCGGTCGGCCGCGGCGGCCGGCGGAATGCCGTCCTCCTTCGCACGTGCGAATATGGCCAGCGTGGTGTCGAAGATCTTCGACGCCTTCGCCTTGCACCGGTCGAAGTCGAAGCCGTGCAGCTCGTCCGCGACCTGGATGACACCGCCGGCGTTCACCACGTAGTCCGGCGCGTAGAGGATCCCGCGGTCCGCGAGGTCCTTCTCCACACCGGGGTGGGCGAGCTGGTTGTTGGCGGCGCCGCAGACCACCTTGGCGGTGAGCGCGGGCACGGTGTCGTCGTTCAGCGCACCGCCGAGCGCGCACGGGGCGTAGATGTCGAGGCCCTCGGCGCGGATCAGGGTCGCGGTGTCGGCGACGGCCGTCACACCCGTCGGGTGGGCCGCGAGGATCCGCCCCACGGCCTCCTCGCGCACATCGGTGATCACGACCTCGGCGCCCTCGGCCCGCAGGTGCTCCACCAGGTGGTGGCCGACCTTGCCGACACCGGCGATGCCGACCTTGCGGCCGCGCAGCGAGGGGTCGCCCCACAGGTGCTGCGCGCAGGCGCGCATGCCCTGGTAGACGCCGTAGGCGGTGAGGACGGAGGAGTCCCCGGCGCCGCCGTTCTCCGGCGAGCGTCCGGTCGTCCAGCGGCACTCGCGGGCCACGACGTCCATGTCGGCGACATACGTGCCGACGTCGCAGGCGGTGACGTAGCGGCCGCCGAGGGAGGCGACGAAGCGACCGTAGGCGAGGAGCAGCTCCTCGCTCTTGATCGTGTCCGGGTCGCCGATGATCACGGCCTTGCCGCCGCCGTGGTCGAGACCGGCCATGGCGTTCTTGTACGACATCCCGCGGGCGAGGTTCAGCGCGTCGGCGACGGCCTCGGCCTCGGTCGCGTACGGGTAGAAGCGCGTACCGCCGAGCGCGGGGCCCAGAGCGGTGGAGTGCAGGGCGATGACGGCCTTGAGGCCGCTCGCACGGTCCTGGCAGAGCACGACTTGCTCATGTCCGCCCTGGTCCGAGTGGAACAGGGTGTGCAGTACATCAGCAGGTGCGCCGGTTACGTCGGTCACTGTGGTGACTCCTGAGTAAGTTGCGGCGGGTGGAGACCAGCTCCCGTGGGGCTCCCCCCGCGCTTTTGGCTGTGGGGGAGGGTGGCGGGGGCTGTTGAGCATGAGATTAAAGCCTGGTGGCCCCGCCGGCCGCACCGTGCACAGGATCACCTCCGACCGGAGTACACCCGTGCGACGATTTGCATAGGTTTCCCGCGCGATCGTAAGCGGGCTCCGCAGGTTTTCGCGGCGATGCGCGGGGGAGGGAGCAGGCGTGCCCAAGGTGACCTCGGTGATCGTCCCCTACGCGACCTATCTGCGCGTGTACGAACCGCTGGCCGCCTTCCCCGAGCCGGAGCGCAGCCAGTGGGCCCGCTACGCACGCCGTACGGACCGCCCCTCGTACCAGGACGAACTGCGCCGGGCCCTCGCCGACTTGGCCCCCACCCCGCCGGTCCCGGTGCCGGTGCACGAGAGCGACGACGCCTTCGTCCTGGACGTGGACGGCGTCGTCTGTGTCTGCCCCTGGCGCACCCGGCTGCGCGGCTGGCTGGCCCTGGACGAGCTCTCCGAGGAGCTCCCCCCGCCGGTCATGGACGCGGTCCTTCCGCCCGTGCTGCGGCGACAGGCGGCCCAGGACTACGAGCGCTGGCTGACGATCAACCCGGACGCCCGGCCGTGGATCCGTACGGCCACCTGGCAGGTGCCGATCAACTGGTTCGTGCTGGTCTCCGACGAGGAGCGCGAGTACGACAAGGGCGCGTCCGGCGAGGGCCCGCCGGTGCTGCGCTACCGCACCCCCATGGTCCAGGCCCGGCGGCGGGTGGCCCGGGGCCTGCGCGCCCTGCGGGAGGCCATGAACGAAGGGCCCCTGATCGACGGCCTGATGGACGTCGGCCGCTGGCTGGAGGAGTTTCACCCGCGCTCTCTGGTGGAGCTGGACTACGGGGGCCTGGTGCATGTGGTGCCGTCCGGGACGCTGGAGGACGACCACTCCGCGGCGGACGTGGCCGAGGGCATCGCCGCGCTGCGCAGGGGCGACGGGGCCGTCGCGGGGGAGGCGTACGCCCGGCTCGTGGAGCGGTGGCGTTCCGTACGGAATCTGCGGTCGGCCAACTGACGTCTGACCTTGATGTCCGTACAGACCGCTCGCATTCGGTCACGAACTGACGTTTGACGAACCGCCCGATTTGGGGTTTCGTCCTCGCACCGAGTTCCTGAAACGGGCTGTGCGTCTCCTGAGACTTCGTCAACAAGGGACGTAGGGCCCGATACGGGCAGACCTCTCAAGTAGGCCAAGCGTGACGGACTACACGTACGAGGCTCTTGCGTCCCTTGCCCCTCCTCATGCCAAAATAGGACAAGGAGTCCGGGGAGGACTCCTTCCGTCCTGTAGTGCTGCACTATGGGCGGAATCTCAGCATTGCACGCTTTGGGGGGCCTGGTGACTTCCTGATCACCCTGTGACTGATCGTCACAGCGGTGTGACTGTCCGCTATGGCATGGTCCATCGGCTTCCGTCGCTGATGAACACCTGGAGGGGCAATTCCATCGGTTTGGCCGACGCGGCTGGACAGATGGTGTAGTTGTAGTGCCGAGGACAAGCCGTTCGTCCTATAACCGACTCGACTCGCGTCCGCCATTTCGGGCAACGCGGGTCAAGGTGCAGAATTTAGAGGAAAGAACCGAGAAGGTTCGGTTCTCCCGAGGAGGCCGCTCATGACCGCTCGCACCCCTGATGCCGAGCCGCTGCTGACCCCGGCTGAGGTCGCCACCATGTTCCGTGTGGACCCGAAGACGGTCACGCGGTGGGCGAAGGCCGGCAAGCTCACGTCGATCCGCACGCTCGGCGGGCATCGGCGCTACCGCGAGGCCGAGGTCCGCGCTCTGCTCGCGGGCATCCCGCAGCAGCGCAGCGAGGCCTGAACAACTGAATAACCGGGCAAACCGGCTGGTCCCCCAACTGGCCGCGACGTCCGGAACCACAGCTCCAAGCGACGCGGGTTCCTGCCCCAACAGGCCCCACGCCCAAGCCAGTCAGAGCTTTCCAGGCATACAACAGGGTGCGTCGTCGATCGCGCTGGACTCCGCCGGGTCCAGCGCGATCTTTTTTGTGCGCCTGGACGGGTCTGGGGCGCCGGCTGTGTGCGGGCTTGTCCGAGCCTGGGGAGGGGCGTCGGATGAGCTGTGTGCGGCACCCCGGGCCGGGTGCAATTGCACATATTAAATTGACCCTTTGTAGGCAGGGTGTAAGTACCGCACTTTCCAAAACTCATGCGGTGACACCCGTCACATACCAAGCGGCTTGTTAGCTCCGCCACGGGTGCGGTAGAGAAGCCTCCGGCTCCAGCGGCCCCTGTGCTGAGGGGTGTTGAGGCCGCTCGTGGATCATGCGGACGCCGGGCTCTCGTCCTCCCGCGCCGGCGCCACGACCTGAGGCGCACCCGGTCCCGACTCCATCGCCAGCCTCAGCAGGTGATGGCAGATCGGGCAGTGACGTGTGAGGTGCCGGTACGACGACGCGGCCGACAGGTGCGCGCGGAGCAGGGCCCGCGTCTCGTGCCTGGTCGCTGCCGCCATACGCCACCTCCTGAAGGCCGCACGGGGAACGGCCCTGGTTCTGGGGTACCGACGGATTGAGAACCCGTCAAGACGGCGTGTGGGGGCCGCGGGGGCTCACGGGGAGGTCAGGGCATGCGCGCAAGAGCCCGGCTCTCTAGAGGCGGACTTGGGCGCCGGCGCCTGATCGCGGCTTCGCCGCGGGCGCGGCCTCTGGTTGTTCGTGGGGGGCATAGGCGGCAAGAAGCCTGGATCCGTAGATGCGGGCTTGGGGCGGGGCGGACGGCAAAGAGCCCGGATCCGAAGATCCGGGCTCTTTCGCTGCGGTCCTGACGGGATTTGAACCCGCGGCCTCCACCTTGACAGGGTGGCGAGCACTCCAAACTGCTCCACAGGACCAGGTTTCGCAGTGCGATCCGTGCGGTGCGCTGCGAAAAGAGACTGTACAGGAGGGTGGGGTCCTGGTCGAACTCACCCTGCGTGCGGGTGCCGTTACGGCGCTGCCGCGTCGATCGCCTTCACGATCCGCTTGTCGGAGACGGGGTACGCCGTGCCCAGCGCGTGGGCGAAGTAGCTGACCCGCAGCTCCTCGATCATCCAGCGGATGTCCAGGACCGACGACGGCACCGGCCGGCCCTGCGGCAGCTGCTCCAGGAGCCAGGCGTACTCGTCCTGCATCTCGTGGACCTTCTGCATCCGCGTCGTGTCCCGCTGGACGTTCGTCGGCATCTGCTGCAGACGCCGGTCGGCCGCCACCAGGTAGCGCATCAGGTCCGGCATGCGCCGCAGCCCCGCCTCCGTCACGAAGCCCGGCTTCACGAGGGCGTCCAGCTGCGCCCGCACGTCCTGGAGGTTCGGCAGCAGCGCGGCGCTGCGCACGGCCTTCAGGCGGCGCTCACAGGCCTGCCAGGCGGCGAGGACCTGCTGCACCTGCCCCACCGTGCGGACGGTCGTGTCGACGATCTCGGCGCGCACCTTGTCGTACAGCTTGCGGTACGACTCCTCGTCCCACGCCGGTCCGCCGAAGTCGCCGATCAGCTTGTCCGCGGCGGCCATCGCGCAGTCGTCGAACAGCCCCTGGATGGAGCCGTGCGGATTCGCGGACAGCGCCAGCTTCTGGGCGTTCGTCAGCTTCTGCGAGGCGAACTTGGCCGGGTTTACCGGGATGTTGCGCAGGATCAGCCGTCGCGTGCCCTTCCACATGGCCCGCGCCTGCTCCGCCTCCGTGTCGAAGAGCCGCACGGAGACCGTGTCGCCGTCGTCGACCAGGGCCGGGTACGCCTTCACCGGCTGACCGGCCCGGCGGGTCTCGAAGACGCGGGTGAGCGCGCCGATCGTCCAGTCGGTCAGGCCCGAGCGCTCCAGGGACTCCCCGCCGGAGCGCTCGGCGGTCGCCGCGGCCGCCTGGGAGAGGGCCTTGCGGGCCTTCGGGCGCAGCTTGAGCTTCAGCGCCTCCAGGTCCTTGTCCTCGGCCAGCTTGCGGCGCCGTTCGTCGACGATCCGGAACGTGATCTTCAGGTGGTCGGGGACCTTGGACAGGTCGAAGTCGTCCGCCTCGAAGGGCACCCCGACCATCAGTCTCAGCTCGCGCGTCATGGTCGCGGTCAGCGGTTCCTGGAGGGGGACGGCCCGGTCCAGGAACGCCCTGGCGAAGTTCGGCGCGGGGACGTAGTTGCGCCGGATCGGCTTGGGCAGGGAGCGGATCAGCTCCGTCACCAGCTCCTCGCGCAGCCCCGGGATCTGCCAGTCGAAGCCCTCGTCGGTGACCTGGTTGAGGACCTGGAGCGGGACGTGCACGGTCACGCCGTCGGCGTCCGCGCCCGGCTCGAACTGGTACGTCACCCGGAACTTGAGATTCCCCTGCCGCCACGAGTCCGGGTAGTCGGCCTTGCTGACCTCACCCGCCTTCTCGTTGATGAGCATCTCGCGCTCGAAGTCGAGGAAGTCGGGCCGCTCATGCCGCTTGTGCTTCCACCAGGAGTCGAAGTGGGCGCCGGAGACGACGTGTTCGGGGATCCGCTGGTCGTAGAAGTCGTACAGCGTCTCGTCGTCGACCAGGATGTCCCGGCGCCGGGCCCGGTGCTCCAGCTCCTCGACCTCGGTGAGGAGGCGGCGGTTGTCCGAAAAGAACTTGTGGTGCGTGCGCCAGTCGCCCTCGACCAGCGCGTTCCGGATGAACAGTTCGCGGCTGATCTCCGGGTCGATCCGCCCGTAGTTGACCTTCCGCTGCGCCACGATCGGCACGCCGTAGAGCGTGACCTTCTCGTACGCCATCACCGCGGCCTGGTCCTTCTCCCAGTGCGGCTCGCTGTACGTGCGCTTGAGGAGGTGCGCGGCGAGGGGCTCGACCCACTCGGGCTCGATCTTCGCGTTGACGCGGGCCCACAGACGGGAGGTCTCGACGAGCTCGGCCGACATCACGAAGCGCGGGGGCTTCTTGAAGAGGGCCGAACCGGGGAAGATCGCGAACTTCGCGTTGCGCGCCCCCAGGTACTCGTTCTTGGCGCCTTCCTTGACGTCCTTCATGCCGATGTGCGACAGCAGGCCGGCCAGGAGGGAGAGATGGATGCGGTCGTCCGGGGCGTCCTCCTCGTTGAGGTGGATGCCCATCTGCTTCGCGACCGTACGCAACTGCGTATAAATGTCCTGCCATTCACGGATGCGAAGGAAGTTGAGGTACTCCTGCTTGCACATCCGGCGGAACGAGGACGAGCCCCGCTCCTTCTGCTGCTCGCGGAGATAGCGCCAGAGGTTGAGATACGCGAGGAAGTCGCTGGTCTCGTCCTTGAAACGGGCGTGCTGCTGGTCGGCCTGGGCCTGTTTGTCGGCGGGGCGTTCGCGCGGATCCTGGATGGACAGCGCGGCGGCTATGACCATGACCTCGCGTACACAGCCGTTCTTGTCCGCCTCCAGGACCATCCGGGCCAGCCGGGGGTCGACGGGCAGCTGGGCCAGCTTGCGGCCGGTGTCCGTGAGCCGTTTGCGGTGGTCCTTCTGCGCCGGGTCGAGCGCGTTCAGCTCCTGGAGCAGCTGCACGCCGTCGCGGATGTTGCGGTGGTCCGGCGGGTCGATGAAGGGGAACTTCTCGATGTCACCGAGACCGGCCGCGGTCATCTGCAGGATGACGGAGGCGAGGTTCGTCCGCAGGATCTCGGCGTCCGTGAACTCCGGCCGGGCCTCGAAGTCGTCCTCGCTGTACAGCCGGATGCAGACGCCGTCCGACGTACGGCCGCAGCGGCCCTTGCGCTGGTTGGCGCTGGCCTGCGAGACCGGCTCGATGGGCAGCCGCTGGACCTTGGTGCGGTGGCTGTAGCGGGAGATCCGCGCGAAGCCCGGGTCGATGACGTACTTGATGCCGGGGACCGTCAGCGAGGTCTCGGCAACGTTCGTGGCCAGCACGATCCTGCGGCCGGTGTGCGGCTGGAAGACCCGGTGCTGCTCGGCATGGGAGAGCCGGGCGTAGAGCGGCAGGATCTCCGTGAAGCGGTAGTTCTTCTTGGTGAGCGCGTCCGCGGTGTCCCTGATCTCCCGCTCTCCGGAGAGGAAGACGAGGATGTCGCCCTTGCCTTCCCTCTGGAGCTCCTCCACGGCGTCGGTGATCGCGGTGATCTGGTCGCGGTCGGCGTCGTCGCCGTCCTCCTCCAGCAGCGGCCGATAGCGGACCTCCACGGGGTACGTACGGCCGCTGACCTCGACGATCGGGGCGTCACCGAAATGCCGCGAGAAGCGCTCGGGGTCGATCGTGGCCGAGGTGATGACGACCTTGAGGTCCGGACGCTTCGGCAGCAGCTGGGCGAGGTAGCCCAGCAGGAAGTCGATGTTGAGGGACCGCTCGTGGGCCTCGTCGATGATGATCGTGTCGTAGGCGCGCAGCTCACGGTCGGTCTGGATCTCGGCGAGCAGGATGCCGTCCGTCATGAGCTTGACGAAGGTGCTGTCCTGGTTGACCTGGTCGGTGAAGCGGACCTTCCAGCCGACGGCCTCGCCGAGCGGTGTGTCCAGTTCCTCGGCGACGCGCTCGGCGACCGTGCGGGCGGCGATCCTGCGGGGCTGGGTGTGCCCGATCATGCCGCGTACGCCGCGCCCCAGCTCCAGACAGATCTTGGGGATCTGCGTCGTCTTGCCGGAGCCGGTCTCGCCGGCGACGATCACGACCTGGTGGTCGCGGATGGCGTCGGCGATCTCGTCCTTCTTCTGGCTGACCGGCAGCTGCTCGGGGTATGTGACCTCGGGCACGAGGGAGCGCCGGGCGGCCATCCGCTCCTCGGCCCTGCCGACCTCCGCCTCGATCTCGGCGAGCACGGCGGCCCGCGCCTCCGGCTTACGGATCTTGCGCGCACCTTCGAGCCTGCGCCCGAGCCGGTGCGCGTCGCGCAGGGACAGCTCGGTCAGGCGGGGGGCGAGGGCGCCGAGGGCGGGGGCAGGGTGCGTAGACATACGCGATCCAGGATCTCATCCCGGCGAATTTGGTGGCTAACGCTTTTGTCCCGGGGGTGGGGCGCGGCGGGGGAAGCATGGGGCCGGGTGGGGAAGCACGAGCACGAAAGAGCCCCTCTCCGTGAGGAGAGGGGCTCTGGCCCTAGTGAGGGCGGTTGTGGCTGGGGCCGGGGTCGAACCGGCGACCTATCGCTTTTCAGGCGATCGCTCGTACCAACTGAGCTACCCAGCCACGAGGTTTCACGTGAAACCTCAGCGGTCCTGACGGGATTTGAACCCGCGGCCTCCACCTTGACAGGGTGGCGAGCACTCCAAACTGCTCCACAGGACCAAGCTTCGTACGACAGTGTCGCACAGGGTGGTGCGTGCCCCCAACGGGATTCGAACCCGTGCTACCGCCTTGAAAGGGCGGCGTCCTAGGCCGCTAGACGATGAGGGCTATCGGCCCGCCTGTGCGCTTCGCAGCGCGTCGGGGACGTGAGAAGCATATGGGATGGCGGGAGCTATCGCCAAAACGGTTTAGGAGGCGGACGGGGAAGTGCTCTCGGAGGGGGTGCCGGGGGACCGGCTCGCGCCGGGCTGGTTCTCCTTCGGGAGGTGTCGGCTGACCTCCGCCGTCGTGAGGCCGAGGCCGCCCAGTTCGATCTCGTCCCAGGCCTGGAGATGGCGGGTGTCGCGGTCGAAGTAGAGGATCGACGCCTCGATGGGGTCGGGGTGCTTGCCCTCGATGGCGCGCAGGCCGCTGCCGCCGGTGGAGCCCTCGATGCGCAGCCGGGTGCCGTAGGGCAGTTCCTCCATCTCGTCGTGGTGGAGGTGCCCGGCCAGGACGAGGGGGACCTCGCCGTCGACCTCCCGGGCGGCGGAGGGCTCATGGGCGACGGCGATGTCCACGGGGGTGCCCGCGGCGCTCTGGTCGCGCAGGGCCGTGGCCAGGCGGGCGCCTGCCAGCTCCTGGGACTGCTCGGCGCCGGTCTGCCGCGTGCGGTCGGGGGTGAACTGGGGGTCGCCGATGCCCGCGAAACGCAGGCCCTTGATCGTCTGCGCCTTGCCGTCGTCCAGGACGTGGACGTTCTTCAGGCCCTCCATGTAGCGCTGGGTGATCAGCGAGTCGTGGTTGCCGCGGACCCAGACGTAGGGGGCCCCGAGGTCCTCGACGGGGTCCAGGAAGCCGTTCTCGGCGGCCGTGCCGTGGTCCATGGTGTCGCCGGAGTCCACGATCACGTCGACCTTGTACTGCTCCACGAGCGAGGCGATGATCTTCCAGCTCGCCGGGTTGAGATGGATGTCGGAGACGTGCAGGACCCGGATCGTGGAGGGGTCGGGCGCGTAGGCGGGGAGCGTCGAGGTGGCGTCGTAGAGCTTGGTGACATTGGTGACCAGGCGGGCCAACTCCTTCTGGTAGACGTCGAATTCCGTGACGATGCTGCGCGCGTTGCCCACCAGGGAGGGGGCCGAGGTGAGCAGGCCGGAGAACTTCGGCTCCAGGACGGAGTCGGGGCGCCAGGTGGCGTACGCGGTGCCGCCCGAGGCCGCGAGGAGGGCGAGGGCGAGGCCGCCGGCGGCCAGGGCGCGGCGCGGGCGGCGGTAGACGGCGAGGCCGAGGGCGGTGGCCCCGGAGACGACGGCGACGCCGGAGCGGACGGCCAGGTCGAGGGTGCCGCGGCCGACGTCCTCGGTGACCTCGTCCTGGAGGCCGGAGAGGCGTTCGGGGTGGTCGACGAGGGCCTGGGAGCGCTCGGGGTCGAGCTGGTCGACGTTGACGTCCAGGCGTACGGGGGCGATGTGGCTGTCCAGCTGGAGGGCGCCCAGCGGCGAGATGTTGATCTTCGTGCCGCCGGTGAAGGAGGGGCGCAGGGTCATGGTGGTGTTCATGGGGCCGACCGGGACCCGGACGTCGCCCACGACCAGCAGTCCCAGCCAGGCGCCGAGGACGACCACCGCGACGAGTCCCACGGCGCGGGTCCACGGGTGCGGCTGTGCCACGAGCTCGATCGTGGCGGGTGCCTGGCGGGAGCGATAGCGACGGGCCAGGGCGCGTGGGGCGGTGCGGATCGGGTTCATCACCTTCAGGACTCCGGCGGGGACGCGGGCCATTGATCCCGTATGCCCAAGTCCGGGACCGGATATGCGGCGCCGTACGGCTCTCGATCGGCGGGGGCGTGGCCGACAATGGGCCTGTGCTGGAGATGACGCGTGAGGAGTTCGAGGAGCTGGTCGCCGAGGCGCTCGACCGGATTCCGCCGGAGTTGACGCGACTGATGGACAACGTCGCGGTGTTCGTGGAGGACGAGCCGCCCTCGGACGATCCCGAGCTGCTCGGGCTGTACGAGGGGACTCCGCTGACCGATCGGGGTGAGTGGTACGCCGGGGTGCTGCCCGACCGGATCACCGTCTACCGGAATCCGACGTTGCGGATGTGCGAGTCGCGGGAGGACGTCGTCGCGGAGACGGAGATCACCGTCGTGCACGAGATCGCCCACCACTTCGGCATCGACGACGAGCGCCTTCACGCCCTGGGTTACGGCTGACCGGGTTGTGAATACGGGGCGCGTGTCCTCTTGTGGGCGGCGGGAGTTGGAGGTGTTGACTCCTTCACCCGTTCCGGAGGTGGCCCCGTGCGCCCCTTGTACGTACCCGTCCGACTGGCCGCCACGGTTGTGGCGGTCGCCGCTGCCGCCGGCTGCATGAGTGTCGGCGACGACACGGGCGGGAGCGCCAAGCCGTCGCACTCCGCCGGGCAGCGGGGTGGCGAGGCGCCCGACGGCGGGCCCGCGGTGTCGGGCGGCGGTACGGGGTTCGGCGCGGCCGGGGCCGGTGGTGAGCGGGAGCGCGGCAAGGGCGGCAAGGAGAAGAAGGACAAGGGCGGCCGGGCGGGGGAGTCGGCCTCCCCCGAGGCGTCGCCGAGCGCCGACGCGAGTCCGACCGTGCCGGGGCGTGACAAGCCGGGGAAGCCGTCGCGCCCCACACCGAAGCCGCCGGCCCCGCCGACACCCACCCGTACGGCGGAACCGGAGCCCACCCCGACGCCGCCGGAACCGACGACGTCCCCGGAGCCGACCCCGGAACCGTCGTCATCGGCCCACGAGCCCCCCGGAACGCAGCTCGCCCAACGCGAACCGGCCCCGGAGGCGGGGGCACCGGCGTAGGGCTGGTGGGGGTGTGCGTGACGGGCGGCGGGGCTCGAAGTTTTTTTCGGGGGCGGGAACAACTTCCGGTGGGGGGTGGTTGAGGGGGGTGGGTCGCCGTCCGGTTGTCGGGGGGTGGCCGCTGTCGCCTGGACGGTCCGGTTTGCCTTGAGGGGCCCGGAGTGCGTATGGTGGCAGATCGTTTGATCCCATCTTGCCCGGCGCCACTACAGAGCGCGCCGTGTGGCGCGTACTCTCCCTTGCCGTGGTGGACCGCATTGAGGCGGTCGTATTGCGAATCGCGAATCACGGAGTTGACGGGCGCGTGCCGACTGAGACTCCGGAAGGTTTCGCATTCGCATGTCCATCGCCAGTACTGATCACGTCGTCGTGCCCGAGAACGAGGCAGCCGAGGACGCCCCCGAGGTCACCTTCGCGGACCTCGGTCTCCCCGAAGGCGTCGTGCGCAAGCTCGCGCAGAACGGCGTGACCACCCCCTTCCCGATCCAGGCCGCGACCATCCCGGACGCCCTGGCCGGCAAGGACATCCTCGGCCGTGGCCGCACCGGCTCCGGCAAGACCCTGTCGTTCGGTCTGCCGACCCTGGCGCGTCTCGCCGGCGGCCGCACCGAGAAGCACAAGCCGCGCGCGGTCATTCTCACCCCGACCCGCGAGCTCGCGATGCAGGTCGCGGACGCGCTCCAGCCCTACGGCGACGTCGTCGGCCTCAAGATGAAGGTCGTCTGCGGCGGTACGTCGATGGGCAACCAGATCTACGCCCTGGAGCGTGGCGTCGACATCCTCGTCGCCACCCCGGGCCGGCTGCGCGACATCATCAACCGCGGCGCCTGCTCCCTGGAGAACGTCGAGGTCGCCGTCCTCGACGAGGCCGACCAGATGTCCGACCTGGGCTTCCTGCCCGAGGTCACCGAGCTGCTCGACCAGGTCCCGGCCGGCGGCCAGCGCATGCTGTTCTCGGCCACGATGGAGAACGAGATCTCCACCCTGGTCAAGCGCTACCTGAGCAACCCGGTCACGCACGAGGTCGACAGCGCCCAGGGCAACGTCACGACCATGTCGCACCACATCCTCATCGTGAAGCCCAAGGACAAGGCGCCGGTCACCGCCGCGATCGCCTCCCGTAAGGGCCGCACGATCATCTTCGTCCGCACCCAGCTGGGCGCCGACCGCATCGCCGAGCAGCTGTGCGACGCCGGTGTGAAGGCCGACGCGCTGCACGGCGGCATGACGCAGGGTGCGCGCACCCGCGTGCTGGAGGACTTCAAGAAGGGCTACGTCAACGCGCTCGTCGCGACCGACGTCGCCGCCCGCGGCATCCACGTCGACGGCATCGACCTGGTGCTGAACGTGGACCCGGCCGGGGACCACAAGGACTACCTGCACCGGTCCGGCCGTACCGCGCGTGCGGGCCGCTCCGGCACCGTCGTCTCGCTGTCCCTGCCGCACCAGCGCCGTCAGATCTTCCGGCTGATGGAGGACGCGGGCGTCGACGCCTCGCGCCACATCATCCAGGGCGCCGGCGCCTTCGACCCGGAGGTCGCCGAGATCACCGGCGCCCGGTCGATGACCGAGGTCCAGGCCGAGTCCGTGGGCAACGCCGCGCAGCAGGCCGAGCGTGAGGTCGCCCAGCTCACCAAGGAGCTGGAGCGGGCGCAGCGCCGTGCCAACGAGCTGCGCGATGAGGCCGACCGTCTGATCGCCCGGATCGCCCGTGAGCAGGGTGAGGACCCCGAGGCGGCGGTGGCCGAGGCCCAGGCCGCGGTGGCGGCAGCGGCGGCCGAGGTGTCCGTGCCCGAGCAGCCGGCGGCGCAGGATGTCGACCGGGCGGACCGGGACGACCGTGGCGGCCGTTCGTACGAGCGTCGGGACGACAACCGCGGTGGTGGTTTCCGCCGCGACGACCGTCGTGACGACCGTGGCGGGCGTTCGTTCGAGCGTCGTGACGACCGTGGTGGCCGTGGTTTCGAGCGTCGGGACGACAACCGTGGTGGTGGTTTCCGCCGCGATGACCGTCGTGACGACCGTGGTGGGCGTTCGTTCGAGCGTCGTGACGACCGTGGTGGCCGTGGCTTCGAGCGTCGGGACGACAACCGTGGTGGCGGTTTCCGCCGCGACGACCGTCGTGACGACCGTGGTGGGCGTTCCTTCGAGCGTCGTGACGACCGTGGTGGCCGTGGCTTCGAGCGTCGCGACGACAACCGCGGTGGTGGCTTCCGCCGCGACGACCGTCCGGGCCGCTCCTTCGAGCGTCGTGACGAGCGCGGTGGGCACCGGGGCAGCGACCGCCCCTTCAACCGTGACCGCCAGGGCGACCGTCCCGGCTTCCGTTCCTCCGGTCACGACCGCCCCTCCGGCCGTCGTGACGACCACCGCGGCGGCGGTTCGTTCCAGCGCCGTGACGACAAGCCGCGCTGGAAGCGCAACGGCTGACATCAGCGCATGACGAGCGCCGTGACCCCGTCCCAACGGGCGGGCCACGGCGCTCTGTCGTCGCGGCGGGCTCCGAGGAACCCACGCGGACACGCCCGAACCGGCAACTCCGCGACCCTTATCGGCCCAGTTCGTCCCTTTGGCGGGGCCGGGACCCCGATACCCGATCGGAGACTCGGCATCGTCCGGCTATGCTCGTGGGGGCAACATCACCCGGGCCCTTAGCTCAATTGGCAGAGCAGTGGACTTTTAATCCATTGGTTGTGGGTTCGAGTCCCACAGGGCCTACCGGTGGCGGGGGAGGCAAATGCCCTCTGACCTGCTACGCAGCGCCTGAGTCGGCTTCGGTCGGGTCGGGCGCTGCTTCGTTTCCGGGCCACTGCGTGAGCGGATGCGCTGTCCCGTACTCTTGAAGAGTTCTTCAATTCACTAGTTGCCGTGGGGTGCGGCCGTCGGGGAGAGGGCGCCATGCCGGTTCCGCTGTATGAAGCGAAGGCCGAGTTCTTCCGGATGCTCGGGCACCCGGTCCGTATCCGAGTGCTGGAGTTGCTGCAGGACGGGCCGATGCCGGTGCGCGATCTGCTGGCGGCCATCGAGGTCGAGCCGTCCAACCTGTCGCAGCAGCTGGCCGTGTTGCGCCGGTCCGGGATCGTGACCGCGACGCGGACCGGGTCGACGGTGACGTACGAGCTGGCCGGCGGCGATGTGGCGGAGCTGCTGGCCGCCGCCCGGCGGATCCTGTCCGTGCTGCTGGCGGGGCGTCAGGATCTGCTCGCCGAATTGCGCGGAGCGGAGGCGGCACGGTGACGGGCGGCGCCCGTATTCACGGTGCCGTGGCAGCAGGGCAGTTCGGGATCCCCATGGACGACGGGAGTTGAAGCGGTGAGCAAGGCCAAGGGCGGTAGGGCCCGGGACGCGGAGAGCCAGAAGGCGCGTGGTGTCGCGCTGCGTGCCTTCTTCTACATCGCCGGCACACACCTGTTCGCGGGGTTCGTGATGCTGCTGTTCTATCTGGGATCGCACGCCGACAAGTAGCGGGCCTCGGGGAAGGGCCGTTCGGGGATCGCGGGCCGTCGTTACGACGGCGGCTTCGCCTCCCCCTGTGCGGCCTTCAGGTCGGCGAGCAGCTCCGCCTGCCCGGCCAGCACGCCGGACAGGATCGTGCGCGCCACGCGCAGCAGTTCGGCCACGTGGGGGCTGGTCAGCGAGTAGTAGACGGTCGAGGCCTCCTTGCGGGTCACGACCAAATTCGCCCTGCGCAGTACGGCGAGCTGCTGGGACAGGTGCGCGGGCTCGATACCCACCTCGGGCAGCATCTCCGCGACCGCGTGCTCACGCTCGCTGAGCAGCTCCAGGACCCGGATGCGTGCCGGATGACCGAGCGTCTTGAAGAACTCGGCCTTCAGTTGGTACAGCGGCGTACTCATCGTGCCGTCGTCTCCCCGGCACAACAGCGCGGCCCCACCGGCCGCCCCCCGGCGCATCGCGTCCATCCACTCGTCACAAACATGCGGCCCATCCTCGCCCGCTGGACCGCGGGCATCGAACCCGAGTACGAGGAACCAGGCCGCCGGATCCAGCAGTGCTGACCTCAGGAATTGCTAACATTAGCAACTCTTGAGGTCACGAGCCGCTTCACGTACGGAAAGCCGACCCTCTTGCCCGCCACACCGCCTGCCGGCGCCAATCCGGCCTTCAGCATTCGCGTCCACGTCCCCGCACAAGCCCGTGCCGCTGTGGAGGCGATCGCCGCGGACGCGCCGGGTGCCGTCAGCAGCCAGAGCTGTCCGCCGGATGCCACGGGCGCGCACCGGGTGCTGCTGGACGCCGACAGCGGTTCGACTCTGGCGTGGCTCACCGGCGCTCTGCGGGACCGCCTGGGCGCGGACCTGCTCCTCTGCGAGGACCTGGTGTTCGCCACCGCCTCCACCGGCAAGCTCAGTCAGAGCATCCGCGCCTCGACCGCCAGCGACCACGACGTCGCACTGCTGGACGCGGACGCCGACCGCCGGGTGATCCGGCACCTGGTCGACCACCCCGAACACGTCAACCGGTACACCGGCAGGGCCCACCGGGTGGCTCTGGTGTCCGACGCGAGCGCGGTCCTGGACTTCGAGTACCTGCCCGCCTCCGCCGCCCTACCGGCGGTGGAGTCCCAGGCCGTCCACCTGCGCCGCACCACGGGCCTGGACATCCTGCCTCTGCCCGTCGCCGCCGACAGTGCCGGGGATCTGGCCGCCGCCGTACGCCTGCTCGCCCCCGCGGTCGTCGCAGCCGTCCTCATCCACACCCGCATCGATCACGTCCATGTCGCTCGGGCCGCCCTCACCGACAGCCCCGTTCTGCTGCTGGACTCCATCAACGACGGGCTGGCCATCGCCACGGCGGCCGCGGCGTACACCACGCTGCGCCGGCACGACATCGATGTGCGGCAGGCCCGGGTGGTCTGCGTGTCCCCCAACCGCGGCGGTGATCTGGGCGGGCTCCTCATCGCCGGGGGCATCACCGACCTCACGCTCTACGATCCCCTCGCCCAGGGAATCCAGCCCCTCCACCAACTCGCCGAGCACACGGACCTGATCGTCGACCTGTTCGGCCTGCTCGCCCCTCCGGCCGGCATACCCGTCCTCCACGCGCGCCCCGAGACACCCCCGTCCTTCGCCGCGGCCACCACCGGCCCCCGGCCCCTGCACGCCCTTCCCGGCCTGCTGGCCGCCGCGGTCGCCACCGGCAGGCCCATCACCGCCCACGCCCGCATCGCGGCCGTCCGTGCCCTCGTCGAACAGACGCAGCCGGGCCAGACCCTGCCCCCGCTCGATCACCCCGGTCTGACTCCCGCCGTCACCTCAGCCGCCGTCACTGCCCTCATGCGTGACTCGGACGAGGACTAGGGCCTGTCGTTTGGATCAGCCCGCAGACGCGGGGCCTGGCACGCGCATCTGCCGCGTTGTCGTCACTCGCCGATGCTCCGCATCGACTCCCTCCTCCGCCTTGCAGCTATTCCCAGTGGGCCGAGTTCGAGGAAGGACGGCGACGACAGGAGCCCCGGTCCGGGTGGTGTCCGGACCGGGGCTCCTGTCGTCGCCGGGGTGGGTCAGCCGGTGGCCAGCATGCCGGAGCGCAGGCGGGCGACCGTGCGGGAGATGAGCCGGGAGACGTGCATCTGGGAGATGCCGAGCCGGGCGCCGATCTCCGCCTGGGTCAGCTCCTCCACGAAGCGCAGGTGCAGGATGAGCCGCTGGCGTTCGTCGAGTTCGGCGACGAGCGGGGCCAGGGCGTGGAAGTCCTCGACGAGTTCGAGGGCCGGGTCCTCCTCGCCGATGAACTCCGACAGCTTGGTCTCGCTCTCGTCCGGGTCGCCGGTGACCGTCGCGTCGAGGGAGGACGACAGATAGCCGTTGGCGGCGATCTGCGCCTCGACGACCTCCTCCTCCGACAGGTTCATCAGCGCCGCCAGCTCGGCCACCTTCGGGGCGCGGCCGAGGCGGGAGGCCAGCTCCTCGGTGGCCTTGGCGAGTTCCGTACGGGCCTCCTGGAGGCGGCGCGGCACGTGCACCGCCCAGGACGTGTCACGGAAGAACCGCTTGATCTCGCCGACGATGTACGGCACCGCGAAGCTGGTGAACTGCACCTCGCGGGAGACCTCGAACCGGTCGATGGCCTTGATCAGCCCGATGACGCCGACCTGGACGATGTCCTCCATCGACTGGCCGCTGGTTCGGAACCGGCGGGCCGCGAAACGCACCAGCGACATGTTCATCTCGATGAGCGTGTTGCGGGCGTACTGGTATTCGGGCGTGCCCTCCTCAAGCACGGCGAGCCGGTCCAGGAACTGTCCGGTCAGCCCGCGTGCGTCCTGCGGGGCGAGCTTCTGGGGTTCGGCGATCTGCGGCAGTTCCTCACCGGTGCAGGTGGCGGAATCCGTCGTCGTGCCGATGCGCATGGTCGCCGTCACGGGCCCTCCCTCTCGTTCCGGCCCGCTCCGATCCCCCGACAGGCCACCTCCAGCGCCGTTACCCGCGCTCGCCCCGCGTATGCCCCGCATATGCCCCGGCGAGATGTAGACCACAGTCGGCGCAGGTCGGGGCGGTGTCGGGGTACCCGGACCGGTATTGCGAGGTACGGGCAGGGAGGGCGGGCGGTGGAGTGCGGAAGAGACCTGAGGGCTCACGGAACGGACAGTTGTCGTTTGACAACTATAGGTGGAGGGCAACAGCCTAGGCGTGCCGAACGTGCGCGGGGAAGAGACCGGAAGGAACGACTCCGTGCCGGACGGCGCGTCAGTCAGGCAGTCCGGGCACCGGACGAGCGGGAGTCTTCGGAGTCGTCGTGTATCTGGGCCGCCGCCGCGTCGCAGAACGCCTCCAGGCCTTGCAGCAGCGCGACCCGCTTCGCCGCGGGCATCTGGTCGAGCACCGAGCCGAGCGCCTGCTCCCGGCGCGTCCGCAGGTCGGCCAGGAAGGCCCGGCCCCGGCCGCTGAGGTGCAGCCGGACCTCGCGCCGGTCGGCCGCGCTCACCTCGCGCTCGACGAACCCGGCCGCCTGCAGCCGGTCGCACAGCCGACTGGTCGAGGGCGGTGTGGAGGCCAGCGAGTCGGCGAGCGTGCGCAGGTTGATGTCCTCGTGGTGTTCGAGGATGAGCAGCACCCGCAGCTGGGACGCGGAGGCCGGCGCGGTCGAGGCGCGGCCCCACAGGACCTCCAGCAACTCCGCGGCCGTCGAGGTCACACGGGCGACCTCTGCTGGCTCGGGGCGGGGTCGGAGGGAAGTCACAGTCACACTCTCGCAGGCGCCGGGGTGGCCGTCAGCGTACTAGGCGTGCGCTGAACCGCCCGGGACCCGCTCCCCCGGCCCGTGGACCAGAACCCGTTTCGAGGACGCGCCGGCGTCCCACCGAGGATGGTGAACCAACCACCGTGACCACGATCACGCACAGATTCGTGGCCGCCGAGCGCGCCCTGCGCACGGCGGCGCCCCATCAACTGCTGGACGCGGTCCGTCGTGTACTGACCGATCAGTACGCGGCGGACTCCGTCGAGCTTTTCCTCGCCGACTACGGACTGACCGTGCTTCAGCCGGTGTCCGTGCTGCCGCGCACCCTCCAGCCGGTGTCCGTGCACAACAGCCCGGCGGGCCGGGCCTTCGGCGCGCAGGAACCGTACGTGGAGGACCTCCAGGGCGGCCTCGTACGGGCGCACCTGCCCGTCGCGGTGCGCGGCGACCGGCTCGGCGTGCTGAGCGTGACCCTGCCCGGCGGCGAGCACGCCGAGGGCTGTCTGACCGAGCTGGCCGAGATCGCCGAGGTGCTCGGACACGAGGTGGTGGTGGCCGAGCGGGACACCGACCTGTACCTCCAGGCGCGCCGCCGGGACCGGCTCACGCTCGCCGCCGAGATGCAGTGGCAGCTGCTGCCGGGCCGCTCCTGCGTCCGTCCCGAGTACGAGCTGGGCGCGCAGCTGGAACCGGCGTACGCGATCTTCGGTGACAACTTCGACTGGTCCGCCTCGGCCGACCGGCTCAGCCTCTACGTCACCAACGGCATGGGCGAGGGCATAGAGGCCTCCCTGCTGACGAGCCTGGCGATCAACGCCCTGCGCAACGCGCGCCGGGCCGGGCTGTCCATCGACGACCAGGCTGCCCTGGCCGACCAGGCGGTGTACACCCACTACCGGGGTCGCTGCTACCTCTCGGTGCTGATGCTCGACTTCGACCTGGCCACCGGGCGGGTCCGCGCGGTGGACGCCGGGTCGCCGCAGATGCTGCGGCTGCGCCGGGGCGGCGTGGAGCGGGTGCCCTTCGACGCCCAGCTGCCGCTCGGCATGTTCGAGGAGACCGACTACGTGGTCCAGGAGTTCGACGTGGAGCCGGGCGACCGGCTGGTCTTCGTCAGCGACGGGGTCTACGACGTCGCCTCCCCGGGTGGCGAGGCCTACGGTGACGCCGCTCTGTCCCGGGCGATCCAGTCGACCCGGCTGCTGCCCGCCGCCGAGGTGCCCCGGGCCGTCCTGCGCGAACTGACGGGTCACCGCGGCCGGTCCGCCCCGGACGACGACGCCCTCGTGGTGTGCCTGGACTGGCGTGGCCGCTGAGGGACGGGGAAAGCGCAGGAACCGGGGCGCCCGTGAGCAGTTGTTTGGTGGTGCCGGACCCCGGCACTAATGTTTGTCATACGGCAAGTAATGGCTGAGGTGCCGTGACGTGACCTCGGTCCGGCCCGTGCAAGGGAGCGATGCAAGTGTCGGTGTCGGAAGCGAACGAGGAACAGGAGCCGGCCGCCTACCAGGTGAGCGCCTTTCTGGAGCGGCGACGGGAGCAGATCGCCCAACGGTGGGCGGACGCCGCGCTGTTCCGCACGGTCTTCACCGTCTCCCGGGACGAGGCGGTGGAGGCGGGCAGGGCCGTGACGGCGGCGCTGGCGGCGGTGGCGGCCGCCGGGCGGCTCGACGACGTCCGGGCGTCCGGATTCGAGGCCGTGCGCGACCAGTTGGGCCGGATGGTGGCCTCCCGCGCGCGTACGGGCATCGACCCGGACGGTGTCGCCACCGAGGTGGCCGCGCTGCGCGAGCCGGTGACCGAGCTGCTGCGCGCCGAGTTCCCCGAGCCCTACGCCCCCGAGGCCCAGGAGGCCGTGGTGGCGCTGACCGTCCTCATGGGCACGCTGCGCCTGGTCGTGCTGGAGACCACCGTCAGCGCGGGCGAGGAGCTGATCGCCCGGCAGCGCGAGCAGCTGCACGAGGTGGCCACCCCGGTGATCAAGCTGTGGGACAGCACCGTCGCCGTACCGCTGATCGGGACCCTGGACAGCGCGCGCAGCCAGGTGGTCATGGAGAGCCTGCTGGACGCGATCGTCGCCGAGCGCGCCCGGTACGCCATCCTCGACATCACCGGCGTGCCCACGGTCGACTCGCTGGTCGCCCAGCACCTGATGAAGACGGTGGCGGCGGCGCGGCTGATGGGCGCCGAGTGCATCGTGTCCGGGATCCGGCCCGCGATCGCGCAGACCATCGTCCACCTGGGCATCGACCTCGGTACGGTGCTCACCCGCTCCAGCCTGGCGGACGCGCTCGCCTACGCGCTGAGCGAGCAGGGGGTCGAGATCGCACCGCTGCGGGCGGCCGGCGCGGCGGCGGACGTGGGCACGCGATGACCGCCTTCGCGGGACACGGGCCCGCGGGCGGGCACGCCTTCACCGTGCCGGTCCTCCAGCTGGGCGACGTCCTGCTGGTCACCCTCCAGGGAGAGTTGCACGACGGGATGGCGGAGCAGCTCCAGCAGGACATCACGGCCCGGATCTCGGACAGCAGGGTGAGCGGGGTCGTGATCGACATCTCCGGCGTGGAGATCGTCGACTCGTTCCTGGGCCGGGTCCTCGCCGAGATCGCCGCCGGGGCCGGACTGCTGGCGGCCCGTACGGTCCTGGCCGGGATGCGCCCGGCGGTGGCGATCACCCTGGTCGAGCTGGGGCTCACGCTGCCCGGGCTGCGGACGGCCCTGGACGTCGAACGGGCGATGGAGCTGCTGGGCGTGACCACGCGCCGGAGCGAGGGGAGCCCGTGATGCAGACGTCCCGCCAGGCCGGTCCGGCCAGCTTGCCGATCGGCTCGGACGCCGATCTGGCGTGGGTGCGGCAGCAGGTCCGGCAGGCAGCCGCCGAGCTCGGGTTCGGGCTGGTGCAGCAGACCAAGCTCGTCACCGCGGCGAGTGAGCTGGCCCGCAACACCCTCGTGCACGGCGGGGGCGGCCATGTGCGCATCACCCCGCTGGACGCCGGGTCGTCGCACGGGCTGCGGCTGGACTTCGTCGACACCGGGCCCGGCATCCGGGACCTGGACCAGGCGCTGACCGACGGCTACACCAGCGGCGGCGGGCTCGGGCTCGGCCTGAGTGGCGCCAAGCGGCTGGTGCAGGAGTTCGAGGTGGACAGCAGGCCCGGTGAGGGGACCACCGTCACCGTCACCGCCTGGGCCACCGTCGTACCGCCGTCCCGGACGGTGCCGTGATGAGCAGGGTCTGGGACGTGCCGGTGGACGACTCGACCCGGGTGCGGGACGTGCGGGTGGCGGCCGAGCAGGCCAGCGCCTGCGCGGGCCTGCCCGCCGGCCGCACCGCGACCGCCGCGCTCGTGGCGACGGAGCTGGCCACCAACCTGCTGCGGCACGCGGACGGCGGGCGTGTCCTGATCAACCTTGTCGAGCGGGGGCACGACGACGGTCGCCGCACGGCCGTGCAGCTCGTCTCGATCGACCACGGCCCCGGCATCGGGGACGTCGCGGCGGCGATGCGCGACGGCTACACCACGACCGTCGCCGCCTCGCTCGGCGCCGGGCTCGGCACGTGCCGGCGCATAGCGAACGACTTCGATCTGCACAGCGCGCCCGGCCGGGGCACCGTCGTGATGGCCCGGATCGGCCACGAGCCCGCCGTGCGCGACCAGGGGCCGCCCCCGCCCGGTCCGCGCGCCGGGGGCGTCAACGTCCCCCTCGGCCGGGACGAGTACTCCGGCGACGCCTGGGGCCGGGTGCACGGCGGGGACCGGCTGACCCTGCTGCTCGCCGACGGGCTGGGCCACGGCGTGAAGGCAGCGGAGGCCTCCGGCCTTGCGGTGCGGGAGCTGCGCGGGCTGGCCGAGCTGCCGCCCGCCGAGATCCTGCGGAGCCTGGGCCGGGCTCTGCGGCCCACCCGGGGCGCGGCCGTCGCCGTGGCCCAACTGGACACCCACACCGGTCAGTTGAGCTTCGCCGGGATCGGCAACGTCGGCGCCAGGCTGCGGACCGACGGCACATGGAAGGCGCTCCTTTCGCACCCCGGCATCGTGGGCGCACAGGCCCCGGCGTCCGTGCCCGTACAGCGCGTTCCGTGGCACCCGGACAGCCTGCTGGTCCTGCACAGCGACGGCCTCCCCAGCCGCTGGACACCGCCCGATGACGGCGTGCTGCCGGGCTGCGACCCGGCGGTGGCGGCCGCGGTCGTCCTCCGGGACGCGGGCAGCGCGGCCCGGCCGGTGAGGGACGACACCTGCGTGGCGGTCCTGACGGCGGGGGGAGTGAGCCGACACGGGTCGGGGGTGTGAGCCGGCACGGTCGGGGGTGTGCTCCGGCAGGGGGCGGGGGTGTGAGGGGGGAACGGGTCGGGGGTGTGAGGGGGCGGCGGTCGAAGGGCCCCGGAGGGGTGCGGTGCGGGCCGGGCGTTGGGAGGGCGGCTGGGGTGTGCGGGGGTGGCCGGGCGTGGGAGGGCGGCCGGGGTGTGCGGGGGTGGCTGGGTGTTGGGGGCAGCGGGTAGTTCGGGTGTCAGCTTCGTGTGCCGTCGTCGGGGCCGCGGGTGGTGTGCTGGGTCGCCAGGAAACCCCGCAAGCCCCTGCTCAGGGCCGCTCGTTCGGGTGGGGTCATCGCCGCCAGGGCCGTGGCCAGGGCCTGGGCGCGGCGGGTGGCGACGTCGGCCAGGACGTGTTGTCCGTGTGTCGTGAGCCACAGTTGGACCTCGCGGCGGGTGTCCGGGTGCGGGGCCCGTTCCAGCAGGCCTGCCGCCGCCAGGCGGTCGCAGAGGCGGCTGGCCGTGGGGAGGCCGATGTCCAGGCCGTCCGCCAGAGCCGTCAGGTTCAGGCCCGGCGCCGACTGCACCGTGCGCAACGCGCGCAGCTGGTGGGGCGACAGGCGCAGCGACGCCTCCTGCGCCGCGATCGACCACAGCGCCGCCAGGCGCTCCACGGCATCGGCGATCTGCGACGCGACGGCCTCCGGGCCATCGCCCGGGCCTCTCGCCCGGTGGTTGCCGGGGCCGCCGAGATCGGTCACGAAACGGTCACTTCCATAAAGCTCCGGGTACTGATGAGGTCGCCCTCTTTCAAAGGCTGTACCCGAGGAACAGAGGAGCAAGCAGCCCGCTTCGGAGCCCGACCGGACCGGGGGTCGGCTCAGCCGGCGCTGAGTTCCGTCAGCGCGGCGAGCGGCAGCGTGTGCTGCGTCTGGAGGACCTTCGCGCGCAGGTAGCGGACGTTGTGGGCGGTGGTGAAGACACCCGTCGGGATCCGGTCGCGGACGTCCACGCCCAGGGTCCGCAACTGGTCCGCCTTGTCCGGGTTGTTGGAGAGCAGGTCCAGTTCGCCGATGCCCAGGGCCCTGAGCATCTGGGCCGCTGCCGTGTAGTCGCGGGCGTCCTCGGGCAGCCCGAGCGCCGCGTTCGCCTCGTACGTGTCGAGCCCCTCGTCCTGGAGGGCGTACGCGTCGAGCTTGTTGTAGAGGCCGATGCCCCGGCCCTCCTGGCGCAGGTAGAGGAGTACGCCGCCGCGCTCGGCGATGCTCTCGACCGCCTCGCGCAGCTGCGGACCGCAGTCGCAGCGGGCCGAGCCGAACACGTCCCCCGTCAGGCACTCGGAGTGCAGCCGCACCAGCGGGACCGGGCCGGGCTCGCCGAGGACCACGGCCACGTGCTCCTGGCCGTCGACCAGCCCGTGGAAGGTCACGAGCTCGGCGTCGGCCTCGTAGCCGTCGTGGAAGCGCAGCGGGACCCGGACGCGGGAGCGCGGGGTGGCGATGACGGCGGGGGTGTCGGGCATGCGGGGCCTCCGGGTTCCGTTCCTGTTCGGCTGCACAGTCGTTCTTGCTTCAGATTTGAAGCAGGTCCATGATCGGAACCCTACTCGTGCTTTAAATTTGAAGCAATGGGAGGTGGTGGGAATGTGGCTCTGTGTGATGCGCGTCACGAACAGGCCGAAGACGACCTCCGCCGCCACGGCACGTCGTCCGCCGCAGGCCGCGCGCCGTCCTCCTGGAGTCCCTGCGCGATCGCCGTGGAGATCTCCTCCAGCTGCCCCACCTGCTCCTCGCTGAGCCGGTCGAACAGGAAGCCCCGCACGGTCTCGACGTGCCCGGGTGCCGCCCGCTCCAGCACGGCGAATCCCTCCTCCGTCAGCGCCGCGACACTGCCCCGCTTGTCCTGGGGGCAGGCCTCGCGCCGCAGCATCCCGTCCTTCTCCAGTCGCGTGACCGCGTACGTCAGCCGGCTGCGCGTGATCTTCAGCCGCTCGGCGAGATCGGTCATGCGCAGCCGCTGTTCCGGGGACTCCGACAGGACGGACAGGATGGAGTAGTACAGGTGCGGCATGCCGGCGTCCTGCTGGAGTTGCCGGTCGATCGCGTCCTCCAGGAGGAGCGAGGCGGCGATGTAGGCGCGCCAGGCGCGCTGCTCATCGGGGCTGAGCCAGCGAGTCGTCATGTCGCCAGTGTAGGTTTGTTTCAAACTTGAACCAAGCCCGTCCCGCCGCCGCCACTCCGTCCCGCCGCTCCTCTCCTTCTCGACACTCCTTCCCGCCGTCCCGACCAGCCGCGGAGCACCGATGCCCCACCCGTACGTCCTGCTGTCCGCCGCCGTCTCCCTGGACGGCTACCTGGACGACACCGGCCCCGACCGGCTGCTGCTGTCCAGCCCGGCCGACTTCGACCGGGTCGACGAGGTCCGGGCCGGCGTCGACGCCATCCTGATCGGCGCCGGCACCATCCGCGCCGACAATCCCCGGCTGCTGGTGAACTCGGAGCGGCGGCGGGCCGCCCGCATGGCCGCGGGCAAGCCCGAGTACCCCCTCAAGGTCACCGTCAGCGGCTCCGGAGACCTCGAACCGGACGCCCGCTTCTGGCACACCGGCGGCGAGAAGGTCCTCTACACCACCGACCGGGGCGCCGAGCGTGCCCGCACCCTCGGCCTGGCCACCGACGTCGTCCCGCTCGGCGCCGACCTCGACTGGCGGCGGCTGCTCACGCACCTGCACGACGTCCGGGGCGTGGAGCGGCTCATGGTCGAGGGCGGCGGCCTGATCCACACCCAGCTCCTCACCCAGGGCCTCGCCGACGAACTCCAGCTGGTCCTCGCCCCGCTCTTCGTGGGCGACCCCCGGGCTCCCCGCCTCTTCGGCCCCGGCGGCTACCAGGGCGGCCGGCTCCGGCTGCTGGAGTCACGGCGGATCGAGGACGTCGTGCTGATGCGCTACGAGCCGACCGCCCCGGGCACCGGCCCCCTCCCCGTCGCCGCCGACCACCACTGGCTGGCCCTCGCCTGCGAACTGGCCTCGCAGTGCCCGCCGTCGGACACGGCGTTCAGCGTCGGCGCGGTCGTGGTCGCCGACGACGGTACGGAACTGGCCCGCGGCCACTCCCGCGAGGCGGGCGACCCGGTCGTGCACGCCGAGGAGGCGGCCCTGGCCAAGCTCGACCCGGCCGACCCGCGCCTGCCCGGCGCGACGGTGTACAGCAGCCTGGAGCCGTGCGCCCGCCGCGCCTCGCGCCCCGCCCCCTGCGCCCGGCTGATCGTCGACGCGGGCGTACGGCGGGTCGTCACGGCCTGGCGCGAGCCGGACACCTTCGTGACGGACGCCGACGGCAGCGGCCTCCTCGCGGCCCGGGGGGTGGAGGTCGTCGTCCTCCTGGAACACGAGGAGCGGGCCAAGGCCCCGAACCGTCATCTGGTGGGCTGAGTGCTGGCGGGGGGTGGGTGTGTGACCGGGGCGATCGGGGGCCGGGCGGTGGTGTGCGCGAGTGGTCCCGCGGATGGCGTACACTAGTGACACAACGACGCGGGGTGGAGCAGCTCGGTAGCTCGCTGGGCTCATAACCCAGAGGTCGCAGGTTCAAATCCTGTCCCCGCTACTGAAGGCCGAGGGCCGGAATCCGAAAGGGTTCCGGCCCTCGGTGCTTTTCATCGGCCTTCATCTCGGGGGCCTTCCTGATGCTTGCCCGTGGAGCGCTACGGTCGGTGAGCGAACCGTGCCGTTCCGCATAACAACTGACACACCGTCAAAACCCGTCAGTCACTTGCGGTGCGGTCAACTCGCCCGATTTGGGCCAGTCATGGCAGGTAAGTCCGCGCGAAAAAGGTTAATGATCAAGCGGAACCGCTGGAATACCCCTCGCGCCTCCATTAACGTTCGATAACGCAGCGCGGTCGTCCCAGCCGTCACAGAAGGCGGCTCCGTGCGCACGCGCCGAATCCCGAAAGGGAACCGGGGAACCACCACTTGGGGTGAATCGGGCGGATACCACCGTGGAAGCACGGCAGGTATACGCGCGTAGGAGACCTTCCTGCTCCGAACCCGTCAGCTAACCCGGTAGGCGAGAAGGAAGGAAAGGAGTACGCCCACGTGGCGTCCAACCGGCCTGCCCCCGCGGCCCCGTATGCGCCGAAGCGCGAGACCGACACCTTCGGCTTCGGCGGTCAGCGCACCGACGAGGGCCCGTTCCAGGAGTGGAACCCCACCGAGGAGTCCATCCGTCCCGTCCGTGGCCGGCACCGCGTCACCAAGCAGCGCGGCGGAGGTCTCGCCCGCAGCTCCACCGTCCTGGGCGTCGGCGTCATAGCCGCCGTGGGCGCCGGCGGCATGGCCAGTGCCCAGACCGGCAAGCCCCCGGTGTCCATCTCCGTGCCGGACCTGCCCTCGGTGGGTTCCCTCATCTCGGACGACGACACCCCCGAAGGTTCCGCCACCCCGCTCAGCAGCCTCGGCACCACCACCGCGGACACCGCGGAGGGCACGTCCGGCGCCCGCGCCCGCGCCGGCGCCGGTGACGCGCTGCGCGCCCGGATCATGGCGCAGGTCGAGCACCAGCAGGAGCAGATCGAGACCAAGGCAGCCGAGGACGCCGCTGCCGCCGCCGAGAAGGCGGCCGAGGAAGCCGTCGCCAAGGCGGAGAAGGAAGCCAAGGCCAAGGCCGCCGAGGCCAAAGAGAAGGCGGAGGAGGAGGCCAGGAAGAAGGCCGAGGCCGAGCGTCTCGCCGCCCTGGCCAAGCAGTTCACGCTGCCGACCTCCTCGTACACCATCACCTCCAGCTTCGGCCAGGCCGGCGCCTACTGGTCCTCCGGCTACCACACGGGCCTGGACTTCGCCGCCCCCACGGGCACGCCGATCAAGGCCGTGCACAGCGGCACCATCACCGAGGCGGGCTGGAACGGCTCCTACGGCTACAAGACCGTCCTCACCCTCGATGACGGCACCGAGATCTGGTACGCGCACCAGTCCTCCATCGGCGTCAGCGTCGGCCAGAAGGTCAGCACCGGCGACGTCATCGGACGCGTGGGTGCAACGGGCAACGTCACCGGGGCGCACCTGCACCTCGAGGTCCACTCCGGTGGGTCCGCCAGTGGCATCGACCCGATGGCGTGGCTGCGGGGCAAGGGGCTGAACCCGTAAGCGGAACCACTGTGTTGAAGCATCGGCGGCCCTGACTACGTCTCCTCGACGTCAGGGCCGTCGGCTTTGTGGTGGGGGGCGTGGGGCGTGGGGCCGTGGGGCGTGGGGGCCCTGGGTTTACGGGGGTTTTGCGTTCGTTGTGGAATGGGGCGCTCCCGTACGGTCGTTGACACCGAGCATGACGTCTCTTCGCAAGCTCGGCACTTCCGACCTCGAGGTCTTCCCCCTCGCCCTCGGCGGCAACGTCTTCGGCTGGACCGCCGACCAGGAGCAGTCGTTCGCCGTCCTCGACGCCTACACCGCCGCCGGTGGCAACTTCGTCGACACCGCCGATGTCTACTCGGCCTGGGTCGACGGCAATCGGGGCGGTGAGTCCGAGACCATCCTGGGCGCCTGGCTCGACGCGCGCGGCAACCGCTCCGACGTCGTCGTCGCCACGAAGGTCAGCCAGCACCCCGACTTCCGGGGCCTGTCCGCCGCCACCATCAAGGCCGCCGCCGACGCCTCACTGCGGCGGCTGCGCACCGACTACATCGACCTGTACTACACGCACTTCGACCAGCCCGACGTGCCCGTCGAGGAGATCATCGGCGCGCTCGACGAACTCGTGAAGGCCGGCAAGGTGCGGCACATCGCCGCCTCCAACATCTCCGCCGAACGGCTGCGGGCGTCCCTGGCGTTCTCCGACCGCGAGGGCCTCGCCCGGTACGTCGCCCTCCAGCCGCACTACAACCTCGTCTCCCGTGACACGTACGAGGGCGAGCTCCAGGACCTCGCCGAGCGGGCCGGACTCGCGGCCGTTCCGTACTACGCGCTCGCGGCTGGTTTCCTCACGGGGAAGTACCGGCCCGGTACGGAGGTCGAGAGCGCGCGGGCGGGCGGTGCCGCCAAGCATCTGGAGACCGAACGGGGGCGGCGGGTCCTCGACGCCCTCGACAAGGTCGCCGCCGCGCACGGCGTTCCTGTCGCCACCGTGGCTCTCGCCTGGCTCGCCGCCCGGCCGACCGTGGCGGCGCCGATCGCTTCCGCGCGGACGGTGGAACAGCTGCCCGCCCTGCTCGGTGTCGGGGAGCTGACGCTCTCGGAGACGGAGGTGGACGCGCTTACGGCGGCCTCGGCTTGAGCGGGGACCGCGCTCGGGTGCGGGGTGGCCTGGGGCCTGGGGCCTGGGGCCGGGGAGGGCTGGGCGGTCGCGGTGGCCTGGTGGCGGTGGGGGGTTTGAGGGGTTTGAGGGGTTTGCGGGGTCAGAGGCGGTACGGGTTGTACGCGGGGTACGGGGTGTAGCCGTACGCCGCGTACGGGGTGTACGCGGGGTACGGCGCCCGCTGGTGGCCGTAGCCGTACACCCCGTACACCGGCCAGGGTGGGACCGTCACCGGGACCGGAGGCGCGGTGACCCGGGCCGCGTGGTCCAGCGCCGGGCGGGCCACCTCCCGGCGCCGCCACAGCTCGCCCAGCAGGTCCCGCTCCCGTACGGCGAAGTCGGCCCCGGGGTTGCCCCGCCCGGCCCGGTGCCGCAGGAACGCCAGGGACGTCGCGTACGCCTCGTACCGGGCCACCTCCCGGGCCACCTCCCGGGCCGCCGCCCGGCCCGCGTGGCGGCGGGCGTACTGCCGGGCGATCCGGCGGGCCCGCATCGAGCCGAGCGCGTACGGCTCCGCCGGGGTCAGCCAGCCGGCCGCGGCGTAGGCCGGCAGCTCCGCCCGTACGGTCCTCAGCTCCCGCTGCCGCGTCCAGATCACCAGCCACGTCAGCAGCCCGAAAATGGGCACCATGAACGCGGCGTAGACCGCGAAGAAGCCGTACTCGCCGAAGGCCGACGAGCCGTTCCACATCGCGTGCATCCCCATCGCCAGCAGCAGCCCGCCGAGCGGGAACGCGACGCGGCGCAGCGGCCCGCGGTGCGCCGCGAGGGCGGCGATGCCGAAGCCGATGCCGGTGAGGACCGTGAACAGCGGGTGTGCGAACGGCGACATCACGATGCGCACGAAGAAGGTCGCCGCCGTGACGGAGGCGATGCCGCTGCCGCCCGTGAGCTGGTCGGTGCCGAAGGCCGTGCCGAGGTAGAGGATGTTCTCGGTGAACGCGAAGCCGGTGGCGGTCACCCCGGCGATGACCACCCCGTCGACGATGCCGGTGAAGTCGCGGCGCCGGAAGAGGAAGACCAGGAGGACGGCCGCGGCCTTGGCCGACTCCTCGACCACCGGCGCTATCACCGTCGCGCCGAGGGTGTCCGCGCTGGACGGGTCCGCCGTCGCCGTCGCTATCCATCTCGTCGCGAAGCTGTTGGCGACGATCGCTATCAGCGCCGCCGCACAGGCGCCCCAGGCGAAGCAGAACAGCAGGTTCCGCCAGGGGCCGGGCTCCACCCGGTCCAGCCAGCGGAACGCGGCTATCAGCAGGGGCACGGGGAGGACGGCCAGCCCCAGCCCGACCAGGAACCCTTCCGTGCCGGTCTCCTCGCGGACCAGGGCGAGAATGACCAGGCCGGATATCGCGAGCAGTGTGCACAGCGCGCCGTAGCGCACCCAGGGGTGATGCCACCAGTGGGCGTGGCGGGAGGGGCCGGTGGTGTCCGGGCCCGTGGTGGCCGGGCCGGTCGGGCCCGGGCCGGTCGGAGGTGGGGGGCTGGTGGCCACGGCATTGACCCTAACGACGGATGGGCGCTGTCCGCAGGCGGGAGAGGTGCCAGGGGTGGTCAGGCGCCGGCGGGGGGCTGGTCCACGTGCTGTACGCGGCGGAAGAGGAGGTCGTTCACGACATGTCCCTTGTCCAGTCCCTGGCCCTCGAAACGGGTCAGCGGACGGAAGTCCGGACGCGGCGCGAAACCGCCGTCCGCCTGTGTGTTCTCGAAGTCGGGGTGTGCCGTGAGAACCTCGAGCATCTGCTCCGCGTAGGGCTCCCAGTCGGTGGCGCAGTGGACGATGCCGCCGGGCCGGATGCGGGTGGCGGCGAGGGTCAGGAAGTCGGGCTGGATGATCCGGCGCTTGTGGTGGCGCTTCTTGGGCCAGGGGTCCGGGAAGTAGACGCGCAGGCCGTCGAGGGAGTCCGGGGCGAGCATCTCGCGCAGGAGGATGATCGCGTCGCCGTTGCCGACGCGAATGTTGGACAGGCCGTTGCGGTCGGCGAGGTTGAGCAGGTTGCCCTGACCGGGGGTGTGGACGTCGACGGCGAGGATGTTCGTCGCGGGGTCGGCGGCGGCCATCTGGGCGGTGGCCTCGCCCATGCCGAAGCCGATCTCCAGGACGACGGGGTTGTCGTTGCCGAACAGGTCGGGCAGGTCGAGGGTCCGGCTGCCGTCGATGTCGAGGCCCCACTTGGGCCACAGGCGCTGGAGCGCGTCCGCTTGGCCTGCGGTGACGCGGCTGCGGCGGGGCTGGAAACTCCGGATCCGCCGCTCGAAGTGCGACCCGGCGGGGTCGGCCTTCGGGCCGTCGGGGAAACGCGGCTCGCCCTTGGCCCGGGTACGCCGGACGGAGACACCCGGGGTGTGGGGGTGCGGGTTCGGGTGTGGGTGCGGCTGCGGGTTCGGGGTTTCGGGGGTGTTCGCGGAGTCAGACACAGTGCCCTGATTTTACGGCGGCGCGTTCTCGCGTGACGCCGGTGGTGGGTCGGGGCCGCGCCGGGGGGTATCCGTCCTCGGAACGGCGCGATGGGGCTTCATACCGACTCACTCCCCGTTGACGCGCCAACCGCTGCGGGCGGACACCCCCCGACACGACCCCTTACGTACGACGGCGGCTGCGGGCACGCGCGCCCTAGCTGCGGGCATGCGTGCCGCTAAGGGCGGCACGGGTGGGCGGTGGGGGTCCCCCCTGCTCGAGCGGAGCCGAGAGCTTGGGGGAGGCACCCCGCTACGCCGGGCTGCGGACCCACCCGGCCCCAGCACCGACGCAGCAGCACGTGGCGATGCCGGGCTGCGGACCCACCCGGCGTCAGCAGCAACGCCGCGTCCCCGGAGCTCACAGCGCGTGCAGCGCTCGGCGGGCCACCTCTCGCCCGATCGGCAGGGACGCCGTCGCCGCAGGAGACGGTGCGTTGAGGACATGAACCGTCCTCGCGCCCTCACGGATCAGGAAGTCGTCGACCAGGGTCCCGTCACGGAGAACCGCCTGCGCGCGCACCCCCGCGGCCGTCGGAACCAGGTCCCCCTCGGACACCCCGGGCAACAGCCGCCCCACCGCGTCCGTGAACGCCGTCTTGGACAGGGACCGCCGCAGCTCACCCGCCCCGTACCGCCAGTGCCGGCGGGCTATCCGCCAGGAACCGGGCCAGGCCAGCGTCGAGCCCAGCTCGCGCAGCCGGACCGTGCCCCACCCGTACCCCTCGCGGGCCAGGGCCGGCACCGCGTTGGGCCCGACATGCACGCCCCCGTCGATGCCGCGCGTGAGGTGGACCCCGAGGAAGGGGAACGCCGGGTCGGGTACGGGATAGACCAGGCCCCGCACCAGCTCAGGCCGGGCCAGCTCGTAGTACTCGCCCCGGAACGGCACGATCCGCATGCCCGGGTCGTCCCCGGTGAGCCGGGCGATCTCGTCGCACTGCAACCCCGCGCAGTTCACCAGGACCCGCCCGCGTACGACATCGCCCGCGGCCGTGAGCACGGCGACTCCCCGCTCGGGGCGCCGGTCGACCCGCACGACCCGGGTGCCGTAGCGGATCTCCGCGCCCGAGCCGTGCGCCAGCTGGCGGGCGACCGCGACGAAGTCGCAGATCCCGGTCGTGCCCACGTGTATCGCGGCGAGCCCGCGCACCTCGGGCTCGTACTCCGCGATCTGGGGGCCGCCCAGCTCCCGCACCGGAATGCCGTTCTCCCGGCCTCGCTGCACGAGCGCGTGCAGGCGGGGCAGCTCCGCGCGGTCCGTGGCGACGATCAGCTTGCCGGTGACCGCGTGCGGGATGCCGTACTCGGCGCAGAACTTGACCATCTCCGCGGCGCCCTTCACCGCGTAGCGCGCCTTGAGGGAGCCGGGGCGGTAGTAGATGCCGCTGTGGATGACGCCGCTGTTGCGGCCCGTCTGGTGGCGGGCCGGGCCCGGTTCCTTCTCCAGGACGGTGACACGTGTGCCCGGTGCGGCGCGTGTGATCGCGTACGCCGTCGACAGGCCGACGATGCCGCCCCCGATCACCAGCACGTCACAGTCGTATGTGGTCCGCACTCGCCCCACCTCCCGCTTCGATAGTGCACTGCGCCACTGACAATGCCTTCAAACGCGGGGCGGGCCGTATGCCTGTTCCGGGTTTACGCCGGAGCCATCAGCAGGGGTCGTGCACGTTCACGGAGCTCCACCACCCGGGGCTCGTCCCCGTACGGCTCCAGGCGGTGCAGGAGGTCCTTCACGTACTCGGTGGTACGGGCCGAGGAGATCCGCCCGGCGACCTCCACCGCCCGCACCCCCTGCTCGCACGCCGCGTCCAGGTTCCCCGACTCCAGCTCCGCGACCGCCGAGACGACCAGGCGCAGCCCGTGCGAGCGGACGAACTCCTCGGTCGGCTTCGACAGGGCCTGCTCGGTGAAGCGGCGGACCTGGCGGGGCGCCTTCAGGTCGCGGTAGCACTCGGCCGCGTCGGCGGCGAAACGGTCGTAGGAGTAGAAGCCGAGCCAGCTCGGGTCGTTGTCGCCGGGGCGGGCGCGCTCCAGCCAGCTCTCGGCCGCCTTCAGGGCGCCGCCGGCCGCCGGGGCGTCATTCGCGCGGGCGTGCGCGCGTGCCTCGACGAGGCGGAAGAAGCTCATGGTGCGGGCCGTCGCCAGTCCGCGGTTGCGCTCCAGGGCGGCCTGGGCGAGGTCCACGCCCTCGTCGCCGAAGCCGCGGTAGGTGGCCTGGAGTGACATGGAGGCCAGCACGTAGCCCCCGAGGGGGACGTCCGCCGCCGCGCGGGCCAGGCGCAGGGCCTGGATGTAGTAGCGCTGGGCCGCTTCCTGCTGGCCCGTGTCGAAGGCCATCCAGCCCGCCAGCCGCGTGAGTTCGGCGGAGGCGCCGAACAGGGCCCGGCCGACCTCGTCGGAGTAGGAGCCGAGCAGCAGCGGGGCGGCCTCCACCCGTAAGCATTCGGGCACCATGGACGAACGCCAGTCGCCGCCGCCGTACTTGGAGTCCCAGCGCCGCGCGTCTTCGGCGGCCTCCCGCAGTTTCTGCACATCGCTGTGGCCGACTTTGAGCGGTGCGCCGGAGCCCTCGCCGGGGCCCACGTCACGCGCGACCGAGCTGTCGGCCGGGGTTATCAGCCATCGTGAGGCGGGCGTTGCGTATGCGCTCACCGCGAACGATCCGGCGAGCGACTGCCAGATGCCTCCGGAACCGGCCCGGCGGCCGGCGAGGTCGAGGCGGTACAGCTCGGTCGCGGACCTGACCGCCTGGCCGACGTCCCGCGGGAAGGCGAGGCCGACTTCGGGTGCGGGGTCCGCGTCGGCCAGGCCGATCTCGTGCAGTGGCACCGGCCGGCCGAGTTTCTGGCCGATGGCGGCGGCGATGAGGTGCGGGGCGGCACCCTGGGGCACCATGCCCTTCGACACCCAGCGCGCCACAGACGTCTTGTCATAGCGCAGCGTCAGGCCGCGCTGGGCGCCAAGATCGTTGACGCGCCGCGCCAGACCCGCGTTGGAGATTCCCGCGAGGGCGAGAACGGCGCCGAGTTTTTCGTTCGGCCCGCGTTGCTCCCTGGACATGCGCCACCCCTCGACACAGACGGCTGCCGCACTGGCATAACCGCGCGGCATTCGTAAACCCAGCGTAGTTCGCCGGATCCCAAGCGTTAAGGGGCATTGTTCCGGTTGGCGGGATTGTGGTCCGTACTGAAGTACGGTTCAGATACGGGCTGTTGCGATGTGCTCCCACTGTGTGGCCGTGCGCCTGTCCGTGCGCTCTTCTCCGGCCACGGCGGGAGCGGTTCCATGGTCGTTGCGTGGGTCGGCCCGCTGTACTGGATCCAGTGGGCTGGGGGACACCGCCGCCTACATCCCCGCGGGCGGCGGAACGGTCCGGGAGGCGTGCTCCGTCTCCCGGACTGCGCGACCGGGTGGCGTCACGCCGGGCCTGTACGGAGCGTGTTCGAAGCTGCTCCCGTCGCGCCGATTTGGCTGAAAATCGACCCCGCCGATCGCCGGGTATCAAGGCTCCTACCACGGCACTTGAGGGCGCGTCGGGCGTGAACAGGGCGCGTTTCGGGGGCGCATTCGCGTCGCAGTCGTACCGCGGACATGTCGCGGGCCTGCCTTGATTCTTGGCGAGTTCTTCGGTGCGCTGTGCTGCTTCGTGGTGGCGGGGGTGGTCGGGGGCGGCTTGTTCGGTGCTTCGTTCGGTGCCTCGGTGGGTGCTTCGGTGGGTTCCTCGGAGGGTGCTTCGCCGGGTGCTTCGGTCGGTGGTTGGTTCGGTGGCTGGTCGTCGTTTTTTTGTTCCTCGTTCTTGTCTCCTCCGTCCGAGTTCGTGGGCGGTGTGCGGGTGTTCGGGAGGTTCGGGGTGGTGTGGGTGGCTCCGCCGGGGCGCATTCGGCGGAGCGCAAGCGGCGTCGGCATCCTCTGGAACGCTTCCTTCATGGCAGCATGGTGAACCGGTTCGTACGGTGCACTGGTTGTCCACAGCCTGTGGAGGCGGCGATGCGGTGGTTGGTGGGATGGAGCAGCACCGCCGCGGGAGCCGTCGCTGCCGGTTCGGCGGGGGCGACCGGCAGCGAGGGTGAGACGCTGCACCCGGTGGGGTCCCAACTCCTGTGGGGTGATCCCGATCCGCTCTGGGCGGTCGGCGACTGGCGCCCCGACGAGGTACGCGTCGTGAAAGCCGACGACCGGACCAGGATCGCCGTCCTGGGCATCTGCGGCGCCACCGACGAGCAGCTGCGCGTCGCGCTGTTCGCCGCGCGCGGTGGGGCACTTCGGCATCTGACCGCCTGGCCGGGCAGCTACACCGCGATCGTCCAGGTCGGCAGGCGGATCACGGTGTGCGGCGACCTCGCGGGCGCACGGCCGGTGTTCCACACGCCGTGGGCCGGCGGTACGGCGTACGCGACCGCCGCGCTGCCGCTGGCCGACCTCATCGAGGCCAACCTCGACTTCGGGCATCTCGCCGCGCTGCTGGCCGCTCCGGACGTGCCCGCCGCGCTGCACGACTCCACGCCGTACGACGGCGTGAAGCGCATTCCGCCCGGGCATGCGCTGATCCTGCGCGCCGGGGCGCGCGAGATCGCCGGGTATGAGCCGGTCGCCTCACTTGCCGTCGCAGCGCCCCCGGCCGATCCCGACAGCGCGGTCGACGCGGTGCGCGACGCGCTCGTGGAAGCCGTACGGACGCGGCTGTCCGCTCCGCGGCACGTCCCGGGCATGGACATGGACCCGGGCCCCGTGCCCGGCATGGGCCCCGCCGAGCGACGGGCCGCGCGCGGGATGCCGGTGCCGGGGATCGGCGCGGACCTGTCCGGCGGGCCGGCCTCCGGGTCACTGGCGCTGCTGGCCGCCGGGCTCCCCGGTATGCCGGGCACGGTGCTGGGGCACGGCACCGGCGCGGGCGAGCGGCTGCTGGCCGTCACGTTCAACGACCTCGCCGTCGCGGGGCGGGAGGCCGAACTGGAGCGGGCGGGCGCGCTGGCGGCGAACCCGCGGCTCCACCACGTCGTCGTGACGGGCGGCGAGGAGACCCTCCCGTACGCCGACCTGGACGGGCCGCTGACCGACGAACCCGGGCCGTGCCTGGTGTCGGCGGCGCGGCACCGGGCCCGGCTGGCGGCGGGCAGTGCGGACCACTTCACGGGGTACGGGGCGCGGCAGGTCCTGGACGCCCATCCCGCGCGCCTCGCCGACCTGCTGATGGACCGCCGTCGGCGTCATCTCGTACGGCCGGTCGCCGCGCTGACCAAGGCGGACGGGTCGGTGCTGGTGCCCGCGCGGGTGTACGCGGCGGCGCGCCGGCTCTCCCGTACGCCGTACCGGTCCGGGCTGGAGTCCCTCGCCGAGCGTCTCCTCGGTCCTCGCTCCGACGATGGCCTCGACGCGCCCGGTGGTGCGCTGGACGCCTCGCTCGCCGCGCTGACCTGGGGCAGACCCGGGCCGGCCGCGCGCTGGCTGACGGGTGAGGCACTCGCTGAAGTATCGGTTCGCCTTCAGGCGGCGACCCCTCGGTCCGAGCTGGTGGGGCCGGGGCAGCGGCCGGGTGACTTCCGCGCCCGGGCGGCGCTGGCGCGGCATGCGGCGGACCTGCGGGTGCTGGAGCAGGCCGCGGAGGTCCGCTTCCAGCGGCTGCACGCGCCGTTCCTCGACAACCAGGTCGTCCGGGCGGCGCGGGCGTTGCCCGAGGCGCTGCGGGTGCGGCCGGGGGCGCGGGCGGCGATCCTGCGCACGGTGCTGGAAGGGGCGGGCGTCCGGGAGTTGCCGCCCGGCTGGGGTGCGCCGACACAGGCGACCGCGGCGGCCGCGGAGCGTACGGGGCTGCGGGTGGCGTCGGATTCCCTGGTCTCCCTGTTCGACACACCGCTGCTGGCGGAGGCGGGTCTGGTCGAGGCCCGTGTGGTCCGCAAGGCACTGCGGGGCGCTGCGGCGGGCGAACCCCTGCCCCTGGACGGCCTCGCGGACTTGGTCTCCCTCGAACTGTGGCTCCGCCGCCTGCTGTCCCGCCGCGGCACCTGCTGGACGGGCACCCCTGCCAGACAACGAGCCGTACCAGCGGGAATCGCCCCGCAGCGGGGGGCGTTGGGCGCGGGGGCGGGTGTGGTGCGCCGGGTGTAGCGGGCCTTCGGGTGACGCCGGGCGGTGGGCGGTGGGTCGGGGGCGCGCCGGGGGGCCTAGCCGCAGGTGAACCTGGACTCCGCCCAGTCCACCGGCATCAGGTTGTCCAGAGCGCTGCGGGGTTCCACCACCAGCCGGACCGTGCTGCGCCCGGCGAGGTTCACATGGACGGGCACGGCCGGGTCGCCGCCCTCGACCAGCGGGGACCGCCAGAGCCGGGCGCCGTCGGCGTAGACGGAGAAGTACACCTTGCCGAGCCTCAGCGTCATGTCGTCCACCCCCACGAGGGCGTCGTACGACGAGCAGGAGCGGTTGAGGTCGATGGTGACGGACGAGCGGCCGTGCACGGTGACGCCGTGGGCGTACCGCTGGTCGCCGACCGACAGGCCGGACCGCTTCCAGACCCAGCTGCTCGAATGGATCCGCATCTCGGGCTTCGTACCGTCGCCGTCGATGTCGTACGACAGTTGGCTCCACTGGTAGACGGCCGGGGCGGGCGGCGGGGGCGGCGGGGGAGTGGGAGTCGGTGTGGGGGCGGGGGGTGGTGTCGGGTCGGTGGGCTCGGGTGGGGGAGCGGGCTTGCCGGGGGGAGTGGGGGTCGGGTCCGGGGCCGGGGTGGTCTTGGTGCTCGGTGTCGGCGCGGGGGTCTCGTGGCGTGCGGGGACGATGCCCGGCGGGCGCGGATCCGGGGCTTGGCGTGAAGGGGAGGGCGTGGGTTCGCCCGGGCGTACCACCGACGACGGTCCGGGCGGCGAAGGAGCGGTTCTGGCCTCGTCCTTCGGCTTCTCGTTGCCGGCCAGGGCCAGCACCACCGCGGCCACCACCCCGACGGCGACCACACCGGCCGCGATACCGGCCTTCAACGGCGCGCCGAGCCCTTCGGAGGCCGCCGCACCGCCCCCACCGGCCGAACCGCCGCCCGCCGCACCCGCCCCACCGGTCGTGCCTCCCGCTGCCGCCGCCCCCGCCGCACCGGCCGCTCCCGCGCCCCCGGCGATGAGCCCGGCCGCCTTCGCATATCCGGCGGCGCCGAACCAGCCGATGACCGCGACCGGCACGACCGCCGGGATCCCACCGGCCACTTCCTCGATCTGCACCGCGGCCAGCCGACACTTCGCGCACTCGGACAGGTGCTTGCGCAGCCCCCGCTCGGCCCGGGTGCGCAGCCGACCGCGGGCGTAGGTGCCGAGCTGGTCGGCGTAGCGGGCGCACTCCTCGTCGCCGGTGAGCGCGGCGCTGACGTGGGCCTGGAGGTAGGCCTGTTTGAGGCCCTCGCGGGCGCGGCTGGCGAGCACGCGGGTGCCGTTGGCGTCCAGCCCGAAGAGCATGGCGACCTCGCTGGGCGACTCGTCCTCGACCTCGGTGTGCCACAGCACGGCCTGCCAGCGCTCCGGCAGCGACCGGAAGGCCCGCATGGCCATGGACTGCTCGGCCTGGTGCATCGCCCGTACGTCCGCGCCGAGTTCGAGCGTGTCGTCGTCGGACACGTCGGATCCGCGTGCGGACTGGGTGGCGAACACGGCGAAGTCGTCGACGAGTTGCTCGCGCCGCGCCGACCGTGTCCAGGAGGCGGCGGCGCGTCGCACGGAGGTGAGCAGATACGCCCGCACCGCGTGCGCGGGCCCCGCGCCGCCGCGTACCGCCTGGAGCATGCGGGCGAAGACCTCGGCGGTCAGGTCCTCCGCGGTGTGGGCGTCCTGGCAGCAGGTGCGGGCGTAGCGGCGCACCGCTTGCGCGTGGCGCCGGTACAGCTCCTCGTACGCCGTGTCGTCGCCCGCGCGCATGCTGTCGATGAGGTCGGCGTCGGACGGCGGCATCTCGCGCGGTGGCGGCAGCACGCTGTCCTCGTGCCCGTCGCGCTGGGCCGGGACCGTGCCGTCGGCGGGCTGCCCGCCGGGCGGCACGCTCGCGCGTCCGCCCTGGCTCGGTACCTGCGGCGGTACCGGTCCGGCGGCCGTGGCGTCGCCGCTCCCGCCGTCGCTCGACTCGTCCCGCCCGTCACCGCTCATCGCGGAAAGCCCCCGCCAGCCGCCCAACCCGTCCAGACCACCGGGTCAGCGTGCCATATTGGCATTTGGTCAGAACCCCATCGTTCGGACCATCACTCATCCGTGGGGATTTACCGCACGGCAGTACTAGGCGTCACTCGTGCGGGGAAGGCTTCCCTCTTTCGCCCGGGCCCCGCACGTCCCGCCCGAGCCCCGGACCCGGACGCCCCGGGGCCCGACCGGCCCGGGCCTGTCCGACCCGAACCGCGGGCCCCGAAGCCCCGATGACCGACCGACGCCACGGCTCACGCCGGTCGCGAGCGCAGCCCCTCCAGCAGGATGTCCAGCAGCCGGGCCGACGCGGCCGCCTGCTGGGCGGCGTCCGGCAGCGAGGGCGCGGCCGTGGCGATCACCAGCAGTACGTCCGACACCGACACGTCCGCCCGCAGCTCACCGGCCGCACGCGCCCGGTCCACGAGCTGGCCCACGACCTCCAGCAGCGCCGCCGTCCCGGCGTCGTCCTCGGCCGCGACCGCCGGGACCGCGGCGACCGCCACGGGCGGCTGGTCCGGCACCAGGCGCAGCTCCGTCGTGCCCGGCTGGGTCCGCTGCTGCGGCACCCGCGGGCCGGCGCCGCCGTCCTCGACCGAGACCCGCAGCACCTGTGGCGGCAGCAGCCGCCCGGCGCCGGAGGCCACCGACGTCCGCAGGAAGCGCGACAGCGCCGACCACGGCTCGTCCTCCTGCCCGAGCGCCGCGCGCGCCTGCTCGGTCAGCCGGGAGGTCTCCTCCTCGGCTATCCGCCGCACCAGGACGTCCTTGCTCGGGAACCGCCGGTACACCGTGCCCACACCGACGCGCGCACGCCGCGCCACGTCCTCCATCGGCGCGCCGTAGCCCAGCTCGCCGAAGACCTCACGCGCCGCACGCAGCACGTGCTCCAGATTGCGCTGTGCGTCCACACGCAGCGGCGTCGTCCGCGACGTGTCGCGTCCGTTGCCCGTCGCCGCGCTCATCGTCATACCGCCCGCCGCGAGCGCGGACGCGGGCGACCAATGAGAGTCCTGAACACGCATAAGCATTCCCCCGGTAATGACGTCTCCCCCCGGAGACACTCCCCGCCATTCGATACCGGAGCGAGGGAACGGCCCGGTCCCCGCGGCCCGCCCGTCGCGGACCCCGGTGAGCACATCCCCCTACACCCCGTCGACACACGAACATAGTTGAGAGGGGGTCAATTCAGAAGGGGCAGGTTCCGCACGGAGCGCCCACCGATCGGAGTACGGGCCGCATACGTCCAGAATGTGCCCCCGCGCGCCCCCCGCACCACCCCTTCTGACCTGCATCGATGCACAGAACGTCGCTATTCCGGCCAACTCCGCGCGCTCTCCCGCTCCGGTCACACAATTCGTCGAGGCTGTGGACAAACGCAAGCGACGGGTGCGTCATGGGATGGTGAAGGAACGTGCGCGCATTCTCGTTGTCGGTGGCGGCTACGTCGGGATGTACACCGCCCTGCGCCTGCAGCGCAGACTGAAACGGGAACTGGACCGGGGCGAGGTCGAGATCACCGTCGTCACCCCCGACCCGTACATGACCTATCAGCCGTTCCTCCCCGAGGCCGCCGCCGGCGCGATCTCCCCGCGCCATGTCGTCGTGCCGCTGCGCCGCGTCCTCGACCGGTGCCGGATCCTGATCGGCGAGGTCACCGCCGTCGACCACGCCAAGCGCACCGCCACCGTCACCACCCTCGCCACCGAGGAGGAGGGCACGGGCGGACAGCGCCTCTCCTACGACCAGCTCGTCCTCGCCCCCGGCTCCGTATCGCGCACCCTGCCGGTCCCCGGCCTCGCCGACCACGGCATCGGCTTCAAGACCGTCGAGGAGGCCATCGGCCTGCGCAACCACGTCATCGAGCAGATGGACATCGCCTCCTCCACCCGCGACCCCGCGATCCGCGACGCGGCCCTGACCTTCGTCTTCGTCGGCGGCGGCTTCGCGGGCGTGGAGGCCCTCGGCGAACTCGAGGACATGGCCCGCTACGCCGCGCGGTACTACCACAACGTCCGGCCCGAGGACATGAAGTGGATCCTCGTCGAGGCCTCGGACCGGATCCTGCCCGAGGTCGGCGAGGAAATGGGCCGCTACACCGTCACCGAGCTGCGCCGCCGCAACATCGACGTACGCCTGGAGACCCGCCTCGAATCCTGCGCCGACCGGGTCGCCGTCCTCAGCGACGGCGCCCGCTTCCCCACCCGTACGGTCGTCTGGACGGCCGGTGTGAAACCCCACCCGGTGCTCGCCGCCACCGACCTGCCCCGCAACGGCCGCGGACGCCTCAGCTGCACACCGCAGCTGTCCGTCGACGGCACCACGCACGCGTGGGCAGCGGGAGACGCCGCCGCCGTCCCCGACGTCACCGCCGACGACAAGGGCCGCGAGTGCGCCCCCAACGCGCAGCACGCCGTCCGCCAGGCCAAGGTCCTCGCCGACAACATCGTCCACTCCCTGCGCGGCGAGCCCCTGGAGACGTACGAACACGCCTACGTCGGCTCGGTCGCCTCCCTGGGCCTGCACAAGGGCGTCGCCCATGTCTACGGGCGCAAGCTCAAGGGCTACCCCGCCTGGTTCATGCACCGCGCGTACCACCTCAGCCGCGTGCCCACCTTCAACCGCAAGGCGCGCGTGCTCGCCGAATGGGCGCTGGCCGGCCTGTTCAAGCGGGAGATCGTGTCCCTGGGTTCACTCGAACACCCCCGGGCGGAGTTCGAACTCGCGGCCGGTGGAAAGCCTTCTCTGGATCCCCCGAACAACCCGAAGGGGTCGTCCTGACCGGACCCAGGAACTCCATCGGCCGGCCCGGCGTCTGACGGATGTCGGTCCGGTCCGCGCACTGCCAGACTGGTCCACCATCGCGGGCGTGCCACCACTCGCCCCGGTGCGGGCCCTCAGGGGCCCCGGCCGGTTCCGGTGCCGGCCGCCGACCACTACACGAGGCAAGGATTCGTGAACTTCACGCGCTGGAGCGCCCGGCTCCCCGGAACGCAGCGCCGCGCCGCAGCGCGGACCGAGCATACGGCCTCCCCGGACCGGCGGGGGGAAGGCTCCGTGCCCGCCGCCCGTGCCGAACACCCGACCGACGAGTCACCCTCCGTACCCGGCGTCGACGAACTGCGCGTGCGTGAGGTCCTCGACCGCGTCCCCTCCCTCGTCGCCCTGGTCCACGGCCCCGACCACCGCATCGCCTACGTCAACGACGCCTACACGAGCGCCTTCGGCGTACGCCCCCTGGGCGAACGCGCCCGCGAGGCGCTCCCCGAGCTGGACGCCCTCGGCCTGTTCCCCCTCCTGGACCAGGTCCAGCGCAGCGGCAAGCCGCGCACGGTCAAGTCCCGCAAGGCCCCCGACGGCCGCTCCTACACATTCACCTGCACCCCGGTCACCCAGGACGACGGCAACGGCGGCAGCGAGGGCCGCGGCGTCCTGGTCTTCGCCACCGACGTCACCGACCACGCCGAAGCCGCCGAACGCCTGCGCGCCAGCGAGCGCCGCCAGCGCGAAACGGCCGTCACCCTCCAGCGCTCCCTGCTCCCCCAGGAGCTCGAACAGCCGGACGACCTGCGCATCGCCGCGACCTACCACCCCGGCGGCACCGAAGCCGCGGTCGGCGGCGACTGGTACGACGTCATCACCCTGGGCGGCGGCCGCACGGCCCTGGTCATCGGCGACGTCATGGGCCGGGGCGTGCGCGCCGCCGCGGTCATGGGCCAGCTCCGCACGGCGGTCCGCGCCTACGCCCGCCTCGACCTCCCCCCGCACGAGGTCCTCCAGCTCCTGGACGGCCTCGCCGCCGAGATCGACGCCAACCAGATCGCCACGTGCGCGTACGCCATCCACGACCCGAACGAGGGCAAGCTGATCTACTCCTCGGCGGGCCACCTGCCGATCCTCGTCCGCGACGAGAACGGCACGGTCCTGCGCGCCGAGGAACCCACCGGCCCCCCGCTCGGCACCGGCGGCTGGATGCACACCTCGGGCTCGATCCCCCTCACCCCCGGCTCCACGGCCGTCCTCTACACGGACGGCCTGGTGGAGCGCCGCGACGCTGACCTGGACGAGGGCATCGCCGCTCTGGAACGCGCCCTGGCCGGAGCCACCGGAACCCCTCAGGTCGTCTGCGACCGCCTGGTCCGCTCCGCCGGAGTGACCCCCGACCACGACGACGACGTGGCCGTCCTGGTCCTCCAGCACCCCGCCCGCACCGGAGCCGACGGCGAGCTCTTCCGCAACGCCGCCCTGGAACTCCTGGGCGGTGTGGAAGCGGCCCCACGCGCGCGTGCCTTCGCCTCCGGCGTCCTGACCAGCTGGCGCTTCCCCGCCGACCTGCACGACCTGGGCGTCCTGGCCACCAGCGAACTGGTCGCCAACTCCCTCCAGCACGGCACCCCGCCGATGAGACTGCGCCTGCGCCGCACGGACAGACGGCTGATCATCGAGGTCACCGACGGCGACGACCACCTCCCCAGACGCCGCCGCGCGGAACCGGGCGACGAATCGGGCCGCGGCATCGCCATCGTCGCCACGATCGCCTCGAACTGGGGCTGCCGCCGCACCCCCGGCGGCGGCAAGGCGGTCTGGTGCGAGTTCGCCCTGCCCCGCACCCAGACCGCCTAGAAGGGAAGGGGCCGGGGATCAGACCTCCGCGGAGACGGGCGTCCCACCCCGCGCCACGACCCGGCTCTTGCCGACCCACGGCTGGTCCTGCGCCTCGGTCAGCTGCCGCCCCAACCGCACGGCCAGGACGCTGATCCCCAGCGAGAACACCAGGAACGCCACGATGTACGGCGCGTGCAGCGAAGCCCCCAGCGGCCCGCCCACCGCCGGCCCGACGGCCAGCGCGAGCTGCTTGACCAGGGCGAACGCGGAGTTGTACTGCCCCGCCATCCCCTCCGGCGCGAGATCCGCGACCAGCGGCGCCACGGTCGGCGACAGCATCGCCTCCCCGAGCCCGAACAGCGCGTACGTCGACACGAACGCGGCCGTCGCCATCTCCTGGCTCCCGTGCCCGAGCCCCGCGTACCCGGCGACGGCCCACGCCACGGCCCAGATCAGCCCGACAGCGGCGATCACCCGTGACCGTCGGCGCCGCTCCACGAACCGCAGCACGGCGAACTGCGCGACGACGATCATCAGCGTGTTCGCGGCGAGCGCGGTCCCCAGCGCCGACGTCGAGATCCCGGCGGCCTCGACCCCGTACGCACTGAGCCCCGACTCGAACTGCCCGTAGCAGGCGAAGAACAGCACGAAACCCAGCACGCACAGCTGCACCATGGCCCGATTGCCCATCAGCTGCTTCCAGCTGCCCCGGCCCGAAGCCTGGGGAGCGCCCTCGATCCGCGGCGCGTGCGGCTGCCGCACGGTCACCATCACCACGACCAGCAGCAGGAACATCGCCGCCTCGATCGCGAAGAGCAGAGTGAAGGAGGCGGCGCTGCTGGTGTCGACCAGATGCCCGCCGATCAGACCACCGACACCGAGCCCCAGGTTCTGCAGGAAGAACTGCATGGCGAAGGCACGCGAGCGCGTGTCCGCCGACGAGCAGTCCACGATCATCGTCGCGAGCGCCGGCTGCATCACGGCCTGCCCGGCCCCCAGCAGGGACGCCGACACCAGCACCGCCGCCGCGCTGCTCGCGACCCCCAGGCTGAGCGCGCCGACGGCGGCGGTGACCAGGGCGGTGAGCAACACAGGCAGCGGCCCCCGCCGGACGATCGCCCGCCCGGCGAACGGCAGCACGACCAGCGCCGCCACAGCGAAGACGGCGAGTACGAGACCCGCCGTCATGGCCCCCAGCCCTCGCACCTGCGCCACATAGACGTACAGGTACGGGACCGTGAAGCCGAGCCCGAACGCGCTGAGTGCGTTGCCCACGTGAATGCGGCGCATCGCTGCGCCCATCGCCCTGGTCACGTTCACCTCTCTCACAAGTTAGGAGTGAAGACTTCGAAGCTAAAGTTCGAAGCTAAAGAGTACATATCCAAGGACTTCAAGGCAAAGAACGAGCGTGCGATACTGCGCACATGGGCGACACCCCCGGCCCCAGCGAGCCGACCCTCGAAGAGCAGATCGCCGCGTACCAGCGCGAGTTCCAGGACCTCGATCCCCAGGTCGAGCAGATCGTCTCGGCCCTGTCCCGCCTGAACCGCCGTATGAACGTCGCCTACAGCCGCCAGACCTCGACCCTCGGCATCAGCAACACGGAGTGGGAGGTCCTCAAGGCCCTCGTCCTCTCCGGCGCTCCCTACCGACTGGGCCCGAGCGACCTCGCTAAGCGCCTCGGCCTCACCCCGGCCGCGATGACCCACCGGATCGACCGCATGGTCGCCGAATCCCTGGTGACCCGTGAGCGAGACGAGACCAACCGCGTACGCGTCATCGTGGAGCTGACATCCGAGGGGCGAGAGAAGTGGCTGGAGGCGATGCGCCTGGCGTCGGTCTTCGAGGAGGACCTGCTCCAGGACCTGACCCCCGACGAGCGCACGGCGCTGGGCGAAGTGCTCACGCGTCTCCTACGACGGGTCGAGGACGCCCAGCCGGACGCCGGCGGACGTCTCACCGACCTGGACCGACCTCGGGGCTGAAAAGATCTTGACAGGGGCTGGTTGACAGCGCCCTGGACGATCCGTAGAGTTCTTCGGGTTGCCGCCGAGCCGTAACGGTTCTTCGACAACACTTCCGCCGCAGCAGCGGCACCCAAACCACCAGCTCGACCTCCCGACAGGGTTGATTTCGGCATGCCCGAATTCAATTCGAATTGGGACTCGACGACCGATCGACTCCACACCGGCTTCGATTTGGGAATCGCCGAGAGGGCGCGCTAAGGTTAGGGACGTCGGAACGGCCCAACGGCCGCGAGGACAAACCCCGCTGACCGGGGATCAGGCCCGAAAGGATCTGATAGAGTCGGAACCGCCGGAAAGGGAAACGCGAAAGCGGGAACCTGGAAAGCACCGAGGAAATCGGATCGGAAAGATCTGATAGAGTCGGAAACGCAAGACCGAAGGGAAGCCCGGAGGAAAGCCCGAGAGGGTGAGTACAAAGGAAGCGACCGTTCCTTGAGAACTCAACAGCGTGCCAAAAGTCAACGCCAGATATGTTGATACCCCGTCCATCGGAAACATTCTGA